>NZ_MEHK01000001.1:0-1340833 GCF_001746425.1 Streptomyces subrutilus | reverse complement strand
TAGGAGCGGACCCCGTCGCGCTCGGCGGCCGCGTCCCACATCACGTGCACGGTGGTGGAGCTGGAGGCCTGCGCGGTGAGCCCGGCGGGAGCGGGCGGCGGATCGGTGTCGGGCGCGCCGCAGCCGGCCGCGGCCGCGGACAGGCCGGCGAGGGCCGCGCAGAGCGCGAGCAGGGGGGCGGTGCGTCGCACGGGATGCCTTCCTCCGCTTCCGCGTAAAGGTCTAGACATGTATGGCACGCGGGACGTGGCCGGGGCAAGACCCGTGCGGCGACGGCCGCCCGTGTGACCCGGTTCGTCTTCTTCTGCTCTTGTCTGGCATTATTGCGAGCTCTTTGCAATAAGAGATGACCGCGAACAGGGATGTGCACAGCATGACGGCCCGGACCGTACGGGGAATGGCCACGGCGACGCTGGCCGCCGCACTCATCACGGGCCTGGCGGCCTGTTCGAACCCCGGAGGGGGTGCGGCGGCCGGACCGGGAGGCGCGGACTCCGCCGTCGTCGGCATCGCGACCGAGCCGGAAAGCCTCAGCCCGCTGCTCGGCTACGGCAAGGACGGCAACTCCAAGATCTTCGACGGTCTGCTCACGCACGACGCGGACATGAAGCTGAAGCCCGCGCTCGCCGTGGCCCTGCCCGAGGTCTCCGCCGACGGGCTCACCTACACCTACCAGCTGCGCCAGGGCGTGAAGTTCAGCGACGGGGCGCCCTTCTCCGCCAAGGACGTCGTCTTCACCTACCGCACGATCCTCGACGCGAAGACGAACAACGCCTCGAAGACCGAGCTGGACGCCATCGCGGGCGTCGAGGCGCGCGGCGAGGACACGGTGGTCTTCACCCTGAAGTACCCCTACGCGCCCTTCGCCGAGCGGACCGTGCTGCCGATCGCCCCCGAGCACATCGCCGGCGGCCAGGACGTCAACGGCGGCGACTTCACCACCCGCCCCGTCGGCACCGGGCCGTACGTGCTCACCGCCTGGTCCAAGGGCGAGAAGCTCAGCTTCAAGGCGAACCCCGGCTACTGGGGCGGCGAGCCCGCGGTGAAGAGGTTCACCATGGCCGTCATCAAGGACGACGACGTCCGCGCCACCCGGCTGCGCTCCGGCGAGCTGGACGGGGCGGTCCTGCCGCCGAACCTCGCCAAGGGCTTCGAGGGGGACAAGGGGCACAGGACATACGCGGCCAAGACGTTCGACTACCGCAACGTGACCCTGCCGACCCACCACCGGGTCACCGGCGACCCCGCGGTCCGCCGGGCGCTGGACATCGCCGTGGACCGCAAGGCCATGGTCGAGGGGCTGCTCGACGGCGCGGGCAAGGCCGCCTACGGGCCGGTCCCCACCGACAGCCCGTGGTTCACGGCCGGCACGGAGCGCGCCCACGACCTCGACCAGGCGAAGAAGATCCTCGACGACGCCGGCTGGAAGGCCGGCGAGGACGGCATCCGCGCCAAGGACGGGGTCCGCGCCTCCTTCCCGCTCTGGTACACCTCCGGCGACAAGATCCGCCAGGACCACGCGCTGGCCTTCGCCTCCGACGCCAGGAAGGCCGGCATCGAGGTCAAGACCGAAGCCGGGACCTGGGAGGTCATCGAGCCGCGGATGAAGACCGAGGCCGTCCTCGCGGGCGGCGGATCCCCGGCCGACCCCGACTTCGACCAGTACCAGCTGCTCACCTCCTCGCTCGGCGGCGACGGCTTCAACAACATGGCCCGGTACGACAACCCGGCCGTGGACGCCGCACTCGTCGACGGGCGCCGCAGCGGCGACCCGGCCGCGCGCAAGGCCGCGTACGACACCGTGCAGCGCGAGCTGGTGAAGGACCCGGGCTACGTCTTCCTCACCCACATCGACCACCTGTACGTCGTGACCGACCAGTGGGACGGGCCCGCCACCCAGGTCGAACCCCACGACCACGGCCTGGGCTCCGGCCCCTGGTGGAACGTCGAGAGCTGGAAGCCGAAGCAGAAGTGAGCCGAGCCACGTGACCCCCCGCACCGTCCGGCTTCCCTGGGGACCGATGGCGCGCATGGCCGGGCGGCGGACCCTGTCCGCCGCCCCCGTCCTGCTCGTCGTCACCTTCGGGGTCTTCGCCGTCGCCGCGATGTCCCCCTTCGACCCCGTCAAGGCCTACGCCGGCACCGCGGGGCTGACCGCCTCGCAGGAGCAGCTCGACCAGCTGCGGGCCAACCTCGGCGCGGACCAGCCGCTCGTCGCCCGCTGGTGGGGCTGGCTCACCTCCGCCCTCACCGGCGACCTCGGCACCTCGGCCGTGATGCGCCAGCCCGTCGCCGACGTGATCGCCGAACGGGTCGGCTGGTCGGCACTGCTCGCCGGCTGCGCCTTCGCGGTCGCCGTGCTGGCCGGCACGGCCCTCGGAGTGCTCGCCGCGCGCCGCCAGGGCGGGTGGCTGGACCGGTGCGTGTCCTCGCTCGCCTACACCCTGGAGGCCGCCCCGGCCTTCTGGCTGGGGCTGCTGGCCATCTGGTTCTTCTCCGTACGGCTGGGGGTCCTGCCCGCCGGCGGCCTGACCGACGCGGGCAGCGACACCGTCACCTTCGGGCAGGTCGCCTCGCACCTGGTGCTCCCCGCGCTGGTCCTGGGCATCTCCCAGCTCCCCTGGTTCTTCCTGTACGTCCGCCAGGGCGTCGCCGACGCGCTGGAAGAGGACCCGGTGCGCGGCGCCCGCGCGCGGGGGCTCGCGGAGCGGACCGTCCTGCTCGGGCACGGGCTGCGCTCCGGCATGCTGCCGATGCTGACGCTGATCGGCTCCCGCGTACCGGAGCTGATCACCGGCGCGCTGCTGGTGGAGACCGTCTTCAGCTGGCCGGGCATCGCGGCGGCCACCGTCCAGGCCGCCACCTCGGTGGACTTCCCGCTGCTGGCCGCGCTGACGGTCCTGGCCACCGCCGCCGTCCTGGCCGGGAACCTGCTGTCCGACCTGCTGTACGGGCTCGCGGACCCGAGGGTGGGCTTCGATGGCTGAGGCGACCTGGCGCCCGCGGGGGCGGGCCCGGCGCTCGACGCGCACCCTGCGGGTACGGGCCTCGGCGGTGACCGTGGCGCTGATCGTGCTGGCCGTGCTGCTGGTCCCGCCGCTCGTACAACTGGACCAGCAGGCGGTCGACTTGTCGGCAAAGCTCCGGCCGCCGTCCTGGGCCCATCCGTTCGGCACGGACGACGTCGGGCGCGACCTGCTGCTGCGCTGCGTCTACGGGCTGCGGGTCTCCCTGCTGGTCGGCCTGGTCGCGGCGCTCGTGGCCACGGTCATCGGCACGGCCGTCGGCGCCGCCGCCGGGGCGCTCGGCGGCTGGGTGGACCGGGTGGTCATGCGGGCCGTGGACACGCTGTCCTCGATCCCGCACCTGCTGCTGGGGATCTTCATCGTGGCCGTGTTCCGCCCTGGAGTCTGGCCCGTGGTCGTCTCCGTGGCCGTCACCCACTGGCTGTCCACCGCCCGCATCGTCCGGGCGGAGGTGCTGTCCCTGCGCGGCCGCCCCTACGTGGACGCCGCCGTGTCGGGCGGCGCCTCGCGGTGGCGGGTGGCCGTACGGCACCTGGTGCCGGGCGTCCTCCCGCAGGCCGGCCTCGCCGCCGTGCTGATGGTCCCGCACGCGATGTGGCACGAGTCGGCCCTGTCGTTCCTGGGACTGGGCCTGCCGTCCCACCAGGCCAGCCTCGGCAACCTGGTGCAGACCGCCCGCGGTTCGCTGCTCGCCGGGGACTGGTGGCCCACGCTCTTCCCCGGCCTCCTCCTGATCATCCCGACGCTGGCGATCGCCGGCCTCGCGGGCGCCTGGCGCGACCGCCTCAACCCCCGGCGCCGCTCGGAGCTGACCCTGTGACCACCCCGCCCGTGCTCCGCGTCGAGGAGCTCTCCGTCCGGTTCCGGATGCCCGGGGGCCGCCACGTCGAGGCCGTCAGCGACGTCCGCTTCGACCTCGCGCCCGGCCAGTGCCTCGCCCTCGTCGGCGAGAGCGGCTGCGGCAAGTCCGTCCTGGCCTCCGCGCTGCTCGGGCTGCTTCCCGGCAACGCCGAGACCGCCGGGTCCGCGCGCCTCGCCGACGGCCTGGACCTGCTCGCCGCCGACGAGCGGACCCTGGCCAGGACCGTACGGGGCCGCCGCATCGGCCTGGTCCCGCAGAGCCCGGCCGCGCACCTCACCCCGGTCCGCACCATCCGGGCCCAGCTGGAGGAGACCGTCCGGGAGCTCGCCGGAGTCCCGAAGGCAGCGCTGCGCGCGGCTGCAGAGGCGGCCGCCGAACGGGCCGCCTTCCCCGCCGACCACCTCGACCACCACCCGCACCAGCTCTCCGGCGGACTCGCCCAGCGCGCCGCCACCGCACTCGCCCTCGTCGGCGACGCGCCGCTGCTCCTGGCCGACGAACCGACCACGGGCCTGGACCGCGACCTCGTCCACCGCACCGTCGACGAACTGCGCGCCCACACCCGCGACACCGGCCGCGCCCTGCTGCTGATCACCCACGACCTCGCGGCGGCCGAGCGGATCGCCGACACCGTCGCCGTCATGTACGCCGGGCGGATCGTGGAACTGGTCCCGGCCAAAACCTTCTTCGGCAAGCCCGGACCCCGCCACCCCTACGCCCGCGGCCTGCTCGACGCCCTGCCCGAGCGCGCCTTCACACCCGTTCCCGGCGCTCCGCCCGAACTCGGCGCGCTGCCGGCCGGCTGCGCCTTCGCCGCCCGCTGCCCCCTCCCCCCGGCCCTCGCGGCCCTCGCGGCCCCGGGCGGACCCCCGGCCGACCGGGACTGCCGCACCCGGCTGCCCCTGCTCACCGAAGGGGTGGCCTGCCACCATGCTTGAGCTCACGGACATCACCGCGGGCTACGACCGCCGCGCCCCCGTCGTCCGCGGGGCGCACCTGACCCTGCGCCCGGGCGAATCCCTCGGCCTGCTGGGCCCGAGCGGCTGCGGCAAGTCCACCCTCGCCCGGGTCGCCGCCCTGCTGCACCGTCCCGACCGCGGGACCGTGGCCCTCGACGGCAAGACCGTGACGGGCTTCCGCCACCGGGCCCCGCGCGCCCTGCGCGTTTGCGTCGGCGTCGTCTTCCAGCAGCCCCGGCTTTCCGCGGACCCCCGCCTGCGGCTGCGCGACCTCGTCGCCGAACCCCTCAGGGCCACCGGACGCCGCGAGGAAGTGCAAGAGCGCGTCGCCGAGTTGACGCGGCGTGTCGGCCTCGGCGCCGATCTGCTCGCGCGCCGCCCCCACGAGGTCAGCGACGGCCAGCTGCAACGCGCCTGCCTGGCCCGGGCCCTGGTGCTCCGACCGCGCTGGCTGGTCTGCGACGAGATGACCGCGATGCTGGACGCCTCCACCACGGCCGCCCTGGTCAGGGTGGTCGAGGAGTACCGCGCCGAGACCGGGGCGGGCCTCCTCGCCGTCGGCCACGATCCGGTGCTGCTGGAGCGCTGGTGCGACCGTACGACCCACTGGAACGAGATCGTCAAGGACTGAGCGGCCATCACGGACGGTCAACACCCGTACGGCCGACACGTCTTTCGCCCGACGGCACCCCTCCCTGCGCCACCATGACGGCGAGTAAGGAGGTTTCGATGGTGATTTCGCTCTCCGTGGTCGTCCTGCTCCTCATCCTCGCCTGGATCTTCCTGCGCAGCGGCGGCCTCAAGTTCTCCCACGCCGTCGTCTGCGTGCTCCTCGGCTTCTACCTCGCGAGCAGCAGCATGGCGGCGACCATCCACGACGGCCTGACGGCCACCGCCGACGTGGTTTCCGGCCTCAAGCCCTAGGGAGGTCAAGAACTGTTGCGCGTTCGTGAATCATCCGGCTCCCGCATGGACTCTTCGGGCCGCGCGACCTAGCGTCTGGCGGCGGCGCGACATCAGACGCAACGTCAACAGCACTGAAGAGACGCGGAGGCGGTCCGGATGGTCCGAAGAGCCCTGCACTGCGCCGTGGCACCGGTCCTCGCGTTCACGGTGATGTACGGGGTCACGCCCGCCCAGGCCGAGGGGATACCCAAGACCCCCGGCCACCGCCTGATCAGCAACTACGACGGCGCCCCCGCGGCCCCCGCGCCGCTGCCCGGCGAGGCACCGCCGCAGCACCCCCACCTCGCGCCCAACGGCCGCAGCGGCATGCACTCCGACGCGGCCGGCAGCGCCACCTCCCCCTGGTCCGGGCCGCTCGGCAAGGACCCGAAGGTGACCAGCGAGAAGATCGCCGCCCTCGGCGGCGAGTGCGCCACCGCCACCTTCGACGCGGGCGGCCGGCTCGTCACGGTGTGCGGCACCTTCTCCGGGTTCAAGGTCAAGCTCCTCGAGCCCCGCACGCTCGCCACCCTCGCGGAGTACCAGCTCCCGCAGCGCTCCTCGACGGTCGAGGCGATCACCTCCCTCGACTTCTCAAAGATCTTCAAGGACACCTCGGGCGGCGCCTACTTCTACCTGGACAACCAGGACCGGGCCGTGCTCGCCGACTCCCGCCAGCACATCCTGCGCCTGTCCCACACCCAGAACCCCGAGGGCGGCTGGAGGTTCACCGTCGACGACGACTGGGACCTCACCGGCCAGGTGCCGCACGACTGCGTCACCTGGACCAACCTGCGGCCCAGCGGCACCTGCGATCCGGTCACCTCCGTGATGCCCGACTGGAACGGCCTCATCTGGTGGGTCACCCGGCAGGGCCGCGTCGGCACCGTGGACCCGGCCACCTCGCGGATCCGCTCCGTCCGGCTGGACGGCGAGGAGATCCAGAACTCCTTCTCCGTCGCCGAGGACGGCGTCTCCATCGTCTCCGACCACGCGCTCTACAGCTTCCGCGCCGCCGCCGACGGCGCTCCCGAAGTGCAATGGCGCCAGGCCTACGACCGCGGCGCCGGCGCCAAGCCCGGTTCCGTGAACCAGGGTTCGGGCACCACGCCGGACCTCTTCGGCGACGGCTACGTCGCCATCACCGACAACGCCGACGACCGGATGAACGTCCTGGTCTACCGGCGGGGCACCGACGTCCCGGCCGACCGGCGGCTCGTCTGCAAGGTGCCGGTGTTCGGATCGGGCGCCTCCACCACCGACAACTCCCTGATCACCTGGGGCAACAGCATCGTCGTCGAGAACAACTACGGATACGAGAACGTCACCACCCTTCTGCTGGGCAAGTCCGTCGTCGGCGGCGCGTCCCGCATCGACGTCCGCCCCGACGGCAGCGGCTGCGACACGGTGTGGCAGAGCCCGGTCCGCGCACCCTCCGTCGTCCCCAAGCTCTCCACCGCGAACGGGCTGCTCTACTTCTACGAGAAGGAGCCCAACTCCTGGGGCATCGACGCCTGGTACCTCACCGCGGTCGACTTCCGCACCGGAGAGCGCCGCTGGCGCCGGCTCACCGGCACGGGTCCGCTGTACGACAACAACTGGGCCCCGATCACCCTCGGGCCCGACGGGACGGCGTACGTCGGCGTATTCAACGGCATCGTCGCGGTCCGCGACGCCGGCTAGGACCGGACGGCGGCGGGGCCCTCAGCGGCCCCGCCCGCAGGCCGGACCGGGCGAGATCCGGCAGATCTCCGCCAGCCGGGCCCCGACGTCCACGCTCCACAGCCGTACGGTGCCGTCGGTGCTGCTGCTCGCCACCGTCCGGCCGTCGGGGGAGAAGGAGACCCCCCACACCGCGCTGGTGTGACCGGCCAGCGCGGCCACCGGACGGCGGCCGGCCACCTCCCACAACCGCACCGTGCGGTCGTTGCCGCTGCTGGCGAGCGTCCGCCCGTCGGGCGAGAAGGCGATGCCCCGCGCGGAGCCGGTGTGGCCGCTGAGCGCCGCCTCGAACCGCCGGCGGCGGGCGTCCCACAGCCGTACGGTCCCGTCGTTCCCGCTGCTGGCGAGGGTCCGGCCGTCCGGGCTGAAGGCCACGCCCCGTACCGCCCCGGTATGGCCGGTGAGCGCGGCCAGCTGCCGGCGCGCGGCCACGTCCCACACCCGCACCGTCAGATCGTCCCCGGCGCTCGCCAGGGTGAGCCCGTCGGGGCTGAACTCCACGTCGTTGGCGAAGTCCGTGTGCCCGGAGAGCACCGCGAGCGCGCTGCGCGCGGCCACGTCCCACAGCCGTACCGTGCCGTCCGAGCCGGCCGAGGCCAGGGTCCGTCCGTCAGGGGCGAAGGCGACGGAGAACACGGTGCCGCCCTGGCCGGTGAGGGTGCCGGCCGGGCCGCGCGCAGCGAGGTCCCACAGCCGGATCGTGCCGTCGGAGCCGGCCGAGGCCAGGGTCCGCCCGTCGGGTGCGAAGGCCACCGAGAACACGGTCTCGGTGTGCCCCTCGACCGTGGCCGCCACCCGCCGCTCCGCCACGTCCCACAGCCGCACCGCGTGATCGGCTTCGGCGGTGGCCAGCAGTCTCCCGTCGGGGCTGAACGCGGCGTGCCACACCTCGGTGAACGGCCGCGAGGTCAGCACGTGGCCGCGCAGGTCCCACAGCGCCACCGACTGGTCGAACCCGGCCGTGGCCAGCAGCGTCCCGGCCGGGTCCACCGCCACCCCGAGCACGTAGTCGGTGTGCCCGGCGAGCGTCGCCGTCAGCCGGGCGGCGCGCACGTCCCACAGCCGGGTCGTCCCGTCCCCGCCCGCGCTGACCACCGTCGTCCCGTCCGGTGTGTACGCCACGCCGTTGACGTCGTCGCTGTGCCCCGTCAGCGTCGCGGTCGTCCGGCGCCCGGCCACGTCCCACAGCCGTACGGTCCGGTCGGCGGCCCCGGTGGCGACGCCCTGCCCGTCCGGCGCGAACGCCGCCCCGAGCACCTCGTCCGTGTGCCCGGCGAGGACGGCCAGCGGACGGAAGCCCACCGGATCCCACAGGCGCACCGTCCGGTCGGCCCCGGCCGACACGAGCGTGCGGCCGTCCGGCGCGTACGCCAGGGCGTTGACCCGCTGCGTGTGGCCCTCCAGGGAGGCCACCGCCCGGTGTTCCCCGGCGGCCTCCCACAGCCGGACGGTCCCGTCGGGGGCCGCGACGGCCAGGGTCCGCCCGTCGGGGGCGAAGGCCACGGCCCGGGCACCGGTGGTGTCCGGCCCCAGGACCGCGGCCGTACGCCGGCCGGCGACGTCCCACAGCCGGGCCGGGCCGTCCGTGGAGGTGGCCGCGAGGGTGCGGCCGTCGGGGCTGAAGGCGACGGCCCGGACCCGCCCGGGCAAGGTGAAGGACCCCGTCGTACGGCGGTCGGCCACCCGCCGCAGGGTCACCGTGCCGTCCGAACTGGCCGTCGCCAGCTCGCCGTTCCCCGGGGCGAAGGCCACCGCGTTCACCGGACCGCCGTGCCCGCCGAGCCGGGCCACGAACGGCTGCGACTGGGTGCTCAGCAGCGCCCCGCGCGCCTCGGTCGTCGGCGAGGTCCCGTAGGCCTCCGCGGCGAGCCGCATCGACCGTTCGGGCTGGCCGGCCGCCAGCGAGGCGGACTGCAGGGCGAGCGCCCGAGAGCGGGCGACGCGTTCCTGGCCGAGCGCGCCCGCGCGCTGCTCGTACGCCAGCCCGCCGGCGCCCACGGCCAGCACCAGCAGGACCACGAGGGTGGCGAGCATCCGCTGTCGCAGGCGCACCTGCCGCCGGCCCTGCCGCTCCCGGGCGTCCTCCCCGGCCTGGCTGGCCCGCAGGAAGTCCTCCTCGCGCGGGCCGAGCCGGCTCCTGCCGTCGAGCTCGTCGGCCCACGCCCGGGCGGTCTCCAGCCGGGTCCCGCGGTAGAGCGCCGACGGATCGCGGTCCTCGCGCTCCCATTCGGCGGCGGCGTGCGCCAATTGCTGGTGGATCAGCAGACCGGCCCGGTCGGCGTGGATCCAGCCGCGCAGCCGAGGCCAGGCGTGCAGCAGCGCCTCGTGGGTGATCTCGACGGTGTCGCGGTCCACGGTGACCAGCCGGGCCCGGACGAAGGTGTCGAGCGCCGCCGCCGCCCGGTCCGGAGCGGCCGGCCGCCCCAGCAGGGCCGTCCGGTTCATCCGGCGGCGGGTCGCGCCCGCGCCGTCGGCGACGTGGACCAGCCGGACCAGGACCCGGCGGATCGTGCGCTGCTCGGCCGGGTACAGGCGGGCGAAGACGGTCTCGGCGGTCCGGGCGATGGCGCCCTGGATGCCGCCGGTCCGCTCGTACCCGGCGACCGTCAGGGTGGATCCGGTGCGCTGCTGCCAGGTGGCCATCAGGGCGTGGGAGACCAGCGGCAGCACCCCGGAGGGCGTGTGGCCGGGGGCGTCCTCGCGCAGACCGGCGTCGCGCAGCAGCAGGGGCACCAGGCCCGGCTCCAGGGTGATCCCGGCGAGTTCCGCCGGGCGCGTGATCGACTCCCGGAGCTCCGCCAGGGACATCGGGGGCAGGACGAAGAGCCCCGAGGCGAAGGCCGGGGCCAGGTCGGGCAGGTCCAGACAGCTGCCGGTGAAGTCGGCCCGCACGCCGAGCACCACGACGGCCGGATCAGGTCCGTCCCCGGCGGGCCCGGACGTGGACAGCTCCGACAGCACGCGGGCGAAGGCGTGCCGCTCGTCCTCGTCGGAGCAGAGGGTGAAAAGCTCCTCGAGCTGATCGACGATCAGTACCAGCCGGACCGGGGGCGGCTCCATCCCCTGCCCCTGCCCTTGCCCCTGCTCCCGGTGCTGTGCGCCGGAGGGGCCGGGGGAGGACTCCGACAGCCGGCGGAAGGCCTCCAGCAGCGCCGCGGGCCGCTCCCGCAACTCCTCGGCCTCGAGGGCGAGATCGCCGCCCAGCACCTTGGCGGTGCAGACCAGCAGCTCCTCGAGCGGGTGCGCCGTGGGGGTGAAGCGCACCACCGGCCATGCGTCGGCGCCCGGCATCGGGAAGCCGCCGACGCGCCGGAGCGCCGGCACGAGGCCCGCGTTCAGCAGGGAGGACTTGCCCGCCCCGGAGGGGGCGACCAGCATCAGCGGGCCGCCGCCGATCCGCTCGAAGACCCGCTCGACCAGCTCGGCCGTGGCCCGTTCCCGGCCGAAGTACCACCCCGCGTCCTGCGCGGTGAAGGCCGGCAGGCCCCGGTACGGGCACGCACCGGCCTCCGGCCGTGCCTCACCGGGGGCGGGGTCGGGCGGGGCCGTCTCCCGGACCATGCGCAGCAGTTCGCCGTCGGCCCGCAGGACCTCGTCACAGCGCCGGGCGACGTCGACGGTCACGCGCTTCGCGCCCGTCTCGATCTTGCTCAGGTAGCCCTTGCTGTAGTGCGTGCGCCGGGCCAGGTCGGCCAGCGACATGCCCCGTTGCATCCGCAGACGCCTGAGCTGCGCGGGAAACGGCAGGGTGCCGGTGTCGTCGGATGCGTACTGGTGACCGGCGTCCGGCCGGCCGTCCGAATCCCCCAAGACATCCCCCATGGCCGTGCGCGCCCAGGTATCGAAACGGTGGTTCCCAGGCTACAGCGGGGGTCGGACGGTCGGCGACGTCCTGGCCGAAGGCCTTCGGTCGCGCAGGGCGGGAACGGGAACGCCCGGAGCCCGCGGTGGGCGCGGACACCGGTCTTGGAGGCGATGGGACTGCCGCGGCCGGCCCCCTGGTGGCCGGTGCACGGATTTGCGTCCGCACCGCCGTACTGGTTGCG
The DNA here is from genome assembly GCF_001746425.1 of Streptomyces subrutilus. Lineage (GTDB taxonomy): Bacteria > Actinomycetota > Actinomycetes > Streptomycetales > Streptomycetaceae > Streptomyces > Streptomyces subrutilus_A. The sequence goes on along the minus strand of NZ_MEHK01000001.1, from coordinate 1,329,273 downwards.
GTTCGGACGGTTCCGACCCGTGGCGCCGGGACCGCGGGGTGACGGGTTTCCCCTGCCCCTCGCGGCCCGGCCGGTGCGGCCGCGCGGGAGCGCTGCGGGCCGCGCCCACCGGCCGCCAAGGCGGCGCGCGGGGCGACCACCCGTCCGGACCTCTAAATGAGCCGTTTGCCACCGGTATGTATCCATCCGCTCAGCCGGTGTGGCGGGCGGACCTGATCCCCCATAACTTCAAAATCGTGACGAACCGACAGCTCACAGTCCTCGCATGCATCTCAGTCGTCATGGCCACAGGCCTCGGCGTGGCAGCGCCTTCGGCCGCCTCGGCCCGACGCACGGTGCATCCGGGAGAATCGATCCAGGAAGCGGTGGACGCCGCACGGCCGGGAGACACCATCTTCGTGCTCCCCGGCACCTACCACGAGAGCGTGCACATCACGAAGTCCCTGACCCTGCGGGGTTCCGGGGCCACCACCGTGATCACGCCGCCGGCCGCGCCCCTGCCGGCGGCGCGCGCCGAGAGCCCCTGCGCACAGACGGGCAACGGCATCTGCGTCATAGGAGCCGCGGACGAGCCCGTCAACCGGGTGAGCATCCGGTCGCTGACGCTGACGGGCTTCAAGAAGAGCGGCATCTGGGCCTCCCGCACCGACCGGATGACCGTGGAGCAGGTGACCGCCGAGAAGAACGGCACCTGGGGCATCGCCCAGGAGAGGTCCACCCGGGGTGCGTTCCGCAACAACACCGCCCGCGACAACGCGGAGTCCGGCATCTTCGTCGCCAACACCATCGACCGCGAGGGCGGGGCCACCGACACCCTCGGCGCGGTCATCCGCGGCAACACGCTGACCGGCAACCGGATCGGCGTCACCGTCCGGCGGGTGCGGAACCTCTCCGTCAACGACAACGTCCTCACCGGGAACTGCGGCGGGATCTTCGTCGTGGGCGACGAGGGCGAGCCGGGCGCCGGGGACATGACCATCCGCGGCAACCGCATCCACGAGAACAACAAGTTCTGCCGCGGCAACACCCGCCTCCCCGACATCCAGGGCGCCGGCATCGTCCTCACCGGCGCCGAAGAGACGCTCATCCGTGCCAACTCGATCCGCGGGAACGTGGGCGCCTCGCCGCTGTCCGGCGGGATCCTGCTCTTCAAGAGCTTCGTGGGCGCCACGAACACCGACAACGTGATCAGGGACAACGAGGTGAGGGGCAACAAGCCGGCGGACCTGGCCAACCAGGGGACGGGATCCGGCAACCGCTTCCTCGGCAACCGGTGCGAGACCTCGCAACCCGCGGGGATGTGCTGACCGGTGTTCCCCCTCATCAGGAGAATCGAGGCCGTATGACCACGGTAAGTCCCGACCCCCGCACCGCCACCACCCTCACCACCGCCCCCGCCGTCAACGTCAACTTCGATGTCGCCTCCGGTGACACGGCGGCCCCGCAGTCGGCCATGCGGCTGCGCGAGCTCGTCTTCGGCGCCGCGATCGCCGCCGCCGTACGGGCGGCCGCCCGCCTCGGTGTCGCCGACGCCCTCGGGGACGCGCCCGCCACCTCGGACGACCTCGCCGCGGCGGTGAACGCCGCGCCCCAGCCGCTGCACCGGCTGCTCCGCGCCCTCTCCTGCCACGGGATCTTCGCGGAGACGCCGGACGGCGCCTTCGTCCACACCGAGATGTCCCGCCTGCTGCGCGAGGACGACCCGCACAGCCTGCGCTACATCTCCCTGTGGTGCACGGAACCCTGGACCTGGCAGGCCTGGCCCCGGCTCGACGAGGCGGTGCGGTCCGGCGGCAGCGTCTTCCACGACCTGTACGGCAAGGGGTTCTTCGACTACCTGCACCAGGACGCGCACGAGTCCGCCCACGTGTTCAACCAGGCCATGACCACCTCCAGCACGCAGTCGGCCCTGGACGTCGCGGAGATCCTCGACCTCACCGGAGTCTCGCTGGTCGCGGACATCGGCGGCGGCCAGGGGCACGTCCTGGCCGGCCTGCTGGAGAAGCACCCGGCCGTACGAGGGGTCCTGCTCGACCTGCCGGGTGTGGTGGCGAAGGCCGACCGTCGGCTGCGCGACGGCGGACCGCTGGCCCGGCGGACCGACATCATCCCCGGCGACTGCCGCCACTCCATCCCGGTCGCCGCCGACCTGTACATCATCAAGAACATCCTGGAGTGGGACGACGACAGCACCCGCAGGACCCTGCGGAACGTGATCCAGGCGGCCCGCCCCGGCGCCAGGGTCGTCGTCATCGAGAACCTGGTGGACGACACCCCCTCGATGAGGTTCACCACCGCCATGGACCTGATGCTGCTGCTCAACGTGGGCGGCGCGAAGCACACCAAGGGCAGCCTGCTCGCCCGTTTGGAGGACGCCGGCCTGGTGGTCGGCGAGGTCCGCCCGGTCAACGCCTACCTGCACGCCTTCGAGTGCACCGTCCCCGTCCCCGGGTGACGGCGGCGCCCGGCGCCACAGCGCCCCGAGACCGGCACGGAGCCGGTCTCGGGGCGCCGGCCGCCCGGACCTCGTCAGGCGTCGGTCATCAGTGTGCTGTTGACGAGGTCCAGGAACTCCCGCGGCGACCGGCACCGCTCCGCGTCGGGGGGCAGCGGCCGGCCGCCCCGGTTCTCCAGCTCCCCGACGATGCCGAGCAGCCCCAGGGAGTCGAGCCCCCACTCCTCGAAGTCCGCGTCGGGGCGGGCGGCCATGGCGGCAGCGTCGACGGTGACGCCCGCGCCCTTGTGCATGAGAGCGGCCAGCTCATCCATCGTCAGTCGAGTCAGTCCAGCGGTCATGACGGACCTCTCCTCAGGCTTGCGCCGGCGCACGCCGGTCGGTGATCAGACGCATTTCGGAGCGCCACAGGAAACGGGTGAGTTCGTCCTCCGTCGTGGGGACGCCGTCCTTGGCGCTGTCGAGCAGCCGGGCCAGTACGGCCGCCTTGTGGCTGCCCTCGACACCCAGCGCCAGGGCGGGCCGGGCGTCGAGCGGGCCGCGCACGTCCACCAGCCGGACGACGACGTCGTCGCGTTGGAAGACCGTGCTGGCCGTGACGGGGCTGGCGGGGTCGTCCACCGCCGCCTCGTCCTGGCGGGCCAGCAGCCGTGCCAGCGCCGTGCCGCACCCGTCCTTGGCGGGGTAGAAGAGCGCGTGCCGGCCAGTGTCCCGCGGCTCGGGTCCGCCCGAGGCCACGTGGTGGACGGCGGGGAGCGCCGCGCGGGTGAAGAACATCCGGGCGGATGCGGGGTCGCCGAGGTCCCGGTCCTGCTCGAGGTGCGGGTTGAGGGCCTCCTCCAGGGCCCTGACCCCGGGCTGCTGGGCCACGTGGCGCAGCGCCGCGAGGAGGTCCCCCTCCACCTCGACGGCCCGCACCACGCGGTTGCCGTGCATGAAGAGGGAGGTGCGGCGCAGCCGGGTCTTGTCGTCGACCCGGGCCGGCGGGGAGGCGTACCCGGCCAGCAGTTTCGCGACGGCGGCCTCGCTGCCCGGCTTCACCGTGAAGGTGAGGGCGTGGCGTACGACGCCGTCCCCGCGGCGGGGCGCGGAGGCGATCGGTACGGGCGCCGGATCCGTGCCGGGCGCGGAGTCCCTGCCGGTATCCCGCAGCACGCTGAACCGCAGCGAACGGGTGTCGCGCACGCAGCCGTGCAGCGGCTGGACCGTCGCGACGTGCTCCTCGCTGTTCAGCCAGGCCAGGAAGGGCGTGGCGCTCTCCCATTCGCTGGTGATGAGCCACTGCGAGGGGTTCTCGATGGACTGGCACAACTCGTCGCGGATGTGCCCGGGAACGGACGACACCCGCCGGCGCATGTGCTCGTAGACCTCGAGGAACCGATTCTGAGCCCCCTCGTACAGGTCCAGCAGCAGTACGACCCGAAGCCTCGCGCCGTCGAAGGCGGACTGGGATATCCGTTCCGACAAGATCGTCATCGTTCACACTCCTTCGACATATCGCGGTCGCCACGGGGCGGCGCCACCCGAACCGATCGTGGTCCGGTAGTGCCATCGGCGCGAGAGGGGAGAACCAAGCGGGTGAACGGGCGAGGGAACGCCCCTCGCACAGGGCATGGAAGAGCCATGAAGGAAAACGTCGACCACCGCGTCCCCGTCCTCATCGTGGGCGGCTCGCTGGTGGGCCTGTGCACCTCGCTGTTTCTGGGCCGGCACGGCATCAGGCACATGCTGGTCGAGAAGCATGCGGGCACCTCGGTGCATCCGCGTGGACGCGGCATCAACGTACGGACCATGGAGCTGTTCCGGGTCGCCGGTGTGGAGGGCCGGATCCGCGAGGCCGCCTCGGTCCTGGCGGACAATCACGGCATCCTGCAGGGCGGCTCGCTGACCGGCGAGGACCAGGAGTGGCTGTTCGAGGAGATCGACCCCGGCGGCGCGCTGGGCCGGTTCAGCCCGTCGGCGTGGTGCCTGTGCAGCCAGAACGACATCGAGCCGGTGCTGATGTCCGTCACCCCCACGCTCGGGGCGGACCTGCGGTTCTCCACCGAGCTGCTCTCCTTCGACACCGACGACACCGGAGTGACCGCGGTCGTCAAGAACCGCGACACCGGCGAGCACAGCACCGTGCGCGCGGACTACCTGGTCGCCGCCGACGGTCCGCGCAGCCCGGTCCGGGAGCAGCTCGGCATCGGCCAGACCGGCCACGGGGACCTGTTCCACAACGTCAGCATCACCTTCCGCTCCCGCGGGCTCGCGGAGGTGGTCGGCGACCGGCGCTTCATCGTCTGCTACCTGACGAAGCCGGGCGCCGACGGGGCCCTGCTGCCCGTCGACAACCAGGAGCGGTGGGTCTTCCACGCGCCGTGGCACCCCGACCGGGGCGAGACGCTGGAGGACTTCACCGACGAGCGCTGCGTCGAGCACATCCGGCGGGCCGTCGGGGCGCCCGATCTGGACGTCGAGATCACCGGCAAGGCCCCGTGGCACGCCGCCGAGCGCGTCGCGGAGCGGTACGGGACCGGGCGGGTGTTCCTCGCCGGGGACTCGGCCCACGAGATGTCCCCGACGGGTGCGTTCGGCTCGAACACCGGTATCCAGGACGCGCACAACCTCGCCTGGAAGCTCGCCGCCGTGCTGAACGGCGCGGCGGGGCACCGGCTGCTGCAGAGCTACGAGGCCGAGCGGCTGCCCGTCGCGCGGGCGACGAGCGAGCGGGCCTCGGCCCGTTCGGCGGAGCACAGCCATCCGGGGTACGAGCCGGAGCCCGCCCCCGGGCCGCGCGGCGGCGGACGGCCGGGCGGGGTGCTCACCGTCGCCATGGGCTACCGCTACACGGTGGGCGCGGTGCTGGGCTCCGACCCGGAGCAGCCCGTCGTGCCCGAACGGATGCGGCTGTCCGGTGATCCGGGCACGCGCGCGCCGCACATGTGGCTCCACGGGACGGGTGGCCGGCAGTCCACGGTGGACCTCTACGAGCGGTCCTTCGTGCTGCTCAGCTCCGAGGGCACGCCCTGGCGCGCGGCGGCCCGGTCGGTCGCCTCCCGGATGGGCCTGGGCCTGGACGCGTACGCCATCGGCACCAGTCCGGAGGCCGACCTGGCCCCCGAGGAAGGGGCCGACTGGGCCGAGGTCCACGGCACGACGAAGACCGGCGCGGTCCTCGTCCGCCCGGACGGGTTCGTGGCCTGGCGCACCCCCGAGGCCGTGGTCGATCCGGAGGCCGTCCTCCACGAGGTGCTGAGCCTGCTGCTGTACCGGTCCTGACCCTCTCCCGGCCCCCGCACCGCCCTCGGCGGCGCGGGGGCCGGCGCGCCGCCGGCTACGGGCCGGTGCGGAGGACGGGCGTGGTGTCGCCGACCAGGCCGGCGACGTGGTCGGTGATGGTGTCGAGGACGTCCGCCGAGGCCGCGTCGTCGCCGAGGACCAGGAGGCTCAGGGTCATCCCGTCGGTCATGGCCGCCAGGTAGCGGGCCAGCGCCGGCACGGGCACCCGGGGTTCGAAGCCCAGGTCCGGGCCGAGCTGTTCGAGGAGTTCGGTGTAGGTCTCGGCGTACAGCGCGTACTGGCGCCGGGCCAGGTGCTCGAAGCCCGGCTGCCGCAAGGCGTACTGGGTGAGCTCGTAGGTGAGCATGTGCTCGCCGGGGTGGGCGGCCACGTGGTCCCAGTACGCCTGGAAGCCGGCCCGGACGGTTTCCCGGAGGGTGGCCTTCGGCTGGATGGCGTCCTTCACCACCCCGATGTAGTGATCGGTGATCGTCGAGATGACCGACTCCAGCAGGGCCTGCTTGGAGTCGAAGCAGTAGTGGAAGACGCTCAGGGACACGCCCGCCTCGGCGGCGATGGACCGGGTCGTCGTCCGTGCGACGCCGTCCCGGGTCATCGCGCGGATCGCGGCCTCCGTCAGCTGCCGGCGCCGCTGCGCCGACCGCATCCGTGCCATGGGGTTCCCTCCGGTCGTGGGCCATGGGCGCCTGCGGGCACGGCCCGTGCCGTGGCCGGCGGACCTTGCCGGCCACGGCACGGAACGCCCCTCGGGGTCAGCTGCTGTACACGCCCACCTCGTGGAGGGAGTAGCCCCACTGCGTGCCGCGCTGGATGCCGTGGATCCGTACGTAGCGGGCCGGGGTGGCGGTGAACCGTGCCGTGTCCAGGCCGCCGTCGCCGGCGGTCGTGGACCACACGGACTGCCAGTTCGTGCCGTCGGACGACAGCTCGACGCGGTACGACTTCGCGTACGCGCGCTCCCAGTCGAGCGTGACGCGCTTGACCAGGCCGGGCGCCCCGAGGTCGATCCGCAGCCACTGGTCGTCGCTCCAGTCGCTGGCCCAGCGGGTGCCCGTACTGCCGTCCACGGCCCGGCCCGGCGCGTAGCTGGTGAAGGGGTTCCACTCGGCGGATGAGGCCGAGGCGGCGGCGCCCGCGGCGAGGTTCACGCCCGCCTTGTGCTTCTCGGAGCCGCCCCAGGTGGTCAGGTAGGACTCGGCGCCCTTGAACAGGTCGTCCACGACGCCCTGGCCGCCGACGATGCGGAGGTCCTCGATCCAGTCCGGGACGAGCCCGTAGTGCGCGGCGCCGTCCGTGTTGAGGTCCCAGGTGCGCGCGCCGGTGGTCTGCTTGTCGATGACCGAGCCGCCGTCGGTGCTGCGGAAGGGGTAGCGCACCGGGTTCGGGGTGTCGGCGCCGCGGGGGCCGGGCCAGCCGCCGACGCCGTTCATGTCCGTTCCGTAGCCGTAGCCCACGTCGTACTTGTCGCGCAGGGCGTCCGTGCGCCGTGCCTCCGCGCTGAACCCCTCGGCGCCGCCCATGTACTGGGCGATGAAGCCGCCCAGGCGGTACACCCGCTCGGTCCAGTCCAGGTCCATCCAGCTGTGCGAGGAGATCACGCCCGGGTACGACTCGGACTCCAGGATGTCGAAGGCCTGGCCCGCGGCCTTCACGCTCATGTGGTCGATCTCCAGCATCATCTTGCGCTTCATCATGCCGCGCACGGCGTAGTCGCCGAGCTCGGTCAGGCCGCGGGTGTTGCACTGCGCGTCCGCCGCGTAGGACGGGACCGCCACGCCCGCCGGGAGCCGCTTCTCCGCGGAGGGAGCCGCCGCGAGTCCGATGGGGTTGTCGTGCTGCGGGCCCCGGCACTTCTCGGTCTGCCAGAAGGTGCCCGTCGACAGGAACTGGCCCACGTTGATGGCCGTGCCGAGGGCGCCCTGGTCGAAGCGGACCCCGCACAGGGCGTTGTCGAACTTGTGGCACAGGAACATGCTGCGCACGCCCAGCTGGTGCAGCTCGTCCAGGCCGCGGTCGATGTCCTGCTCGCTGCACTGGGCGACGTCCAGGATCTGCTTGCAGCCGAAGGGTTCGGAGGTCTCGACGCCGAGGACCACGGCGAGCTTGCCCTGCTCGACGACCTCGCGGGCCTGCGCGGAGTCGGTGACGATCCGGAACCAGCCCTTGCCCGGGCCGCCGTACATCTTGTCGACGTAGGCCTGCATCTCGTAGGTCTTGCGCGCTTCGAGGCGGATCGCCGTCATCTCGTCGCAGCCGCGGTCCTTGAAGAAGTACACCGAGCAGATCACGCCGTTGGTGACGAGGTCGTTGACGAGGACCCGCTGGCCGCCGCGCCACGCCCGTTCGACCCACGCGTAGTAGTTCTGCTGGTGGGTCAGGGAGTCGTGAGCGGGCCAGTCCTTGAACGTCGGCCAGCCGTTCGGGTCGTGTCTGCCGTCGCCGCCCTTGGTGATGAAGTCGAAGACGGCGAGGCTGCCGTCGGGGTAGTGCTCGGGGCAGTCCTTGAGCGCGTCGGCGATGCCCTGTTCGGAGAAGGGCTTGCCGCAGATGAGCCGGCCGCCGAAGCCCTCGTTGGACATCAGGTGGTCGTGCGCGTCGACGAAGCCGCGGACCCGGCCCTGCGCGTCCGTCCCCTTGAAGGGTTCGCCCGTGACGTTGATCTCCGAGTCGGGTGCGGGCCGCGCGACCGGGTTCCACCAGCCGGGATCGGCCGAGGAGGTGGCCGCGGGGCCGAGCACCATGGCCACCAGGGCGAGGAACAGCGCGAGCACCGCGAGGGGCCGATGCCGGCGGTAGGGGTGTCCAGTCATCGTCATCACTCACGTCTTCGGTCGGGGAATGGGGACACGCGGCCTGGGTTGTCATGGCCCGAACAGGGTGTGATGCGAAACGATCGCCACTGCCGCTCGCGGAGTCAAGAGTCCGGGACACTTGACCTGATGATTCGTCAGGATGTGCCGCCCGGAGGAGACCGAGGACCGTTGTCTCGCCATACGAAACGATTCGTCTCATCATCCGGCGGTCTCGTTAGGGTGGCGGCATGACCAAGCAGAGGGTCCCGCGCAGTTGGCTGATGCTCGCCCTGGGCACGGGCGGCCAGGCCGCGAGCACCACGGTGCTCTACGGCCTGGCCTACCTGATCCCCGCCTTCCAGCGGGAACTCGGGCTCTCCCTGGCCGGCGCCGGTCTGCTCGTCTCCTGCCCGATCATCGGGGTCCTGCTCGGGCTGATCGGCTGGGGCGTGGTCGCCGACCGGTACGGGGAGCGGCTCGCCCTGTCCGCCGGCCTGCTGACCGCCGCCGCGGCCACGGCCGCGGCGGCCGCCGTGCACGGGGCCGCGGCGCTGGCGGCGCTGCTGGTCCTGACCGGCGCCGCGGGCTCCTCCGTCAACTCGGCCTCCGGGCGGCTGGTCATCGGCTGGTTCCCGCCCGACCGCCGGGGCATCGCGATGGGCGCCCGGCAGGCCTCGCAGCCGCTGGGCACCGCGGTGGCCGCGGCCGCCCTGCCGCCGCTCGCCCACCACTTCGGCCTCGCCGCGGCCTTCGGCTTCTGCGCCGCGCTGTGCGCGGCCGCGGGCATCGCCATCGCCCTGTGCGCCGCCGATCCGCCGCGCCCCCGGCGCCCGGCGGGCGCACCGGCCTCCGCGTCCCCCTACCGCGGCGGCTACCTGTGGCGGCTGCACGGCGCCGCCGCCGCGCTGTGCGTACCGCAGTTCGTGGTGACCGGATTCGCGCTGCTCTTCCTGACCGAGGTCCGCGGCTGGTCCGCCGCCACCGCCGGCGGCGTGCTGGCCGCCGCCAATCTGGCCGGCGCCGGGGTGCGGCTGCTCGCCGGCTGGTGGTCCGACACCGTGGCGAGCCGGATCCGGCCGATGCGGCTGCTCGCGCTGGTCACCACGGCCGACCTGGCCCTGCTCGCCGCCGGCGCCGCGTGGAACTCGGCGGCCGGCACGGCGGCCCTGCTGCTGGCCTCGGGCCTGACGGTCAGCACCAACGGACTGCACAACACCGCGGTCGCCGAATACGCCGGCCCCGACTGGGCGGGCCGGGCCCTGGGAGTGAACGGGATGGGCCAGCACGCCGCCGTGGTCCTCGTCCCGCCGCTGGCCGGCGCGCTGATCGCCGCACGGGGCTACCCCGTGCTGTTCGCCCTGGCGGCCGTCTTCCCGCTGCTGGCGGCCGTACTGCTGCCGGCCCGGGACAAGGCCGCGTACTGGCCGGCGCCGGCCAGCGGGCGCGCCGCTCCGGGGCCGCCTACCGTCGAGGTATGAGCGGGATCGTCGTCGTGTACGAGGTCGGCCGGCCGGACCCGTCCGTCAGGCGGGTGCACGCCGCGCCCACCGCCCCGGGGCAGACCTCGGTGCCCGGGCCGAGGACCCTCTGCGGCAGGGACACGTTCGCCATGGAGGCCGCCCCGTGGACGCCCGCCGCGGAGCCCGGTGCCACGTGGTACCCGCCGCAGCACGCGGACCTGGTGTGCGCCGCGTGCGACGACGCGGTCTGACCCGCCCCGTCCCGTCGCGGTCCGAGGCCGTACGCGACCCGCCGGTGCGCCGCGTTGCGCGGGCCCGCCGTGCGGGGGAGGGTCGAGGGGAGGCGGCCGCCCCCGTAGGAAGGTCCCACCATGCCCATCGCCACCGTGAACCCGACGACCGGCCAGACGCTGCGCACCTTCGACCCGCTCGACGCACGGGGCATCGAGCGGTGCCTCGCGGACGCCGCGGCCACGGCGGCCGCGTACCGCCGCACCTCCTTCGCGGAGCGCGCCGAGCTCCTGACCCGCGCGGCCGCGCTCCTGGAGGCGGAGACGGAGGACATCGCGCGGACCATGACCACGGAGATGGGCAAGCCGCTGGCGGCGGCCCGCGCCGAGGCCGCCAAATGCGCGAAGGCCATGCGCTGGTACGCCACCCGGGCCGAGGCCCTGCTCGCCGACGAGCACCCCGCCCCCGACGACGTGCGCGACGCCGGAGCGGCCGCCGTCCGGGTGGCCTACCGGCCGCTCGGCGTGATCCTCGCCGTCATGCCGTGGAACTTCCCCCTGTGGCAGGTCGTACGGTTCGCCGCGCCCGCCCTGATGGCCGGCAACGTGGGCCTGCTCAAGCACGCCTCGAACGTCCCGCAGACCGCCGTCTACCTCGGCGGTCTCTTCCACCGGGCCGGTTTCCCCCGCGGCTGCTTCCAGACCCTGCTCATCGGCTCCGCGGCCGTGGAGGGCGTCCTGCGCGACCCGAGGGTGGCCGCGGCCACCCTGACGGGCAGTGAGCCCGCCGGCCGGGCGGTCGCCTCCGTGGCCGGGGACGAGGTCAAGAAGACGGTCCTGGAGCTCGGCGGCAGCGACCCGTTCATCGTGATGCCCTCGGCCGACATCGACCGGGCCGCCCGCACCGCGGTGACCGCCCGCGTGCAGAACAACGGGCAGTCCTGCATCGCCGCCAAGCGCTTCATCGTCCACACCGACGTCCACGACGAGTTCGCCGAGCGCTTCACGGCCGGGATGCGGGCGCTCACGGTGGGCGACCCGATGGAGGAGTCCACCGACGTCGGACCGCTGGCCACCGAGGCCGGGCGACGCGACCTGGAGCAGCTGGTGGACGACGCCGTACGACACGGTGCGAGCGTCCTGTGCGGCGGCCGGCGCCCGCCCCGGCACGCGAACGGCTGGTTCTACGAGCCGACGGTGCTGGCCGATGTCACGCCCGCCATGCGCATCGACCAGGAAGAGGCCTTCGGGCCCGTCGCCACCCTGTACCGGGTGGGCAGCCTGGACGAGGCCGTCGAACGGGCCAACGACACACCCTTCGGGCTCAGTTCGAACCTCTGGACCCGCCGCGAGAAGGACGTCGAGCAGGCCGCGCGGGACCTGGAGGCGGGCGGCGTCTTCGTCAACGGCATGACGGCCTCGCACCCCGCCCTGCCCTTCGGCGGAGTCAAGCGGTCCGGGTACGGGCGGGAGCTGTCGGGCCACGGGATCCGGGAGTTCTGCAACATCACCACGGTCTGGCGGGCGGCGGACCAGACGCCGTCCTGACGCCGGGCCGGCCGCCCGCGGCGGGGCTACGCGCCGATGTCCCGGGTGCGGAAGTCCTCCAGCGTCTCGCGCCGTACGAGGACCCTGGCCGAGCCCTCGTGGACCGCGACGACCGCGGGGCGGCCGACGAGGTTGTAGCCCGAGGCCATGGACAGCTGGTAGGCGCCGGCCACCGGTACGGCGAGCAGGTCGCCGGGCCGGACGTCGCCCGGCAGCTCCACGTCCGCCGCGAGCACGTCACCGGCCTCGCAGTGCCGCCCGACGACCATGGCCGTACGGGGTGCGGCGGCCGAGGCCCGGCCGACCAGCCGGGGCGCGTAGCGCACCCCGTACAGGGCCGGGCGCGGGTTGTCGCTCATGCCGCCGTCGACCGCGACGAACACCTTCTCGCCGGTGCGCTTGACCGCCAGCACGCGGTACAGCACCACACCGGCCGGTCCCACGACGGCCCGGCCGGGCTCGATGAGGAGCCGCGGCACGGCCAGCCCGGCCGTGGCGCAGCCCGCGACGAGCTCGGCGCGCATCCGTCGGGCCAGCGCGGCCGGGTCGAGGGCGGGCTCGCCGGGCCGGTAGGCGACGCCGTGGCCGCCGCCCAGGTCCAGCTCGGGCAGGACGAGCCCGTGCGTGTCACGGACGCGGGCCATCAGGCCCACCATGCGGCGCAGGGCCACCAGGTACGGCCTCACGTCGGTGATCTGGGAGCCGATGTGGCAGTGCAGGCCGGTCAGTTCGAGCCGGGGCCGGCCCAGGATCCGGGCGATGGCGTGCTGCGCGCCCCCGTCGGTGAGCGACAGGCCGAACTTCTGGTCCTCCGTACCGGTACGGATCTTGTCGTGGCCCCCCGCCGTAACCCCCGGCACCACCCGCACCATGACCTTCTGGCGGCCCCCGGGACCGACCGCGGCCGCGATCCGGGCTATCTCCGACGGGCCGTCGATGACGATCCGCCCCACGCCGAGCCGCAGCGCCGCCGCCAGGTCGCGGGGCGATTTGGCGTTGCCGTGCAGCACGATGCGCTCGGGCGGGAAACCGGCGGTGACGGCGAGCTCCAGCTCCCCGGCGGAGCACACGTCCAGGCCCAGCCCCTCCTCCTGGACCCAGCGCACCACCGCCCGGGAGAGGAAGGCCTTCGCCGCGTAGAGGACGTCGGTGTCGGGGAACGCGTCCCGGTAGGTCCGGCAGCGCCCGCGCACCTCGCCCTCGTCCAGGACGTAGACCGGGGTGTCGAACCGTTCGGCGGCCTCGGCGAGGGACACTCCGCCCACCGCCAGCCCGCCGTGCGCGAGGCGTGTCGTGGAGGCCGGCCAGATGGACAGGTCGTCGGCGCCGGCCCGGCCCTCGGAGAGCAGGGCCGTGGTCACGACGAGCCCTCCCGGCGGGCGGCCGCTGCCGCGGCCGCGCCCACGGCCGCGCGGGGCGGGAGCGGGGCGGCCGGGGCCGGGGCGGCCGCGGGGGCGGTGAGCGCCGGGTCGACGGTCAGCAGGGCCGCGCCGAGCGGCTCGGCCATCGCGCGGAGCGCGGACGCCGAGAGCCGGATCCAGGGCTGCGCCGCGCCGAGCGTGGCGGCCAGCCGGTCCGGGCTGGTGAAACCGACGGCGGTGCGGGCACCCAGGGGGGTGCGGAACAGCCGCACGGTGACGTGCGCGCCTCCCGGCCGGGCCGGCACGTACAGGAGCCCGGCCGGGACCCGTTCTTCGGGTTCGGGATCGTCGTCGTACTGGAACAAGCACATGGGGCCCTCCCTGGGGAACCACGAGTGGCGGACGGCGCCCCGGGCGCGGGGAGGCGATCGGGAGCGCGCACCCGAAGCTATCCCCGTACCGGCCAACCCCCGGCCACCCCGTAACGCGACGTTGACGCCGCCCGGCCGAGTCCATACGGATCGCTGACGGCCCCGGCCCGTCCGGGTCGGCGGTGGCGGACGGGCCGCCGAGAGGTTCGGCCCCGCGCGACCGGGGCCCGGCGCGGGCCGGACGGCCCGGTCCCGCGCGGTTCCCTCCGCGTGAGCCTGGACGCGAAGCGGCAGACTGGGTGCGGCAGATGCCCCGGATGCCCGGATGCCCCGGTTGTGAGGAGTGAGCGTGCCTGTTCCGATCATCATCGACTGCGACCCCGGCCACGACGACGCCTTGGCGATCATGCTGGCGGCGGGTGATCCCGCGGTCGACCTGCTCGCCATCACCACGGTCGCCGGCAACCAGACGCTGGCCAAGACCACCCTCAACGCACGCCGCGTCTGCACGGTGGCGGGCATCACGGGCGTGCCCGTCGCCGCCGGCTGCGACCGGCCGCTGGTCCAGCCGCTGGCGGTGGCGGACGACGTCCACGGGGAATCGGGCCTGGACGGGCCCCGGTTCCCCGAACCCACCGTGGACGTGGTCCCCGGGCATGCCGTGGAGCTGATCCACCGCATCCTGACCACGCACCCGGAGCCCGTCACCCTCGTGCCGACGGCGCCGCTGACGAACATCGCCCTGCTGCTCACCCGGTACCCCGACGCCGCCGCGCACATCCGGGACATCGTCCTGATGGGTGGTTCCACCGACCGCGGCAACCGCACGCCGGCCGCCGAGTTCAACATCCAGGCCGACCCGGAAGCCGCGGACATCGTCTTCCGCAGCGGTGTGCCGCTCACGATGTGCGGCCTCAACGTGACCCACCAGGCGCTCGCCACCCCCGAGGTGCTCGCCCGCTTCGAGGGGCTCGGCACCGAGCTCGGCCGTACCTGTGCCGGACTGCTGTCGTTCTTCGGCGGCACCTACCGCAGGCTGTGGGGCTTCGAGAGCCCGCCGCTGCACGACCCCGTCGCCGTCGCCCGGGTCATCGATCCCGGGCTCGTGCACTGCGTGCCGGCGGGGGTGGTCGTGGAGCTGCGCGGCCAGTACACGCGGGGGGCCACGGTCGTCGACCTGCACCGCTCCCTGGACCTCCCGGTCAACGCGCGGGTCGCGATGACCTTGGAGACCGAGCGGTTCTGGGACCGGCTGGTCGACGCCGTGGCCGCTCTGGGCTCCCGTACCTGAGTCAGCCGGTGAAGCCGGCCGTGATGCAGCTGTACTGACAGTCGTTCCGGGCGAGCCGGAGCAGGTCTGGACCCCTTGGGCGGTGGGCCCCGGCCGTCCGGTGTTCCGGCGGGGCGTGCGCCCCGGACCGGAACACCGGACGCCGTGTCAGAACGCGGAGCAGAGGGCGAGGGCGGGTGTCGCGCTGATCGTCGCGGTGGCGGTGAAGACGTCCGCGCCGTTCTGGCGGGCGTGGACGCGGACGGGGAGGCGGCCGGACGCGGTCATCCCGCCGGGGGCGGGGGTCGTCTCGATCCAGCAGGGCGCATCGAGTTCCGCGTAGCGGAAGAACCGTATCTCCAGGTCGGTCAGGACCCCGCGCCGCGGGAAGGCGCAGCCGTACGCCGCCTGCCGGACGGCTTCCAGGAGCAGCATGCCCGGGGCGTGGTCCACGGGGTGGTCGAAGAGGATCGGGTGGTTGACGTCCGTCCGGAGCTGGGTGCGGTGGGTCGTGCTCGTGGGGGAGAGGACCACGTCGTGGAAGCGGTCGCGGCCCACCCGGCGGGGCGTCAGCGGCGGAGGGAGCGGGATCATGCGCGCGGCCACTTGGGCGAGGTCCGCGTTGTGGCCGCGCAGCCGCTGGTAGACGGCCTGCGGCTGGTTGGTGAAACGTGCTTCGGCGGTGCCCAGCAGCTCCCCTTCGCGGGTCGCGGTGACGTGCATCGTGAGGCCGGCCAGTCTTCGGCCCCGGCGGGTGATGTCCGAGCAGGTGATGTGCAGCGTGATGTCGGCGGGCGCCGAACCGACCACGAGGGCGGCGGCGTTCATCGAGTAGGTGAAGGTGTCCCAGATCTGCCGGTGTCCGAAGGGGGCGTCGTACGCGACGTGGCTCAGCAGCGGGATGGCCTGCCGGACGGATTCGGCCAGCAGGAGGGGGTCGTGGTGGCCGCTCGCGTCCGGTGAGTAGAAGCTGTGGGCCCGGGGCCACTGGGCGGTGATGACGAACTCGTCGGGCGCGACGGCACGCCACCCCGTGAGCAGGACCTCGGAGTGTGCGCTCTTGTGCACGTACTCGCGCGGTAACGCGCTGCTGAGTACGGAGACGGTCGAGACGGAGTGGTCAGCTGACACAGTCATGGTTGAGCCCCCCTTGAAACGTCGGACATGAGCTGGTGCTGTACGGCGATGGGTCCTAAAATAAAGGATGTTCGTTTTTTTTGTCGAGGAAGTTAGGTACCCCAATGTCGGACCGCAAGCGACAACGTGCGCCTCAACTAAGGGCAGTTCAGACCAGAGCGGCCATCCTGCGCGCGGCGGCGGAGGTCTTCGACGAGTTCGGCTTCAGCGGCGCCAGCATCAGCAAGATCATGAAGCGGGCGGACGTCACGCAGGGCGGGATGTACTTCCACTTCGGCTCCAAGGAGGAGCTCGCCTACGCTGTCATGGTCGGGCAGGGCGACGGCCTGGAGTTCCCCGAGGGGGAGGACGGGCTGCAGCACCTGGTGGACATCACCCTCTACCTGGCCGAGCAGCTCCAGCACAATCCCGTGCTCCGCGCCGGCGTACGACTGGCCGTCGAACAAGGGGAGTTCGGCCTGCGCGATGACGTCGCGTACCAGGCCTGGGTCCTCGAGTTCCGCCAGCAGCTGCGCTTCGCCCGGTCCAAGGGGGAGCTCCAGCCGGACATCGACGACCACGAACTGGCGTGGGTCCTGGTCAGCTCCTTCACCGGCGCGCAGCTCTTCTCCCAGGCCTCCACCGGCCGGGCCGACCTGCCGCAGCGCATCGCCTCGCTGTGGCGCTACCTGCTGCCCGCCGTCGCCACGGAGGACACCCGCGCGAGACTGCGGCTGACCTTGCGGCCGTCCGAGCCCTCCCGGCCGGCGGAGCCGGCGGAACCCGAGCAGCTGGTGTGAGCGCGCCCCGCGTCGTCGTCACCGGGGCGACGGGATTCGTGGGCTCGGCGGTGCTGCGACGGCTGGCCGCGCAGGCACCGGAGGCCGTGGTGCGCGCGGTGTCCCGTACGCCTCCCCCCGCCACCGGGCACGCGGCGCGGTGGGCGGACGCCGACCTGGCCACCACCGCGTCCCTGCGCGGGGTGTGCGACGGCGCGGACGTCCTGCTGTCGCTGGCCTCCTACATCGGACCGGACGCAGAACGGTGCGCCGCCGTCAACGCGGACGGCGCCCGGGCCCTGGTGGCCGAGGCGCGGCGGGCGGGAGTGCGGCGCATCGTGCAGCTGTCGACCTGCGCGGTCTACGGGCCGGGACCGCACCGCGGGCCGGACGTGGGCGAGCTGACGCCCGCTCCGGTGTCGGCGGCCAGTCGCAGCCGCCTGGCGGGAGAGGAGCCGGTGCTCGACGCGGGGGGACTGGTCCTGCGCGCGGGGCTGGTGCTGGGGACGGGGGACCGGTGGGTCGTACCGGCCCTCGTGGACGCGTTCCGGCGGGTACCGGCCGGATGGGGCGGGGGCGAGGGGCTGGCCTCGTTCGTCGACGTCGACGATCTCGCGCGGCTCATCGTGGCGTTCGGGCTGGGCGGCGGCGACGCGGCCGGGGCCTCGGGCGTCCTGCACGCCCACCATCCGGAGCCGGTGCGGAGCGGCGACCTCATGGACGCCCTCGCCCGCCACCGGGTGCTGGCGGAGCGACCCGCGCAGGACTGGCCGTGGACCGCGTGCCTCGACGCGCTGGCCGGAACCCCGGGATGGGTGAGCGAGCGGCAGTTCACGCTGCTGGCCCGGGACCACTGGTACCGGGCGGACACGGCATGGCGGCTCGCGGGCATCGAGCCGGGGCCCGGACCAGTGGCCCGGCTCGGCCGGGCGGCGCGGTGGTACCGGGAGCGGGGCGGGGCCGTCCCGGGGTGACGGCGATCTGCCAAAGCCTCGGTGGGATGGGCGCGGGCGGGCTGTGGCGGGGAAGGGGGCGGGTAGCGTCCGGAGCACATCCGGTTACCCGTGGAGGAGTGGACATGCCCGACCTTTCGAACATCGTCAAGGCGTATGACGTGCGTGGTGTCGTGCCGGACGAGTGGGACGAGTCGTTGGCGGAGCTGTTCGGTGCCGCGTTCGTGGAGGTGACGGGTGCGTCGGCGATCGTGGTCGGTCATGACATGCGGCCGTCTTCGCCGGGTCTGTCGGCGGCGTTCGCGCGGGGTGCGTCCGCCCGTGGTGTGGATGTGACGTTGATCGGGCTGTGTTCGACGGACCAGCTGTACTACGCGTCGGGTTCGCTGGGTCTGCCGGGTGCGATGTTCACGGCCTCGCACAATCCGGCGAAGTACAACGGGATCAAGCTGTGCCGGGCGGGTGCGGCGCCGGTGGGTCAGGACACGGGTCTGTCGCAGATCCGTGAGCTGGTGGAGAAGTGGTCGGAGGAGGGCGCCCCGGCCATCTCGGCCGGCACGGTTCCCGGCACGGTCACCGAGCAGGACACCCTCACCGGTTACGCCGCCCACCTGCGCGGTTTGGTGGACCTGACGGCGATCCGCCGGTTGAAGGTGGTGGTGGACGCGGGCAACGGTATGGGTGGTCACACCGTTCCGACGGTGTTCGAGGGCCTTCCGCTGGACCTGGTCTCGATGTACTTCGAGCTGGACGGGACCTTCCCCAACCACGAGGCGAACCCGCTGGATCCGAAGAACATCGTCGACCTCCAGGCCCGGGTCCTTGCCGAGAGCGCCGATTTGGGTATCGCCTTCGACGGGGACGCGGACCGCTGCTTCATCGTCGACGAGCGCGGCGTGGGCGTCTCGCCGTCCGCGATCACCGCCTGGTCGCCGCGCGGGAGCTGGCCCGCAACGGCGGCACCGGCACGGTGATCCACAATCTGATCACTTCGTGGTCGGTGCCGGAGGTGGTGCGGGAGAACGGCGGCACGCCGGTGCGTACGCGGGTGGGGCATTCCTTCATCAAGGAGGAGATGGCCAAGACGGGTGCGATCTTCGGTGGTGAGCACTCGGCGCACTACTACTTCAAGGATTTCTGGAACGCGGACACCGGCATGCTCGCGGCGCTGCACGTGCTGGCGGCTCTTGGCGGGCAGGAGGGGCCGCTGTCGGGTCTGGTGGCTTCTTACGACCGGTACGCGGGTTCGGGGGAGATCAACTCGACGGTCGCGGACCAGGCGGGCCGGCTGGCCGCGGTCAAGGCGGCCTACGGTGACCGTGAGGGCGTCACGGTGGACGAGCTGGACGGTCTGACGGCGACGGGCACGGACTGGTGGTTCAACGTCCGCGCCTCCAACACCGAACCGCTGCTGCGCCTGAACGTCGAGGCCCGCGACGAAGCCACCCTGGCCAAGGTCCGCGACGAGGTGCTGTCCTTGATCCGCGCCTGACGCCTGGCCGGCGGGGCCGCACGTTTCAGCCCCGCCGGCGCTTGAGGCGCGGGTCCGGGCGGAGCCCGGTGCCCGGCGGAGCGGGTTCCCCGAGGCGGCGCCGCACCCGCCCCCCGGGCCCGCGCTCCGTCAGGCCGCGTACTCCCGAGCCTCCCGCGCCTCCGGCGCGTTCGGCATGGACTTGTACGCGAACGCCGCCGACATCAGCGTCATGTGGTGGTGCCACCCCGGAAAGGAGCGGCCTTCGAAGTCGAGAAGGCCGAACTCGTCGGCCAGCGTCCCGAGCACCGCGGCGGTCTGCGCCGACTGCCGCACCAGGAACAGCAGGTCGTCCATCCGGTGGCGGCTCATGTTCGTCAGCCAGACCGGCCCGCCCCGCAGGCCGGGCCCCGGCCGCCGTTCGCCGAACAGGCGGTACGTCTGCTGCGCCCCCGGCACTCCGGTCTCCCCGCCGGGCACCCGGACCAGTCCCGAGTGGATGCGCGGCCGCTGCGCACGCGCGTCGGGACCGCCGAGCTGCGCGGCGTACGGGTGGCTGGTGTTCCCCAGGCGGACGAAATCCCCCGCGCTGGTCGCACGCACCGGCATCCGGGCGGGCATCCGCACGGGCATCCGGGCCGGCTCGGCCCCGTGCGCCGGACCGGCGGGGCTGACCGTGAGGCTCGGCGGGACGCATACCAGGAAGTCGTGGCCCCGGCGGCCGAGCATGCCGATCAGCGCGGCGGCGCCGTTCAGGCGGCTGAAGTCGGCGATCACGGGGGCGCGCACCGACGAGGTGCGGGCGGCGATCGAGTCGACGAGCCCGAGGACGAGGGATTCCGGGGTCTGATGGGCGACCTCCGGCGAGATGCGCGCCCGGCGGCGCAGGGTGGGATCGGCCGACCAGTTCTCGGGTAGGAGCAGGCGCCAGTCGACGGGCGTGTTCGTACCGCCCAGGGACAGGAACAGGCCGTATCCGTACTGGCAGTTGACGATGCGTCCGGCGGCCGGGTCGAAGCGGCGGTGTACGCCGACCGAGTGCTCGCCCCGTTTGGGGAAGGCCACCTGCCCGATCGTCCAGGCGCGGACCGTGTGCCGTTCCTCGACCCAGCGGAGCAGTTCGGTGCGCGCCGGATCCCACTCCCACGGGCTCGCGTTGATGAACTGCTGCAAGGACTGGGAGGCGGTGGGGGACTCGGTCACGGAGGCGGCGAGCCGGCGGACGGACTTCTTGCCGGGCGTGGTGAGCAGTCCTTGCAGGTAGACCCGCGCCCAGCGGCGCTGGTCGGCTCTCGGTAAGTGGCCGAAGAGGCGCTCGGTGAACTCGTCCAGGGTGGTGTCCCCGGCCCCCAGAGCTCTGGTCCTCGTAAGTGCCGTCATCTGTATCCCCCTTCACTGCGGACGTCGGCGTGCGTCGTAGGTACCATCAGAGTACAGAACGTTCGTTTTTTTTCTAGCGTAGATGTAGCGCCCCTCCCGTGACTTGGGCACGTTGGTATCCGGGCTCCGTCGTGAGGGCGGCGGTGGAGGGGGCGGGTGCTTCTTCGTCAAGTCGGCGTTGTGTGCGGCCGGCACCCGGGGCGACGCTGGAGGTCGCCATCCCGCGACAGGACCCATTGGTGAGTCAGGAACGACCTGGATGGCAGTGATTGTGCAGTGGTAAAGCAAGAGCGCGGCGTGCGCACCCGTAACCACCTGATATCGGTGGCCGCCGCAGAATTCGACCGCAACGGATATGACGGGACGTCATTGTCCCGGCTTAGCCGTTCCGCAGGGATATCCATCGGAGCCCTCACCTTCCATTTCGCCGCGAAGGGGGAGCTGGCCTCGGCCGTCGAGGATTCGGGGCGGGAGGCCACCCGCAGAGTGGTCGAGGACGTCACGGCCCGCGGCGGCCCGGCGCTGGACACCGTCTCCGCGTTGGTCCTCGAACTGGGCTGCCTGATCGAGGACGACGCGGTCGTACGCGCGGCCGCCCGGCTCACGCAGGAGCGTGCCGGCGCAGGTCCGGCCTGGTGCAGCTGTTGGTACCCGGAGGTCAGGGAGCTGCTCGAGCAAGCCGCGCAGGAGGGTCAGTTGAGCCCCGAGGTAGGGCCGCGCCCCGCGGCCCTGCTGACGGCCCATCTGGTGGGCGGGGTCGTCGTACGAGCGCGCCGCGGCCGTGCGGGCGGTGGCCGCGGCGCCGTGGTCGCCGAGCTGAGAGAGCTGTGGCGGCTCGTCCGCCGGGGCATTGCGGCGTCGCCGGAACCGAATCCCGAAATGCCCAAGTAGGCGCAGAAGAGCGGGAATTCGAGCCGGTGGCGCCGGACAGCCTCTAGCGTCAGCGGCATGAATTCCACACCTCACCGGATAACCAAGGCAGTCATCCCCGCTGCGGGACTCGGCACGCGATTCCTCCCGCTGACCAAGGCCACCCCCAAGGAAATGCTGCCGGTGGTCGACAAGCCGGCCATCCAGTACGTGGTGGAGGAGGCGGTCGCGGCGGGGATGTCCGACATCCTCATGGTCACCGGCCGCAACAAGCGACCGCTCGAGGACCACTTCGACCGCAACTACGAGCTGGAGGAGGCCCTCCAGCGCCGCGGCGACCAGGACAAGCTCGACAGCGTCTGCGCCTCCACCGAACTCGCCGACATCCACTACGTGCGCCAGCGGGATCCCAAGGGGCTGGGCCACGCCGTCCTCTGCGCCGCCCCGCACGTCGGCCGGGAGCCGTTCGCCGTACTCCTGGCCGACGACCTCATCGACCCCCGGGACCCGCTGCTGGCCCGCATGGCCGAGGTGCGCGCACGGCACGGCGGCAGCGTCGTCGCCCTCATGGAGGTGGGTCCGGAAGCGATCCACCAGTACGGCTGCGCCGCCGTGGAGGGACCGTCGGGCGCCGACGCGGGCGTGCGCATCACCGACCTGGTCGAGAAGCCGGAGCCCGGCACCGCGCCCAGCAACCTCGCGATCATCGGCCGTTACCTCCTCGATCCCGAGATCTTCGAGGTCCTGCGGGGCACGAGTCCCGGACGCGGCGGCGAGATCCAGCTGACGGACGCGCTGCGCGCCCTGGTCCGGGCGGGCCGTCCCGTGCACGGCGTCGTCTTCTCCGGCCGGCGCTACGACACCGGGGACCGCGCCGAGTACCTGCGCGCGACCGTCCGGCTCGCGTGTGAGCGCGAGGACCTCGGGCCCGGATTCCTCGCCTGGCTGCGGGAGTTCGTGCGCGCGGAGGAACCGGTCGGCGTGTGAGGCCGGCGGCGCGGTGGGCGACCGGGGATTCTCCGCGGTCGCCCACCGCGCGGCACGGCTACTTCGCCAAGTTGCCCAGATTGCAACGGAGTTCGGCCAGCGCTTGGGTTACCGAACGGTAGTTACGTAATTTCTTCCCCGGGGCCGGGCGAAGGACCGGCATCCGAAGTACCGAGCGGACGAAGGGAGGTGAACACCATGGGCAACCCGAACGCGACCAGCGCGGCGGACGCCTCCGACAGCGTCGTCGAGGTACCGGTCGGCGCGCTGCTCGCCGCGGACTCCCCGCGGGTCGTCCGCGTGGACGAGAGCCACGCACAAGGTCTCGCCCACTCCGGCCGGACGCTGCCTCCACTGCTCGTGCACCGCGACTCCATGCGGATCATCGACGGAACGCACCGGCTGCGGGCCGCCGTACTGCGCGGGCAGGACACGGTGGCGGTCACGTACTTCGACGGCAGCGCCGAAGACGCGTTCGTCCTCTCGGTCGAGGCGAACATCAGCCACGGGCTCCCGCTCACGCACGCCGAGCGGACGGCCGCGGCTTTACGGATCCTTCGGTCCCACCCGGACTGGTCCGACCGCGGCATCGCGCAGCGGACCGGGCTGGCGGCCAAGACCGTCGGGTCGCTGCGACGCCGAGACGGCCCCGGGCCCGACCCTCCGGGCCGCTTGGGCCAGGACGGCCGGATCCGGCCCGCCGATCCCGTGCGCGGCAGGGAAGCCGCGGCCCGGCTGCTCGCCGGGCGTCCCACGGCCTCCCTGCGGCAGATCGCACGGGAAGCGGGCATCGCGCCCTCGACCGTACGGGACGTCCGGCGCAGGATCGGCGAGGGCGCGGACCCCGTGCCCGCCGTGCAGCGGCGCTCCGGCCACGGCACCGCGCCCGCCCCGGCCCCGGTGCCCGCCCGCGGCCGGGGGCAGCCACTGCCCGCCCTGGTCACCAGCCTGTGCAAGGACCCCCTGCTCAGGCTGAGCGAAGCGGGCCGGCTCCTGCTGCGCATGCTCGACATCCAGGTGAGCGGGCTGCGGCAGTGGGAGCGGATCGTCGCCGCGATACCCCCGTACCGCGCCGAGACGGCGGCCGCCGCGGCCGCCCAGTGCGCGCGGGACTGGCAGGAACTCTCCGAAGAACTACGGCGCCGCGCCGCGGCGCAGACCCCTGCCTGAGCCGGCTTCCCCGGCAAGTACCGGCCTTCGAAGCCGAAGGCCTCCGTTGTGATGGAAAGGATGTATGGCGATGTCGGTTGTCGAGGGAGCGCGTGTTGACGCGGGTGAAGGGGAGGGGGGAGAAGCCGGGGGGCCGGTCCGTCTGGACGGGCGTCTGAAGCTGGTGCTTGTGGTGTTGCTGGTGGCGCAGTTCATGCTGGCGGTTGATTTCTCGATTCTGAACGTGGCGTTGCCGGTGATCGGTGACGGGCTTGGCTTCTCGTTGTCGAATCTGCAGTGGATCGCGACGTCGTTCGCGTTGTGCGCGGCGGGTTTCACCCTGTTGTTCGGTCGGGTGGCGGATCTGTTCGGGCGGCGTCGGCTGTTCCTGGTGGGTCTTGCGGTGCTGGGTCTGTCGTCGTTGGCGGGCGGTCTGGCGACCACCCCGGAGATGCTCTTGGTGGCGCGTGTCTTCCAGGGTTTGGCGACGGCCGCGGTGACTCCGGCCGGCCTGTCCCTCCTCACCACCTCCTTCCCGGAGGGTCCGCTGCGGCAGAAGGCGCTGGGTCTCAACGGCGCTCTGATGTCGGCGGGGTTCACGACGGGCGCGATCCTGGGCGGTGTTCTGACGGACCTGCTGTCGTGGCGGTGGGCGTTCTTCATCAACGTGCCGGTGGCGCTCGCGGTGCTGCTGATCGCTCCCGTGGTGATCAAGGAGTCGCGTCCCGCTACCCGTCCGAAGCTGGACGTGCCGGGTGCGACGGCCGTCACTCTGGGTCTGCTCGCGCTGATCTACGGTCTGACGCAGGCGGGTGAGCACGGTTGGGGTTCGGGTTCGGCGCTGGGTTGGCTGGCGGCGGGTGTGGTGCTGCTGGTTGCTTTCTATGCGATCGAGTCGAGGACGGCGAGTCCGCTGGTACCCGTCAGTGTGTTGAAGAAGAAGACGGTGGCGTGGGGGAACGTGGCGGGTGTGATCGCGTTCCTGACGGAGACCAGTCTGGTGTTCCTGATGACGTTGTACCTGCAGGAGGTGCTGGACTTCTCGCCGCTGGCGGCGGGTCTGTCGTTCGGTGTGCTGGGTGTCGGTACGGTGATCGGCGGTTCGATCGCGCCGCGGGTGATCGCGGCGACCAGTACGCGTTCGACGCTGGTGGTGGGCGGTGTGCTGCAGGCGGTCGCGACGCTGAGTCTGATCGCGTTGGGTGAGACCTCGTCGAGCATGTGGCTGCTGCTGGTCGCGACGTTCGCGGGTGGGGTCGGGAACATGCTGGTGATCGTCGGGTTCATGGTGACGGCGACGACGGGGCTGCCGGACCACGAGCAGGGCATGGCGACGGGTCTGGCGACGATGACGCAGCAGATCGGTATCACGATGGGCACGCCGATCATGTCGGCGGTCGTCGCGGCGAACACCGACATCCACGCGGGGATCACGACCGCGGTCATCGTCAACACCGCGATCGTCGTGATCGGAACCCTCACCACCGCCCTCTTCCTCCGCAACAAGGCCGCCAAGGACCTCACGCCCGCCGCCTGAGTCCTCGGCCGAAACATCCCCTCGCGAGGCGGCCCGGCACCGACGGTGCCGGGCCGCCTCCCCCAAGGCCTCCTCATCCCAAGGAACGTGATGGACCTCCGTATCGAAGACCGCGTGTACCTCGTCACCGGAGCGTCCTCCGGGATCGGCGAGGCAACCACCCGCCTGCTGGCGGCCGAAGGCGCCACCGTCGTCGGCGTCGCCCGCAAGCCCTGGAACACCGAAACCCTCGGCGGCCGGGTCAGCACCGTCACCGCCGACCTCACCGACCCCGCCGCGGCCCGACAGGTGGCCGACACGGTGATCGAGCGCCACGGCCGGCTCGACGGCCTCGTCAACAACGTGGGCGCGCTGGAATCGCGCACCGGGTTCCTCGACGTCACCGACGAGCAGTGGAACAGCACCTTCGAGGTCAACTTCCACTCCGCGGTCCGCATGACCCGCGCCGCCCTGCCCGCGCTCCTGGAGACCGGAGCGGGCGCCATCGTCCACGTCGCGAGCGAGGCCGCCCGCTTCCCCGATCCGGGCATCGTCGACTACGCCGCCACCAAGACGGCACTGCTCTCCGTCTCCAAGTCCCTCGCCGCCGAGTTCGGCGGACGCGGGGTGCGCTCCAACGTCGTCTCGCCCGGCCCCACCCGGACGGCCCTCTTCGACGCCCCGGGCGGCTTCGCCGAGCAGCTCGGCGAGCGGTTCGGCCTCCTGCCCGACGAGGCCGTCGACCACTTCATCCGCGAGGTACGCCGGCTGCCGAGCGGCCGCATCGGCACTCCCGACGACGTCGCCGGTGTCATCGCGTACCTGCTCTCCCCCCTCGCGGGCCAGGTCACCGGCGCCGAGTGGAGCGTCGACGGCGGCGCCCTGCGGCAGATCTGACCGGGATCCGCGATGCGACCCTCCCTCCTCGCCCTGGCCATCGGCGCCTTCGGCATCGGCACCACCGAGTTCGTCATCGTCGGCCTGCTCCCGGAGGTCGCCGACGACCTGTCCGTGTCCATCCCCTCCGCCGGCATGCTGGTCACCGGGTACGCCCTCGGCGTGGTCGTCGGCGCACCGCTGATGACCGCGGCGGGCGCCAGGCTGCCGCGCAAGACCATGCTCGTCGCGCTCATGGTCGTCTTCATCGCGGGCAACCTGCTCTGCGCCCTCGCCGGGGACTACACCGCCCTCATGGGCGGCCGGCTGATCGCCGCCCTCACGCACGGCGCCTTCTTCGGCATCGGGTCCGTCGTCGCCGCCGACCTGGTGGCACCCGACCGGCGGGCCAGTGCCATCGCCCTGATGTTCACCGGCCTGACCCTGGCCAACGTGCTCGGCGTACCGCTCGGCACCTTCCTGGGCCAGCAGTTCGGCTGGCGCTCGACCTTCTGGGCCGTCACCGGCATCGGGGTCGTCGGACTGCTCGGCCTCATCACCCTGGTCCCGCCGCAGCCGCGGCCGGAGAGCGGAGCGCTGCGCGCCGAACTCGCCGTCTTCCGCAAGCCCCAGGTGTGGCTGGCGCTGACCACGACGGTGCTCGGCTTCGGCGGTGTCTTCGCCTCCTTCACCTATCTCGCGCCGATGATGACCGAACTGGCCGGCTTCTCCGACGGGGCGGTCGCCTGGCTCCTCGTCCTGTTCGGCGCCGGGCTGTGCGTGGGCAACGTGCTCGGCGGCCGGGCCGCCGACCGGTCCCTGATGCCCAGCCTCTACCTCATCCTGGGCGGACTCTGCGTGGTACTGGTGATCTTCACCTTCACCTCGCGGGCCGCTCTGCCCGCCGCGATCACCCTGGCCGCCTTCGGGGCCATCGGTTTCGCGACGGTACCTCCGCTGCAGGCCCGTGTGATGCAGCAGGCCGCCGGGGCTCCGGCCCTCGCCTCCGCGGCGAACATCGCGGCCTTCAACCTCGGAAACGCCCTCGGGGCCTGGCTCGGCGGCCTCGCCGTCGCGCACGGCCTGGGCTGGACCTCGCCGACCTGGATCGGCGCCGGACTCGCCGCCGCCGGCCTGGGCACCGCGGCGCTGTCCGGACTGCTCGACCGCCGCGGCGACGGGCCGCCCCCGCAGGCCAAGGCGACGCCCCTCACGGCAACGCCCCCCAGGGCAACGCTCCCCGCTGAACCACTTCCCGCTGAACCACTCATCGAACAGAAGTCGAGGTAGACCCATGAACGGTGTCGATCGCCGGACGATGCTCACCCGCGGCGCGGCCGTCGTCGGAGGCGCGGCGGTGGCCGGCGCACTGGCCGGTCCCGCGGCGGCCACCGCGTCCCCCGCCCCCTCCGGCGGCGCGGCCGCCGGCGCCGGATCGGTCGTCAAGCCGGGTGATCCGCGCTACGAGATGCTCACCACCGGCAACAACCAGCGCTTCGTCGCCCGTCCGGACTACATCAAGATGGTCCGCTCGACCGCGGACGCCGAACGCGCCCTCAGAGACGCCGTCCGCGCGGGCAAGCGGGTCTCGGTGCGCAGTGGCGGCCACTGCTTCGCCGACTTCGCCGCGCACCCGGAGACGGAGGTCATCATCGACTTCTCGGAGATGACGCACGTCGGCTACGACCCGGCCTTCCGCGCATTCGTCGTGGAGGCGGGCGCCCGCCTGATCAATGTGTACGAGGCCCTGTACAAGGGCTGGGGCGTCACGATCCCGGGCGGGATCTGCTACAGCGTCGGCGCCGGCGGACACATAGCCGGCGGCGGGTACGGCCTGCTCTCCCGGGCCCACGGCCTGGTCGTCGACCACCTCTACGCCGTGGAGGTCGTGGTGACGGACGGGAAGGGCGCGGTCCGCACGGTCGTGGCCACCAGGGAGAAGGACGACCCGAACCGGGAGCTGTGGTGGGCGCACACGGGCGGGGGCGGCGGCAACTTCGGCCTGGTGACCCGCTATTGGTTCCGCTCCCCGGGTGCGAAGGGCTCCGTCCCCTCCGAACAGCTGATCTCCCCGCCGTCGACGGTCCTGGTGAGCGCCGTCGACTTCCCCTGGGAGCAGCTGACGGAGGCGAAGTTCACCCGGCTGCTGAAGAACTTCGGGGCCTGGCACGCCGCGAACAGCTCCCCCGACTCCCCGTACCGCAACCTCTCCAGCCTGTTCAACGTCAGTTCCAAGGCGCACGGCAGCCTGGGGATGTTCACCCAGGTCGACGCGACGGTACCCCACGCGCGCAAACTGCTCGACGACTACCTGGCGGCCATCACGGCCGGCACGGGCGTCACCCCGAAGGCGCTGACCCGCGCCACCGGTGAGCTGCCCGCGATGCCGCAGTTCGCGGAACCGAGGACCCTGCCCTGGCTCCAGGCGACCCGGCTGGTCGGCACCAACAACCCGACCATCACCAACCCCACCTCGCGCGGAGCGCACAAGTCCGCATACATGAGGAAAAACTTCACGGACCATCAGATACAGGCGCTCTACCACCACATGAGCCGGCCGGACTTCACGAATCCCGACACCATGCTGGTGCTGTTCTCCTTCGGCGGGCAGGTCAACGCCGCGGCGCCCGACGCGACGGCGAACGCGCAGCGCTCGTCCATCTTCAAGATGTGCTTCCAGACCTTCTGGCAGGAGGAGAGCGAGGACGAGTTCTACCTGGGCTGGCTGCGCGGCCTGTACGAGGACTTCTTCTCCCCGACCGGGGGCGTTCCCCTGATCGACGACAGCACCGACGGCTGCTACATCAACTACCCCGACCGCGACATCACCGACCCCCGGCGCAACCGCTCCGGCGTGCCGTGGCAGACGCTCTACTACAAGGACAACTACCCGCGCCTCCAGCAGGTGAAGAGGCGCTACGACCCGTCCGACTTCTTCCGGCACTCCATGTCCATCAAGCCCGCCCGCGGCTAGCGAGCCCGTCCGCCCGCTCCCTCGCCCGCCCTGGGCGCTTCCCCCGTTCGCGCTGTCCACAAGCCCCGCACTCCGTCCTCCGGAGTGCGGGGCTTGTGGCGTTTGCCGTCCAACTGTTCGAGTGATCGGGGGTGTTCGTTGACTCCCCGGCCGACTCCGGGAAAGCTGTGTCTTGGCCGGAAGAGGGCGCTGGAAAGCCCCTCGCAGTGAGATCCGATCCCCTGGCCAGCACCCGAGAAGAGCCCTTCCGCGGCCCCGCCGTGCCGCGCGCTCCCCCTGTCATGCCCTGGCTCGAAATGCCCCTCGTGAAGGAAGTAGAGGAAAACCATGCGTTCCGTCGCCGTAGTCCTCGGCACCCGGCCCGAAGCCATCAAGTTCGCGCCGGTCATCCGCGCCCTCCAGGAAGACCCGCGCTTCGAGCCCGTCGTGATCTCGACCGGGCAGCACCGCCAGATGCTCGACGAGACACTCGACGCCTTCGGCCTCACCGCCGACGTCGACCTGAAGGTGATGGCGCCCAAGCAGACCCTCTCCCAGGTCACCTACCGCTCGCTGCGCGGCCTGGAGGACTACTTCGCCACCGCGCCCGCCGACGCGGTCCTGGTCCACGGTGACACCGCCACCACCCTCACCGGCGCCCTGGCCGGGTTCCACCAGCGGATCCCCGTCGTCCACGTCGAGGCCGGACTGCGCAGCGGCCGGCTCGGCTCCCCCTTCCCCGAGGAGGGCAACAGACGGCTCGTGGCGCAGATCGCCGCCCTGCACCTGGCCCCCACCCCCGGGAACCTGGCGAACCTGCTGCGCGAGGGCATCGCCGCCGACACCGTCACCGTCACCGGCAACACCGTCATCGACGCCCTGCGCTGGGCCAGCGGCCGCGCGCGGAGCTACGGCGTACCGGCCCTCGAAGACCTCGACCAGGACCCCCGCCGGGTCGTACTGGCCTCCGCACACCGCCGCGAGGCATGGCCGTACCTGCCGCAGATCGGGCAGGCCCTGGCCCGCATCGCCGACGAGCCCGGCGTCCGCGTCGTCGTCCCGCTGCACCGCAACCCCGTCGTCCGCGAGGCGCTCCTGCCGCACATCGGCGGTCACCCGGCCATCACCGTCGTCGACCCGCTGCCCTACCTCAGCTTCTGCAAGCTCATGGGCCGCGCCGACGTGATCGTCTCCGACAGCAGCGGCAGCCAGGAGGAGGGGCCCGCGCTCGGCAAGCCCACCCTGGTCCTGGGCGACGTCACCGAACGCTCCGAGGCCATCGTCGCCGGCACCGCCTGCCTCGTCGGAACCCGCACCGAGGGCATCGTCGCCCACACCCTGGAGCTGCTGCGCGACCAGGTCGCCTACGACCGCATGGCCAACGCCGCCAACCCGTACGGCGACGGCCTGGCCACCGTCCGCACCGTCGCCGCCATCGCCCACTTCTTCGGCCTGGGCCCCGCCCCCGAGCCCTTCGTCCCGGAGACCGCCGTCGACGAGCTCAGCGTGGAGCTCGCCCGTACGGCCGACTTCGCCCGCACCTGACCGACACCGAGAGGAAGCCCGTATGAGCGCCACCCCGTCCGCCACCGAACGCCCGCTGAAGTTCAGCTCCCCGTACCTGAGGGCCGACCTCGTGCGCGACGCCGTGGACTACACCATCGAAGGCCGCACGATCGTGGTCAACCCCGGTACCACCCCCGTGACCGTCGCCGAGGTACCGCGCAAGAGCATCCCCCCGCTCTCCTCGACGGTGCTCGCCGACACCCGCATCGAGAAGGCCGACGCACTGCTCCTGCTGCGCCCCGCAGCGGAGGACGTCGAGATGACCGGCATCACCCGGGAACCGGGCTGGCACCACCTCGCCGACCTGCTCGGCCCCGGGGAGTTCTCCCGCGACACCCCCCTCCACCGCAGCGCCCAGGACGAGATCAACACCGTCCTGTTCGACCCCGCCTACATCCTCGGCGAACGTGAAGCCGCCCTGGACCAGCGCGAGTTCAACGTCCGGGCCAACCTCTGGTTCGCGCCCGCCGGCACCGACTGCTTCATCCACAACACGCACGACTTCATCGAGGTCCACACCCAGGTGCACGGCCTGGGGCGCATGCAGCGGTTCCGCGACCACGACCAGGCCTCCCTCTACCAGGACGTCCTGATGAGCCCGGGCTACACCACCCCGGACCCGTTCTGCGCGACCGGCCCCCAGTGCAGCTACCACTACCCGATGCACCAGTACCGGGCCGACACGGACTGCGTCTGGCTCGCCATCGAGTACCACCCCGTACCCCGCGCCCTGCGCACCCTGCCCGTCCCCACCCTCTTGGAGAACCGCTGATGACCGCCACCGGCAAGGCCGCCACCAACAAGAACGGCGAGAACGTCCTGCGCGCCCCGAAGTTCACGGCCGAAATCGTCGCCGACCAGCTCCGCGACGGCTACTGGCTGGAGGCCCCGGACATCGACGGGGACGGCAAGCCCGACCTGTTCGGCTACGGGCTGCGGCTGGGCGAGATCTACTGGTACGCCAACGACGGCGACTGGACCCGCCGCCTGATAGCCGACCGCATCAAGATGCCCGTGGGCGCCGACTTCGCCGACGTCAGCGGCAACGGCCACCCCGACGTCATCGTCTGCTACGACCTGTACGGCCCGATCGGCACGATCCACGACGCCAACACCGAGGGCGGCAAGATCGACTGGCTGGAGAACCCGGGCACCCCCGACAAGGACGAGTCCCGCTGGAAGCGGCACTACGTCGGACGCGCCACGGGCATGCACCGCCTGCGCGCCGGCCACTTCACCCGCACCGACCGCCTCCAGATCATCGGCCTGCCGATCGTCGCCAAGGAAGACGTCCACGCCGTCCTGCCGGTCGTGCTGTTCACGCAGCCCGACGACGTGCACACCGCGGAGGAGTGGCCGATGACCGTCGTCGACGACAGCCACTTCCGGATGATCCACGGCGCCGAGAAGAAGCGGGGCCTGATCCCCGGCTCCGACCTCGAGTCCCTGCTCCTGGCCTCCGACGAGGGCGTCACCTGGCTCTACTACGACGAGGCCCGCGAGGAGTGGATCCGGGAGCTGATCGGCACCGGCGAGCTCACGCAGTTCGAGCAGACCGGCTTCCGCGGCAGCGGCGACCTCAACGCGGGCCGGCTCGGCGACGACCCGATGGCCTACGTCGCCGCCATCGAGCCCTTCCACGGCAACACCGTGGCCGTCTACACCAAGGCCGGGGAGGGCGAGGGCTGGAACCGGGTCCTGCTGGACGTGTACGGCGACCCCAACGAGAACGGCGAGGGCCCCGGCCACCAGATCGTCTGCGCCGACTTCGACGGCGACGGCGACGAGGAGTTCCTCGTCGCGCTGCGCGGCCCGTGGCCGTGGCAGGGCGTCATGTACTACAAGGCGATCGACGCGGCCAACGGCGTGTGGGCGAAGTGGCGGGTCTCCGAGGAGTCCGTGGCCCGCATCGCCACCGCCGACTTCAACGGCGACGGCCGACTGGACTTCGCGACCATCGCGTACTCCGTCCAGAACTACTACGTGGCCAAGGACGCCAAGCTCATGGTCTACCGCAACGAGATCGAGCAGTAGGCCCACGCCCCCGCGCACGCCCCTGCCCACGTCCCACCGGCCCGTCCCGCGAAGCCCCTCGCGCCACCGGCCGGCCCCCGCGACGCCCTTCGCGCCGCCGCCGGGACCGTGCACCGCACGGCGGAGCACGGCCCCGGCGGCCGTCCCCTGACGAAACCTCTTCCGAAAGAGCGACCCCTGTGGCCTCCTCGACGCCCTCCGAAGCCGCCAAGCGGGCGAAACTGCCCTCACTGACCGGCCTGCGGTTCTTCGCCGCCCTCCTCGTCTTCTTCTTCCACTCCTCCCTGACGGACTCCCCGATACCGCCCAACGCCCCCGTCAACCCCTTCGCCGACGCCTCGATCGCCGACGGCTACGCGACGGCCTTCGGCAAGGCCGGCTACCTCGGGGTCTCGTTCTTCTTCGTGCTGTCCGGCTTCGTACTGGCCTGGGCCTCGCGGCCCGGCGAGCGCGTCACGGCCTTCCTCCGCCGCCGACTCCTGAAGATCTTCCCCAACCACGTCGTCGTCTTCGCCGCCGCGATGGTCCTGTTCGCCGGAGCCGCGGTCACCAGCGTGGCCGACTGGCTGCCGAACCTGCTGCTGATCCACACCTGGTTCCCGCAGGCCAGTGTCAACCTGAGCGTGAACCCGCCCAGCTGGTCCCTCGGCAGCGAGCTGCTCTTCTACGTGCTCTTCCCGCTGCTGATCGTCCCGATCCGGCGGATCCGCGGTGCCGCCCTGTGGGTGTGGAGCGCTCTGATGGTCGTCGGCATGGTCGCCGTCCAGCTGGTCTCGACCCACCTCGTCCCCGACACCCCGAAGTCGGCCATCACCCCCGTCTCCGACCTGCAGTTCTGGTTCGGCTACCTGCTTCCGCTGGGCCGGGTCTTCGAGTTCGCCCTCGGCATCCTGCTCGCCCGCGTCGTCCTGGCCGGCCTCTGGCCGCGGCGCGTCGGTTTCGGCGCCGCGCTGGTCCTGACCGTGCTCGGCTACGCCGCCGCGCTCGTCGCCCCGTTCCAGTACGGATTCGTCGTCGCGACGATCGTTCCCGTCGCCGCGCTCATCGGCGCCACCGCCAATGCCGACGTACAGGGCCGCGCCACCTTCCTGCGCAGCCGGCCCATGGTCTGGCTCGGCGAGGTGTCCTTCGGGTTCTACCTCGTCCAGGGCGTCACGATCTTCTACCTGCGCTCGCTGCTGGGAGAGCAGACCTACAGCGTCCCCGTCGCCCTGCTGGTGATCGCCGGCTTCTTCTGCACCTCGCTGCTGGGCGGCTGGCTCCTCTTCCGCTTCGTCGAGATGCCGATGATGCGCCGCTTCGGCCGCGGCAGGCCCCGTACCCGGCAGGTCCCGGACCCGGTCACCGAGCCGTACGAGAACCCGGCCCCGGTCCCCGTCACGACCGGCGGCCGGACCGGCCGCTGACCCTCCCGCCCTACCGCTCCGCGCCCCCGCCGCCCGCGTCCGCATCCGCCGACGCGGGCTTCGCGCTGCCCGGCCCCGCACCGGCGGAGCCCGCGGTGAGGCTCGACAGCATGCGCAGCGCCGCGTCGGAGGGCGAGGACTCGGGGGCGCTGTAGAGCAGCATCCGGTGGTTCGTGCCGTCGGTGAGGTGCAGGTTCTCGAAGTCGAGGGTCAGCGGGCCCACGACCGGGTGGTGCAGCGTCTTCGTACCGACCGTGCAGTCCCGCACCGGGTGCTTGGACCACAGCGTCGCGAAGTCCGGGCTCTGCAGCATCAGGGAGCCGATGAGCTCGGCCAGCGCCCGGTCCTCGGGGTTGCGGCCGGCGACCAGGCGCAGCGCCGCGAGGGCGACGCGGGCCTCGCTCTTCCAGTCCGTGTACAGCTCCCGGGTGTGCGGGTCGAGGAACAGCATCCGCGTGAGGTTGGGGCGTACGGCCGGGTCGTCGGGGCTCGCGAAGTCGAGGTGTCCGGCGAGGAGGGCATGGCCGAGCGGGTTCCAGGCGAGCACGTTGTTGCGGCCGTCCAGCACGACGGCGGGGACCTGCGGCATGGCGGCGATCAGCCGGCGCGTGGTGTCCCGGGCGTACTCGGGCCGGGGGGACGCGGACCGCTTGGCGCGCGGCGGGCGGGCCAGGTTGAGCAGATGGGCGTGCTCGTCCGGGGTCAGCCGCAGGGCGCGGGCCAGGGCGTCGAGCACGCTGTCCGAGGCGTTCGTGCTCTGCCCCTGCTCCAGGTGCGTGTAGTACGTGATGCTCACCCCGGCCAGCAGGGCGAGCTCCTCGCGCCGCAGTCCGGGCACGCGCCGACGGGTGCCGTGCGAGGGCAGTCCGACGTCCTCGGGCTGGAGCTGGGCCCGGCGGGTACGGAGGAATTCGCCCAGGGCGGTGGGTGTGTCCATGCCCTCCAGTGTGCCGGGGGACTGCGCCGGACGCCGCCCCCGAAGGTGGCCCTGGCAGTGCTAGCTTGCCCGGCGCCAGCACAACCAGGGGGCTGGGTAACCCCTTCCGACCGGTCCAGAGTCGATCCCGCAACACCTTGTTGCGGTGATCGAGAGGAAGTGTCGAGATGTCGGTTGTCGAGGGAGCGCGTGCCGATGCGGGTACGGGGGTGGGGGAGGGGCCGGTCCGTCTGGACGGGCGTCTGAAGCTGGTGCTTGTGGTGTTGCTGGTGGCGCAGTTCATGCTGGCGGTTGATTTCTCGATTCTGAACGTGGCGTTGCCGGTGATCGGTGACGGGCTTGGCTTCTCGTTGTCGAATCTGCAGTGGATCGCGACGTCGTTCGCGTTGTGCGCGGCGGGTTTCACCCTGTTGTTCGGTCGGGTGGCGGATCTGTTCGGGCGGCGTCGGCTGTTCCTGGTGGGTCTTGCGGTGCTGGGTCTGTCGTCGTTGGCGGGCGGTCTGGCGACCACCCCGGAGATGCTCTTGGTGGCGCGTGTCTTCCAGGGTTTGGCGACGGCCGCGGTGACTCCGGCCGGCCTGTCCCTCCTCACCACCTCCTTCCCGGAGGGTCCGCTGCGGCAGAAGGCGCTGGGTCTCAACGGCGCTCTGATGTCGGCGGGGTTCACGACGGGCGCGATCCTGGGCGGTGTTCTGACGGACCTGCTGTCGTGGCGGTGGGCGTTCTTCATCAACGTGCCGGTGGCGCTCGCGGTGCTGCTGATCGCTCCCGTGGTGATCAAGGAGTCGCGTCCCGCTACCCGTCCGAAGCTGGACGTGCCGGGTGCGACGGCCGTCACTCTGGGTCTGCTCGCGCTGATCTACGGTCTGACGCAGGCGGGTGAGCACGGTTGGGGTTCGGGTTCGGCGCTGGGTTGGCTGGCGGCGGGTGTGGTGCTGCTGGTTGCTTTCTATGCGATCGAGTCGAGGACGGCGAGTCCGCTGGTACCCGTCAGTGTGTTGAAGAAGAAGACGGTGGCGTGGGGGAACGTGGCGGGTGTGATCGCGTTCCTGACGGAGACCAGTCTGGTGTTCCTGATGACGTTGTACTGCAGGAGGTGCTGGACTTCTCGCCGCTGGCGGCGGGTCTGTCGTTCGGTGTGCTGGGTGTCGGTACGGTGATCGGCGGTTCGATCGCGCCGCGGGTGATCGCGGCGACCAGTACGCGTTCGACGCTGGTGGTGGGCGGTGTGCTGCAGGCGGTCGCGACGCTGAGTCTGATCGCGTTGGGTGAGACCTCGTCGAGCATGTGGCTGCTGCTGGTCGCGACGTTCGCGGGTGGGGTCGGGAACATGCTGGTGATCGTCGGGTTCATGGTGACGGCGACGACGGGGCTGCCGGACCACGAGCAGGGCATGGCGACGGGTCTGGCGACGATGACGCAGCAGATCGGTATCACGATGGGCACGCCGATCATGTCGGCGGTCGTCGCGGCGAACACCGACATCCACGCGGGGATCACGACCGCGGTCATCGTCAACACCGCGATCGTCGTGATCGGAACCCTCACCACCGCCCTCTTCCTCCGCAACAGGCAGCAGCCCGGCAACTAAGGCAACTCCGCCTTGTGACACCACTGCCGTGGCGGCGAACGTTGGCCCCAGGCACGGAGGGAAGGAACCCCGATGGCAACACCCACCCACTCGGCCGCCGGAACGAACCGTGCCGCGGTCCGCTGGGAGCAGGTCCGCGTCCCCTCCCCGTCCGGCCCGGTCCCCGCCAGGGTGTACCGGCCGGGGGCGGCCGCACCGCAGGGCTGGCTGGTGTGGGCCCACGGCGGCAGCTGGCGCGCCGGATCGGCCCAGGACTGGCACGGCGCCACCGCCGAACTCGCCCGCTTCTCCGGCTTCGGCGTCGTCAGCGTCGACTACCGGCTGGCCCCCGAGGCCCGCCACCCGGCCATGGTCGAGGACGTCCTGGCCGCGCTCGACTGGGCCCGGGAGCGGGCCGGCGGCACCGTCCCCGTCGCCGCCGGCGGGGACAGTGCGGGAGCCACCCTGGCCGCTTGTGCCGCACTCGCCAGCCGCGACCGCGGCCTTCCGCTGGCGGCCCAGGTGCTCGCCTACCCGCCGCTGGACCCCGGGTGCACCGCGGCCTCGTACCACCGCTTCCCCGACATGTTCCCCACCGCGTCCTACCTGATCTCGGCCTGGCGGGCCTACCAGGCCCCCGGCCGGCCCCGCGCGGCCGACGGCACCCGCCTCTACAGCACCCCCTTCGAGGCGGCCGACCTGCGCGGACTCGCCCCGGCCGTCCTCGCCACCGGTGACCTCGATCCCGTCGGCGACGACGTGCACCGCTACGCGCGCCTCCTGCGTGCGGCCGGGGTGGAAGTCGCCCTGCGCGAGTTCCGCCAGACCGGCCACGGCGCCTTCCTGCAACCCGCCCGGACCCCGGCCGGGCCCGGCCCGCACAGCCCCGTGACCCTGCGCGGCTGGCTCGGACTGGCCCTGCACCTGCTCACCACCGAACGCCCAGACGAACCCACGGAGTCGGCATGACCACCCACGTCCACCCCACGTCCCAGGTCCCCAACCTCGACGCCCTGCTGCGGCACTTCGCCGATCTGCGCGACGGCGTCCACGGCGACGCCGTCACCCGCCCCGGCAAGGAGGAGCACTTCCGTACCGCCACCCGCCTCCTGGACCCGTACGCCCGCCAGGCCCTGGGCGAACTGAACGACGAACTCCTCCTCGGACAGGGCGTGGTGGACGCCACCGGTGTCGAGCGCGCCGAGGACGGGAGCCTCTTCCACGCCTGGACCCTGTGGTGGGACGAGCAGTCGTCCGCCGACATCCCGCCGGTCACGCTGTACGCGCACTACGGCGCCTCCTTCCACCACCCCCATCTGCGCGGGGCGACCGTCTCCGAGTGGCCGCTGAACGTCTTCGACGACGCACAGGCCGCCGCCGAGCTGCCCACGCTGCGCGCCATCGCCGCCGCCGACCTGCACAACCTGGTCTTCGAACGGGACTTCAGGATCGTTCCCGCGACCATGGCCGGCGCCTCCGGCATCCCGGCCCACCAGCACTGAAAGGCAGCGGACCATGACCAACCCCCGACTGTCCGTGCTGGACCAGACCCCGGTCGGCGAGGACCACACGCCCGACCAGGCGGTGCGTGCTTCCGTGGACCTCGCCCGCGCCGCGGAAGACCTCGGGTACACCCGCTACTGGCTCGCCGAACACCACGGCTCCCCGGGCTTCGGGGGCAGTGCGCCGGAGATCCTCGCGGGGGCCGTGCTCGCCCACACCTCGCGGATGCGGGTCGGCACGGGCGGGGTGCTGCTGCCCCGCTACCACCCGGCGAAGGTCGCCGAGGTCTTCGGCGTACTGGCCTCCCTCCATCCCGGACGGGTCGACCTCGGGATCGGCCGGGCCGGCGGCCCCGCGCACGACTTCCCCCAGCGGCTGGCGGACCTGCGCGCGCTCCTGGCCGAGGGCGGCGTCGTCCCGCACGCGCCGGTCCCGCCGCAGATGTGGCTGCTGGGCGCGGGACGCGAGTCGGCCCGCCTGGCCGGACACCTGGGCACCGAGTTCGCGTTCGGGCACTTCTTCTCCCCGGCCGGCGGCACGGCGGCGTTCCAGGACTACCGCGCCGCGTTCACGGCCTCCACCGGCCGTCGCGCGGGCGGGGCCCTCGCCGTGCGCGTGGTGACCGCGGACAGCGCCGGCCGCGCCGAGGAGCTGGCTCAGAGCCTGCTGCTGTGGCGGGCCCGCAAGGACCTCGGCCACGACCGTCCGATGCCCTCGTACGAGACCACCCGCCGCCACCGCTGGACGGGCGCGGAGCTGGAGCGGGCCAAGGTGCACCGGGCGTCCCTGGTCTCCGGGGCGCCCGAGCAGGTGCACGCCGCGCTGACGGCCCTGGCTGCCGCGCACGGGGTGGACGAGCTGATCGTCAACACCCTGACACCCGATCCGGCCGACCGGCGGCGTTCGTACGAACTGCTGGCCGAGGCGTTCGACCTCCCCCGCTTGATGGGCCAAACGGGGAACGGGTTAGCATATGAGCGCCGCCTAGCTCGAAAGATAAACCTGTGACTGTCAATGACGACTCGTTCACCAACTGGAAGAACCGCGAGGAGATCGCGGAGTCGATGATCCCGATCATCGGGAAGCTGCACCGGGAGCGCGACGTCACCGTCCTGCTCCACAGCCGCTCCCTGGTGAACAAATCGGTGGTGAGCATCCTCAAGACGCACCGCTTCGCCCGGCAGATCGCCGGCGAGGAGCTGTCCGTCACCGAGACGATGCCGTTCCTCCAGGCCCTCGCGGCCCTCGACCTCGGTCCCTCGCAGATCGACCTCGGCATGCTGGCCGCGACGTACAAGACGGACGACCGCGGACTGTCGGTCGCCGAATTCACCGCCGAGGCGGTCGTCGGAGCCACGGGTGCGAACAAGATCGAGCGCAGCGAGGGCCGCGACGTGGTCCTCTACGGCTTCGGCCGTATCGGCCGCCTCGTCGCCCGCCTGCTGATCGAGAAGGCCGGCTCCGGCAACGGCCTGCGGCTGCGCGCCATCGTCGTCCGCCAGGGCGGCGACCAGGACATCGTGAAGCGCGCCTCGCTGCTGCGCCGCGACTCCATCCACGGCCAGTTCCAGGGCACGATCACCGTGGACGAGGCGAACAGCACGATCATCGCCAACGGCAACGAGATCCGCGTGATCTACGCCAACGACCCGTCCGAGGTCGACTACACGGCGTACGGCATCCAGGACGCCATCCTCATCGACAACACGGGCAAGTGGCGCGACCGCGAGGGCCTCTCCAAGCACCTGCGTCCCGGCATCGACAAGGTCGTCCTGACCGCCCCGGGCAAGGGCGACGTCCCGAACATCGTGCACGGCGTCAACCACGACACGATCAAGCCGGACGAGCAGATCCTGTCCTGCGCCTCCTGCACCACGAACGCGATCGTCCCGCCGCTGAAGGCCATGGACGACGAGTACGGCGTGCTGCGCGGCCACGTGGAGACCGTCCACTCGTTCACGAACGACCAGAACCTCCTGGACAACTACCACAAGGCCGACCGCCGGGGCCGTTCCGCGCCGCTCAACATGGTCATCACCGAGACCGGCGCCGCCTCCGCCGTCGCCAAGGCGCTGCCCGACCTCAAGGCGCCGATCACCGGCAGCTCGATCCGCGTCCCCGTCCCGGACGTCTCGATCGCCATTCTGAGCCTGCGCCTGGGCCGCGAGACCACCCGCGAGGAGGTCCTCGACTACCTCCGCGACGTCTCGCTGCACTCGCCGCTCAAGCGCCAGATCGACTTCACCACCGCGCCCGACGCCGTCTCCATGGACTTCGTCGGTTCGCGCCACGCCTCGATCGTCGACGCCGGCGCCACCAAGGTCGACGGCGACAACGCCATCCTCTACCTCTGGTACGACAACGAGTTCGGCTACTCCTGCCAGGTCATCCGGGTCGTCCAGCACGTCTCCGGGGTGGAGTACCCGACCTTCCCGGTCCCGGTGGCCTGACCCCCGCCGCGACACGCACCGCACCGCACCGCACCCCGTCCCGGACTTCCGGGGCGGGGTGCGGTCGTCTGGGCGAGGCGCGGGCATCCGCCGGCGCCGCTACTTCGGGTCGCGGTCGAACAGCGCCGTGGACCAGAGGTAGCCGAGCAGCGCCAGGCCCAGGCACCAGGCCACGGCCAGCCACCCGTTGTGGCCGATCTCGGTGCCGAGGAGCAGCCCGCGCAGGGTCTCGATGGCCGGGGTGAACGGCTGGTACTCGGCGATCGGCTGGAACCAGCCCGGCATCGCGTCGACCGGCACGAAGGCGCTGGAGATGAGCGGAAGGACCATCAGCGGCAGGGCGTTGTTGCTGGCCGCCTCGGCGTTCGGGCTGGACAGGCCCATGCCGACGGCGATCCAGGTGAGGGCCAGGGACACGAGTGCCAGCAGGCCCACCGCCAGGAGCCACTCCACGGCGGTGGCGTCCGTGGACCGGAACCCGATGGCCACTGCGACGGCGCCGACCAGGAGCACGCTCATCACGCACTGCAGCACGCTGCCGATGACGTGTCCGATGAGCACCGAACCGCGGTGGATCGCCATCGTGCGGAAGCGGGCGATGATGCCCTCGGTCATGTCGTTGGACACGGACACCGCGCTGCCGATCGTGGTGCCGCCGATGGTCAGCATCAGGATGCCGGGGACGAGGTACGCGATGTACTCGGACCGGTCCGCCCCGCCGTCCCCGATGCCGGCGCTCATCACGTCGCCGAAGATGTAGACGAAGAGCAGCAGCAGCATGACCGGCGTGAGCAGCAGGTTCAGGGTGAGGGACGGGTAGCGCCGGGCGTGCAGCAGGTTCCGCCGCAGCATCGTGGACGAGTCGCGCACGGCGAGGGAGAGGGAGCTCATCGGGCATCTTCCTTGGGCTGGTCGGACCGGAGCGCCGCCGCGGAGCCGGTCAGGGCGAAGAACACGTCGTCGAGGTCGGGCGTGTGCACGGTCAGCTCGTCCGCCTCGATGCCGGCCGAATCCAGCCGGTCCAGGACGGAGCGCAGCTCGCGCTGGCTGCCGTCGCTGGGGATCTGCAGCGCCAGCGCCTCGTCGTCCCGGGTGACGGCGCCCAGCGCGGACGTGGCGGACCGGTACGCGGACGGGTCGGAGAAGCGCAGGCGCACGTGCCCGCCGGGCACGAGGCGCTTCAGTTCGTCGGCGGTGCCCTCGGCGGCGATCCTGCCGTCGTTCAGCACCGCGATGCGGTCGGCGAGCTGGTCGGCCTCCTCCAGGTACTGCGTGGTGAGGAAGACGGTCACGCCGCCGGTGACGAGCTCGCGGATGATCTGCCACATGTTGTGGCGGCTGCGCGGGTCGAGGCCGGTGGTCGGCTCGTCGAGGAAGATGATCCGCGGGTTCCCGACGAGGGTCATGGCGATGTCGAGGCGGCGCTTCATGCCTCCGGAGTAGCTCTGGGCGGGCTTCTTGGCGGCGTCGACGAGGTCGAACCGCTCCAGCAGGTCGGCGGCGACCCGCCGGCCCTCGCGCTTGGGCAGGTGGTGCAGGTCCGCCATCAGGAGCATGTTCTCCTCGCCGGTGATCAGTCCGTCGACGGCGGAGAACTGGCCGGTGACGCCGATCGCGGCACGCACCCCGTCCGGTGACGCGGCGAGGTCGTGGCCCGCGACCCGGGCCTGCCCGCCGTCGGCGGAGATCAGCGTGGACAGGATCTTCACGGCGGTGGTCTTGCCGGCGCCGTTCGGCCCGAGCAGCGCGAACACGGTCCCGGACGGGATGTGCAGATCGATGCCGTCGAGGACGGTCTTGTCGCCGTAGGCCTTGCGCAGACCGACGGCGGAGACGGCGGCCGGCGACGGGTGACCGTCACCTCGCCTTGAGGTGGGCATGACAGAAGAAGGCATGGAGCCCTCCGTTCTCAGGCTGGAGTGGTGGGGGAGAGGGGTGGGCCGGGCCGGTGCTTTCCGGGGTCAGGGCTTGGCGCGGCGGATGTCGATGTTGCCGTACCGGGTGCGGGCGCGGATCTTGACGGTGTCCTCGGTCTGCTCCGGGCTCTCGGAGGGGGTGAGCGTGTTGCGCACCTGGCCGGAGTTCGAGCTGACGTCGAGCCAGGCGGCCGTGCCCTCGCGGACGCCGACGTCGATGGCTCCGTAGCTGGTCTCCAACTGGACGGTGCCGCGGGCCACTTCCCCCACGCGCAGGGTGCCGTGGGCGGTGGTGGCGGTGACCGAGTCCTCCGCGCGCCGGATCTGGATGTCGCCGTTGGCGTTGCGCACCCGCAGCTCGCCGGTCGCGGCGCCGACGGTCGTGGTGCCGTGCGAGTTCTTGAGCACGGCGGTTCCGTCGACGAGGCCCACGCTCAGGCTGCCGGTGCTGGTGGTGATCTCGGCGCCGCCCTCGACCCGGTCCACGGTGATCGAGCCGTGCGACGCGGTCAGGTGCAGCGGGCCGGTGGTGTCGAAGCGGACGTCGCCGGACGAGGTCTTCACGCGGACCTCGCCGAGCCGGCCCTCGCCGAGCACCTGGGCCCATGCGCCGGTCATGTCGATGCGCGAATCCGTGGGCAGCTCGACCGTCACGTCGACGGTGCCGGTGCGGCCGACGAGGTAACGCGTCTTGGGGGTCCTGACGTTCAGTACGCCGCCCGCGTACGTGATCTCGGTCTGGTCGGCCGCCCGTACGTCCAGGTCCTTCTTCGGGTCGCGGGGCCGCACCTCGACGACGGTGTCGAGGCGGTCGCCCGCGGTGAACTGGATGGAGCCGGCCTCCACGTGCGCGGTGACCGAGATCGGTTCGGGAGTGTCGAAAGAAGGCATGGCTGTCCCGTCCTCTTGGCTCTTCAGGGCGTCCCCGCTGGTGGGACGCGGTGTGGGTGACGTGGTGACGTGGTGCGGACGGAGGAGCGCGGCTAGCGCACCCAGCCCGTGAAGCTCTGGCCGATCTGGGTCTTCTCCGTCGCACGCGGCCGCGTGCCGCCCTCGACCGCGGCCGATACGGCGCGCACCAGCCACGCGTTCACCGACAGGCCCTCGCGGCCCGCGGCCTCCTCGGCGCGCGCCTTGAGGTGGGCGGGCAGGCGCAGGTTGACGCGGGCGGTGCCGCCCTCGTCGCCCTCGGCGGGAGCCTGCGCGGCCGAGAGCGGTTCGACGGGCGCGGCCGGCTCCGCGGGGGCGCCGCCTCCGGTGGGCGGCGGCGTCACCACGAACTCGGGGTCGAGCCCGCGCAGCCGTACGTCGACCGAGCCGGGGGCGAGTTCGCGGGTGATCTCGTCCATCGCGGCGGAGAGCACGCCCAGCATGGTCAGCCGGGTCGCCGACTCCAGGGGAGCGGTGAGCCTCTCGGCGAGCTCGCGGGCTTCGTCGCCGCCGGCTTCGGCGGCCACCGCGAGTTCGCGGCGGAGGGTGTCGATATACGGCGTGAGGTCCATGGCGTCATCATGGCACCATAATGGCGCCATGCGCAAGCCTGTGGGGTGACGACCTGTGTCGGCATGCGCGTAGGCTGCTCTGACCTGTGTAAACGCGGTGGCGCCGACCCGGGGGAGGGTGGTGTCATGTATGCCCCGGCGGTCCTGCCGCGATCGGGTGGTGCCACATGGTGCCACTTGGCGCCACCTGGCGCCGAGCAGCACCCCTCCGGCTGGCCGGATGCTGCCGTCGGTACGCTCCTGCTGGGGCAAAATACGTGACATCAGCGGTGATCACGGGCGGGGTGGAGTGGTCGGTGGCGTCTCGGTCGATACGGCGATTACGGGCACTGCGCAGGACGACCGGGGTCGGGTCGGGGCTGCAGCGCGCCCAGTCCTTCATGATCCTGACCACCCTGCTCTACCGGGCGAGCCATCTGACGGTCGGCGTCCTCGCGGTGGCCCAGCGCCGGCAGGACCTCCCCCTGCAGTACGCGGGGATCGCCGCCGCCCTGGCACTCACCGCCCTGAGCTACGGCGCGGCCCTGCGGCGCGGCTGGTTCGACCGGCGGCACGTCTGGGCGGACGTCCTGGTCACCGGATGCGTACTGCCGCTCCTCCTCTGTACGTGGGGCGGGGTGGGTGAACCCGCCCTGCTCGGCTGGGGGATGCTGCTCGGCGGGTCTTCGAGCGCCGCCGCGGCCATCGCCCTCGAACGGTTCCAGGTCCTCGCGGCGGTCGCGCTCCTCCTGGTGACCCACCTCATCGGGTACCAGCTGGTGGGCGCGAGCCCCGCGGTCCTCGGCGGCCACGTCAACTCCCTGCTGTCCTCGGCCGTGATGGCCTGGGTCATGTGGTGGTACCTGCGCCGCCAGGGACGCCTCCTCGACGACGCCAACGCCCGTGCGCTGGCCGCCGAGGCGCACAAGGCGCGCTACGCCGAACGCCTGGAGCACCACCGGGCCCTGCACGACACCGTCCTGGCCACGCTCACCACCCTCGCCGCCGGCGGGATCGACGCC
Source organism: Streptomyces subrutilus (assembly GCF_001746425.1). GTDB lineage: Bacteria > Actinomycetota > Actinomycetes > Streptomycetales > Streptomycetaceae > Streptomyces > Streptomyces subrutilus_A. The sequence continues at coordinate 1,284,566 of NZ_MEHK01000001.1, read as the reverse complement.
AACGCGCCCCTGGTGCGCGAGCGGTGCGCCCGCGAGGCCGCGTACCTGCGCCGGCTGATCCAGCAGACCGCCGACGAGGTCCACCACCGGGAGATCGGCCAGGCCCTGGAGGAGGCGGTGGGATCCGTGGAGAGCCTGCAACTACGGGTCACCGCCCAGTACCACGACCTCCCGCAGGTCCCGCCCGAGGTCGCCGCCGCCTTCGCCGACGCCGCCCGCGAGGCCCTGAACAACGTACGGCGGCACGCGGGCACCGGGCACGCCTACCTCACCGCGACCGGGGACGGCGACGGTCGCGGCGGGGCCGTCGTCACCGTGGTCGACCGGGGCCCGGGATTCGACCCCGAGCGGTACGTGCCCGGCCTCGGGCTGCGCGGCTCGGTCCGCGAGCGGATGGCCGAGGTGGGGGGCCTGGCGACCGTGGACACCGCTCCCGGCGAGGGGGTACGGGTGGAGCTGAGATGGCCCCGGTGACCACGGTCGGGGTGGTCGACGACGACCGGATGCTCCTCGACGGCATGCGGGCCTGGCTGGGCGCGGTCCCCGAGCTGCGGCTGGTGGCGACCGCGGCCACGGTGGGGGAGCTGCTCGGCGCACCGGCCGCGCCGGAACTCCCCAACCCCCCGCCCCCCTCGGGGTACGTCCCGCCCGATGTCGTCCTGCTGGACCTCGTACTGCGGGACGGCTCCGCCCCCGCCGACAACATCCGCCGCCTGCTGCGGGCCGGCAGCCGGGTCCTGATGATCAGTACCGTCCCGGACCGCTCCCGGATCATCGAGGCGCTGCGGGCCGGCGCCGACGGCTACCTGACCAAGGACAACGACCTGCCGACGCTGGTCGCCGCCATCGAGGACGTCGCGGCGGGCCGCGGGGCCCACTCCGCGGAACTCGCCTTCGCCTGCGCGCACGACACCGGCCCCGACCGGCCCCGGCTCTCCCCCCGCGAGCGGCAGGTCCTGCTCGACTACGCGTCCGGGATGACTCTCAAGTCCGCCGCCCGGCGTGCGGGCATCACCGTCCACACGGCCAAGGACTACCTGGACCGGGTCAAGGCCAAGTACCGGCAGGCGGGCCGCCCCGCCTACACCAAGCTGGACCTGGCCCGGCGGGTGCGCGAGGACAGCCTCGACGGGGGCTGACCGCCCGGCGCAAGCCCCCCAAACGGACGGCTACGGGAGGCGGTTCCCGCTTTGTATCGTCGGGTCCGGCGACGACCTCGGCGCCGTTCGCTCCGCCAGGCGACCGCACTTCCGCTTCCCCGCGACCAGGAGAGGCAGATGACACAGCTGTACGACCGCACCACCGCGGGCATCGACACCGGGCACCTCGCGCTAGGGGAACTCATCGGCAGGCAAACCGAGATGGCGCAGGTCACGGCCGCCCTGGCCGCCGCCCGGCAAGGCCGGGGAGGCGCGGTCCTCGTCACCGGCGAACCCGGCATCGGCAAGACCCGGCTCGCCGCCGAAGCCCTCGCCGCCGCGGCCGAGGCACGGATGGTCACGGCGCACGGCCGCCCCGGCACGATGGGCCCCCGCGTCCCGTACCGGCCGCTGATCGAAGTGCTGCTCCTGCTGTCCCGTGCCGGCCTGCTGCCGGAGCCGGACGAGCTGGGCCGCTACGGACCGGTGCTCGGCCGCCTGCTGAGCGGGAGCGGGGCCGCGCGGGCCGTGGACGTGTCCCCCCTCATGGTCGCCGAGACGGTGCTGCGCCTGACCGCCTTCCTGGGACGGGAGCGGGGCTGCCTGCTCGTCCTCGACGACCTGCACGAGGCCGACGCGGGGACGCTGGCCGTCGTCGAGTACCTGCTGGACCACATCGGGCAGCAGCCCGCCGTGCTCCTGCTCGTCGCGGGGCGCGAACCGTGCGGGGCGGCCGAACTCGCCGCGCGGGCCCGCCGGCTCGGGACCGCGACGGTGCTCGAGCCGCGCCCCCTCAGCCGTGGCGAGGTGCGCCTGCTCGTCGCGGCCGAGCTGGGCGCCGGCGACCCGGAGGCCGACGCCGAACTCGTACGGCGGGCGGCGGCCGACGGCGCCGGGATCCCGTTCGTGGTCAAGCAGCTCGTCCACGACCTCACCGGCCACCCGCCCGGCGACGGCCGGACGCCGCCGGTCCCCGCCGCCGTCGTGGACGACATCGGGCGGCGGGCCGCGAAGCTCGGCCCGTTCGGTGTGGAACTCCTCGGCACGGCGGCCCTGTTCGGCCCGCGCTTCCCGGCGGCGGTGCTCCCGTACGCGACGGACCGCGACCCCGCGGAGGTGTCCGTGACCCTGCACGCCGGGGTGGCCGCCTGCCTGATCGTGCCCGACGCGTCGAACCCGCAGTGGTACGCCTTCCGGTACCCGCTGGCCGCACAGGCCCTGCTCGACGGGCTCGGACCGGGTGAACGCGCCGGGTACGCGCGGCGGGCGGCGCGCGCCCTGGCCGACCTGCACCCCGGGCTGCCGGGGACCTGGCGCGCGCAGGCCGCCGAGCTGGCCGCGCACGCCGGCGAGACGCGGGCGGCCGTCCGGCTGTACTGCGAGGCGGCGGAGCAGGCGATGGCCGGGGGCACGGCGGACCGGGCGGTGGAGCTGCTGGTCCGGGCACACCGTCTCGCAGACGCAGACGCAGACGCAGACGCAGACGCAGACGCAGACGCAGACGCAGACGCAGACTCCGACCCCGGCGCCGTGCCCGGAGCGCACGCCGCCGTACTGGAGCAACTGCTCGACGCCCTCATCTCCTCGGGCCGCTTCGACCTGGTGCCCGCGCCGGTCACCGGCCCGGAGGCGCTGGGCGGCGCCCCCGCCGTACCCGCCGGGCTCCGGGCCGGAATCCACGCACGACTGGCCCGGATCGCCACCCTGAGGGGCCGCCCCGCGGAAGCCCTCGGGCACCTGGACACCGCCCGCTGCCTGCTCGGGGACCACCCGGACCCGGCCCGCGCCGCCCTCGTCGACCTCGCCGCCGCCCACGTGGAACTGTGCCGCTTCGCGCCCGACCGGCTGTCCACCGCCGCGGCCTCCGCCCGCCGGGCGGCGGACGCGGCCCGGCACGCCGGCCTGCCGGCCGTGGAAGGCGACGCCCTGCTGGTGCTCGGGGAGCTGGCCCGCGAGCGGGACGAGCCGGCCGCGCTGGCCCACCTCGACCGCGCCCGCGCCCTCGCCCACGAGCACCGGCTCCCCGCACTCAGGGTGTCCGCCGAAGCGCACCTGGCCCGGATCGCGACGGAGCGCGACGGCCGGCCCGCGCGGGTCGAGCGGGCCCGGCAGCAGGCCCTGCGGACGGGCGCCCTGCCCCTGGCGCGCGAGACCGGCTTCGTCCTCGCCCTGGAGGACGTCCGGCGCTGCGAGTTCGGGGCCGCCCGCGACCGGATCCGCGCGGAGGCGGCCGAAGCTGCCGGGCTGGGACTGGGCCGGACCCTGGCCCTGCTGCGGCTGGCCGACGCGGTGCGCTGCGCCCACCAGGGGCGGCGCGCCGAGATGCGGGAGGCGCTGGAGGCTTTGGCCCCGCACCTCGACGACGCGCCGGGCCTGCGGTCCATGGCGTACGGGACGGCGCGGGCGTTCTGCTCACTGCTGGAGGAGCGGCACGAGGCGGCCGAGCAGGAGTTCGCGCGGGCCCTCGCCTACGACGCGGAGAATCCCTCGACCGGCGACTTCGGCAGGCACGGCGTCATCCTGCTGCTCGGCGTGCTGGCCGGGCGCATGGGGCGGCGCCACCACGCCGAGGTGGCGGAGGCGAGCGTCAGCGGCACCCGCTGGAACCGCCCCTTCGTCGGGCTTGCGCACGCCGTGCTGCTGGGCCGCGAGGGCCGCACCGCCGAGGCGGCGGCCGCGGCGCGCGCGGCCCTGGAGGCGGCCGAGCCCTACCCCGTGGCCCGCCACCTGTGTCTGCGGCTGGTCGCCCGCACGGCCCACACCGACGGCTGGGGTGCCCCGGCCGACTGGCTGCGCGAGGCGGAGGAGTACTTCCACGGCGCCGGCGTCCAGGCGGTGGCGGGCGCCTGCCGGGCCCTGCTCCGCGGGATGGGCGCACCGGTCCGCCAGCGCCGCACCGGCACCGAGCAGGTGCCGGCGGTCCTGCGCCGGTGCGGCATCACCGCCCGCGAGTTCGAGGTGGCCCGGCTGCTCGCCGAACGGATCGGCAACAAGGACATCGCCGGCCGGCTGCACATCTCGCCGCGCACCGTCGAGAAGCACGTGGCGAGCCTCCTGCAGAAGACCGGCCACCCCAACCGGTCCGCGTTCGCCTCGGCCGCCCGCGACCTGCTCACCGGCACCCCGGCCCCGGCCTGATCCGCAAGGCCCCCTAGGAGAGCGCGTCCGCCGCCGCCAGGGTCACCACGCGGTCGAAGCGGCCGTCGAGGTCCTCGTCCCCGTGGTGCACGACCAGGAGGGCGCGCCCCTCGGTCCGCTCCCGCAGGGTCCGCAGCACCAGGCCCCTGCCGTCCGCGTCGAGGTTCGAGAACGGCTCGTCGGCGAGGTACACGTCGGCGTCCTCGCACAGCAGCGCCGCGACCCCGACCCGCTGCCGCTGGCCGGACGACAGCTCCGAGGGCAGCTGGTCGGCTAGTCCGTCCAAGCCCATCGCCGTACGCAGCCGCCCGTCGGCGACCAGTTCGCGTACCGGCAGCGGCGGCAGGTTCACCGGAAGGGTCAGGCTCGCCACCCGGGGCGGCAAGGTGACCGCCCCGGCGTCGGGGGCGAGCGTCCCGGAGATGATGTGCAGGAGGGTGCTCTTGCCGCAGCCGTTGGGGCCGCGCAGCAGTACGTGCTCGCCCGCGGCCAGCTCGAAGTCCCCGATCGTCACGCCGGCGCCGTCCCCCTCGCCGTACCGGACCTTCGCCCCGCGGACCCGGACCAGGGCTCCCTCCTCGTGGTACGGGGTCTCGCGGGAGTCGCGCAGGGCCTGGATCCGCTTGAGGACCGCGGTGCTCCGGCGGGCCTGCGGGATCATGTTGACGAGGTCGAAGATGCCGGTGACGGCCCGCCACAGGGAGTTCACGAAGGCGAGGAAGCTGCCGAAGGACATCCGGCCCGTGAAGACGAAGAAGGCGCCGATGACCATCGAAGCAGTGTCCGACAGGTTCATGACCAGGTCGCTGAGGGTCTTCTGGCGCAGCGACAGACGGTAGTTGACGAACTTGATGCCGAGGAACCCGCGCAGCGCGTCCTGGTTGACCGCGCGGGTGCCCGGCAGCAGCGACGGCAGGCCGCGGAGCGCGTGGAAGGACTCCAGCGTCCGGGTCAGCCGGTTGATGTAGCGCGCCTCCGCCTCGCGTTCGGGCTCGGTGTTGTCCTCGATGCGCCGGGCCAGCCGGTTGCTCACGAGCACCAGGGGCGGCACGATCACCAGCAGGATCAGGCTGGCCTGCCAGGACAGGTACAGCAGCACACCGAGGAAGACCAGCGAGGCGACGGCCTGCCGCGCGATGCGGACGCAGACGTCCACGGCCGGCAGGACGCCCTCGGAGACGTCGTTGTGGATGCGGCTGACGTACGAGGCGTTGCCCGCCGCCGAGACCTTTCGGCCGTCCAGGGCGATCGTGCGGTCCAGCAGCTCCGTCTCCAGCACCAGCGTGAACGCGTTCTCACACCGCTTGCGCCACGCGGAGATCCCGTAGCCCGCGAGGTTGAGGGTGAGTCCCAGCACCAGGTAGCCGGCGCCCAGGACGAGGAACCGGCGGAAGTCCGCGGCCAGGATCGCCTGGTCGAACAGGGCCTTGAGCAGGAGCGGGTGCAGCAGCGCCTCCAGCCCGCCCGTGGCCGCCTCGGCCGCCGTGATCACCACGAACCGGGTCCGGTGGCCGCTCAGCGTGAGCCACAGCTGTTTCACCGCGCGGCCTCGTCCAGCAGGAAGTCCGCCGGGCCACCGCCGTTCACGCGGTGCAGCACCCGCAGGACGCCCGCCGAACCGGTCAGGTAGTCGCAGGAACAGCGCAGCAGTCCCTCGCCCGGGACGCCCAGCGGGGCCGCCCCGTCCCGGCGCGGCACCGCGAAGCGCTCGGCGGGCTCGAAGAGGAACACTTTCCGGACGAAGTCGAGCTGCCGCAGCGCGGTGTCGCGGTAGGAGCGGTCGCCGGTGAACTCGGCCGCGTCCAGCAGCGCGTCGGCGACACCGCTCATGCCGAAGGCGTACCCCGGCAGCACCGAGTGCCCCGCGTCCAGCCCCCGCAGGACGGTCCGCGCGGAGTCCAGGTCCCCGTAGCGCAGCAGCACCTGCGCCACGCCCGCGGAGCCCACCTCCACGTACGGCTCCATGGTCCCCTCGTGGTCGAACATGACCGGACTGCCGGGGACGTCCGGCTCCAGCGGCTTGGCGTGGGCCATCTCCCAGGCGAGCGCGTCCCGCCCGAGCCGCACGTACCGCTCCTCCCCGGTGACCTGGTGCATCCGCAGCAGGAACAGCGCCACACCGGCCTGGCCGAAGCCCAGACCGGTCAGCGGGCCCTTGGAGGAGAACTCGTTCAGCCAGTAGGCGTGGCGGCCGTCGCGCTGCGCGGCCGCGCACAGCACGCGGGCGCACTCCCGGGCGGCGGCGAGGTCGCGCGGGTCGTGGCCGCGCAGGAAGAAGCGCAGGTTCGTCATGCCCAGCCCGGCGAGGCCGTAGTAGAAGGTGTGGTCGCCGGTCTCGGGGGCACGCCGGTTGGCCTGGGCGAGCAGCTCCCTGGCCTGCGCCGCCAGCCCGAGGGAGTCGGCCGCCCAGGCGATGCCGGCCAGGCCGCTCATCAGCCCGTCCGGGTACTGCGCCACGTCCATGCGGGCCAGCTCGTCGCGCAGCCAGGCGCGCCATTCGGGCCGGATCGCGATGCCCGAGGCGTGCAGCGACCACAGGACGCCGCCGGCCCCGAAGCCCAGGCTCAGCGGGTTGGTGACGTGCGCGAAGGGGTCCACGGGGAAGAGGGTCGCCCGGCCGGTGTCGGCGACGGCCTCGACGAACGCGGCCACCCCGGCCTCCGCCCGCGCCAGACCGAGCTCCTCCTCGGCCGCCGGCCGCACGGGCGCGGCCTCGACCCGGCCGATCAGCCCCGTCTCGTCCTCCAGGGCCTCGAGCACCTCCGGGAGGGTGATCCGCGCGTGCGACAGGTCGGTGATCAGTTCGTGGACGAGCTCGGGCCAGCCCAGGGCGTCGGTGAAGATCCGGTAGGTGCCGAGGACGTCCTCGCGCAGGTACGACATCGCCGCGATCGGGAAGATGAAGTAGGCCATGGTGGTCGCCAGGCCGTAGAGGTCGCCCTCGTATCCGGAGGCCTTGAAGAGGCTCCGGGAGAGGCTGAACCCCGGTGTGAACAGCTCGACCGGCTTCTCCAGCGCCGCGTCGTCGCTCCCGGCCCCGGCCTCGGCCAGCCGGCACGCCTCCAGGTCGACGATCGTCACCTGATATGTGTCGGTGTCGATGAGCAGGTTCGCGGGGGTGAAGTCGCCCAGGATCACCCGTCGTTCGTGGGCGGCCTGGATGGCGGTCGCCAGGCCGCGGAAGACGGCGATGAAGATCCGCAGGAACTCCCGGGACCGGTCGATGTCGAACTCCGGCCGGGCCAGCGGGTTGCGTTCGAGCAGTACGGAGCGGACATCGGAGCCTTCGACGAACTCCTCCGCGATGTAGTGGTGTTCCCAGTGCCGGAAGGCGGCGATCGGCTTCGGGAACGAGCCCGCGTCGGCCAGCCGGTTCAGGAACCGCCACTCCCGGGCGAGGATGTCCACGGCGTCGTGGTCCTGGCGCGGATTGATGTTGGTGTGCGGGCGGGCCTCCTTGAGGACCACCTTCCGGTCCCCGTCCGCCGTGTCCACGGCCGTGTACACACCGCCGCTGTTGGAGAACTGGATCGCCCCGGTCACCCGGAAGCGGCCGCCGAGGAGCACCTCCCCCTCGTCCTCCTCGGCGGGCTTCCAGTCGGTGAACGGCCACGGGACCCACCACGGCTGGGCGTATCCGGGCCGCCGGTCGTCCGGGACGGGCCCGTCCGGTCCGGTGACGTGCGGCACCCGCCGCCCCAGGACGTCGACGGCGTGCGTGTCGAGGAACTGGCCGTAGCGGAAGTAGAGCGCCTTGCTGTCGCGGTAGCGCAGGTCCGACAGCACGTAGGCGCCCTCGACGCCTTCCAGGATCCGGGCCAGGTCGGCCAGGCACGCCCGGAACTCCTCCTCGTCGCGCGGGTAGACGGTGACGAGCTTGCCGCCGCTGCCCCGGGACATGGCCTTGGAGTTGAGCATCTCGAAGATGTTGAGATCGAGAGCGATCTTGAAGTCGATCCCGTGCGCCGTCAGATGGGCGATCACCGATGCGGCGACCTCCCGCACCGTCCCCTGGCCCGCCGACACGTGGATCTTCCAGCCCTGCGCCGGCAGGTCCGGGTGGTGCCGGTGGCTCCACCAGATGCCGCTGCGGACGAACCGCGCCCGCGCCCGCTCGTCGAGGCCGGCGAGGAAGTGGTCGGCCCTCGGCTCGTAGGCGATGTCGAGGGGGTCGAAGAACAGCGTGTCGTTCCAGGCGAAGAGGAATCGGTTGACCCAGCGTTCGTCGCGCATGTCCGCCTCTGTGATCGTCCGAGGGCCGCCGCCGGCCGCGGCTGGTGGCAACGGGGACAGCGGTCCGTACGGGGACACAGCGCGCCCCCGTACGGTCGCCGTCGGGGTTACACCGGCTTGGTGGAACAGCAGGTGCTGCTGCTGCTCGTCAGACTGACGACGGCAGCGCTGTTGTTCGTCGCCACGGGCTGCAGGTTCTGGAGCTTGAGTACGCTCATCGGGGTCACCTCCTCGGAAGTCGAGTGGAGCCGGAGTCGGAATCGCCGTACACGGCCGGTCGGCCATGCCCGAGTCAACGCCACCCGCCCCACCCGCACATGGGAGCTCTCCACCCGTCATCCGCGCGCACCACCCCCAGGAACGGGCCGCCCGGACGGGCCCCGAATGGTGGTGGGCCGCACGGAGGCGGCCCACGAGGCGGTTCAGGGGTGCGCGAACACGTCCGGGCCGGCCCCCCGGAGGGGAGCCGGCCCGGACGGCGGGATCAGACCAGGTCGAACCGGTCGAGGTTCATCACCTTGTCCCACGCGGAGACGAAGTCCTTGACGAACTTCTCCTTCGCGTCGTCGCTCGCGTAGACCTCCGCGAGCGCCCGCAGCTCGGAGTTCGAGCCGAAGACCAGGTCGGCACGAGTGCCGGTCCACTTGACCGCGCCGGAGGCGTCACGGCCCTCGAACTCGTCCTGCGCCGAGGACGTCGACTTCCACGTCGTGCCCATGTCGAGCAGGTTGACGAAGAAGTCGTTGGACAGCGTGCCCGGCGTGTCCGTGAAGACGCCGTGCTTCGACCCGCCGTGGTTGGCGCCGAGGACGCGCAGACCGCCGACGAGCACGGTCAGCTCGGGAGCGCTGACCGTCAGCAGGTTCGCCCGGTCGACCAGCAGGAACTCGGCCGGCAGTCGGTTGCCCTTGCCGGCGTAGTTGCGGAAGCCGTCGGCGGCCGGCTCGAGCGCGGCGAACGACTCGACGTCCGTCTGCTCCTGCGTGGCGTCGACACGGCCCGGGGTGAACGGGACCTCGATCTCGACGCCGCCGTCCTTGGCGGCCTTCTCCACGGCCGCGGAGCCCGCGAGCACGATCAGGTCGGCCAGCGAGACCTTCTTGACACCGGTGTTGAAGGACTCCTGGATGCCCTCGAGGGTACGCAGCACCTGCGCGAGGTCGTCCGGGTTGTTCACCTCCCAGGTGCGCTGCGGCTCCAGGCGGATGCGGGCGCCGTTGGCGCCGCCGCGCTTGTCGCTGCCGCGGAAGGAGGAGGCCGAGGCCCAGGCCGCGGAGACCAGCTGCGCGATGGTGAGGTCCGAGGCGAGGATCCGCTCCTTGAGGGAGGCTATGTCCGCCGCGTCGACGACCTCGCCCTCACGCGCCGGCAGCGGGTCCTGCCACAGCAGCGTCTCGGAGGGGACCTCCGGGCCGAGGTAGCGCACGACCGGGCCCATGTCGCGGTGCGTGAGCTTGTACCAGGCGCGGGCGAAGGCGTCCGCGAACTGGTCGGGGTTCTCGTAGAAGCGCCGCGAGATCTGCTCGTAGACCGGGTCGAAGCGCAGCGACAGGTCGGTGGTGAGCATGGTGGGCAGGTGCTTCTTCGACGCGTCGTGCGCGTCCGGGATGATCGCCTCGGCGTTCTTCGCCACCCACTGGTTCGCGCCGGCCGGGCTCCGGGTGAGCTCGTACTCGTACTCGAAGAGGTGCTTGAAGAAGTCGTGGCCCCACTGGGCGGGGGTGGTGGTCCAGGTGACCTCGAGGCCGCTGGTGATCGTGTCTGCGCCCTTGCCGGAGTTGAAGGAGTTCGCCCAGCCGAAGCCCTGCGCCTCGAGCGGGGCGGCCTCGGCGTCGTCCCCGACGTGGTCCGCCGGGCCGGCGCCGTGCGCCTTGCCGAAGGTGTGGCCGCCGGCGATGAGGGCGACGGTCTCCTCGTCGTTCATCGCCATCCGGCGGAACGTCTCGCGGATGTCGCGCGCCGCGGCGACCGGGTCCGGGTTGCCGTTCGGGCCCTCCGGGTTGACGTAGATAAGGCCCATCTGGACCGCGCCGAGCGGGCTCTCCAGCTCGCGGTCGCCGGTGTAGCGCTGGTCGTCGAGCCAGGTGGTCTCGGGACCCCAGTACACGTCCTCGTCGGCCTCCCACACGTCGGCGCGGCCGCCGGCGAAGCCGAAGGTCTTGAAGCCCATCGTCTCCAGGGCGACATTGCCGGTGAGGATCATGAGGTCGGCCCAGGAGATGGACTGGCCGTACTTCTGCTTGACCGGCCAGAGCAGACGGCGGGCCTTGTCGAGGTTGACGTTGTCCGGCCAGGAGTTCAGGGGGGCGAAGCGCTGCTGGCCGGCGCCGGCGCCGCCGCGGCCGTCGCTGATGCGGTACGTGCCCGCGCTGTGCCAGGCCATACGGATCATGAGCGGGCCGTAGTTGCCGAAGTCGGCCGGCCACCAGTCCTGCGAGCTGGTGAGGACCTCGGCGATGTCCCGCTTCACCGCCGCGAGGTCGAGGGCCTCGAACGCGGCCGCGTAGTCGAACTCCTCGCCCAGGGGATTGGCGACGGCGGGGTTCTTGGCGAGGATCCTCAGGTTGAGGCGCTCCGGCCACCACTGGCGGTTTCCGCCGCCCTGGGTCGGGTGCGGGGCGCGCTCGTGGGCGACGGGGCAGCCTCCGGTGCCCTCCGTTTTGGCGTCTACGACGATTGCATCGTGGTTCTCAGACATGGGAATCCTTCCGGACCAGGCGGACAGCGGTGCTCGACGCCGAGTGGTCACCGTCCCGGACGGTCTCGAATGACTCCTGCCGCTTCGGGGTCATTCATCCTCTTGGCTATCAACGGAACTGATCCTACAATGGACAGAGTCCAAGTCAAGACGGACACCAAGCCAATATCCCATCGGATCTCCGACGCCCCGGCGAACACGGACATCCCGCCGAGCCTGAAAAGGGTGAGCCGATATGAGTGATCTGCTGGAACGGCTGAGAGGCCGCGGCTGGCGGATGACGTCCCAGCGGCGGGTCGTCGCGGAGGTCCTCGACGGCGAGCACGTGCACCTCACGGCGGACGAGGTGCACGTCCGCGCCGCCCGGCTGCTGCCCGAGATCTCCCGGGCCACCGTCTACAACGCCCTGGGCGAGCTGGTCACCCTCGGTGAGGTGGTGGAGGTCTCCACCGACGGCCGGGCCAAGCGCTACGACCCGAACGCGCACCGCCCCCACCAGCACCTGGTCTGCTCCCGCTGCGGCCTCATCCGCGACGTCCACCCGACGGCCGGCCCGCTGGCCGGGCTCCCCGCGGAGGAACGGTTCGGCTTCACCGTGTCCGGGGTCGAGGTCACCTATCGGGGGCTGTGCCCGGCCTGTGCGTAACGGCGCCGTCCGCCGACACGGCGACCGGCAGCTCCCGGACGGCGTGGAACCTGAAGGTGGTCGTCCACGGGACCTCCTCCGCCGCGCACGCCAGCCGGAGGGACGGCAGGCGGCGCAGCAGCGTGCCGAGGGCCGCGGAGACCTGCATGCGGGCCAGCGGCGCGCCGAGGCAGTAGTGCAGCCCGTGGCCGAGCGCGAGGTGGGCCTTGTCCTCCCGGTCGAGGTCGAACCGGTCGGGCGCGGGGTAGCGGGCCGGGTCGCGGTGGGCGGCGGCGAGGGAGAACAGCACCGTGTCCCCGGCGGGGATCCGTACTCCGCCGATGTCGACGGGCTCGGTCGGGAACCGCCGGATCGCGGTGTGGTTCGCGTGCGAGTGGCGCAGGAGCTCCTCCACGGCCTGAGGCAGCAGCTCGGGCCGGGCCCGCAGCGCCGCCAGCTCCCGCGGGTGCGTGAGCAGGGTGAGCAGGCCGTTGCCCAGCAGGTGCTGGACGTTCTCGCTCCCGGCCATGAGGAGGAGGAAGGCCAGCGACACCAGCTCGTTCTCGCTGAGCCGGTCCTCGTCGTCCCTGGCCGCGATCAGGTCCGAGAGGATGTCGTCACCCGGCCGGGCCCGGCGCCGGGCCACCAGGTCCAGCAGGAAGCCGTGGACGGCCCCGATCGCGGAGGCGAGCTCCTCGCGGGAGGCCGGCGTCAGCATGGCCGCGACCCAGCCGGAGAACGCCTCCCGCTCGGCCTCGGGCACGGCGAGCAGCTCGCCGATGACCGTGAGGGGCAGGGGCCGGGCGAGCTCCTCGACCACGTCGGCCCGGCCCTCGGCCGCCAGCCGCTCCGCCAGCCGCTCGACCCCGGCGTCCACCGCCGCCTGGACGGAGCCGCGCAGGGCTTCGACATGGCGGGGGGTGAACCCCTGGGACACCAGGCGGCGCAGCCGCAGGTGGTCCTCCGCGTCGATGTTCAGCAGGTTCGCGTCGAGCGCCGGGGGAAGGGCGAAGCCCTTGAAGCCGGTTCCGGAGTGCCGTTTGTCGACGGACAGCCGGGGGTCGGCGAGGCCCCGGCGGACATCGGCCTCCCGGGTCACCAGCCAGACCGGCGAGCCGTCCGGCAGCGCGACGCGGTGCACGGAGCCCATCGCGCGCAGCCGCGCGTACACGGCGTGCGGGTCGGCCGGGAAGCCGTGCCCGAAGGGCTGGGGGAGTGCCGTGGGGGCGGCGTTCAGGGTCATGCGGGTTCCTTGCGTGGTGTGCCGGGGGCCTTCGGGTGGTCGGCGTAGCGGACGGCGAGGGGTGAGGACATGGCGCGGGCCAGTCTGCGCTGGAAGGCGAGTTCGGCCGCGAGGTCGCCGGGGGCCGCCGCCACCGGCGTCTGCGGCGGGCGCCGGGGCGGGCGGTCGCGGCGCTTCGCGTCGATCGCGTTCCTGAGCTGCGCCGCCTCGACCACGGCCGCCAGCTCCTGCCCGCGCAGGCCGGCCCGCTCGGCGTCCTGCCGCGCCAGCCGTGCCACGTCCGCGTCCATCCAGGTGCGCAGGGCCCACTGGGCGTCGCGGATCTCGATCACCATGCGGTACAGGCGGGTCCGCAGGTCGAGCGCCCGGGTGAACGGCAGGACGGGTTCCGGTACGTGCTCGGTCAGACTCCGGTGCAGGGGGCGCAGCGCGCGCAGGGCGGTCCGGTGTCCCAACCGGTCGCGCAGGGAGGTCAGGTGGGGGCCCCAGTCCGGCAGGATCCAGCCGGTCGTCTGGACGATCACGGCGATGGCCACCCCGATCTGGGCGACGGGCTCCCAGGCGCGTCCGTCGTGCCCGAGCTGGGCCGCGACGATGTCGGCGGTCCGGGCGCCCGTGTAGACGAGCGCGAAGGGCAGGGCGAGGGCGACCGTGCGAAGGCCCCGGCGCAGCCACGGGGACGGCGCGATCCTGGCGTACCGCGCTCCCATCACACCGACCTGCACCTGGTTCGCCGTGAACGCGGAGAGGTAGACGATGAGGTAGGCGGGGGTGAACTGGGCCCGGGCGACGGCGAAGTCGTGCGGCGCCTCGCCGTGGGCCGACGCCGCGAAGAACAGCACCGCCATGGCGACCAGGACCAGCCCGAGGGCCACCACACGGGGGACCGCCTTGCGGCGGGCCGCGTCCGGGCCGTGGCTGAAGTGCAGCAGCACGAGCTGCTGGCAGACGGTCATGATGATCACGCAGCTCTGGGTGAGCAGGCCGGAGAAGTTCTCGATGCCGGCGAACTCGCTGACCCGCACCCACACCGACGGGGTGGACACGGTGAAGATGACGAAGAGCAGCAGGAAGTTGGCGACCAGCGCGACCTGGGGGACCGAGCGGTCCGTCCTCAGGACCCGGGCCTTGTAGCCGAGGGCGAGCAGGGCCACCACGGAACAGAGCGGATAGAGAAGGGTGTTCAAGCCCGGTCCCGTGGCATGGGCGCCTCCAGCGAGCTCAGCCGCTCGGCGATCTCCCGGGCTTCCGGCGGCACGCTCCAGGTGGGCTGGACGTTCCACGTGCCGATGAGCCCGCCGATGAGCGAGCCCACCAGCTCCGCCTCCCGCTCGGCCTCGGAGTCGCCGTGTTCACGGCCCATGACCCTTCGTACGAGCGCCGGGTCGAGCGAGGGCATGAGCAGCCGCGAGGCGTCGGCGCTCAGGACGGGCGAGGTGTCGTGGTCGCACACGACATGGCCGATCTCGTGCAGGATCACCTGCTGCTGGTGGACGGGTACCAGGCGTTCCTCGGCGAAGACGTAGTCCCGGGTCTCGGTGGCGACCCACAGGCCGTGCGGCCCCGCGGACGGGAGGGTGAGGGTGACGATGTGCACCTCCCGCCGGCGCAGGGCGCCGACGTGGGCGCACAGTTCGCCGAGGGTCGGTTTCCCCCCGGGGGGCAGACCCAGGGCCCGTACCTTCTCCCGGCACCGTTCGGCCAGCGGGTCCGCGGCCGGGCCGCCGGATCTCGATCGCCAGCGCATGACGATCACAGCACGTCGGCACTGGGTGCTGCACCGCTGGACATCCTGATCCCCCCGGGTGATCGTCGCGAGTTCTACCCCAGCACAGTTGCCCCGGCTGGAACAGGCGGGTTTGCGCCAGGAGGGACCTGTCGAGCGCTTCGAGAGGGGCCGTTGGTCAGCCTCCGGCGGGGCTCCCGGATTCCGGCGGGTCCTCCGCGAGACCCTCCAGCTCCCGTACGCGCTCTATCAGTTCGTTGATCGATCGCATGCTCCTCTCCGACAGGCCGGCGGTCCTGAGCGCGACCCGCTGGACCTTGGTGTCGCGCATGGCGGCCAGGAGGGCCAGTTCGGAGTCGACGGTGGCGGTCACCTCGTCGTCGAAGAAGTAGGCGGGCGGCACGCCGAAGAACTTCGCGAGCCCCTCGACGTGCCGCATCGTCGGATTGTCGCGCCGGCCCTTGCGCAGCAGCCAGATGTAGCTGCCCGAGATGGGAATGCCGGACGCCGTGATGGCGCGGGCGGCTTCCTCGCCCGTGTAAGGCCCGCGCCCGGCCGGGGCGGTGGTGGTGAACAGGTGGTTCAGCTTGTCGGCCAGGCTGCTGGTCGGCTTGTCGTCGGGGTGGGTCATGCGCCGTGCCTCCATCTTCGAAGGCGCACTTTAGCGGAGCGCGGTTGACGGCCCGGCGCGCACGGCCGGCCGGCCGAGAACGGCTTCGCCGAGGTGGGTGAGGCGGTGGACGGCGAGGTTGCTCCGGCGCTCCGTCGCCACCAGCCCGGACCGCCGGAGCACGCTGACGTGCTGGCCCGCGGACGGTTTCGAGATGTGCAGGCGCCGGGAGATGTCGCCGGTGGAGCCGGGCACGCGGACGCTTTCGAGCACGCTCGCCCGGGTGTGCCCGAGCAGCGCCCGCAGCGCGGCGGCGCCGTCCTCCTCGCCCTGCCACAGGCAGGCGGCCGACTCGCTGTCGAGCGGCACGTTGTAGACCAGCGTGGTCAGCCCCCGCCGGCTGCTGTCCGGCTCCAGGACGAGCGGGCGGCAGGCGAACAGGGAGGGGGTGAGGGCGATCCCGTCGCCGGTGAGGCGGATCTCCCGGGCGTCCTGCCCGTTGTCCACCCGGAGGTAGGGCGCGTCCCAGTCGATCGCCGGGTGGAGCCGGCTGAGCGCGCTTTCCACGCCGTCCGCCAGGGCCGTCCGCCCCAACAGTTCGCGCTGCGTCTCCAGATGGCCTCGGATGCGCCCCCAGAACGGTTCGACGGCCGTGGCGCGGAAGTGCCCGCCGTCGGGGGAGGGGCCCGCCGGGGCGCGGGGCGCGGGCGGCGGGGCGGGGGCGGCGGCCGTGGAGACGCGGTGCAGTCTCCGCTCCACCTGCCGGCGCCACTCGCTGAACTCGTCCTCGAGCGGCGCCGCGTATCTCAGCTCCGCGAGGCGCGATTCGAACTCCGCTCCCAGCGTGCCGATGACGCGTATGCGCGACAGGTCCCCGACGGTCAGACGGAGGGTGACCAACGCATTCTCTCCTGACGTCGAAGCCCATGCACGCGGTTCCCCGCGCGCCCCCGTATCCCGCGCATCCACATGAGTTGATGACGGTGGACAAGCTTATAGGGGGAAACCGGCTTCCGGGCAGGGCCCTTTCGAGCCATCGGTCCGCTCCGGCCGCGCGGATCAGGCCCGCGGCGTGGGTGCCGTCCACATGAGTCGAAGGGCGGTGGCCGCGCTTCCGTACGAGGCGGCGCGGGACGCCGGCTAGCGGAAGATGGCCATCGCCTGGACCTCCAGGACCCCCTCGTCGGGGTTCCACTCCTGGACCTTGCCCAGGCAGCGGGCCGAGAAGGTGCCCCGGGGGACCTGGTTGCGCAGGCCCTCCGTGGCGCAGGTGACCCGGACCCGGGGCCCCCGGGAGGGGTCGGCCGGATCGCCGTACGGGGCCAGGAACACGGTGGAGCCGGCACGCTCCGGGTCGTCACCGGTCGCGCGGAACCGGCCCCGGATCAGAACGAAGCCCTCGATGTCGCGCAACCGGACGGCGCTCTGCCCGCCGGAGGCCGACCGCAGCAGCGCCGGGCTGCGGGTGACGGACTGGCTCGGCAGGTCGACGTGCACGATGACGCGCTTCTGCTCCAGCACCTTCATGATCAGGCCGATCACCGAGATGGGCTCCGCGACCTCCATGTAGCGGCTGACGATCTCGGTGTTCTCCCTGCGGCCGCCGTCCGCTCCGACGCCGAAGACCTTCGCGCGGACGGTGCCGTCCTTGCTGTCGCTGGTGCGCTGCTCCACCTCCTTGCGCAGGGCGGCCGTGTACCCGCGCATCTGGTAGTGGTCCATGACCGTCTTGTCGTGCAGGTAGAAGCAGATGCCGTCGGTGATGTCCTGGACGGCGGCCCGCCGGGCCCGGACCACCCCCAGCACCGCTACCGCCAGGAGCGCCGCGAGGCCCGCCCCGGTGGCCGCCCACAGCAGCATCCAGGGCCACCACACGGCCCACCACGCTTCACTCGTGACACCCACGGATCTCCTTGAAGGCGCTCGAAAGGGACTGGCCGGTGGCGTCCGCCATGTGCCCGCCGGTGGCGCGGGCGGCCCGGTCGAGCTCCCGCGGGTCGGCCTCCCCGTACCGGACGGTGTACGTACGGACCGCGCGCACGGCCGGCGGCAGGGCCGCGTACCGCGCGAGGAACGCGTCGAGGCCGATCCCGGCGTTGTTCTCGCCGTCCGTCATGAGCACGATCGAGACACGCTGCCCGGCGTCCTTCGCCACCGCGTCGGCCGCCGTCCGGTAGCCGTGGTCCAGGGCCGACCACACGGCGGTGCTCGTGTCGAAGCCGTCGTCGGCGACCATCGCGCGCAGCCGCTCCAGGTCGGGCGCCCCGGTGTAGGTCACGCTCCGCTCGTCCAGCACGCGGCCGCCGAAGCGCACCACCGTGAGGGTCTCGCCCCGGTGGAACCGGGTGAACTTGCCGGAGCTGGAGCCGTCCGCGCCGCTGAGCCCGGCGATCGTGGCGCGCAGGCTCTCGATGCGCTCCCCGCGCATGGACCGGGAGAAGTCCAGCAGGAAGATCACCCGCACCGGGCGGCCGTCGCGAGCCTCGGCGTAGTCGGCCAGCAGCCGGTCGACGACCGCCTGGCTGTCCGGGAAGTACAGGGCGTTGCCCAGCGGGGCGCGCAGGCCGGGCACGCGGGTGAGGCCGGGGTCGACCGGCCGGCGCAGCGTGCGCTCCATGATCTGGCGCTGTACCGGCTCGCTGCGGAGCCAGGCCGCCAACCGGTCGTAGGCGGCCCGTTTGGCCGGATCCAGCAGCATCAGCGGGTAGTCGGACAGCACGATGCCGTCCTTCGGGTAGACGACCTCCAGCGGAACGCGCGGGGTGCCCGCCCGGTTGAGCGCGAGCAGCTCGGACTCGTAGGTGATCAGCGCGTCGAGGCCCTCCTCGGTGCCAGATAGGTCCCGGCCGAGTTGGAGCTGCACACGTCGGGGCTCTGGGCGACGATCCGGTTGGCGTTGGAGATCCCGTGCCGGCGGATGCCGAGGTCGTTCCAGCGCTGTCCCCGGTCGATGTGGTCGAGGAACTTCTGCATGTCCAGCGAGTAGTAGAGCGGCTGGTTCCCGCCCTCCGCGGGCAGCGGGCCGGCGATGCCGGCGTCGTGCAGGGTCTCGGCGTACTCCCGGTAGGTCGCGAGCACGATCGGGCTCACGAAGGGGCGGTGCACCTTGGCGTACTGGCCGGCCCCCGCGCGTACGCCGGTGATCAGGTCCCCGGCCGGCTGGCCGGAGGGGAAGACGAAGTCGAAGGAGGCGAGGTCCCGCAGGGCGACCTCGCGCGAGCCCGAACTGGTGATGTGGACCTTCACGCGGTGTTTAAGCAGGATCCGCTGGACCTCCTCGTCCTCGAAGAAGTCCCGCTTCGAAGCCATCTTGCCCTCGAGGACCACGACGCTGTCGAAGGGCAGCAGCAGGTTGCCCGACACCGCCAGCGTGGCCAGCCCCGTCAGTACGGTGGCCAGCGCGGGCAGGAAGAACAACAGCAGGCCCCGC
Organism: Streptomyces subrutilus; assembly: GCF_001746425.1. Taxonomy (GTDB): domain Bacteria; phylum Actinomycetota; class Actinomycetes; order Streptomycetales; family Streptomycetaceae; genus Streptomyces; species Streptomyces subrutilus_A. The sequence continues at coordinate 1,265,724 of NZ_MEHK01000001.1, read as the reverse complement.
CGCGACCAGGAGCCGGACGACCGGCGCCGTACGACCAGCCGCGGCTCCTCGACGACCGGTCTCTCCCCGACAACCACCCATGCCCCCCAGCACGTCAGCGCCACCCCGAAGCCGCAGCCTCCACCGCCCGGTTGGCCATTGGCGCACAGTCCGGCCAACCCTGGGTGAACAACGCCGGTGAAAAACAGGGGAGTTGGTTCACCCGCCGGCGCCTTCAGGCCACGCGGCGAGCTCGTCACCGATCGCGGGGACCTGCGGATCCTCGGGGTTGCGGTGCGCCGAACAGGACGTCGCTGTGCGGGGAGCGCGCCTTGGCCGGCGCTGCGGCCGCCGGGGCCGGGGCGCCCGCCCGGTCCGGCTGCGCGGCGCCCACCAGGTCCGGGCCGGGGTCCGGGTAGAGCAGGGCGTGGCACCGGCGGGCCTCGGCGTCGGCGTCGGCGCGGGACACCAGGACGTGCTCGGCCCGGCCGTCCGCGTGCACCGTGGTGATCAGGCAGAGGTCGTCGTGCCGCCGCCCGCCCCCGAGACGGGCCGCCGTGCCCCGGCCCCCGGCGGGCACCACCAGATAGGGGCCGCTCGCCGAGTCGAACTCAATGGTCCGCAGCCCGTCCGCCAGCAGCCCCCGCGCCGCCGCCCGCCGCTCCGGCCCGGACCGGAAGCGCCAGACGTCGCTGCTCTTGTGCGCGACCACCGCGGCGGCCTCCGGACCCTCGCCGACCACGGTCCCCGCCCCGCCCGCGCCGTCGGCCCACGGGAAGGGGCGGCAGTGCAGCCGTACGCCGCCGCGCTCCGCCCAGTCCACGGCGCTCTCGTGCACGACCTTGGCGCCGTGGCGCGACATGCGCCGCACACCCTCGTAGCTGATCTCCGCCAGGGTCCGCGCGGCCGGCACCAGGTAGGGGTCCGCGGTGCACACGCCGGGCACGTCGGAGAAGAGCACGCAGGTACCGGCGCCCAGCGCCCCGGCCATCGCCGCCGCCGACAGGTCGGAGCTGTTGCGGCCCAGCATGACGGTCCGGCCGGCCGCGTCGACCGCCTGCCCGCCCGGGACCACCAGGACCGGGCTGTCCTCCAGTCCCGACAGCAGCACCCCGGGATCGGCCCGGACCAGCCCAGCCCGGTCGGCCGGCCCCTCGCCCAGCAGCCCGGTGCCGGCCGCCGTCAGCGGCAGCGCGGGCACGCCCACGGCGTCGAGGGCGGCCGCGAGCAGGGCGACGCTCACCGTCTCGCCGCTGGTCAGCAGCATGGCGGCGACCGGCGCGGGCGGATCGTCGGCCAGCGCGCCGAGGGTCTGCTGGAGCCTGCCCGTGGTGCCCGACATGGCACTCACCACGACGACCACGGGGCGCTTCTCCTCCGCGGCCCGACGGGCCGTGTACCGGGCCACCCGCGCGAAGCCGTCCAGGTCGGCGAAGGCGGATCCGCCGAACTTCATCACCAGCGGACCCCGGTCCGGCCCGGCGCCGCCGGACGACACGCCGCTCACCCCAGCCACCCGTTCTTCACCGAGAGTTCCACGATCTGCAGGGCGTTGAGCGCCGCGCCGACCCACAGGTTGTCCGCGACCACCCACACCGCCACGGCCCGCGGGTCCTCCGGCTCCACCCGGATGCGCCCGACGTGCACCAGCGCCCGGTCCTCGGGCCGGGCGAAGACGGAGCGGGGCATGGGGTACGAGGGACTGTCCGACCGGGTGTACACCCGCAGCCCCTCGGTGGCCGCCAGTGCCTTCTCGACCGCGGCGGTGGTGACCGGTTCGCGCAGTCTGACGTGCACCGCCTCGGAGTGGCAGTGGAAGACCGGCACCCGCACCGCCGTGGCGCTCACCCGCAGTCCGGGCAGGCCGAGTATCTTGCGCGGCTCGCGGACGAGTTTGCGCTCTTCGTGGGTGAGCCCCTGGTCGTCCTGGAGGCCGATCTCGGGCACGAGGCTGAAGGGCAGCGGCTGCCCGAACCGCCCGCCCGCCTCGCCCTGCGCCCCGGGGTCGTCCAGGATCCTGCGCGATCCCTCGGCCAGTTCCTCCAGCCCCCGCACCCCGCCCCCGGAAGCGGCCTGGTAGGTGGCCACCACGACGCTGTCCAGGGTGGCGAGTTCGTGCAACGGCTGGAGGGCGCGCACCATCTGGATGGTCGAGCAGTTCGGGTTCGCCACGAGGTTGGAGGCCGGCCGGACCGCGAGGGCGCCGGGGTTGACCTGCGGGACGACGAGCGGCACGTCCGGCCGCATGCGGAACGCGGAGCTGTTGTCGACGATCAGCACGCCGGCATCGGCCAGCCGTTCCGCCTCCCGGCTGCTGACGTCGGCCCCCGCGCAGAAGACGGCCACGTCCAAGTCCCGCGGGTCGAGTTCCTCGACGGTCACCAGCGGGGCCAGCGGCAGGGACAGCGCCTGCTCGGCGCCCAGGTCCCGTCCGACGCTGCGCGCCGACCCGACCGGTACCACCCGCTCCACCGGCACGATCCCGCCGTCGAGCAGGGCCAGGCACTCCCTGCCCACGGCGCCGGTGGCGCCGACTATCGCGATGCGCAGCATTCCCGTCCTCCTGTTCGCGCCCGCGCGGGCGCGGCGTGTGTCGGTCAGGTCAGAGAACCCCGGAAGGCACGCCGGTAGGCGTTCGGGGTGGTGTTGAGCGAGCGCACGAACTGGTGGCGCAGGGCGGCAGCGTTGGGGAACCCCGTACGGGCGGCCACCGCCTCCATCGTCTCGTCCGTGTTCTCCAGGAGCCGCTGGGCGCTCAGGACCCGCTGCGCCAGCAGCCAGCGGTACGGGGTGGTGCCGGTCTCCATCCGGAAGCGGCGGGCGAAGGTGCGCGGCGACATGCAGGCCAGGGCCGACAGCTGCTCGACGCTGATCTCCTGGTCCAGGTGCTCCTCGGCCCAGGCCAGCACGTCGCGCACCCCGTCCTCCCGGTACTCCGCCACCGGCCGTTCGATGTACTGGGCCTGGCCGCCGTCCCGGTGCGGGGGGACGACCATGCGCCGGGCGATGGCATTGGCGACATCGCTGCCCTGGAGCTTGCGCACCAGGTGCAGCGCGGCGTCGATGCCCGCCGAGGTGCCGGCCGAGGTGAAGACCGGATCCTCGTCGACGTACAGGACGCCCGGCTCGACCTCGGCCTTCGGGTACCGCTCGGCGAGCGCCGCGGCGTAGCGCCAGTGCGTGGTGCAGCGCCGCCCGTCGAGCAGCCCGGCCGCCCCCAGGACGAAGGCCCCCACGCAGACGCTGAGCACCCGGGCACCGCGCGCCACCGCCTGGCGCAGGGCCTCCAGGAGGTCCGGTGGGAAGTCCCTGGTGTGGAAGTCGTCCCCGACGGGGATGGCGATGAGATCCGCGTCCGCGAGCCGGTCGAGGCCGTACGGCGTGCTGATGGTGAATCCGGGGACCGCTCGCACGGACGCGGATTCCGCGGCGACCAGCGCGAAGTCGTAGGCCGGCAGCCCCTCCTCCTGGCGGTCGATCCCGAACACCTCGCATACGACGCCCAGCTCGAACGGGTGGACGTTGTCGAGTAGCACAGCGGCTACGTTCTTCAGCATGGGACCCAATGTGGCAGGGATTCGTGGTGTTCTGACAGTCCCACCACTGTCAGGTGGCCAAAAGCTCCCGCACACTGACGGCATGCATCCCGCAATCACTCGCCGATCGAGACGATACCGCCGCGGATTCCCATGACGACGGCCTGTGTCCGATCAGAGGCGCCGACCTTCGAGAAGACGGCGGATAAATGATTCCGCACCGTCTTCTCCGATATGCCGAGCGAACTGGCCACCCTCCGGTTCGACTTGCCCTGGGAGACGAGGACCAGAATCTCCCGCTCGCGCGCCGTCAGGGAGGAAAGGGGTTCCCGGGACGTCGGATCCGCGGGGAGGCTCACGGGGTCGGGGTCCGTCCGCTGCGCGTCACCGGTGTCCGTGCGCAGGTCCTCGATCATCTGCTCCTGGGCTTCCAGCGCGTCCTGCACCTCGCCGAGCGCCTTGTGCATCCTGTCGACCGCTTCGGCCAGAGCCGTAACGGGCTGCGGCGGCGCACCGCAGGATTCACAGCACCTCTTGCCACTCAACTCCACGACTCGCCTCTGCACGACACGTGCCATCAGGTGCACTCCCTAAATGCAGATAATGCAGATGTGATAACCGAACCGCTCTTTTCCTTTCGGTGACGGCTCAAGAAGGAAGCTGGGTGTGTATGGCGACCGTCTTGCACCGCGTGTATTCCCGCAGCGCCTCCAGCCCCTTCTCGACGCCTATCCCCGAGCGCTTGTATCCCCCGAAGGGAAGCTCCACGCCGCCGGCCGCGCTGTAGTTGTTCACGAACACCTGCCCCACGCGCAGCCGCTGGGCGAGCCAGTGGGCGGTGGTCACGTCGGACGTCCACACCCCGGCGGCCAGCCCGTAGGTGGTGTTCTCCGCGAGCCCGACGGCTTCGTCCAGGGTGTCGAAGACCGATACGCACAGGACCGGGCCGAAGATCTCCTCGTGGAACACCCGGTGCTCGGGCGTCACGTGGTCCAGGATGGTGGGTTCCACGTAGAACCCCCGCGCGTGGGCCGCGCCCCCGGGCGCCTTGCCGCCGGTGCGGACCACGGCGTCCCTGCTGCCCTCGGCCAGGTAGCCGAGCACCCTGTCGCGCTGCTTCGCGGAGATGAGCGGTCCCATGTCGGGATCGCCGATCCCCGGGCCGACGCGCAGGGCGCGGAACGCCTGCGTGAGGGCCGCCACGAGCTCCCCGTGCACGGACCGGTGGACGAGCAGCCGGCTGCCGGCCGAGCAGTTCTGCCCCGCGTGCTCGGTGATCGAGTCGACGATCAGCGGTACCGCTCGCGCGGTGTCGGCGTCGGGAAGAACGATGTGCGGGGACTTGCCCCCGAGCTCCAGGGTGACCGGAACGATGTTGCGCGCGGCCGCGGTCATCACGGCCTCGCCGATCTCCCGCGAACCCGTGAAGGCCAGCCGGTCCACGCCGGGATGCGCGGCCAGTGCTGCACCTGCCTCCTCTCCGTAGCCCGGCACGACGTTCAGCGCGCCCGCCGGGAGTCCTGCTTCCAAAACGATGTCCGCCAGACGGAGCGAGGTCAACGGCGCGTCCTCCGCCGGCTTGAGCACACAGCAGTTTCCGGCCGCGAGGGCGGGTGCGACGGTCCTGGCTGCGATCTGCAGGGGGTAGTTCCACGGGATGATGTGCCCGCACACCCCGTACGGCTCCCGCAGGGTGAAGGCGAACCGGTCCGCCTGATGAAGGATCGTTTCACCGCCCAGTGCCTCCACGGCGCCGGCGTAGAACTCGAAGTAGCGCGCGGCGACGTCGGCATCGACCAGCGACTGGCTCAGCGGCTTGCCGGTGTCCAGGGTCTCCAGTCTGGCCAGTTCCGAGCGCTCGGCCCGGATCGCCGCGGCGATCCGGCGGCACACCCCGGACCGCTCCGCCACCGTGGCGAACCGCCAGGCGGACTCGTACGTGTGCCGCGCGGCGTCCACGGCGTCCGCGACCTCGGCCGCGCCGCAGCGGGCCACTCGTGCGAAAGGGCGGCCGTCCGACGGATCGAGGACGTCGATCCACGCAGTCGCGGGGACCTTCTTTCCCGCGATGACGGCCGTGTACTCGGTTAAGTCTGCTTCGCTCACGGGGGCCTCAAGCTCCTTGCGTGGGGGACCGCAACACTCGTCGTCAGCCGGTCATCGAACCGTCGAGAATTCTCTTCAGATCATGAGCGGCGACATCGCGCGGGCAGCACACCAGAAGGCGCTGCTGTTTGAGCGCACCCTCGACAAGTGCAGGGAGATCCTTGCCCGAATAGCCGAAGGACGCAAGGCCGCCCGGACCGCCGGTGTCCGCCACCAGCTGCTGCAATGTGGCCGGAAGTACATCCGCACCGTGCGCCGTCGACACCCCGCCGAGATCGGCTCCGAGCAACTCGGCCGCGCGCAGGTGTCGTTCGGGAGACGTCGGATAGGTGAATTCGAATGCGGCCGGCGCCGTGGAGACGACTGCGGCGCCGTGCGGCACCATTGCGTGATCGACCGCGTATCCCTCCGGACGGTAGTCGCGCACCAGTCCGGCTATCGGATAGGCGCAGGCGTGTGGAATATGGGTTCCGGCATTGCCGAATCCCATTCCCGCATAGCTCGCCGCCTGGCTCATCCCGATCCGGGCTTCCAGATCGTCGGGGTTGAGCACGGCCCGCCGGAGGTAGCGGCCGACCAGTCGCAGCGCCTGCTCCACCCATACGTCGCTGATCGGGTTGGCGCCGACGTACAGCGGCCGGTCGGCGGGCGCGGGGTAGGGCGGACGCCGGTCGTAGGGGCGGGCGGTATACGACTCGCAGGCGTGCGTCAGCACGTCGTACCCCGAGGAGGCGGTGACCTCCGGCGGCAGGGTGAGGGTGTTGGCCGGATCGATCAGGGCCAGGGACGGCAGCAGCCGCAGATCGCTGATCCCCGTCTTCACGTTCAGGCCACTGACGCCGAGGGCGACCATGGCGGTGCACTCGCTCCCGCTGCCGGCCGTGGTGGGAACCGCCACCAGCGGTTTCAGCGGCCCGGGGATCCTCGCCCCGATGCCGATCGGCGCGTTCAGGTAGTCGCGCACCGACCGGCCGGGGTAAGTGAGCAGCAGGTTGAGCATCTTGGCGGTGTCGATCGCGCTGCCGCCGCCGAGGCCGACGAAGCCGTCCACCCGGAGCGGGGCCAGTTCGAGGGCGGCCCGGGTGACGCTCTCGTCGGTGGGCTCCACCTGGGTGCGGTCGAAGACCGAGACCGCGATGCCCTCCTGCTCGATGAGCTTGGCGACCCGGGCCGGCAGGCCGAGGCCGGCCAGGACCCGGTCGGTCACCAGCAGGACCGACCGGACCCCGGCCCTGCGCAGTTCGTAGCCGATTTCCCGCGTGGCACCGACCCCGAATTTCAGTGGTGGGGCCTGCCAGCCGATGATCCTCTCGTGCTCTGGAGAACTTCCTCCGACCCACGCAACCGGCTCCACCGTCTGCCCCTCGCCCTCTTGACCGATCGGCAACATTACGTTGCATATTCATTCCGAATTTGATCAGGTGAGGGCCACCCTAGTCCGGCCAATTCCACCTCACCATAGGACTCTCGTCCCATACGGGAAGGGGCGGGGTGTCCGAATTCCCACCCCGCCCCTTCCCTCCCCCCGCCCCCCTCGGGCCCCCGTCAGACGGGTTCCACGGTCAGCTGTGCCTCGATCTCCTTGACACGCACCGTGTCCGCGTCAACGGATTCCTGACTCGGGCCCGCGAGGATGACCCAGCCCAGGCTGGTGAACAGGTCCTCGGTACAGGGCACCAGCTCGCCGTTGGCGTACGGCAGGCCCAGCCGCTGGAAGGAGGGCAGGTCCCGGACCGCGTCCAGGGCCTCGGCGTTGCGCAAGATCCCCTCGCGCGGGCTGGACAGCCACACCACGCGCACCGGCCGCACGATCTCGTAGCCCGGCGTGAACGTGCCGTCGAGGTGGTGGCGGACCGTGCGGTCGATCTGGCAGTCCCCGGTGGCCAGGCGCGCCGAGTACTGCAGACAGCTCCCGGCCAGCCGCGCGGCCGTCTCGATCAGCCGCGGGCCGTCGGCCGTGAGCATGACCTCCGTGTGCGTGCAGCCGGTACGGATCCCGACCGCCTGCGCCACCTGCCGGGTGTACTCGCCCAGCATCACCGCGACCGGGTCCTGCGGGGCCAGGTAGTCGACCGCGTCGTAGATCCCGATCCGGTCGTTCTTCGCCGACTTGCTGTAGCGGCTGACCGAGACCAGCCCGAACTGCCCGTCGACCGAGTACGTGTCGACGATGTACTCCGTGCCCTCGGCGAACTCCTGCACCAGGACGGTGTCGTTGCGGATGTCGAAGCGGTTGACCGAGCCGAGGAGCCGCTCGAAGTACGGCCGCCAGTCCTCCCGCGCACCGACCTTGTGCACGTCGTCCGTGCCCCCGCTGCGGCGGGGCTTGAGCACCAGCGGCCGGCCCTCGAGGCCGTTGTCCCGGATCCACGCGGCGACCTCCTCGGGGTCGTCGGTGGCGATCTGGCGCAGATGCGCGATGCCGGCGGCCGCGACCGCCTGGCCCATGGGCCATTTGTCACGTCGGGCTTCGGACAGCTCGAACACGTTGCCCGTGCCCGGCATCAGCCGCTCGATCAGGGCGTCGACCAGCATCACCGCGGACTCGTTCCCCGGGACGATGGCGACCGGGTCGTATCCCTTCACCGTCCGGAGGAGCTCCTCGAAGTCACCGTCGTGGTAGTGCGTACGGAAGAAGGCGTCCGGATTCCACGTACGCCGGTAGGAGTTCAGCGGACCGGGCGTGCTGAGCACGGCCACCGGCTCGACGTCTCGCTCCCGGAAGGCGTTCGCGTACTCGGCCGCGCCGGAGTAGGGGTCGACGAGGATCACGTAGCGGGGCATGTCTTTTCCTCCTGAGTAGTGCGTGGGCTGCCTGCCTCACTTGCCGACGGTGGCCTCCGCACCGGTGCCGAGGCCCTCGCCGGACCCCGCCGCGCCGTCCGGCTCGGTACGCGGCGGCTTGCGGTCGGCGGCAGGCGTGGGACGCACACCCAGCCAGGCGGCCCCCACCGCGAGCAGCCCGACGGCCCCGCAGCCGAGCCACAGGCCGTCTCCGAACCGGTTCCAGAGCATGACGCCGAGGAACGGGCCCACCGCGGTGCCGAGTCCGTACAGCGAGTTCGACGCGCCCAGGTAGCGGCCGCGCAGCTCGGGCGGGCCGGCCTGCGCCGGATAGGCGAAGAAGAGCGTCGGATAGCCGATGATCTCGCCGAGCGACCAGACGAGGGTCGCGATCACCAGCGCGGCGATCCCCCACGGCAGCGCGTACAGGCTCATTCCGATGCCGGTCAGCGCCACACCGGCGATCACCGCGATCCGGGCCGGCCAGCGCTGCACCACCTTGGCGACCAGCAGTTCGCAGGTGATGACGAGCGCGCCGTTCAGCGCGACCATCGCGGCGTACACGCCGGTGCCCAGGCCGAGGTGCTTGACCGTCAGCGGAAGGGTCGAGACGTACTGGATGTAGATGAGGGAGCTCGCGAACATCGCCAGCAGGAACAGCACGTAGCGGCCGTCCGACAGCACCGCCAGATAGCTCGGCTTGCGGCCCGCCGCAGTCCCCGGCTCCGCGGCTCCTGCCGCCTCGTTCTCCCCGGACCCGCCCGGGGCCCGGGGCAGGGTCACCCCGGCCACGGTCGCGAAGACCAGGATCGCCACCGCCTCGCCCCAGAAGAGGAAGTCCCACGACACCTGGACCAGCGCCGCGCCCAGCAGCGGGGCCGCGGTCGTACCGAGGTTGATGGCCAGCCGGACCATGGCGAAGATCATGACCTGGCGTTCGGCGGGGATCAGCTGGCTGATCATGCTCGTGGACGCGGGGCGGTACGCCTGGCTCAGGGCCGCGCCGCCTCCGATGACCACCAGGATCGCCGCGTAGCTGTCCAGGTAGAGGACCGCGGGGAACAGCAGCGCCGAGCCCACCAGCGTCGACATGATGGTCAGCCGCGGCCCGACCCGGTCGGACATCCAGCCGCCGGTGAGCACCCCCAGCACGGTCCCCGCGCCGTAGACGCCGAGTGCGATGCCGGCCTGGGTGTCGGAGAACCCGCGCTGCGTCATGTACAGCACCATGAAGACCTGGATGAAACCGCCGAGTCTGTTCACCGCGGTGCCGACGAGCAGGGACTTCACCGCTGTCGGTGACTCCCGCCAGACCGTCTTGACCCCGACGTGGGCGGGCTGTGGCTCCGTCTCGTTCACTGCGGAGGGGGAATCGCTGCTTGCCATGGGATTACTCTGCGATGGTGCAGGCCAGGGCGACAGTGGCCAGACTGACGTCCGTCCACGATTTCCTGCCACGCGCCGTCATCGGGCTTCCTCCGGCTTCGCGTCCGCGAGGCCGGCGAGCGCCTGGCCGAAGACCTCGCGCGCCCGCCGGCCGATCCGCTCGCGCCAGGTGGCGTCGTCCGCCGGGCAGAACGCCGCACGGATCAGCTGCTTGAGTTCGGAGCGGACCGCCTCGCCCGGCGCGTGGCGGCGGTGCAGCCACGCGTCCGCGCACAGCGCGAGCAGCACCTCGGGACCGGGCTGGGTGCCGAACTCCAGGGTGATGGCCGTGAGCCGGCCGTCCGGCCCCAGGCCGTCGGCCACCGCGGTCGCGGTATTGCCCACGATGGGCGTCGACGAGGAGGTGCCCAGCTCCGAGGCGGTGAGCGCGTCCCCGTACCAGCGCCGGGCCCGTTCGTGGGCATCGGGGTCGCGGCCGCCGCGGAAGATCGGCTCGCCGACACCCCGTTCGCCGAGCCCCGTGTGCAGGTCGATGTAGGCGACGTGCGCGGCGCCGGCGATCTGCTCGGCCACAACCGTCCGGAACACCCGCTGGGACCAGACGGGCCGCACACCGCCGTAGAACAGGCCGTCGGCGTGCCGGTACTGGCCCCGGGTGACCGCCTCCTGCAGGGTCTGCGGGCCGAGCCGGTCGCGGAGTGCGTTCAGGCCGGCCACCAGCTCGCCCGGGGCGAAGGCGGGGGAGTCGGGCGGCAGCAGAGCCGGGTGGACGGCGTCGTACGCGTCGTTGTGGGGCGGCGCGGCATGGTCGACGAAGTTCCGGTTGAGGTCGACATTGTCCTCGTTGACCCGCCGCAGGTACGCGAAGCCGTACGGGTTGAGGGCGTGCACGAGCAGCACGCCCGTCCCCGGCCCGGCCTGCCTCGCCATCCCCTCCCGCAGCAGGATCCCGGTCTGGCACGCCGAGCCGCAGAAGCCCTCGATGCCGTGCGTCCCGGAGACCGTCACCAGCAGCTTGCGCGGGCCGGGCGGCCCCACGTAGGCGGTGTCGACGCAGAGCTCGCCGCCGTCGGGCCCCCGGTGCCCCGGCAGCGCGAACGACCTCAGTCGGGCGCCGGCCGCTTCGGCGGCGCGCAGGAAGTCCGCGCGGGCCCGCGCGTAGTCGGAGGGAAAGGCGACGTCTGCCATGGCTGTCTCGCGTTCCTCGAGGTCCGAAATCCGAATTCCGTGCTTCCGGGTCCGGTACGGGCCTCAGCCGCGCCCGGAGGGCAGCGGTACACCCAGCGCCGCGAGGATCGAGTGCGCCCCGTCCTGCGTGGGGACGTGCAGCATGCACAGCACCCGGTCGCCGGGCGCCGCGTGCCGTTCGAAGTACGCGTTCGCCTCGGGCACGTAGCTGGTGGGCCGCTCCCGGTAGAGGTCGCGCGGACGCCCGATGTCCGGGAAGACGCCCCGGGCAGCGTCGAAGGGCGCGCCGGGCGCGAGCGCCGCGGCCACCTCGGCGGCCAGCGCCTCCTGGCTGTCGTCCTCGCCCGCCAGATCCGGGTACATGCCGATGTCCGGATGCCCGCTGAACGCCGACATCGCGCAGTGCACCACGGGGTTGTACGTCTTGAGCGCGATCACCTCGGGGAACGGGCGGCCGTCGGCCAGCAGCCGGGCGAAGTGGACGGACCAGCTCTCACCGAAGACCGGGCCGTTGCGGTACTTGTCGCCCACGAACTGGATCATGACGTGCAGGCAGGAGCGCCCCGACGGGATCCGCGCCCAGTGCGACGTGAGCAGCGAGACCACGCGGTCGCGCTCCCGGTCCACCCCGACGACGACGTAGTCGGCATCGGTCAGCATGTCGCGGCGGAGCGTGAACAGCTGGCGGGTCTGCAGCCCCGGCATGGTCTCCACCAGGCCGTCCACGATCCACTTCTCGGTCTCGGTGGGCAGCTCCCGGCCGGGCGGCAGGGCCATCACCTCGACTCCCTGCCGCCCGATCGGCCGTGCGCCCCGGTCGTTGTCCGGCACGGACGGCCCCGCTCAGACGTCGGCCGAGGTGGGCAGCGGGATCTGGGCCCCGGTGCGGCCGAGCACCGTGAGCTGGTGCAGCTCGACGAAGTAGAGCTTCCACAGCCAGTACACGTGGTTGAGGTGCTCGACGACCTTCTGCTCGTCCGCGTCCGAGGTGACCAGGGTGCTCATCACCCGCCACACGAAGTCGTCGTGGTCGTCGTCGAGGTCGGTGTTGACGTGGGCGCGCGCGCCCTTCACGTTCTCCTGGCCGAGGACGTTCTCCAGGTTGTCCAGCCACTCGGGCTGGGTGCGGGTGGTCACGTACTCCACGAAGTACACGCTGGTGATCAGCGCGAGCGGGCTGTCCTCGAACTCCATGCCGTACTGGAGGTAGCCGGTGAGCAGCTTCGTGGAGAGCATCGGCTCGGTGGAGTAGATCTGGTCCTTGGTGACGCCGACCTTGGCGAGGTCCGCCGCGAACAGCCGGTCGTGCAGCATCTCGTCGTCGGTGTAGTGCGCCCAGGCCTTGGCCTGCACCGGGTCGACCTTGGTGAAGTACTTGATGGCCAGCGCGTCGATGGTGCGCTTGCGGCGCAGCCGCAGGATGGTCTCGATGTTGTGGCGCTTGTAGTAGTCCAGGTTGAGTTCGGCCGCGTTCTTCTGGTGCTGGGCGAACGGGACCGTCTCGTAGAAGTCCTTGATGAAGGTGTCGAGGATCGCGTCGACCCGCTTGCGCAGTTCCGGGTTGATGGTCATGGGCTTGCTTCCCTCCTGTGGGGTCAGTGGCAGCCGCAGCTCGCGCTGGAGACGCGCTGCATCCGTCCTCGGCGCACCGCCTTGCGGGCGCCGAGGACGGCGGTTCCGTCCGATGTCAGCAGCGAGCTGCGGGGGCAGAGGAAGGCCAGGGCGAAGCGCGTGGCGGGGGTGATGCCGATGCCGAGGTTGACCACGCCGCCGGTGGCGCCGTACACCTCGTTGGGTCCGCAGTTCGCCGGAATGACCTCTGTGGTGGTGTTGATCCCGAAGCCGAGTTCCCATATGACGCGGTAACGCGGATCGTCGGTGAGGAGCTTGTCCAGCTCCGCGGCGGCCGGCGCGGCCCCCGAGGTCTGCGGGGTGACCCCCTCGATGCGGCCGGCGGTGACGTGGAGCGTGACGGCGTGTGACACGAGGGGGGAGAGCGCCTCGAACAGCCGCTGCTGCTCGGCACCGTCGGCGGGGTCCGCGTGCCGGTGCACGATCGGCCACCCGCGCAGCGTCAGGTCCCCGTTGAGACCGAGCAGCCGGGCTTCCGGCTCGAAGGTGGTGATCTCCGCGGCGGTGACGCTCAGTTTGCCGGAGGGGAAGATCTGCTGGTCGCCGGGTTCCAGGACGCCCGCCTGCTGGTTCCAGACGCACTCGCCCACCGTGTGGTCGAACTCGGCTTCCGTGCCGGAGGCGTCGTCCACGATCGTCAGCCGGTCGCTGTCCCCGACGAGGTCGAAGAACTCCTCCGCGGTGGCCGCCTGCTGGGCGATGTCGGTCTTCGCCGCGCTGCGCAGGAAGTAGCGGACGTACTCGTCGGTGAGCGGGGTGGAGCCGGCGGGCAGTACGGCCAGCTTGCGCGCGCCCAGCTCCTGCGGCGTGGGCGAGTCGAGGAAGCGGCCGGGACAGACGGCCAGGACGTGCGCGTCCGGCGGAACGCTCCGCTCGATCAGTGTGCCCAGGCGCGTACCGCGCGGCAGTGTCAGGTGGATCACGCGGGAATACCCGTCACCGGGCGGCAACGAGATGTGCTCGCCGCCGTCCTCACTCGTGATCAGACAGAAAGTCTCGGCCGGCTCGCCGAACTGACCGAAATCATGGGTGGTGAGCTCCAGCGGTGACACGGGCGAACTCCCTACGGTGAGAAGACGAGAACCCCGTGGCGGGGCATTCGCATGCCCCGCCACGGGTCGGTACTCAGCCCAGGAGCGTGCCCAGGTAGTTGCGGTTCTTCTGCACCTTGATCTTCTTCATGACAGTCACCTCCTGTTTGAATCGGATTCTGTTGCATTCACCCCGAACGGTCCGAAGGTCGAAAGCCGCTAGTCCGCGGTGACGACCCTCTCCACCGTGGGGTGGTCCGGGTGGCCGATCAGCGCCAGTCCATTGCTCGTGAGGACGCGCGTGTCGGGCGAAATGATGTCCAGGTGGTATTGGGTGTACGGAGTGAGCCCGAGGCCGTAGTGGAGGCAGCCTTCCGTGCCGCCGTACACCTCGTTCATGGCGTGGTTGCCGGGAAGGATGTCGAGGGACGTGTTCAGCGCGTGGCCGATCTCCCACACGATCCGGTAGCGGGAGTCCACCGCGAACATCTGCTCCAGCATCGCCACGGCCGGCGCGGCTCCCGGGTCCAGGGCCTCCAGGCGCGTGATCCTGCCGTCCTCGACCGTGGCCTTGATGGCGTTGTCGCGCATCGTCCAGAGCTGGGAGTGGATGCGGGCCTGGTCGGTCCGGGAGAAGGACGGGGTGCCGTTGTGCAGGATCGGGTAGCCGCGCAGCGTGATCTCGCCCTCCAGCGGCAGTTTCAGGGCCTCGTCGAACTCCCTGATCTCCACCGGCAGCACGCTGATCTCGCCGGACGGCACGATCTGCTGGTCGCCCCACTCGAGCGGCCCGGCCTGCTGGTTCCACACCAGGCCGTCGCGGAGGTGGTCCAGTACGGCCCGGGTGCCGTGCACGGGGTCGGCGTACACCAGGTGCTCGGCCTCTTCGGCGAGCTCGAAGAACGTGTCGCAGAACGCCGCCTGGTCGGCCGACGAGGTCCGCTCCATGACCCCGAGGAAGTGCCGGATCTCGTCGAGGGTGGTGGGCGTCGAGTTGCACGCCATGCCCATGATCTTCCGCTGCCCCACCAGATCGGGATCCGGGGACGCGAAGAACCGGTGGGGTGAGATCACCAGGATGTGGGCCGGCTCCGGGATCCGCTTTTCGAGGATGTCCTCGAAACGGTCACCCGTGCCCATCGGAATCGTGAGGTAGCCCTTGTATGCGGCGGATTCGACGATCTCGAACTGATCGACCAATTCGGGGTTCGTGACCAGGCAGAAAGTGCTTCCGGTGGCTTCACCGAACTGGCTGAAGCGTCCGGGATCGATGGATATCCGAGTCATGATCACTCCCTCGTGGCCTGTGCCGCTCGCCCTCGCCGTGGTCACTACTTTGGCCGCCGGGGGCCACCGCTCGCTATAGGACCAATGTCCCGGGGGAGCTCCGCACCTGTTCAGGGCGTTGTGGAGGCGCGCGGGCGGGGTTTTATCCGACGTTTAGGGGCGTGTCAAGTCCCGACTTTCCGGAACGTGACCCGGGTGTTCCCGCCGGGGCTTACTTGTGGTGCGGGCCTCACCGGAAACGAAATGAGGCGACAAACAACCGCACCGCCCCATCCCCGGGGCACTTCGATCCATCACCTTTAATAGCTTGGAGAAAATCATGAACCGCAAGATTCGTATCGCCACGCTCATCGCTTCCGCTGCTGTGATCGGCGGAGGGATCGCCCTCCCCGCTTCCACGGCCATGGCGGCTCCGATGCCCGGTCATGTCATCTCCTTCGTGGAGGACGGTGGGGCCGGAGGCAAGGGCGGCAAGGGCGGGGGCGGCGGCCTCGTCGGCGGCGGCGGTGGTTCCGGCGGCGCCGGCGGTGGCAGCGTCACCGGCACCGGCGGCGAGGGCGGAGACGGTGGCGCCGGTGGCGACGGGCTCCTCGTCGGCGGTGGCGGCGGTGGCGGCGGCGGTGGTGGCGAAGGCCGCATCGGTGGCGCCGGCGGTGACGGCGGCGACGGCGGCTTCGGAATCATCGAGGGCGGCGAGGGCGGTGGCGGTGGCGGCGGCGGTGACGGCCGGCTGATCGGTGGCAAGGGCGGCAGCGGCGGCGACGGCGGCTTCAGCATCTTCAACGGCGGCAAGGGCGGGGACGCCGGCGACGGCGGCTTCGGCGGCCTGATCGGCGGCCTCGGCGGCGACGGCGGGAGCGGCGGCGGCTCCCTGTTCTGATCGGAGCGCCCGGCCCACGGGGGAGGCCCTCCGGCCTCCCCCTCCACCCCCGACCCCTTCTTGACCACACCCACGGAGAACCCCATGTTCACGATTTCCTGGCAGCGCCCGCTCATCCTGGCCGCGACCTCGATCGCTCTGGTCACCGGTACGGCCGTCACCGCGCAGGCGTCGGTGCACCACAGCCCGGCGGGCGTCACCTCGGCTGCCGTGGCCGATGCCTCCACCTGCATCGGGGGCGGAAAGGGCGGAGAAGGCGGAAAGGGCGGCGAGGGCGGCAAGGGCGGCCGGCCGGGCCGGCCGGGTGAGCCCGGCAAGCCCGGCGGGGTGGGCTGCGTCCTCGGATTCGACGACCTCCCCGACAAGAAGAAGTCGGACCTGACGGTGGTGGACAAGGTGCGCATCGTGCTGACCCTGCTGGCCGACGACTCGGACGAGACCAAGGAGAAGATCGCCAAGAAGTACGACATCTCGGAGGAGCAGCTCGACACCTGGAAGCGCCAGTACGTCGACGGCGACTGGTTCGCCCTGATGGGAAGCGGCCTCAGCACCTCGTGAGGCCGGGGGGCCAGCGGGCCGGCGGACGGACCGCCGGCCCGCTTCTCGAAACCGATATCCAGCCAACGGAGAATCACATGCGCATCCGACGTTCTTGGAAGTTCCGCCTCGGTCTCGTCGTGTCGACCACGCTGCTCGGCGCCGGCGCCATGACCCCCGCCGCCATGGCGGCCCCCGCCCCGTCCGTCCAGACGGCCCCGGCCCTCGGCCAGGAGTACGGCTCCGCGTACAGCGGCGACGACCGGCCCGGCGGCGGCCGCTTCGGCAGCGGCTCGTTGGGCGGCGTCAACGTGGGCAACGGCAGCGTCCGCGTCGGCGACAAGGTCTGTGCGGGCAAGTGCGACGGATCGGTGAACGGCACCAACGGCAAGGGCACCGCCGGCGGCGTCTGCGCCGGGCTCTGCAACGGCAGCGCCAACGGCGGCGCCGGAGCCACCGGCCCGACGGGCGGCACCGGCCAGACCGGAGGCAGGGGCGGGGTCTGCGTCGGCGTGTGCAACGGCAGCGTCAACGGCGGCAACGGCGGCAACGGCGGGGCCGCGCGCCCCGGCGGCGACGGCGGAGCCGGCGGCCTCGGCGGCGACGGCGGAATCTGCGTCGGCGTCGGCTGCCAGACCAGCGGCTTCGGCGGCCGCGGCGGCGACGGCGGAGCCGGCTGACCCGCGTGACAGGCGGAGCGTGTGCCACCCGCAGCCCGTCACCCGCTCCGGCGGGTGGCGGGCACGGCCGTGGACCACTCGATAGACTTCTCGGTACGGCTGGTCGCGGACGATCGAGGACGGGGTCGGCATGACGGCACCGAACCTGAGCAGCTACACGGGCCGGCCCTCCGCCCTGATCGGGAAGCAGATCGCGGGCTACCGGGTCGAGCGCATGCTCGGCCGCGGCGGCATGGCCGTCGTCTACTGCGCCAAGGACCTGCGCCTGGACCGTACGGTCGCCCTCAAGCTGATCGCCCCGGAGCGGGCCCGCGACGAAACCTTCCGCCGCCGCTTCACCCACGAGTCACGGGTGGCCGCGTCCATCGACCACCCGCACATCGTGCCCATCTTCGAAGCCGGCGAGACCGACGGCGTCCTGTACATCGCCATGCGCTACGTCTCCGGCCTGGACCTGCGCGCCCTGCTGGACCGGGAGGGCCGGCTCCCCGTCGCGACCGCCCTGCGCATCGCCGCCCAGGTGGCCTCCGCCCTCGACGCGGCCCACGAACACGATCTGGTGCACCGGGACGTCAAGCCCGGCAACATCCTGGTGGCCGCGGGAACCGACAGCGAGCACCCCGAGCACATCTACCTCACGGACTTCGGACTGACGAAGCGGGCGCTCTCGCTCACCGGGTTCACCCACACCGGAGAGTTCGTGGGCACGCTCGACTACATGGCGCCGGAGCAGATCTCCGGCCGGCCGGTGGACGGCAGGTGCGACCTCTACAGCCTGGCGTGCGTCGTCTACGAAACCCTCGCCGGCGGGCCGCCCTTCGAGCGCGACGACGCCGCGGCCCTGCTGTGGGCGCACCAATACGACGGGCCCCCTCTCCTGACGGAGAGGAGGCCGGATGTCGCGCGTGCGGCGGACGAGGTGATGTGCAAAGCCCTGGCGAAGGTGCCCGAGGACCGCTACGGGTCCTGCCTGGAGTTCGTGGCAGCCCTGCGGGCCGCCACCGGGCACGGCCGTCGCGGCGCTCAGCCGCCCGCGCCGGACTCCCGGTCTCCCGGGGTCCCGGAGGACACGGCGCCCCTGCCGGAGCCGCCGGCCTGGGCCGGGCCGGTCTTCCGCGGGCCGCTGTAGGAGCCCCGGACCGCGCCGTTCACATCCCCAGGGCGATCGCCAGCCGGGTCAGCTCCGCCGTGGTGTTGGCGCCCAGCTTGGCGCGGATCCGGCGGAGGTAGGCGTCGACCGTGTGCTTGGAGAGCCCCATGCTGCGGGCCGTCTGCAGGTAGGTGCACCCTGCGGCGATGTGCCGCAGTGCTTCCTGCTCACGCGGGGCCAGCGCGGGTGCGGGGGCTTCGGCGTGCGGCGGGACGAGGGTGAGGCTCATGATTTCCTCCGACGGGGCGGTGCGGTCATCACTGCTCACGTCCTCGGAAGCAGGGGACTTGTCAGCGAATGTCGCCGTATGTCCCTGATAAAGAGACTGTTCGCGCGACTTCATGACACGGTCCGCCGACCGTCACAGGCGTGTCACAGGCGACCCCGGCGCCGCCCGCCTCAGTACCCCACGAGGGTCTGCTCGGCCCAGATGGTCTTGCCGATGGGGGCGTGCCGGGTGCCCCAGCGGTGGGCGAGCTGCGCGACCAGCAGCAGGCCCCGTCCGCCCTCGTCGAAGGTACGGGCACGCCGCAGGTGGGGGGCGGTGTTGCTCGAGTCGGACACCTCGCAGATCAAGGTGTTGTTCTCGTGGATCAGCCGCAGCTGGATGGGCGGCCGGCCGTAGCGGATGGCGTTGGTGACCAGTTCGCTGACCACGAGCTCGGCGACGAAGGCGGCCTCGTCCAGGCCCCAGGCCGTCAGCTGCTCGGTGGTGTACCGGCGGGCCCCGGCGACGACGGAGGGGTCGGAGGGCAGGTCCCACACGACGACCTTGTCGGCGTGCAGGGCCCGGGTGCGGGCCACGAGCAGGGCGACGTCGTCCTCGGGAGGGTGGGTCAGCATCGCCGTCAGCACCCGGTCGCAGACCGTGTCCAGCGTGGTCGCGGGACGGGCGAGGGCCGCGAACATCCCGTCCAGGGCCTCGTCGATGTCGTGGTCCCGGGCCTGCAGCAGGCCGTCCGTGTACAGGGCGATCACACTGCCCTCGGGAAGCTCGACGTCGACGGGCTCGAAGGGCAGGCCCCCCAGACCCAGCGGCGGGCCGGCGGGGACGTCGAGGAGGTACACGGAGCCCTCGGGGGAGACCACCACGGGCGGCGGGTGGCCGGCCCGGGCGACGGTGCAGTGCCGGGTGACCGGGTCGTACACCACGTACAGGCAGGTGGTGCCGATGCCCCCGGCGGCCTCCCCGGCCGCGTCCCGGTCGGCCTCGTCGGCGGCCAGGTGGATGATCAGGTCGTCCAGGTGGGTGAGCAGCTCGTCGGGCGGCAGGTCGACGTCGGCCAGCGTGCGCACCGCCGTGCGCAGCCGGCCCATGGTGGCCGCGGCCCGCATGCCGTGTCCGACGACATCGCCCACGACCAGCGCCACCCGGGCGCCGGACAGCGGGATCACGTCGAACCAGTCGCCGCCCACGCCCGCGTCGGTACCGGCGGGCAGGTAGCGGGAGGCGGTCTCGAGCGCCGCGTGCGCGGGCAGCGTCTGCGGGAGCAGGCTGCGCTGCAGGGTCATGGTGCTGGTGTGCTCCCGGTTGAACCGGCGCGCCTTGTGCATGCTGACGGCGGCCCTGCCCGCGAGCTCCTGGGCCAGCCACAGGTCCTCCGGCTGGAAGGGCTCCTGGCGCTGGTGCCGGCCGAAGAGGGCCAGTCCCAGCGCGGCGCCGCCGGCCCGCAGCGGCACCACCATCATCGAGTGGGTCCCCCACTCGCCGATCCAGGCGGCCCCGGGATCCTCGGCCATCCACCGGGCGACCGGCGCGTCGGCCGTCGCGTACACGGCTCCGCGGCCCGCGGCCAGGCACTCGACCGGGGGTGACAGCGGCGGATAGACGGTCGTCCCGCCGACGGCGACCTGCGACTCCGGATTCCCCTCGAGGACCGACCGCGCGGCCGCACGGGACACCGCGACCGGCCCCGCCACCGGGCCGGTGGCGGGCTCCTCGCCGCGCGCGGACGGCTCCAGCAGGTCGACGACCGCGAAGTCCGCGAACCGGGGTACGGCCGCCTCGGCCAGCTCCTGCGCGGTGCGGGAGGTGTCCGTGGTGGTGCCGATGCGGGCGCCGCCGTCGTCCGGCAGCAGCATCAGCTGCTGTTCACCCTCGATGCCGGTCCTGTCGTGCGCGGCCAGGAACACCCCGTGCACCCGGCCGTCCCGGTCCCGCAACGGCGCCAGCGAGGTATCCCAGCCGTGCTCCGTGCTGGCCCCCGAGGGACGGACGAACGCCTGCACGTCCTGCGGCTCACCGGTCTCCAGCACCAGGCGCATCCTGCGCTCGGTCTCGTCGCTCACCGGATCCGGGGCGATGTCCGGCAGGCGCAGCCCGCGCATCTCGGCCTCGCTGAGGGACAGTGTGCGCTCCATGCCCGCGTTCGCCCGCAGCAGCCGCAGATCCGCGTCGAAGACCGCCAGGAAGCAGGGGGACTGGGTGAACGCCGACTCCTCGAGCCGTCCGCCCCAGGTCGAACCGGGCTCGCCCACCGCGGACACCACGAACCATTTGGCCGCCCCGCCGGTCGACGTCCAGCGGTGCGCGAGCAGCCCCACCTCCAGCCGCCGGCCGTCACGGTGCCGCAGCGCCACCGTGCCGCTCCACCGCTCCTGCCCTGGCGGCATCCGCCACGCCGTGTCACCGGTGCCGTCGGCGAGCAGGCGGGCAGCGGGCAGCCCCACCACCTCGGAGGCCGCGTAGCCGAGCAGCCGGGAGGCCTCCTCGCTCCACTCGGTCACGACGCCCTGTTCGCTGAGGGTGGCCGTGGCGGTGTATGCCGGCTCATGGAAGGCGTCGGTCATCTCACCCTCGCTATTCCTGCCGCTGATCCACGGCAACCTGCACGGCCAGGGGCTCCACTGACAAGCATCATCCGGCCGGGCGAGGAGCACCAACGCAGTGGCGTCACGGCCGCGCCGCCCCGTGCGCGAGGACGAGCGCGAGGACCGCCTCGCCCGCCTGCCACACCATCGCGCGGCGCCGTCCGCCGAGTACCGGCGGCCATAGGCCCAGGATCGGGACGCCGCGCGGAGCGGCGCCGAAGATGCCGCTCCGGTCGGCCTTCACCGCGGCTTCCTTGAGGGCCCAGGCCCCGGCCAAGGCGTCGGGCCGGTCCGTACCGGTCAGCGAGAGTTCCCGGGGCGACAGGGCGTGGTCCGCGACCCGGCGGACCGCGTCGGCCGAGGCGGTCTCGCACAGGTCCACGCCCACCGGCTCCGGCGCGAGGGCCGCGGCGACGTGGCGGGCGGTGTGGCTGATGGATACGTGCGCGCCGGGCACCGGGCAGCCGCCGACACGGACGTACGGGCTGCCGTCGCTCCGCGGGAGGATCTCCACGTCGTGCGCCGGAACGGCGAGGAGCTCGCCGGCCAGGCGCTTGGCGAGCAGCCGGCCGGCCACCCACTCGGCCCGCCGCCCGGCCGGCAGCGCGCCGGCCACGCGCCGTTCGGCGGACGACAGCGGCGCCACCTCATGGAGGTCGCGGCGCCGGGCCACGGTGAGGAGGGCTCCGCCCCACCGGTGCGGGTGTCCCGGCGCGATCGGCTGGAAGCCGCGGTGCACGGTGTCCATGACGGGGGTCAGGCGGCGGCGGGGACCGCGTCCAGGCGCCGCAGCTCGCGCTCCAGCACGGTCACGGTCCGCCGGATCTGGTCGGGCGTGTGGTCGCGGGTGACGAAGAAGCGCAGCCGCGCCATCTCCTCGGGCACCGCCGGGTAGAGGATCGGATTGACACTGATGCCCTGCTCGAACAGGGCCTCGGCGAGGCGCAGGGTCTTCAGCGAGTCCCCGACGATGCACGGGACGATCGCCGTGTCGCTGCTGTCCCCGATGTCGATGCCCGCCTCGCGCGCCAGCCGGACGAACAGGGCGGCGTTCGTCGCGAGACGCGTGACGCGCTCCGGCTCGGCACGCAGCACGCGCAGGGCCGTCAGGGAGGCGGCGGTGTCGGCCGGGGTCATGCCGGCGCTGAAGACGAAGCCGGGAACGGTGTAGCGCAGGTACTCCACGACCGAGCGGCTGCCGGCCACGTAGCCACCGCAGCTCGCCATCGCCTTGGACAGCGTGCCCGACCACAGTTCCACCGCCGAGCGGTCGATGCCGAAGTGCTCGCCGATGCCGCGCCCCGTCGCACCGATGGTCCCGATGCTGTGCGCCTCGTCGATCATCAGCAGCGCGCCGTGCCGGTCCTTGACCTCGACGAGGGCGGGCAGGTCGGCGATGTCCCCGTCCATGCTGTACACGCCCTCGACGACGACGAGCACCCGCCGGTACTGGTGGCGGACCTGCGTGAGGACGGCGTCGAGGGCGGCCGCGTCGTTGTGGGGGAACGGCCTGCGGGTCGCGCCGGAGAGCTTGCAGCCCTGCAGGATGCTGTCGTGGGACAG
This sequence comes from Streptomyces subrutilus, assembly GCF_001746425.1. Classification (GTDB taxonomy): domain Bacteria; phylum Actinomycetota; class Actinomycetes; order Streptomycetales; family Streptomycetaceae; genus Streptomyces; species Streptomyces subrutilus_A. The sequence goes on along the minus strand of NZ_MEHK01000001.1, from coordinate 1,243,174 downwards.
GGAGTCGTGGATGACCAGGTCCCCGGGTCCGACGAGGTGTCCGATCACGGTCACGTTGGTCGCGTGCCCGTTGGCCAGAGTGATCGCGGCCTCGCAGCCGAGCAGGCCGGCGAGTTCGGTGTCGAGCTCCAGGTGGAGCGGACGGCTGCCGGACAGCAGCCTGCTGGCGGACACCGACGTGCCGTAGCGCTCGATCGCCTCCTTGGCCGCCGCGTTCACCTGGGGGTGGGTGGCCATGCCCAGGTAGTTGTAGCTGGAGAAGGAGAGGAGTTCCCGGCCGTCGACGACGGTGGTGTCCGTCATGCCGCCCTCGTGCACGAGGAAGTACGGGTTCGGCAGCCCCATCCCCGCGAGCGAGGCGATGCGCTCGCCGTGGGCGGCGACCTCCGGGAAGCATTCGATCCGCGTGTGCTCCTCGGGCAGCGGGGCGGCGGCGCGGACCGGCTCGCCCGCCGCCGGGGCGTCGGCCGGATCGGCCGCCTCCTCCGGGGTTTCGCCGGCGTGGGCGGCGCGCTGCGCGGGGACGGCTGCCGGTGCGGAGTCCGGGGCCAGGCCCGCGATCGCCGCGGCGATCCGGCCCGCCGTCGGCCGGTCGGCGGTCGTGTCGTCGAAGGTCCACGACGGCCACTGCCGCCCCAGGGAGGTGAACAGGTCGGTGAGCATCAGCGAGTCGAAGCCGAGCTCGTCGACCAGGAGCTGGTCCGCGCGCAGCCGGTCCACCGGGAACGCGCTGATCCGGGCCACGTGGCCGAGCACCGCGGCGGTGACCTCGCCGATGTCCCCGGCCGGAACCGTGCCCTCTGCCGGGGCGACAAGGGTCAGGGGGGTGGAGGCGACGGGGGCGGGCGGGGCCGTTGGAGCAGGAGGAGCCGCGGGGGACACGGGGGCCTGGGCGGCTGGGGCCGGGAGGGCCTCGGTGAGGCGCGTCAGCAGGGTCACCTGCTGCCGGGCCAGTTCGAGCAGTTCGTTCACCGGAAGGTTCTCGGGGCGGTCCATCGGGATCTCCTCAGCGGGTGCGGGTGCGGGTGCGGGTGCGGATTCGGGTGCGGGCCGGCGCGGGGCCGGCCCGGCGGGGGTGTCCTGCGGCGCGGGGCGCCGCGCGGGCACCCAGTAGGACTGGGTGTCGAGCCGAGCCACCGGCAGGTCCAGCTGCCGGCGGTCCTCCCGGGCGACCAGGGCGCGCGGGTCGACCGGGGCGCCCAGGACCGCGAGCCGGGCGAGGGCCAGCACCAGGTCGCGTCCGCTGTCCGGAGCCGTGCCCGTGGCGGGTACGACGTGCACGTCGCCGTGGCCCGCCAGGTCGCGGCGGACCGCGGTGAGGAGCGAGCTGCCGCCGCTCACCTGGACGAAGACGCGCGCCCCCTGCTCGTAGGCGGCGGCGACGGCCTCGCCGAACCGGACCGGCGCCGACGCGTGCCGCGCCCACAGCTCGCGCAGCCGCTCGGGGTCGGCGCAGACGGCCGCGTCCACCGACGAGACGAACGGCAGGGCGGGACCGCTGATCCGCCGGCCGGCGAGGTCCGCGCGCATCGTCTCGTCGGCGTGGGCCAGCAGCGGCGAGTGGAAGGGGTGGGACACGTCGAGCGCCGCGGTGACGATCCCCGCGTCCGCGCAGGCCTGCCGCATGGCGGCGAGCCCGCGCGGCGTGCCGCTGACCACGACCTGCCGCCGCTGATTGAAACAGGCGGGCCACACCTCGTCGATGCCGTCCAGGAGCCCGCGGCAGGTCTCCTCGTCGCTCTGTACGGCGAGCATTCCGCCCGCGAGGCCCGCCCCGGCCTCCCGCAGGGCCGCTCCCCGGTGGACCAGGAGCCGGACGGTGTCCTCGTCGGTGAGCGCGCCGGCCGCCGCGGCCGCCGCGAACTCGCCGACGCTGTGGCCGAGGACGAGGTCGGGAGCGACGCCGCAGTCGGCGAGGAGGCGGGTGGCCGCGATCTGGACGGCGCCGAGCAGCGGCTGGCACACCTCGGTGGCGGCGAGCCGCCGCCTGTGCTCTTCGGGGTCGCCGGCCCCCGCCCCGCCGTACAGCAGCTCGGCGAGGTCGAAGCCGCTGTCGCGCCGGGCCACGGCGCCGAGGGCGTCCACGGCCGACCGGAAGCCGGTGAACCGCTCGTACAGGTCCCGCATCATGCCGGGCCGCTGACTGCCCTGGCCGGGGAACAGGAAGGCGATGCGGCGCTGTTCGGCCGGCAGCGGAGCGTCCGCGGCGAAGGCGCCCTCGCCGAGGTCGCCCAGGCTGCCGCCCGCTCTGTCGGCGAGCTGCCGGCGCGCGTACCGCAGCCGCTCGGTGAACTCCTCCGTGTCGCCGGCCACGATCGCGAGGCGGGCCGTCAGCGCCCGCCGCCCGCCCAGGGTGTGCGCCACCGCCGCCAGCGGAGCCCGGGGCGCGCCGTCCAGGGTGTCGAGCACCTCGCCGATGTGCCGCTCCAGCAGCTCACGGCTGCCGGCCGACAGCAGGACCAGATGGGGCGCCGGGGTCTCGGTGCGTACCGAGAGGCGGCGCCGGGCCGGAGCGGGCTGCTCCTCCAGCACCACGTGCACGTTCGTGCCGCCGAAGCCGAACGAGCTGACGGCGGCGCGCCGCGGGGCGCCCCCGCGCGGCCAGGGCCGCGCGCTGTCCGCGATGCGCAGGCCCGCGGCGCAGATGCCCAGGTCCGGGTGGGGGCTGGTCCGCGGCTGCGGCACGATAGTGCCGTGGTGCACCACCAGGGCCGTCTTGATCAGCCCCGCGATGCCCGCCGCGGACAGCGAGTGCCCGATGAGGGCCTTGCCGGCGGCGAGGTAGCACAGGGCGGGGTCGTCGTCGGGGTATTCGGTGCGCAGCCGCCGCAGCGCCTCGACCTCGGCCCGGTCGCCGACCGAGGTGCCGGTGCCGTGGGCCTCGATGAAGCCGACGGAGGAGGGGGTGACCGCCGCGTCGTCGTAGGCCCGGCGCATGGCGCGCAGCTGGCCTTCGGGGGTGGGCACCAGCGGCCCGGGGGAGGACCCGTCGTTGGCCGAGCCGATGCCCTTGACCACCGCGTAGATCCGGTCGCCGGCGGCGAGCGCGTCGGCCAGCGGCCGGATGACGACGGCGCCGGCGCCCTCGCCGAGGACGAACCCGTCGGCCTCCTCGTCGAACGGGCGGCACACCCCCGCGGCCGACAGGGCGCGGAGCCGGGAGAAGCCGACCAGGCCGTCGGGCGTGAGGTTGAGGTACACGCCGCCGACGACCGCGATCCGGCAGGTGCCCTGGCGCACCTGGGCGATCGCCTGGTCCAGGGCGACCAGCGAGCCGGAGCAGGCGGCGTCGACGGCGAAGCTGGGACCGCCGAGGTCGAACTGCCGGCTGACGGTGCCGGACGCCATGTTGAGGAGGCTGCCCGGCAGGGTGAAGCTCTGGATGCTGCCGAGCCGGGCCGCCTGCTCCTTCACGGCGTCGAGGCCCGCGCGGTCGTCCTCGGCGAGGGACTCCTCCGCCAGGCTGATGGCGCGGATCGGGGCCGCCATCAGGTCCTTGTAGTCGGACACCGACAGTCCGAGGAACACCCCGGTGTTCTCCCGGTCGAAGTCCCCGCGGCCCATCCCGGCGTCGTCGAGCGCCTCGCGGGTCACGTCGAGCATCAGCCGGTGCTGCGGGTCCATGGCCCGGGCGCGGGCCGGCGGCACCCCGTAGTGCAGGGCGTCGAAACGGTCCACGTCCTCCAGGAAGGCGACCTGGTCGGTGTAGGCGGCGTTGGGGGCCGACCGGTTGCCGGGCTCGTGGAACATCCCGTGGTTCCAGCGCTCCTTCGGTACGGCGGAGAACTGCCGCTCCCCGCTCAGCAGGAGCTCCCAGTAGGCGCGGACGTCCGGGGCGCCGGGGAAGCGGCAGCCGAGTCCGGTGATGGCGATGTCAGACATGACGGGTCTTCCTTGTCGGGTCGGTACGCGGGTGTGCGGGCGGTCGGGTGAGGGTCAGCGGCGCGCCGGGGCGCGGGGGCAGCGGGGCGCCGGGGGGTGGGCGCACAAGGGGGTGCGGACCGGGGACCGGCCCCGTGCCGGCGGGCACCTCCCGGAGGGTCCGGGATCGGGCGCCCGCGCCGGCGCCCTGGGCCGCAGCAGCCGCGGCGCCCACCAGTTCAGGTCCCCCGCCAGACGCATGAGCGCCGGTACGAGGACGCCCCGCACGAGCGTGGCGTCGAGGAGCACGCCGAGGCCCGCGCCGATCCCGAAGAACTGCAGGAGGGAGACCTGGGAGGTGCCGAAGCTCAGCAGGGTGAAGGCGAGCAGCGCACCGGCGGTCGTGACGATCCCGCCCGTGTGGGCGATGCCCGAGACGATCGAGCGCGCGTTGTCCTGCCCGGCGTCGTGCGCCTCCTTGATGCGCGCGAGGACGAACACCTCGTAGTCCACCGACAGCCCGAAGACGATGCAGAACAGCAGCACCGGCATGGTCGTGCTGAGCGGTCCGGGCGTGAAGTCGAGCAGGTGGCTCAGATGGCCCGACTGGAAGATCCAGACCATGGCGCCGAGGACGGCCGCGAGGCTCAGCGCGTTCAGCGCGATGGCCTTCAGCGGCAGCAACAGACTGCGCGTGAAGCCCAGCAGCAGCAGGAAGGTGGTGACGGTGATGACGGACAGGGCCAGCGGAAGCCGGTCTCCCACCGTGGCCTTCGCGTCGACCAGCACCGCGCTCGGTCCGCCGACCAGCACCTCCGTGCCCTCGGGGGCGGGAGCCTCGCGGATGTCGTGGACGAGCCGCTGGGCGGCGCCCGACTGGGGGTCGACCCGCGGCACCACGGAGATCCGGGCCGGGCCGTCGCCGGCCGGCGCGGCGACCGGCGAGACCTGGGCGACGTTCGGGAGCGCGGACAGCCGGCGGGCGTACTCCTCCCGCGCCGACGGGGACGCGGCCCCCGTCACGACGACCGTGAGCGCGCTGGAGCCCTTCATGTCGAACGCGCCGCGCACCAGGTCCCCGGTCTGCCGGCTGGACGCGCCGACCGGCAGCGCCCGGTCGTCGGGAGTGGCGAAACCGGCGTGCGCGAACGGCCCGGCGAGCACCAGCAGCAGGCCCACCACCGGCAGGGCCGCCAGCAGCGGGCGGCGTACGACGATCCGCGCCAGCCCCTCCCAGAAGCGGGACTTCGAGCCTTCCCGGGCCCGGCGGCGCCATGGCACGGCCCAGGCGTTCACCCGCGGGCCCAGCAGCGCGAGCAGGGCGGGCAGTACGGTCACGGCGCTCACCGCCGCGATGGCCACCACCGCGATGCCCGCGTAGGCGAAGGAGCGCAGGAAGTACGGCGGGAACACCAGCAGCGTCGCGAGCGCGGCGGAGACCGTCGCGGCACTGAAGCCGATGGTGTGGCCCGCGGTGCGCACGGTCCGGATGGCCGCGTTGCGCGGCCGGTATCCCGCGGCGAGCTCCTCGCGGAACCGGGAGACGACCAGCAGCCCGTAGTCGATGCCCAGCCCCAGGCCGAGGGCCGTGGTGAGGTTCAGGGCGAACACGGACACATCGGTGACGGCGCCGAGAACGCTCAGGACCAGCAGCGTCCCGGCGATGGACAGCACGCCGATCAGCAGGGGCAGTGCGGCGGCCACCACACTGCCGAACACCAGGACCAGCAGGATCAGGGTTCCGGGCAGGACGACGGCCTCGGCGCGCTTCAGGTCGGACTCGGCGATGTCCTGGAGTTCGGCGTCGACGAGCGCAGACCCGCCGACCCGCACCGTCAGGGGCGTCCGGGAAACGTCCCCGGCCGGGGTGGCCAGCTCGTCGCGCAGCCGCGTGACCCGCTCCGCGAGCCGTTCCCCCTCGCCGTCCACGTGCGCGACCAGCATGGCCGCCCCGCCGTCCCGGCTGCGCAGCTCCGCGGCGCCGCCGGTCCAGTACGAGCTCAGGTTCCGCACGCCCGCCTGGGCGGCCAGGCGCCTGGTCAGGGCCTCGCCCTCGCTCCGGGCCGCGGGGTCGTCGACGGAGCCGCCGGAGGCCTGGGCGACGAGAACCAGGTTGGGGGACGCCCCCAGGTGCTCGGCCGCCACGCCGGCGGCTCGGCTGGACTCGGATCGCGGATCGTCGTATCCCTGCGTCTTCAGCCGGCCGGTCGCCTCCGCGCCGAACACGACGGACAGCACGAGGAACGCGAGCGCGGCCAGGAGGACGAGCCGGGGGCGGCGGGTCACGAAGACCCCTGCGCGACGGTCCATCGAGGGACTCCGTTCCGGGTGGCGGGCCGTTCCCGCCGTGGTGCGGGACGATCGACCTCCACCGTGCCGGGCGCGGAGACGGAGCCGTAGACCCGGCTATTCGTCACTTGACAGGCGGTCGACAGGCGGTTGTCCACAGGTTCCGGCGGACGGATCGGGGGTGTCGGCGGGAGCCGTTAGGCTTCGTGAATGGCCCTTCCGGACGCGTCCCCCGAGACCACCGACGCGCTGCAGGTACTGCACCGCGTCTTCGGTTACAGCTCCTTCCGCGGCGAGCAGCAGGAGATCATCGAGCAGGTGGTCGGCGGCGGTGACGCCCTCGTGCTGATGCCGACCGGCGGCGGCAAGTCGCTCTGCTACCAGATCCCGGCGCTCGTCAGAGAGGGCACGGGCGTCGTGATCTCGCCGCTGATCGCGCTGATGCAGGACCAGGTGAACGCGCTCACCGCGCTCGGGGTGCGGGCCGGATTCCTCAACTCCACGCAGGACCCGTACGAGCGGCAGGCCGTGGAGCAGGCGTTCCTCGCGGACGAGCTGGACCTGCTCTACCTGGCCCCCGAGCGGCTGCGCACCGAGAGCGCGCAGCGGCTGCTCGACCGGGGCAAGGTCTCGCTCTTCGCGATCGACGAGGCGCACTGCGTCGCCCAGTGGGGCCACGACTTCCGGCCCGACTACCTGGCCCTGTCGATGCTGCACGAGCGGTGGCCGAAGGTGCCTCGGATCGCGCTGACCGCCACGGCCACCGAGGCCACCCACGCCGAGATCGTGGCGCGGCTCGGGCTGGAGGACGCCCGGCACTTCGTCGCCAGTTTCGACCGGCCGAACATCCAGTACCGCATCGTCCCGAAGAACAACCCGCTCAAGCAGCTGCTGGAGCTGATCCGGACCGAGCACGAAGGGGACGCGGGGGTCGTCTACTGCCTCTCGCGGGCCTCGGTGGAGAAGACCGCGGCTTCCCTGGTGGAGAACGGCATCGACGCCGTGGCGTACCACGCCGGCATGGACGCCCGCACCCGGGCCGCGAACCAGGCGCGCTTCCTGCGGGAGGACGGGGTCGTGGTGGTGGCCACGATCGCCTTCGGCATGGGCATCGACAAGCCGGACGTGCGGTTCGTCGCCCACCTGGACCTGCCCAAGTCGGTGGAGGGCTACTACCAGGAGACCGGCCGCGCCGGGCGCGACGGTGAGCCGGCCACGGCATGGCTGGCGTACGGCCTGCAGGACGTGGTGCAGCAGCGCAAGCTCATCGACGGCTCCGAGGGGGACGAGGCGCACCGCCGGTCCCTGGGCATGCACCTCGACGCCATGCTCGCGCTGTGCGAGACGGTCGACTGCCGCCGGGTGCGGCTGCTGGAGTACTTCGGCCAGTCGGGCGAGCCGTGCGGCAACTGCGATACGTGCCTGACCCCGGCCGAGTGCTGGGACGGGACGGTGGCCGCGCAGAAGCTGCTGTCCACGGTGTGGCGGCTGGCGAAGGAACGGCGCCAGAAGTTCGGCGCCGGCCAGATCATCGACATCCTGCAGGGCAAGAAGACCGCCAAGGTCATCCAGTTCGACCACGACGCCCTGTCGGTGTTCGGCGTCGGCGCGGACCTGGGCACGGCGGAGTGGCGGGGGGTCGTGCGCCAGCTGCTGGCGCTGCGGCTGCTGGCGGTGGAGGGCGACTACGGGACGCTCGTGCTGACGGACGACAGCGGCGAGGTGCTGGGAGGACGCCGCAGCGTCTCGATGCGCAAGGAGAAGGCGGTCGCCGTCCCGGCCCGCAAGGACTCCGCGTCGGGCAAGGGCAAGGGCTCCCGCATCCCGGTCGACCTGCCGTCGGCCGCCGTGCCGGTGTTCGAGGCCCTGCGCGCCTGGCGGGCCGCGACGGCCCGCGAGCAGGGCGTGCCGGCGTACGTGGTCTTCCACGACGCGACGCTGCGGGAGATCGCGACGCGCCTGCCCGGCACGGTGGAGGAGCTGGGCACGATCGGCGGGGTGGGCGAGGCCAAGCTCGCCAAGTACGGCGAGGGCGTCCTCGACACGCTGGCCCAGTCCCCCGCCGCCGTCCCGGCCCCCGCGTCGGCGCCCGCGGCGGAGTCCGTCCCGGCCTCGGCGGCGGTTCCCGCGGCCGAGGCCGTGCCCGACGCCGCGACGGCGTCCGGGTCCGCGGCCCCGTACGACGAGGAGCCGCCCTTCGACCTGGACGAGATGGACCCGCCGTGGGACGACTGGCAGTAGCGGGCCGGGTTTCCTCCAGGGCCTCCTGACCGGCGGTCAGCCGAGGTCGTAGAGCCGGAACAGCCGCAGCCGGCCGGGGGCTTCGCCGTCCCCCGCGGCGAGGGCGTCCCAGCAGCGTGCGGCCAGGGCGCGGGCCCCGGCACCGGGCCAGGGCCGCGGGAGCAGCTCGGGGGGCAGCAGGGGGTCGGGCTCCATGGCGGCGGTGAAGGCCGCGGCCAGCTCGATGGCGTACGTCAGCCGCTCGGTCCCGGTGGGCAGGTCAGGGCCGGCCAGCTTCTCCAGCCGGGCCGCGGCGAGGGCGGCCAGCGCCTCGTGGCGCTCGGCGATCTGCCGGAGCGGCCAGAGCAGGGCCGCCAGCCGGGCGGGTTCGGTTTCCTCGCCGACCCGTAGGTCGCGGCTGGTGAGGCGGGTGAGCGAGGACAGGACGCCGAGGTGCCGGGCGTGGGCCTCGACGATCTCGCCGATCGCGTTGGCGCTGACGTAGAGCCCGCCCTGCAGGGGCGCCGCGCCGAGGTGGAGCAGGCTGTCGCGCAGGGCGTCGCGGGCCTGCCGGGCTGTCTCGGGGATGGCGAAGGCGAACAGGTGCCAGGTCCCGTCCCAGGGGGCGAGGCCCCGGTCCTGGCGGTAGGCGTGGCGGACGTACTCCGCGTCGGGCGCGATGGCCCCGGCGGGGTCCGCCGCGGCGTGCAGCCGCGCCTTGCGGCCCCGGCCCTCCTGGATGAACCGGCCTTCGGCGACGAGCCGTTTGACACACAGTCTGACCTGCTGGTCCGTCATGCCGAGCGCCTCGGCGACGGAGTACAGCTCGCCGGCATCGACGGTGCCGTCCTCGCGGACGAGGGCGAACACCAGGGTCCGGGTCCCGATCCCGGGCGGGGCGGGCTGCGCCGCGGCCGCTTCGTCCCCGCTGTCTCCGTCCACCCTGCCTCCTCGCGCTCTGCGTATGAGCATAGTACGGTCGAATCGGAAACGACCGTTGTGTATTCAATAGAGCCTCGCGGCATCCTCACCACCCACGCCGTGCTCGCCACGGACCGGTGAGGACGGCGCCGCGCCGATCGGTCAGCTCGTCGAGACGATGTCTGTGAGGGAGCGGGCGGGGCAGGCGGGGGGCATGAACGAATCCGTTGCGCAGACATCGAGCAGCTACTACGTCACCGTCCGCGGAGAGCGGTTCACCTGCGGGGAGGTGACGGGTCTGGGCCCCCAGGGGGACCTCGGCCTGCCCGGGCAGGAGCTCACGCTCACCTTCGACGACTGCGTCCTCACCGACGTGCCCGGCGCCGCGGACTGGGCCCTGTCCGCGGAGGCCTCCGCCGAGCCGTGCCACGTCAAGATCGAGGAGATGCGGTCCGGGTCGGCGGACCCCGTCACCACGTGGTACCTCAGCGACGCCAGGCCGGACGGGATCACCGACCCCAGCACGACCGCGACCAGCCACGAGACGCGGATCGGACGGCTCACCGTGCACGCCTCGAAGATCTCCCCGGACATGCCGCAGTGACCCCGTCCGCCCGCACGGCCCGCCGGAAGCACCCGGACCCGGGTGTCCGGCGGGTCAGTCCAGCCGGATCGCGAGCAGACAGGTGTCGTCCTCGTGGGTCTCCGGCGTGTAGGCGGCCATGATGCGGTCGAGGGCCTCCTGGGCCGCGAGCCCCTCGCACGCCACCAGCTCCGCGCGGAGGGCTTCGATGCCTGCGGTGATGTCCTCGCCGCGCCGCTCGACCATGCCGTCGGTGTACAGCAGCAGGAGGTCGCCCGGCCTCAGTGCCAGCGTGGCCGTGGCGTACTCGTAGCCGGGCAGCATGCCGAACAGCGGGCCGCGATGCCCGGTGTCCAGGGTCGTCGCCCGGCCGTCGCGCAGCAGCAGGGGCGCCGGATGGCCCGCGCAGGCCCAGCGGAAGTCCCGGCGGTCGTCGACGTGGCCGATGATCGCGGTCGCGGTCTGGGCCGCCGGGTCGCCGCACAGCAGTTCGTTGAGCCAGGTGGTCAGCTGGCCGGCGTGGGTTCCCGGCGCGTGCGCGAGACCCGCCAGGGCGTGGCGCTGCTGCGCCATCCGCGCGACGGCACCCAGCCCGTGCCCGCAGGCGTCGCCGATGGCGAGCAGGCCCCGGCCGTCGGGCAGCAGCCGGCACTTGTACCAGTCGCCGCCGACGGCCGCCTCCGACTCCGCGGGAACGTAGGCGGCCGCCACGGACAGCCCGAGGCCGGCGAGCTCCGCCGAGTGGGTGGGCAGCAGCGCCTCCCTCAGCACCGAGGCCACCCGCCGCTCGGCCGCCGCCTCCTCGCGCAGGCGCTCCGTCTGGCGCCGGGTCGCGGCGAGCCGCTGCCGGCTGCGGACCTGCGCCGTGAGGTCGCGGGCGATGAGGTGCACCGACCAGACGAGCCCGTCGGTCGAGAGCACGGGACGGCCCACCAGGTGCAGGGTTCGCAGCTCGCCCAGCACGCTGAAGCGGACCTCGGCCCCGGGCGGCTCCTCCCCGTCGAGCAGGCCCAGCAGCAGCTTCCCGAAGCGGGGTACGTCGTCCAGCAGGGTGGCGTCGCACAGGTCCGACAGCGACATGGGCCGGGTCGCGTCGGTGCGGAACAGCGAGCACAGGCCCTCGGACCAGACGGTCTCGCCCGACAGCAGGTCCCAGGTCCCCCAGCCCATGGACGCGATGTACTGCGCGTCGCGCGACAGGAGCTCCGCCCGGTTGTGGGCGGGCCGCCAGGTCGCCAGGACGTTGCCCCCGCAGGAGGCGGCCTCGTAGAGCAGCTGGGTGCGGTGCAGCCCGTCCCCGCGCTGCTCGGTGTAGTCCACCGCCAGCGCCTTCAGGGCGCGACCGGTGCGGAGCACCTCGGCGAGCGCGTCGACCAGGCCGGAGGCCGCGGCTCCCGGCTGGACGTCTCCCAGCCTGCTGCCCACGTGGCGGTCGGGGGAGTCCAGCCACCGCGCCGGCCGGACGTGGTTCCCGGCCCGGACGGTGAAGTCCACGGTCCGGCCGTCCCCGTCGCGCACGGGCACCAGCAGCGCCGCGGACACCGGGATGGCGGGCAGCGTGGCGCAGACGCAGGCCCATGGATCGTGCCCCTCCGGCCCGCCGCCGCAGGAGTGGCCGGGGCCCTCTCCCGCGCCGCAGGCGCACGGCTGTTCCGGCGGGTCCGCCGCAACAGCCGGCACGGGCGGTACCCCGTCGTCGTCCAGCCGCACTCCCGCGGCGCCGACGGCGGCCTTGCGCAGGGCCGCCACCTCGCGGGCGAGGAGTTCCTTCAGCGAGTTCGGGTCCTGCGGGCTCAGAGGCGGCATCGTTCCTCACGGGGAAATGGAGAAATGGGCCCTCCCGAGGACTTTGTCACTGTTCGGGGCGGTCGGCCGTGCGAGCCCGCGCGGTGGCGCGTCCTGCGCTCAGCCGTCCCGGTGCGCCGGGTTCCCGCGGCGCAGCAGCTCCTCGTGGAGCGCGCGGCCGGCGAGCGCACCCCCGAACACGACCACGCCCACACCGACCAGCCAGGTCTGGATGACCAGGACGGTGCCGAAGGGGCCGTAGGTGACGGCGCTGGACGCGATCAGCGGCGAGAACACCAGCCGGGAGAAGATCCGCAGCCCGAGCAGCCCGATCATGGTGGCCGCCGCCCCGGGGAACAGGGCGGTCCAGGGGACCCGGCCGCCGAGCAGCAGCCGCTGGGACCACCAGAAGAACAGGATGCCGATCACGAACGTCACGTAGCCGCGGGCGGGAGAGTCGCGCCACGGCGGCGTGATGGCCGACAGGTAGAGGAAGCCGATGAGCACGGCCAGCCACAGCACGTGCCGCCACCTGGCCCACCAGCGGGCCGGGAGGATGTCCCAGATCCTCTCGTAGCCGTTCTGCAGCATCGCGGCGAAGGACAGGCCGAACACGGCGAGCAGGGCGAGGCCGAACGCCGTGGTGCTCCGCCACGCCTGCCCGGGCAGGGCGAAGAGCTGCTCGATCTCCACCCGTGCGGACGCGGACACGCCGAGCCCGTCCCCGAGCCATTGCGCGAACCCCCGCCCGCCAGAGGCGTCCGCCGCGGAGACGACGATCAGCAGGGGTACCAGCGTCAGGAAGCCGAGCGCGGCGAACCCCAGCGCGCGCTGCCACAGGTCCACCTCCCGCACCCGCCCCCAGCGGCGCCCGGCCCGTGCACGGCGGACGGCGCTGCGCATCCGCCCGAGCGGCGACAACGGCCCGGGCCCCTCGGACCGGACCATCCCCGCAACACGCACCCGGGCGCCCCCGGCCGGCTCCGCGGGGGACCGCCGTGGAATGGACCGGGCCGAGGCCGACGAGCCGAGCATGGCCGCTCCAATCGCCGCTGCTCCCCACGTTAGGGCTTCCCGGCCGGGGACTCCACGGCCCTCCGAAGGACCGACGCCGCCCCGGGCGCGGACCCCGCAGCACGCGCGCTCATCCCGGCAGGTCCCGCCCGGTCCGCACGCCCGGAAAACCGGGGGCCCTCCCGCCTTGCCGGCCGCTACGATCGGGCCCTCACCTTGATCACGGCGGTCCGACGGAGGCACCGATGGCACAGGCCCCCGAGCGGACTCCCGCGCACCCCGAACGGCTCGAGCGGGGACACCCGTTCCGGCAGTGGAAGACCTGGCGCATACCCGGCACCGAGCTGACCCTCGCCGGGTACTCGCGCGCCAACGACAAGACGTTCTTCCACATCCCCGAACTGCGCTGCGCGCTCGACGCCGGCCTCGCGGAAGGCCGTCAGCCGGAGACCGTCTTCGGCGACGCTCGCCCCGCCAACGTGATGCCGTGGGCGCACCCCGACAGCCGGCTGCCCGAACAGCACCAGCACGGCGGCGGTCGGCATGTCGGCTGACAGCGGCTGGTCGCCGTACCCGAAGATCCCCTCCCGGGTCCGGCTGGGAGAGGCGCGGGCGGCCCGGGAGTGGGTCGCGCTGGAGAAGGTCCACGGTGCGAACTTCGCCGTCGTGTGCGACCGCACCGGAGTCCGCCCGGCCAAGCGCCGCGAACTGCTCGGCGAGAGCGGCCTCGACGAGTTCTTCGGCGTGGGACGGATCTGGCCGGCCCTGGCCGTCGCCGCGGACCGCTGCGCCGCCGCCCTGCGCCGCACGTACGGCGCCGGCCCCTCGGCGCCGGTCACGGTCTACGGTGAACTGGCCGGCGGGCACTATCCGCATCCGGACGTGCCGCCCTCGGCGGTTGCGGAGCCGGTACAGACCGGCGTCTGGTACGCGCCGGACCTGCTCTGGATGCCGTTCGACGCCACGGTCGAGACGGCCGGCGGCGGCAGGGTCGAGACGGCCCGCGGCGCCACCCGCTGGGCCGGCGACCGGGCGCTGCGGGAGGCCGCCGACGCGGCGGGCCTGCACTGCGCCCCGCTGATCGTCCGCGGGACGCTCGCCCAGGTGCAGGAGCGGACGCCGGTGTTCCCGACCCGGGTGCCGGCCCTGCTTGGCCTGCCCGAGCTGCCCGGCAACCTCGCGGAGGGCCTGGTCGTCAAGCCCGCCGACGACTGGGACGCCCCCGGCGGCGCCGCCATCCCGACCGCCCGCCCGGTGGCCAAGCTCAAGCACCCCGCGTTCGCCGAGGACGAGCGCTTCGACGGCTCGCGCCCCTACCGGGCGCCCGCCGAAGGCGCGGCAGGGGTGCCGGGCTGGCTCCTCGGCCAGGTCGCCGCGCTGCTCACCCCCGCCCGGGCTGCGGCGGCCGTCAGCAAACTCGGCCCGCGCACCCCGACCGAGGAGGTCGCCGCCGAGATCGCCCGGGACGCGGTCGAGGAGGCCGCCGAGGCCCTCGGCGGCCTCGACGACGGCCTCGGCCCGGCCCTGGAGCGGGCGCTCGGCGCCGGAGCGCTCGCACTGGCCCGCTTCGACGCGGCCGACCGACGGGCCCGGTGAGTCAGAGCCCCGCCAGCGTGTCGCGCAGCCGGCGGGCCTCCTTGAGCAGGCGGGACGACTCCGGCCGCTGCGCCGGAGCGGTCACCTCGGGCAGTTACCGCGCGCACCCGACAGCCGCGCGCTGTCGGCCGCGACGGCCGGCAGCGCCCCGTGCGCCTGCGGCCGGGCCGCGGCGAGGAGGCCCGGGAGGCCCGCGGCCAGGACCGCGCAGACCGGGGCGGCTCCCTGTGGGGCGGCGGCCGCCGCCCGCGGCGACTCGGTCACAGGGGCGGCCTTCAGCGTGCCCAGCCCCACGAGCTCCGCGAGTTCCCGGCCCGGCAGCTCCCCGTCCAGCCTGCCCCGCGCGGCCAGCAGGAGCAGAGCCCGTACGGCGGCGTCCCGGTCCTCCCGGGGAACCGAGGCGAGCCCGTAGGCGACGGCGAGGTGCACGGCCGGCCCGGCCGGACCGTCCGCCGCGGCGAGTGCCTCCAGGAAGTCGGGCGCGCCGCGGCCCCCGCCCTGGTCGGCCGCCGAGGCGACCCCCGTCAGCAGCGGGGCCGCGGCTATTTCGGGGTGCCAGGGCAGGGCCGCGACCGTGTGCGCGTCCCGGAAGTCCGGCAGGGACCGGTGCGGGCAGGGGATGTCCGGCTCGAACTTACCCTCGATCATGGAACGCAGGTCAGACGCTCCCACGGACAGCGCTGGGAGGGAGGCGGCTCAGTGCTCGCAGAGGGAGAACTCGCGCTCGTAGAGCTGCTCGTTGTGTTCGTCGACGAAGAACTTGCGTTCGCGCATGAGTTGTTCGCGGTAGTCCCTCGCCTGTTCGAGCGTCATGGTCGAGGTGTCGGACCACGGCTGCTGTGGTGGCACGTCGGAGGTCGAGGTGATCCGCTGCGACGGATCGACCAGGAAGAACGCGAGGATCTTGCGGTGCCCCGGGCGGCTGGGGTCCGTGAGGCGGAACGAGCCGACGCGGTGTTGCAGGACGTTGGGGAACGCCAGGCAGCGGCCGGCCGGTGTCGAGGCCGACCCCAGAAGCTGGTTCAGCGGGTCTTCGTCTTCCAGGCCGTAGACCTCGCGCAGACCGTCGTCGTCGTTCTGTTCGTAGTTCGGGTCATCGAGTGCCGCCCGGAAACTCAGCCGGCTTTCGGTGATGTTCTCGCTGTCCCAGTAGTAGATGCCGGTCGAGACGATCCGCTCGTTCAACATCCCCTCGACGTGCCAGGAACCCCCGGCGTACTCGGGCTTCTCCGGGGTGAGATGAATGGTGGCGAGCTTGACGATGACCTGCAGACGGCGGCCCCGCAGGTCGACACGGGCGGATGCGTCGGGCAGCTCGGGCGGGGTGAAGGCCGGGGCGTCCGGGATGACCGGGCAGCGGTTCTCCCACCAGGCGTCATAAGCCTGTTCCCACGCACGGAGGGCTTCCGCGTGGGCCGCGCCATCACTGTAGGCGGACTTGTCCGGATGCTCCGGCTCCGAGTCGTACCACCCATAGGGATCGGCCTCGATCCGCGGGGGCCGCGGATGGCGCAGATCGGTGAGCACGTTCTCCAGGAGCGGGCGCATGCGCCCGAACAATTCCGGCAGGACGGAGGCCAGTTCGCGGTGCAGCTCGGGGTGGACGTTGTTGACGTACGAGAGGAAGGCGACATCGCCGTCGTCACTGACCTCGACGTCCGTGGGCAGCCACTGGAACTTCTCCGAGAACTCGTACTTCGAATAGCGGTCCGTCGGGTTCTGCCACGTCTCCTCGGGCGCCCCACTCGCCTCTCTCACCAGGCAGAACAGCGAAGGATGAACAAGATCCAGTACCTGGCCGCCGGATCCGGGATGCCAGTCCTTCTCCCCTTCGGGGACCTGTTCCAGAACGTGGACCGCCTCGCGCAGCCGGGACCTCAGCCTGTCGTCGACCAGTGTGTCCGACTGCCACACCCCGTCGACGGCGGACACCTCGACGCCGGTCCGCCCGTCCCGCAGCGCGGCGTAATGCGCGAGCTCGGCGAGCACGTAACGCACTTGTGCCTCGGTGAGACCCTGGTCGACCGCTTCCCGCGTCCACCTGGCGACGATGTCGGCGTCGTTCATCTTGTCGAACCACCCGGGCTTGGCCCGAAGGTGTGCGCTGCACTGCATCATCTCGAGTTCCCGCAGCGTGCGGGGTGTCGCGAACGATATGGAGCGGGATGCGTGGAAGGGCAGCGGGAAGGCGGACTGGCCGGTCAATTCTCTTGGTCCTCTGAGTCGGTGTGCGGTGGCCGGAAGGATACGTCAGCGGTCTGACACCGCGTCCGTGCTGCCCGCTCCCGAAGCCCCCGGAGCCGGGGCTTCCACGCAGTCGCGCCTCACTGGGCGCTGCCCCACCCGGCGGTGGTGGAATACGAGTCGAGCAGGTCCACCACGAAGACCAGGGTCGAGCCCGCCGGGATCAACGGCGAGGGCGACTGATTGCCGTAGCCGAGTCGCGGGGGAACGATGATCTCGCGCCGGCCGCCGACCTTCATCCCCCTCACCCCCCGGTCCCAGCCCTTGATGACCCTGCCGCCGCCCAGGGCGAACTTGAACGGCTGCCCCCGGTCCCAGGAGGAGTCGAACTCCTTCCCGGACTCGAAGGTCACCCCGACGTAGTGGACCCTGACCACCATGCCCGGCTTCACCTCGGCCCCGTCCCCGACGACCAGGTCCCGGATGGCCAGCTCGGTAGGAGCCGCACCCTTGGGAACGTCGACCTCGGGCTTCGTCGGTTCACTCATCGCAGCCTCATCACTCTCCGCGGAAGGCCCCCGCACGGACCAGCCGGACCCATGGACACCCCATGCGGCAGGGGGACACGCTACCGAGAACACCGATCCCCGGAGCACACCGAACCGGTGGCCGCACGTGAGGGTCCTCATTCGCCGAACACTCGTTCCTCAAACTTGACTACGGGGTTTCAAGGCGGCCGACGGGAATGCTCCGGCCGGGCCGTGACCCGGGTCGTGCTGCGGGCGGTGCCGGGCGGTGCCGGGCGGTGCGGGTCGTCCGGGAACGCGGAGTCGCGGTGGTGCGTTGAGCGGGTAGTGGCCGACGACGGCCGATGACGGGTGGAGGTGTCCGCAGATGTCCACGAGTGGAAAGGTGGCGGTTGCCGGAGTCGCGGCAGCCGTCGTGTTGTTCTGGGCGGTCGGGTTCTGGGCGGGGCTGCTGGTCCTGATCGGTGTGCCCGCGGCCGCTTATCTCCTGCTGGACTCCTCTCAGCGGCGTCGCCTGCGGGGCGTGTCCAGAAAGCAGATCGGCCGCTGACGACCCCCGGACCGCCCGCACCCCGCGCCGCCGCCGGATCCGGCCGGCCCGCCGACCGGACACGGCGCGCAGGCCCGTGGCGGTCGGTCGGTGCCGGGCGGACCGCTCAGCAGTAGCCGCGCTCTCGGTTGTCCGTACCTGTTCACACCGGGCGCACCGCGACGCGGTCCAGCGCCGCCAGGAGCTCCGGCAGGTCCGTCTCCCCGTCCCGCGGCACCGCGAGCACCCCGCCGGCCTCCTCGTCGAGCAGGACGAAGGCGGCCTCGCCGGTGCGGGCCACCAGCGACCAGCCGGGGCCGTCCGCCCGCAGGGTCCGGGCCTCCTCACCCGCGAAGGAGGACCGCACCCGCCCGGGCGGCGGCGGTGCCAGCGTGTAGGCCCGGGCCTCCTCCAGCGCCCGCGCGAGCCCCGGATGCGCGGCGGCCTCGGCCCCGCCGTCCAGCGCCTCGCGCCCGCTCCAGTCGTCCCACTGCCGGGCGATCTGGTCCGCGGCCATCCGCCGCTGCACCGGCCCCCAGGCCTCCGCCGAGGGCGGGGCCAGCGGCACCCGCCCGGTGCCGTCCGCACCCTGCTCCGGATCGTGCGGCTCCGGGATCCCCGAGGCCGCCACCGACAGTTCCAGCGGCCAGCCCGCCAGCGAGACCACGACCGACCGCTCGTCGGGGGACAGGTCGTAGTCCATCCCGCAGTCCCAGGAGGCGATGGCCGCGGCCACGAGCGAGACGTCGTCCACCACGACCGTCCAGCGCGCGCCCTCCTCGTCCTGGCCGAGCACCAGCCCGTACCCCTCCCGGTTCGGCGCCACGCCCAGCAGGGAGCAGGCCTCGGGGAAGTCGTCGCCCAGGATGCTGGGGAACTGCGCGGGGGTCAGCAGCACGGCGGTCAGCACGTACAGCGAGCCGCCACCCTCGTCGTCGGACACCTGGCCTCCCGGTAGCTCTCTCGTCGGCGCACCTTAACCAGCGGGTAACCCGCCCGTCGAGGCCTGCGGCCGACGAATTCCACGGCCCCCACCTGCACGTAGAGTCGGCGGCCCACCACGGAACGGGACATCCGGGCAGCGTGGTCACCGGCTGAGGGATCCTCCGTCCAGCCCTCGGAGGCCGGCCCCGGCGGCGACGGCGGGGGCGGGCTCGGCGTGTTCGCCCGGGCCGGAACCGGCGGCTGCCCCGTCCCGCGTCCCCGCCGGCCCGCGGAGCCGGGCTCGGCCTCCGGCGGGCCCCCGGGCACGTCCGCGCATCCCGGGCAAGGGGCCGACGTACGACGCATGTGTCAGCTCTGGCGTACGGCCAGCGCCAGGAAGCGGGCGTCCTCGTCGGCGTACGAGGTCATCTCCCAGCCCGAACGGGCCAGCAGGGGGCCGAGGTTGTGCTCGGCCCGCAGGTCCTGCGGCGTCAGTTCGCGGCCCTGGCGCGCGGCGAGGGCCGCCCGCCCGATCGGGTGGAACAGCGCGAGCCGGCCGCCGGGGCGGACCACCCGGGCCAGTTCGCGCAGGTTCGCGTCCGGGTCGGGCAGGTGCGCGACGAGTCCCGCGGCGAAGACCGCGTCCAGCGCCCCGTCGCGCAGCGGCAGCCGGGTCACGTCCGCGAGCAGCAGCGCGGCCTGCGCGCCGCGCCCCGCCCGCTGCGCGGCGGCCAGCATCTGCGGGGTGAGGTCCGCTCCGATGACGGTGCCGGAGGTTCCGACCGCGGCACGCAGCGGGGTGAGGGCCCGCCCGGTGCCGCAGCCCGCGTCGAGTACGCGGTCCCCGGGCCGCAGGCCGAACTCGGCGACGGCGGTCGCGAAGGCGGGCGTGTCGCCGGGGAACTTGCGGTCCCAGTCGGCGGCGCGCGCCCCGAAGAACTCCTGCACGCGTGTGTGGTCTTCGCTCATGCGCCCATGATCCCCCAACGGCGGGCGGCGCGGGTCTGCGGACCGTGTGCAAGGTGGCACGCGGTGTGATCGGAGATGAACGTATCTCTGTCATATTCCAGCAGTTACAGCGGCTTTCGAAATGCTCCCCCTGTTCGTGCCCTCACCCGGACTAGCGTCCGGTGGCCATGGGACACCTGGGACACCTGGACCACGCCGCATACGGCTGGCTGACACCCGTGCTGTCATACGTGATGGCATCCATCGGCGCCGCCCTCGGGCTGCGCTGCACCGTCCGCGCGCTCGCCGCGACGGGCGCCTCCCGGCGCAACTGGCTGCTCACGGCGGCCTCGGCGATCGGCACCGGCATCTGGACGATGCACTTCGTCGCGATGCTCGGCTTCGACGTCATCGGCACCGAGATCCACTACAACGTTCCGCTCACCATCCTCAGCCTGGTCGTCGCCGTGCTGGTCGTCGGCGCCGGGGTGTTCGCCGTCGGATACGGCAAGGACCGCGGGCGGGCCCTCGTCCTGGGCGGCCTCACCACCGGGCTCGGCGTCGCCAGCATGCACTACCTGGGCATGGCGGCCCTGCGCCTGCACGGTCGCGTCAGCTACGACCCGTTCACCGTCGGGCTCTCCGTCGCCATCGCCGTGGTCGCGGCCACGGCGGCCCTGTGGGCCGCGCTCAACATCAAGTCGCCGGTGGCCGTGGCCATCGCCTCGCTCGTCATGGGGGCCGCCGTCAGCAGCATGCACTACACCGGGATGACCGCCGTCGCCGTCAGCGTCACCCCGTCGGACGCCGCCCTGCCCGGCGCCACGGCCATGCAGTTCATCTTCCCGCTCGCCGTCGGGCTGGGCTCGTACCTGTTCATCACCGCCGCCTTCGTCGCGCTGTCGCCGACCGCCGACGAACGAGCCGCCTCCGACTCCGTCCGGAGCCTCGGGGAGCGGGCGGCGGCCGCCCACTGAACGCGTCCCGCACGCGTACGCAGGTGCGTACCCCGCCGCACCCGCACCGCCATCGCACGCCAACCGAACCGCCGCACCGTCAGCCGGACGACCCGCACCGCCCCGCACGCACCGCCCAGCCCGCCGAACGACCCGCACCTGTCGGTACCGCCCCGGAACGAGGAGCCCATGCGCACACCCCGCAGACAACCGGAAGCAGCGGCGCCGCGGCTTCCCGCGCCGGCGGCGGGCGGCCGCGGCCACGGCGCGGGTACGGGCCGCCGCGCGCACGCCGGACCGCCGGCCGACGAACACCCCGAGCAGGTGCTCCACCAACCCGCCCCCGCCGCCGCGCTGCCGCCGCGCGACCGGGGCCCACGGCTGCGGCTGCGTCCCGCCACCGTCCGCGCGAAGATCGTCTCGCTGCTGATGGTCCCCGTCGTCTCCCTGCTCGCCCTCTGGGCCTTCGCCACCGTCAGCACCGCCCAGGACATCGCCCGGCTCACCCGCGTCCAGCAGGCCGACGCCGAGATACGCACCCCCGTCGCCGCCGCCGTCACCGAGCTCCAGGCCGAACGGCGGGCCGCCGTCCGGCTCCTCGCCGACCCCGCCGCCGACCCGGCCGCCCTGGACCAGCAGGCCCGGCGCACCGACGACGCCGTCCGGCGGCTGCGCCTCGGCGACCGCAACACCGCCGCCGATTCCGGCGACTACGGCTCGGACATCGTGGTCCGCCTGGGGGCCTTCGTCGCCGACGCCGAAGCGTTGGAATCCGCGCGCAAGGACGTTACCGGTCGCCGCGCCACTCCCGAAGCCGCCTACGAGATCTACACCCGCGTGGTCGACTCGGCCCTCGCCGTGGGCGGCGCCCTGACCGGCGGGGATGCCGCCGAACTCGGCCCCGCCTCCCGGGTCCTGCTGGAATTCGCCCGGGCCGGGGAGCTCCTCTCCCGGGAGGACGCGCTGCTCGCCGTGCCGGGCCCGCGCAGCGCCGAAACGCTTCGGCAGCTGACCGGCACCATCGAGACCCGCCGCGCCCTCACCGCCGCCGCGGCCCGCGACCTGCCTCCCGCCCAGGAAGCCGCCTGGCAGTCCGTCGCCAAGAGCGCCGCCTACGCCGACCTCACCGCCGCCGAGGACCGGGCGCTGGCCGCCGGCGCGGCCAAGGAAGTGCGCGGGGCCCCCGCCGGCTGGGAAGCCGCACACACCGGCATCGCCGCCTCGATGCGCGAGATCGAGGGAGCCGCGCACGCCGCGGCCGCCGACCGGAACGACCCCTTCGCCGAGGGGGCCCTCAGCCCGGCCGGAGCCGCCGTGCTGCTGGGCCTGGCCGCCGTCGCCGCCTCGCTGGTCATCTCCGTCCGCATCGGCCGCGTCCTCGTGGTGGAGCTGGTCTCGCTGCGCAACACGGCGCTGGAGATCGCCCACCGCAAACTCCCGTACGCCATGGAGCGGCTCCGCGCGGGCCAGGACATCGACGTCGCCGCCGAGACCCCGGCGGGGCCGCCCGCCGACGACGAGATCACGCAGGTCGGGGAGGCGCTCGCCACGGTCCACCGGGCCGCGCTCAGCGCCGCCGTCGAACGGGCCGAACTGGCCAGCGGGATCTCCGGGGTGTTCGTCAACCTCGCCCGCCGCAGCCAGGTCCTCGTGCACAAGCAGCTCACCCTGCTCGACTCGATGGAACGGCGCGCGGACGACCCGAACGAGCTCGGCGACCTGTTCCGCCTCGACCACCTCACCACCCGGATGCGCCGGCACGCGGAGAGCCTGATCATCCTTTCCGGTGCCGCCCCCGGCCGCGCCTGGCGGATGCCGGTCCCGCTCACGAACGTCGTACGCGCCGCCGTCTCCGAGATCGAGGACTACCCCCGGGTGGAGGTGCGCCGGCTCGCCGAGGCGGCCGTGGTCGGGGGAGCCGTCGCCGACCTCACCCACCTGCTGGCCGAACTCATCGAGAACGCCGCCCAGTTCTCCCCGCCGCACACCAAGGTCCGCGTCAGCGGTGAGCCGGTCGGCGCCGGCTACGTCCTGGAGATCGAGGACCGCGGGCTCGGCATGGGCCGCGAGACCCTCGGCGAAGCCAACCGCCGCATCGAGCAGTCCGAGGCGCTCGACCTCTTCGACAGCGACCGGCTCGGGCTGTTCGTCGTCAGCCGCCTCTCGTCCCGGCACGGGGTGAAGGTGCACCTGCGGACCTCGCCGTACGGGGGCACCACCGCCGTGGTGCTGCTGCCGAACTCCATGCTCCAGGGCGCGATCACGGCCGGCTTCCCGGAGCCGGAATCCGGCGCCGGAGCGGCCGGCGAAGCACGGGCCGCGGCCTCGGCACCCGTACCGCAGACCGCACCGGCACCGGAGGCGGCGGAGAAGGCGGAGCAGCCGCCCGCGACGACCTTCGTACGGGAGGACGCGCGCGGGTTCGCCGACCCGGGCTCCCTCCCCGCCGGGCCGGAGCCCCGGCCGGCCCCGGTGGCCGCGCTGCGGCCGCGCACCGCGGGCGGCGCGCTCACGGGCGCGCCGCACGCCGCCGCACCCCCTTCCGCCTCGGTGACGGAACTGCCGCGCCGGGTCCGCCAGGCCAGCCTGGTCCCGCAGCTGCGCGAGACCCCCGCCCCCCAGGCTCCGGCGGGCGCGCCGCTCGCCGGGGATCCGCCGGGGCGCAGTCCGGAACAGGCCCGGGACCGGATGGCCGCCTACCGGGACGGCTGGGTCCGCGGCGCCCGGGAGAACTCCCCGTACGCGGGCCGTGAAGGCAGCGCAGGCAGCAAAGGAGAAGTGTGATGATCGAACACCAGAGAATCGGGCTCGACGGGGGCGTCCGCAGGTCGGGCGAACTGGACTGGCTGCTGGACGACATGGTGGTGCGGGTTCGAGAGGTCCGGCACACCGTGGTCCTGTCCAACGACGGCCTGCCGGTGGGCGCCTCCAGCGGGCTCCGCCGGGAGGACGCCGAGCACCTGGCCGCCGTGGCCTCCGGCTTCCACAGCCTGGCCAAGGGCGCGGGTCGGCATTTCCATGCCGGGGGCGTGCGTCAGACGATGGTCGAGATGGACGAGGGCTTCCTCTTCGTCGCGGCCGCCGGGGACGGGTCCTGCCTGGCCGTACTCAGCGGCGCCGGGGCTGACATCGGCCTGATCGCCTACGAGATGGCCCGCCTGGTGAAGCGGGTCGGCGAACACCTGTACACCCCGCCCCGGTTCGCGGCCCGGCCGCCGGCCGCCGGCTGAGGGCGGCGGTCCGGCACATGAACGGCCAGTGGTACGACGCCGACGCGGGCCCGCTCGTCCGTCCGTACGCGATGACCGGCGGGCGTACGAAGCCGGGACCCCACGGGGTCCGCTTCGACCTGATCGCACTGGTCGTCGTGGATCCGGAAGGCACCGACGCGGCTGCCGAGTCGCTGCTCGGCCCGGAACACCGGGCGCTGCTCGGACTCTGCCGGTCCGAGACCCAGTCGGTGGCGGAGCTCGCCGCCGACGCCGACCTGCCGGTGGGGGTGGTGCGGGTGCTGCTCGGCGACCTGCTGGAGGGCGGGCACGTCAAGGTCAGCAGGCCGGTACCGCCCGCACAGCTGCCGGACGAGCGGATTCTGCGGGAAGTCATCGAGGGATTGCGAGCGCTGTGATGGGACTGCACGACGACGGGCCGGCGGATCCCGGTCCCGGGGACGACACGGAACTGGCGGCGCTCGCGCTGAAGATCCTGGTGGCCGGCGGCTTCGGGGTCGGCAAGACCACGCTGGTCGGCGCGGTGAGCGAGATCAGGCCGCTGCGGACCGAGGAACAGCTGAGTGAGGCGGGCGAACTCGTCGACGACACGGGCGGGGTGGACCAGAAGAGGACCACGACCGTGGCCATGGACTTCGGGCGGATCACCATCCGCTCCGGACTGTCGCTCTACCTGTTCGGCACACCGGGGCAGGACCGGTTCTGGTTCCTGTGGGACGAGCTGTCCCAGGGGGCGCTGGGCGCGGTGGTGCTCGCGGACACGCGACGCCTCGAGGACTGCTTTCCGGCGGTGGACTACTTCGAGCACCGCCGCATCCCGTTCGTGGTGGCCGTCAACTGCTTCAGCGACGCCCGGCGTTACGGCGCGCCCGACGTGTCGCGGGCACTGGACCTGGACCAGGGGACGCCGGTGGTCCTGTGCGACGCGCGGGACAAGGACTCGGGGAAGGAAGTGCTGATCAGGCTGGTCGAGTACGCCGGGCGGGTGCACACCGCCCGGCTGCTCGAATCGGTGGAGCCGCAGGCCGATTCGGTCTGAACCGGCCGCCGCCGCCCGAGCCGGGGCGCCGGCGGGGTCAGTCCGCGATCCCGGCCAGGGCGATCACCTTGTCGATGGGGACGCGGACGAGGAGTTCGCTCGGGACGGCATTGCGGCGGCCGAAGGCCTCCGCGCGCTCCTCGCCCATGTAACGGGCGCCGATCCGGGTCGCCCAGTGGAGGATCTCGTCCGGGTCGTCGGCGTGCTCGCTGATCTCGGCGCGGCCCTGGAGCACCACGTAGGAGAACGGCGGCCGGTCGTCGTCGACGCACAGCGCGACCCGGCCGTCACGGGCCAGGTTCCGCCCCTTCAGCGTGTCCTTGCCGGTGTTGAACACGAAGGAGTCGCCGTCGAGCACGAACCAGATCGGGGCGATGTGGGGGCTGCCGTCCTCACGCACGGTGGAGAGCTTTCCGGTGCGGGTGGCGTGCGAGACGAACGCCCGCCATTCCTGTTGAGTCATCTTCTTCGCCATGGGGACATCCTCCTTGCCGGAAAGGCACTGGTGGGGAAGGCTTGCGGGACGACTAGGCGGGGCGCGGCGCGGCCAGGCGGGCGCGTCCACGGGGAGGGGTGGGGAATGGCACTGGACAAGCAGCTGGACTGGCTGCTGGACGATCTGACGCGCAGGGTCCAGCAAGTGCGGCACGCGGTGGTGCTGTCCAACGACGGGCTGGTGACGGGCGCGAGCGCCGGGCTGGCGCGGGAGGACGCGGAGCACCTGGCGGCCGTCGCGGCCGGACTGCAGAGCCTGGCGAAGGGGGCGGGGCGGCACTTCCGGGCCGGGGAGGTCCGGCAGACGATGGTCGAGTACGACGAGGGGGTGCTCTTCGTCATGGCCGCGGGCCCGGGCAGCTCCCTGTGCGTGCTGAGCGCCGCCGAGGCGGACATCGGGCACGTCGCGTACGAGATGACGCTGCTGGTTAACCGGGTGGGTGAGCACCTGGGGGTGGCGGAGCGGCGCGTCACCGGCGGGTGAGGAAGTCGGCGTCGGTCTCGGTTGTCCACAGGGTTGCCGGAGTGTCGTCGCTCTGAGTTACGGTCTTCACGCAGAGTAATCGACGCTTGTGGGGAGACCGTGATGATGGCGATGGCGACGATGGTGACGACGCGGCCGGGGACCGCGCTCCGGGAGGCCGTCCCGGCAGGCGGCAGCGGCGGTCCGTGTGTCGGAGCCCCTGCCGGCGCCCCGGGTGGCGTGGGTACGGAGCTGCCGGCCGAGGTGCTGGTGGGTGGGGGGCGGGCCGCGGGGGAACTGGGTCTGACCCGGGGGGAGTTCGCCCGTGCCGTCCAGTTGGGGATCGTGCGGGCCGGGCCGTCGGCGCCCGGCTGGGCCGCTCGCTACACGCGGGCCGAGCTGGACCGGGTCAGGGCTGCCGAAGGCGGGCTGGAGGCCCTGCGCGAACGGGTGGCGACCGTGGCCGGCGCGGAAGCGGCGGCCGGGGTGCTGGGAATCGGACCGAGCCGGTTCACCCGGCTCGCCCGCTGCGGGCACCTCACCCCGGTCGGCTACCGGATCAACCGGTACCGGGCGGTGGTGTGGCTCTACTTGACCGCGGAGCTGCGGGAGTTCGCGGCGCGGGAGCCGGCGCGGCTGCGCGGGACCGCGCCCCCGGCCGACCGGCAGCTGCTGGAGGCCAAGGCGGATCTGCGCCCGAGGAAATGGCGCGGCCGACACGTCGGGCTGCTGCTGAGACGGACCGCCGACCCCTGGGAGCGGGCCGCGGTCCTGGCATCCGTGCTCCCGGAGGAAGAGCTGCCGCAGGCCGTGCCCGATCCGGCGGAGCGGATCCTGCTGGCCGCCCTCGCTCCGCCCCCGCCGTACGGGCATCCGCAGGCGCCGGCGGCCGCGGCCGTGGCGCTGCGGCTGCTGAAAGCGGGGCCGCCGGAGGAGATCCACTGGTACCGCACCAGCCTGGACTTCGCCCTGACCGGAGCGCGCGGTCAGTCGAAGTCGACGGGGGACAGGGGGCCCACGTAGACCCAGGCCCCGCCCTCCCGGGAGAAGGTGCTGTGCTCGTGCAGCGAGCCCGTGTGCCCGCCCTCGCGGTACTGCGCCCGGAACTCCACCGACCCCTCCGTCTCGAACATCCCGCCGCGCTCGGCGGCGAGGATCTCCAGGCGCTCCCAGCGCTGTCCGGGGTCCAGGTCGAGCCGGGCCGGACGGGTCGTGGAGTGCCAGGAACGCAGCAGGTAGGCGGTGTCGCCGACGGCGAAGGCGCTGAACCGGGAGCGCATCAGGCGTTCGGCGGTGGGTGCCTGCTGGGCACCGGAGTGGAAGCGGCCGCAGCACTCCGGGTAGACGGCGGGCAGCCCGCAGGGGCAGGGGAGGGCCGGGGTGGGCATGGGCGGGCTCGGTTCCTCGTTCGTGGCGGGCGGGGCGGCGGGGCTCGGCCGACTACCGGGCGGGCCGGGGCGGTTGGGCGGGGTACGGGCGGAAGAGGCCCTCCTGGACCACGGAGACCAGCAGTCGGCCCTCCAGGTCGTAGATGCGACCCCGGGCCAGGCCCCGGCCGCCGTGCGCGATGGGCGACTCCTGGTCGTACAGGAACCACTCGTCCGCCCGGAACGGCCGGTGGAACCACATGGCGTGGTCGAGGCTCGCCATGTCGAAACCGCGCATCCCCCACAGGGGTTCCACCGGGATGCGCACGGCATCGAGGAGGGTCATGTCACTGGCGTAGGTGAGGGCGCAGGTGTGCACGAGCGGGTCGTCGCCCAGCGGGCCGACCGCCCGCATCCACACCGCGCTGCGGGGATCGGCGTCCTTGAGCTCCTCGGGAGTCCAGCGGAGCCGGTTCACGTAGCGGATGTCGAAGGGCTGGCGGCGGGCCATCCGCTCCAGCGACTCCGGCAGCGCCCCGAGGTGTTCGCGGATCTCGTCCGCGACCTTGGGGAGCGTGTCCGGATGGGGGACGTGGTGAGGGGGCAGCTGGTGCTCGATGCCGCCCTCCTCCGGATGGTGGAAGGAGGCGGTGAGATTGAAGATCGTCTTGCCCTGCTGGACCGCGGTGACGCGGCGCGTGGTGAAGGACCGCCCGTCGCGCACCCGCTCCACCTGGTACACGATCGGCACCCCGGGGATGCCGGGGCGCAGGAAGTACGCGTGCAGCGAGTGGACGGGGCGGTCGCTCTCCACGGTGCGGCCCGCGGCGACCAGGGCCTGGCCGGCGACCTGGCCGCCGAAGACGCGCTGGAGGGACTCCTGCGGGCTGGCGCCGCGGAAGATGTTGACCTCGATCTGCTCCAGATCGAGCAGGTCCACGAGTCTCTCGGCGGGGTTCGTCATCAGGGGTTCTCCACTGTCGGGTCCGGGCGGAGCGGGCGGGAGGCGGGAGCCGACTGGGTCGGCGGGCCGCCGGGGGTGGGCGGTGTGCTCAGCGCGCCCCGAGCTCGCCGACCGAGGTGACCCGGATGACGGCCCGGCCCTCCTCGTCGGAGGCCGCGAGGTCGACTTCGGCGCTGATGCCCCAGCCATGGTCCCCGTTGGGGTCGGCGAAGGTCTGGCGGACGCGCCACAGGCCGTGCGCCGGGTCCTCCTCGATCTGGAGCAGCTTCGGGCCGCGGGCGTCGGGGCCGGTGCCGAGGTCGTCGTACTCGTCCCAGTAGCCGTCCATGGCCTCGCCCCAGGCGTCCGCGTCCCAGCCGGACTCGGCGTCCAGCTCGCCCAGCACGTTGACGTGGTCGAGGGCGGCCAGCTCCACCCGGCGGAACATCGCGTTGCGGACCAGGACCCGGAAGGCGCGCGCGTTCGCCGTGACCGGCTTGACCTGGTCGGCCTTCTCCTGGGCCTGCTCCGCCGTCTCCACCTCCGGGTTCGCCAGCTGCTCCCATTCGTCGAGCAGGCTGGAGTCGACCTGGCGGACGAGCTCGCCGAGCCATTCGATCAGGTCCTGGAGGTCCTCGGACTTGAGGTCGTCGGGGATGGTGTGGTCGAGCGCCTTGAACGCGCTCGCCAGGTAGCGCAGCACGATGCCCTCGGTGCGGGCCAGCTCGTAGAAGGAGGTGAACTCGGTGAAGGTCATCGCGCGTTCGTACATGTCGCGGATGATCGACTTGGGGGAGACCGGGTGGTCGCGGACCCAGGGGTGGCTCTTGGCGTACACGTCGTAGGCGTGGAGGAGGAGCTCTTCGAGCGGCTTGGGATAGGTGACGTCCTGGAGCCGCTCCATCCGCTCCTCGTACTCGATCCCGTCGGCCTTCATCTGGCCGACCTGGATGCCGCGTTCCTTGTTCTGCTGGGCGGCCAGGATCTGGCGCGGGTCGTCCAGCGTGGACTCCACGACGGAGACCATGTCCAGCGCGTAGGAGGGGGATTCCGGGTCCAACAGGTCGAAGGAGGCGAGCGCGAAGGTGGACAGCGGCTGGTTGAGGGCGAAGTCCTGCTGGAGGTCGACGGTGAGCCGGATCGTGCGGCCCTCGGCGTCCGGGGTGTCGAGCTTCTCGACCACGCCGCCGTCCAGCAGCGAACGGTAGATCGCGATGGCCCGGCGGATGTGCCGCAGCTGCGCCTTGCGCGGCTCGTGGTTGTCCTCGAGGAGGTGGCGCATCGCATGGAAGGCATCGCCAGGACGGGCGATGACCGACAGCAGCATGATGTTGGTGACCTTGAAGCGCGAGGTCAGCGCCTCCGGGTCGGCGGCGATGAGCTTCTCGAAGGTGGTGTCCGACCAGGCGACGAAGCCCTCGGGAGCCTTCTTGCGCACCACCTTGCGGCGCTTCTTCGGGTCGTCCCCCGCCTTGGCGAGCGCCTTCTCGTTCTCGATGACGTGCTCGGGCGCCTGGGCGACGACATAGCCCGCCGTGTCGAAGCCCGCCCGGCCGGCGCGCCCGGCGATCTGGTGGAACTCGCGGGCGCGCAGCGTGCGGACCCGGTTGCCGTCGTACTTGGTGAGCGCGGTGAACAGCACCGTGCGGATGGGGACGTTCACCCCCACGCCGAGGGTGTCGGTTCCACAGATCACCTTCAGCAGACCGGCCTGTGCGAGCTTCTCGACCAGTCGCCGGTACTTGGGCAGCATGCCCGCGTGGTGCACGCCGATGCCGTGCCGGACGTAGCGGGAGAGGTTCTGGCCGAACTTGGTGGTGAAGCGGAAGTTGCCGATGAGGTCGGCGATCTTGTCCTTCTCCTCGCGGGTGCACATGTTGATGCTCATGAGCGACTGCGCCCGCTCGACCGCCTGGGCCTGGGTGAAGTGCACGATGTACACCGGGGCCTGCCGGGTCTCCAGCAGCTCGGTGATCGTGTCGGTGATCGGGGTGGTCACGTAGTCGTACGACAGCGGGACGGGCCGCGTCGCGGAGCGGACCACGGAGGTGGGCCGGCCGGTGCGCCGGGTCAGGTCCTCCTCGAACCGCTTCATGTCGCCGAGGGTCGCCGACATCAGGATGAACTGGGCCTGCGGCAGCTCCAGCAGCGGGATCTGCCAGGCCCAGCCGCGGTCCGGCTCGGCATAGAAGTGGAACTCGTCCATCACGACCTGGCCGATGTCGGCGTGCTTGCCGTCGCGCAGGGCGATGGAGGCCAGCACCTCTGCGGTGCAGCAGATGACCGGGGCGTCGGCGTTCACCGAGGCGTCGCCGGTCAGCATGCCGACGTTCTCGGTGCCGAAGAGCTTGCACAGGTCGAAGAACTTCTCCGACACCAGGGCCTTGATCGGGGCGGTGTAGAAGGTGACCTTGTCCTGCGCCAGGGCGGTGAAGTGCGCGCCCGCCGCGACCAGGCTCTTGCCCGAGCCGGTCGGGGTGGAGAGGATCACGTTCGCCCCGGAGACGACCTCGATCAGCGCCTCCTCCTGAGCCGGGTACAGGGTGATGCCCTGGTCCTCCGCCCACGAGGAGAAAGCCTCGAAGAGGGCATCGGGGTCGGCGTTCGGCGGGAGCTGATCAATGAGGGTCACGCCCCCCATCTTGCCTGGCTTCCCCCCGGATGAGGGAACCGGAGGACGGGAGGAAGATCATCGACGGTACGCTGTGCCGTCGAAACGGCCCGAGCGAATCCGTTGACGGGGCCCGAGTACGACATCACACACCACACCACCGGGGCGGGGAACGACCATGATGGGTCCGGCGCATTCACTCTCGGGGGCGGCCGCCTGGCTGGGGGTGGGCGCGGCGACCGCGGCGGCCGGGCATCCCATGCCGTGGCCGGTGCTCGTGGTCGGCGCCCTGATCTGCGCCGGGGCGGCCCTCGCCCCCGACCTCGACCACAAGTCGGCGACGATCTCACGCGCCTTCGGACCCCTGTCCCGGGGGCTGTGCGAGGTGGTCGACAAGATTTCCTACGCCGTGTACAAGGCCACCCGCTCGCCCAGGGACGCCCGCCGGACCGGGGGTCACCGCACCCTCACCCACACCTGGCTCTGGGCCGTCATGATCGGCGCCGGCGCCTCAGCGCTCGCCGGGACCGCCGACCGCTGGGGCGTGCTCGCGCTGCTCTTCGTCCATCTGGTGCTCGCGGTGGAAGGCCTGCTCTGGCGGGCCGCCCGGATGTCCAGCGACGTCCTGGTCTGGCTCCTCGGCGCCACCAGCGCGTGGATCCTGGCCGGCGTGCTCGACCAGCCCGGCAACGGCGCGGGCTGGCTGTTCACGGGGCCTGGCCAGGAGTACCTCTGGCTCGGCATGCCGATCCTGCTCGGGGCCCTCGTCCACGACATCGGCGACGCCCTGACCGTCTCCGGCTGCCCGATCCTGTGGCCCCTGCCGATCGCCGGCAAGCGCTGGTACCCGATCGGCCCGCCGAAGATGATGCGCTTCCGGGCCGGCAGCTGGGTCGAGCTCAAGGTCCTGATGCCGGTGTTCATCCTGCTGGGCGGCTTCGGCGGGGCCTCGGCCCTCGGGTTCGTCTAGCCCTGTAGCCCTGCAGCCCTGCAGCCCTGGGACCGGGCCATGGCCCGGTCCCAGGGCTACAGCCGATCGGCGCCCCGGCGGCCGGACCCGCAGGCCCGGCCGCCCCCGTGGCGCGCCGGTCACCCGTGCCAGGAGCGCCACAGCGCCGCGTACGCCCCGTCGGCCGCGACCAGTTCGTCGTGCGAGCCGAGCTCGCTGATCCGGCCGTCCTCGACGACCGCGATCACGTCCGCGTCGTGCGCGGTGTGCAGCCGGTGGGCGATCGCGATGACCGTGCGCCCGTCCAGCACCCGGGCCAGGGACCGCTCCAGGTGCCGGGCGGCCCGCGGGTCCAGCAGCGAGGTCGCCTCGTCCAGCACCAGGGTGTGCGGGTCCGCCAGCACCAGCCGGGCCAGCGCGATCTGCTGCGCCTGCGCCGGGGTCAGCGCCGTCCCGCCGGAACCGACCTCGGTGTCCAGACCGGCCTCCAGGGCCCCCGCCCAGCCGTCCGCGTCCACCGCGCCCAGCGCCGCCCACAACTCCGCGTCCCCGGCGCCCGTCCTGGCCAGCCGCAGGTTGTCCCGCAGCGAGCCCACGAACACGTGGTGCTCCTGGTTGACCAGCGCCACGTGCTCGCGCACCCGCTCCGCCGGCATCTGCGACAGCCGCGCCCCGCCGAGGGTGATCTCACCGGCGCGCGGCGCGTAGATGCCCGCGAGCAGCCGGCCCAGTGTGGACTTGCCGGCGCCCGAGGGGCCGACGAGCGCCATACGGGTGCCCGGCGGCACGGACATGGACACCCGGTGCAGCACGTCCACGCCCTCCCGGTAGCCGAAGTGCACCTCGTCCGCCCGGACGTCCCGGCCCTCGGGCCCCACCTTGGCGTCCCCGGCGTCCGGCTCGATCTCACGCACGCCGACCAGCCGGGCCAGCGACACCTGGGCGATCTGCAGCTCGTCGTACCAGCGCAGGATCAGGCCGATCGGATCGACCATCATCTGGGCCAGCAGCGCGCCGGTGGTCAGCTGCCCGACCGACATCCAGCCGCGCAGCACGCAGTAGCCGCCGATCATCAGCACGGAGCCGAGGATCGTCACGTACGTGACGTTGACGACCGGGAACAGCACCGTCCGCAGGAACAGCGTGTACCGCTCCCACGCCGTCCACTCCTTGATCCGGCGCTCCGACAGCGCGATCCGGCCCGGCCCCAGGCGGTGCGCCTCGACCGTGCGGCCCGCGTCCACCGTCTCGGTGAGGACGGCCGCGACCGCCGCGTAGCCGGCCGCCTCCGAGCGGTACGCCGACGGCGCCCGCCGGAAGTACCAGCGGCAGCCGATCACCAGCACCGGCAGCGCCACCAGCGCGGCCAGTGCCAGAGGCGGCGCGGTCAGGGCCAGCGCACCGTAGAGCAGCCCCGTCCACACCACGCCGATGGCCAGCTGCGGCACGGCCTCGCGCATCGCGTTGGCCAGCCGGTCGATGTCGGTGGTGATCCGCGACAGCAGATCGCCGGTACCGGCCCGCTCCAGGACGCCCGGCGGCAGGCCCACCGACCGCACCAGGAAGTCCTCGCGCAGGTCGGCGAGCATCTCCTCGCCGAGCATCGCCCCCCGCAGCCGGACCAGCCGGACGAAGAAGGTCTGGACGGCCAGCGCCAGCGCGAACAGCAGCGCGACCTGCCCCAGACGCAGTTCCCGCGCCCCCGCCGCGAGGTCGTCCACGACCCGGCCCAGCAGGTACGGGCCGACCATGGAGGCGACCACCGCGACGGCGTTGACCGTCACGAGCACCACGAAGGCCCGCCGGTGGCGCCGGAACAGGCCGCGCACATAGCCCCGTACGGTCACCGACGTGCCCACGGGCAGGGTCGCGGCCGATTCGGGGGCCGCCGGATCGTAGTGCGGCGGCGCCACGCCGATCATGCGGATTCCTCGATTTCCGTGAGTGCTTCCAGCTGTGCCAGTTCCACCTGCGCGAGGCGCTGCTCGTCCTCGGTCTCACGGGTGACCACCGCCCGGTAGAGCGGTTCGCGGTGCAGCAGTTCGCGGTGCGTACCCGCCGCCGCCACCGCGCCCTCGTGGACGAGGACGACCCGGTCGGCGCGGTCCAGCAGCAGCGGCGAGGAGGCCAGGACCACCGTGGTGCGCCCGGCGCGCAGCGCCGCGATCCCGTCCGCGATCCGTGCCTCGGTGTGCGAGTCGACCGCCGAGGTCGGCTCGTCCAGGACCAGCACCTCCGGGTCCGTGACCAGGGACCGTGCCAGGGCGAGCCGCTGGCGCTGCCCGCCGGACAGCGACCGGCCGCGCTCGGTGATCCGCGCGTCCATCGGGTCCTCCACCCCGTCCGGCGCCGACTGCAGCAGCGCGTCCAGGACATCCGCGCACTGGGCCGCCGCCAGCGCCGCACCGGCCTCGACGGCCCCGGAGGACGGGACGGTGAACAGCTCGTGCAGGGTCCCGGACAGCAGCACCGGATCCTTGTCCTGTACGAGGACCAGCGTCCGCGCGGTGTCCAGTTCGAGCTCGTCCAGCGCGACTCCGCCGAGGAGCACCGAGGGCCCGTCGACGGCCGTGTCCACGGGGTGGCCGCCGAGGCGCTCCGCGAGCCGTCCCGCCAGGTCCGGGTCCCCGCACACGACGGCGGTGAACCGGCCCGCGGCGGCCAGCAGTCCGGTCTCCGGGTCGTACAGGTCCCCGCCGGGGGCCGGAGCCTGCGCCGCGGCGGCCGCGGGACGCTCGGCGGCGTCCGTACGGGTCAGCGACAGCACCCGGGCGGCCCGCTGGGCGGAGGGCCGGGAGAAGGAGTACGCCATGGCGATCTCCTCGAAGTGGCGCAGCGGGTAGAGCAGCGTCGCCACCGCGCTGAACGCCGCGACGAGTTCCCCCACCGCGATGCGCCCGTCGGCCACGAGCCCGGCGCCGTACCAGACGACCGTGATCATCAGCGCGCCCGGCAGCAGCACCTGGATCGCGGAGATCAGCGCCCACATCCGGGCGCTGCGCACGGCCGCCTTGCGGACCTCCTGCGAGGCCTCGCGGTAGCGGCCGAGGAACAGTTCCTCCCCGCCGATGCCGCGCAGCACCCGCAGGCCCGCGACGGTGTCGGAGGCCAGCTCGGTCGCCTTGCCCGCCTTCTCCCGCTGGATGTCGGCGCGCTGGGTGGCGCGGGGCAGCAGCGGCAGCGCCGCCAGGGCGACCAGCGGCACGCCGATCCCCACGACCACGCCCAGCTCGGGCGCGTAGAGCAGCAGGCCGACGCAGACGAGGACGACGGCGAAGAGCGCGGCCAGGAAGCGCGAGACGGCCTCGACGAACCAGCCGATCTTCTCCACGTCGCCGGTCGAGACCGCGACGACCTCGCCCGCGGCGACCCGGCGGGTCAGCGCGGAACCCAGCTCGGCGGTCTTGCGCGCCAGCAGCTGCTGCACGCGGGCCGCGGCGGTGATCCAGTTGGTGACGGCGGTGCGGTGCAGCATGGCGTCGCCGACCGAGATCGCGACGCCGAGCAGCGCGAGCAGCCCGCCGACGAGCAGCAGCCGGGTGGAGTCGCGGTCGACCACCGCGCCGACGCCCATGCCCACCGCGTACGGGAGTCCGGCGACTCCGGAGAAGTGCAGCAAGCCCCAGCACAGGCTCTTGAACTGTCCGCCCAGTTGACCCCGGCCCAGCCACACCAGGAAGCGGGGACCGGAACGGGCGTCGGGTACCCCGGGATCCCGATAGGGAAGATCGCTGATCTGCATGACGCCCCATGACTGGTCGAAGGGTCCAAACCGTGCAAGGTTCGCCTTCCGGGCCGGGGCCGGGCAATCGGTTTTCCGTCGGCGCGGTCCCGCCGCCCGCCGGATCGCCGCCGCACCGGACGACGTAGCGCCTGGTCAGGTGGGTCGCGCACACCGGCGCTCACGGGCGGGTGGCGTGCTCCAGTTCGAGCAGGACCGAGGCGTAGGAGCGGCCGGTCGCCCGGTCCATGCCCACCTCGCACATCCGGTTCGCCGACAGGTGGGCGTCGAAGTGCCGGGCCGTCACCTCGGCGGCCTCGCGCGCCGTCGCCGAGGCCGTCAGCTCGGGGTGCAGCATGCCCCGGTCGCCCGCGAAGGCGCAGCACCCCAGGTCGTCCGGGACCACCACCTCGTCGGCGCAGGCCTCGGCGACGGCCAGCAGCTGCGCCTCGTCGCCCAGGTGCCGCATCGAGCAGGTGGGATGGAGGACGGCGGAGCCGACCGTGCGGCGGACCTCCAGGTGCGGCAGCAGTTCCTCGGCCGCCCAGACGACCGAGTCGACGATCCGTAGCTCCCTGTGCAGGGCGAGGTTCTGTTCCGTCAGGTAGGGGACCACCTCGTGCGCGATGCCCAGGGTGCAGGAGGAGGCGTCGACGACCAGGGGCAGCCGCCCGCCCGCGGTCCAACCCCAGGCCGACTCGACGATGCGGTTGGCCATCACACGGGTGCCCGCCTCGTAGCCCTTGGAGTGCCAGATCGTCGCGCAGCAGGTGCCGGTCACGTCCCGGGGGATCCATACGGGCCTTCCGGCCCGCCGCGACACCGCCACCACGGCCTCCGGCAGGGAGGGGCCGGTCCGGGCACCGGGACCGCCGAAGATCCGGTTGACGCAGGCGGGGTAGTACACGGCCGCCGCGCCCGTCCGCGGGGTACCGGGCAGCCTGCGCGCGGCGGCGCCGGGGACCTGCGGCAGCCAGTGCGGCACCAGGTCCGGGTTCACGGCCTTGCGCGCGGCTCCGGTGACCGCCGCGAGCAGCCCGTCCGCGATCCGGTCCGGCAGCCGGTCGGCGGCGGCCACGGCCAGCCGGGCGGCCGACTCCACGGCCCCGAACCGCTCCGCGGCCAGGGCGGCGGCCCGCTCCTCGCGGGCGCCGTGCCGGCGGTGGCGGAAGTCCTTCATCAGCGCGCCGGTGTCGATGCCCACGGGGCAGGCGAGCTTGCAGGTGGAATCGCCCGCGCAGGTGTCGACGGCGTCGTAGCCGTAGGAGCCGAGCAGGCCGTCCAGCACCCGCGAGCCGGGCTGCTGGCGCATCATCTCGCGGCGCAGCACGATCCGCTGGCGCGGAGTGGTCGTCAGGTCCTCGCTGGGGCAGGTCGGTTCGCAGAAGCCGCACTCGATGCACGGGTCGGCCACCGCCTCCACCCGCGGAATGGTTTTCAGACCGCGCAGGTGGGCCCGCGGGTCGCGGTCCAGGAGGACGCGCGGGGCGAGCACCCCGTCGGGGTCGATGACGCGTTTCGTGCGCCACATCAGCTCGGTGGCCCGGGGGCCCCACTCCAGTTCCAGGAACGGCGCCATGTTGCGGCCGGTGGAGTGCTCGGCCTTCAGGGAGCCGTCGAAGCGCTCGACGGTGAGCCGGCAGAAGGCCTCCATGAAGGCCGCGTACCGCTCGACGTCGGCGGGGTCCGCGGCGTCGAAGGCGAGCAGGAAGTGCAGGTTGCCGTGGGCGGCGTGCCCGGCGACGGCCGCGTCGAAGCCGTGCCGCGCCTGGAGTGCGAGGAGGGCCTCGCAGGCCTCGGCGAGGCGCGACGGCGGGACCGCGAAGTCCTCGGTGATGAGGGTGGTGCCGGGGGCGCGGGCGCCGCCCACGGCGGTGACGAAGGCCTTGCGGGCCTTCCAGTAGCCGTTGATGGTCCGTGCGTCCCGGGTGAAGGCGTTGGTGACCGAGGCCACCGGCGCCACCAGGTCGAGGCCGGTGAGCAGGCCGGCCGCGCGGTTCTCGTACGCGTCGCGGCCGGCCTCGTCCGGAGCGCGGAACTCCACGAGCAGGGCGGTGGTGTCCTTGGGCAGGTCCGCCCAGTCCGGGGGCACGCCCGCGACGCTGACCGAGGCGCGCAGGGTGTTGCCGTCCATCAGCTCCACGGCGAGGGCGCCCGCCTCGTTGAAGAGGGGCACGGCGGCGGCCGCCGCGGGCAGGGAGGGGAAGAACAGCAGGGCGGAGCAGAGCTCGCGGTCCAGCGGCAGGGTGTCGAAGACGACCTCGGAGATGAACCCGAGGGTGCCCTCCGAGCCGACCGTCAGCCCGCGCAGGATCTCCACGGGGGTGGTGCCGTCCAGGTAGGCGTCCAGCCGGTAGCCGGTGGTGTTCTTGATCTCGTACTTGGCGCGGATCCGGGACACCAGCTCCGGGTCGGCCTCGATCTCCCGCTTGATCTCCATCAGCCCGCGGCACAGCGCGGGCTCGGCGCGCGCCAGTTCCTCGTCGGCCAGCGGGTCCGCCGTGTCGACGACGGTGCCGCCCGGCAGGACGAGGGTGAGCGAGGAGAGCGTGCGGTAGGAGTTCCTCGTGGTGCCCGCCGTCATGCCCGAGGCGTTGTTGGCGACGACCCCGCCCAGGGTGCAGGCGAGGGCGCTGGCCGGGTCCGGGCCGAGGACGCGGCCGTGCCGGGCGAGCGCGGCATTGGCACGCAGGACGGTGGTGCCGGGCCCGATCCGGGCCCGCCGGCCGTCCTCCAGCACCTCGATGCCGGACCAGTGGCGGCGTACGTCGACCAGGATGTCCTCGCCCTGGGCCTGGCCGTTGAGGGAGGTACCGGCGGCGCGGAAGACGACCTCGCGGTTCCGGCCGTGGGCGTAGGAGAGGACGGCGGAGACGTCGTCGATGTCCTCGGCGACCACCACGACCTGGGGGACGAAGCGGTAGGGCGAGGCGTCGGAGGCGTAGCGGACCAGGTCGGAGACCTTCCACAGGACCTTCTCGGCGCCCAGCAGCTCGGTCAGCTCGGTGCGCAGCGGCTCCGGGGTGCCGGCGGCCCGGTGGTCGGGGAGCCGGTCGTGGGCGGGGCCGCTGACGTCGCGCGGGCGCAGGGCCCCCGGCCTGGGTTCCAGCAGCGGCATCCGCGACCCTTCGCCTCGTGGCGGCCCGCGCGCGGCCCCGTCAGCAGCGGCGCTCCGCCGGTACGTCCGCCGGGGCGTCCGACAGGGCGTTCAACAGGCCGCCGAGGACCTCGCGCTGGTCGCCGGTCAATGGAGCCAGGATCTCCTCTGCCGCGTCGGTTCGCGCGTTGCGCAGGCGGCGCAGCGTGGCGCGGCCGGTGTCGGTGAGCTCGATCCTGATGACCCGGCGGTTGGCGGGGTCGGGCGCGCGGCGCACGCACCCGGCTGCCTCCAGGCCGTCCACCAGGGTGGTCACGGCGCGGGGGACGACCTCCAGGCGGGCGGCGAGATCCGCCATTCGGGGTGCCTGGCCGCCCTCGTAGTGCGAGACCAGGCGCAGCAGCCGACTCTGGGCGGGAGTGATCCCGAGCGGTTCCATGTGGCGCTTCTGGATCCGGTGGAGCCTGCGCGTCAGGCGGAGCAGCTGTTCGGCGAGGAGGCGATCGGTGTCGGAGGCGGAGCTCATGCCGGGAACAATAACAGGATGCCGTTCATTGTGAGCATAGGTAACAATGACCTATGCTCCAATGGATCTGACTTCCGACCCCGAGAGGGTGCCCATGCGCGACGACGAACCGAAGTGGACCCCGTCGAAGGAGTCCCTCGACCCGAGCCGCCCCGCCCCGGCCGACCAGCCGCGCGAGCTCGGCCGGATCGTGGGCCTGTTCCGGCCCTACCGCGGCCGCCTCGCCCTCGTCGGCCTGCTGGTCGGCGCCTCCTCGCTCGTGGGCGTCGCCTCGCCGTTCCTGCTCAAGGAGATCCTCGACGTCGCGATCCCGCAGGGCCGCACCGGGCTGCTCAGCCTGCTCGCGCTCGGCATGATCCTCACCGCCGTCGTCACCAGCGTCTTCGGCGTGCTCCAGACCCTGATATCCACCACGGTCGGCCAGCGCGTCATGCACGACCTGCGGACCGCCGTGTACGCGCAGCTCCAGCGGATGCCGCTGGCCTTCTTCACCCGGACCCGCACCGGCGAGGTGCAGTCCCGCATAGCCAACGACATCGGCGGCATGCAGGCCACCGTCACCTCCACCGCGACCTCCCTCGTCTCCAACCTGACGGCGGTCATCGCCTCCGTGGTCGCCATGCTCGTGCTCGACTGGCGGCTCACCGTGGTCTCGCTGCTCCTGCTCCCGCTGTTCGTGTGGATCAGCCGACGGGTCGGCCGTGAGCGCAAGAGGATCACCACCCAGCGGCAGAGGCAGATGGCCGCCATGGCCGCGACGGTCACCGAGTCGCTGTCGGTGAGCGGGATCCTGCTGGGCCGCACCATGGGCCGGTCCGAGTCCCTCACCGCCGCCTTCTCCGTCGAGTCCGAGAAGCTCGTCGGCCTCGAAGTGCGCTCCAGCATGGCCGGGCGCTGGCGGATGTCCACCATCGGCATCGTCATGGCCGCCATGCCCGCGCTCATCTACTGGGCCGCCGGCATAGCCCTCCAGACCGGCGCCCCCTCGCTCTCCGTCGGCACCCTGGTCGCCTTCGTGACCCTCCAGCAGGGCCTGTTCCGGCCCACCGTCAGCCTGCTGTCGACCGGCGTGCAGATCCAGACCTCGCTCGCCCTGTTCGCCCGCATCTTCGAGTACCTCGACCTGCCGGTGGACATCACCGAGCGCACCGATCCGGTCCGCCTGGAGCGGGCCAGGGGCGAGATCCGGCTGGAGGACGTGCACTTCGCGTACGACGCCAAGAGCGGCCCCACCCTCACCGGAATCGACATCACCGTCCCGGCCGGCGGCTCGCTCGCCGTGGTCGGTCCGACCGGCTCCGGCAAGAGCACGCTCAGCTACCTCGTGCCCCGGCTCTACGACGTCACCGGCGGCCGGGTCGCCCTCGACGGGGTGGACGTGCGCGACCTCGACTTCGACTCGCTGGCCCGCTCCATCGGCGTGGTCTCCCAGGAGACCTACCTCTTCCACGCCTCGGTCGCGGACAACCTGCGCTTCGCCAAGCCGGACGCGACGTACGAGGAGATCACCGAAGCGGCCCGGGCCGCCCAGATACACGAGCACATCGAGTCCCTGCCCGAGGGGTACGAGACCTTGGTGGGCGAGCGCGGCTACCGGTTCTCCGGCGGCGAGAAGCAGCGCCTCGCCATCGCCCGCACCATCCTGCGCGACCCGCCGGTGCTGATCCTGGACGAGGCCACCAGCGCCCTCGACACCCGGACCGAGCACGCCGTCCAGCGGGCCATCGACAACCTCTCCGAGGGCCGCACCACCATCACCATCGCGCACCGGCTGTCCACCGTCCGCGATGCCGACCAGATCGTGGTCCTGGACGCGGGGCGGATAGCCGAGCGCGGCACCCACGAGGAGCTGCTGAAGGCGGACGGCCGGTACGCCGCCCTGGTCCGCCGGGACCGGGACGCCGCGCTGCCGGCCGAACCGGCGCCGGAAGCCGAGCTGGCTCCGGTGAATGTGTGATCGTATGACCGGCGCACGGGCGGGGTGCCGGACTTGGGGCGACCTGCGGGTTAGCGTTCCCGCATGCGCCATGAGTACCGGCCGCCACAGCGCCGTTCCCGGCTCACTCGCCGGGGCCGACTGGCGCTCTTCCTCGGCACGCTGCTCGCGATCGGGGCGGTCATCGTGATCCCGCTGCTGAGGGGTGACGAAGCCCCCGAAGTGCCACGCCAGTTGCTGATCCCGGAAGGCTGGCGCGCCTCCCAGGTGTACGCCGCGATCGACCGCGAGCTGAAGCTCCCGGCCGGCTCGGCCAAGGCGGCCGTGGCCACCGCGGACCTGGCCCTGCCCGCCGAGGCGAAGGGCAACCCGGAGGGCTACCTCTTCCCGGCCACCTACCCGGTGACCTCGCGGACCACCCCGGCCACGCTGCTCGCCTACATGGTGCGGACGGCGAACGAGAAGCTCGCCAACCGGGCCGTCGCGGACGGCGGCAAGGCGCACGGGATGACCCCCTACCAGACCGCCACCCTCGCCAGCATCATCGAGGCGGAGGCGGACAGCCGCGCCGACATGGGCAAGGTCGCACGGGTGGTGCACAACAGGCTGGCCAAGTCGATGCCGCTGCAGATGGACTCCACCATCAACTACGCGCTGAACCGCAGCACCGTGGACACCACGCTGAGCGACACGCGGATCGACAGCCCCTTCAACAGCTACGAACGCCAGGGACTGCCGCCCACTCCGATCGACAGCCCCGGACTGGCGGCCATGACGGCCGCAGTGGCGCCGACCCCCGGCGACTGGCTGTTCTTCGTCACCGTGAAGCCGGGGGACACCCGCTTCTCGGCGACGTACGACGAGCACCGCAAGCACGTCGCGGAGTTCAACCGACTCCGTCGGCACACCGGTTCCCACCCGGCTCAGGAGGCTTCCCCCGAGAAATGAGGGGCCCCGGCCACGGGGGCGGTCCTACGGTCGGCGGCCAAGGATCGAGAGCTTTCGGCACGGGGGGATACCCGGGGCGTGCAGCGGCGGTTTCACCGACTGCCGGACCCGGCACGAGACCGATGTGACGTGCACCGCCGACGCAGCCACCGGCCGGTGCTCCTGTTCCGCGACAGCCCCGCCGAGGCCCGGCTCCGGCTGGACGGCGTGCGCGTGGGGGAGGGCCATCGACGGACCGCAGGCCGCGGCTCAGGACTCAGCCCACGCGCGCTCCGACCGGCGCCCGAGCCGGCTCCCCGACCGGCTCTCCGGCCCGTTCGCGGGCAAGCAGCCTGCGGATCTCGCGGACCGCGGCGCCGCCCGCGCGGTTGGCGCCGACGGTCGAAGCCGACGGGCCGTAGCCGACGAGGTGGACCCGCTCGTCGCGCACGGCCCTGGTCCCCTCCACCCGGATGCCGCCGCCCGGCTCGCGCAGGCGCAGCGGCGCCAGGTGGTCGACGGCCGCGCGGAACCCGGTCGCCCACAGGATGACGTCCG
This sequence comes from Streptomyces subrutilus, assembly GCF_001746425.1. Classification (GTDB taxonomy): domain Bacteria; phylum Actinomycetota; class Actinomycetes; order Streptomycetales; family Streptomycetaceae; genus Streptomyces; species Streptomyces subrutilus_A. The sequence goes on along the minus strand of NZ_MEHK01000001.1, from coordinate 1,200,975 downwards.
CCTCCACCCGGCTGCCGTCCGCCCAGGCGGCGCCCGAGGGGGTGATCCGGTCGAACACGGGTCGGCGGTCCAGCACCCCCGAGGCGAGTCCGGCCCGTACGGCCTCGTTCAGCGGCAGGCCCGTCACGCTGACCACGCTCAGCGGCGGCAGCCCCAGCCGGACGCGCTCGTCCACCAGGGCGACCGCCGCCCGGCCCTCGGCCTCGCCGAAGCCCCCGTCGTGGAAGACGGGGGGCCGCCGGGTGACCCAGGTGGTCTCCGCGGCCACCTCCGCCACCTCCAGCAGATGCTGCACCGCCGAAGTGCCGCCGCCCACGACGATCACCCGCGCGCCGGCGAACTCCTGGGGGCCCGGGTAGTCGGCGGTGTGCAGCTGCCTGCCGCGGAAGGTCTCCTGGCCGGGGTAGCGCGGCCAGAACGGCCGGTCCCAGGTCCCGGTGGCGTTGACCAGGGCCCGGGCGGACCAGGTGCCGGCCGAGGATTCCACCAGCAGCCGCCCGTCGGCGCCCGCGCGGACCGCCGAGACGTCCACGGGCCGCCGTACGCGCAGGCCGAAACGCTCCTCGTAGGCATCGAAGTACTCCCCGATCACCTCGGAGGAGGGCCGCAGCGGGTCGGCGCCGGTCAGTTCCATGCCCGGCAGGGAGTGCATCCCGTGGACCCGGCCGTAGGTCAGCGAGGGCCAGCGGAACTGCCAGGCCCCGCCGGGGCGGGGCGCGTGGTCCAGGACCACGTGGCCGATCCCCGCCCGGGCCAGGTGGTAGGCGCTGGACAGGCCCGCCTGCCCGGCGCCGACCACCACCACGTCCACTGCCGCGTCCGCGTCCAAGCCCGCACCCGCGCCGGCATCCCGCATCAGATCGTTCACGGTTCTACTAACTGCGGGGCGTGCCCGGATCTTCCCCGCCTGCCGAGCGCAGCGTCGCCCGCACCGGTCCGGCCGGCTGCAGGGTGAGCCCCGGGAGAGTCCCGGCCCGCTCGCTCCCGCTGTCCAGGTGGAACCGCTGCCCCAGGACCGCCAGAACGAGCGCGGCCTCCACCAGCGCGAACCGCGCGCCCAGACACGCCCGCGGGCCGCCGCCGAAGGGTATCCAGGCGTGTTCGTGCACGGGGTGCGGGGCATCCGCGTCCCACCGCTCGGGCCGGAAGGCCTCCGGGTCCGGGAACCAGCGCGGGTCCCGGTGCATCGACCACGGGCTGATCCACACCCGGGTCCCCGCGGGCACCCGGCGCCCGCCGATGCTCGCCCCCTCCCCGGCCACCGCCGAGATCAGCCAGATCGGCGGATAGATCCGCAGCGACTCCTTGATGACCTGTCGGGTCCAGGGCAGGCGGGCGTAGTCGTCGTACGTCGGCAGCCGCCCGCCGAGCACCCGGTCCAGCTCCTCGGTCAGCCTGGCCCGTGCCCCGGGCGCTCCCGACAGCAGCTGCCACGCCCAGGTCAGGGTGGTCGAGGTGGTCTCGTGGCCGCCGATGTAGAGGGTGATCGCCTCGTCACGCAGCTCCTTGCGGGACAACGGGGCGCCGTGTTCGTCGCGGGCCGCGAGCAGCCGGCTCAGCAGGTCGTCCCGCTCGGCCCCGGCCGCCGAGGCCGCCTCGTGCTCCCGTATGACGTGGGCGATCTCCCGGTCCAGGACGGCCACCGCCTCCCGCATCCGGCGCCGCCCCGGCGTCCGCACCCACGGCGGCAGGAACAGGGTGACGCCCCGGAACTCCGCCCCCAGCTCACGTTGAGCCGTGGCCATGGCCGCGCTGATGGGCGCCTCCCGGCCGGCGGCGTCGCTCCCGAACAGCGTGCGCACCGCGATCCGCTGGGTGAGTCCGGCCATCTCCCGGTGCACGTCGATCCGCTCGCCCGCGCGCCAGCTCCGGGCCAGTGCGTCCGCGCGCTCCACCATCGTGGCGGCGTAGGCGCGCACTTGGCGCGGCCGCACCGCGGGCTGGACCAGGGCCCGTTTGCGCCGCCAGTCGTCCCCGGTGGCCACGACGACCCCGTCGCCCAGCAACTGGTGGAAGGCCCAGCCCAGTTCCACCGGCTGGAAGGTGCCTTCGACGGCCCCGAGGAGTTCGCCGGCGTGCTCGGGCCGGGAGACCAGCACGTTGCGCTGCGGCCCGAGCGCCCACGGCACCCAGTCCCCGTAGTCGTCGCGCAGCGACTCGAAGAAGGCCAGCGGGTCGCGGGCGAAGGCAGGCAGATTGCCGAGCAGGGGCCACTGGCGCGGCCCGCTCCCGGCGCGCCGGGGCAGCGTGGTGGCGGTCACGCACGCATGGTGGCAGCCGCCGTACCAGGGCACCAGAGGGCCGCGGCGCCGGCCTGCAGGCAAGCCGTCCCCGCGCCGGCCTCCCCGGCAAGGCCGCCCCCGCGCCGAACGGCCCTCCGCTGCCCGGCCGGGGTCAGGCCGCGCCGCGCGCCGCCAGCCAGTCGTAGGCCGCGTCCGTGGTGAACTCCCGCTGCCCGCCCGGGAAGAGCAGTCCGGCCTGCGCGAACGCCTCGTCGTGCGCGGTCTGCGCCACGTACGGGACCGCCACGCAGCCCATGCCGGCCGCGCGGGCGGCCAGCGCGCCCGGCGCCGCGTCCTCGACGACCACGCAGTCGGCGGGCTCGGCGCCCAGCCGACGGGCCGCCTCCAGGAAGACGTCCGGGGCCGGCTTGCCGTGGGCGACCTCCTCGGCCGAGACCACCGTCGTCAGCAGGGCGTCCAGCCCGGTACCGGACAGCACCGCGTCGATCGCCTCGCGCGAGGAACCGGAGGCCACCGCCATGGGCACGCCCTCGGCGCGCAGCCGCTCCACGAACTTGCGCATCTCCGGGAAGACTTCCGTCCCCGTGCGGGCCAGTTCCAGGTAGACGGCGTTCTGTTCGGCGAGGAGCTGCTCCACCGGCGCCCGGAGCGCGTACCGTTCCTTCAGGATCTCCAGCGTCTCCAAGGTGCCGATGCCGATGAACCGGGAGTGCTGCTCCCAGGTGAACTCGCGGACCCCGTGCCGCTCCAGGGTGCGGCGCCCCGATTCGTAGTAGTTCGGCTCGCTGTCCACGAGGGTGCCGTCGAGATCGAATATGACGGAGATCATCCGTTGTGCCCGTCCTGCCGGTCGTGTCCTGTCCATACCATCCTGTCAGGGTTTGCGGGCGGCCCGGCCCACGGCCTCGACCAACGGCAGCAACCGGTGCGCGACCCGCTCGCGCAGGGCCACCTCGGTACGGGTCCGGACCACTCCCGGCAGCTGGATCAGCCGCTGGATCACGTCCTCCAGGTGCGCGTTGTCCCGGGCCGCCACGCGGGTGAGCAGGTCCCCGCCGCCGGTGATCGAGAAGGCCTCGATGATCTCGGGGACGGCCGCCAGCGCCTCGCCCACGTCGTCCAGGTGCCCCTGGGTCACCTCGATGTGCACGAAGGCCAGTACGGGATGCCCCAGCGCGGCGGGGGAGAGCGAGGGCCCCGTCCCGGTGATCACCCCGGTGCGCTCGAGCCGGTCCAACCGGGCCTGGAGCGTGCCGCGGGCGACGCCGAGGATGCGGGCGTACTCGCGGACGCTGGTGCGCGGCTGCTCGATCAGCAGGCGCAGGATCCTCGTGTCCAGCTCGTCCACCGCCATGCCGCGACTGTACCAATGGCCCAGTTCCCCCGGTGTGCGGCCGCGGCAGCGCCCGGTGGACCACACCCCGCGCCGCCAGGGCCCCGTCCCGTGGACGGACCCACCGCACGCGCACCCACCTGCATGAGGCCCGACGGTGACACGCCCGGCCCGGCCCTCGGCGCCGACATGCCGCTCAGGGCCTAGGGTCCGGAGGATGAGCGACCTGCTGCTGGTGAGGCACGGCGAGACGGCGTGGAGCGCCGACGGGCGGCACACCGGGCGCACCGACGTCCCGCTGACCGCGCGCGGGGTGGAGGAGGCCGTCTCCCTGGCCCCCTACTTCCGGGACCGCCACCCCGCGCTGGTGCTGACCAGCCCGCTGCGCCGGGCCGTCGCCACGGCCCGGCTCGCGGGACTCGCCGGCGGGGTCACCGACCCCGACCTGTACGAGTGGGACTACGGCGGCTACGAGGGGATCACCACCGCGGAGATCCGGCGGACCACCCCCGACTGGTCCCTGTGGACCCACGGGGTGCCGCCCGGTGACGCGGAGCACCCCGGCGAGAGCGCCGCCCAGGTGGGCGCCCGCGCCGACCGGGCCCTGGCCCGGATCGCCCCGGTGCTGCGCGCCGGCGGCGGCAACGTGGTCGTCGTCGCCCACGGCCACTTCCTGCGCGTCCTCACCGCCCGCTACCTGCGCCTGGACCCCGAGGAGGGCCGGCTGTTCCTGCTGCGCACCGGCACGGTCAGCGTGCTCTCCACGGAGCACGGGCTGCCCGTGATCGCCGGCTGGAACACCCGCCCCTGACCGCGGGCCGGCCCCGCCCGTAGCCCGCCCGCCCCTCCCGCCTCGCGCGGCGGCCGAGGGCGGGCGACGATGCCTACATGGCCGAAGACAGCGCGGACCGCGGCGGCCCGCAGGCCGCCGCCCCGGAGCCGGGCCTGAAGGCCAACGCGATCGGGTTCCTCGACGCGCTGGTCATCGGCCTCAACTCCACCTCGCCCGCCTACTCCCTGGCCGCCGTGCTCGGGCCGATCGTGGCGCTCGTGGGGATCTACGCGCCGGGCGTGATGCTGGCCTCGTTCGTCCCGATGCTGCTGATCGCCGCCGCCTTCTACTACCTCAACAAGGTCGACCAGGACTGCGGGACCACCTTCTCCTGGGTCACCCGGGCCATGGGCCCCTGGGCGGGGTGGCTCGGCGGCTGGGCCATCGCCATGACCGGCGTGCTCGTCATCGGCTCCCTGGCGGACGTGGCGGTCAACTTCGGCCTGCTCGCCGCCGGACTGGACGACTGGGCGGCCAACGACGTGATCCGCCAGAGCCTGACCGTCGCCGTGATCCTGGCCATGACCGCCGTCTGCGTCATCGGCACGGAGCTGTCGGCCCACCTCCAGGACATCCTCATCCTCGCCCAGGTCTTCTTCCTCCTGACCTTCGCGGTGGTCGCCCTCTACCGGATCTACGCCGGCACCAGCACCCTCGACGCGATCGAGCCGTCGATCGGCTGGCTCAACCCCTTCGGCGCCGGCGGCGCCGCGCTGACCGGCGGACTGCTGCTCGGCGTGTTCATCTACTGGGGCTGGGAGTCCGCGGTCAACCTCACCGAAGAGGTCCAGGACTCCGCCACCGCGCCCGGCAAGGCCGGCATCTGGTCGACGGTGGTCCTGCTGGTGACCTACCTGTCCGTGGGCTTCGCCGTCGTCGGCTACGCGGGCACCGCCTTCCTCGCCGAGAACGCCGCCGAGGAGGAGGCCGTCTTCGCCGTTCTGGCCCACGAGGTCATGGGCGGCTGGGACTGGGTGGTCCTCCTCGCGGTCTGCACCTCGGCCCTCGCCTCCACCCAGACCACGATCATCCCCGCCTCCCGCACCGCCCTGTCCATGGCCCGCCGCCACGCCCTGCCGCCCGGTCTCGCCCACATCCACCCGCGGTTCCGGACCCCGGACGTGAGCACGTGGTGCGTGGCGGGCATCGCGATCGGCTGGTACCTCGTCGTCAACCAGATCAGCGAGAACGCGCTCCTCGACTCACTGACCGCGCTCTCCCTGCTCATCGCCTTCTACTACGCGCTCACCGGCCTGGCCTGCGCCGTCTACTACCGGCGCCACCTGCTGGAGAACGCGCACAACTTCCTGCTCATCGGCCTCGGCCCGGTGCTCGGCGCGCTGCTGCTGAGCTGGCTGCTGGTGGAGTCGGTCGGCGACATGTCGAACCCGGAGAACTCGGCGAGCGGCGCCTCCTGGTTCGGACTCGGCCCGCCCCTGGTCATCGGCATCGCCATCGCCGTCGTCGGCGTGCTCGTCATGTGCTACTGGCGGCTGCGCGACGGCCGGTTCTGGCAGGAGCGCCGCGGCGTGGCCGATCCTGACCTCGTCCACGGCCACAAGAGCTGAGGAGTCCTCGATGTCCGTGGTCCTCGGATACGACGAGTCGCCCGGCGCGGAGCGGGCGCTGCGCGTGGCGCTGGAGGTGGCCACCGCCTTCGGCGAGCCCCTCGTCCTCGTCTACGGGGCGGCCGCCCCGGGCGCCACCGGCGAGGAGTACCGGGCGCACCGGGAGGCCGTCCGCCAGGCGGGCCGCAGCGCCCTGGCGCACGCCGTGCAGGCCGCGGACGAGGCGGGTGTGCCCTCGACGGTCGAGGTGGTCGACGACAGGCCCGCGCAGGCCCTGCTCGACGCCGCCCGGCGCTACGGAGCCCGCGTCATCATCGTCGGCACATGGGGCGACAGCCCGATCCGCGGCGCCCTGCTGGGCTCCACCCCGCACAAGCTCCTGCACCTCTCTCCGGTCCCGGTGCTGTGCGTACCGACGGAGCCCGGCGGCGAACTGATCTGAGGAGCCGTCACACCCAACCAACTTGGCCGGAAATCGCGCTATTTGGTGTGTGGCTATGCTCAATGCCCAAGTGATCAAAGCGTGTTGTCGATCACGGCTGGGCAGAGTGGGGCGGCCGATCACCCCCCACGTGACCGCAAGACCGGAGAACCGATGGACAGCAACCTCGTCATCCAGCCCCACGCTGGTGGCCAGGCGTTCGACCAGAGCCAAGTGCCGCTCTACTACAGCCGGAAGACGGCTGACATCCTCCACAAATACGGTCCGGGACCGCGGGTCCACTTCCACATGGGCCTCTTCGCTCCCGGCGAGACACCGAACACCACGGTCTCGCAGCGCGTGCTCAAGCGCCGCATCATCGCGTCCCAGGAGGCGATCGTCGAACACGCCGCCCGGACCTGGGGCGCCTACGCCACCCCGCCCGCCAGCCTCCTCGACATAGGCTGCGGTGTCGGCGGCGGCTCGCTCTACTGGGCGCAGGAACACGGAGCCGAGGTCACCGGCCTCACCGTCGCCGCGGAACACGTGCCCCTCATCCGGCGGTTCGCCCGGCAGGCCGGGGTGGGCGACCGGGTGACGCCCCTGCTCGCGGACGTCCACGACTACACCGCGCCGCGCGGATTCGACGCCGCCTACGCCTGCGAGAGCTCCGGCTACCTGGACCGCGAACGGCTCTTCGAGGTGGTCGCCAAGGCCCTGAAGCCGGGCGGCTGGTTCGGGATCCAGGAGCACTTCATCTGCCGTCCCGAGTGGACCGACTTCATCGACGCCTACTACAAGACGCGCCTAGGCACCCTCACCGAGTACATCGTCGCCGCCCGGGCCGCCGGGTTCGAGCTGGAGCAGGACGAGGACCTCACCGACCGGGTCGCCGAGTTCTGGGTCCAGTCCATGGCCTGGAACACCGCGGAGTTGGACCGGATCGAGCACACCGGCGCCCCCGCCGCATGGTCCCGGGAACGACTCCGGGAGTCGACCATCACGCACGGCAAGCTCTTCCGCATCTGGCGCGACCACGCCCTGGAGACCCGGCTGCTGCTCTTCCGGCTGGGCGGGGGGAGCTGACGATGCCGCCCGCTGTACGCCGAGGGCCCCCACCCCCCGTCACTTGGAGCGACACGCCCGCGACCCGGGGGTCGAGCCGCCGCCGGTACCGGCTCTCGCCTGGTGGGGGCAGCAGCTCGACGCCTGACGCGACGGTCAGCGGCGGCGGCGGCCCAGCAGCCGGGCCCACCAGCGGACCCGCACCGCCGGCCGCTCCCCGGGAAGGGGAGCGGCCGGCGCGGCGGCGGCCGCCGCGGCCGGTGCCCGCGTGCTGCCCGTGACAGAGGTCCCCCGCGGGGTGAACCGCACCGGAAGCGCGACCAGGTGGCGGGACATGAGGGACGCCGTCCACCGCAGCTCGTCCTCGGGGACGGCCAGTTCCAGGTCGGGCAGCCGGGTCAGCAGGGAGTCGATCCCGGTCTCCGCGATGGCCCGGCCGATGTCCGCGCCGGGGCACTCGTGGGGGCCGCTGCTGAAGGCCAGGTGCGAGCGGTTGCCGTGGACGGGCACCGTCAGGTCGGGACGGATCTCCGGATCGACGTTCCCGGCCGCGAGCCCCAGCAGCAGCATGTCCCCGGCCTTGATCTGCGCCCCGCCGAGCTCGGTGTCACCGATGGCCCAGCGCCCCAGGATCGTGGCCATCGGGGGCTCGTCCCACAGGACCTGCTCCAGCGCGTCGGGCAGGGGCATGTGGCCGCCGGCGAGGTTCGCGCGGAACCGCCGGTCGGTCAGCACCAAGCGCAGGGTGTTCGCGATGAGGTTGGCGGTCGTCTCGAACGCCGCGATCATCACCAGGCGCAGGTGCTCGACGATCTCCTCGTCGGCCAGTGAGGTCGGGTGCTCGGCCATCCACGTGGTGAAGTCCCGGCCGGGCACCGCCCGCTTGCGCAGCACGAGTTCGCGCAGGGTGGCCGTCACGTACGCATTGCTGGCGACGGCCGTCTCGGTGCCCTTGAGCATGTCGCGGGCGGCCTCGACCAGGCGCGGGCCGTACGAATCGGGCGCCCCGACCAGCTGGGTCATCACCAGCATCGGCAGCGGCTCGGCGAAGTCCGCGACGAGGTCGCCCTGCCCGGCCTCGACGAACTGGTCGATCAGCTGATCGGCGAAGCGCTTGACGTACCGCCGCACGCCGCGCCGGTCGAAGCGCTCCAGCGACTCGGTGACCGCACCGCGCAGCCGCTCGTGCTCCGCACCGTCGACCAGGTGGCACACGGGCTGCCACGCGGTCATCGGCGTGAGCGGGTGGTCGGCCGGAACCCGGCCCTCCTGCTGGTCCCGCCAGCGGCGCGGGTCCCGGGAGAACCGGGACGGGGTGCGGGTCACGTCCAGGTTCTCGCGGTGGCCGAGCACCAGCCAGGCGGGCAGGTCGCCCTGGACGAGGACGGGGGCCACCGCGCCGTGCTCGGCCCGCAGCTTCTCGTACAGGCCCATCGGGTCCGCCTCGGCCTCGGGGCCGTAGAGCCGGTGCGCGGGACAGCCCGGCGGCGGAGTCGAAGCGGCGGGGGAGGGGGAAGGGCTCACGATGCCTCCGGGGTCACGGCGAGGGAGTGCAGATAGCGCATCAACGTCATCAGGACGTCACGGCTGGAGTCGCGCCGCCGGGCGTCGCAGAGCACCAGCGGGACGGCCGCGGGCAGGTCGAGGGCGCTGCGCAGTTCCTCGACCGGGTACTGGGGCGCGCCGGGGAAGGAGTTGACGGCGACCACGAAGGGCACTCCGCGCTCCTCCAACCGGCCGATCACGTCGAAACTGACCTCCAGTCGGCGGGTGTCGACCAGGACCACCGCACCCAGCGCGCCCTCGAACAGGCCGCGCCAGAGGAACCAGAACCGCTGCTGGCCGGGGGTGCCGAAGAGGTACAGCACCAACTCCTCGTTGATGCTGATGCGGCCGAAGTCCATGGCCACGGTGGTGGAGGTCTTGCGCTCCACACCAGCCGTGTCGTCGACGCCGACCCCGGCCTGGGTCATCGTCTCCTCGGTGGTCAGGGGCCGGATCTCGCTCACCGCGCCGACCAGGGTCGTCTTGCCGACCCCGAAGCCGCCGACGATCACCACCTTGACCGCGGCGGCGGCCGTGGCCGGCAGTACGTCCTCGCGCCGCGGCCCGGCGGGCGACACCTCAGAGCTTTCGAAGTCCATCGATCACTGCCTCTATCAATGCCAGGTCGGGGAGTTGGGCGCGGGCGACGGGTGCGCGGGAGAGCACCTGGCCCGACGTGAGCAGGTCGTCGATCAGGACGGTGACCACGCTCACCGGCAGGCCGAGGTACGCGGAGATCTCGGCCACGGACAGGGGCGCCTGGCACAACCGCACGATCGCCGCGTGCTCCGGCTGCATGCCGGGCCGCGGCCCCGACTGGGCGACGATCAGGGTGACCAGGTCGAGGCCGCTGGGAACCGACGGCCCGCTGCGACCGCCCGTGATGACGTAGAGCCGCTCGGGGCTGCCGTCCTCCCAGGTGGCGCCCGGCTCCCTCACGCGGTCTGCCGGTCGCTGCGCGGCGGGCTGCTGAGGTGCTCTCCGATCCGCGCCACCAGGTCGCGCATGCGCTGGCCCATCAGGCCCGCGTCGACGCCCTCGTCGGCCAGGACCGCCAGGTAGGCGCCGGCGCCCGCCGCCATCAGGTAGAAGAACCCGCCGTCCATCTCGATCACGACGAGCCGCATGCGGCCGTCGCCGTTGGGGAGTTCGGAGGCGACCGCGCCGGCCAGGCTCTGCAGTCCGGCGCAGGCGGCGGCGAGCCGGTCGGCCGTGTCGGTCTGCGCACCGTACTGGGCCATGCGCAGGCCGTCGGCGGAGAGCACGATGACGTGCCGGGTCTGCGGAACGCTCTCGGCCAGGTCCTTGAGCATCCAGTCCATATTGGTCTGCAGCTGACTCATGGCTGTTCCCCCTTGCTCGCCACGGCCGGCGAGGTGTCTGTGGTCTGGCTTTCCGCGGTGTGGCTCCCCGCGGTCCGGCTGTCCCCGGACAGACCGCTCTGGAAGGCGGCCAGCCACATGCCGGGCTGTGCCTCGGTCCGTTCCGGGCCCTCGGCGGTGGTCCGCCCGGCGGCGGTGGTCTCGTCGGGGGCCGTGGCACGCGCCTTGCGGCGGCGCTGCGGCAGCCCGTTCATGGTCCGTTCGGTCACCAGGGGCACCTCGTCCGCGTCCGCCGGGACCAGCGGGCCCGTGGCCGGCCGGGGCGGCTGCGCGGGAGCGGCCGCCGGTTCGAGGGCCGCACGGGGCCCCGAGGAGGTGCCGATGCCGTGGGCGACGCCGGTCGCGGTCGAGACGGTGGTGATCAGCCCCTGCGGGACGACGAGGACGGCCCGTACGCCGCCGTACGCCGAGGAGCGCAGCGAGACCCGGAAGTCGTACGCCTGGGAGAGCCGGCCGACCACGGCGAGGCCCAGCCGCGGGGTCTCGCCCAGGTCGGTGAGGTCGATGCCCTCCTGCGCCTGGCGCAGCATGCGCTCGGCCCGCTTGCGGGCCTCTTCGCTCATGCTCAGGCCGCCGTCCTCGATCTCGATCGCGATGCCCGAGTTCACGTCGACGGCGGTCAGGTGGACCTTGGTCTGCGGCGGGGAGTAGCGGGTGGCGTTGTCCAGCAGCTCCGCCAGCGCGTGGATGAGCGGCTCGACGGCCGGGCCGACCACGGCGACCTGCGAGACGGAGTGCAGCTCCACGCGCTGGTAGTCGATGATCCTGGACATGGCGCCGCGCAGCACGCTGTACAGCGGCACGGCCTTGTTCCACTGGCGGCCGGGCCGCGCCCCGCCGAGCACGGCGATGGAGTCGGCGAGCCGGCCGATCAGCGCGGTGCCGTGGTCGAGCCGGAGCAGATCGCCGAAGACGGCCGGGTCCCGGCCGTGCCGGTCCTCCATCTCCCGCAGCTCCTGGGCCTGTTGGTGCACGATGGCCTGGACGCGGCGGGCGATGTTGACGAAGGCGCGCTGCGCCGAGTCGCGCAGGTCCTCCTCCGCCACCACGGCGTCGAGCACCGAGCGCAGCACCGCGTGGTGGGCGGCGCGGAAGGCGGGGGTCAGACCGGGCTGGTAGGTGCTGGCGTCCTCAAGAGAGGCGAGCACGTCCTCGGGGAACTCGCCCTTGCGCAGGCGCGTCACCACATCGGGCAGCAGCGCCTCGGCCAGCCGCACCGTCTCGGTCTGCTGCCGGGACAGGGCCGCCTCCTGCACGGCCACCGTGGCGCGGAGCGCCGCCACCGCCTTGCCGCGCCGGGCCGCCTCACCGCACGCGAGCGCGACGGCCACGAAGGCCGCCGCACCGAACCACGCCACGGGCGTGCGGGCGGGGGCCGAGACCAGCGCCACGGTGACCCCCGTCAGCGCGGCGGTCAGCAGCGCGGGCAGTGCCCAGATGACGGGTGAGGCGGGCCCTGGACTGCCGGGCGACGATCCCTCTCGAACCATCAGAACCCTCAAACGATCGGATGCGAAAGATCATTGGACAACAGCCCGGGATCTTATCCGTTCCGCGCACGGCACTTGACAGCAGGTCATGATGCGGACCCCACACGTGAGTTGGCGCCGAGCGCCCTGTCCTGAAATGGTGCCGAGCCCGACCGGCCGATCCCGCGCGGCCGCCCCGCCGTCCGCGCCGCCAGGCCCCGTGCGACGCCTGCCCGCCGCCCGGGCACGACCCCGTGCGGGGGCGGCCCGGCCTCCCCGAGATTCGGCTGGATTTCATCGGGTGGCCGGAAGGGCGCCGCAGGCTCACCTGCCGGCGTGCGGCGCCGGCCGGGGACGCGGGCGCGCGGCCAGGACGGCGACGTCGTCCTCGGCGTGCTGCGCGTCGAGCCCGTCGCAGACCGACGTCACGATGTCCTCGACCGGCGCCCCGGCGCCGTGCCCAGGCCGGCGAGCCTGGCCAGGGAGGTGTCGATGCCCTCGCCCCGCCGTTCCGCCAGGCCGTCCGTGTACAGCAGCAGGGTCTGGTCGGCGGAGATCGGCCGGCCGAGGGCCTCGTAGCCGCCGATGCCCGTACCCAGCGGCGGGCCCACGGGCACGTCGAGCAGCCCGCCCGTGCCGTCGCCGCCGAACATGGCGGGCGGCAGGTGGCCCGCACTCGCGTACAGGGCGATGCCGCGCGCGGGATCGATCCGCACCAGCAGGCAGGTCGCGGGCCGCCGCCGGTCGTCCGCGGTCGCCAGGGTGTCCAGCCGGCGCAGCACCCGGTGCGGGGCGAGTTCGGTGGAGGCGACCTCCCGCAGGATGGAGCGGTACAGACGAGGGCCCGTTGCAGGTCGAGCGCCGTCTGCTCGGTGGCCGTCTGGCGCCGGGCGTACCCGATGTGGACGCTCGCGAGCCGCGCCGCGAAGCGCAGCGTGGCGATCTCGTGGTCGCCGAACGCCTCGCCGGCCCGTACGACGAGCAGCCTGCCGTACGCCTCGCCCCGCCCGGCCCGACCAGCGGCACCGACGCGAGGTACACGGGCCGGCCGCCGGTTCGCCCGGTCCGGGTCTCCACCCGGTGGCCGGCCCGGCGACAGGACCATGCGAACCCGGACCCGCCCGCCCGAGCCGGTCCGTTGGCACCCCCATGGCCGAAGATCACGGCCGTCGACCGGGCCAATGGCCCACTCAGACGGTGCCGAGTTGAGCCAGTGTGCCCCCAGGTGGTTATCTGTGTCGTATCCATGTACTTACGGCGCCGCGCAGCGCCGGGCGGCAACGAGGCCGGATCCGGAGCGCGGCGCCTTCGCCGTGCCCGTTCACCGCCCACCACCCCCGGGCGGCACCGGGCCGGCGCGCACCACTGCAAGGGGGGCGGCACACCGCCGTGAAGAGGATGTTCGTGGCTCCGGACCCGGGGCGTCTGAGACTGCGCAACTCGGCCCGTGCGGTGATCGGCGTCGGCGCCGCCGTGGCCCTCGCGGAGCTCTGCGGCCTCTCCCTGACCGCCTCCATCACCGGGGGACTGGCCGCCCTGCTCGCCCTCTTCACCGTGGTCGACGCGAACGTGCGCGCCCAGCGCGTCACCACCGCCCTGCTGCCCGTCGCGGGCTTCCCGGTCCTCGCTCTGGCCACCACCCTGCACGGGGTGCCGCTCGTCCGGGACGCCGCCTTCCTCGCCGTCGTGTTCGCCGGGGTCTACGCCCGCCGCGGGGGCCCGCGCGGCCACGCCCTCGGCATCTTCGGCTTCATGATGTTCTTCGTCACCCAGTTCCTGCACGCCGTCCCCGGACAGCTGCCCGAGCTGTACGCCGCCGTCGGACTGGCCCTGCTCGCCGCCGGGGCCGTGCGCTTCGTGCTGTGGCCCATCGAGCGCCGCACCCCGCCCGCCCCCGCCCCGCCCGGCCTGCCGGGCACGGGCCTCGCGCGACCCACCACCCGCCAGGCCTTCCAGGCCACCGCCGCCTGCGCCTTCGCCCTCGCCATCGGCCAGGCGCTCTCCGAGGACCGCTGGTACTGGGCCGTCGGCACCGCCTGGTGGATCTTCGTGAACACCGCCTCCCGAGGCGAGACCCTCGTACGGGGCTTCCGGCGGGTCCTCGGCACCGTCCTCGGCATCGCCGCCGGGCTGCTGATCGCCGTACCGCTGCACGGCGCGCCCGCGCCGACCGCGGCCCTCGTCGCCGTGTGCGTCTTCGGGATCTTCTACACCGCGGCCCCCTCCTACTCCTGGATGATGTTCTTCGTCACCGTCATGGCCGGGCTGCTCTACGGACTCCTCGGGGTCCTGCACCCCGGACTGCTGCTCCTGCGCTTCCAGGAGACGGCGGTCGGCGCGCTCGGCGTGGCCCTCGCCGTCGTGATCATCCTCCCGGTGACCACCCACGCCGCCAACGACGCCTGGATCCAGCGCGCCCTGCACTGCGTCCGCGCCTCCACCGCGGCCGCCCTGGACCGGCTCGCGGGCAACCCCGCCGCCGACCCCGCCCCGCACGCCGCCGAACTGGAACTCCTGCTGGGCCGGGTACGGATGGCCCTCGCGCCCCTCGTCCACCCGCTGAGCCCGCTGCGCGCCCGCAAGGCCCGGGCCCGCCAGGTGCTGGCGCTGCTCGACGAATGCGCCCGGGAGGTGCGCGGACTGGTCGCCGTCGCCGCCGACCCGCAGGCCTCGCACGACGCCCGGCTGGCCGCCGCCTGCTGGCGCGTGGAGGCCGCCGTCGAGGCGCTCACCGCGCCCGACAGCACCCCCGAGCTCATCGCACCGCCCCGGCCCCGGCCCGCCGCGCCCGCGGAACCGGCCCTCGCCCACCTGCACGGCCTGGAGCACGCCCTCGTCGCGCTCGCCGCCCCGCTGCGCACCGACCCGCGGGCACCCCTGGTCATCAGCGCCTGAGCAGCCCCTCGCCGGCCGCCTCCAGCCCCGCCGGCAGCCGGCCGGGGGTGTGCACCACCCCCAGGGCCTGCGTGGCCCGGGTCAGCGCCACGTACAGGTCGCTCGGCTGGAAGTCGGCCGGCTCCACCACGATCACCGTGTCGAACTCCAGCCCCTTGGCCTGGCGCGGATCGAGCAGGACCACCTCCCGGGTCAGATCCGGCTGCGCCCCGGCCCGCACCCCCGGCAGCCCCGCGGCCAGCGGGGCGTGCAGCTCCCGGGGCGCGATCACCGCGAGCCGCCCCTGCGCGGGCAGCTCCCGGCGCACCGCCTCCGCGACGGCCCCCGCCAGGTCCTGCGCCGCCCGGGCCCACGGGCGGACCCCGGTGGCCCGTACCGAGCTCGGCGGGGCGAAGCCGGGATCGCGGTCCCGCAGCACGGCGGCCGCCACCTCCATGATCTCGGCGGGCGTACGGTAGTTGACCCCCAGCCGGACCAGCTCCCAGCGCTCGCCCACGTACGGGCGCAGGACGCGCTCCCACGATCCGCAGCCCGCCTCCTCTGCGGTCTGGGCCGGATCGCCGACCAGCGTCATCGAGCGGGTCGGGCAGCGCCGCATCAGCAGCCGCCACGCCATCTCCGACAGCTCCTGCGCCTCGTCCACGATCACGTGCCCGAAGGCCCAGGTGCGGTCCGCGGCGGCCCGCTCGGCCGCGCTGCGGTGGTCGGCCTCCTCCTGGCGCTCGGCCATCCGCTCGGCGTCGATGATGTCGTGCGCCGCGAGGTACTCGTTCTCCTCGTCCTCGAACTCGTAGGACCGGGAGCCCTCCGACAGGTCCAGCACCCCCTGCGCGTAGGCGATGCGCCGCTGCCGCTCGCGCTCCTCGGCGGCGCGCCGCGCGCTGTCGTCCTCCCCGAGCAGCTCCGCCGCCTCGTCCAGCAGCGGCACGTCGGCCGGGGTCCAGTCCGGCCGCGCCGACGGCTCGCGCCGGATCAGCTCCGCCTCGTGCGCCGGCAGGTGCGTGGGCTCCGCCAGGAAGTCGCGGACCAGCCGCTCGGGGGTCAGCGAGGGCCACAGGGAGTCGATCGCCGCGTGCACGGCCGGGCTCATCGCGATCTCCTTGCCCAGCTGGGCCACGTCGTCCGGGCCCAGCAGGTTCGGGCCGCCGTACGGATCCGCCCCCAGCCGGTCGGCGAGCTGCGCGGTGAGCGCGTCGATGATCCGGAAGGCGAAGGAGGGCCGCGCCTCGTTGTGCGGCAGCCCGGTGGCCCGGGCCCGGTCCCGCGCCTCGTACGCCATCGTGCGGTCCAGCAGCAGCGTCCCGTAGTCGTCGTGGTCGATCTCCAGCGCGGGCTCGGGCACCGTGTCGAACTCCTCGCCGGTGCGGGCCGGCACGGTCTCCGGCAGACACTGCCGGTCCTCGACCACCCGCGCCAGGACCCGCGCCATCGAGGCCCGGCCCTTCACCGCGGCCGCGCCGGGCCGGTCGGTCCCCGTCGCGTGCACACCGGGATAGAGCTCGCCCGGCGTGGCGAGCAGGACTCCCGTCTCGCCGAGCGCCGGCAGTACCCCGCCGATGTAGCCCAGGAACGCGGGGCCCGGCCCGACGATCAGCACCCCGCGCTTGGCGAGCAGCTCGCGGTGCGCGTACAGCAGGTACGCGGCCCGGTGCAGGGCCACCGCCGTCTTGCCGGTGCCGGGCCCGCCCTCGACGACCAGCACCCCGCGGTGCGTGGAGCGGATGACGCGGTCCTGTTCCGCCTGGATGGTGCGCACGATGTCGTGCATCCGGCCCGTCCTGGCGGCGTCCAGCGCGGCGAGCAGCACGGCGTCCGCGTCGGCGCCCTCGTACCCGGTGCGCTCCGCGTCCGCCAGGTCGAGGATCTCGTCGTGCAGGGCGGTCACCACCCGTCCGCGGCTGCTGATGTGCCGGCGTCGCCGCAGGCCCATGGGAGTGTGGCCGGTGGCGAGGTAGAAGGGCCGGGCCACCTCGGCCCGCCAGTCCAGCACCAGGGGCGTGCGCTCCGCGTCGTCCGCGCGGATTCCGATGCGCCCGATGTGGTGGTCGCGGCCGTCGGAGAACTCCAGACGGCCGAAACACAGGCCGTTCTCTCCCGCATTCAGCGCGGAAAGCAGTCCGGACTGCTCGGCGACCAGGACATCGCGCTCCAGACGTGCCTGAGCACCGTTCCCGACCTCCCGCAATGCTCCCTCGACAGCGCGTTCGGCCTGGTCGCGCAGGTGGTCGAGGCGCACATAGAGGTCCGTGACGAATTGCTGCTCTTTACGGAATTCCTCGGTTGACAATTGAACTCCTGCCGCGATACAGTGTCCTCGAAAGCTTCCTCATGTCCTCGTTTTCCGACGAAGTCATGAACCATTGAATATACGCTCTCCCCTCCCTCGGCAGCGAATTCCGCCGGGGGATTTTTTGCGTACCGTGGATCTCATGACCACCGCCCACGGCTCCGCCGGCGGCGGCTGGACGCTGGTGGAAGGTGCGGCGGACTGCGCCAGGGAGCGGGGGGCCGAGCACCTTAGGACGGCACGCCCGCTTCTGGGGAGCAGGCGCTCTTCATGAGTCGGCCCTGCCTCCGGCGGGTCGGCGAGCACCCACCGCAGGTCTCTGGAAAGGGGCGACCTGAGGGGTCAACTCCCGGGATGCGGCGGATCGTACGCTCCTTCGAGCCACCTCGCAGGCCGATCCCAGAAGATCACTCGGAGGAGTGTTCCGGACGGCCGTTGCCCGTGGTGCTGACCTGCGGCATGTACAACGGGTGATTGTTTACTGCACACTCATCCGGCATGTACAGGGTGGATCTGCTCGGACAGGGGGTACCGGCCCGGAATGGAAATACCGCAACAGCGCTCCACCACCGCTCAGGTGTGGGAAGCGGCCGAGGAGTTCATCCGACTCTTCCACAGGGAGAACCACGATGCCGGCGATCCGCGCGACCGGCTCGCCGCCGTACGGTCCGAACTGGCGGAGACCGGAACCTACCGGCACACACCCGAGGAGCTGGTCCACGGGGCCCGGGTGGCCTGGCGCAACAGCAACCGCTGCATAGGCAGGCTCTACTGGAACTCCCTGCGGGTCCGGGACCGCCGGGAGAGCACCGATGCCGAGGGCATCGCCGCCGAATGCTTCGAGCACCTGCGCGAGGCGACCAACGGGGGCCGGGTCAGGCCCACGATCACCGTCTTCGCCCCCGACGCCCCGGACCGCCCCGGCCCGCTGATCTGGAGCGAGCAGCTCGTCCGATACGCCGGCTACGGGGACCACCACTCCGTCACCGTCGGGGACGCCCGCAACGCCCCGCTGACCGAGGCCCTGCTGAGGCTCGGCTGGCGCGGCGGCGCCGGCACCCCCTTCGACCTCCTGCCGCTCGTGGTGCAGGGCGTCGACGACAAGCCGCGCTGGTTCGACACCCCCGAGGACGCCGTCCTGGAAGTCCCGATCGGGCACCCCGACGACGAGGGCTGGGCGCAGTGGGGACTGCGCTGGCACGCCGTCCCCGCCATCTCCAACATGTGCCTGGAAATCGGCGGCATCCACTACCCGGCCGCGCCGTTCAACGGCTGGTACATGGGTACCGAGATCGGCGCCCGCAACCTCGCCGACACCGACCGGTACAACCTGCTGCCCGCCGTGGCCCGCCGGCTCGGCCTGGACACCTCCAGCGACCGCTCCCTGTGGAAGGACCGCGCGCTCGTCGAGCTCAACCGGGCTGTCCTGCACTCCTTCGACCGCGCCGGGGTCACCATGGCCGACCACCACACCGAGTCCCGGCGCTTCCTGTCCCACCTGGAACGGGAGGAGCGCAAGGGCCGCGACGTGGGCGCGGACTGGTCCTGGATCGTGCCGCCGATCTCCGGCTCGGCGACCCCGGTCTTCCACCGCACGTACGAGGACCGGCCGAGCAGCACCGCGTACGTCCACCACCCGGGCGCCCAAGACCGGGCCCAGGGGCGGGATTTGGTATAGACCTTCTGTTACCGTCGGCTCCGGACGGATCCGGAACGGCGGAGAGGGGCATCCCGTGGACGGCGCGCAGAACTCGGACCAGGGCGGCGGACACCGGGCCTACATCGGCTCGTTCACCTCGGGGGGCGGCCGCGGTGTCACCACCGCGGCCGTGGATCCGGCCACCGGAGCCCTGACCCCGCTCGCGGCCACCGGCGCAGCCGTCGCGGACCCCTCGTACCTCGCCCTCGACCCCGGCGCGGGCGTGCTCTACGCCGTGAGCGAGACCGGAGACGGAGCGGTGGCCGCCTTCACGCCCACCGCCGAGGGCCTCGCCCCGCTCGGCGCCCCCGTCCCCGTCGGCGGCTCCGGGCCCACCCACCTCAGCCTGGCCGGAGGCCGGCTGCTCACCGCCAACTACACCTCGGGCAGCGTCAGCAGCCTGCCGCTCGCCGCCGACGGCAGCCCGGGCGGCCCCGCGGCCGTCCTCGCGCACGAGGGGTCGGGCCCCGACCCCGACCGTCAGGAACGGCCGCACGCGCACCAGGTGGTGCCCGACCCGAGCGGCCGCTGGGTGCTCAGCGTGGACCTCGGCACCGACTCGGTACGGGTCTGCGCGCTCGACCCGGCCTCCGGCGGGCCGCGGCCCCACACCGAGACCGTTCTGCGTGCCGGAACCGGACCCCGGCACCTCGCCTTCCACCCGGACGGCACGGTCGCCTACGTCCTGCACGAGCTGGAGCCGCAGCTGACCGTCTGCCGCTGGAACGCGGCCGCCGGGCAACTGGAACCGGTCGCCGAGGTTCCGATCGCCTCCGCGGGCCCGTCAGGGGCCGTACGGGCCTACCCCTCGGCAGTCGTGGCCTCGCCGGACGGCCGCTTCGTGTGGGCGGCCGTCCGCGGGGCCGACACCATCGTCACCCTCTCGCTGGCCGCGGGCGCCGAGAAGCCGGAGCTCACCGGCGTCGTCCGCTGCGGCGGCAGCTGGCCGCGGGACCTCGCGGCCGACCCCGCGGGGCGCCGGCTGTACGCGGCCAACGAGCGCTCGGGGGACGTCACCTGGTTCGACGTCGACCCCGTGACCGGGCAGCCGCGCCGGGCCGGCTCGGTGGCCGTGCCCGCCGCCACCTGCGTGGTCTTCGACTGACGCCCGCAGACGCGAGGGCCCCCGCCGGTGTCGGCGGGGGCCCTCGCGTCGTGGTGCGTGCGGGATCAGTGGGCGGAGGCGCCCTGGCTGAGTCCGAGGGCCGCCGAGTACTGCGCTACGGCGAGCTTGCCGAGCGCGCCGTAGGCGCCCAGCACCTCGGAGGCGGCGCAGTCGGCTTCCTTGCAGGCGCTGTCCAGCAGCCCCTCGGCGGCTTCCGGGCCGATCAGGTACGGGGCGAGCGCGAGCTGCGTGGAGCCCTCGCGGCGCAGCTGCTCGGCGACGGCGGCCACCGAGCCCTCCTCGTCGAGCGCGGCCGCCTTGACCGGTACGGCGAGCCGGGCGGCGAGCAGCATCCCGGTGATCCCGGCGGCCTGTACGGCCTCCTCGCCACCGGTCGTGGCCAGCACGATGCCGTCGGCGGCGGTGGTCACGGTGAACAGCCGGGCGCGGTCGGCACGGGCCAGGCCCGCCTCGGACAGGCGCACGTGCAGGCCCTCGGCGAGCAGCGGGTGCGGACCGAGCACGTCGGCCAGCTCGGCCGCGGCCGAGGAGTCCATCAGCGCCTGGCGGACCCGGCGCAGCAGGTCGCCGTCGGGGCCGGCCAGCAGCGGGACCACCACGGCGTCCGGGCCGGTCGGTGCGGGCACCTCGTGGCCGGCGGCGCGGGCGAACTCCGCACGCGCGGCACGCTCGGTCGCGACGGCGGTCAGCACCCCGGACAGGGACGGGAACTCGGAGGCGTCGTCACCCTCGAGGAACCCGATGCGGGCATCGAGGCCCGGCAGCTCGGAACGGCCGATGCTGATGATCTCTTCCGCCAGCCCGCGCGAGACGGCCGAAGGGACACCGGGCACGGCGAGCACCAGCGCGGGCGCGCCCTCGGGCGCCACCGCGGGCTCGGGCCGGCGGTGCCGTCCGGTCTGGCGGGGTCGCGGCATTCGTACGGGCAGGCCATTTGCGGGCCCAGTGGGGGAGCTCATGGCGCCGCATGCTACTGGCTTATCGGATCCGGGTGTTCGGGCAGGGCCTTCTCCGGTGGCATCTGTCCGTATTTATCCGGTGAAGGGCCGACAGGGCTCAACTCACGGACGGCAAGCGCCAGTCCACAGGCTGTGAGCCTTGGTCCGCCAGCAGCTGGTTGGTGCGGCTGAACGGCCTGGATCCGAAGAACCCGAAATCGGCCGACTTGGGGGAGGGGTGGGAGGACTCCACCACCGGCAGTTCCCCGAGGAGCGGCCGCAGGTTGCGGGCCGCCCGGCCCCAGAGGATGGACACCAGCGGCTTGCCGCGCGCGGCGAGCGCCCGGATGGCCTGGTCGGTGACGGCCTCCCAGCCCTTGCCCTGG
The DNA here is from genome assembly GCF_001746425.1 of Streptomyces subrutilus. Lineage (GTDB taxonomy): Bacteria > Actinomycetota > Actinomycetes > Streptomycetales > Streptomycetaceae > Streptomyces > Streptomyces subrutilus_A. The sequence goes on along the minus strand of NZ_MEHK01000001.1, from coordinate 1,179,786 downwards.
TGGGCGTTGGACCTGCGGGGCGCCGTGGTCAGCGAGCGGTTGAGCAGCAGCACGCCCTGCCGGGTCCACGGGGTGAGGTCGCCGTTGGCGGGGCGGCCGGTGCCGAGGTCCCGGTGCAGCTCCAGGAAGATGTTGTCGAGGCTCGGCGGCACCGGCCGCACCTGCGGCGCGACCGAGAAGGACAGGCCCACCGCGTGCCCCGGAGTGGGGTACGGGTCCTGGCCCACGATCAGTACCTTCACCTCGTCGAAGGGCTGCTGGAAGGCGCGCAGGACGTTCGCCCCGGCCGGGACATAGGTCCGGCCCGCCGCGATCTCGGCGCGCAGGAAGTCCCCCATCGCGGCGATCTGCCCCGCCACCGGCTCCAGAGCCCGGGCCCAGCCCGGCTCGACGATCTCGTTCAACGGTCGTGCTGCCACGGTGGATCACTCTACTGGCCGATCGTCGCCGCCCGCACGCACAGGACGTCGGGCAGGTGCTCCGCCAGCAGCTGCCAGGTCTCCCCGTCGTCGTGGCTGGCGTACAGCTCGCCGTTGCGGTTGCCGAAGTAGATCCCCGCCGGATCGGCGTCGTCCGTGCACAGCGCGTCCCGCAGCACCGTGCCGTAGTGGTCCCCGTCCGGCAGCCCCTTCGTGAGCGGCTCCCAGCTGGCGCCCGCGTCCCGGGTGCGGAAGACCCGGCACCGGTGCTCGGCCGGCACCCGGTCGGAGTCGGCGTTGAGCGGGAAGACGTAGGCGGTGTCGGGCTGGTGGGGGTGGGCGGCCACCGCGAAGCCGAAGTCGGAGGGCAGCCCGCCGCCGATGTCGGTCCACCGGGTCCCCGCGTCGTCGCTGCGGTAGACGCCCCAGTGGTTCTGCAGGTACAACCGGTCCGTGTTTCCGGCGTCCTGGGCGATCTTGTGGACGCACTGGCCGAACTCGGGGTTCGGATCGGGCAGGAACACCGCGGACACCCCGTTGTTGGAGGGCTCCCAGCTGGCTCCGCCGTCCTTCGTCCGGAACACCCCGGCGGTGGAGACGGCCACGGTCACCGCGTCCCGGTCGCGCGGATCGGTGATCACCGTGTGCAGGCCCTCGCCGCCGCCGCCGGGCTGCCAGCTGCCGCGGCTCGGGTGCTCCCACAGCGGGCGGACCAGCTCGAAGGACTCGCCGCGGTCCGCCGACCGGAACAGCGCGGCCGGCTCGGTGCCCGCGTAGACCACGTCCGGGGCCTCCGGGCCGGCGGGCTGGAGCTGCCAGACGCGCTCCAGGGAGGCTCCGGTGTCCTGGGGGAACCGCACCGCGGCCGCGGCGGGCTCCCGCCACGTCGCCCCGAGGTCGTCGGAGCTGAAGACGGACGGTCCCCAGTGTGAACTGTCCCCGCCGACCAGCAGCCGGGGCGCCGGCCCCCGCCGGTCGACGGCGACCGCGTACACGGCCTGGGCATTGAAGTGGGGGCCGTCGAACTCCCACGGCGCCGCGCCCCGGCGGCGGCCGATGAAGAGTCCCTTGCGGGTACCCACGAGCAGCAGTACGTCGGCCATGGCCGGTACCTCCGGACTTCGTCGTCCATGCATCGGAGCTTTTCGGCCAGTCTGCACCCGCCCACCGACAGCGGCCCGGCGGGCGGCGCGGTGTCCCGAGCCGCTGGTTGATACGGATCATTTACGACTCGTTTACGATCGAGAATTGGTTGTTGCTTGCATGTGGGTGTGCGGAATGGATTGACTTCAAGCCACCGCAGCAGCACGCGAGAGGACGCACGTGGCAACGGAGCACCTGTCCCCGCTCGACCTGGCCTTCTGGCGGATCGAATCCGCCGCCCACCCCATGCACCTCGGCGCACTCGCCGTCTTCACGGCCGACGGCCGTGGACCCGGCGCCGCCGAACACGCCGCCGAACTGCTCACCGCCCGCTGCGCCGCCGTACCGGGCCTGCGCCGCCGGATCCGGGACGTCCTGCTGCCGGTCGGCGCGGCCGCCTGGTCGTCCGACCCCCGTTTCGACCCGGCGCGGCACGTGTTCCTCGTCCGCACGGAGGAGCCCGCGCACACCGCCGCGAGCCCGCTGATGGCGCGGCCCCTGGACCGGGATCTGCCGCCCTGGGAGGCGCACGTGCTGGCCGGGCCCGACCCGGACTCCTTCGCCGTGCTGTTCAAGTTCCACCACGCCCTCGCCGACGGCCTGGGCGCGCTCGCCCTGGCGGCGGCGCTGTTCGACGAGGGTCCGGACCTGCGGCCGCCCGCCCGGTCCGGCCCCGCGGGGCGGCCCGTCCCCGAGCAGCGGGCCGGCTCCGCCCTGCGCCGGCTGCCGGGATTCTTCGCGGCCCGGGTCCAGGAGGTAGGCCAGGCCCTGGAGATCGGCGCCGCCGTGGCCCGGGCCGGGCTGCCGCTGGGGGTCCCCGGCGCGCTCACCGCGGGAGCCTCCGGCACGAGCGCCCGTACGGTCGCGGGGCTCGCCCTCGACCTCGACGAGGTCGGCCTCGTCCGCAAGGCCGCCGGAGGCACCGTCAACGACGTGCTGATCTCGGTGGTCGCCGGCGGGCTGCGGCGTTGGCTGGAGGGCCGGGGCGACCCCGCGCCCCGCGGGCCGGGCCCGCGTGCCCTGATCCCGGTGTCCCGCCGCGGCCGGCCCGGAGGCGGCGGGGGCAACCGGCTCTCCGGATACCTGCTGCGGCTGCCGCTCGCCGAACGGGACCCGCTGCTGCGCCTGGGCCGCGTGAGGGCGGCGATGGACCGCAACAAGGACGCGGGTCCGGCGCGCGGCGCGGGGGCCGTCGCCCTGCTCGCCGACCACGTCCATCCGCTCGGCCACCGGCTCGGCGGGCCGTACGTCGCCCAGGCCGCCCGGCTGCTCTTCGACATCCTGGTGACCAGCGTTCCGCTGCCCGGCCTGACCTTCTCCCTCGGCGGGAGCCGGGTCCGCGAGGTCTATCCGCTCGCCCCGCTGGCCCACGGGCAGTCCCTGGCCGTCGCGGTCTCCACCTACAAGGGGACCGCCCATTACGGCATCGTCGCCGATGCGGCCGCCGTCCCGGATCTGCCCGCCCTCGCACAGGCGCTGCGCGAGGAGCTCGACGCACTTGTACGAGAGGTCTCGTAGTACGAGGGTTTTCGTAGTACGGTTACTCTCGTACTTAGCCGCCGATCCCCGGTCCGCCGGTGACGTCTGGAGAGCCCCCGATGAGTGCTGCCCCCGCTGCCTTCGCCGCCCTGTTCGCGCCCTACACCCTCCGCTCGGTCACCGTCCCGAACCGCGTGTGGATGGCCGCGATGTGCCAGTACAGCGCCGAGCCCGCCGGCCCGAACGCGGGCGTGGCCCACGACTGGCACTTCGCCCACTACGCGGCCCGCGCCGCCGGCGGCACCGGCCTGATCATCCAGGAGGCCACCGCCGTCTCCCCGGAGGGCCGGATCTCCCCCTACGACCTCGGCATCTGGAACGACACCCAGGTCGAGGCGCTGCGCCGGATCACCGGCTTCCTGAAGGCCCAGGGCACCGTCCCCGGCATCCAGATCGCCCACGCCGGACGCAAGGCGTCCACCGACCGCCCCTGGAAGGGCGGCGGCCCCGTCGGCCCCGAGGAGCACGGCTGGCAGGCGCTCGCGCCCCGCGCCGTGCCGTTCTCCGAAGCCCACCCGGTGCCCCACGAGCTGACGGCCGATGAGATCCGGGAGGTCGTCGGACAGTTCGCGGCCGCGGCCGAGCGGGCGCTCGCGGCGGGCTACGAGGTCGTGGAGATCCACGGCGCGCACGGCTACCTGATCGGCGAATTCCTCTCCCCGCACAGCAACAAGCGCACCGACGCGTACGGCGGCTCCTTCGACAACCGCACCCGCTTCGCCCTCGAGGTCGTCGACGCCGTACGGTCGGTGTGGCCCGACGAGCTCCCGCTCTTCTTCCGGATCTCCGCCACCGACTGGCTGGAGGCGGACGGCTGGACCGCCGACGAGACGGTTCGGCTGGCCCGGCTGCTCCAGGAGCACGGGGTGGACCTCCTCGACGTCTCCACCGGCGGCCTCGCCCCCGGCGTGACGATCCCGGTCGGCCCGGGCTACCAGGTGCCCTTCGCCGCCCGGGTCAAGGCCGAGACGAGCCTGCCCACGGCCGCCGTCGGCCTGATCACCGAACCGGAGCAGGCCGAGAAGATCCTGGCGAACGGCGAGGCCGACGCGGTCCTGCTGGGGCGGGAGCTGCTGCGCGACCCGTACTGGGCCCGCCGCGCGGCCGCCGAACTGGGCGCGGAGATCCGTACGCCGGCCCCGTACCACCGGTCCTGGTGACGCGCGGTCCCGGCGCCTCACCGGTTCCGGTGAGGGACCGGGACCCGTGAGGGACCGGTTCCGGTGAGGCCGGGCCGCATCCGGCCCGGCTCCTACGATGACTCTCGTACGATGGGGCCCGACCATCCAGGCGAGCGAGCGGAGCAGGCACATGACGGAACGTGACGCGGCCCGCGCCCTGGCCCACCCCGACGCGGCCGCCATCCGCTTGGAAGGAGTGCTGCACGCGCTCTCCGACCCGGTCCGGCTCTCCATCGTCCGGGACCTGGACGGCTCGGCCTCCGCGCTGGCCTGCTCCTCCTTCGACCTGCCGGTCACCAAGTCCACGACCACCCACCACTTCCGCGTCCTGCGGGAGAGCGGCGTCGTACGCCAGACCTACCGCGGCACCACCAAGCTCAACGCCCTGCGCCGCGATGAGCTGGAGGACCTCTTCCCCGGCCTCCTCGACAGCGTGCTCACGGCGGCCGCCGCCGAGGAAGCCCGCCTGGGCAAGGCCTGAAGCGACCCCTCAGGCCAGCCCGGCCGCGCCCAACAGGCCCTGCCAGTCGGGGATCTTCACCGAGCGGCGGCCCAGCGAGCGGCCCAGATCGGCCTCGGCGGTCTCCACGGCCAGCCAGCCCGGCCACTCCACCGGCCGCAGCCCCGCCGCGCGCAGCGCGTCCAGCGGGTCGCCGGGCAGCTCGCGCCCGGCCAGCGCCCCCGCGTCCTGGAGCAGCGAGGACGCGGTCTCCTTGGCGCAGGGCCGGTTCGTGCCGATCACCCCGGTCGGGCCGCGCTTGATCCAGCCCGCCACGTACTCGCCGACCGAGGCCCGGCCCGCGCGCACCACCCGGCCCGCCGCGTGCGGGACCGTGCCCGTCGCCGGGTCGAAGGGCAGGCCCGCCAGCGGGACTCCCTTGTACCCCACCGAGCGCAGCACCAGCTGCGCCGCGATGTCCTCGTACACGCCCGTACCGGTCACCCCGCCCCGGCCATCGGGCGCCGTCCGCTCGAAGCGCATGCCGCTGACCCGGCCGTCGGGACCGCCCAGGATCTCCACCGGGCGCAGGTAGAACCGCAGGTCGATGCGGCGCCCCGCCCCGCCCGGACCCCGCTCCGCCCAGCCGCGCAGCACTTCGAGGTTGCGCCGGGCCACCGCGGGCAGCGCCGCGGCAGCGGCCGGGTCGCCGTACACCGGGTCGAGGGCCGCCTCGGCGGGGTCCACCACGGCGTCGACACCGGGCAGCGTGCCCAGCTCCCGCAGCTCCTTGGTGGTGAACTTGCCCTGCGAGGGACCGCGCCGGGCCACCATCGCCACCCGTCGCACCCCGCTCTCGGCGAGCGCGCCGAGCGCCCGCTGAGGCATGTCCGTCGGCGCCAGCTCCGCCTCGCCCCGGGCCAGGATCCGGGTCACGTCCACCGCGACGTTGCCCGCGCCGACCACCACCGCCGAGTCCACCTCGGCCAGCCCGAAGGCCTCGGCGACGGCGTCGGGATGTCCGCTGTACCAGGACACGAAGGCCGTCGCGGAGTGCACGCCGGCCAGTTCCTCGCCGGGGATCCCCAGCATGCGGTCGCGCGCCGCGCCCACGCAGTACACCACCGCGTGGTACAGCTCCAGCAGCCGCTCCGTGGACAGCAGCTCCCCGCCGACCTCGACGTTCCCGAGGAAGCGGATCCGCTCGTCCTCGAGCACGGCGCGCAGGCTGCCCTGCAGCGACTTGATCTTCTCGTGGTCGGGCGCGACCCCGTACCGCACGAGCCCGTACGGAGCCGGCAGCCGGTCCAGGACGTCGACCCGCACCCCCGGCACCTCGCGCTGCTGCACCAGGGTCTGGGCCGCGTAGACCCCGCTGGGGCCCGATCCGACGACGGCGATACGAAGCACGGCGGAGCTCCTCCCGCAGGTGGTCCCAGCATGACACCGGGGGCTCCGGCCGTCAGCCCATCGCGCGCATCCGGTGGACCTCGGCGGTCTGCGTGGCCACCACCTCGGTGGCCATCTCCTCGACCGCGACGTTGTTGCCGCCGGCCAGCGCCTGGCCCGCCATCTTCAGCGCGCCCTCGTGGTGCGCGGTCATCAGCTTCAGGAACAGCCGGTCGAAGTCGGCGCCGGTGGCCCCGGTCAGCTCCCGCAGCTGCTGCTCCGTGGCCATGCCGGGCATCGCGCCGTGGCCGTGGCCGTGCCCGCCGGAGCCGGCCTGCGGCGCGGGGTGGCGGGCCAGCCACCGCTCCATCGCCCCGATCTCGGGCTGCTGGGCGGCCGCGATCCGCTCCGCCAGGCGCTTGACCCCGTCCGCCGAGGCCCGCTGCGGCGCCAGCGCGCTCATCGTCAGCGCCTGCCGGTGGTGCTCGATCATGCCCTGTACGTAGGCGTGGTCGGCGGCGTTCGGGGTGTCGTCCGGCTTCTCCCCGGCGGCCTGTTCGGGGGTGAGGGTGCGCGCTTTCTCGCCCGGTTTGCCCGGTGCGACGACCACGGGCCGGCCGTCCTCGGCCGCCGCCGCACCGGGCCGGTCCTCGTCCTGGCAGCCGGCGAGCACCAGCAGGAGGCCCGCGGCCACGGCCGCCGCGGGGAACCGGCCCCGCCGGGTTTCCCGTGCCTTGCGTCCCCGGGGGTCTTTTGCCATGTCCATGGAAAGGAAGATACTGCCGGGGTCCGGGTTCCGTTCCCCCATCGAGCGGAACCGACCGGACTCCCATGGGAGGGCACAGTGAGCTCGTTCCACAGCACGAGAGTGCGCAAAGGGAGAGTAGGGGCGGCCGTCGCGGCGGCCGGACTCCTCGCCACGCTCCTGGCCGCCGGACCTGCGGCCGCCACCCCCGACCCGGGCGACCTCGCACCGGGCGGCGGCAGCCGGCAGGACGCGGGCATCGTCGAGGGCCGGGAGATCGCCCCCGGCGAGGTCCCCGGCCAGGACGAGATCGTGCACAGCAAGAACATCAAGCACCTGGCGAACGTTCCCCTCGCCGAGACCGCGACGATCAACACCGACCTGGCCTTCCAGGGCAAGTACGCCTACGCGGGCAACTACAACGGCTTCACGATCTACGACATCGCCAATCCCAGGGCGCCGAAGACCGTCAGCCAGGTGCTGTGCCCCGGCGGCCAGAACGACATCTCCGTCCACGGGGACCTGCTCTTCCTCTCCACCGACTCCTCGCGCAGCGACGACTCCTGCACCAGCGTCACGCAGCCCGCCACGGAGAAGTCCTCGTGGGAGGGCATCAAGATCTTCGACATCAAGGACAAGAAGAACCCCCGGTACATCAAGTCCGTCGAGACCAACTGCGGTTCCCACACCCACACCCTGGTGCCGGACGGCCGTGACATCTACGTGTACGTCGCCTCGTACTCCCCGAACGAGGCCTTCCCCGACTGCAAGCCGCCGCACGACGGCATCTCGGTGGTGAAGGTCCCGAAGAAGGCGCCGACCAAGGCCGCGGTCGTCGCCTTCCCGGTCCTGTTCCCGGACGGAGGCAACCCCGGCGGGCCCACCAACCCCGGCGTCTCCAAGACCACCGGCTGCCACGACATCACCGTGCTGCCGTCGAAGAACCTGGCCGCCGGCGCCTGCATGGGAGACGGCATCCTCTTCGACATCAGCCGGCCCGAGCAGCCGAGGGTCATCGACCGGGTGCAGGACAACGTGAACTTCGCGTTCTGGCACTCGGCCACCTTCAACCAGCGGGCGAACAAGGTGGTGTTCACCGACGAGCTCGGCGGCGGTGGCGGCGCCACCTGCGACGAGGCCACCGGCCCGAACCGCGGCGCCGACGGGATCTACGACATCACCGGCCGCGGGGACGAGCGCAAGCTCGCGTTCCGCAGCTACTTCAAGATCCCGCGCCACCAGGCCGACACCGAGAACTGCGTGGCCCACAACGGCTCGCTGATCCCGGTCGGCGGCGGCCGCGACATCATGGTCCAGGCGTGGTACCAGGGCGGTGTGTCGGTATGGGACTTCACCGACTCCGCCCGGCCCGAGGAGATCGGGTACTTCGAACGCGGCCCGCTGACCACCGACGCGCTCGGGCTCGGCGGCTCCTGGTCGGCGTACTACTACAACGGCCACATCTATTCGAACGACATCGCCAAGGGCTTCGACGTGCTCAGGCTCGACGACTGGCGCACCGAGAGCGCCAAGTGGGTGTGGATGGACCGGCTCAACGTCCAGACCCAGCCCGAGTACCGCTGACCGCCGCTGATCCGGTCCGCGGCTGACCCGTCCGCCGGTGCGCCGGCGGCCGGTGACGGTGGCCTCAGCGAATCGTTCCGCCGGGCGGCCCGCCGTCCGGCGGAGCGCCGAGCTCCCAGTCCAGCCCGTAGCGCTGGAACAGCTCGGCCCGCAGCCGGGCCAGGGGCATGGGCGCACCGGGCAGCAGGACCGCCACCACGGCGCCCATCAGCAGCGCCCGCAGCAGCGGATAGTCCGCGTCCACGTCCGGCGAGCCGTACCGCGCGACGGTGTCCCGCAGCAGCTCCGCGAGCCGCTGCTGCTCCGGGCACTGCACGAAGCCCTCGGCCGTGAGGATGCCCGCCATGTGCGTGCGCATCAGCAGCGGCTGGTCGCGGGCCAGCCCGAGGACGGCGTCGATGGCGCGCGCCAACCGCTCCCGCCCGTCGTCGCCGCGCGGCTCCCGCTCCAGGGCCGCCTCCAGGGTGAGGTGCATCAGCCGGTGCACCGCCGACTGCAGCAACTGCCGCTTGCCCGGGAAGTAGTACGAGACCAGGCCGCGTGCCGCGCCCGCCCGGTCGGCGATGTCGCCGAGGGTCGTGGCCTCGTAGCCCCGCTCGGCGACGAGCTCGACCGTGGCCTGGAGCAGCCGCTCCCGGGAACGTCTGCGCAATTCTTCATTGACCGATGCGCTGCGCGGGGACATGCTTACTCCTGCGTTGACTGGCTCGGAGCCAATATACTCAGCGCGCGGGGCCGCCTGCTCTGGGTGACACGGGGGATCGCCCAGAGCAGGCACCCTCCCGGCGGGGGCCCGCGGTGGCCGCGACGAGTACCACCAGGGCCGCGCCCAGCAGCCACCCGCCCAGGACGTCCGACGGCCAGTGCACCCCGAGGTAGATCCGGGTGAAGCCCACCCCTAGCACCGAGATCCCGGCAGCGGCCCACGCCGCGGCCACCGCCCCCCGCGGGGCCCGGCGGGGGAGTAGCCACAGCAGCAGCCCGCACGCCACGGCCGCCGTCATCGCGTGGCCCGAGGGATAGGCCGCGAACTCCGCCCGGTCCACCGGATCCGGCCACTGCGGGCGCTCCCGCCCCACCAGAGCCTTCAGTCCCTGCTGCACCGCGGTCGCCACGAGCACCGCCACCCCCAGCCGCACGGCAGACTCCCGCCGGCCCCGCAGCCACAGCAGCACGCAGGCCGCGGCGGTCAGGGCCCGCATGGCCCAGGGGTCCCACACCCAGTCGCTGAAGATCCGCATCGTCTGCGTGACCCCGGGATGGGCGACGGCGTGCCGGTGGAGATCCCGGACCACCTGCTCGTCGAAGGAGAGCAGCGGCCGCCACCGCGCCACCACCAGGGCCGTCACGACGGCCGCGAGCAGGGCGCAGCCGATGCCCGCCTGACGCAAGTGATCGTTCCGCATAGGGGGATCCTCGCACCCACCGCCCCCGGCCCCGGACGGCGCGCGGTCCGCTACCCCAGGGCGCTCAGCCCGGGCACGAAGGCCACCAGCAGCGGTACCGCCGGCACCAGGGCGGCCAGCGCCGTCAGCCGTAGCCTGCTCATCGCGGACAGCCGGGGCGCGGCCGACAGGAGCCGGCGCACCCGCTCCTGGACGTGTGCCTGCGGGGCCGCGGAAGGCCCGAACACCCCCCGGTCCTCGTTCAGCCCGACCAGGGCCAGCGCGATCGTGAGCCGTCCGTACCGCCGCGAGGCCACGTCGTCGGCGGCCAGTTCGACCAGGCGGTGCATCTGCGCCTCGAAGGCCGCGAAGACCGGCACCTGCGGAAAACCCCCGGCCAGGGCCCGCGAACAGTGCAGCAGCCAGTCGTGCCGGGCGGCCGCGTGCCCCTGCTCGTGGGCCAGGACTGCGTCGAGCTGGCTCCCCTTCAGCCGGCCCAGCGCCGCCGTCGTGACCACCAGCCGCGGGGCCGACCCGGACAGCCACCAGGCGTCCGGCCGGGGGCCCTCCAGTACGACCAGCCGCGCGCCCGTGGGCTCCTCCCCGGGCAGCAGCGGGGCCCGCACCAGCAGTTCGCTGCCCCGCGCGCGCCGCCGGGCCCGCGCCCCCAGCACCTCCCGGGCCAGCATCGCCGCGGTCCACAGCGCCCCGCCCGCCAGTACGAGCGCGGTGCCGGCGGCCCAGGGCCCGCCGGACGCCCCCAGGGCGTAGGCGTCGACGACCCCGTGCGGGGCGGCGGCGAAGAGCCGGCCGCGCACCGCGTGCCAGGCCGCGGCCGCGCTCAGCAGCATCGACAGCCCGAAGCACAGGAGCACCGCGGCCACCACGCACTGCCACACCCACAGGGCCACGACGGGTTCGCGCTCGGGCCAGCGGGCGCGGGCCAGCAGCCGGGGCGCGAGCAGCGCGGTCAGGGCACCGAGCAGCAGGAGGGCGACGGGGACCATCATGGCCGCCAGCCTATGAGCGCGGGGCTACCTGCGGGTACGGTCGCGGGGCATTGGTGACGCAGGACACGTGCGCCCGCGCCTTCACATCATGAGCAGCATCGCCAACATCCCCATCCCCATGGCCAGTCGGCAGGCCCGGGACAGCTCGGCCGCCGCCACCGGGCAGGTGCCCCGCGCGGGGCCGCCCGCCGCCACCAGCCGGGCCCCGCCCAGCAGCACGTACCCGGCGAAGTAGAGCAGCAGCACCCCGGTGACCAGGGACGGCCCCCCGCCGTGCCCGTGGCCCGCCGCCGCCATCAGTGCCATGTAGGCCATGGCCAGCGAGCCCACCAGGTGGTGCGCGTGGCGCACCCCGCCGCGCAGCAGCCACACCGCGTGCAGGGCGGCGGCGCAGAACACCGCGCCGAGCGCGAGCGCCTGCCACCCGCCACGGTCCCCGAGGGGCACCGCCATCAGCGCCATGCCGAACGCCATCACGGCCTCCCCGGCCGCGGCCCCGCCCGATCTGCGCACCTGCCGCAGGCAGTACGCCCCGCTCACCGCGCACAGGACGACGAGCAGCCAGGCGGAGGCGAGGTCGGAGGGGGACATGGCGGAACCGTGCACGGCGGAACCTCCCGGTTCGTCGGCGTCACGGAAAGGGATGCCCCTCTCACGGCGCCTTCACGCGGCCCCGGGATAGGCTCTGCCTGCCGTATCCGGCATGCCGCATGCCGCCGCGCAGAACGGAGTCACCGATGTCGACCGCCAACCCCGCCGCCCTCAGCTTCCGCAGCGCCGTCGAGGCGGACGTGAGCGAGCTGGTGGCCCTCGTGGAGTCGGCGTACCGGGGTGACGCCAGCCGCGGCGGCTGGACCACGGAGGCCGACCACCTGGAAGGGCAGCGCACCGACGCGGAGGGCGTCCGCCAGATCATCGACGCGGCCGACAGCACCCTCGTGGTCGTCGAGCGCGCGGACGAGATCGTCGCCTGCTGCCAGCTCGAACACCGGGGGGACCACGCCTACTTCGGAATGTTCGCCGTCCGCCCGGGGCTCCAGGGCGCGGGCCTCGGCAAGGAGATCCTGGCCGAGGCCGAGCGTCGCGCCCGTGACGCGTGGGGCGCCAAGGAGATGCGGATGACGGTGGTGAACGTACGGGAGGAGCTCATCGCCTACTACGTGCGCCGCGGATACCGGCGCACCGGCGAGCTGAGCCCCTTCCCCTACGGTGACGAGCGCTTCGGCGTCCCGCTCCGCGACGACCTGGCCTTCGAGCTGCTGGTCAAATCGCTGTAGCCGGACCGGCCTACGCGGTGAAGCGGCCCGTGCTGCGGATCTCCGGGAAGTCCGTGACGGCGCCGTCCAGTTCGAGCGCCCGCGCGAGCCGCAGCAGGTCGAGGGTGTTCACGGCCCGGCCGGTCACCCGCAGCCCGGCGGCGTGCGCCGCTTCGACGGCCTCCAGGCTCAGCCGCCGGACGTCCAGGGCGATCGACGCCGCACCCGCGGCCGTCGCCCGGCCCACGACTCCTTCGGCACCGTCGTCGGGAGCGGCCGCGTACAGCACGGTCCGGACCCCCGGGACCCGCCGCGCGATCTCGGCGAGCAGCGCGTCGTCGAAGGAGGCCACCTCCACCCGGCCGGTCAGGTCGCGGCGCAGCAGCAGTTCCGCCAGCGCGCCGGCGGCGGCCCGGTCCCGTACCGCCACCTGGAGCGGGGTCCGGACCGCGTCCAGGACGTCCTCGAACACCGGCACGCGCTCGCCCTGACCGGCGTCCAGCCCGCGCAGTTCGGCCAGGGTCAGATCGGCGACGGCGCCCGAGCCGTCGGTGGTCCGGTCCACCTCGGGGTCGTGCAGGGCGACGAGGGCGCCGTCCTTGCTCAGCTGGACGTCCAGAGCGATGACGTCCATGCCGGAACGTTCCGCTCGGAGATACGACCGCAGGGTGTTCTCCGGTTCGACACCCATGACCCCGCGGTGACCGATGGTGAGGAAAGTCAAGGTTCTCTCGCTTCCGTCGACGGCGGCTCCCCGCGCGGACGCGGTGTCCCGACCGGCCGCGCGCGATGAGGACGCATGCTAGTGCGCCCGAGGTGCGAAGGGACCGGCCGTGCAAGGCCCCGCGGGGGCGTACCGGCCGCTTCCCGTCGGGGTTGTGAGCCCCCGCGCGGCCGGCGGCGGGGGCGTCGCCGTCACCCGGGCGTGGGCGCGTCCCCATCGGCTTGACGGGCCACGCCGGCCGGGCCGTCCAGGGCCGCCAGATCGGTGCGGAGGGCTTCGCCGAGCTCCAGTTCCGCCAGGTGCTGCCGCTCGCTCCAGCGCAGCGCGAGCGCGGGGAAGGCCCACTCCGGGACCTCGCCCGCCTCCGCCAGGGCCTCCCGCACGGCCGCCAGCTCGCCCCGGGTGCGCTCCAGGTGTTCGTCCACCATCGCGCGCAGCCGCTCCGGCTCGGCCAGGTGCCCGAGCCAGACCCGCAGCAGCAGCCCGTGCTTGAGCACCGGGGGCCCGGCGTCCGCCGTGCCGCCGGCCCAGCCGGCCAGCGCCTCGCGTCCCGCCTCGGTGATGGCGTAGCGCCGCTTGGCCCGCACCTCCTCGGGCCCCGAGCGCGCGGAAGCCGCGTAGCCCAGCTCCTCCAGGCGGCGCAGCTCGGCGTAGATCTGGCTGATGGCGGGCGACCAGTAGAAGAAGCGCAGGGAGGAGTCCGCCCATTTCTTCAGCTCGTAGCCGGTGCGCTCCCCGGGGAAGGAAAGAAGGCCGAGAACCGCCCACGCGGTCGGCGGCAGCTCCCGCTTCCCGGACTCTTGCTTCTTTTGCTTCTGACTATTAGTCATATGGCTCATTGAAGTAAGACCGGGCACGGGACGCAACCCTGGAGGCGCCGTGAAATTCTCCGTGATCTTCGAAGCCCAGCTCGCCGACCCCACCGTGGAGCGCGAGCATCAGGTGATCCGCGACTGCGTGGAGCAGGCCGTGCTCGCCGAGCGGATGGGCTTCGACCGGATCTGGGCGGTCGAACACCACTCGCTGAAGTGGTACGCCCACATGTCCGCCCCGGAGATCTTCCTGACCTGGGTCGCGGCCAGGACCAGCACCATACGCATCGGGCACGGGGTGGTGTGCATGCCCTTCAACTTCAACCACCCGGTGCGGGTCGCCGAACGGGCGGCCATGCTCGACCTGCTCTCCGGCGGGCGGCTCGACCTCGGCGCCGGGCGCGGGGGCACCGAGCAGGAGACCTCGCTGTGCGGGGTGGACCGGGAACGCACCACCGCGGAGGTGGAGGAGGCCCTGCGGATCATCGGCAGGGCCTGGCAGGAGGAGGAGTTGGAATACCACGGCCCCCTGATCGACATCGACCCCCACCCGATCCTGCCGAGGCCGGCGCAGACCCCGCATCCGCCGCTGTTCCTGGCCTGCAGCTGCGGCGAGACCCTGGTGCGGGCCGCCGAGCTGGGGATCGGGGCCCTGGTGATGGGCTTCGCCGGACCGGAGTCGATCGCGGGGATGCGGGCCGTGTACGACGCGGCGGTCGCCGGGCGGGACGGCAGCCGGTTCGTGTCCACCGCCGTCAACGACCACTTCTCGGTGCTCTGCCCGACCATCGTGCTCGACGACCGGGAGGAGGCGCGCCGGATCGGCATCCGCGGCCAGCGGTTCTTCGCCCAGTCCATCGGCCACTGGTACGGCGGCGCGGGCGTCCCCGACGAGGCCGTGGTGGCGGGCGCGGACGAGGCCGCGCGGATGCGCGAGGCGGCCGAGCAGGTGGTGGCCCGGCTGCACGAGCAGGACATCCCGGTGCGGCCCACCTCCACCGCCACCTTCAACGCCGACCACGCCTACGGCCGCGCGGACGACGCCATCGCGTACGTGGAACGGCTCAGGGAGGCCGGGGCCGACGAGATCATGTGCCTGATCCAGATGGGCACCGTGGAGCAGGAGGCCTGTCTGGAGACCCTGCGCCAGTGGGGCGAGAAGGTCATCCCCCACTTCCGGGGCCGGCGATGACCGCCCCCCGGCCCGGCCCGGACCTCGGCTCCGGCCGGCGGGCGGGCCCGGACCCCGGCCCCGGCCCGCGGGCGGGCACGGACCGCGGCCTCGGCCCCGGCCCGGGACCCGGCCCGGACCCGGTCCCCGGCCTCGACCCCGCCGCCCGGCCCTACCTCGACGCGCTCACCGCCGCCTTCCCCGACCTCGGCGGGAGCGTCACCGACGCCCGCGAGGCCCGGCGCATCCTGGCGGCCGCGCCCCGGCCGCCCGCCGACCCGCCCCGCGTCGGAGCGGTCGAGGACCTGGAGGTCCCCGGCCCGCCCGGAGCCCCGCCGGTCCCCGTTCGGATCTACCTGCCCGACCCCGAGGAGTGGCCCGGGCCGCGCCCCACCGTGCTCTTCCTCCACGGCGGCGGCTTCGTCCTGTGCGACCTGGACACCCACGACACCACCGCCCGCGCCCTGTCCCGGGCGGCCGGCGCGGCCGTGGTCTGCGTGGACTACCGGCGGGCTCCCGAGCACCGCTTCCCGGCCGCCGCGGAAGACGCCCACGCCGCCCTGTGCTGGGCCGGCGCGCACCTGGGCCGGCTGGGCGGCGACCCCCGCGCCCTGGTCGTCGCGGGGGACAGCGCCGGGGGCAACCTCGCCGTCGCCGCACTGCTGCTGGCCCGTGCCCGCGGGGGGCCGGCCGTCGCCCTCCAGGCGCTGGCCTATCCCGTGCTCGACGCCGCACAGGACTCGGCGTCCTACCGGACGTACGCCGAGGGGTGCTTCCTGACCGCCGCGCACCTGCGCTGGTTCTGGGAGCAGTACCTGGGTCCGGGCGGCGACGGCGGGGATCCGCTGGCCTCGCCGCTCCGGGCGGACCTCACCGGGCTGCCGCCCGCGCACCTGGTGGTCGCCGGGTGCGACCCGCTGCGGGACGAGGGGCGTGCCTACCACCGCAGGCTGGCCGAGTGCGGCGTCCCCTCCGTTCTGGACGAGCGTCCCGGGATGTTCCACGGGTTCCTGGCCCTCGCCGGGGTGCTGCCGCAGGCCCGGGAGGCCATGGCGCGACTGGGCGGAGCCATCAGTTCCACCCTGAAAGACGGGAAGACTTCCGGCGAAGCAGGGGGTTAGGCAGGATAATTTCCCGAGATCCCTCTTGAACGAGAGAGCCTGCGCCGTTTACCCTGCCTTGACGTGAGGTTCTCCTGTGGAGGAAGTGACATGACGGAAACTCTTGTGCCGGGTGCCGGCGGTGCCGTGATAACCGCCGGGACGCGGGTGGTCGACCACCCCGCATGGCCCGCGCTCAAGGCCGCCGTGGAGGAGATCCGCCCCTGGCAGGCCAAGGACGGCTCCATCGACTTCGAGGCCGCCGCGGCACCCACCCGGTCCGAGGCCGCGGCCGCGGTCGAGTGCGTGGTCGAGGGCGTCGAGGCGCTGTCGCCGCTGCTCCCGCACGCCGCCGCGTACCACCGGGCGCTCGTCGCGGACCTGCGCAAGTGGGTCGCCGACGACTTCCGGGTGCCCGACTTCCTCGACTCGCTGCTGGCCTTCCAGCCGGCCGCCGAGCGCACCGACGGGCTCCAGCACCTCGTGGTCTTCCCCATGTACACGCAGAACGGCAATCCGGACCGCAACCTGGAGGCCGTCGTCCTGCGCATGGTGTGGCCCGAGTGGCTCGCCGAGCTCGAGCGCACCCGGTACGACAACCCGCTCTTCCTCGGCATCACCTTCGAGGACTTCACCCCGGGCTACGACACCCACTCCGCCGTGCTCTTCCCGGAGACCATCGCGGTGCGCGAGGCCCCGGAGCGCTTCACCTGGGGCGGCATCTTCTGCGACCGCGAGGCGGCCCGCTACCGCAAGGTCACCGAGGCCGCGGTCGACATCCTCGGCATCGAACTGCCCGAGGACATCGCCGCCATGGTCCGGGACCAGGAGCGCTGCGAGAAGGCGTTCGTCCTGTGGGACATGGTCCACGACCGCACCCACAGCCACGGCGACCTGCCGTTCGACCCCTTCATGATCAAGCAGCGCCAGCCGTTCTGGATGTACGGCCTGGAAGAGCTGCGCTGCGACCTCACCGCCTTCAAGGAGGCCGTGAAGCTGGAGTCCGAGGGCAACGAGCACGGCCGCGACGTCCAGTACGCCGTCCTCTTCGACCGGATGTTCCGCTTCCCGGTCTCCGGCGACCGCAACCGCAACTACGACGGTCTCGGCGGCCAGCTGCTCTTCGCCTACCTCCACAAGCACGACGTCGTGCGCTGGACGGACAACAAGCTGAAGATCGACTGGATGCGCGCCCCGCAGGTCACCAACCAGCTGTGCGCCGAGATCGAGGACCTCTACCGGGCCGGCATCGACCGCCCGAAGCTGGTCCACTGGTTCAAGGCCTACGAGCTGGTCTCGACGTACCTCGCCCCGCACCCGGGCTCCAAGTGGGCCAAGGGCCCCGACGCCCTCGACATGACGCAGCCTCCGCGCAAGCTCGTGGACGACGTGCTTCCGGACGAGTTTCCGCTCAGCATGTTCTATGAGGCGCTCGCCAAGAAGCTCAAGGGCGTGATCGCCTCCGCCAAGGGCATTACCGCCCTCAACGCCGAGCAGGCCGAGCGAGTCGCCGCGTGAGCGACCGCCCACAGGAGGCTGTACAGATGAACGGCTCCGGAAACGGCAACGGAAAGCTGCACGGAGCGGTGGTGGCGGTGGCCGGGGCCGGTGGCCCCGCCGGCCGCGCCACCCTGCTCCGCCTCGCCGAGGCGGGCGCCTCGGTCGTCGCGTCCGACGCCGATCCGGCGCGGCTCGCCGAGGCGGTGGACGCAGCGCGCTACGCCCACGGCGGCGCCACCATCACCGGTGACACCGTGGACCTGCTCGACCTCTCCGCCACCCAGGCCTGGGCCGAGCAGGTCGAGAAGGAGTTCGGCCGGATCGACGGCCTGGTCCACCTCGTCGGCGGCTGGCGCGGCAGCAAGACCTTCACCGACGTCGACCTCGCGGACTGGGCGTTCCTGGAGAAGCTCCTCATCCGCACGGTCCAGCACACCTCGCTCGCCTTCCACGACGGACTGCTGCGCAGCGACCGGGGCCGTTACGTCCTGGTCAGCCAGTCCGGCGCGCACAAGCCGGTCGCCAACAACGCCGCGTACAACGCGGGCAAGGCGGCTGCCGAGGCCTGGACGCTGGCCCTCGCGGACTCCTTCCGCAAGGCGGGGGGCGATGACGGCCCCGGCGCGGCGGCTGCGATCCTGGTCATCAAGGCACTGGTGCACGACGCGATGCGCGCCGAGCGTCCCAATGCGAAGTTCGCGGGCTTCACCGACGTCAAGGAGCTGGCCGAGGCCATCGCCGGCGTCTGGGAGCGACCCGCCATCGATGTGAACGGACAGCGTCTGTGGCTCACTCCGCAACCGTGAGAACCGATGCCGGGAAGACCGACGCCCGGCGCCACCACGACCCGGCGGTCCGCGGTTTCGCGAGCGACAACTACGCGGGGGTACACCCCGAGGTCCTCGCGGCCGTCGCGCTCGCCAACGGCGGCCACCAGGTCTCCTACGGCGAGGACGAGTACACCGAACACCTGCAGAAGATCTTCCGCAGCCACTTCGGGCCGTACGCGCAGGCCTTCCCGGTCTTCAACGGCACGGGCGCCAACGTCGTCGCCCTGCAGGCCATGACCGACCGGTGGGGCGCGGTGATCTGCGCCAAGACGGCCCACATCAACGTGGACGAGGGCGGCGCGCCGGAGCGGATGGCGGGTATCAAGCTGCTCGCCGTCCCGACGCCGGACGGCAAGCTCACCCCCGAGCTGATCGACCAGGAGGCCTGGGGCTTCGAGGACGAGCACCGGGCGATGCCCCAGGTCGTCTCGATCACCCAGAACACCGAACTGGGCACGGTCTACACCCCGGACGAGATCAAGGCCATCTGCGAGCACGCGCACGGCCTCGGCATGAAGGTGCACCTCGACGGAGCCCGGATAGCCAACGCCGCGGCCTCGCTCGACGTGCCGATGCGCACCTTCACGAACACGGTGGGCGTGGACGTGCTGTCGTACGGCGGCACGAAGAACGGCATGATGTTCGGCGAGGCCGTGGTGGTGCTCAACCCGGACGCGGTCCGGCAGATGAAGCACATCCGCAAGATGTCGATGCAGCTCGCGTCGAAGATGCGGTTCGTCTCGGTCCAGCTGGAGGCGCTGCTCGCCAAGGACCTGTGGCTGCGCAACGCCCGCCACGCCAACGCGATGGCGCAGCGGCTCGCCGCCGGCGTGCGCGAGGCCGACGGCGTGGAGATCCTCTACCCGGTGCAGGCGAACGCGGTGTTCGCCCGGCTGCCGCACGAGGTCTCGAGGCGGCTGCAGGAGCGCTACCGCTTCTACTTCTGGGACGAGGCGGCCGGCGACGTCCGCTGGATGTGCGGCTTCGACACCCAGGAGGAGGACGTGGACGGCTTCCTCCAGGCGCTGAAGGAAGAACTGGCGCGCTGAGCCCGTCCCCCAGCCCCGCCGGCGCGCCTCGGCTCCGTGCGGTTGGGCTCCGCATAAATCGATAGTTGTGCGGATGGTCGCATAGGTATGCTCCTGGATCATGGAATGGATCCAGGAGCAGCCCGACCTCGCCGCCTATCTGGCGGCCGACGAAGCCATAGATCACGAGCACCCGGTGGTGCGTGAAACGGCCGACGCCTTCTGGACCGTCACGGACGGCGACGCGTACGCCTACGCCGAGGCGGTCTTCGCGTACGTCCGCGACGCCGTCCCGCACTCCGCCGACTCCGGCGACCCGCGCGTCTCCTGGCGCGCCTCCGACGTCCTGGCCACCCGCAACGGAATCTGCTACGCCAAGTCCCACGCCCTCGCCGCGCTGCTCCGCGCCCAGGGCATCCCGGCCGCCCTGTGCTACCAGCTCCTCGCCGACGACGACGGATCGAACCCCGTGGTCCACGGCCTGGTCGCGCTCCGGCTGCCCGGCACCCGGAGCTGGGCCCGGGTGGACCCGCGCGGCAACAAGCCCGGTGTGGACGCCCGGTTCAGCCTCGACGTGGAGCAACTGGCCTTCCCCGTACGCCCGGAGCTCGGCGAGATCGACTACCCCCGGTTGTACGCCGCCCCGCACCCGGCCGTGCTCAAGGCGCTCCAGGACTCCGCCGACCGGCCGCGGTTGTGGGAGAACCTGCCGACCGGCCTGTGACCGCGGCCGCCGGGGCGGGCCTCCGCGCCGCCGTCAGCCCGTGCAGCAGCGCCGCCGCGAGCTGGAGCCCGGCGATCCCGGTCAGCAGGGTCCACGGGGGTGCGCCGGCCGCGAAGCCCACCAGGGCCGCCCCGGCCGAGGCCGCCGTCACCTTGAGGCCGGCGCCCAGGGTGAACACCTGCGTCCGCACCGCGTCCGGGGCGTACTCCGCGCGGATCCGCAGGGTGGCCGTGAGCAGCGGTCCGTCGCACACCCCGGCCACGGCGAACAGGGCCACCGTGCCGACGAGGGAGGGCGTGAACGCGGCCGCGGCCAGCGCCGCCCCGGTCCCGGCCAGCGCCCACCGCACCAGCCGGCCGGGCTCCACGGACGTCATCCGGCCCAGCGTCAGCGAGCCCGCCAGGGCGCCCACCGCGAAGGCCGTCATCAGCACGCCCCCGGCGCCCGGGCTGCCGAGCCCCGCCGCCAGCAGGACCGAGGTGGTGGTGAGGGAGCCGATGCCCACGAACGCCAGGGTCGTCGCCGAGGTGACGGCCCGCAGCTCCCTGACCCGCCACAGGGCGGCGAGCCCTGCCCCCAGCCCGGCCCGGGGCGCCTCCCGGGGCGCGGCCGCGCCCGGGACCCCGTACGGGAGGGTCGCGGCGAGCGCGGCCGCCAGCGCGCCGGACCCCGCCAGGACCCCCATCGCCGGAGCCGCCGAGCCCAGGGCCGTGACCAGGCTGACCGCCGCCGGCGCGGTCACCGCGGCCGCGTTGTAGGTGGAGGCGTCCCAGCCGTAGGCGCGGTCCCGCCCGGCGCCCGCCGGGACCAGCCCGGTGACCAGGCTGGAGAGCCCGCCCGTCACCATCGGCCCGCAGCTCCCGCCGAGCACCGCCACCCCGAGGACCACCGGCAGCGGGGCCCGGCCCAGCAGCAGGGCCAGCGCCGCCACGGCGGCCGTGAAACCGGCCAGGGTGCCGAGGTGGAAGAGGCGCGGGCGGCTGGTCCGGCCCGCCGCGGCGCCCGCGAGCGGAGCCGCCAGGACGTGCGGCGCGAGCCAGGCCGTCAGGACGAACGCCCCGTACGAGGCGCTCCCGGTGCGCTCCAGGGCGAGCAGGACCACGGCCATGCCCATGCCCTCGGAGGCGAACCGCGCGGCCAGCGCCGCCGCCAGGTACCGCCCGAACCCGTCCATCCCGACCCCCCGCTGCGGTAACGTGATAGCAGCACAAGACGTTACGTCATTCGGGTGTACGGGGAAAGGATCCGGGCATGGCGGACCCGCGAGGGGGCTTCTCGGCGGCCCGGCGGCTGATCGACCTCGCCGAGGCGGTCCGCGCGGAGCCCGAACTGCCGCGCACCGCACTCGCGGAGCTGCTCGCCGGCCACGGGGAGCGTCCGGCGGACCTCACCGAGCAGGCGTTCCCCGAGGCGGGCGCCGCCGAACTGCGGGCCGCCGCCCGCCGCATGGCGGGCGTGCTCCGCGAAACCGACGAGGACCGGGCCGCCGACGCCCTCAACGCGCTGCTGGAGGAGTGCGCGACCCGGCCCCGGCTGACCCGGCACGACGGGCATCCCTGGCACCTCCACGTGGACCGGGGCGAGGAGGCGGGCTGGGGCGACTGGTTCCTGGCCTCGGGCGCCCTCGCCCTCGCCCAGCTGCTCACCGAGTACGGACGGATCGCCTGGGGGGCCTGCGCCGCCGAGGGCTGCGGACGGTTCTTCCTCGCCACCGGGCCGGGCAGCGTGCGCCGCTACTGCTCCACCACGTGCGCCGGCCGCTCGCGGGTGGCGGCCCACCGTCGTCGCAAGCACGAAGCCTGACGGGGGCGCCGGGCAGGCGAAAGCGCGGCCGCGCCCCAAGGGGCGGGCCGCGCTCGGGGTTCCGTCAGCCGGCTTCCTTGACCTGGGCCGCCGTCGGGGCGCTGCCGCCGAGGTGGGCCGGCAGCCACCAGGAGTCGGTGGCGTCCTTCGGCTTGTCCGGATAGGCGCGCTGCGCCGCGTCCAGCAGCTCCTGCACGCGCTCGCGCACGCGCCGGGTGATGGCGCCGGCGTACTGGTCCGTCGGCGCCTCGATCGGCTCGCCGACCCGCAGGGTCACCGGGATGTGGCTGCGCTTCAGGTTCTTCGGGCGGCCCTTGGTCCACAGCCGCTGGGTGCCCCACAGCGCCACCGGGATCAGCGGGACCCCGGCCTCCTGGGCCATGCGCGCCGCGCCCGACTTGAAGCTCTTGAGGGTGAAGGACTGGGAGATCGTGGCCTCGGGGAACACCCCGATGATCTCGCCGGCCCGCAGCGAGTCAAGGGCGTGCTGGTACGCCGTCTCACCTTGCTTGCGGTCCACCGGGATGTGCTTCATCGCGCGCATCAGCGGGCCCGACACCTTGTGCCGGAAGACCGACTCCTTCGCCATGAAGCGCACCAGGCGCTTCTGCGGCCGCGCGGTCAGGCCGGCGAAGATGAAGTCGAGGTAGCCGATGTGGTTCGACACCAGGACCGCCCCGCCCTTGAGGGGGATGTTCTCGGTGCCCTTGAGGTCGATCCGGATGTCCAGCGCGCGGAACAGTCCGTGCGCGGCGCCGATCACGGGAGGGTAGACGAGCTCAGCCATGGTGGGGAGAGACCCCGCTTTCTGCCTGGGGAAATGCTCCCGGCCGGAAGTTACGGAAGCGTAGGTACGCGACTCATGGGGGATCGTGCCCCAAACGCGGGCTGCTGGCCAGCCCAGATGACTATGCCCAGGGAGATTCTCGTCACGCAGGGAATGCGGTTCTTCCGCAAGGCGCTCCGATCAGAGTACGAGCGTACGAGCATGGGACGCGTAAGCGGAGACGGCGAGGGGAGCGCGGGTGCGCGGGCAGGACGACGAGCGGCACGGCGGCCGGGGCGGCGGCCGGGGCCCGCTGGGCGCCGCGGAGCTGGGCGCGGAGCCCGGGGAGCGGGCCAGCCTGGTGCAGTTCTCCAGCGCCTTCTGCCAGCCCTGCCGGGCCACGCGGCGGATCCTCGCCGAGGTCGCGGGGATGGTCGAGGGAGTCGCGCACATCGAGATCGACGCCGAGGACCGGCTCGAACTGGTCCGATCGCTGGGCATCGAGAAGACCCCGACCGTGCTGGTCCTGGACGCGGCGGGCCGGATCGTGCGGCGAGCGGCCGGCATGCCGCGCAAGGCCGACGTGATCGCGGCCCTGGGCGCCGCCGTATGAAGCGGGCGCCGGTGCGCGCGCCGTCGCGCGGGCCCGCACGCGGCGTGACGCGCCTGACATCTGACGGATCCCGCTTGACTGTGTCCACGGGAGATCGCCACGCTGGCCGTATGCCGTCTGAACTCCTGCTCTACGGGCGGGTCCACGTGGACCTCGTCCGGTACGCGAGCGCGCGCTGTCGGGGTCGTTGAACGTCCCGGTCCCCGATCCCCGACAGCGCCCGCGTGCTCCGCGGCAGAAGGAAGTACCCCGATGACCGCTCCTGCGGCCCCGACCACCCCGTCCCTCCGGCCCGCCGGACACCCCGGCTCGCCCGACCTCCTGCGCTCCGTGTTCCGCCGGCACGCCGCCGGGGTCGCGGTGATCACCGCCGAGACCTGCGGGCGCCCGGCGGGCTTCACCGCCACCTCGCTCAACTCCGTCTCCGCGGACCCGCCGCTGCTCTCCTTCACCATCGGCACCGGGTCCTCCAGCTGGCCCGCGGTGCGCGACAGCGACCACCTCGGCGTCCACATACTGGGGGAGCACCAGCGGGAGCTCGCGGGCCTCTTCGCCCGGAGCGGCGCGGACCGTTTCGGCACGTCCACCGGCTGGAGCACGGGCCCGCACGGGGTTCCCGTACTGGACGACGTGCTCGCGTGGCTGGTGTGCCGGGTGGTGGCGAGGGTGCCCGCGGGCGAGCACCGTGTGATCATCGCCGAGGCGGTTGCGGGGGATCCGGCCGGAGAAGGTCGCCCCCTGCTCTACCACCAAGGTCGCTTCAACGCGCTGCGCGACTGAATCGTCCCTGTTGGGGCAGGTTGGGCGGCGTTGGACAGATCACAGTTCGCCGAACTTGCGCCTGTGCGGGAGCCACGGTGTACTGACGAGTAACATTCCCTTCGGAGCGCGGGCCGCCCCGACCGGGATCCGCCCGACGAGGCGCCTATGCTGCCTGCACAAGGCGGTACCAGAAAAGACGATGCGGTAGGAGAGCCGGCGTGAGCCTGAGGATCGTTGTCTGTGTGAAGTACGTGCCCGACGCCACCGGCGACCGGCAGTTCACCGAGGACCTGACCGTCAACCGTGACGACGTCGACGGCCTGCTGTCGGAGCTCGACGAGTACGCCGTCGAGCAGGCGCTGCAGATCGCCGACGAGGCCGACGACGCGGAGATCACCGTCCTGACGGTGGGCCCCGAGGACGCCAAGGACGCGCTGCGCAAGGCGCTGTCGATGGGCGCCGACAAGGCCATCCACGTCGAGGACGACGACCTGCACGGCACCGACGTCATGGGCACCTCGCTGGTGCTCGCCAAGGCCATCGAGAAGGCCGGTTACGACCTGGTCATCACCGGTATGGCCTCGACGGACGGCACCATGGGCGTGCTCCCGGCGATCCTGGCCGAGCGCCTGGGCGTCCCGCAGGTCACCCTGCTCTCCGAGGTCAAGGTCGAGGACGGCACCGTGACCGGCCGCCGCGACGGCGACACCGCGAGCGAGCAGCTGGAGGCCTCCCTCCCGGCGCTCGTCTCGGTGACGGACCAGTCGGGCGAGGCCCGCTACCCGTCCTTCAAGGGCATCATGGCCGCCAAGAAGAAGCCGGTGGAGTCCTGGGACCTGGAGGACCTGGAGATCGAGGCCGACGAGGTCGGCCTGGAAGGCTCCTGGACCAAGGTCGACTCCGCGGCCCAGCGTCCGGCCCGCACCGCCGGCACGATCGTCAAGGACGAGGGCGAGGGCGGCAAGCAGCTGGCCGAGTTCCTGGCCGGCCAGAAGTTCATCTGAGAACTTCGGCCACTCCCTCTTAGCCCCCAGACACTTCGCAATAGCAGGAGAGCAGTCCCATGGCTGAAGTTCTCGTCTACGTCGACCACGTGGACGGCGCCGTCCGCAAGCCCACCCTCGAGCTGCTGACGCTCGCCCGCCGCATCGGCGAGCCCGTCGCCGTCGCCCTGGGTGCCGGTGCCGACGCCACCGCCGCGGTGCTCGCCGAGCACGGCGCGGTCAAGGTCCTCACCGCCGACGCCCCCGAGTTCACCGAATACCTCGTCGTCCCGAAGGTCGACGCGCTCCAGGCCGCGTACGAGGCCGTCTCCCCGGCCGCCGTGCTCGTCCCGTCCTCCGCCGAGGGCAAGGAGATCGCCGCACGCCTGGCGGTCCGCATCGGCTCCGGCATCATCACCGACGCCGTCGACCTGGAGGCCGGTGACGAGGGTCCGGTCGCGACGCAGTCCGCGTTCGCCGCGTCCTTCACCACCAAGTCCCGCGTCTCCAAGGGCACCCCGGTCATCACCGTGAAGCCGAACTCGGCCCCGGTCGAGGCCGCTCCGGCCGCCGGCGCCGTCGAGGCGCTCGCCGTCACCTTCGGCGCCCTGGCCACCGGCACCAAGGTCACCGGCCGCACCCCGCGCGAGTCGACCGGCCGCCCCGAGCTGACCGAGGCCGCGATCGTCGTCTCCGGCGGCCGCGGCGTCAACGGCGCCGAGAACTTCCACCTCATCGAGGCCCTCGCGGACTCCCTCGGTGCGGCCGTCGGCGCCTCGCGCGCCGCCGTGGACGCCGGCTGGTACCCGCACTCCAACCAGGTCGGCCAGACCGGCAAGTCGGTCTCCCCGCAGCTGTACATCGCCTCGGGCATCTCCGGCGCGATCCAGCACCGGGCCGGCATGCAGACCTCGAAGACCATCGTGGCCATCAACAAGGACGCCGAGGCCCCGATCTTCGACCTGGTCGACTACGGCGTGGTCGGCGACCTCTTCGCGGTCGTCCCGCAGCTGACCGACGAGATCAAGGCGCGCAAGGGCTAGTCCCTGACCTGCGTATCTCTCCGACTCGGGGCCGTGTGGTGATTCTCACCGCACGGTCCCGAGTCGTTTCCCCGGTACGGCGGGGGGACCATTGACTGAGCGGAACCCCGTGGCTAAATTCTGCTATGCGGATCTAAGCTTCCGTGAAGCGGAAAAGAGGAGAGTGCACGATGGGTCAGCAGGAGAAGGTGGCGACGAGCCTCGCAGGCGCGGTCAGCGAGGGCATCAGCGCCTCCCTCGCCCCGGTGGACGCGGAACTCGCGCGCCACTACCCGGGCGACCCCGGCACCCGCCAGCCCATCCACACGGTCTACGTGCCCGGTGACGTCTTCGCCGCCGACACCGTCCGCTCCTGGGGCGACCAGGCCCTCGCGGCCCTCGACGAGCACGCCCCGGACGCCGCCACCTTCGCCAAGGTGCTCGGCATCTCCGACGAGCTGGCCGTACCGGTCTACGACCGCGTCCGCGCCAAGCTGCTGCGCGAGCCCATCGAGGACCTCCGCGTCGACTTCGAGGACGGCTTCGGCGTCCGCTCCGACGAGGAGGAGGACCAGGCCGCGGCCCGCTCCGCCCGCCTCGTCTCCGAAGCCTTCTCCAACGGCACCAACGCCCCGTACATGGGCATCCGCATGAAGTGCATGGAGTCCAACGTCCGCGACCGCGGCATCCGCACCACCGACATCTTCCTCTCCGGACTGCTGGAGCACGGCGGCCTGCCCGAGGGCCTCGTCCTGACCCTGCCCAAGGTCACCTACGCCGAGCAGGTCAGCGCGTTCGTCAAGCTGCTGGAGGCCTTCGAGGCCACCCGCGGCCTGCGCCCGGGCCGGATCGGCTTCGAGATCCAGATCGAGACCAGCCAGTCCATCCTGGCCTCCGACGGCACCGCCACGGTCGCCCGGATGATCGAGGCGTCCAAGGGCCGCGCCACCGGCCTGCACTACGGAACCTTCGACTACAGCGCCTGCGTCGGGGTCTCCGCCGCCTACCAGGCCAGCGACCACCCGGCCGCCGACCACGCGAAGGCGATCATGCAGGTCGCGGCCGCCGGCACCGGCGTACGCGTCTCCGACGGCTCCACCAACGTGCTGCCGATCGGCACCACCGAGAAGGTGCACGAGGGCTGGAAGCTGCACTACGGCCTGACCCGCCGCGCCCTGGCCCGCGCCTACTACCAGGGCTGGGACATGCACCCGGCGCACCTGCCGACCCGCTACGCGGCCGTGTTCACCTTCTACCGCGAGGGTCTGGAGGCCGCCGCCGCGCGCCTGAAGGCGTACGTCGCCAAGATCGAGGGCGACGTGATGGACGAGCCCGCCACCGCCAAGGCCCTGGCCGGCTACCTGGTCCGCGGCCTGGACTGCGGCGCGGTCGGCGCCGAGGAGGTCACCTCCCTGACCGGCCTGACCCGCGCGGAACTCGACGCCTTCGCGATCCCGCGCCGTTCCGCGACCCTGACGGCGAGCGCGTAACCGCACGCCCGCTCCGAACCGGCTGCCAGCGGCCCGGCCCCGTCCTGCGACGGGTCCGGGCCGCGGCCCGTTGCCCGGGCCGCTTCCGGCCGCCTAACCGCCGGCCGGGGGGAGTTCGCCGGAGCCCCGGGGGATGAGGCGGGTCGGGAGTTCGATGCGGGCCGGCGGGAGGTCGGCTCCCGCCAGGCGCTGGAACAGGCGGTCGGTGGCCACCCGGCCCAGCGCCGCCGGGTCCTGGTCGACCACCGTCACGCCGGGGCGGAGCAGATCGGCCAGTTCGAAGTCGTCGAAGCCCACCAGGGCCACCGGGTACTCGCCCTCCCCCCGCCGCTCCCGTCCGCGGGCGTTCTCCCGGTCCGCGAGCACCCGTACGAGCGTGACCGTCACGCGGTTGTTGCCGGCGAAGACGGCCGACACCGCATCCGGGCCCGCCAGCATCGACCGGGCCGCCGCCGCGACCCGCCCGGGGGCCGTGGAGCCGAGCGAGACCCAGGATCCGGCCACCGGCAGACCGGCGTCCGCCATCGCGGCGCGGTAGCCGCGCAGCCGCTCCGTCGCGGTGTGGATGCGGGGGTGGTCGCCGATGAAGCCGATCCGGCGGTGGCCGCCCGCGATCAGGTGGGCGACCCCGTGCCGGGCTCCGCCGAAGCTGTCCGAGAGGACGACGTCCGCGTCGATCCGGCCGGCGGGGCGGTCCACGAACACCGTGGCCACGCCCGCCCTGATCTCCGGTTCCAGGTAGCGGTGGTCCTCGCCCGCCGGGATCACGATCAGCCCGTCCACCCGGCGCGCGCACAGCGCGAGCGCCAACTCCCGCTCCCGGTCCGGGTCCTCGGCGCTGGAGCCGTTGATCAGCAGCGCGCCGTGCGCGCGGGCCACCTCCTCCACCGCCCGGTTCAGCGGGCCGTAGAAGGGGTCGGCGAGGTCCTCCAGGATCAGCCCCACCGTCGCGGTACGGCCCTTGCGCAGTACGCGGGCGCTGTCGTTGCGGCGGAATCCCAGGGCGTCGATGGCCTCCTGGACCCGCCGTTCGGTGTCGGGGGTGACGCCCGCCTCCCCGTTGACCACGCGCGACACCGTTTTCAGGCCCACGCCCGCCCGGGCCGCCACGTCCTTCATGGTCGGCCGGTTTCCGTAACGGGGGTCGGACGGGCGGCGGCTGTGGGGCACGGCGGGGGAACCTCCGGAGATATGGGACGGGGCGCTGACCTCGAGGATATGCACTCGGCCGATAGTGAGGTTTCCGTGCCAGGGTGGGACGGGCAAGCCACTGGGGGCTCCGGACGAGCCATGGGAAGAGGGGTAGACGTGATTGTCTGGATCAACGGCACATTCGGTGCCGGGAAGACCAGCACGGCCCGCGAACTGACCGGAATCCTGCCGGACAGCACCCTGTTCGACCCGGAGTTGATCGGCGACGCGCTGCGGGTGCTGCTGCCGCGCAAACGTCTGGCGGAGGTTTGCGACTACCAGGACCTGCCGAGCTGGCGCCGCCTGGTGGTGGACACGGCGGCGGCGATGCTCGCGGAACTGGGCGGGGTCCTCGTCGTACCCATGACCCTGCTCAGGCAGGAGTACCGGGACGAGATCTTCGGCGCGCTGGCGGCCCGGCGGATACCGGTGCGCCATGTGCTCCTGGCCCCGGCGGAAACGATCCTGCGCGGGCGGATCGCGACGCGCGAGGAGCCGGGGGAGCCGCAGGACGTCGACCTCCGCGTCCGCCAGTGGGCCTACGACCACATCCCCGCCTACCAGCACGCGCTCGGCTGGCTCACGGCTGACGCGCACGTCATCGACAACGGCGCGCTGAGCGTGCGGGAGACCGCGGAGCGGATCGCCGAAGCCGTGCGCACCGAGGCGGCCCCCGTCTGCGACATCGTGCAGACCCCGGAGCCCACCCGCGAGACGGTGGCCTCCGGGGTCCTGCTCTTCGACGACCAGGACCGGGTGCTGCTGGTGGATCCGACGTACAAGGCGGGCTGGGAGTTCCCCGGCGGCGTCGTCGAAGCCGGCGAGGCTCCGGCGTGCGCCGGCGTACGGGAGGTCGCCGAGGAACTGGGCCTCGTACTGGACCGGGCCCCCGGGCTGCTGGTGGTCGACTGGGAGCGCCCGCAGCCGCCCGGCTACGGGGGCCTGCGCCTGCTCTTCGACGGAGGCCGCCTTTCGGACGGCGCGGCGGCCCGGCTCCGGCTGCCCGGCCCCGAACTGCGAGCCTGGCGGTTCGTCACGGAGACCGAGGCCGCCGGACTGCTCCCGCAGCACCGCTACGAGCGCCTGCGCTGGGCCCTGCGCGCCCGGGAACGCGGCCGTCCGCTGTACCTGGAGGCGGGCGTCCCGGTCGGCTGACCGGACCGCCCGGAACCCGCCTCCCCGAGCGCGGGCCCGGCCCCGGGCGCGCCCCGCGTACGCCCCGCCCCCGAAGCCCGGCACGTCACCGTCCTCGACCTCCCGGCCGACCGTGGCGTAGGGGACGGCCGTGCCGTACGCGTACAAGCGGCTCCTGCCGGCCGAGCGGCACCGGTTCGGGCCCGGCCACTCACCCCGGACCACGGGCCGCCGAGCCGCTGCGTCAGCCCACGGACGCCACCCGGTCAACGAACTGCCGGGCGGCGCCGACGTGGGGCGACCCCGGTGCCGGTGGGCCGGGGAGTTGCCGGGGACTCCCGCTGGGCCTTGGCCGCGGGGCCCGGGGGCCCGGTGTCGCGGGGGCGGAGGTTCGGGTGGGGTCGGCCCGCGGCGCGGACTGGTTCAGGCGCGCTTGGATTCCGCGTAGTTAACGAGGAAGAGGGCCTCCGCCACCGACAGCCGTTCCAGCTCCTGCGGCGAGACGCTCTCGTTCACCGCGTGGATCTGCGCCTCCGGCTCGCTCAGGCCGATCAGCAGCATCTCCGCGTCCGGGTACAGCCGCGTCAGCGTGTTGCACAGCGGGATCGAGCCGCCCATGCCGGCGACCTGCATCTCCTGGCCCGGGTACGCCACCCGCATCGCCGCCGCCATCGAGGCGTACGCCGGGCTGCTGGTGTCCGCCTGGAAGGGCTGGCCCTGGCCCACGACCTCGAGCTCCAGCTTCGCCTGCCACGGGGTGTGCGCCGTCAGGTGGGCCTCCAGCAGCTTGATGGCCTCCGTGGTGTCCACGCCCGGCGGCACCCGCAGGCTGATCAGCGCGCCGGCGCTCGCGTGCACCGACGGCGTGGCGCCGACCACCGACGGGCAGTCGATGCCCAGCACGGTCACGGCCGGACGGGCCCACAGCCGGTCCGCGATCGTGCCCTCGCCGATCAGCTCGACCCCCTCCAGCACCTTCGCGTCGGTACGGAAGTCCGCCTCCGGGTACTGCAGGCCCTCCCACACCGCGTCCGACGCCAGCCCGTCCACCGTCGTCGAACCGTCCGCCGCGCGCAGCGAGTCCAGCAGCCGGATCAGCGCCGCCAGCGCGTCGGGCGCGACGCCGCCGAACATGCCGGAGTGCAGGTTGCCGCCCAGCGTGTCGACCCTGACCTTGATCAGCGTCATACCGCGCAGGGTGGCCGTCACCGTCGGCAGGCCGAGCCGGAAGTTGCCCGCGTCGCCGATGACGACGGTGTCCGCCGCCAGCAGCTCGGGGTGCGCCTCCGCGTACTGCTGGAGGCCGCCGGTGCCCTGCTCCTCGGAGCCCTCGACGATCACCTTCACGCTCACCGGCACGCCGCCGTTGGCCTTCAGGGCGCGCAGCGCCAGCAGGTGCATGATGAACCCGCCCTTGCAGTCGGCGGAGCCGCGCCCGTACCAGCGGCCGTCGCGCTCGGTCAGCTCGAACGCGGGCGATATCCAGGCGGCGTCGTCCAGCGGCGGCTGCACGTCGTAGTGCGCGTAGAGCAGGACGGTCGGCGCGCCCTCGGGGCCGGGCAGGAAGCCGTACACGGACTGGGTGCCGTCGGGGGTGTCGAGCAGCGCCACGTCCTGGAAGCCCTCGGCGCGCAGTGCGTCGGCCACCCAGTTCGCGGCGGCCTCGCTCTCGCTCCGGGGGAACTGCGCCCAGTCCGCCACCGACTGGAAGGCCACCAGCTCGGTCAGCTCCCGCTTGGCGCGGGGCATCAGCGAGGCGACGGTCTCGGCGATCGGATTCTGGGACATGGGCACGCTCCTTTTGGGTGCGACGTTGTGCTCTGTGTACGCCACCCGCATCCGCGTGGGTGTGCGTATGCCGGGTACGGCGAAAGACAGCCCCGATCCTCGCACAGCGGAACGAGGCGGTGTCTCGCCGTAGGATTTCCCCGGCATCGGAGCAACAGGTGATCAGGAGCGGCAGCACATCGTGAGCAGCGACAGCGACAGCGACGACGTACGCGACGCAAACGCGGGGAACGCCGCACGAGGGGCGGACGACGAGGTGGCGGGGGACAGCGGGGAGCCCGGCGAAGTGTGGGACGTGGTCGTGGTCGGGGCCGGGCCGGCAGGCTCCTCGGCGGCGTACGCGGCGGCGACGGCCGGGCGGCGCGTGCTGCTGCTGGAGAAGGCCGAGCTGCCCCGGTACAAGACGTGCGGCGGCGGCATCATCGGGCCATCCCGCGACGCCCTGCCGCCGGGCTTCGCGCTGCCCCTCAAGGACCGCATCCACGCGGTCACCTTCTCGATGGACGGGAAGCTCTCCCGGACCCGGCGCTCGAAGCAGATGCTGTTCGGGCTCGTCAACCGGCCGGAGTTCGACGCCGGCCTGGTCGCGGAGGCCGAGAAGGCCGGGGCGACCGTGCGCACGGGCACCGCGGTGACCCGGGTCGAACAGCACGGGTCGGCCGTGCCCGACCGGCGCACCGTCGCCGTGGTGCTCGCCGACGGCGAGACCGTCCTGGCGCGCGCGGTGGTCGGGGCGGACGGCAGCGCGAGCCGGATCGGCGCGCACGTCGGGGTGGAGATGGAGCAGGTCGACCTGGGCCTGGAGGCGGAGATCCCCGTCCCGGACACGGTCGCCGAGGACTGGAAGGGCCGGGTCCTGATCGACTGGGGTCCGCTGCCCGGCAGTTACGGCTGGGTCTTCCCCAAGGGCGACACCCTCACGGTCGGCGTCATCTCGGCCAAGGGCGAGGGCGCCGCGACCAAGCGCTACCTGGACGACTTCATCGCCAGGCTCGGACTCGCCGGTTTCGAACCGGCGGTTTCCTCCGGACACTTGACCCGCTGCCGTACGTCCGATTCGCCGCTGTCGCGCGGCCGGGTGCTGGTGGCCGGCGACGCGGCCGGACTCCTGGAGCCGTGGACCCGTGAGGGCATCTCCTTCGCCCTGCGCTCCGGGCGGCTGGCGGGGGAGTGGGCGGTGAAGATCGCCGAGGCACAGGACGGGGTGGACGCGCGCCGCCAGGCGCTCAACTACGCCTTCGCCGTGAAGGCGGGGCTGGGCGTGGAGATGGGCGTCGGAAGGCGGATGCTGGCCGTCTTCGAGGCCCGGCCGGGGCTCCTGCACGCGGCGATCACCGGCTTCCGGCCGGCGTGGCGGGCCTTCGCCCGTATCACGAGGGGTTCGACGACCCTGGCCGATCTGGTGCGCACGTACCCGCTGGCGCGCAGGGCACTGCACGCGCTGGACGCCCGGCAGGCGGCCCGCGGCGGCGGCGCCGGCGACGGCGGTCAGGCCTAGGCTCCACTGGCCTGCCAACCGGCCAGCGGGTCGGCTGATGGGCAGGCAGCAGGCAGCAGGCAGGGGCGGGGCGGGGACTGGGACGGCGGCGCGGGCGCCACCTGGACTCCGCCTCCCCGCCTTTCCGCCGCCTTCCCCCGTCGCCGGGCGGGTCCCGCAGGGCCGGGGCGGACCGGCCGCCGGTCAACGGGAGACCGTGATGCGGAAGACGGGGTGGGCGCCCGCCGCCGCCCGGACGCCGGGGCCACCACGATGGTCGTCGCGGCCGGCTGGCCCGCGCGGCGCCGCGCTCGTCGCCGGCGCGGTCGCGCTCACCGGGGCCGGGCTCCGCGTCGGAGGACTTGGCCGTGACCCCCTGGAAGAAGCGGTTGACCTCCCAGCCCCACTTCGACGCGTACGACAGCGTCGGCGCGGCGGCCGAAGAGGCCGACGCCCGCGCCCTCGCCGCCGGGGACCCGCCCCGCGCCCGCTGGATCGCCGTCTGCGAGGCCGTCCGCGCCTGGGCGCTGGAGCATCCGCACGAGTACGCCCTCGTCCACGGTTCCCCGGTCCCCGGCTACAGCGCTCCCGCCGACACGATCGGTCCCGCCTCCCGGGTGGGGAACGCCTTCATCGCCATCGCCCGCGACGCCTACGAGGGCCGGGGCCTGGCGCTGCCGCCGCTCCCGGCGGCCCTGCGCCCCGACGCCGACCGGATGACCGCCGACTTCGCCGAGGGTCTGCCCCCGGAGGTCACCGCCGCGCTGGTCGCCGCCTGGGCCAGCTGGTCGTGCTGGTCTCGTTCGAGCTGTTCGGCCGGTTCACCGGGTGGTCGAGGACCGGGCCGGCTTCTTCGCGCACGCCGTCGGCCAGCTCGCCCACGGGGGTGGGGCTGCCCGCCGTATGAGGGGAAGGCGGCGGATCGCGGGGCGGATTCACGCGTAGCGGCGACAAGTCGCTCTTCTGTTTGTCTGACGAATGCGGGTGGTTCGGCCGTGCAGCACCGGCCGCCCGTCTAGTGTTCCTCGGGTCGTTCACGCCCTGCCGCCGCCGGAGGAACGTTCATGCGCCGCGCCGTCCAGGCTCTGTACGCCGTACTGGTCACCGCCTTACTCGCCGCCCCGTCGCCCGCCGTCACGGCGGGCGCCCCGGTGCGCGGGGCGGACCCGGTGCGCGGCGGGGGTCCGGCGCGGGCGGACCGGGCGCCTTCGCTGCCGCCCGCCCCGAGCCCCACCACCCCGCCCGTACCGCGGCTGCCGGGCGTGCGGGGCCTGGAGATCGCAGTCCCGGCGTACGTCTGGGCGAACGACCGCATGCTGGCCGATCTCACCGCCACCGGCCCGGCCGCCTCCGTCGTGGTCCTCAATCCCGGCAACGGCGACGCCCCGTTCGACGCCGCCTGGCGGGCCCGCGCCGACGTCCTGCGCGGCGGCACCACCGCCACCGGGGAGAAGACGAAGGTGCTCGGCTACGTCCACACCGACCACGGCAACCGCGACGCCGCCGCCGTCAAAGCGTCCGTCGACAACTACCTCAAGGCCCCCGACGGCCGCCTCCACGTCGACGGCATCTTCTTCGACGTCGTCAGCCGCGACTGCGGCCCGGGCAACGCCACCCGCGACCACTACGCGGAGCTCCGCGGCTACGTCGAGGACGCCATGCACGCCGTCGACCCCGTGGTCTCCGCCCTCGTCGTCAACAACCCCGGCACGGCCATAGCCGACTGCTACCTGGAGACCGGCCACCGGACCGCGGACGTCTTCGTCACCTACGAGGACACCTACGCCGCCTACACGGGCGGCGGCTGGCTCGGCGGCAACGTCTTCGGCCCCCTCGACGGCTACCGCGCGGGCAGCGAACTCGACCCGAGCGGAACCGCGTTCTGGCACCTGGTCCACGAGGTCCCGGACGCCGACGCCATGCGTGCGACCCTGCGCACGGCCTTCGACCGCGGAGCGGGCTACGCGTACGCGACCGGCGCGGCCATGCCCAACCCCTGGAACACCGGCCCCGCATGGGAGTTCCGCAGCCAGACCGACCACGCCGCGACCCTCGGCTGACCGTGCGGCCGCGAAAGGCGTCCAGAGCGCCGTGGGTGCCCCGCAGTCGCTGCCGGAAGAGGTGGCGGTCGACGGCGTCGCCGGGAGCGGATCAGCGGTAGTCGTCCGGGTGGCCCTGCATCCACGTGTTGATCTTGTCCCGGGTGTCGATCAGCGACGTCTGGTGCTTCTTCAGGTTCTCGAAGGACCGGTCGCCGCCCAGTTCCGCGTCGAGCTTCGCGATCAGCGCGATCGGTTCGGGGAAGTGGCCGGGCCCCTTGGGGTCCGCCTTCATCGCACGGTCCATGCGGTGGAGTTCGTCGTGGACGCGGTTGAGGAAGTAGGAGCACTGGGCCGGAGTGCAGGTGTCGTCCAGCGTCGCCTGGAGCCCCGCGAAGGCGTCCCGCACCTTCTCGGGCGGCACGGAGTCGTCGGCCGGGACCGAGGACGAGGGCCCCGGCGCGGACGCGGGCGCCGATGCGGGCGCCGACGCCGATCCGGACGCGGCAGCGGATGCCGACGACGCGGGGGCGCCGGCGGGCGCGGACGCCGGGTCGGCGCCACAGGAGACCGTGAACGCCACCAGGGCAACTGCCAGCACCGTCGCGTGCCGCGCGGTGGAAAGGAACATCTGCTACCCCCAAGATCGCCGGAGCAGCAGACCCTACCGAACACCGGCCGGCCGGCCGGCCGCCCCCGCCCCCCGAGCCGCCGACCTGCCCCGATACCGCCTCGGCCGCCGGCCCCGCCGCCCTCAGATCCCGGCGGCCTCGCTCCACAGCCGCGCCAGCCCCAGGTTGCCGGCCACCCCCGGACCCGCCAGCGGCAGCCGGTTCCACAGGGCCGCGTACAGCCAGCCCGCCTCGCCCGACACCTCGCAGTCGACCGGGTCGTCCGTGGCGCCCAGCACCGTACGGGCCGGCTCCGCCGACAGGTGCACGGTCCACACCGCGCCCGTGTCGAAGGCCCTGATCCGCAGCACCCGGGGCTCCGGGGTCCGCACCCGGCTGCGCGGCCGCGCGTGGAAGCCGGTCAGCAGCTCGTCCACCCCGTCCTCCGCGAACTCCGGAGCGACCGGCGAGAACACGACACCGAGCGCCGCCTCCGCGTCCATCCGGTGCACGGCCGTCTCATGGGCCTGCCGCCGCGCCCAGAACGCCAGCGGCGAGGGCGCGGCCGTCGGGAGGAAGGTCCAGCACTGCACGTCGGCCGGCGCCTCGACCAGGGTCCGCACCAGGTCCGTGTGCCCCTCGCGGAACCAGGCCAGCAGCTCCCCGCCGGTCAGTTCGGGCGCGTCCGGGAACGGCACCGGGTCCAGCAGGCACTCCCGGACGAAACCGGCCGCCCAGCGGTGCACCGATCCGGTGTGCCGGAGCAGGTCGGCGACGCGCCACTGCGGACAGGTGGGCACGAGGGCGTCCGTACCCGCCCGCTCCGCCAGCTCGGCGAGCAGCTCGCCCTCCCGTTCGAGCGTTTTCACGTATGCGGTGATCTCCATGCGGGAAGTCTGTCAGCCGCCCGCGACAATCGAGGTATGGACGGGGAACTCTTCCCGCGCGAGCGGACCGTGATCGCCCCGGGTGCGGTGCACGTGCCCGACTGGCTCGGAGCCGTACGGCAGCGGGAGTTGCTGGCCGCCTGCCGCACGTGGGCGCGTCCGCCCGCGGGCCTGCGCACGGTACGGACCCCGGGCGGCGGGACGATGACCGCCCGGCAGGTGTGCCTCGGGCTTCACTGGTATCCGTACGCCTACGCCCGCACCGCCGTCGACGGTGACGGGACCCCGGTCAAGCCCATGCCCGGCTGGCTCGCCGACCTCGGGCGGGAGGCGGTGGCCGCGGCGTACGGGGAGCCGCCGGGGCCCGAGGTCGTCTACGACATCGCCCTGATCAACTTCTACGACGGCGACTCGCGCATGGGCATGCACCGCGACGCCGAGGAGCGGTCCGGGGCGCCCGTGGTCTCGCTCAGCCTGGGCGACACCTGCGTCTTCCGCTTCGGGAACACCGCCTCGCGCGGCCGGCCGTACCAGGACGTGCGGCTGCGCAGCGGCGACCTGTTCGTCTTCGGGAAGGCGAGCCGGCTGGCCTACCACGGGGTGCCGAAGGTCCTGCCGGGCACGGGTCCGCAGGAGCTCGGGCTGACCGGCCGGCTGAACATCACGCTCCGGGTCGGCGGCCTCGGCTAGCGGGAGGCGTCCGGCACCCTCCGATCATGCGAGGATCGGGTGCATGAACGGCAACGGGGCCCCGCGGCGGGTGGGGGATGTGACCACGGTGTCCACGGCTTCCGCGCGGACCAAACTGGAGCGGGGCCGCGGCGCCCTCGGCCCTGCGCTGGAGCTCGTCCACACCGGCCGGGCCCCCACCCGGGCCGTCCTGACGGCGGAGCTCGGGGTCACCCGCGCGACCGCCGGGGCGGTCGCCGCCGAGCTGGAGGCGCTCGGGCTGATCCGCGTCGACTCGCGCCCCGGCGGCGCCGGCGGCACCCAGGGCCGGCCCTCGCACCGGCTCTCCGTGGACGAGAACGGCCCCGTGGCGCTGGCCGCACAGGTGCACCCCGACGGTTTCCGGGCCGCGCTGGTCGGCCTCGGAGGCCGGATCGTGGCCACCGCGCCCGGCAAGGTCACCGTGTCCGCCGACCCGGCGCAGGTGCTCGGCGCGGTGGTGGACGCCGGAGCCGAGCTGCTCGCGCGGACCGGCCGCCGCTGCGTCGGCGCGGGCCTCGCGGTCCCCTCGGCGGTCGCCGAACCGGAGGGCACGGCGCTGAACCCGCTGCACCTGGCCTGGCCGGCCGGCTCTCCCGTACGGGCCGTCTTCGCGCAGTGCGTGAAGGCCGCCGGGATCGACGGCCCGGCCCTGACCGGGAACGACATCAACCTCGCCGCCCTGGCCGAGCACCGGCACGGCGCGGGGCGCAGCGCGCAGCACCTGCTGTGCGTGGCCACCGGCCACCGCGGGGTCGGCGGGGCGCTGGTGCTGGACGGCCGCCTGCACAGTGGGAGTTCGGGACTGGCCCTGGAGGTCGGCCACCTCACGGTCAACCCCGAGGGGCGGGCCTGCCACTGCGGCAGCCGCGGCTGCCTGGACGTGGAGGCGGACCCGCTGGCCTTCCTCACGGCGGCGGGACGCAGTCCGGGCCCCGAGGTCTCGCTGCTCCAGCAGGCTCGGGACCTGCTGCGCAGTGAGTACGCGGAGCCGGCCGTACGGGCTGCCGCCGAGGAGCTCATCGACCGGCTCGGCCTCGGCCTCGCGGGGCTGGTGAACATCCTGAACCCGGACCGGATCATCCTCGGCGGACTGCACCGGGAGCTGCTCCACGCCGATCCGGAGCGGCTGCGCGCTGTGGTCGCGGACCGCAGCCTGTGGGGGCGCAGCGGCAGTGTGCCGATCCTGCCGTGCACCCTGGACCACAACAGCCTGGTCGGCGCGGCGGAGCTGGCGTGGCAGCCGGTGCTCGACGACCCGCTGGGAGCCCTGGGCGCCGCTGCCTAGTGCTGGCCGCGTGCCGGGCGCCGGGCGCCGAGCGCCGGGGCCGCGTGGTCGTGGTCCGGGGTCGCGTGGCCCGGGGCTGCGCGGTCCGCGGCCCGGGCGGCGCGCGCGGCCCAGGCGCCGGGCTCCGGGGGCGCGGCCCGGTGTCTCCCGGACCGGCCCCCGGCGGGCACGGCGGCCGTGCGCTACCCGGGCCTGGCGCCGACCGACGCCGCCACCGACATGCCTGCCGAGACGGCTCCCGGGTCCACGGCGACGAGTGCGGTCCGGGCGGGTTCTCGTACCGGCTTGCTCGAGATCCGTACCGGCCGCGGCGCGGCCACCGGAGCGGGGGCCGCCGTCAGGGAGAACCAGACCACCTTGCCCGGTCCGCCCGTCTGGTGCCGGGCGCCCCAGGCCTCGCTGAGCGCCTCCACGAGCGCGAGCCCGCGCCCGCAGGTCTCCAGCGCGTCCATGGCCGCCTCCCGGAGCACCGGAAGCCGCGGATCGCTGTCGATGACCGAGACCGTGAGCCGCCCCAGGCGGAACTCGATCTCTACGGTGCAGGTCTTGTCCGGTTGCGCATGGCGGTGGACGTTGCTGAGCAGCTCCGTCACGCCGAGCGCGGCCCGGTCGATGAGCGGATCGAGCTGCCAGTGGCGCAACTGCGCGGAGACGATCCGGCGGATCTGGCCTATACGCGCCGGCAAGGCCTGCAGTTCAACGACGCAGTGCCTTCTGGAATGACTGATCACGGCTGCGACTCCCCGACATGAGTGTTACGGGTGCTGCACCCTCGGTAATGCTCCACCAGGGTCACCCACGGTGCCCCGCAGTGCAACCGAACGCGACCGAAAGCGATCCGCATGGAAACCCAAAGTGACTATTTGTGCAGGTGACGGAGGTACATTGCGAAAGCAGGGGGGCGAATACACGCACGAAGGAGCACGGCGCATGAGCACCACCGGCACCAGCGGAACGGCGGGCACCGGCCGCACCATCGGCACGACGGCCACGACCATCGACGTGGACCGCAGCGACGCGCACTACCGTGCCTGGCTGAAAGAAGCCGTCCGCAAGGTCCAGGCCGACGCCAACCGCTCCGCCGACACCCACCTCCTGCGCTTCCCCCTCCCCGAGGACTGGGGCATCGACCTCTACCTCAAGGACGAGTCCACGCACCCCACGGGCTCCCTGAAGCACCGCCTCGCGCGCTCGCTCTTCCTCTACGCGCTCTGCAACGGCTGGATCCGCCCCGGCCGCCCGGTGATCGAGGCCTCGTCCGGTTCCACCGCCGTCTCCGAGGCGTACTTCGCCAAGCTGATCGGCGTCCCGTTCATCGCCGTCATGCCGCGCACCACGAGCCCCGAGAAGTGCCGCCTCATCGAATTCCACGGCGGCGAATGCCACTTCGTGGACGACTCGATGAAGATGTACGAGGAGTCGGCGGAGCTCGCCGCCCGCACCGGCGGCCACTACATGGACCAGTTCACCTACGCCGAACGGGCCACCGACTGGCGCGGCAACAACAACATCGCCGAATCGATGTACCAGCAGCTGCGCCTGGAGCGGTACCCCGAGCCCGCCTGGATCGTGGCCACGGCCGGCACCGGCGGCACCTCCGCGACGATCGCGCGCTACGTGCACTACATGCAGCACGACACCCGCGTGTGCGTCCCGGACCCCGAGAACTCCTGTTTCTTCGACGGCTGGACCAACAACGACCCGCACGCGAGCAGCGACTGCGGCTCGCGCATCGAGGGCATCGGACGGCCGCGCATGGAGCCGAGCTTCGTGCCCGGCGCCGTCGACCGCATGATGAAGGTCCCGGACGCGGCGAGCGTCGCCGCCTGCCGGGCGCTCGAGACGGCCATCGGGCGCAAGGCGGGCGGTTCCACCGGCACCGGCCTGTGGAGCGCACTGAAGATCGTCTCGGAGATGGTGGCCGACGGCCGCAAGGGCAGCGTGGTCACGCTGCTGTGCGACCCCGGCGACCGCTACCTGGACAAGTACTACTCCGACACCTGGCTGGCGGAGCAGGGCCTCGACATCGCCCCGTACACGAAGACCCTCGACACCCTGCTGACGACGGGAGTCTGGCGCGAGCCGTCGGCCTCCTGACCGCCCGCTGCCCTTCGGGTCGACCCGCCGTGGTGCGAGCGGGGTCGGCCGGGCGGAGGCTACCGGCCGGCCGCGCGGCGGGCGGTGAGCCGGCTGTCCAGGGTGCGGACCGCCGTGCGGAAGGAGTGGCCCAGGCCCGGACGGGCGGCCGTCAGGGCCAGCCGTAACGGCGTCGGGCCGTCCGCGGCGAAGGTCCACCGGACGTGCGTGCCCGACCCGGCGGGCGTCAGCCGCCACTCCTCCAACAGGGCCCGCACACCGGGGGCGTTGGTCTCGTCCACCCGGTACGCGTACCGCTGCTCGGGATCCGCCGCCATGACGGTCTCCCGGAACCTCACCCCGCCCCTCAGCCGGATCTCCCGGCCCGCGCCGCCGTGCGTGGGGCGGGCCAGCGTGACCGCCCCGAACCAGCGCGGCCAGTCCCCGACCTCCTCGGCCAGCGCCTGGTACACCTCCTCCGGCGGTGCCGCCGTCCTGGCGGCGAAGACGAGCCGGACCGGCGCGGCCTCGATGAAGTCCATCCCCACCGGGCGGAGTCGGCGAGCCATGGCGGTACCTCCGTTGGTGCGTACGGCGGGTGATGAGACGCGTCGATGGTGCGGACGTCGAACGGTTGGACGTCGAATGGTTGCGCGCGTCACCCTAGCTGTCTACCCGTCAGATGTCCGCTCCGGAGCAGATTTCCGCCGCGCCCCGGCGCGCGGCCCTGGCCACGGGCCACCGCCGCGAGGATGCTGGAAACGCGCCGATACCGCCCCGCGAGCGGAGCCAGCCGTGCCGCAGACCCCGCAGCTGCCCACCCCGCCACCGATCCCCGAACCGAGCCCGAAGCCGGACGGGATCCCGAGCCCGGAACCTGGCGAGAGCGAGAGCCCGGAGCCTGCGCGGACCCCGACCCCGACCCCGCCGCTCGCCCTCGAATTGCTGGTCCACGGCGTCGCCGGCGCCGCCCCCGCCGAGCTGCTCGGCGACCCCCGCACCGTCCGCGTCACCGGGGACTCCACCGCCGCCGTCTTCCGCCGCACCGAGGACGCCGACGCCGAAGCCCGCCCCGAGCGGTACGCCGGACGGCCCGTCCCCGAGGCCTACTGCTGGTCCCGGCTCACCTCCGGCAACGGCGCCCGCGCCCTGTGGCTGCTGCTCCTGCCCTTCATGGTGGCCAACCTCGCCCACTGGGCCCGGCCGGCCGCGCCCGCCGCCGACCCGGCGCCGCGGGCGGTCCGCGCGTACGGGGTCCTCGTACGGATCCTCGCGCTCAGCCTGACCGTGCTGCTGATCGCCGCCGCCTGTGAGGTCGCGCTCGACCTGTTCGCCTGGCAGTGCGCCGGATCCGGGACCTGCACCGCCGACCGCTCCTGGCTCGGACTCCTCGCCGACGGCGGCTGGTGGGCCCAGCCCGGGCGCAGGCTCGCCCTCGGAGCGCTGGTCCCCGCCGCGTTGACGGGGCTGCTCTGGTACCTGTCGAACCGCACGTGGAGCGCCTACGAGTCCCAGCCGCCGCCCGTCGGCGCCCCCGACCCGGACACGGCCTCGGACACCGCGCCCGCGCTCGGCCGCCCCGGATTCTGGTACGGGCGGCGGATCGTGGCCCGGCTGCGCGCCGCCCACACCGCCGCCGGGCTGCTCACGGTGGCCGCTGCCGTCGCCGTACCCACCGCCCGCCACGACCGCGCCGCCGGAGCCGCCCTGCTCGAAGCCGTCGGCTCGGCGCTGGAGGTGCTGCTCGCCGCCGGGGGGCTCGCCGTGGCCTGGGTGGTCTGCCGGCGCGGCCGCAGCGAGGCCCGGCCCGACCGCCGGCTCGACCGTGCCGCCGTCGGCCTGCTGCCCGGCGCCGCCCTCGCGCTCCTCGCCGCCGTCCTCCTGTACGCCTGCTGGTCGCGCCCCGGCTGGACCTCCGCCGGGCGGCTCCCCGGCGACTTCGCCTTCGGGGCGCTCATGCTCGGCCAGGGCCTGTGCGTGCTCGCCCTCGCCGCGGTCGCCGCGGCTCTGCACCGCCGGGCCCCCGATCCGGCCGCCGCCCTGCACGGCCTGGGCGGTCCCGCCATCGCCATGCTGGGCTGTGCGCTCGGCGGGGTGATGTCCGGCGGGGTCGCCCAGCGCGTGGCCGACTGGCTGGACGGGGGCGCCACCCCCGGGATGGCCGGGGCGCCGCTGCCCGGGCCGCCCGTGCTGCTGTCCTGGCAGGCCGCCGTCCTGCCCCCGTTGCTCCTCGTACTGGCGCTGGTCGCCGCCTCGTTCGCGGTGCGCGGAGCCCGTGCCGGGCGCAGGCTCGCCTGGACCGTCGCCGCCGAGTACCCGGGGGAGGTGCCCGACCCGTCCCGCAGCCGCCGGATCGCGGCGGCCCGGACCGCCGCCGCGCTCACCGACTCCGCGCCGTGGTTCGTGGCGGCCGTCTCCGGGATCACCCTGCTGCTCGGCGCGGCGGCGCTCGCCGGGGCGTGGATCGGGGGGCGGGTGCCGGGCGAAGCGGCCCGCGGGAGCGGCCCGCTCCTGGAGACCGCCGCCCGCGCGGCCCAGGACTCCGGGTCCTGGCTCATCGGCTTCGGCTTCGTCCTGTTCGTCACCTGGGGCCGGCGCGCCTACCGGGACCCCGCCGCCCGCCGCACCATCGGCATCCTGTGGGACGTCGGCACCTTCTGGCCGCGCGCCGCGCACCCCTTCGCACCGCCCTGCTACGCCGAGCGCGCCGTCCCCGACCTGACCTGGCGGATGACCGGCTGGACCGGGCACACCGGGGGACGCCTGGTGATCTCCGGCCACTCCCAGGGCAGCGTGCTCGCCGCCGCGGCCGTCTGGCAGCTGCCGTCGCCCGTCCGCCGTCGGGTCGCCCTGCTCACCTACGGGTCCCCGCTGGGCCGGCTCTACGGCCGCTGGTTTCCGGCCTACTTCGGCCCGGGTCCGCTCACCGCGCTCCACCGCGAGGTGGACTGCTGGCGCAACCTGTGGCGGGCCACGGACCCCATCGGCGGGCCGGTGCTCCCCGGCGCCCCGCAGGGCGTCGACCGCGGCCCGCTCGCCGACCCCGTGGCCTACGGCCGCAGCCCCCGGCATCCGCTGCCCGCGCCGATCCTCGGCCACTCCGACTACCAGGCCGACCCCGTCTTCGCCGCCGAGCGCGACGCCCTGCTCGCGCGCCTGGACCAAGCGGCGCGGGGCCGTGGGCCGCGCCCCGCGGGAGCCGGGGGAGTACCCGGTCCCGGCGTACCCGGTCAGCGGCTCAGCAAGGCGCCGGCTGGGCCGGCAGATCCGCCGGGAACAGCAGGGTGAGCTCGTCCGTACTCGGCTCCCGCAGCTGGGCCACCCGCCCCGCGTGCCGTTCGACCATCGACTCGAAGGTCTGGCGCGCCGTGCGGCCGTTGCCGAACGCCGGGCCCTTGGGCAGCTCCGTGAAGTAGCCCAGCAGGGCCTCGGCCGTGCCCTCCCCGAGCCGGTACTCGTGCTCCTCCGCCTGCTGCTCCACGATCCGCAGCAGCTCCTCGGGCCCGTAGTCGCCGAAGG
Source organism: Streptomyces subrutilus (assembly GCF_001746425.1). Lineage (GTDB taxonomy): Bacteria > Actinomycetota > Actinomycetes > Streptomycetales > Streptomycetaceae > Streptomyces > Streptomyces subrutilus_A. The sequence goes on along the minus strand of NZ_MEHK01000001.1, from coordinate 1,135,650 downwards.
TGATGGTCCGGGAGAAGCGGGAGGCGACGCCCGGGTTCACGGTCAGGAACCGGTCCATCTCCGCCGTGTACCCGGCGACGATCACCACCACCGCGTCCCGGTGGTCCTCCATCAGCTTCACCAGGGTGTCGATCGCCTCGCGCCCGAAGTCCCGGCCGGAGTCCTCCGGCGCCAGCGCGTAGGCCTCGTCGATGAACAGGACCCCGCCGCGCGCCCGGTCGAAGGCCTCCTGCGTACGGATCGCCGTGGACCCGATGTGCTCGCCGACCAGGTCCACCCGGGACACCTCCACCAGGTGCCCGCGCTCCAGCACGCCCAGGGAGGCGAGGATCTCCCCGTACAGCCGGGCGACCGTGGTCTTGCCCGTGCCGGGGGAGCCGGTGAAGACGAGGTGCCTGCGCACCGAAGCCGCCTTGAGGCCCGCCTGCTGCCGACGCCGCCCCACCTCGATCATGTCGGTGAGCGCCCGCACCTCGCGCTTGACGCTGTCCAGGCCGACCAGCGCGTCGAGCTGACCCAGCACCTCGCCCGAGCCCCGGGCCGCCGCCGGGCCGCCGTCCCGACCGTCCGCCGCGTCCGCCGACCGCGCCACCGGGACCTCCGCCGCCTGCGGTACGGGGCTTTGCGCCGCGCCCGCCGTACGCAACTCTGCCCGCGCCCCGGCGAGGGCCCCGGCCCCGTCCGCGGCCGCCTGGGCGCGCAGGCCGGACCCGTCGCCCGTGCAGCCCTCGGCGACCGGCCCCTCCTCCGGGAACTCGTACCCCCCGCGCGCACAGCGCTCGGTGTGGCAGCGGGCGAGGCTGGTGCGGCAGCCGTCGAGGATGTGGAACCCGAAGCCGGCACTGCCCGTCACCCGGCAGGCCGTGAAGCTGCCGCGGCCGCCCGCCGACACGTAGAAGCCGGATTCGGCGGGCGAGGTGACCGTGCACCGCTCCACGGTGGGATCGGCGCCCTTGGTGACGATCACACCGGTCTGCACGGCGTCGATGGTGCAGTTGGCGAGCGTGCCGCCGCTGCCGTGGTCGCGGAACCACGCCCCGGTGGCGGCCTCGCGGATCCGGCAGTCGTCGAGCTGCGCGGTGGCCCCGTCGCTCACCGACACCGCGGTGTTGCGCACCTGGGACAGGTCGCTGTCGACGACGTCGACCCGCGAACCCCGGTCCAACACGAACAGCGCGTCCGGCACGTCGTGGACCCGGCAGGAGTCGAGGGAGGCGGTGGCGCCGTCGCTGACCCACACCGCCGGATAGTCGCCCGTGCTGTCGTGGATCTCGCAGGACTCGGCGTCGACCCTGGTCCCCGGGTCCCACACCGACAGTCCGTTGCGACCGAAGCGGCGCACCGTCGTCCGGCTCAGCGTGAGCACCGCACGGGACCGCAGGTCGACGGCGTTCTCGGGGATGTCGTGGATGTCGCAGCCGGCCAGGGTGAGGGCCGCGTCGGTGTCGAGCGTGACCCCGTCGGCGGAGGTGCGGTGCACCGAGCAGTCCGTGAGCCGGGCCGTGGCGCGGGCGGCGACCTGCACCCCGCTGCCCTTGATCTCGTACACCTCGCAGCCCAGCGCCTCCAGCCCCGAGCCCTCACCGGTGACGCCGATGCCCGCGCCCGTGGCGTGGTGGATCCGGCAGCGCTCCAGGCGCGGGCGGCCGCCGCCACGCACCGAGATCCCGGTCTGCCCGGCGGCCACGACCTCGCATTCCTCGAACACCCCGCCGCCGCCGTCCAGTACGGCGATGCCGACGCCGGTCGGATTCTCCACGGTGCACCGCCGCACCAGGGGCCGGGCCCCGCTGCCGCGCACTTCGATACCGGCCGCCGAGCGGGTGCTCACCCGCAAGTCGGTGAGTTCGGGGGCGCCGTCCTCCACCAGCAGCGCGGGAGCCGCCCGGTCCTGTCCCTCCAGGTGCAGGTCCTGCACCACGGCCGAGGCGCGCACGGTCAGCGGGACCCCGTCGGGCGGGGCGATGCGCACCGACCCCAGCCCGCCCTCGGGCCCGCGCAGGGTCACGGCGTGGTTCAGCACCAGGTTCTCCCGGTAGGTGCCGGGGGAGATGGACAGGACGTCCCCGTCACCCGCGACGGCCAGGGCCGCGGCCAGCGTCGGATACTCACCGGAGCGGCGCCGCCAGCGCGAGGCCCCGCCGTGCGTCACCTGGACCGTGCCCTGAGCCATGGTGCTGTCGTGCCCCCACCCTCGTACTCGCCGGGCCGCCGATGCGGCCGGTCTGGTCTGGCCGGTCCACCGTAGCGCGCGCGGGGCCCGTGAGTTGCCAGGTCAACTGCCCGCGCCCGCCCGGCCCCAGTCCGGCCACGCCGCCGCCCACGCGCGGTCCAGGCGTATGTACCGCCGATGCACCAGCCTTCGTACGACCAGGCGGCGGACCGTCTCGGCCAGCGCGGCCGCCGCGCTTGCGGCGGCCAGGCCCGCGACCGCCGCGTGCAGCGCCGCCACGGACGGGTCGAGGGGCTGTCCGACCACCCGGCCGCGGGCATCGGTCCATATCCGGAACTGCTCGCCGGCGCGCGGAGGTTCCTCGGCGGCCGGCACCGTCCCCTGGTGGCTGCTGCCGTCGGGGGCGGTCCACGCGGCGACCACCTGGGTCCGGGACGGGGCCGTCCGCTGCGCCGGGGGATCGGCGGCCGGCTCCGCGGCCGGCCGGACCACGACCGCGGGCACGAGGTGCCGCTCCTGCCGCTGGGCGAGCGCGGCCCGCTGCAGCGTCCCGTCCACCTGTATGCCCGCGACGCAGCCGATGGCCGGCGCCACCAGCAGGACGCACAGCAGCGCCGCGAACGCCACCCACGCCTCGAAGAGATCGGTCGGCCGGCGCAGCGGATTGCGCCGCCAGCGCCACACTCCCATTGCTGTCCACACGGTCCGGCTCCCCCTACGTACGCCAGCCATCCGTCCTGTCCTGACTGATCCAACGGTGTGGTCGCACCGGTGGTTCCAGTCGAGGGGCGGAGCCCCTCGAAGGTGTCATTCCAGGACGCGGACCTTGTCGCCGACGCGTACTGTGCCCAGCCGCACCGGCACCAGCTGTCGGCCGAAGGCCAGGGACTTGCCGATCCGCCGGTGCGCGGCAAGGGACTTCAGCGGCTCCTTGCCCCGCTCCGCCGTGCGCTGGTCGGTGGTGGTGACGACGCACCGCCCGCACTCCCGGACCCCGCGGAACACGGCGCCGCCGATCGCGATGCGCCGCCAGCCGTCCTCCGCCCACGCCTCGGCCCCGGCCACCACCACGTTGGGCCGGAAGCGGTTCATGGGCAGCGGCCCCTCCGCGGCATGGTCACCCCGCGCGATCAGGGCGTTGAGCGCGTCCAGCGAGGCCAGGGTCGTGAGGAGCAGGGGGTAGGCGTCGGCCAGGCTCACCGTCTCGCCCGGCAGGGCGTATTCCGGGTCCACGGGCCGCCGCACGGCCGGATCGTCCAGGTGCACCAGCCGTACCGGCACCCCGAGGTACGCGCTGAACCAGTCGGCCGCCGCGCTCGCCGCGACCGCGGTCTCGACCTTCTTCCCGAACAGCAGGACCGGCTCCAACGGCCCCGGTCCGGGCACCTCCACGACCAGCTCCGGCATGCCGGGCGCCGACAGTCCGATCGCGCCCCCGCCCGCCGGACGTGCCGCGGCCAGGGCCAGCCGCGGCTGCTGGCGCTGGGTGATGACCGTGCCCCACGCGTCGACCAGTGCCCACCGGCGGTCCCCGGACAGGCCCCAGGGCTCCACGGCCACCTCGTCGGGAGCGGTCCCCGCCACCGATTTGACGGGATGGACGTGAAGCGCCTGGACGTGCAAGTTCGACATGAGGGCATCCTGCCAGTCGCCCCCTCCGCGGCCCCAGCGGATATCCGCGGGTCGGTCAGTAGCCGCGCCCCTGGTACGGGCGGCCGTACGGATCCTCGTACCCGGCGGCCGGCACCGGCGCGGGAGCCGGCATCGGGCGCGGCGCGGCCGGACGCATGGCCTCGTACCCGGTGGCCATGGCGGCCGGTCGGGGCTGCTGCTGCGGCTGGTGCTGCGGTACGAACGCGCCGCGGGCCGGCTGTTGCTGCTGCTGGGGGATGTAGGGCGCGGGCGCGTGCTGCAGCGGCATCGGCTGCGGCGCGGCCTGCTGCTGGTAGGGGTACCCGTACGCCGGGGCCTGCTGTTGCGGCATCGCCGGGGGCAGCGCCGGGAGGGACGACGCGAGGGCCGGCAGGTACCCACCGCTCGAATACCCGGCGCTCGGCGACTCGTAGGCGGCCGGGACGCGGATCGGGGCGATCTGCGGAGTGCCGCGTTCGGCGACGAGCGAGTCGTAGATGGGGGTGTCCGGGAAGGAGGGCGCGGAGTAGTAACCGCCGCCATAAGTGGAGCGGGGGGAGGTCATGGGACCTAAGTTAAGCCCACGACTTCACCGGGTCCATAGCGAGGTGTCGCCAACACCGCCCTGACCTGCATATTCGCAGGTCAGCGCCTCGCCTTTCCGTTGACGTCCAGGTGCACGATTCACCACTTCCACCCCGTCTTGTACGCACTCGTACCTACTGGTTGTGCAGTGCACCGACTTGGTGTTGACGCAGCGTCACAAGCCGGTGACCTCGGATGACGTTGTTTCGGGCAGCAGTTCGCCGTTTCAGGCGTCGCTGGGGCGGGCATAGGTACGGCCCTTCCACGCCGCGCCGCGCCCCCGGTAGTGCTGGACGGCCGAGTCGACGGTCATCAGCAGGTACAGCAGCGCCGTGAACGGAAGGAGCGGAGCGAGTGCGGCGGGCTGTCGGTAGTACCGCAGCATCGGCAGGTACGTGCCCGCCATCAGCAGCCAGGCCAGGCCGCCGGCCCACGCGAGGGCCGGCCGCCCGGAGGCGAGCCCGGACAGCAGGGCGGCCGGCGGCACGAGGTAGACGAGCACCAGCCCCGCGACCGTCCCGGCGAGCAGGAGCGGCTGATGGCGCAGCTGCGCGTAGGCGCTGCGCGAGACCATCCGCCACAGGTCCCCGAGCGCGGGGTACGGGCGCACGCTGTCGACCCGCTCCGCCAGCCCGAGCCAGATCCGGCCGCCGGAACGCCGGACGGCGCGGGCCAGTGACACGTCGTCGATGACGGCCTGCCGGATGGCGTCGGGCACGCCCGCGCGGACGGCGGCCTCGGTGCGCAGCAGGACGCAGCCGCCGGCGGCCGCCGCGGTGCGGGCGCCGGGGCGGTTGATCCGGCGGAAGGGGTAGAGCTGGGCGAAGAAGTACACGAAGGCGGGTACGACGAGCCGCTCCCACACGCCGACGACGCGCAGCCGCGCCATCTGGGACACCAGGTCGAGGTCGGCGGAGGTGGCGGCGGAGACCAGCTCGCGCAGACTGTCGGGCTCGTGCGCGATGTCCGCGTCGGTGAGGAGCAGGTAGTCGGGCTCGGTGGGGTGCGCGGTACGGGCGAGCGCGATGCCGTGGCGCAGGGCCCAGAGCTTGCCGGTCCAGCCGGGGGCCGGGTCGCCGGGGGAGGTGACGGTGAGCGGGAGCCCGGGCTGCTCGCGGGCCAGGCGCTCGGCGAGGGCGCCGGTGCCGTCGGTGCTGCCGTCGTCGACCAGGATCACCTCGGCCTCGCCGGGATAGTCCTGGGCGAGGAGCGAGGGCAGGCTCCGGGGCAGTACCTCGGCCTCGTCCCGGGCCGGGACGACCACGGCGACGGACGGCCAGCGGGCGGGGGCGGTGCGCGGCGGGAGTCGGACGTCGGTACGCCAGAACATGCCCTGGGCGAGCGTGAGCCAGAGCCAGGCGGCGAGTGAGGCGTAGGCCGCACAGGCGGCGAAGAGGGTGCCCATGGCGGCAGTGTGCCGGGCCCTGCGGGGCGTGTCGCGCATCCGCACGCGGAGCCCGCGTGGCGGCCGGTCGCTCGCGCGGGGTCCCGGTGTCGGGCCGGCGGGCCGGGGCCGGGTCCCGGATCCCTCGTGTGGTGGCGGGGCGGGCCGGGTCGGCGCGGGGCGGGATGGTGGTGCGGTGCCGGGCGGCCTTGGGCGGTGCGGGCGTGTTCTTCCATGGCCGTGCGATGTCGGGTGGCGCATGGCCGCGGCGGGGGTGTGCGGGATCCGGGCCGGGCGGTGGCATCCCCGTGGCGGGGTCTCGTCGTGGGCGGGTGGGTGTGGATGTTCGGGGCGGTCGGAGGAACAGTGCCGGGTGACGGACGCAGCGGGGCCGCAGGCCCGTACGGCCCTGATGGCGGTGGTGGCCGAGTCCACCCGGGACGAGGCCCTGCGCCACCGCATCCGGTCGGTCGGCGGGTGGTGTCACCAGAGCCGGTGCCGGTGGTGGCCGCGCGGCGGGGTTTGCGGCAGGCCGGTTCTCGGTGGTGGAGGCGGCCCTTCCGGGTGGTTCGGCGGGGGCGTCGACTAAGGTGGGCGGGTGAAGATCGCGCTCATGGACTCCGGAATCGGCCTTCTCGCGGCGGCCGCGGCGGTGCGGCGGCTGCGGCCCGATGCGGAGTTGGTCCTGTCCTCCGACCCCGACGGCATGCCCTGGGGTCCGCGGACGCCCGCCGACCTCACCGGACGCGCGCTCGACGTCGCCCGTGCCGCCGCCGCGCACCGCCCCGACGCGCTGATCGTCGCCTGCAACACCGCCTCCGTGCACAGCCTGCCGCCCCTCCGGGCGGAACTGGAGCCGGGAATCCCGGTCATCGGGACCGTGCCCGCCATCAAGCCGGCCGCGGCCGCCGGCGGGCGCGTGGCCATCTGGGCCACCCCGGCCACCACCGGCAGCCCTTACCAGCGGGGCCTGATCGGCGAGTTCGCCGCCGGGGCCCGGGTCACGGAGGTGCCGTGCCCCGGCCTGGCCGACGCGGTGGAGGCCGCCGACGACGACGCGGTGGCGGCCACCGTGGCCGCGGCCGCGGCGCTGACCCCGGCCGACGTCACCGACGTGGTGCTCGGCTGCACGCACTACGAGCTGGTCGAGACCGCCATCCGGGCCGCGCTGGCCGCGCGGACGCAGGGGGCGAAGCTGCTCTTCCACGGATCCGCCGAGGCGGTCGCCGTCCAGGCGCTGCGCCGGATCGGCGCCCGGCCCGAGCCGGGCCTGCCGGCCACCGGGGGCCTGACCGTCCTGCGCAGCGGCCGCCTCGGCGCGCTCCCGGGCGCGGCTCTCGGCTACGCGGAGGGCCGCCTGCTCGCGGGCCGCGACGCCACCGTCGGCTGACGCCACCGTCGGCTGACGCCGCCCCCCTGCCGCAGGCGACCGCCGCCCCGGGCTGACCGGCAGGGCTCCGCCGGACGGGGGCTCCCGCCGCCCCGCCCCGGCCTTGGTCGACGCCGTTGCGCGGGGCGGCCGCCGGGCCGGACTGGCCCGTGTGGCTTCGCCGGAGGGGAGCCCCGCGGGCGCTCGGCGCGGCCGCGCCCCGCCGTGGGGTGCTACGCGTCGGCTTCCGATGCCAGGCGGCGGGCCAGCGTGCGGAGGGTGTCCGCGTGGAGGACGCGGGTGCCGAAGCCGGGGAGTGGGACGTGGAGCGGCTTCGTCCAGTGGTCGGGGATGGCCTGTTCTCCGTAGCGGGCCCCGGCCAGGGCGCCGGTCACCGCGGCCACCGTGTCGGTGTCGCCGCCCAGGTCCACGGCGGCCCGTACCGCCTCCGCGAAGCCGGAGGTCGTGCGCAGGGCCCACACCGCCGAGCCCAGGCAGGGCCACACCGCTCCGTTGAACTCGGTGGCCAGGTCCGGGTGCCAGGCGGGGTCCAGCACCACGGCGTAGCGCTCGCGGTGGCGGGGATGCACCGCGTCGAGCGTCGCGGGGAGCGCGGCCAGCGGATCGGCGCCGTCCAGGGCCACCCTGACCAGCTCGTGCAGGACGGCCGTACCCTCCCAGGCAGCCCGGTCCCCGTGCGTCAGCGCCGCGATGCGCCGGGCGGCGTCCATGGTCCCCTCGCGCCCGGCGCCCGCGAAGTACACGGCCGAGGTGGCCGCGCGCATCAGCGAACCGTTGCCCGCCGCCCGGGCGTTGATCCGGAAGTGCAGTGCCGCGGCCCGGTCCCACGGCTCGCCGTTGGTCAGGACGTCCTCGGTCTGGAGCCCGATGTCCTTGGGCCGGCCGGCGGCCCACTGCTGGAACCGGCCGAAGATGTCGGGCAGTTCGAGGCCGCCGTGCTCCAGCAGGGACTCGCCGACCAGGACCGCCATCTGCGTGTCGTCCGTGGCCTCGCCCGGATCCCAGCCGCCGCCTCCGAGCATCTCCTCGCCGCGCTCGCCGAACTGTCCCGGCGGGCCGAACTCGTACGGCGCCCCCAGCGCGTCGCCGGCCGCCGAGCCCAGCACGGCGCCGACGGCGCGGTCGGCCCGGGTGGTCGTCGTGGTCGTCGTGGTCATCGGGCCGGCTCCTCGGGGTGGACGGCTGACAGGAGGTCGCACGTGAAGGAGTCCAGGTCGTCCAACCCGGCCGCAGCCAGGGTGGCCGGTGCGCCGGCCAGGAGGTGGGGGAGGGCCCCGTGCAGGGCGAGCGTGAGCGCGCGGACCTGCTCCGGGCCGGCCGGCAGCCCGGCGCCGCTCAGCAGGTGCGTGAACGCCGCGAAATCCGAGGCGGCGATCGGGTCCAGCAGCCCGGCCAGCCACGGCCGCCGCGTCGCCTCGGTCTGGAGCTCCAGGTAGGCCAGCGTCCGGGCCCGGCCCGGTCCGGCCACGTCCCGCAGCAGCCCCGCGAGCAGCGCCGCGAGCTCCTCCGCGTCGGACGGTCCGGGCCCGGCCCCCGCCAGGGCGGCGGCGACCGCCCGGTACTGCTCCAGGCTGCGCTCGGCCACCGCGCGCAGCAGCGCGTCGCGGGTCGGGAAGTAGTTCTTGGCCGTGCCCGTCGGCACGCCGGCCGCCGCGTCGACGGCCCGGTGCGTCAGTCCGCGCCCGCCCATGTCCGACAGAACGGCGACGGCCGCGTCCCGCAGCCGGTCCCGCCGGTCCTGATTCACCCTGCCGGCGTTCACTCGGCCCGCGCTCTCCATGTCCGCATTCACCTTGCCAGCATAACCACAGCCGTGGTACCACAGGCGTAGTACCACGGCTGTGGTGGTCGTGGTGGTGAAGGGGGCGGTCATGCGGAACGGGAAGAAGGCCGTCGTGGTGGGCGCGGGCGTAGGCGGCCTGGCCACCGCCATCGGCCTGCGGCGCGCGGGCTGGGCGGTGGCCGTGCTGGAGGGCCGCACCGCGCTCGAACGCTACGGAACCGCCTTCGGCATCCACCCCACCGCGCAGTCCGCGCTCGAACGGCTCGGTCTCGGCGAGGTGCTGCGGGAGCACGCCGTCCCCTACCGCGAGGCGCGGATCCGGCGCCCCGACGGCACGGTGCTGGCCGCGCTCCCCCTCGAACGGATCGAGCGCAAGGCGGGCCGGCCCGAACTGCTCATCTCGCGGCCGCGCCTGATCGACGCCCTGCTCGCCGCGCTCGACCGCACCGGCGGTGCGCAGATCGTCTACGGGCACCGCCTCACCGACCCGGCGGACCTGGAGGCCGACCTCGTCGTCGGCGCCGACGGCATCAACAGCGCTGTGCGCACCGCGTACTTCGGCCGGACCAGCGGCCCCCGCGCGATCGGATCCGTCGCCTGGATCGGCATCGCCGGGTTCGAGACCGGCCTGTACGGAGAGACCTGGGGCGAGGGCCGCTTCTTCGGCATGACCCCCGTCGGGCCCGGCCGCACCAACTGGTACGCCACCGTCCCCGAGGCCACCACCGCGGAGGCGCTGCGGGACGCCTTCGCCGGCTGGCACGACCCGATCCCGCGGGTCCTGGCGGAGACCGACCCCGCGACCTGGATCCGCTACGAGATGCGCCACCTGTACCCCGCGCTGCCCGCCTTCGTCGCGGACGGCCGGGTGGCCCTCGTCGGGGACGCCGCCCACGCCATGACCCCCAACCTCGGCCAGGGCGCCTGCACCGCCCTGCTCGACGCCGAGGCGCTGGCCCGCGCCGTCGCCGGGAGTGCCGCGGCCGCGCCGGCCGGACTCCCCGCCGCCCTGCGCGCGTACGACGCCGAGCGGCGCCGCAGCGCCCAGCGGGTCGCCTTCGGCTCCCGGACCCTGCACCGCTTCGTGACGGCCCGCCGCCCGGCCCTGCGCGACGCACTGGTGGGCCTCCTCCCGGGCGGGGCCTGACCCGGCGGACGCGGCGCGACCGAGAGGGCCGTGGGGGCGGTGAACGGGCCCTCGACCCGTAGAACCTCAAGTTTGGTTCAGGTCAACCCTGGGCAGGCGCTCCCTGCATCGACCGGCCGGGCGAGAGGCGGTGGCGTTCATGAGGAACGTGAGTACGCTGCTGCTCATGACCGGTCACCCCCCGGGTCCGCTCTGGACGGGCCGGGCCTCGAACCGCGCGCAGTGGCTGCTCGCAGCGGCCGGTGCGGCCTGTCTGGCGCTCGGCATCCAGCTCGCCGTCGACAACAGCTGGACCAACGGCATCGTTCCGCTGCTCATGTCCGTGGTCGGCTGCCTCGCCGCCGGGCTGCTCATCCTCTACGGCACCCTCGCCTTCGTGCACGTGGCCGTCACCGTCGACTCCGAGGCCCTCGTGGTCCGCTGCGGCCACATCGGCCTGCCGCGCCGTACCATCCGCCTCGCGGAGGTGGTCTCCGCCGAGTTCGTCCCCCGGATCACCCCGACGCACTGGGGCGGCTGGGGCTACCGCTGGCGCCCCGAGAAGGGCACCGCGGTCATCGTCCGCCGCGGCGAGGGCGTGGAACTGCGGCTCGACGACGGCAAGCTCTTCACGGTCACCGTCGACGACGCGGAGAACGCCGTCCGGGTCATCCGCGCCCACCTGCGGGCCCTTGCCCGCTGACGCGGACGCACACGACGTACACTCCGCCAGATGAGCAGCAGTGTCACCCGCGCGGCCGGGAACGAGCCCGCGGACCCCTCCGCCGCAGTCCGGCCGGCCGCCGCCACGGAACCCGCGGCGCCCCCCTCCGCCCGCGCCGCCGAGACCGCGCGGCGCCAGGGTGCCCGGCTGCTGCGCCCGCTGCTCGCCGCCCTCGCCGGAGTGCTGCTCTACGTCAGCTTCCCGCCCCGCCCCCTGTGGTGGCTGGCCCCCTTCGCCCTCGCCCTGCTCGCCGCCTGCCTGCGCGAGCGCCGTGCCCGGGCCGGCTTCGGACTCGGCCTCCTCGCCGGCCTCGGCTACCTGCTGCCGCTCCTCGTCTGGACCGGTGAGGAGGTCGGCCCCGTGCCCTGGCTGGCGCTGGCCGCCCTCGAAGCCGTCTTCATCGGCCTCACCGGACTCGGGATCGCCCTCGTCGGCAGGCTTCCGGCCTGGCCGCTGTTCGCCGCCGCCGTCTGGGTCGCGGGCGAGGCACTGCGCGCCCGCGCCCCCTTCGGGGGGTTCCCGTGGGGCAAGCTCGCCTTCGGCCAGGCCGACGGCGTCTTCACCCCGCTCGCCGCGCTCGGCGGCACCCCGCTGCTCTCCTTCGCCGTCGCCCTCTGCGGATTCGGGCTGTACGAAGCCCTGCGCACCGCCCTCGACCACCCCCGCCGGGCCACCGCCGCGCTGGCCGCGCTCACCGTCGTCGCCCCCGTCGGCGCCGGCCTCGCCGCCCGGCCGCTGGTCTCCGACGCCGCCGAGGACGGCACCGCCGTGGCAGCGGTGATCCAGGGCAACGTGCCCCGCCTGGGCCTCGACTTCAACGCCCAGCGCCGCCAGGTCCTGGACAACCACGCCAAGCGCACCGAACAGCTCGCCGAGGACGTCAAGGCCGGCCGCGCCCCGAAGCCCGACTTCGTCGTCTGGCCGGAGAACTCCTCCGACCTAGACCCGTACTCCCAGCCCGATGCCTACGAGGTCATCGACCATGCCGTCAAGGCGATCGGCGTGCCCGTGGCCATCGGCGCCGTCGTGTCCCCCCAGACCGGCCCGCTGCGCAACACGATGATCCTCTGGGACCCGGTGAGCGGCCCCACCGCGACCTACGACAAGCGCAAGATCCAGCCCTTCGGCGAGCGCATCCCGATGCGCTCCTTCGTCCGGATCTTCAACTCCGACGTGGACCGGGTCCGCCGCGACTTCGGGCCCGGCAAGGACCCCGGCGTGTTCGACATGGCCGGCAGCGGTGTCGGCATGGTCACCTGCTTCGAGGCCGCCTTCGACGACGCCGTCCGCTCCACCGTCCGGGCCGGTGCCCAGGTGATCGCCGTACCCAGCAACAACGCCACCTTCGGTCGCAGCCAGATGACCTACCAGCAGCTGGCCATGGACCGGATCCGCGCCGTCGAACACAGCCGGACCGTCCTCGTACCGGTCACCAGCGGGGTGAGCGCGGTGATCCGCCCCGACGGGACCATCGAGCGGCAGACGGAGATGTTCACGGCGGACGCGCTGGTCACCGAGGTCCCGCTGCGCTCCACCGAGACCCCCGCGACCCGGCTCGGACCGCTGCCCGAGTACGCGCTGCTGCTCCTCGCCGCCGCCGGTCTCGGCTGGACCGCGGCCCGCCGGATCCGCGCCCGCCGGGCCGCGGCGTAGCCTACGGGCGGGGCCTTAGGGTCGGGGGATGACCACACCCGATTACATCCGCGAGATCCGCGCCACCGCCGGGCACCGGCTGCTCCTGCTGCCCGGTGTCACGGCCATCGTCGTCGACGACCGGGGCAGGGTGCTGCTCGGCCAGCGCTCCGACACCGGACGGTGGTCGGTGGTCGGCGGAATCGCCGAACCGGGGGAGCAGCCCGCCGAGACCGCCGTGCGCGAGGTGTACGAGGAGACCGCGGTGCGGTGCGTGCCCGAGCGCGTGGTCCTCGTCCAGATGCTCGAACCGGTCACCTACCCCAACGGCGACGTCTGCCAGTTCCAGGACATCACCTTCCGCTGCCGGGCGACCGGCGGTGAGGCGTGCGCCAACGACAGCGAGTCGCTGGAGGTCGCCTGGTTCGAGGTGGACGCCCTGCCGCCGCTGGAGCCCTTCGCGCTCGACCGCGTCCACCGCGCCCTGCGGGACGAGCCGACCTGGTTCGAGGCCCCGGTCGCGGTCATGGAGTAGCGCGCACGGAGCCCGCGTACACGGCGTAGGGCGCACGGAGCCCGCGTACACGGCGCCCGCGGACACGGCGGCGGTGTCAGCCGGCGTCCGACGCCTCGCGGTACAGCTCCACCGCCCGGTCGCCCAGCAGCGCGCTGTACGACACCTCCGGCACGGTGCCGCCGCCCTCGTGGCCGCCGAGGACCCCGGCCAGGGCGCCGTCCACCAGCCAGGGGCTGCCGCTGGTGCCGCCGCTGAGGTCCGGGCACTCGATGCGGCGCTGGGTCGGCGAGAGCAGGGCGGTGGTGTTCGCGCAGCGCAGCGGGGCCTCCTCGCCGCGCGGGTACCCGATGACGGTCACGGTGGCGTCCGCCGCCTGGTCCGCGGCGACCGGGAATCCGCCGACGAGGTCCTCGACCCGCTCGGAGCGGCCGCCGTCCACCGGGGCCACGGTCGCGAAGGCGATGTCGGCGTCCGGGTCCTCGCCGTCCGTCCAGCCAGGAGCCACGTACACGCCCGTGATCCGCCACGTGCCGTACGGGGCCTCGCCCTCCCGGTAGGCCGGCGCGAACACGGTGGTGTCCGGATCCTCCAGGCAGTGCGCGGCGGTGGCGATCACATCGCGGCCCGCGCTGCGCACCACCGCGGCGGTGCAGAAGTGCCCGCCGTCGAGCCCGCCGGCGAAGAGCGCGCCCACCCGGTCCGCCGCGGCGTCCGGCGCGGCCCGCGCGGTGACGCCGAGCGGCTGCCCGGCCTCCGCGCCGGGCACGTCCACGCTGAGCAGCGCGGCCATCGCGGCCAGCGCGGCCAGGATCCGGGACGCCCGCCGGGCACGCGCGCGGCCGACGGCACGGGGCTGGGGGAGCAAGCGGCGGTGGACCATGTGTCGACCCTGCCCGGCGAACCTATGACCGGAGCTCGATGTTCCGTATGAATCCGCTGTGAATCGTGGACCCGCCGTGAAGCCGGTGGCCCCCGTGTGAAGGCCGGGCGGCCGGCCGGACCGCCCTACCCCAGCCGCTCGTACACCGTCACCCGGCGGCCCCGGACCTGCCGGTCCTCCACCACCGTGAACCGCTCCCGCAGCACGGCGGCCTTGGCCTTGTCGCGCTCGGCCGACGGCGCCTTCGCGACCTTCGCCGCGTCCGTGACCAGGAGCACCCGCCGCTGCCCGAGCAGCTCCGCCCGGATCCGGGCCGGATCGGCCTCCTCGCCCTTGAGCGTGCCCGAGGCGGCCGGGGTGCTCGCCAGGGCGATGTCGGCCAGGCCCGTGAACGCGCCGGGGGAGACCAGCGCGGTGTCCCGGCGCGCGGCCGGGACGAACAGCACCGCGTCCCCGTCCCGCTTGAGCCGCGCCACCTCACCGGCCACCGACAGCACGTCGTCGACCCGGCTCGCCGGAGCCCGCTTGCCCAGCTCCACCGGCAGCAGGGCCAGCACGGCGACCCCCACCACGCCCGGCACGACCAGGCGGCGGGCCCGCGGGAAGCGGGGGGCGCAGGCCCGTACGGCCGCGCCCAGCGCGGCGCCGAGCAGCAGGGCCAGACCCACCATGGAGAACAGCACGTACCGGTCCAGGAAGAGCGGCTGCACCAGCGAGATGCCGATCAGCCCCAGCTGGGGCACCGCCAGCAGCGGCAGCCCGACCGCCGCCGCCGACAGCCGCGCCCGGCCGGGGCGGTCCGCCCGCGCGCAGAGGGCGCCGATCGCCAGCAGGATGCCCGGCCCGATCAGCATGTGCCAGGTCAGCGGGGGTATCCACGACACCTGGTCGGACTGGCCCCGGCTGAACAGGACCAGCGGCAGCGCACCCGCCACCGCGCCGGCGCCGTACGCCGTCCAGCGCAGCCACACCCCGCGCCGGGCCCGCACCCACCACAGCGTCACGGCATGGGCGGGCAGGACCAGCAGCGACAGCCAGTTGAGCAGGGCGCAGACCAGCACGGTCATCCCGTACGCCGTCCAGCGCGGCCAGACCCGCCGGCCGGGGCGGGCGGGTTCCGGGCCGAGCAGGGACACCAGCAGCAGGGTCGACAGCCCGGCTCCGGCCGCGACCAGCGCGTACGGCCGCCCCTCCTGCAGGTAGAACTGCACGGCGGGCAGCAGCCCGAGGGCCAGTCCGCCGCCCAGCCCCGCCCAGGGCCCGGCGAGGCGCCGCCCGATCAGCGCCACGCACGAGGCCGCGGCGGCCACCGCCACCACGGACGGCAGCCGCAGCGTCGTCGTGCCCGCCCCGAAGACCTCGAAGAGGGCGTGCATCAGCAGGTAGTACAGGCCGTGCACGGCGTCCACGTTGCCGAGCATGTCCCAGATCTCGCCCGTCGAGCGCCCGGCGACCTGCCAGGTCGCCGCCTCGTCCCGCCACACGCTGTCCTGCCGGGAGAGCCCCCACAGACCGAACGCCAGGGTCCACAGGAACGGGAGCAGCCATATGAGGGGCCCGCGTCGGGCCGCGGATATGTGGCAAAGCATGAAAGGAGCGGGTTCCTCGGTCTGGCGTTCGGGCGGAAGCCACCAGTCTATGGACGACACGGACGGTTTCCGGACCGCCTGTTGTGCACCGCGGAGGGTGAGCCGGCGCCCCACCCGCCCCTAGCCTCGCCGCAGGAGCACGAACGAGGGGCGGTACCCGGTGAACTGGCTCATCCACGACTACCGCGAGAGCGATCTCGCAGCGGTGGTCCACCTGATCGACACCACGGCCGAACTCGGCCAGGAGTCCGTCTTCTCGCTCGCCGAGTGCATCAGCGCCCTCACCGACCGGCAGCCCTGCGTGGTCGCCGTCCACCAGGGCGTGCCGATCGGCGCGGCGCTCGCCTGCGTCACCGGCGAGCGGGCCTGGGTGATGCGCATCGCGATCGCCGCGGGCTGGCGCGGCCGGGGCCTGGCCAGCGCCCTGCTCGTCGAGCTGGAGCGGCGGCTCATCGCGGCCCGCGTGGGCCGGATCGCCTACGTCCTGCCCGAGGAGGACCTGCTCGGCGAGGGGCTGCTCAACGCCGGGTACACGCGGCAGCCCGCCGTCGCCTACTTCGAGAAGACCGAGCCGCTGCACGGGCCGGCCGCGGGCCTCCTCGACGACCTCGGCGGCCGCTTCCTGCAGGGCGGCCTGTGGGCGAAGGTCGCCGGAATGGAGCGGGAGAAGGACCTCATCGAACGGCGCGTGGTGCTGCCGCTGGCCGAGCCGGAGCGCGCCGCCTCGCACGGTGTGCGGCCGCCGCGCGCCATCACCCTGTTCGGGCCGCCCGGAACCGGCAAGACCACCTTCGCCCGGGCCATCGCCTCCCGGCTGGGCTGGCCCTTCGTGGAACTGCTGCCCTCCCGGCTCGCCGACGAGGGCAACCTGGCCGCGGCCCTGCGCGACGCCTTCGCCCGGATCGCCGAGCTGGAACGGGTGCTCGTCTTCATCGACGAGGTCGAGGAGATCGCGCCCGTGCGCACCGAGCCCGCCCAGCCCGGCGGAATCCACGGGGTGACGAACGAACTGCTCAAGCTGATACCCGGCTTCCGCGAGGGCGACGAGCGGCTGCTGGTCTGCGCCACCAACTCCATCCGCTCCCTCGACCCGGCGTTCCTGCGGCCCGGACGCTTCGACTACCTGATCCCGATCGGCACCCCGGACGGCGGGGCCCGCGCCGCGATCTGGTCCCGCTACACGGCGGGACGCGCGGACGTCGACGTTGCGGCGCTGGTGGCGGCCACCGAGCTGTTCACCCCGGCCGACATCGAGCACGCGGCGCGGATCGCGGCGCAGGTGTCCTTCGAACGGGATCTGGAGGCGGTGGGCGGCCGGGGCGCCGCGGCCGCGCAGCTCGGCGCGACCACGGAGGACTACCTGGCGGCGGTCCGGCAGTGCCGGCCGACGGTGACCCCGGCGATGACGGGCGAGTTCGAGGCGGACATCACCGCCCACGCGCGGTTCTAGTGCTGTGACCGGAAGGGTTCACCGGGTCGTCTGAAGGAAAGATCTCCGTCCCCCGGTTGCGGCGGGGGGCGGGACGGCCGAGCGGCCGGACGCGAAACGGCCCGCGGCCCCTCCCCAAAGCGGCCGCGGGCCTCCCGCGAGGACTTGGCATCCGTGCGGGACGGCCACGTTCCGGTTGGGTGTTCGCCGGCTGGAACGTGGCGCGCAGGGGTGCCGGAGGGCGTCCTGAGCGCCCTCGTCAACACCTTCGAGTCAACCAGCGGGCGGTTCCCCGCGCTTCGGCCGGACGGTCGTCGCCGCCCCGGCCGAAAGGACGAAAGGCGCGGGGGGAGGCAGCGGGAGAGGTACGCGCGGCCGGAGCCGGCCGCCTACGGGTTGCACCGGTAGGTGAACTCCACCGCCGCGGTGTGCTGCCCGGGCGAGAGCAGCTCGAGCTCGGCCTTCGCCGGGTAGGTCCCGGTCCCCCGGAAGGTCCACAGCAGGTGCAGCCGCGCTTCCCGCTGCCCGCGCGGCACCCGCTCGGTCAGCCGTTCGGACCGCGTGCCGTCGCTGCGCAGCCACCGGTACGTGAGGGTTCCCGGCCGCCCGTCGGTCCGTACGACGGCCACCACATCGGCGGTCGCGTCGCAGGCCGGTCCCCGGGGATCGGTGGTCACGGCCACGTCCCGGACGGTGAGCGAGGGACCGAACCGCTGCCACCCGAGGTACGCGAGGACCGCGAGCAGCACGACCGCCGCCAGGGTGTAGCGCCGGGGGCCGGCGCCGCGCCGCGGCCGGGCGGGCGGGGCGGGGGCGGTCAGCGGGAACGGGGCGGGCATGGCCGCCGTGACCCCGGGCCCGAACCGGAGCACCGATCCCTCGACCCGGTCGGGGGTCACTTCGGGGGCCGCCGGGGGTCCGGAGAACCAGTGGCTGCCGAGGACGGTGGCGCTGTAGTCGTCGTCGTGCGGGGCGCGGGGATCGCTCATCGGGGCGGCTCCTGGCAGCGCGGCAGGTACTGCGAGGCGGACGCGGACCCGGTGCCCGCGGCGGGCTTGGTCGTCACCCTGACGCCGCCGTAGCAGCCGCGGTCGCGGGTGAAGGCGTGGGACTTCACCACCGGGGCGGGCGAGCCGGACTGGACGACGAAGGTCTCCGTGCCGTCGGGCACGGAGTAGTCGCCCTGCCGGCTGCCGAGGAACCACTCCACCACGACGGTGACCGGCCCGGTGCCCGTGGCCGCGACCGAGATGGTCGCGTCGCCGCGGTAGACGCCGGTCTTGAGCGAGACGTCCACGCTCGTGACCCGCAGGGTCGGGGTGGGACTCGGCGTCGGTGTGGGCGACCAGCTGACGGTCGGTTTCGGGGACGGGGTGTGGCTCGGCGACGGCGGCGCCGAGACCGACGGCGAAGGTGACGGCGACGCGGACGGCGAGGGGCTCGCCGAGGCTGAGGGGCTCGGGCTCGGCGTCGCGGAAGGGGACGCGGCCGGCCCCGGAGCCGGGGAGCCCGGGCCGGGAGGGGCCGCGCTCGTCGTGGCGAACGCGCTGAGCGCGGAGGCCCCGCCCGGCGCCGCGCCGATCGCGTCCGTCGTGAGCACCAGCACCGTGCCCAGGATCAGCGCCGCCCCCGCCGCCAGCCAGCCGCGCCGGCCCGGAGCCCAGCCCGTACCCGACCCGCTGCTCAGCGTGGTCGTGGCCAGCGCGCTGGTGCCCTCGGCCGCGCCGCCCGCCGAGGGGAACAGCAGCGGCAGCAGCGCCGCCAGCGCGGCCAGCTTGCGCTGCCCGCGCTCCTCCCACCGCGGCCCGTACGCGGCGAGCGCCACGTGCTCCAGCTCCGCCACGAAGGCCTCGGCGTTCTCCGGCCGCTGCTCGGGCCGCTTGGCCAGACCCCGCCGGATCAGCGGGCGCACCGGCTCGGGGGCCTCGGTCTCGGGCACCGGTGCCTCGATGTGCTGGACGGCGAGCTCCGCGAAGTTCTCCCCGTCATAGGGCTTGCGCCCGGTCAGGCACTCGAAGAAGGTCGCCGTCGCCGCGTACACGTCGGCCGCGGGTGACGCGGGCCGGCCCTGCCACTGCTCGGGGGCCATGTAGGCGGGGGTGCCGGCCACACCCGGCGTGGTCCCCCGGCCCGCCGCGATCCCGAAGTCCACCAGCTTCGAGGAGCCGTCCGCCGAGACCAGCACGTTCTCCGGCTTGTAGTCCCGGTGGACGACGCCCTCCCGGTGCGCGGCCGCCAGCCCGAGCAGCGAGCCCTTCAGCACCACCAGCGCGGCCTCGGCGTCCGCCTGCCCGGACTGCCGCAGCAGGGCGCGCAGCGAGATGCCGTCCACCAGCTCCATCACGATGGCCGCGCCGGCGGGCGACTCCACGTACTCGTACAGGCTCACCACGAAGGGCGAACGCAGCCCGCCCAGCAGCCGGGCCTCCGCCCGGAACTCGCCGACGAAGGCCGGGTCCTCGCGCAGCCGGTCGCTCAGGTACTTCACCGCGACCGCCGTGCCCGTGCCGTCGTGCACGGCGAGCACCACGCGCCCGCTGCCGCCCGCACCCAGCTCCCGGACCTCCGTGTAACCGGGGACCGCCCATGCCGTCCGGGTGTCCTTCATCGTTTTCCGTCCCCCCTGACGGCCGTGGTTCCGCCGCCCGTGTGCGCCCCAGGTGGGGGCGTCACATGGGACGTGGTTTGCGCCACGGCCGGTTCCCCACCGCGTGGCGTGTCTCAGGCCGCGGCCGACACCGCCCCGATCATGGCGTGCAGCCGATCGGCGGCGGCCCGTCCGAAGACCGGGTCGTTGATGTGGGTGTCGTAGTCGTGGAGCCGGGCGGCGCTGCCCCGCAAGCCGTCGCGCAGTGCCGAGAACAGGGCCCGGTCCGCGCCGGGGTCATGGTAGGGCCCGCCGGGCGCGCCGAGCGTCGACAGTCCGCGCAATGGGACGCAGACGGCCGTGGGGCCGGTCGCCGCACGGAGCTTTCCGGCGACCCGGCGGCCGAGTTCCGCGCACTCGTCCTCGGTCGTGCGGATCACCGTGATGGAGGGGTTGTGGACGCGGACCCGCCGGTGGCGGACCCGGTCGGGCATGGTCTCCATCGGGCCGAACTTCACCATGTCCAGCGCCCCCAGGCTCACCACCTGCGGAATCCCCGCCCGCCCGGCCGCGCTGAGCCGGTCGGGGCCGGCGGTGAGGATGCCCCCGCACAGGTCGTCGGCGAGCTCGCTGAGCGTGAGGTCGAGGACCCCCGCGAAGACCCCCTGGCCGGCCAGCGTCTCCAGGGTGCGGCCGCCGGAGCCGCTGACGTGGAAGACGAGGACCTCGTAGCCCAGTTCGGTCAGCCGCTCGCGGGCCGCGTCCACCCCGACCGTGGTCACGCCCGCCATGCTCGCCGCGATCAGCGGGCGGTCGCCCGCGCCCAGCCGCGGCCCCCTGCCCGGGTCCAGGGAGGCGTGGGCGAAGGCCTTGGCCATTGCGGCGACCGCCTCCACGGCGTTGGCCAGGACGGGCGCCGAGATGCTGTTGATCCCCGCGATGTCCACCACGCTGTACATCATCGTGATGTCCGAGGAGCCCACGTACGGGGTGACATCGCCTGACGCCATCGACGAGACCATCAATTTCGGCACGCCCAGCGGCAGGGCGCGCATCGCCCGGGTGGCGATGGAGGTGCCGCCGCTGCCCCCGATCGCGAGGACCCCGTGCAGCCGGCCTTCGGCGTGCAGGCGCAACAGGGTCGCCTCGGCGCCCCGGGCCATCGTGGTGACGGCCGCGCCCCGGTCGGCGGCCGATCGCAGTTCCGACAGTTCCGTTCCCGCGGCCCGGGCGACCGCCTCCCGCGGTACGTCCGCGGGCACCCGGGGCTCGCCCATCACCCCCGTGTCGACCACGACCACGTCGACGCCGGCGCGCAGCAGCCTCTCGCGCAGCCAGCCGTACTCCACACCCTTGGTGTCCAGGGTCCCCACCAGCACGACGTTCGTCATGTGTGCAATCTGCACGCAGCAGGACCCGCTGGCAAGCCGACGCGTATCAGCCCTTCAGCACCTCCAACAGGCGTTCCAGGAACGGAACCTGAGAGGCAATCAGCTTCTGTCGCGCGGTGGACGGGTCGAACCACGCCACCCGGTCGAGCTCGGGGAACTCCTGTACGGTCCCCGAGTGCGGCGGCCATTGCATGGTGAAGGTCCCGGGCACCATCAGCGCGGGGTCGAGGTCCGCCTCCACCGCCCAGACGGTCACCAGCTTTCCGCTGGTCAGCCGGACGTCGCCCAGGGGCAGGTACTCGCCCTCCGGCGGCGGCAGCCCGATCTCCTCGGTGAACTCCCGGCGGGCCGCGTTCCGCGGGGTCTCGTCGGATTCGTACTCGCCCTTGGGGATGCCCCAGCCCCCGGCGTCCCGCCCCGACCAGAGCGGGCCGCCCAGGTGGCCGAGCAGGACCTCGATCCGCGGGTCGGCATCCTCACCCGTTCGGCGGAACAGGAGCAGTCCGGCACTGCGCTTGTGCGTCATGGGCCCATGTATGCCCCGTACGGCGGCAGGTCATGGACCGGACACGGACCGGACCGGCTCCCGGCGCCGGCCGTCAGTGGTCGTGCGGACCCTCGCGGTGGACCGGCCCGTGCGCTTCCGCGCAGTGCGCGTCCGGCGTCTCCTGGCCGGCGCGGCCGACCGTGAGGAGCGCGTCCTGCACGTGGTCCACCTGGAGGGTGGTGTGCGTGATCCCGTACTCCTCGGCCAGCAGCCGCTCCAGGTCCCGGCGCACCGCGTGGCAATCGCCCGCGGGCTCCACGAGCACGTGCGCGGACAGGGCCGCCTGACCGGAGGTGATGGTCCATATGTGCAGGTCGTGTACCTCGGTGACCGGCGGTTGCCCGACCAGGCGGTCGCCCACCGCGTCCGGGTCCACATGGGCCGGAGCGGCCTCCAGGAGGATCCGGCCGGACTCGCGGACCAGCCCGTAGCCCGCCTTGACCATCAGCACCACCACTACCAGGGTGGCGATCGCGTCCGCCTGCCGGAATCCGGTGGTCAGCACGATCAGACCGGCGACGGCGGTCCCGATGAACGCGAACAGGTCGTTCAGGATGTGCTGGTAGGCGCCCTCGACGGCGAGCGAGGACCGGTTGGCCCGCGAGATGCACCAGGCCGCGGCGATGTTGACGAGGATGCCCGCGAGCGCCGTCACCACCACCAGCCCGCCCTCCACCGGCGGCGGGTCCGCGAGCCTGCGCACCGCCTCGTACGCCAGCCAGACCGCCAGCAGCAGCAGGGTCAGCCCGTTGGCCTGGGCGGAGAGTATCTCCGCCCGCTTCAGCCCGTACGTGAAGCCGCCGCGCGCCGGCCGGGCCGCCAGCCGCATCCCGATCAGCGCGAGGACGATCGAGACGGCGTCGGTCAGCATGTGGGCCGCGTCGGAGATCAGGGCCAGCGAGTTGGCCACCACGCCGATGACCACCTCGACGGCCATGAACGTGCCGATCAGGCCGAGCGCGATGGCCAGCCAGCGGCGGTCGGCGTCGGCCGAGACGCCGTGGCTGTGGCCGGCGTGGCCGTGGCCCTTGTCGTGGCCCCTGCCGCCCGCGTGGTCGTGGCTCTCGTCGATCGCGGTTCCGTGGTCGTGCCCGCTCATGGCGTCCCCCGTTTGTTCGGTTCCGTCGCGTGAAGTGAAGCGCACCTCGGCGAGATGGGCAAAGGCTGCAACGGGGACCGTTGTCATTACCCATAAGAGGCCTCTGACCTGCGATGATGCTGGACCGGTGCCAGGTCGCCCGGATCGTGGGAAAATTTGCTCATGGTCCAGCGCCCCGGTGTGCCGACCGCGCCCGAGCTCGTTCTGGAGACCGACCGGGGCTCCACGCGGATGAGCCCGGGCCGGAACTACCACGTCGGCCGCGACCCCCTCTGCGAGATCTGCCTCGAGGACGCCCGCGTCTCCTGGCACCACGCCGTGCTGCGTCCCGACGGCGACCACTGGACGGTCGAGGACGAGGGCAGCACCAACGGCACCTGGGCCGACGGCCACCGCATCCACGAATGGATCGTCGGCCCCGGCAGCGAACTGCGCTTCGGCAGCGCCGAGGACGGCCCCCGCGTCGTCCTCGCCGACGCACCCACCGGACCGGCCCGCCCCTCCCAGGTCTCGAACCCCGGGATGACCGGCACCTTCCGGCAGCCGACGACCGTGCGCCCGCTGCCGGCCCGCACCGCCGTCCGGATCGGCCGCGGCCCCGACAACGACCTCGTCATCGAGGACCTCGTCGTCTCCCGCCGCCACGCCGAATTCCGCGCCCTGGCCGACGGGAGCCACGAGATCGCCGACCTCGGCAGCCACACCGGCACCTACCTCACCGGCGCCCGCGTCGACGGCGCCGCCCGCCTCGCCGAGGGGGACATCGTCGGCATCGGCCACTCCGCCTTCTGCCTCGTCGGCGACCAGCTCCAGGAGTACGTGGACACGGGCGAGGTCTCCCTCGACGTCCAGGACCTCACCGTCGCCGTCGACCGGGGCCGCAAGATCCTGATGGACGGCGTCTCCTTCCCCGTGGGCGCCAAGTGCCTGCTCGCCGTCGTCGGCCCCAGCGGCGCGGGCAAGTCCACCCTGCTCGGAGCGCTGACGGGCCTGCGCCCCGCCGACCGGGGCACCGTCCTCTACGACGGCCGCGACCTCTACCGCGACTACGCCGAACTGCGCAGCCGCATCGGCCTCGTGCCCCAGGACGACATCCTGCACGCCCAGCTCACCGTCCGCCGCGCCCTCGTCTACGCCGCCGAACTGCGCTTCCCGCAGGACACAGCCAAGGCCGAACGCGAGGCCCGGGTCGACGAGGTGATCCGTGAGCTCGGCCTCGTCCAGCGCGCCGACCAGCCCATCCACAGCCTCTCCGGCGGCCAGCGCAAACGCGTCTCCGTCGCCCTCGAACTGCTCACCAAGCCGTCCCTGCTCTTCCTCGACGAGCCCACCTCCGGCCTCGACCCCGGCATGGACCGCTCGGTCATGCACATGCTGCGCGGACTCGCCGACGACGGCCGCACCGTCATCGTCGTCACCCACAGCGTGCTCAGCCTCGACGTGTGCGACCGGCTGCTGTTCCTCGCCCCCGGCGGGCGCGTGGCCTACTTCGGCCCGCCCCAGGACGCCCTCGACTTCTTCGGCTTCGACCACTGGCCGGAGGCCTTCGAGGCGTTCGAGACGCAGCAGGACCGCGACTGGGCGGGGGCCTACCGCGCCTCGCCGGTCCACCGCCGCTACGTCGAAGACGCCACGTCCCGCGGACCCCGGTCCGCCGAAGCGGCCGCGGGACCCGCACGGGCCGCGCCCCTGCCCCCGCCCAAGGCGCAGAGTTGGGGCTCCCAGCTGTCCACCATGATCCGCCGGTACGCCGCCGTGCTCGGCGCCGACCGCACCTTCCTCGTCATCATGGTCGCGCTGCCGTTCATGATGGGCGCCATGGCCCGCGCGCTCGCCGGGAGCACCCTCACCGCCGAGA
This sequence comes from Streptomyces subrutilus, assembly GCF_001746425.1. Taxonomy (GTDB): domain Bacteria; phylum Actinomycetota; class Actinomycetes; order Streptomycetales; family Streptomycetaceae; genus Streptomyces; species Streptomyces subrutilus_A. Next base: position 1,111,324 of record NZ_MEHK01000001.1, on the reverse strand, counting down.
CCGCGTTGAACGCCCTGCTCATCCTGACCATCGGCGGAGTGCTCACCGGCGCCGCCAACGCCGTCCGCGAACTCGTCAAGGAACGCGTGATCTACCAGCGCGAACGCGCCGTCGGGCTGTCCCGCTCCGCCTACCTGATGTCCAAGGTGGTGGTCCTCGGCACGATCACCGTCGGCCAGGCCGTGGTGCTGACCCTCGTGGCCCTCGGCGGAGTGAGGCTGAACGCCCCGGACGGCAAGGGCGTCATCCTGCCGCCGCTGATCGAGATCACCCTCGCCGTCGCCCTGCTGTCGTTCACCGCGATGATGCTCGGACTGCTGATCTCCGCACTGGTCCGCAAGGAGGAGGTCACCATGCCCCTGCTGGTCCTCCTCGCCATCGTCCAGGTCGTCTTCTGCGGCACCCTGCTCAAGCTCTACGACGTCGCCGTCCTCGAACAGGTGGCCTGGCTCGCGCCGGCCCGGTGGGCGATGGGCGCGATGGGCGGCACCATCGGGCTCGGTGCGATCGTCCCCGGCCGGCTCACCCAGGACCCGATCTTCAGGCACGAGGCCGGCGTGTGGCTGATCAGCATGTCCATGCTGCCGGTCCTGTCCGTGCTCTTCGGTGTCCTGGTGTCCCGGCTGCTGCGCCGGCACGAGCCGGCCGTCATGCGGAAGCAGCCGCGGAAATGACCTACTCCGAGGGGGTCGCGGACTTCCACCCCACCCACGTCGTCCCCCAGGAGGGCCTGCCCGCCTGGGAGACCCCGGACGCCTCCCGTCCGACCGTGCCGCTCGACGCGTTCCTCCCCGTGCAGCTGCTGACCCGCCGCGGCGACTGGGGGGAAGTCCTGTGCGCCAACGGCTGGTCCGCCTGGGTGGACGGCCGCCTGCTGGTGTCCGTACCGCAGCCGCCGCCGACCGCCGGAGGGCGGCCCCCGGGGCGCGCCGAGGATCCCGGACCGCAGCTCGAACGCGGCGTCGCTGCCCTGGAGCGCTACCGGCGGGCCGTCGCCGAACTCGCCGCCGGACGTACGGACAGCGAGGCCTTCCGGCGGTCCGTACGGGGCCTGCGCGCCGGGATCGTCATCGACGGCGAGTCCGTGTGGCTGTACGACGAGTCGGCCGGCCGGTGGTTGTACGGCGACGGGACCCGCATGATGACCTACGCGGCCGTCGCCGGACCCGGAGCCCCGCTCGCACCGGGTACCCCGCCCGCACCGGCCTCGCCGCCCGCGGAGCCGTCGGCGCCCGCCCCGGTCTCGGTCCAGCCCGACGTGGAGCCCGACCCCGAGGTGGGGCACGCCCCGACCCGCATCGTCGACCGGCCCGGACACGGCGGCGAGTGATGGCGACGCCGGATCCGGTCGGCGGGCGCCCCTCCGACCTGCGGGGGAAGCGCATCGCCGGATACGTGGTGGAGAGCGAGATCGGACGCGGCGGCATGGCGGTCGTCTACCGGGCCCGCGACCTGAGCCTGGACCGGACGGTGGCGCTGAAGCTGCTGGCCCCCGAGCTGGCCCGCAACGACACCTTCAGGCAGCGGTTCGCGTACGAGTCGAAGGTGGCCGCGGCCATCGACCACCCGCACATCGTGCCGGTCTTCGAGGCGGGCGAGACCGACGGGCTGCTGTACATCGCGATGCGCTTCGTCCCCGGGCAGGACCTGCGGGCCATGATGAACCGCGCCGGGCCCCTCCCGGTGGACACCGCCGTCCGGATCGCGGGGCAGGTCGCCTCGGCGCTGGACGCGGCGCACGACCACGACCTCGTGCACCGCGACGTCAAACCGGGCAACATCCTCGTCGCTCGCGGCACGGACAGCGACCACCCCGAGCACGTGTACCTGACGGACTTCGGACTGACGAAGAAGTCGCTGTCCCTGACCGGCTTCACCAGCGTGGGGCAGTTCGTCGGGACCCTGGACTACGTGGCGCCCGAGCAGATCTCCGGCAAACCGGTGGACGGCCGGTGCGACGTGTACAGCCTCGCCTGCGTGGTCTACGAAACGCTGGCCGGGGGACCGCCGTTCGAGCGGGACGACGACATGGCCCTGCTGTGGGCCCACCAGTACGACACGCCGCCCCCGCTGAGCTCCCGCCGGCCCGGTCTGCCCGAGGCCCTGGACGAGGTCCTGGCGAAGGCGCTGGCCAAGTCCCCGGAGGACCGCTGGAACACCTGCCTCGAGTTCACCGGAGCCCTCCGCCGGGCCGGTTCGTCCGCCGCCCCCTCCCCACCCCGCCCGGCGCCCCCGCCGGACACCGCGCCCCCGCCCCCTCCGGCGTGGGCGCTCCCGGTGTTCGGACGGGACTCCTGAGGCCGGCCTTCCGCCACCTGGGGTCCTGCGCCGGCCGAGGCCCCGGGCTAAGGGCGCGGGGCCGCGGCCGGCTCGTCGACGCGGCCCCGGTGGCGTACGGGGCGGGCCAGGAGCGCGCCAAGGAAGCCCGCCGCCGCGCCCCAGAGGAGGGCGAGGCCGACCGTGCGCCATAGAACCGGGAGGAGCTCCACCCTGCCGCCGAGGCCGTCCTCCTCGCCGATCCCCAGCAGGGAGAGGCCGAACTGGGCCTGGACCCGGGCCAGCAGACACACCATCAGGGTCGCCAGGGCCAAGGCCACCGCCAGGTGCAGCGCGTGCTGCCAGGGGCGGACGTGCGCGGGGGACCGTACGGCCGCCAGGACGCCGGTGCCGAGCAGCAGCACGGCGGCCACCGCCACCAGCCACCACGCCCGGGAGTCCCGTTCCGCGAGCGAGGCCACGTCGACCGAGGACAGGTCGGAGCCGCGCAGGACGTGGTCCAGCGACTGGGGCATCGGCAGCCCGAACGGGCCCTCCACCCTGCCCTCCCAGGCGCCGCCGAAGCCCAGGGTGAGCGCGAGCCAGACCAGGTTCGGCAGACCCAGCAGGATCACGGCCAGGGTCCGGGCGCCATGGCCCTGGGTGGCGGCCACCACCACGCCGACCCCGATGCCGAGGACGACGTACGCGAGCAGCAGCACGACCGTCGCGAAGGCGGCGGGGCGCACCGCCGCGTGGAAGCGGACCAGCCCGGCCGGGAGCGGTGCGCGGCGGGAGACCAGCAGGGCCACCAGCAACAGGCCGACGATCCACAGCAGTCCGAAGAGGATCGTGGCGGGCAGGTGCGCCCGGAAGCCCACCGTCGGGGCGGAGTCGAGGAGTTCGCCGATCACTCCGATGGGGGAGTCGCCGGTGGTGAGCCCGAACGTCTGCCGGGCGAGGTAACCCGCGCCGGTCAGCGCGAGGAGCCACAGCACGATCAACGGGGCGGCGCGGCCGAGCAGTTCGCGGGGCCGGGCGACCGCACGGTTGTGGAGCGGGCGCAGGAAGCAGTATCCGGCCGTGAGGGCGCCGGCCAGGCTCACCGAGAGCGGGAGCACCGACAGGTTCGCGTCCGCCCCCGCCAGGAAGCCCGCACCGCCCGACACCTCGACCGAACCGCCGGCCGCCATCACGACGACCGCGGCGACCACGCGGGGGAACGCCCCGCCCGGCAGGTCGCCCGCGCCCGCGAGCGCCAGGCCGGCCGCGGCGACCGCGGCCATCACCGCGAAGGCCGCGACGACGGCGACGAGGGCGTCGCGCCATGCCCCGGCGGAGCCCCCGGACGAAGGCGATCTCGGTGTCCGGCTCACCCTGCAACCGTGGCACTCCCGGCTTGCGGACACCACCCGGACGGCGCACACAATGGTCCGCAGGGAACTCACTCCTCCTGCGAAGGAGAGCCCGTGACCACGCAACCCTCCGGCCGACCGCCCTCGTCAGAGCGCCCCACCGGGCCGCCGTCAGGCCCGCTCTCGGGCGGGCAGCAAGGGCCTCCTCCGCCGCCACCCCCTTCCGCGCCGCCCGGTGGGCCCGGTGGCACGGGCGGCACCGGCCCGGGCGGCCCCGGCGGCCCGGCCAAGGGCCCTTGGTGGCGGTCCGTACCCCGGCTCGCCACCGCGCTCGTCGCGGTGGCTGCCGCGGTGGCCCTGGCCGTGGTGCTGATCAGGCCCACCGGCACGGCTCAGGCCGGCGAGGTGTTCCTCCAGCCGGTGGCCGCCTCGGGCCCGGACCCGTTCACCGAGTCCACCGCGGTCAGCGAGGCCCCTCCACCGCCGGAGACCCCGCCGCCGACCGGGACCGGCAAGCCCCCTGAGACCGGCAAGCCCCCCGAGACCGGGAAGCCGCCCGAGACCGGGAAGCCGCCCGAGACCGGGAGGCCGCCCGAGACGCGGACGCCGCCCGCGACCAGGGCGCCGGGCACCACGGCTCCCGCGGGCACCCGTACCGTCAACGGCTCTGCGCCGGGCGTGTACGGCGGCACCAGGAACGTCGCCAGCTGTGACGTGGAGAAGCAGATCCGGGTGCTGTCCGCGCAGCCCGCCAGGAACAGCGCCTTCGCCTCGGCCCTCGGCATCCAGCCGGCGGCCGTCCCCGGCTACCTCCGCTCGCTCACGCCGATGCAGCTGCGGATGGACACCCGGGTCACAAACCACGGCTTCCGGGACGGCAAGGCCAACCCCTACCAGGCGGTGCTCCAGGCCGGGACGGCCGTGCTCGTGGACGACCGCGGGGTGCCCCGGGTGCGCTGCGCCTGCGGGAACCCGCTCGGTCCGCCGGTGGCGCTCAAGGCCAACCCGAAGCGCTTCGGGCAGGTGTGGAACTCGTACCAGCCCGCGCGGGTCGTCGTCATCGCCCCGTCGGTGACCATCGTGAACAACTTCGTGATCTACGACCAGCGCAACAAGCACTGGTACGAACGGGAGCGGGGCGACCGCCCCAACCGGCCCGACCGGCGGGTGCCGCCGCCCGTGGTCCCGACTCCGCCGATCACCACGACGACTCCGTCGCTCCCCACGCCGACGAAGCCCACCGGGTCGCCGCTGACGCCGACCCCGACCGGGTCGCCGACGCCGTCGGGCACGCCCACGCAGACCCCGTCCAAGACCCCGTCGGAGACCCCGTCCGAGACGCCGTCGGAGACCCCGTCCAAGACCCCGTCGGAGACCCCGTCCGAGACGCCGTCGGAGACCCCGTCCGAGACGCCGTCGGAGACGCCTTCCGAGACGCCGACCGAAACCCGGTCCGAGACCCCGTCCGAGACGCTTTCCGAGACGCCTTCCGAGACCCCGTCGAGGGAGGAGTCGCCCACGGCGTCCCCTACGGAGTCACCGGCCGAGTCACCCGCCGAGTCGCCCACGCCGTCCCCGGCCGAGCCGACCCGGCCCCCGACCTCGATGCCGCCGACCGAACCGCGCTCGGTGGAACCGGAGTCCCCGCCGCCGACCACCCCCGAAGCGGAGGTCTCCCCGGCCCCGGTCCCGACCCCGGCGCCCTCGGTGCCGCTTCCGCCGCCGCCGATCGTCCCCAGCCCCGAGGCGCCCGCCCCTGAGGTGCCCGCCCCTGAGGTGCCCAGCCCGGAGGCCCCGGCCCCCGAGGAGCCCGGACCGGCCCAACCCGACCCCGACGAGCCGGAGGCGTAGCAGCCCGTAGGCCTGCGAGGGGTCAGTAGGGGCCGTCCCCCCCCCCGCGGGGAGGCGGCCCCTACGTACGCCGCCAGCCGGCCGTCGCCTCGCCGGCCGCGCCCACCGCGATCCCGAGCGCCACCATCACCCCGTAGCCGTAGATCTCGTAGCCCTCGGGGACCAGGAAGCGGACGAACCCCATGAAGTGGATCCAGTCGAGCCATTCGTGCAGCAGGCCGCTCGCGCCGCCGACGACGAGGACGAAGCTGATCAGCCCCGACACGGCCGTCACGGGGGATTTCGGTGTGGTTGAGGTCATGCTCCGACGGTAGGCGGGCGGCCTGGGGCGACGGATCGGCCGTTGGGCGCGGGTGAAGGGTACTTAAGTATCCGGTTCGCCGCGCGGACGTCCGGCCACGGCCGGCCCGCGTAGATTTCGGGGACATGCGCCGCTTCTCCCGCATCCCCGGCATCCACCGGATCCCCCGTATCCGGCGAATCCCCCGCACCCGCCGGGACTGGGCCGCCGACCTCGCTCTCGTCCTCTTCGCGGCCTGCTTCGCGGCCGTCAGCTCACAGTCCATCCCGGTGGCCGACAGCGGACCCGCGTGGCGGGCCGCCGACCAGGCGGCCGGCGGACTGGCCTGCGCGGCCGTGCTGCTGCGGCGGCGCCGGCCGGTGCAACTCGCGGTGGTGCTCCTGCTGGCGGGCACGCAGGCGCACTATCTGACCGGCCCGGCGCTGGTGGCGGTGTTCACGGTGGCCGCGAGCCGGCCGTGGCGGGTCACGGCCTGGGTGGCGGCACTGGCCTTCGCCCCGCTCCCGCTCTTCCTGTGGCAGCTGCCCGGCATGTCCGAGGAGCGGGCCGGCTCGGCCGTCACGTACTTCGCCCTGATCGCCGGATCCCTCGGCTGGGGCCTGTTCCGGCGGTCCCGGCAGCAGCTCATCGCCTCGCTGCGGGAACGCGCCGAACTGGCCGAGGCGGACGCGGAGTCGCGGGCCCAGCGGGTCCGCATGGAGGTGCGCGAGGAGATCGCCCGCGAGATGCACGACGTACTCGGGCACCGGCTGTCGCTGCTCAGCGTCCACGCGGGCGCCCTCGAGTACAACCCGGGCGCCCCGCCCGCGGAGACCGCACGGGCCGCCGGGGTGATCCGGGAGAGCGCCCACCTGGCCCTGCACGACCTGCGCGAGGTGATCGGGGTGCTCCGGTCGGGAACGGGCACCGGCGCCGCGGAGCGGGAGCGGCCGCAACCGGAGCTGGCGGACCTGGAACGGCTGGTGGCGGAGGCCCGGGCGGCGGGCGGGCGGATCGAGCTGACCGGGCCGCCCGAGGGGGCCGCGCCACCGCCGCTCGCGGGGCGCACGGCGTACCGCATCGTGCAGGAGGCGCTGACCAACGCACGCAAGCACGCGCCCGGCGCGGCGGTCCGGGTGCGGGTGGCCGGAGTGCCGGGGGAGCGGCTGACGGTGGACGTGCACAGCAGCGTGCCGCCCGGTCAGGGTCCGGGGCCCGGCCCGGATCGCGGGACGGGCGGGGGCGGCGGGCGGGGGCTGATCGGGCTGGCCGAGCGGGCCCGGCTCGCGGGGGGCGAGTTCACGGCCGGTCCCGCGGACGGCGGCTTCCGGGTGACGGCCTGGCTACCCTGGCAGCACTGAACGCACGGAAGGGGCGCGGGTGATCCGGGTACTGCTGGTCGACGACGACGCGATCGTCCGGGCCGGGCTGCGCCTGATGCTGGGCGGCGCCCCCGACATCGAGCTCGTCGCGGAGGCCGCGGACGGCGCGGAGGTGCCCGAGCTCGTCACCTCGTACCGCCCCGACCTGGTGCTGATGGACATCCGGATGCCGGGCGTCGACGGGCTGACCGCCACCGAGGCGCTGCGGGCCGTGCCCGGCGCGCCCGAGGTACTGGTCCTGACCACCTTCCACACCGACGCGCACGTCCTGCGGGCGCTGCGGACCGGAGCGGCCGGTTTCGTCCTCAAGGACACCCCGCCGCACGAGATCGTGACGGCGATCCGGGCCGTGGCCGCCGGAGACCCGGTGCTCTCGCCCGCGGTCACCCGCCGGCTCATCGACCGGGTGGCGGCCGGCGCCGGCCAGGACACCCGGGCGGCCGCGGCCCGGGAACGGCTCGCGCTGCTGGCCGGACGGGAGCGGGAGGTGGCGCTGGCGGTCGGGCGCGGCCTGTCCAACGCGGAGATCGGGCGCGAGCTGCACCTGGCCCTGCCGACCGTGAAGACGCACGTCTCCCGGATCCTGACCCGGCTCCACCTCAACAACCGGGTCCAGATCGCCCTGCTGGTACACGACGCTTCTCCGGCCGAGGGCTAGGCATATCGCCGCCCGGGCGGCGATATGAGGAGAAAGGTCGCGGGGAGTGAGACGCTGGCTGCATGGCCCAGTGGGGACGGAATCCCGAGGTCGACTGGCCCGCGCGGCCGGACACGAGCCTGGCGCTCAACCGCATGGGCACCTTCGACTGGGACCTCGACAGCGGACGGATGTTCCTCGATCCCACCGCCCTCGAGGTCATCGACCTGCGCCCGGACGAGTTCGACGGGACCATCGCCGGCCTGCGCCCCCGCATCCCGCCCGCCGACGAGGCCCGGCTCGAGGCCCGGGTCGCGCAGGCCCTCGATGACGGGCACAGCCACTACGGGGCCTACGTCCGCGGCCGCCGCCGGGACGGAACCCTGGCCTGGCTCCACATCCAAGGGCACATCATGCGGGACCCGGGCGGGCGCCCGTACCGCGTCATCGGGATCCTCCGCGACGCCGCCCACGACCCGGGCGAGCCCGGCGCCGCCGGGGAGCGGGCCGAGGGGCGGCGCCGGATGACCGGCGTCGTCGAGCGGACCACGGCCATCCTCGCCCACGCCCGCACCGTCAACGACGTGACCGACGTCCTCAAGGACCCGGAGGCCCTCGGCCACCTCGGCGCGGTCAGCGTGATGCTGGGCGTCGTCGACGGCGGCCGCATCCACCTGGTCGCCGAGGGCCAGCTGGGCTCGTACGTGCCCGAGATCGAGTACACGCGGATCGACGCGCGGTTCCCGATGAGCGAGGCCGTACGCACCATGCAGCCGGTCTACCTCGCCTCGCGGGAGGAGTTCCAACTGGGCTACCCGCAGCTGTGGCCGTACATCGAGCCGCTGTCCGTGCGCAGCGGGGTCTACCTGCCGCTGATCGCCCAGGGGCGGCCCATCGGCGCACTCGGGCTGCTCTACACCCGCGACGGGGACTTCACCGCCGAGGAGCGCAACCTGCTGATGGCGCTCGGCAGCGGCATCGCGCAGAGCCTCCAGCGCGCCATGCTCTTCGAACAGGAGCACGACCTGGCGGAGGGCCTCCAGCGGGCCATGCTGCCCCGCCGGATCCCCGCCGTGCCGGGCGCGCTGATCGCCGTCCGCTACCGCTCCGCCAGGATGGGGCGGGACATCGGCGGCGACTGGTACGACGTGATCCCGCTCGGCGAGGGCCGCGTCGGGGTCATGATCGGGGACGTGGAGGGCCACGACACGGACGCGGCCGCCGTCATGGGCCAGCTGCGCATCGTGCTGCGCGCCTACATCGTCGAGGGCCACACCCCCGGCACCGCCATGGCGCGGGCCTCGGCCTTCCTGCGCGAGCTGCAGACCGAACGATTCGCCACGTGCACGTACGCTGAAGCGGACCTCACCAGCGGCATGCTCCGGATGGTCCGCGCCGGCCACCTCGACCCGGTGGTGCGGCGCGGGGACGGCAGCTGCCACCGGGTCCAGGTGGCGGGCGGGCTGCCGCTCGGGCTGCCGCCCCGCGAGCAGACCGGGACCGGCTCCGGCTACCCGGTCACCAGCATCGAACTGCACCCCGGTGACACCCTGGTGCTGTGCACGGACGGGCTGATCGAACGGCCCGGAGCGGACCCCGACACCGGCATGCGGGAGCTCATGGACGCGGTGCGCGGCGGCCCGATCGACGTGGAGGAACTCGCCGACGTCCTGTGCGACCTGGTCGGCGACTCGGGAGGCGGGGACGACATGGCCCTGCTCGTCCTGCGCCGGCGCGGTACGCCCACCGGGCGCGGCGGCGGCCCGCTGCACCACCGGCTGGACCCCGGCGACCCGGAAGCCCCGGCGATGGCCCGGCACCTGATCCGGGCGGCCGCGGCCGCCTGGGGCGCGCGGGACCGGGCCGACGAGATCGAACTCGCGGCGGACGAGCTGATGACCAATGCCCTCGTGCACACCGACGGCCCCGCCGAGCTGGGCATGCGGCTGACGGCGGAGGGCCGGATCCGCATCGAGGTCGAGGACTCCAGCAGCGCCCTGCCCAGGCGCCGCGAGGCGGGGGACTGGGCGGTCTCCGGACGCGGGCTGCTGCTGGTGGAACAGCTCGCGGACGCCTGGGGCGTGGAGCCCCGGGGCGGCGGTAAGCGCGTGTGGTGCGAGTTCGACGTCACCGCCCCGGAGCCGACGGCCGGCTGACCTTCACACGGCGGCTACCCTGCACGGCCTGGTGTTCTGCAGGGCGGTTGAGCTCGCGGACGAACAGCACGGCGAGCCCGGCGGCGGTGACCATGAGCAGGCGGGCCGGCAGGCGGCGGTGAGTCGGGCGGCGGCACCGAGTCCGAGGCGGCGGAACGCTACAGGCGGACGAGCGTGACCTCGGTGGCCTTCACGCTGGTCCACACCGCGGCCCCGTCGACGATGCCCAGCTCCGCGGCCGCTTCCGGGGTGATCTCCGCGACCAGGTCCGGCGCGTCCTGCGGGGCGATCAGCACGCGCAGCCTGCTGCCGACCGCCGTGATCTCCCGTACCGTGCCCGGCCAGACGTTGCGGGGACTGCCGCCCGGGCGGTCCCGGTGCACGGACACCGCCTCCGGGGCGATGATCGCGAGGGCCTGCGCCCCCTCGGGCAGCGCCTCGGCGACGACGAGGCGGCCCCCGGCGGCCAGGTCCAGCCCCTGCGCGGACGCCGTGCCCGGCCAGGCGTTGCGCCCCAGCATCCGCGCCACCCACGGGGAGCGCGGGTGCCGGGTCACCTCGGCGGGCGGCGCGTCCTGGAGGGTCTGCCCGTCGGAGAGGACGAGGACCCGGTCGGCCAGCGAGACCGCCTCGACGGGGTCGTGCGTGACGATGAGGCAGACCCCGCCGAAGCCGGACAGGTGCGTGCGCAGGGTGTGCCGGACGTGGGCCCGGGTGGTCTGGTCGAGGGCGGCGAGCGGTTCGTCGAGCAGCAGCAGCCGGGGGCGGGCCGCCAGGGCGCGGGCGAGGGCGACGCGCTGGGCCTGGCCCCCGGAGAGCTGCGCGGGCCTGCGCGCGGCCAGGTGCCCGACGCCGAGCCGGTCCAGCCAGCCCTGGGCTTGGAGGCGGGCCTCCGCCCGCCCCACCCCGTGGGCCCGCAGCCCGTACGCGGTGTTGGCCAGCGCGCTCAGGTGCGGGAAGAGCGCGCCGTCCTGCGGGACCCAGGCGACCTGTCGGCGGTGCGGGGGCAGGGCGGTGACGTCGGTGTCCCCGAGCCTGAGCTCGGCGTGGGCGCGCGGGGTCAGGCCGAGGAGGGCGCGCAGCAGAGTGGTCTTCCCGGCGCCGTTCTCGCCGACCACGGCGATCGTGGTGCCCGGTTCGGCGTCGAGGGTGAGCCGGTTGAAGCCGGTGACGGTCGCGTGCAGCGACCAGTGCCCGTCCCCGGCCGGTGCGGGTCGCGTCGTTTCCCCGGGTGGCGCGGATGCCGGTACGGAGGGCTCCTCGGCGGCGGGCCGCGCCCCGGCGGGCTTGCGGGTGACGGGAGGGCCCGTCCAGCGGCCCCGCAGGGCGATCAGTACGCCCATGGCGATCGCGAGCAGCAGCAGGGACACGGAGGTGGCGGCCTCGGGCTCGTCCTGGAGCAGCAGGTACACCTGGAGGGGCAGCGTCTGGGTGGTGCCGGGCAGGTTCCCGGCGAAGGTGATGGTCGCGCCGAACTCGCCGAGCGCGCGGGCCCAGGTGAGCGCGGCTCCGGCGATCAGACCGGGGGCGACCATCGGCAGGGTCACCGTGAAGAACACGCGGACGGGCGAGGCGCCGAGGGACGCGGCGGTCTCCTCGTAGCTCTGCCGGAGCCCGCCGAGTGCCCCCTCCAGGCTGATGACGAGGAACGGCATCGCCACGAAGGTCGCCGCGACGACGGCTCCCGACGTGTGGAAGGGCAGGGTGACCCCGAAGGTCTCCTCCAGCCAGGGCCCCAGCAGACCGCGCCGGCCGAAGCCGAGCAGCAGGGCGACGCCGCCGACGGTCGGGGGCAGCACCATCGGCAGCAGGACCAGCGAGCGGACCAGCGCCTTGCCCTTGAACTCCACGCGGGCCAGCAGCCAGGCCAGCGGCACGCCGAGCAGCAGTGAGAGGCCGAGGGCCCAGAAGGACACGACGAGCGAGAGGTTCAGGGCCTGGACCACGCCGGGGCTGCCGAGGTGGGTGCCGAGCTCGCTCCACCGGGTGCGGCCCAGGATGCCGATCAGCGGCAGCAGCAGGAACGCGACGGCGAGCAGCGCCGGGAGTACGAGGGTCACGGGGGGCCGGGTGCGGGTGCGGAGTCTGCTCATGGGGCGTTCCTGGCTCGGGGGCGGCTGCGGGGAAGCGTACGCGGGGCGGCCGCGCCCACGGCGAAGGGCGGACCGTCCTCCCGGACCGGGCAGCCTCTTCCCCGGGGCGCGGGGGCGGGCGGCGGGCGGCGGGCGGCGCGGGCCAGAAGGCGGCCCGCCGCCCGCCGGTCCGATCGCTAGGCCTGCTGGAAACCGGCGTCCTGGAGGATCTTCTGCGCGTCCGGGGTGCTCAGCCAGGCCACGAACGCGGCGGCGGCCTCGGGGTTCTGGGACTGCTTCAGCGTGGCGGCCGGGTAGGAGGCCACGGCGTTCTCGGTGTCCGGGATGTCCACGGTGACGACCTTGTCGCCCGACTTGGCGGAGTCGGTCTTGTAGACGAGGCCCGCGTCGGCCTCGCCCAGCTCGACCTTGCTGAGCACGGCGCGCACGTTGGGCTCCTGGGAGACGGGCTTCACCGTGACGCCCTGCTTGTCCAGGATCTCCTTGCTGTAGCGGCCCACGGGGACCTCGGGCGCGGCGAGCACGACCTTGACCCTGGTGTCGGCGAGGTCCTTGAGGGCGGCGATCTTGAACGGGTTGCCCTTGCCGGTCGCGATGACCAGGCGGTTCTTCGCGATGATCTTGGCGTCGTCCGTCTCGCCCCTGAGGCCGTCCATCGTCCTCGTGTCGGCGGTGACCAGCGCGTCGGCCGGGGCGCCCTGCTTGACCTGGGCCGCGAGCTCCTGTGAGCCGGCGAAGGAGAAGGTCACCTTCGTGCCGGGGTGTGCCTTCTCGTACGCGGCGCCCGCCGCCTTGAACACGTCCGTGAGGGAGGAGGCGGCGAGGACGGTGAGGTTCACGGCCTGGGGCTCGGCGGACGCGGCGGGCTCGGTGTCGCCTTGGCCGCAGGCGGCCAGCGGGGCGAGCAGGGCGGCGGTCAGCGCGGCGGCGGCGCGGCGGCGGTTCGGGATCGCGGACATGCGTTGACGCTCCTCGGTCAGTTCGGCGGCCGACCGTGTGTCGGGATCGGGCGGTCCTGGATGCGGCGGGACTGCACATGCGACAACGTAGGGCCATTTGTGGCGCACGTGCAATTGTCTTGGCGGGATCCACATGGCAGATGCGACACTGTTGTCATATCCGCCGAAAGTCCTTCGGTCATCCGGGCCGGCCTCGCTAAAGTCGGGGCATGGCTGATGAGGTATCGGGATCGGGCACGGACACGGGATCCGTACGGGTGGACGCGTGGATCTGGTCCGTGCGCCTGACGAAGACCCGCTCGACGGCGGCGACCGCCTGCCGGGCGGGCCACGTGAAGGTCAACGGGGAGCGCGCCAAGCCGGCGCAGCCCGTGCGCGCGGGTGACGAGGTACGGCTCTTCCACGCCGGCCGGGAGCGCATCGTCGTGGTGCGCCGGCCCGTGTCCAAGCGGGTGGGGGCTCCGGTCGCCGCCGAATGCCTGATCGACAAGAGCCCGCCGCCGCCGAGCCCCGTCGAGGCCGCGGCGGTGGGCATCCGCGACCGCGGCGCGGGCCGCCCGACGAAGCGCGAACGCCGAGAGATCGAATCGCTCCGCGGCCGCCCGTAGCCTCCGGCGGAGACCAGACCCACACCCGGGGCCCGACCACCTGGCCCGCCCCCCTCCCGGCCCCGGCCACCCCGGGAACCGGGTCCCCGGGGCTCGGCCCGGGTCTGGTTCGGCGCCCTGGCCGATCCCCCGGCGGGTGGTCCCCGCCCGGGTGGGGGTCAGGTTTTGCGGTAGGAGTAGGCCTCGTTCGCGGAGGATTCGACCATCGGCAGGGTGGCTCCGGCCGAGGCGGTCACCACTGCTGCCACCGCGCCCTCCAGGAACGGGGCGTCCAGCAGGCGGGACCCCGGCGGGAGTTCGCCTTCCGCCAGGAGGGTCTTCACCGTCAGCACGGAGCTGCCCAGGTCCGCCAGCAGGGCGACACCTGCGCCGCGGTCCACCTCCCGCGCCGCCGCGAGGATGCGCTCCGCGCTCGTGCCGAGGCCGCCCTCCGCCGTGCCGCCCGCCGCGGCTACCGCCGCCATCGGGCCGCCCGCCGCCAGGCCCCGGGCGAGCGCGGCAACCGCCTCGGCGACCGGCGCGCTGTGCGAGACCAGCACGATGCCGACCAGGCCCTGTCCCGTGTCCTCGGGGTGCTGGGTGTTCCCGGCGTCCTCGGCGTTCTCGGCATCCTCGGCGTTCTCGGCGTTATCGGCGTCCTCGGGGTGTTTCGAGGGGGACGCCGGGGAGACGGGAGCGGGCGACTGCGGGGCCTCCGCGGTCTCCGCCAGCGCCGCCAGCAGCAGCGCCGACGAGGTCGCGCCCGGATCCTGGTGCCCGATGCTCCGCTCGCCGAGGTAGCTGGCCCGGCCCTTGCGCGCCAGCAGCGGGACCGTCGCCCGCGCCCCCTGCTCCGCCGCCTCCGCGCCCGCCCGGTACGAGGTGCTCAGCGCGGCAACCCCCGGGACCAGGGCGTCCAGCATCGTCTTGTCGCCCGGCGCCGCCCCGCCCAGCCGGGCCACCGCGCCCACCCCCGTGTGCAGGGCCTCGCGCAGCGCCTCGTCGGAGACCTGCGCGGCCTCCCCGAGCTCCTTGCCGGTACGCCTCAGCAGCGTCCCGTACAGCGGCCCCGACGCGCCGCCGACGGTCGAGATCAGGGTCCGCCCCGCGAGCTGGAGCACCGCACCCGGTGACTCCGCGGCCTCGGCGGACAGGGCTGCCCGTACCGCGACGAAGCCCCGCAGCAGGTTGCTCCCGTGGTCCGCGTCCCCGATGGGCGAGTCCAGCTCGGTCAGCCGGTCCGCCTCGCGCTCCACCGAGGCCGCCGCGGCCGCCATCCAGCGCCGAAAGAAGTCTGCGTCACGCACCGGATCTCCTCGTATCGGGATCAGCCCGGGCGGGCCTCACCGCCACCTTACGGTCATCGGCCCCACCGCAGCGCGGCCGTCTGCACGGGGGCGTCCCACAGGCGCAGCAGCTCCTCGTCCACCCGGCACAGGGTCACCGAGCAGCCCGCCATGTCCAGCGAGGTGACGTAGTTCCCGACGAGCGTGCGCGCCACCGGCACCCCGCGGGCGTCCAGCACCCGCGCCACCTCGGCGTGGAACCCGTACAGCTCCAGCAGCGGCGTCGCCCCCATGCCGTTGACCAGCGCCAGCACCGGCCCGTCGGTCGGGCCCGCCTCCGCCAGGTCCTGCAGTACGGCGCCCACCGCGACCTCGGCGATCTCCCGGGCGGACATCATCGGGCGCCGCTCCCGGCCCGGCTCGCCGTGGATCCCGATGCCCAGCTCGAGCTCCCCGTCGGGGAGGTCGAAGGTGGGGCCGCCCTTGGCGGGCGTGGTGCAGGCGCTCAGCGCCACGCCGAAGCTGCGCGAGGCCTCGTTGACCCGCCGGGCGACCGCGGCGACCTGCTCGAGCGGCGCGCCCTCCTCGGCCGCCGCCCCGGCGATCTTCTCCACGAAGAGCGTGGCCCCGGTGCCGCGCCGCCCGGCCGTGTACAGGCTGTCGGTCACGGCGACGTCGTCGTTGACGAGCACGCTCTCCACCCGCAGCCCGTCCTCCTCGGCGAGCTCGGCGGCCATCTGGAAGTTCAGCACGTCGCCGGTGTAGTTCTTGACGACGAACAGCACCCCCTGGCCCGCGTCCACGGCCGCGGCCGCCCGCAGCATCTGGTCGGGCACGGGCGAGGTGAACACCTCCCCGGGACACGCCGCGGACAGCATCCCGTACCCCACGAACCCGGCGTGCAGCGGCTCGTGCCCGGAGCCGCCCCCGGACACCAGCCCGACCCGCCCGCCGTCCCGCGCGTCCCGCCGTACGACGACCCGCCGCTCCACGTCGACGTCGAGCTCGGGATGGGCGGCCGCCATCCCCCGCAGGGCGTCGGCGACCACGGTGTCCGGACTGTTGATCAGCATCCTCATGCGCATCTCCCGGTGAGCTGACAGATGATTTTCCGCTCGGCCCTTCGCTTCGACGGTAGGCGAGCCCGCCCCGCGGCGACAGGCGGACGGCGCCCGGCCGCCACCCTGCTCGACACCACCCCGGCGGACAGCCGCACCCTGCGGGGCCCGGGCCGCCTCCTTCCGCTTCGAGCGCCGCGGCGCATCCGGACAGCCACGCTATTCGTGCACGTGTTCGGGTCCGGGGTTAAGGTGGAGGTATGCACGCGGTACAGGGCATGGGCCTGCAGGGGTCCCTCTTCGACCAGGGCGACGAGATCGGGTTCGGGCCGCTCGTCGGCCTGCGGCGCACCGCGCTCGGTGCCGGAGCCTGGGTCGATCACCTGCCCGGCTGGCTGGCCGGCGCCGACGCGCTCTTCGAGCGGCTGGCCGCCGAGGTGCCCTGGCGGGCCGAGCGGCGGCAGATGTACGAGCGCGAGGTCGAGGTCCCCCGCCTGCTCGCCTTCTACGGGGCGGACGATGCGCTTCCGCATCCCGTCCTCACCGAGGCCCGCGAGGCGCTGAGCCGTCATTACGCCGCCGAGCTCGGCGAGCCCTTCGTCACCGCCGGGCTGTGCCTCTACCGCGACGGCCGGGACAGCGTCGCCTGGCACGGGGACCGTACGGGCCGCTCCTCCACGGAGGACACCATGGTCGCCATCGTCTCCGTCGGCGATCCCCGGGACCTCGCCCTCCGCCCCCGCGACGGCGGCCCCACCCTGCTGCGGCTGCCCCTCGGGCACGGTGACCTCGTCGTCATGGGCGGCTCGTGCCAGCGGACCATGGAGCACGCGGTGCCCAAGTCGACGCGGGCCGTCGGCCCCCGCATCAGCGTCCAGTTCCGCCCCCGCGGCGTGATGTGACCGGGGTCGTCAGCGCTCCGAGGAGGCATCCCGGCCCGGACGGCAAGGCGGTCCTCGTCGACCGGCACCGCTGACGCCCGCCCGGGCGGGTGACGCGCTCACACCCGGTCGGGCTCCTTGGCGGGGCGGACCTTCCCCGTCGCCGCCGCGGCGGCCGCGTGCAGCGAGCGCAGGGCCAGCAGCAGGACCCCGATGTCGTCCAGGTAGACCGGGTCCGGAACCAGGTCCACGGGTGAGACGGTGTAGATCACGGCGCCCCAGAACAGGGCCTTGTCGCGCAGGGGGATTCCGGCGTCCAGGAGCAGCCGCCGTGCCCGCAGGACCCGTACCAGCAGCACGGCCGCGGTGATCGCGAGTCCGGTCAAGACGACCAGGGCGAGCCACAGCCAGATCTTTGCGTCCATTGCGCGCCTATACCCGCCGGGCGGGCCCGCATACCGCGGGGCCGCGGTTCACGAGCCCTGCGCCCGCAGGCGCCGGCCGACCTCGCCCAGCCCGTCGGCGAGCGCGTCGAGCTGTTCGGGGGTCAGGACGTCTATGAGGATCTCCCGGACCGTGGTCACGTGCCCGGGCGCCGCCTGGTCCAGCCGGGCCCGGCCCGCCTCGGTGAGCACGGCGAAGACCCCGCGCACGTCGGAGGGGCAGCTGCGGCGACGGACCAGGCCGGCCTTCTCCATCTGGGTGACCTGGTACGTCAGCCCGCTCTTGGAGTTGATCAGGCCATTGGCCAGTTCGGTCATCCGCAGCTCGCCACCGGGGGCCGCCGCGAGCCGTACGAGGATCTCGTACTGGGGGTGCGAGAGCCCGGAGTCGTCCTTCAGCTGCTGGTCGAGGCGGCGGTTCACCAGGGCCGACGCTGCCAGGAACCCGCTCCAGGCGCGCATCTCGCGGTCGTCCAGCCATCTCGTGTCAGCCATGGCTTCACCCTACATGGGTTGTTCCAATTTGAATCAAAGGTTAGGGTCTGGGCCGGCGGTTCGAATTTGAACGACTTCTGCCTCATCCGTCCCCTCGAACCGCCCGACCGGAAGGAACTCCCCCATGACCAGCCCCTCCGCCGCCGCCCCGGCGAAGCCGCAGGCCCCCGCCCCGGCCGTCCAGCCCGCCGCCTTCGCGCTCTCCACCCCCGCACACGACACAGGGCTGCTGCTCCTGCGCCTCGTCCTCGGCCTGACCATGGCCGCCCACGGCGCCCAGAAGCTCTTCGGCTGGTTCGGGGGCGGCGGGATCAGCGGCACCGGGAAGTTCTTCACCGCCAGCGGCTACCCCGCCGGGGAGGCCATGGCCGTCCTCGCCGGCCTGACCGAGACCCTCGGCGGCCTCGGCCTCGCCGCCGGACTGCTGACACCGCTCGCGGGCGCCGCCATCGTCGGCACCCTCATCAACGCGATCGCCGTCCACGGCGCGGGCTCCTTCTTCGCCCCCGAGGGCATCGAGTACGAACTGCTGCTGACCGCGGGCGCCGCCGCCCTCGCCCTCACCGGCCCCGGCCGCTACGCCGCCGACCGCCACCTCCCGGTCCTGCGCGGCCACCGGCTGGCCCACGGCGCCCTCGCCGTCGCCCTCGGCGTGGTCCTCGGCGCCGCGCTGCTCCTCGTACGCAGCCAGCGGTAGGAGGGGTGTCCGGGGACCGCGCGGATTGGTCCCGGACATTGAGGGGAAGAGCGCACAAATGACACAACCCATCGAGGACTACGCACTCATCGGCGACCTGATGACCAGTGGGCTGGTCGGCCGTGACGGGTCGATCGACTGGCTGTGCCTGCCGCGCTTCGACTCGGCGGCCTGCTTCGCCAAACTGCTCGGCGACGAGGAGAACGGCCACTGGCGCATCGCGCCCCTCGACGCCCCCGACGGCGAGCAGTGCACCCGCCGCGCCTACATCGAGGATTCGCTGGTCCTGGAGTCCTACTGGGAGACCGAGACCGGCACCGTCAAGGTCATCGACTTCATGCCCCAGCGCCAGGTCTTCCCCGACGTCATCCGCATCGTCGAGGGCGTCACCGGCCGGGTCAGGATGCGCAGCACACTGCGCCTGCGGTTCGACTACGGCCACGTCGTCCCCTGGGTCCGCCGCGCCGACGGGGACCGGGTCGCCGTCGCCGGGCCCGACTCCGCCTGGCTGCGCAGCGACCCGCCCGTCCGCACCTGGGGCGAGGAGAACAGCACCCGCTCGCAGTTCCCCATCGCCGCGGGGGAGCGGGTGGCCTTCGTGCTCACCTGGCACCCCTCGCACGAGCCGCGCCCCGAGCCCATCGATCCGTACACGGCGCTGGAGCAGGCCCTCGCCGACTGGTGGGACTGGAGCCGGCAGTGCCGCTACGAGGGCCCCTACGGGGAGGCCGTGACCCGCTCCCTGATCACCCTGAAGGCCCTCACCTACGCCCCGACCGGCGGCATCGCCGCCGCGGCCACCACCTCCCTGCCCGAGGAGATCGGCGGGGTCCGCAACTGGGACTACCGCTACTGCTGGCTCCGGGACGCCACCCTCACCCTCGACGCGCTCCTGGCCACCGGCTTCCTCGACGAGGCCCGCGCCTGGCGGGCCTGGCTGCTGCGCGCGGTCGCCGGCGACCCCGCCGACCTCCAGATCATGTACGGGATCGCCGGCGAGCGGCGGATCCCCGAGACGGGCCTGCCCTGGCTGCGCGGCTACGCCTCCTCGGCGCCCGTGCGCGTCGGCAACGCGGCCGTCGACCAGCTCCAGCTCGACGTGTACGGCGAGGTCATCGACTCCCTGCACCTGGCCCGGTCGGCCGGGCTCCCCTCCGAGGAGCACGCCTGGCGGATCCAGCTGGCCCTCCTCGACTTCCTGGAGCGCAACTGGCACCGGCCGGACGAGGGGCTCTGGGAAGTGCGCGGACCGCGCCGCCACTTCGTGCACTCCAAGGTGATGGCCTGGGTGGCCGCCGACCGGGCCGTGCGGACCCTGGAGGGCGACCCCTCCATCCCCGGCGACGCGGAGCGCTGGCGGCTCATGCGGGACGAGGTGCACCGCGACGTGTGCGAGAACGGCTACGACCCCGAGCGCGGCACCTTCACCCAGTACTACGGCTCCCGCGAGCTCGACGCGGCGACCCTGCTCATCCCGCGCGTGGGCTTCCTGCCGCCCGACGACCCGCGTGTCATCGGCACGGTCGACGCGGTCCGGGAGGAGCTCGGCCGCAGCGGACTGGTCCGCCGCTACAGCACCGAAGGCCCCACCGTCGACGGACTGCCCGGCGACGAAGGGGCCTTCCTGGCCTGCTCGTTCTGGCTGGCCGACGCCCTGTACATGACGGGCCGGCGCGAGGAGGCCCGCGCCCTCTTCGAGAGGCTGCTGTCGGTGCGCAACGACGTGGGACTGCTCGCCGAGGAGTACGACCCGGTCTCCGGACGGCAACTGGGCAACTTCCCCCAGGCCTTCAGCCACGTCGGCCTGGTCAACACCGCGCTGACCCTGTCCCTGGACGAACCCGACGGCCGCGACTCCGGCTGACCTTCCGGGCCTGGGCTGCCCGGCCGGGCTTACGCGGCTCCGCCGGTCCGGCACGCCAGCAGCAGGGCGATGTCGTCCGGCCGGTCGGCGCTGTTGCCCGCCTCGCTGATCAACCGGTCGGCCGTCTCGGTCAGCGGGTCCGGCCGGGCGGCGGCCAGCAGCCTGCGCAGCCGCTCCACCCCGACGTCGATGTCGATGCCCGGCTTCTCCACCAGCCCGTCCGTGTACAGGGCGAGCACCGAGCCGGGGGCGAGGCGCAGTTCGGTGACCGGGTACTCGGCCTCCGGGTCGATGCCGAGCACCACCCCGCCGGCCAGGTCCAGCACCTCGGTCCGGCCGTCGGGGTGGCGCAGCAGCGGCTGCGGGTGCCCGGCCCGCACGGCCTCGGCGGTGCCCGTCGCGGGGTCCAGCACCACGTAGCAGCAGCTGGCGAACTGGCCCGGATCCAGATCGCTCAGCAGCTGGTTGGTACCGCGCATCACCTGCTGCGGCGTGCTCCCGGTCAGCGCGAAGGCCCGTACGGAGCTGCGCAGTTGGCCCATGGTCGCGGCGGCCGCCACCCCGTGCCCCTGGACGTCCCCGATGACCAGGGCCAGCCGGCCGCCGCCGGTCTCGACGACGTCGTACCAGTCCCCGCCGACGTCCATGCCCTGGGTGCCGGGCAGGTAGCGGCCCACCGTGTCCACCTGGTCGTGCACCGGCAGTCGGTGCGGCAGCAGTCCGGACTGCAGTCCGCGGGCGAGCGCCGCCTCGCTGTCGTAGCGCCGGGCCCGTTCCAGGGCCTGGGCGATCAGCCCGGCCAGCGCGGTGAGCACCGTACGCTCCTCCGGGCTGAAGCCGCGGGGCGCGTCGAAGCCCAGGATGCACGAGCCGACCGGGCGGCCGGACGCGATCAGCGGCAGGAACGCGCGGGCGCCGACATGGGCGTCCAGCGGGATCCCCGGATACGCGGCGGCCAGGTGCTCCATCGACTCGAAGAACAGCGGCCGTCCCGTGGTCAGGGTCTCCACGCCCGGCAGCCGCACATCGAGCCCGACGCCGTCGAACCGGTCGAGGAAGCCCTGCGGGAAGCCGGTCTCCCAGGCGAGGTGCAGGTGCCGCTCGTTCAGCAGGTAGATCGCCAGCTGGCGGCCGCCGAAGGCCGGCAGCAGCTCCTCGGTGACCACCGCCGACACCTGGCGGGCCGTGACCGCCTCGGTCAGGGCGATGGCCAGGGCGACCGGCCGGTACAGCGCGGAGGCCCGGTCGGCGGGGGAGCCGAGGCCCCCTCCCGGGCGGGCCATCGAGGCGGGCGCGTAGGCGGGCTGATCGGTGGCGCCGATGGTCATGGTCACCCCGTCGATGCCGGGGTACAGGTCCACCGACACCCACTCGGCGGGCGTACGGCGCCCGCGCCGGGCCGGAAAGTGCACCGGTTCGGTGGACATGAACACGGCCCGGAAGTGGTCCTCGTACGCGGGATGGCCGAGCCAGGGCAGCGCCTCCCACAGCACCCGCCCGCGCAGTTCCGGTCCGGTGGTGCCGAGCAGCCGCTCGGCCGCCGCGTTGACGAAGCCGATCCTGCCCTGCCGGTCCAGCGACAGCAGTCCCTGCTCGAGCCGCTCCACGGCTTCGAGGGCGCCTCCCGAGGCGTCCGGCCGCTCCGTGTACAGCGGGTCGCCGTCCCAGAGCACCGGGTCCCCGGCCGCCGCCAGCTCCGCAAGCTCGCCCGCCAGCCGGTCCGCCGCCCGCCGCATCCGCTCGCGGTCTTCCGGCGCCACCGGGACCCCCGGGGTCGCCGCGCGCAGCGCCATCATCACGCCGAACCGCTCGGCACCGGAGGTCACCGGTTCGAACATCGAGGCGAAGGGGAAGGGCAGCCCCGCCATCAGCTGCGGGAAGCGGCGCATGGCCGCCTCCGCGTCGGGCAGGTGCACGGACTGCCCGGTCCGGTAGGACTCCGCCACCGGATAGGGGCGGCTCAGGTTCATCCGCCACCAGGGCCGGAAGAGCGGCCCCGGAAGCCCCATGAGCGCGGCCATCCGCAGCTGCCCCGGCTGTCCGCAGCGTAGGTACACCCCGCCCGCGTACCCGCCGACGGCCGCCACCACCCCGACCGTGGCCCGGGCGAGCACCTGGGCCATGGCATCGGAGGCGGGGCCGCCACTGTCCGGTCTCGCCGTCACACCGCCAGGATGCGCCCTGGGCGGCCGGGGCCGCACCCCGGGGCCGGGGCCCCGGCCCCGGGGTGCGGCCGAACGGCTGATCCGCGAGCGGGAGCGGAGGGCTGAAAGCCCCCTGCGATCAAGGACTTTGCGCGATCGGCGGCCGGGAAGGCGCGGGGTGCCTCTTCGCCGGCGCGGGCTGCGCCGCGGCCTGCGCGCCCCTGCCCGGCCGAAGCGGCCCGGGGCCGGCCGGTCCCGGTCGCGCTGAGCCCAGTACGGCACGACGCCCCGGAGCGCGGCCGGCGCCCGCGATAGGCCGACCGCTTCCCTCGTCCGGGGGACGCACCGGTGCGCGGCCATGCGGCGGGCGCGCCGCGGGGCACGATACGCACGCGCCCCCCCCCCCCCCCCCCCCCCACCCCCACCCCCCGACGCCCGGCAGGCCACCGGAAGGCAGAGCATGCGGTTCCAGTACGACACCCTCGGAGAGCGGTACGCCGAGTCCAGGACCACGGCGGCCTTCTCGGCGGCCGACACCTACACCCTCCACGGAGCCATCGACGCCCTCGGCGGGGTGCGCGGGCTCGACGCCCTCGACCTGGCCTGCGGCTACGGCTACAACACCCGGCTGCTGGCCCGCGGCGGAGCCCGGCGGACCGTCGGGGTGGACGCCTCCGAGGAGATGATCAAGCTGGCCCGCGAGCACCACGCGGAGCAGGACGGGCCGGCCGCCGGGACCATCGAGTACCACGTCGCCGACGCCGCGGGGCTGCCCGCCCTCGGCCCGTTCGACCTCGCCACCGCCGTCTACCCCTTCAACCACACCCCCGACCGCCTGTCCCTGCACACGATGTTCCGCTCGGTCCGCGCCAGCCTGCGCGCGGGCGGCCGGCTACTCGCCATCGTGCCCAACGCCGGGGCGTTCCCCCGCGTGGACTGGTCGCCGTACGGGGTCCGCATCCTCGACCGGGTCGTGGCCGGCGACGCGCCGCTGCTGAAGGCGCACTTCCTCACCGAGCCGCCGGTGCCCTTCGAGTTCCACGAATGGGCCCACTCCGAGCTCGCCGAAGCGGCCGTCGAGGCGGGTTTCAGCACCATCGGCTGGCAGCCGAACCGGACCCCGCCCGCCGACCCCGAACGCGACGACGCGTACTGGACGGCCTACCGCGCCTGGCCGATCAGCTCCCTGATGACCTGTGTGGCATAGGACCCGCCCACCCTGCCCACCCCGCCCCGCGGAAAGGCCCCGGCGCAGGATTCACCTCTCGCAGGCCGCCGACCGGATCAGCCCGACGATCCGCTCGCGCGCCGCCCGCCCCTCCGGCAGCGGCAGCAGCGGGTACACGTGCGGCAGCCCCGCCTCCTCGTGGAACTCCACCTCCGCCCCGGCCGCGCGGGCCCGGCGCACCAGCTCCCTGCTGTCCGTCACCAGCACGTCCCGGGTCCCGGTGAACACCGTCAGCGGCGCCAGCCCCTCGAAGGCCCCGTGCAGCGGGCTGACCCGGGGATCGTCGGCGGCCAGGGTCCCGGCGTACAACCGGCCGGCCTCGCGCAGCCCGGGGCGGGCCAGCATCGGATCGTCCGCCTCGATGCCGGCCTGGTCCGGGTGGCTCATGCTTACGTCCAGCCACGGCGAGATCAGCACGATCCGGGAGGGCTGCGCCCCACTGCGGTCACGCAGCCGCTGGGCTGCGGCCAGCGCCAGCCCGGCCCCGGCCGAGTCCCCGATGAGCACCGTCCCGCCCTCGCCGCCGCTCGCGATCAGGCCGCTGAGCAGGTCGGCGGCGACCGGGACCGTCCGGTCGGCGGTCCCGCGCGGCGCGAGGATGTACGCCGGTACGACGACCCGCGCCCGCGCCTGCGTGACCAGGGTCCGGATCAGCGCCCAGTGCGGGCGTTCGAGTTCGCCGATGTAGCTGCCGCCGTGCACGTACAGCACCCGGGCCGCGGGCTCGCTCCCGCGCGGGGAGACCTCGTACACCGGCCAGGCGCCGACGAAGGTCCGCGAGATGTCCGCGATGCGCCCCAGCGAGCGCGGCGGCAGGTGCGAAGCGGGCCGGCGGGCGGACTCCGCCACCCGGGTCCGTACCGCCTCGACGCTCGCGAACCGTCTTCGCCGCCCCGCCGCGATCAGCGCCGCCGACAGCGCCCTGCTGCGCAGACTCGGCACGCCCCTCACCTCCCCTTTTCCCCAGGCACCCCCGGCCCGGGACCCTACCCCGTCATCGGAGGAGCATAGGCGTGAAGCTGGGCTGTCGACCCGCTTAAGAAAGTCTCGATGGACTGATCACCGGGCATCTCGGCAGATTGGTGACCGTCACCGACGCCGACCGCGCCCCGCGCCGCGCGGCGCCCCCTTCCGCATGCCTGGAGCCACCCCCATGAAGGCACTCGTCAAGCACAAGGCCGAACCCGGACTGTGGCTCATGGACGTTCCCGAGCCCGAGTACGGCCCCGGCGACGTGCTGATCAAGGTGCTGCGCACCGGCATCTGCGGAACCGACCTGCACATCCGCGCCTGGGACGGCTGGGCGCAGGGCGCCGTCAAGACCCCGCTGGTCCTCGGTCACGAGTTCGTGGGCGAGGTCGCCGCGCTCGGCGCCGACGTCCGCGACATCGAGGTCGGCGCGCTGGTCAGCGGCGAGGGCCACCTGGTGTGCGGCAAGTGCCGCAACTGCCTGGCCGGCCGCCGCCACCTGTGCCGCAGCACGATCGGCCTCGGGGTCGGCCGCGACGGCGCCTTCGCCGAGTACGTGGTGCTGCCCGCGCAGAACGTGTGGGTTCACCGGACGGCGGTGGACCTGGACGTCGCGGCGATCTTCGACCCGTTCGGCAACGCCGTGCACACCGCGCTCTCCTTCCCCCTCGTCGGCGAGGACGTGCTGATCACCGGTGCCGGCCCGATCGGGATCATGGCGGCGGCCGTGGCCCGGCACGCCGGTGCGCGCAACGTGGTGATCACCGACGTCAGCCCCGAGCGGCTGGACATCGCCCGCAAGGCGGGCGCCACGCTCGCGGTGAACGTCGCCGAGTCCTCCATCGCCGAGGCGCAGGCGCAGCTGGGCCTGCGCGAGGGCTTCGACATCGGCCTGGAGATGTCCGGCCGCGGCGAGGCGATGCGGGACATGATCGACAACATGACGCACGGCGGCCGGATCGCCATGCTGGGCCTGCCCGCGCAGGAGTTCCCGGTCGACTGGGCCAAGGTGGTCACGTCCATGATCACCATCAAGGGCATCTACGGCCGCGAGATGTTCGAGACCTGGTACGCGATGACGGTGCTGCTCGAAGGCGGGCTCGACCTCAGCCCGGTCATCACCGGCCGCTACTCGCACCGCGACTTCGACGCGGCGTTCGACGAGGCCTCGACCGCCCGCAGCGGCAAGATCATCCTGGACTGGACGGCGTAACCACCGCCCCGCGGTCCCCCTGAACCATCTCCATCCGGCCGGGCCCCGCAGACCTCCCCCCTCCGCGGGGCCCGGCCCCCCTCCGTCGCACAAGGAGAACGCAGCATGTTCGAGTCCGTCCGCGAGGACCTCCGCACCACCCTCGACGAGATCCGCGCCGCCGGCCTGCACAAGCCCGAGCGGGTCATCGGCACCCCGCAGAACGCGGCCGTCGCCGTCACCGCGGGCGGGGCTCCCGGCGAGGTCCTCAACTTCTGCGCCAACAACTACCTGGGGCTGGCCGACCACCCCGAGGTGGTCGCCGCCGCGAAGGACGCCCTCGACCGCTGGGGCTACGGCATGGCCTCGGTCCGCTTCATCTGCGGTACGCAGGAGGTGCACAAGGAGCTGGAGGCGCGGCTGTCGGCGTTCCTCGGCCAGGAGGACACGATCCTCTACTCCTCCTGCTTCGACGCCAACGGCGGTGTCTTCGAGACCCTGCTCGGCGCCGAGGACGCGGTCATCTCCGACGCCCTCAACCACGCCTCGATCATCGACGGCATCCGCCTGTCCAAGGCCCGCCGCTTCCGCTACGCCAACCGCGACATGGCCGAGCTGGAGACGCGCCTGAAGGAGGCCGCCGAGGGCGGGGCCCGCCGCAAGCTGATCGTCACCGACGGCGTCTTCTCCATGGACGGCTACGTCGCCCCCCTCCAGGAGATCTGCGACCTCGCCGAGCGCTACGACGCCATGGTCATGGTCGACGACTCGCACGCCGTCGGCTTCGTCGGCCCCGGCGGCCGCGGCACCCCGGAGCTGCACGGGGTCATGGACCGCGTCGACATCATCACCGGCACCCTCGGCAAGGCCCTGGGCGGCGCCTCCGGCGGCTACGTCGCGGCGCGCGCCGAGATCGTCGCACTGCTGCGCCAGCGCTCGCGCCCGTACCTCTTCTCCAACTCCCTCGCCCCGGTCATCGCGGCGGCCTCCCTCAAGGTCCTCGACCTGCTGGAGTCGGCCGGGGACCTGCGCGAGCAGCTCGCCGCCAACACCGCGCTGTTCCGTACGAAGATGACCGAGGCCGGCTTCGAGATCCTGCCCGGCGACCACGCCATCGCCCCCGTGATGATCGGCGACGCGGCCGAGGCGGCCCGCATGGCCGAGCTGCTGCTGGAGCGCGGCGTCTACGTGATCGGCTTCTCCTACCCGGTGGTGCCGATGGGCGCGGCGCGGATCCGCGTGCAGCTCTCGGCGGCCCACTCGACTGCCGACGTGGAGCGCGCGGTGGCCGCCTTCACCGAGGCCCGTGCGGCGCTGGTGGCCGACGGGGCCTGAGACAATGGCGGGGTGATCGACCCCCGCCGGCTGCGCATCCTGCGGGCCGTGGCGGACCACCGTACGGTGACCGCCGCGGCCGCAGCCCTGTACCTCACCCCGTCCGCCGTCTCCCAGCAGCTCGCGGCTCTGGAACAGGAGACTGGCCACGCCCTGCTCACCCGCAGCGGCCGGGGCGTTCGGCTCACCGCGGCCGGCGAGATCCTGCTCGGCCACGCACACGAGGTGCTGGCGCAGCTGGAGCGGGCGGAGGCCGAACTGGCGGCGTACGCGGGCGGCTCGGCGGGCGAGGTGA
Organism: Streptomyces subrutilus; assembly: GCF_001746425.1. Classification (GTDB taxonomy): domain Bacteria; phylum Actinomycetota; class Actinomycetes; order Streptomycetales; family Streptomycetaceae; genus Streptomyces; species Streptomyces subrutilus_A. The sequence goes on along the minus strand of NZ_MEHK01000001.1, from coordinate 1,083,881 downwards.
CCGTGGCCGCCTTCGCCACCGGCATCGCGGAAGTACTGGCCCCGGCCATCGCCCGGCTGGCGCTGGAGCACCCCGGGATCCGGCTGCGGGTGCGGGACGCGGAGGGCGACCAGAGCCTGCCGCTGCTGCTGGACGGCGAGGCGGACGTGGCCCTGGCGGTCGAGTACCGGGGCGGGCCCGGGGCGGACGACAAGCGGCTGTCCGTCCTGCCGCTGTACGCGGAGCCCTTCGACGCCGTGCTGCCCTCCGGGCACCGGCTGGCCGACCTGCCGGCGGTGGCGCTGGCGGACCTGTCCGACGCGGACTGGGTGGGCCAGTACCCCGGCAACCCCTGCCACGACGTGACGCTGCTCGCCTGCGAGCTGGCCGGCTTCCAGCCGCGGTTCGTCCACTCCTCCGACGACTTCCGCGCGGTGGCGGCGCTGGTGGGCGCGGGGGCCGGGGTGGCCCTCGTACCGCGTTCGGCGCTGCGCGGCATGGACCTCAAGGAGGTCCAGGTCCGCCCGGTCTCGGGCCCGGCCGCCACCCGCAGGGTCTTCGCCGCCACCCGCCGGGGCGGCGAGACCCATCCGCTGATCGCCCCGGTCCTGGCCGCCCTGGTCCGGGAGTCGGAGCGGCTGCCGGCGCACTGACCGGACCGGTCGGACCGGATCGGTCGGACCCCGGCCCCCGGCTAGGGGCGAGATCCAGACCGCGTCCAGCTCGGCCGGCCCGGTGTACCGCTGGGGGGGCCAGCGTGCCGGTTCCGGCGTCCATCCAGACGTGCGTGCCGCCGCTGGACACCAGGTAGCCGGAACAGGGGTTGTCCGCAGTCGGATACGGCGTGGCACTGCCGAGCACGGTCAGGCGGAAGGCGTCGCCGGCCGGGAGCGGGAGCGGGAGCGGGAGCGGGGGAGGGGGAGGGGGAGGGGGCGGGTGCGGGGCCCGGTTCATACCCGCAGCACCTGCACGCCCGCCGCCTCGAACTCCCGGGCCACGCCGGCCGCCAGGCCCGTGTCCGTCACCAGGACGTCCACCGACGAGGTCGGGCAGATCCGGGCGAAGGCGCGTACGCCGAGCTTGCTGGAGTCCGCCGCGATCACCACCCGGCGGGCCCGATCGCAGAGCAGGCGGTTGACCGACGCCTCGTCCTCGTGGCGGGTCGCCGCGCCGTCGGCCGGGTCGAAGCCGTCCACGCCCAGCACCGCCGTGTCCACCACGAGCTGCCCGAGCACCTGCTCGGCCAGCGGGCCCGTCAGCTCGTAGGACTGCGGGCGCGCCACCCCGCCCGTCAGCACGATCTTGAACTGCGGCCGGATCACCAGCTCGCCCGCGATGTTGAGGGCGTTGGTCACCACGGTGAGCGCCGGGGAGCCCTGGGCCAGGTCCGGCCGGCCGGCGAGGGCCCGTGCGACCTCCGTGGTCGTGGTGCCGCCCGTCAGGCCGATCACCTCGCCCGGGGTGATCAGGGCGGCGACCGCCTCGCTGATGCGGCGCTTCTCGGCGGCGCGGCGCGAGCCGCGGTAGCGCAGGGGGAGTTCGTACGAGACCCCGTGCAGCACGGCCCCGCCGCGCGTGCGGACCAGCAGCTGCTGCTCGGCGAGCTGGTCGAGGTCGCGGCGGATCGTCGCGGCGGACACGCCGAGCGCCTCGGCTGCCGGTTCCACCTCCACCTCGCCCCGCTCCACCAGCAGGTCCAGCAGTCCCTGCCAGCGCTCCTTGCGGGTCATCGGCCGCCCCCTTCGGTGTGCTCCATCGGCCTACCCGCCGAGATTAACCCAGGCGATCACCCCGTTGATGCTTGAAGTTGCGCGAAACTGCCAGCTACCTTGCAGGAAAACGCATTCAGACCCGTCTGCCGCACGAGGGAGCCTGTATGAGTCACGTCGCGCACGAGTTGGGCACACAGCCCGAATGCTGGGAGCGGGCCGCCGAACTGGCCCCGGCCCGGCGGTCGGTGCTGCCGCAGCCGGGCGAGCGTACCGCGATCGTCGGGTGCGGGACCTCGTACTACATGGCGCAGGCGGCCGCCGTGTTGCGCGAGGAGGCCGGCCAGGGGGAGACCGACGCCTTCCCCGCCTCGGAGTTCCCCCGCCACCGCCGCTACGACCGGGTCGTCGCGCTCACCCGGTCCGGGACCACCACCGAGGTGCTGGACCTGCTGGCGGGACTGCGGGACGCGGGCGTGCCCACGACCGCCGTCATCGGCGACCCGGCCACCCCCGTGATGAGCCTCGCCGACGACCTCGTCGTCCTCGACTTCGCCGACGAGCGGTCCGTGGTGCAGACCCGGTTCGCGACCACCGCCCTGACCCTGCTGCGCGCGCACGCCGGCCTGCACACCGCGGGCGTGGTGGCCGACGCCCGTACCGCGCTCGCCGAGCCCCTCCCCGCCGAGCTGGAGAGCCGGGGGCAGTTCACCTTCCTCGGCCGCGGCTGGAGCGTCGGCCTCGCGCACGAGGCCGCGCTGAAGATGCGCGAGGCCTCCCTGTCCTGGGCCGAGTCCTACCCGGCGATGGAGTACCGGCACGGCCCCATCAGCGTCTCCGGCCCCGGCACCGCCACCTGGTCCCTCGACGCGGCCCCCGACGGGCTCGCCGAACAGGTGCGCGCCACCGGCGCCCAGTGGGTGGGGGGCCGCCTCGACCCGCTCGCCGAGCTGGTCCGGGTGCACCGCCTCGCCCTCGCCGTCGCCGCCCACCAGCAGCTGGACCCCGACGCGCCGCGCCACCTCACCCGCTCGGTGATCCTCACCACCGGAGAGGAGGCGGTCCGATGAGCCTCGTCCCCGCCGGCACGCTCGTCCGCGAGGCCGCGGGCGCGGGCCGCGCAGTCGCCGCCTTCAACATCATCACCTTGGAGCACGCCGAGGCCGTGGTCGCCGGAGCCGAGGCGGCCGGGCTGCCGGTCATCCTCCAGCTCAGCGAGAACGCCGTGAAGTTCCGCGGCGGGCGGCTCCTGCCCATCTCCCGCGCGGCCGCCGCCTGCGCCGAGGCGGCCGGGGTCCCCGTCGGGCTGCACCTCGACCACGTCAAGAGCTCCGACCTGCTGCGCCAGGCCTGTGACGCCGGGTACAGCTCGGTGATGTACGACGCGGCACACCTCCCGTACGCCGAGAACCTGGAGGCGACCCGCTCCGCCGCCGACTGGGCGCACGCCAACGGGCTGTGGATCGAGGCCGAGCTGGGCGAGGTGGGCGGCAAGAACGGCGCCGCGCCGCTGGACCCGCACGCCCCGGGCGCCCGCACCGACCCCGACGAGGCGCGCCGGTTCGTCGCCGACTCCGGGGTGGACGCGCTGGCCGTCGCCATCGGCAGCAGCCACGCCATGACCAGCCGCACCGCCTCCCTGGACCACGCCCTGCTGGCCCGGCTCGCCAAGACGGTCGACGTGCCGCTGGTCCTGCACGGCTCCTCGGGGCTGCCGGACGCGGAGCTCGCGGCGGCCGTCGCCGGCGGCATCCGCAAGGTCAACATCGGCACCGCCCTGAACGTGGCCATGACCGAGGCGATCCGCACCCACCTCACCCCGGCGGACCCCCGGCCCTACCTGACGGCCGCCCGCACGGCGATGGCGGCGACCGCCGCGGCCATGATCAACGCCCTGAACTGACGGCGCGGGAGGGCGAACACCCCTCCCGCCAACCCCGCCCCCCGCGGCCGTCGGACCCTGCTCCCATAATCGCGGTCATGACGAACCGACGCGGCAGAGCCGAGATCTTCCCCGCACCCGGGCCGGACCGCCGCTTCACCGGTCCGGCGACCGGGGACGAACGACGGCTGCTGGCCGCCTTCCTGGCGGACCAGCGCACGACCCTGGAGCTGAAGTGCGCAGGCGTGGAGGGGGAGTTGTCCCGGCGGTCCGTGGAACCGTCCACGCTCTCCCTGCTCGGCCTGGTGCGCCACCTGGCCGACGTCGAACGCCGCTGGTTCCGGGTTGTGCTGGCCGGGCAGGACGTGAAGCCCCTGTTCTCGTCGGAGGCGGATCCCGACGGCGGCTTCGACGAGGCGGCCGCCGGCCCGGAAGCCGCCGACGAGGCCTGGCAGGCGTGGCGGGCCGAAGTCGCCTTCGCCGAACGCTTCGTGGCCGAGGCGCCCGACCTCGACGTGGAGGGCGACGACGCGTGGCGCGGGAGGGTCTGCCTGCGCTGGGTCCTCGTCCACATGGTCGAGGAGTACGCGCGGCACAACGGCCACGCCGACCTGCTGCGCGAGCGGATAGACGGAGCGGTCGGCATCTGAGGGCGCGCCCGCACGACCGGCGGTCCCGCGCCCCTTCCGGATTCTTGTAACGGGTTCTACTCTGACCGCCGCCACCACAGCGACCGGCTGGACCGCGAGACACCCGGAGGGGCCGTGCACCTCGAATACACGCCTGAGCAGCAGCAGTTGCGCACCGAGCTGCGCGCCTACTTCGCCGACCTGGTGCCCGAGGACGTCTACGCCCGCTACGAGGACCCGGCCGCGCAGAAGCGCTTCTACCGGGAGACCATCCGCCGGCTCGGGGCCGACGGCTGGCTCGGGGTCGGCTGGCCGAAGGAGTACGGCGGCCGCGGGATGTCCTCGATGGACCAGTTCATCTTCTTCGACGAGGCGGCGCAGGCCGTCGTCCCGCTGCCCCTGATGGCGCTCAACACCGTCGGGCCGACCATCATGCAGTTCGGCACCGACGAGCAGAAGGCGTACTTCCTGCCCAGGATCCTCGCGGGCGAGATCGACTTCGCCATCGGCTACAGCGAGCCGGATGCCGGGACCGACCTCGCCGCGCTCAGGTGCAAGGCGGTCCGCGAGGGCGACGAGGAGACCGGCACGTACGTGGTGAACGGGCAGAAGATCTGGACCACCAACGGCGACACCGCCGACTGGGTCTGGCTCGCGGTGCGCACCGACCCGGACGCCCCCGCGCACAAGGGCATCACCATGCTGCTGGTGCCGACCTCCGACCCCGGCTACTCCTGCACCCTCATCAACACGCTCGCCTCGCACGACACCACCGCCAGCTACTACGAGAACATCCGCGTCCCCGCCACCCGCCGCGTCGGCCAGGAGAACAAGGGCTGGCGCCTGATCACCAACCAGCTCAACCACGAGCGCGTCACCCTCGCCGCCCACGGCACCATGGCCATCCGGGCCCTGCACGACGTCCAGCGCTGGGCCGCCGAGACCAAGCTCGCCGACGGCCGCCGGGTCATCGACCTCGCCTGGGTCCGCGGCCGCCTCGCCCGCACCCACGCCCGCCTCGACGCGATGAAACTGCTCAACTGGCAGATGGTGAACGCCGTCCAGGACGGCACCCTCGCCCCGCAGGACGCCTCCGCGGTCAAGGTCTACGGCTCCGAGGCCCGCCGGGACGCCTACGCCTGGCTGATGGAGGTCGTCGGCGCGGCCGGCTCCCTCAAGGACGGCTCCGCCGGCGCGGTCCTGCACGGCGAACTCGAACGCGGCTACCGCAGCGCCGTCATCTTCACCTTCGGCGGCGGCAACAACGAGATCCAGCGCGAGATCATCTCCTGGATCGGCCTCGGCATGCCCCGCGTCCGCCGCTGACGGCCGGGACCGTGCGGCCTCCCACCAGTTAACTCCCGCACACGTCGCGGGTGTTACCGTCACGCCATGGCCAAGAGCGAGATCGACACGGTGACCGCCGAGTTCTTCGGCGCCTTCGACAACCGCGGCGGCAGGACCGCCGACGTGGACCGGATCCGCCGGCTGGTCGTGCCGGGCGGCGTGATCGTCAAGACGGGCCCGGAGTTCACCGTCTACACGGTGGACGAGTTCATCGAGCCCCGCTCACGGCTGCTCGCGGACGGCCGGCTCCTGGAGTTCGCCGAGTGGGAGACCTCGGAACGGACCGAGATCGCGGGCGACATCGCCTCGCGGTTCGGCGCCTACCGCAAGTCCGGGATCCTGGACGGCGAGCCCTTCGAGGGCGGCGGGACCAAGACCATCCAGTTCGTCCGCACCCCGGAGGGCTGGCGCATCTCGGCGTTCGCCTGGCACGACCACTCCTGACGACCGAGGGGTCCGGCCCCCCCCGGTCCCGGTTTCCGCCGTAGGCCGCGCCCCGCCTCCTGGCCGCCGCGCCCGACCCCCTCGTACGCTGGAGCCCCGGGCGCATGCCACAGGAGGTGCGGGATGGGTGGTGTCGTGGCCGTCGTACCCGACCCGGGGTTGTACGGGCCGGCGTCCGTCACCTGGCAGTGCCACGGCGATCCGATGATGTGGATCGCCGGCGTCCGGGCGCTGTACCTGCAGGCGCTGCACCCCCGTGCCGTGCGCGGGGTCATGGAGAACAGCGACTTCCGGCGTGACGCCTGGGGGCGGCTGCTGCGCACCGCCGACTTCGTCGGCACGCTCACCTACGGCACCGCCGAAGAGGCCGAACGCGCCGGGGCCCGGGTCCGGGCCATCCACCGCAAGCTCTCCGCCGCCGACCCGGACACCGGCGAGCGCTTCCCCGTCGACGAACCGGCCCTGCTGCTCTGGATCCACTGCGCCCAGATCGACAGCTTCCTGCACGTGCTGCGCCGCTCGGGCGTCCCCCTCACCCCCGCCCAGGCCGACCGCTACGTCGACGAGAACCGGGTGAACGCCCGCCTCGTCGGCCTCGACCCGGCCGCCGTCCCCGCCGGCACGGCGCAGCTCGCCGCGTACTTCGAGAAGGTCCGCCCCGAACTCGCCGCCGGAGCCGACGCCCGCGCCGTCGACGACTTCCTGCGCGGCCCGCCCGTCCACCCGCTCCTCGTGCCTGGCCGGAATCTGCTGTGGCGCCCGCTCGCCGGCCTCGCCTACGGGTCCCTCCCCGGCTGGGCGCACCAGCTGTACGGGCGCCCGGCCCCGGCCCCGCTCAGCATCACCCGTCGCCTGCGTCTCACCGGGCACGTGTTGCGCAGCATTCCCGCAGGTCTGCGCTGGCAGCTGCCCCCAGGTCACATCTTGAAGGCGATGCGCCGCATGGGCCCCGGGAGTCGCCCCTCCCCGTACACACTGCGTACATCAGCGGCCATACTGGACCGGCCGGGGAGGGCGAGGCACGACAACGGGGGCGACTTCAAGACATGGCGGAGTCCAGACTGATCCAGGGCCGTTACCGTTCGCTCGACCTGATCGGTCGCGGCGGCATGGGCGAGGTGTGGCGGGCCCGGGACGAGTCGCTGGGCCGGCAGGTCGCCGTGAAGTGTCTCAAACCGATCGGTGCGGAGCATGACGCCCATTTCACCCAGGTGCTGCGCGAGCGGTTCCGCCGCGAAGCGCGCGTCGCCGCCTCCCTCCAGCACCGGGGCGTCACGGTCGTGCACGACTTCGGCGACGACAGCGCCGCAGGCGGCCCCCTCTACCTCGTCATGGAACTCCTCGAAGGCCGCAACCTCAGCCAGCTCCTGGAGGACAACGAGACCCGCCCGCTCCCCGTCGACGTGGTCGTCGACATCGCGGAGCAGATGGCCGCCGCCCTCGGCTACACCCACGACCAGGGCGTCGTGCACCGCGACCTCAAACCGGCCAACATCATGCGGCTCACCGACGGCACCGTGAAGATCTGCGACTTCGGCATCGCCCGCCTCGCCCACGACATCGGCTTCACCGCCAAGCTCACCGGCGGCGGCATGGCCATGGGCACCCCGCACTACATGTCGCCCGAGCAGATCGCCGGCGGCGAGGTCGACCACCGCAGCGACCTCTACTCGCTCGGCTGCGTCCTCTACGAGATCGCCACCGGCGCACCGCCCTTCGACCTCGGAGACTCCTGGTCCGTGCTGGTCGGCCACCGCGACACCGCTCCCGTGCCGCTGCGCGAGCACCGGCCGGAACTGCCCGGCTACTTCGAACGGGTGGTTCTGGACCTTCTCGCCAAGCGGCCCGAGGACCGGCCCGGCGACGCGCGCCACCTGCACCGCAGGCTCGTCGAGGCCCGCCTCGGCCCGGCCGGGCCGTCCGGCGCGCAGGCCCCCCTGCCGGCCTGGGCGCAGGGGATCACCGCCGGGCGCAAGGCCGGTATCGAGGCCCGCCCCGCGAGCGGCGAGTGGGCGGTGCTCACCGGCGCCTGGACGGCCGCGCGCCCGAGCGGTGCGCAGCGGATCGTGCGCCCCGCGCCCGCCGAGGACCCCCGGCTCACCGCGCCGTACGGGGCTCCGCGTCTGCCCGGCCCGCGCGGGAGCGGCCCCGACGCCCTCGCCGCACGCCACACCCGTGCCTTCGCGCTCAGCCGGGCCGGCCGCACCGAGGAGGCCCTCGCCGGGTACGAAGCCGTGGCGGAGGGCCGCGCACGGGTGCTCGGCCCGGACCACGCCGACACCCTGGCCGCGCGCCAGGAGGCGGCGTACGAACTGGGCAGGCTCGGCCGGCACTCCGAGGCGTACGCGATCTACCGGGCGGTGCTCGTCGCCCGCGAGCGCACCGCGGGAGCGCTCCACCCCGACACCCTGCGCTGCCGCCACAACCTGGCCTGCGCCCTCGGCGCGCTGGGCCGGTTCGCGGAGGCCCACGCCACCGCCGCCGCGGTCGCCGCCGACCGGGCGGCCGTCCTCGGCGCCGAGCACGCGGACACCCTCCTGACCCGCTACGAGGTGGCGTACGCGCTCGGCCGCCTGGAGCGCTGGCAGGAGGCCCTGGCCGCGTTCCGCGAAGTGGCCGCCGTACGGGAAGGGGTGCTCGGCCGCGACCACCCCGACACCCTGGCCGCGCGCTACGAGGTCGGCATCGCGCTCGGCCGCTCCGGGAACAGCGCCCAGGCCCTCGACCTGTTCCGGGCCCTGGTCCGCGACCGCACCCGCGCCTACGGGGCGACCGACCCCGAGACCCTGCGCGCCCGGCACGTACTCGGCGTCAACCTGGGCCGCCTGGACCGCTGGGAGGAGGCCGTGGCCGAGGCCCGCGAGGTCGGCGCCGCCCGGGCCTCGGTACTCGGCGCCGAGCACCCGGACACCCTGGTCAGCCGCCGCGAACTCGCCGCCGGGCTGGGCCGGCTGGGCCGCTGGGAGGAGGCGCTGCCCATCTACCGCGACCTGGCCGGGATCCGCGAGCGGGCCCTGGGCGACGCGCATCCCGACACCGCCCTCGCCCACGCAGACGAGGCCTACTGTCTGGAGCGGCTGGGCCAGGTGTGTTACCAAGAGCCATGACAGCCACGCGGGGCTCCAGCGGATTCGCACACGACGTCTACGACGCGGTGATCGTCGGCGGCGGCCACAACGGCCTGGTCGCGGCCGCCTACCTGGCCAGAGCGGGCCGCTCGGTGCTGGTCCTGGAACGGCTCGGGCACATCGGCGGGGCGGCCGTCTCCACCCGCCCCTTCGCCGGCGTCGACGCCCGCCTCTCGCGATACTCCTACCTCGTCTCCCTGCTCCCCGCCAAGATCGTGCGCGATCTGGGGCTGCGGTTCGCGGTCCGCAAGCGCGGCGTCTCCTCGTACACGCCCACCCTGCGCGACGGGCGCCCCGGCGGGCTCCTCGTCGGCGGCGGCGAGGAGCGCACCCGCGCCTCCTTCGCCCGGCTGACCGGCTCGGACCGCGAGTACGAGAGCTGGCGCGCCTTCTACGGCACCACCGGCCGGGTCGCGGGGAAGGTCTTCCCGACCCTGACCGAACCGCTGCCGACGCGGGAGGCGCTGCGTGCCCGGATCGACGACGACGCGGCCTGGCGGATGCTGTTCGAGGAGCCCCTCGGGGCGGCGGTGGAAAGGTACTTCGCCGACGACCTGGTACGCGGCGTGGTCCTGACCGACGGGCTGATCGGCACCTTCGCGGACGCGCACGACCCCTCGCTGGCCCAGAACCGCTGCTTCCTCTACCACGTCATCGGCGGCGGCACCGGCGACTGGGACGTGCCCGTCGGCGGCATGGGCACGCTCACCGACGCCCTGGCCGAAGCGGCGCGGGCCGCCGGGGCGGAGATCGCCGCCGGGCACGAGGTGCTGCGGATCGACACGGACGGGACCGGGCCGGCCGAGGTGGTGTTCCGTACGGCGAAGGGGGAGGGGCGGGCCGTCGGCCGCACGGTACTGGTCAACGCCTCCCCGCAGGCGCTGGCCGGACTCCTCGGCGAGGCGCCGGCGCAGCCCGCGCCCGAGGGCGCCCAGCTCAAGGTGAACATGCTGCTGCGGCGGCTACCCCGGCTGCGGGACACCGCCGTCGACCCGCGCGAGGCCTTCGGCGGCACCTTCCACATCGCCGAGGGCTACGCCGAACTGGCCAGGGCGCACGCGGAGGCCGCGTCCGGGGAGCTGCCCTCCGCACCGCCGTCCGAGATCTACTGCCATTCGCTGACCGACCCGACGATCCTCGGGCCGGAGCTGGTGGAGCAGGGCTACCAGACCCTCACCCTGTTCGGCCTGCACACCCCGGCCAGGCTGTTCGGCCACGACAACAGGCAGGCGCGCGAGGTGCTGCTGACCGCCACCCTCGCGCAGCTCGACGCGCACCTGGCCGAGCCGCTCACCGACTGCCTCGCCTTCGACGCGGACGGCCGCCCGTGCATCGAGGCGAAGACCCCGCCGGACCTGGAACGCGAACTGCGGCTGCCCGGCGGGCACATCTTCCACCGCGACCTGTCCTGGCCCTACGGGGACTCGGGGCGCTGGGGAGTGGAGACCGCCCACCGCAACGTACTGCTGTGCGGTGCGGGGGCGGTGCGCGGCGGAGGGGTCAGCGGGATCCCCGGGCACAACGCGGCGATGGCGGTGCTGGGGCACTGACCCCGCGGCCTACCCGGCGGCGCCGACCGGCTCGATGACGACGACCGGGATCTCACGGCTGGTCTTGGTCTGGTACTCGTCGTACGAAGGCCAGTGCTTGACCATCAGCGGCCAGTACGCGGCACGCTCCTCGGAGGTCGCGGTGCGGGCCCTGCCCCGCAGGACCTCGGCGCCGACCTGGATGCGGACCTCCGGGTTCTCGGTCAGGTTCCGGTACCACAGCGGGTGCGCCGGGTCGCCGCCCTTGGAGGCGACGAGGAGGTAACGCCCGTTGTCCTCACCGTAGATGAGGGGGGTGCGCACCGGGTTCCCGGAGACCCGGCCCACGGTGGTGAGCAGCAGGGTCCGGGTGCCGTTCCAGTAGTGGCCCTCGGCCCCGTTCGAGCCCACGTACTGCTTGACGTGGTCGAGCTGCCAGCTCCCGGGCCTGGGGTCGGTCGGGTGGTCCCAGTCGATCTCGGTCGTCATGGCGGTCTGCCTGCCTTCGTGTCGAACGGTCAACGAACCCCGACAACGAGTCCGAACGTCCGCGGGCACGGTATTCATTCCGGGCACCGGTTGCTCTACATCGGTAGAGTGGCTTTATGCCCACCCCGGACCGCGGCCCCGACCGCAGAACGCTCATCGCGGACACCGCCATCGACCTCGTCGCCGCGGGCGGTCTGCGGGCCCTGACCCACCGGGCGGTCGACGCCGCCGCCGGGCTGCCGGCCGGCAGCACCTCGTACTACTTCCGTACCCGCACGGCGCTGATCGCCGCCTGCTATCAGCGCCTGGCGGAGCTGGACCTCGCCGACCTCGACGCGGACGGACCGCCGCTGCCGCCTCCGCCGCTGCCGCCGCCGGACCGCGCGGCGGCCGCGGCGGCGCTCGCCGGGCTGCTGTACCGCTGGCTGACGGCGGGCCGCGCCCGCCAGCTGGCCCGCTTCGAACTCAGCCTCGAGGCGGCCCGCAATCCGGAGCTTGAGCCGGACTTCCACCGGGCGGGCCAGGGTGCGCGGACCCGGGCGGCGGGGATCCTCGCCGCCCTCGGCGCGGACCGTCCCGAAGAGGCGGCCGACCTCCTGGTGGCCTGGGCCGACGGACTCCTCTACGACCGGTTGGCCGGCGCCTCCGCCCGCTCCCGCCCGGCGCCCGACCTGTCCGAACTGACCTCCGTCACCCGGCGGATGATCGACGCGGCGCTGGCCTAGGCAGCCCTGCCCGGATCAGGACCTGGACCTGCACCGCGACCGGAGGTTCCGGGCTAGTCCGACGATCTCGTCCAGCCGGCGTGTTCGAGCCGGGCGGCGTCGGCCGGGCGGTCCTCGGCGAAGAGGAGGCGGGCCGGTTCCGCGACGCGGATGAGGTCCACGTAGACCCCGCGCCCCACGTAGCGGCCGGCCGCGGTGTGGCGCAGGCGCAGCCGGACCTCCCGGCCCGCCCAGGCCGCCGTGAGCGGAGCCTCCAGGCGGTGCCAGATCCGGCCGGACCAGCCGCCCGCCGAGCCCCGGGGCCAGCTCTCGGGCGTGCCGCCGGTGGACCGCAGGGTGCTGAACGCCAGCGGCTCCCAGCGCTCCCCGTCGGGCGAGGCCTCCAGGTGGAAGGCGCCCTCCCCGGGCACCGTGTCCCACCACACGGCGCAGCGCAGCCGGGCGGCGGCCGTCGCCGGGGTGAGCGGCGGCAGGGTCAGGGTGCCCGAGGCGCCGGGGGTGATCCCGGAGAACCAGGCCGGGCCGCCGTGCCTCGTACGCACCGGTACGGCGCGGGCGAAGCGGTTGCCGACGGCGACCCGGGGCGCGCTGCCGGCCCGCCAGGTGCGGACGGGGTGGACCGAGTTGCCGAGGAGGATCAGGAAGGAGTCGGTGGAGGGGTCCAGGACGAGCGAGGTGCCGGTGAAGCCGGTGTGGCCGGCGGAGTGCGGTGTGGCCATGGCCCCCATGTACCAGTGCTGGTAGAGCTCGAAGCCGAGACCGTGGTCGTCGCCGGGGAAGGAGGTGTTGTAGTCGGTGAAGAGCAGTTCCACGGAACCGGGGCGCAGGATGCGCCGGCCCGCGTACACCCCGCCGTCGAGGAGGGCGCGGGCGAGCACGGCCAGGTCGAAGGCGGTGCCGAAGACCCCGGCATGGCCCGCGACCCCGCCGAGCGCGTACGCGTTCTCGTCGTGCACCTCGCCCCACACCAGGCCGCGGTCCAGCCCGGACCAGGGCGGGCGCTGCACCTCGGTGGCGGCCGTCACCCGGCGCCAGGAGCGCGGCGGGTTGTACCGGGTGCGCTGCATCCCGAGCGGAGCGGTGATCTCGTCGCGGAGCAGCACGTCCAAGGTGCGGCCGGTGATCTGCTCCAGGAGCAGCTGGAGGGTGATCAGGTTGAGGTCGGAGTACCGGTAGACGGTCCCCGGCGTCTCCTGCGGCTGCACCGACCACAGCAGCCTCAGCCGGCCCTCGCGCGTGGGTTCCTTGTAGAAGGGGGCCCACGAGCGCAGCCCCGAGGTGTGCGTGAGCAGCTGGCGGACCGTGATCACCTCCTTGCCGCCCCCGGTGAAGAGCGGCAGGTAGCGGTGCACCGGGGCCTCCAGCTCCAGCCGGCCCCGCTCCATCTGCTGCACGGCCAGGATGGAGGTGAACAGCTTCGTCAGCGAGGCCAGGTCGAAGACGGTGTCCTCGGCCATCGCGATCCGCTCGGCCGCCGGGAACTCGCGTACCCGGTCGGTCCGTCCGTCGTAGTCCGCGTACCGCACGGCGTCGCCCATCGCGCGGTGCAGGGCGATGGTGCGGCCCCGGCCCGCCAGGACCACCACGCCCGCGTAGTAGGGGTGTTCGGGGGAGGGTCCCAGGAACCGCCGCGCCTCGTCCGCCACCCCCTCCAGGTGCCCGTCCAGCAGCCCGGCCTGGCGCGCGGATCCGTAGCGGAGCCGCAGGCCCTGGAGGGCGCGCCGTTCGGCCGGGCCGCCGGCCGCCGCGGCGGAGCCGCCGGGCAGCGCGGAGTGCAGGACGAGCACGCCGCCGAGGGCGAGCAGGCGGGCGCCCAGGCGGCGCCGGCTCAGCCCCTGCGTCCGGGTCTGCCCGTCCGCCCGCGTCTGCCCGTCCGCCCGCGTCTGCCCCTGTGCGGGTCCCTGCGCCCGCCCCTGTACCGGCCCCCGCATGTGCCCCGGCCCCTGCCTCTCTCCGGTGCCGTGCCCGCGCGGGCTCGCTGCCCCCGCTCCTGCGCCTGCCGCCCCGTCTTCCCCCGTATCCGATGCCATGTCCGGCCCTCCTGTCCGCTGCCCGAGCCCGCCTGCCGCGCCGCGCCGCTCCGCGGGGCTCGCTCCGCCCCGGAGCCCGGCGCTCCATCGCCGGCGGGGCTGGCTCTCACCGGCGCCGGGACTGGATCTGCCGCACGTTAGTGGGTATCTGCCCGCCCGGTGGCCACCCTCCGCACGGACCGGCCCGCAAAGAATCTGACACAGCATCAGAAAATCTCTTCCCTCGACTGCCGGGCTGCGGCATCCTGCGGCCCATGGAGACGGAGCTGAGCAAGAAACTGGGAGTCGAGCACGCCATCTTCGGCTTCACGCCCTTCCCGGCGGTCGCCGCCGCCATCACCCGGGCGGGCGGATTCGGCGTACTCGGCGCGGTCCGCTACACCGCGCCCGACGACCTCAAACGCGACTTGGACTGGATGCAGGCGCACACCGACGGCAAGCCCTACGGCCTCGATGTCGTCATGCCCGCCAAGAAGGCCGTCGACGGCATCGGCGAAGCCGACATCGAGGCGATGATCCCGGCCGGCCACCGCCAGTTCGTCCGCGACACCCTCGCCAAGCACCACGTGCCCGAACTCGCCGAGGGAGAGGCCTCCGGCTGGCGGATCACCGGCTGGATGGAGCAGGTCGCCCGCAGCCAGCTCGACGTCGCCTTCGACTACCCCATCAAACTCCTGGCGAACGCGCTGGGTTCCCCGCCCGCCGACGTCATCGCGCGCGCCCACGACCACGGCGTGCTCGTCGCCGCCCTGGCCGGCAGCGCCAAACACGCCCGCCGCCACGCCGAAGCCGGCATCGACATCGTCGTCGCCCAGGGCTACGAGGCCGGCGGCCACACCGGCGACATCGCCACCATGGTCCTGGTCCCCGAGATCGTCGAGGCCGTCGCCCCGCTCCCCGTCCTCGCCGCGGGCGGCATCGGCAGCGGCGAGCAGATCGCCGCCGGACTCGCCCTCGGCGCCCAGGGCGCCTGGCTCGGCTCCCTCTGGCTCACCACCACCGAGGCCGAACTACACTCCCGCGCCCTCACGGAGAAGCTCCTCGCCGCGGGCTCCGGCGACACCGTCCGGTCCCGCGCCCTCACCGGCAAGCCCGCCCGCCAGCTGCGCACCGAGTGGACCGACGCCTGGGACGACCCCGAGGGCCCCGGCGCGCTCCCGATGCCCCTGCAAGGCCTGCTCGTCGCCGAGGCCGTCTCCCGCATCCAGAAGTACGAGGTCCGGCCGCTGCTCGGCACCCCCGTCGGGCAGATCGTCGGCCGGATGAACGAAGAGCGCGGCGTGCAGGCCGTCTTCGACGACCTGACCAAGGGTTTCGAGCGGGCCGTCGACCGTGTCAACCGCATCGCCGGCCGAGTCCGAGAGGTGTGATCAGTGTGACCGACCAGCCCCCCAACGGATTCTGGGCGCAGGCCGCCGCCGACCCGCAGCGCACCGTCCTCGTCACACCCGAAGGCGAGGAATGGAGCGCCGGCCGGCTGCACGCCGACGTCAACCGCCTCGTCCACGGCCTGCGTGCCGCCGGTCTGGAGGAGGGGGACGCCTTCGCCGTCGTCCTCCCCAACGGCGTGGAGTTCCTCACCGCCTACCTCGCCGCCTCCCAGGCCGGCTTCTACCTGGTCCCCGTCAACCACCACCTCGTCGGCCCCGAGATCGCCTGGATCGTCTCCGATTCGGGCGCCAAGGTCCTCATCGCCCACGAGCGCTTCGCCGAGGCCGCCACCGCCGCGGCCGACGAGGCGGCCCTGCCCGCGAGCCACCGCTACGCCGTCGGACCGGTCCCGGGCTTCCGCCCGTACGGGGAACTCCTGCACGGACGACCCGCGTCGGCTCCCGCGGAGCGCACCCTCGGCTGGGTCATGAACTACACCTCCGGCACCACCGGCCGGCCGCGCGGGATCCGCCGACCGCTGCCCGGCAAGCTCCCGGAGGAGACCTACCTCGGCGGGTTCCTCGGCATCTTCGGCATCAGGCCCTTCGACGGCAACGTCCACCTGGTCTGCTCGCCGCTCTACCACACGGCCGTCCTGCAGTTCGCGGGCGCCGCCCTGCACATCGGGCACCCGCTGGTACTGATGGACAAGTGGACTCCGCAGGAGATGCTGCGCCTGATCGACCGGCACGCCTGCACCCACACCCACATGGTCCCGACCCAGTTCCACCGGCTGCTCGCGCTCCCGCAGGAGACGAAGGACGCGTACGACGTCTCCTCGATGCGGCACGCCATCCACGGCGCCGCTCCCTGCCCCGACCACGTCAAGCGGGCGATGATCGACTGGTGGGGCCGCTGCGTGGAGGAGTACTACGCGGCGAGCGAGGGCGGCGGCGCCTTCGCGACCGCCGAGGACTGGCTGAAGAAGCCGGGAACCGTCGGGAAGGCCTGGCCGATCAGCGAGCTCGCCGTCTTCGACGACGACGGCAACCGGCTGCCCCCCGGTGAACTCGGCACCGTCTACATCAAGATGAACACGGGCGGCTTCAGCTATCACAAGGACGAGGGCAAGACGAAGAAGAACCGCATCGGCGACTTCTTCACCGTCGGCGACCTGGGACTGCTGGACGAGGAGGGCTACCTCTTCCTGCGCGACCGCAAGATCGACATGATCATCTCGGGCGGAGTGAACATCTACCCCGCCGAGATCGAGTCGGCCCTGCTCACCCACCCGGCGGTCGCCGACGCCGCCGCCTTCGGCATCCCGCACGCGGACTGGGGCGAGGAGGTCAAGGCCGTCATCGAGCCGGCGGAGGGCTTCGCGGCAGGTGACGCCCTCGCCGCGGAGATCCTGCACCACTGCGAACGGCAGCTCGCCGGGTACAAGCGCCCCAAGACGGTCGACTTCATCGAGACGATGCCGCGCGACCCGAACGGCAAGCTCTACAAGCGCCGGCTGCGCGACCCGTACTGGGAGGGCCGCGAGCACGCGATGTGACGGGGTGTCCGGGCCGGGGCACCCCGACGACCCCGGCCCGGGTTTCGCGACGGCCCGCGGTCGGGCGTACGGGGGCGGCCGGGGGCCGCCCCCGTACGCCCGACCGCGCGGCGGGTCAGCCCGTGGAGATCCAGCCCAAGCCGGCCGCCGGAGGCCTGGGCCTCGCAGTTCGTGGTGTTCGACTCGAAGAACTCGCGGTGTTCCCGGCCATGCAGCGCATCAGCGGCAGGCTCCGGATGTCCGCGGGTCGGCCGGGGTGGAACCAGCCGGGCCGGGAGACGTATCTCTGGCCCGCGCAGTTGACGTCCCCCGAGGGGAAGTTGTCGTTGCGGACGACGCAGTGGGACTGCGGGACCGTGCCCTGGCGCGGGCTCGTGTGGAGCCGGCCGAGGCTGCCCTCGACGGAGTAGCCGGGCGAGACGTTCCGGACGGTGCTGATGTGCTCGCCGTTCGGGCCGATCAACCGGTTGAGGCTGCGCGTGGGCGTACTCACCGCGGGTTCGCCGCTGCAGGCGGCCTGACCATGGCCTGCCCGTAGGTCGCGGTGATCTGCTGGTAGAGGGGCGCCCGGGATGAGGGCGGCGCCAGGGGCGGCGGAGCCGGTGGCGGGCACGGCTCCGGGCCGGTGCGGCCGCGGTCGCCGCCGCGGCGAGGGCGGCGTCAGGGCGAGGAGGGCGCTGCGCAAGCGGGACGTGCGGCGCGCAGCGGATCTCCTGGCCGTCGGCCCCGGCGTCGGTGGAGGCGCCGAGGGGTGACGCAACGGTGCATACCGCCCGATCAGCGGCATCAACGGCGTTCCATCGGCTACCGGATCGCCACGGAGCAGCCGGTCTCCGGCCGATCGCGGGGCGGAGCTCGGCCGCCGCCCGCCGAGGGGTCGCGGGCCGCCGCCGGGCTCGGATTCCCCGTGAGAAGGGCCACGTCAGAGCCTCGAACGCGCGCCGTGCGGCGCACGGAAGGGACAGATCTGGCAAGTTGGCTGATATGAGTACGGCAACGAGCAGATCACCCCTGACCGACTGGACCGTCCTGGTCCCCGTGGTGGCGCTCGTCGCGCTCGTCTTCAGCTGGGGACGCGACCTGCCCGGATTCGCCGTGGTCCTGGTCTCCCTCTGCCTCGCCGGGGCGGTGCTGGCGGCCGTGCACCACGCCGAGGTCGTCGCCCACCGGGTCGGCGAACCCTTCGGCTCTCTCGTCCTCGCCGTGGCCGTCACCGTCATCGAAGTGGCGCTCATCGTCACCCTGATGGCCGACGGCGGCGACAAGACCTCCTCCCTCGCCCGGGACACGGTCTTCGCCGCCGTCATGATCACCTGCAACGGCATCGTGGGCCTGTCCCTGCTCGTCGGCGCCCTGCGCAACCGTGTCGCCGTCTTCAACGCCGAGGGCTCCGGAGCGGCGCTGGCCACCGTCGCGACCCTGGCCGTCCTCAGCCTCGTCCTGCCGACCTTCACCACCAGCAAGCCCGGCCCCGAGTTCTCCACCGCCCAGCTGACCTTCGCCGCCGTCGCCTCGCTCGCCCTCTACGGGCTGTTCGTCGCTGTCCAGACGGTCCGCCACCGGGACTACTTCCTGCCGGTGGACACCGCACGCGGCCGAGGTGGGGCGCACGGCCCCGGCGGGCACGACGCCCGCGACGGCCGTGCCCAGGACGCCGAGCCCGCCGAGCCGACCGGACCCGCCGTGCCCGCCGAGCCGACCGGACCCGCCGTGCCCGCCGGGCCGACTGGTGACGCCGGGCCGACCGGTCACGCCGGGCCGACCGGTCAGGCCGCGCCCGCCGCGCCCGCGGAGGATCCCGAGCACGCCGCGCCCCCCACCGCACGCGCCGCCCTGATCAGCCTCGGCCTGCTGCTGGTCGCACTCGTCGCCGTCGTCGGCGACGCCAAGGCCGTCTCCCCGGTCATCGAGCAGGGCGTGGCGAAGGCCGGCCTGCCCCACGCCGTCGTCGGTGTGATCATCGCTCTGCTCGTCCTGCTGCCCGAAACCCTGGCCGCCGTCCGCGCCGCCCGCCGCGACCGCGTCCAGACCAGCCTCAACCTGGCCTACGGCTCCGCCATCGCCAGCATCGGCCTGACCATCCCGGCCATCGCCCTGGCCTCGGTCTGGCTCTCCGGCCCGCTCATGCTGGGCCTCGGGCCGATCCACATGGTGCTGCTCGCCCTGACCATCGTGGTCAGCTCCCTCACCATCGCCCCGGGCCGTGCCACCCTGCTCCAGGGCGGCGTCCACCTGGTCCTGCTGGCCGCGTACCTCTTCCTGGCCGTCAGCCCGTGACGGCCGCGGCCAGGAAGGGGCCGGATCTCACCCGCGCTCGCGCGGCCACACCACCTTCAGCTTCGGCGACCTGAGGATGTCGCGCTCGCAGAACCGGGAGGTCACCCAGCGCTCCTGCGAGAACATCCGGGTCTGGTCGGCGTAGTACGGCGAGTTCGGGTTCGCCGACTGGCTGTACGTCAGCAGGGTGCGCGCGACCGGGCAGCGGCCGCCGTTCCAGCCGACCGCCTGGACGTGGCTGGAGCCGTGCAGGACCTCCGGATAGCCGCCGGCCGCCGCGTTCCACGGCGCCTCGATCTTGTTCCAGACGCCCAGCGCCTCCGTACCGCCGCCCACCGGCAGCTTCTCGCCACCGCGGACCACGAACTGGTGCTCACCCAGCGGCGCGTCCAGGGCCGCCCCCGCCGCCTTCAGCTCCGCCACCGCGTCCGCGAGCGCCCGCCCGATGCCGGGCGCCGCCTGGTTGAGCGTACGGGGCGTGCGTACCGGGTCGGCCGCCGAGAACGGCACCAGCCACAGGTCCTTCGCCGCGGTCGTCGCCGTCAGCCGGCGCCAGAACCGGTCGAAGAGCAGTGCGCCGCGGCTGCCGCTGTCCGCCGTACGGTCCCAGCCCGCCAGCACGGGGCACGCCGCCGACACGTCCACCGCCGTGCCGTCGCTCGCCGTCGCCGTACCGGCGGGCAGCGCCGCGCAGGCCTTCGCCGCGTCGGCCGCCGCCAGGTCACCGGCCGGCGCGCGATTGGCGAACTGCTGCTTCTGCAGGTCGGCCACGGTCAGCCGGCCCTTCGCCGCCATCGAGGCGACGTCCTCGATGGCCCCCCGGGTGCGCAGCGAACGCGGGGTGGCCACATTGCCCCAGATCCGCTCGTAGCCGGCCAGCGGGCGCTCCGCGTTGGCCAGCCAGGCACTGTCGTTGGAGTTCTCGGCGTACGGGGCGTCGCGCAGCGTCGGCGCCTTGGCCGGCCCGAACACCCCCGGCTGTACGGCGTCCGGGTCCGAGCCGAGCGCGCAGTCGCCGCGCGCCCCGTCCAGGACCGCCAGCCCGGAGGCCGGGTACGTGGCCCGGCCCAGCGCGGTGGAGCAGCGGGCCGCGAGCTCGTCGGTGATCCGGGGGAGGACCTGGGACTGGGTGAAGAGGGTGCCGCCCGCCGAGTCGGCGGCCACGGTGTTGACCCACGGCAGGCCCTGGGTGCGCCGCAGGGCGTCCTGGATCCCGCCGACCGAGCGGGACCTGCCCATGGCGAGCGCGGTGTCGGAGCCGCGCAGGTTCGCCGCGTTGGGATCGTTCAGCGCGTACGCCGTACCGGCCGTCCAGGGCAGCGGCAGCCCCGCACCGAGGTTCGAGACGACCGGTCCGTAGCGGGTCCACCACTGCGTCCGGGTCACGGGGTCGCCACCCGCCACCGGGACGGTGACGGTCCGCCGGGTCATCCTCTCCGGCACGCCGTCGACCAGGTAGGCGGTCGGGTCGGCCGGATCGAGGGTGAGCTGGTGCAGGCTGACGGGCGTGCCGGTGGCCACCGTGTGGCTCCAGGCGACCTTCTCGTTGAAGCCGATGTTGACGACGGTGGTGCCGAGCAGCGAGCCGCCCGAGACGTTCAGCTCGCCCGGGATGGTCTGCTGCGACTGCCAGAAGCGGCGGCCGCCCTGCCAGGGGTAATGGGGGTTGCCCAGCAGCAGGCCCCCGCCGCTCGCCGTGGTGGAGCCGGCGAAGGCGACCGCGTTGGAACCCATGTCGTAGCGGGTGGTGTCGAAGAACTCCCGCGCCGCCGCGGCCGCGGCCGCCGGGTCGGGCTCCTCCGGCGCCGTCGTACGGGTTCCCGCGCCGGGCGCGCCGGCGGCCGGCGGCTGGGCGGTGGTGATGCCGTCGATCCCGCGGCCCTGGCCGCCGAGGACCGAGACCGCGAAGCCGCGGGCGGCCACATCGGTGGCGGAGACCGGGCGCACCCAGGCCGCGCCCTTGCAGGCGGGGTCGGTGATCTTGTTCTGGGCCAGCCAGGCGTTGTAGCCGGCGGCCCAGCCGCGCATCAGTTCCCTCAGGTCCTTGCTGGGGCCGGCCGGAGCGGGCGTGGCCAGCAGCTTCTCGACCGTGCCCGACTCGCGCACGCCCTTGAAGTACAGGTCGCTGCCGAGGTTGCGGGTGGCGGAGGACAGGGAGCCGTCGGGCGCCGCCTCGGGGCCGAACCAGCGCGAGCGCTCACCGGCGACGGTGACGAACCCGTCGGCGAGTACGCACACCTGGTCGGCGGCCTGGGCCCAGCCGGTGCCGAAGCCGAGGTGCGCGTAGTCGCGGGCGAGTATGTGCGGGATGCCGTTCTCCGTGTACCGGATGACGGCGGACAGACCTCCGCCGGAGGGGCCCGCGTCTGCGGCCCCGGCGGCGGCGGCCTGCGGTATCGCGGCCGTCGCGGCGAGCAGCGCGGCGCCGGTGAGGGCGACGCGGCGGAGTATCGGACGGGTGCGGAGCAACATACCTCCCAAGTAGCCTGCGAATGAGCGAGGTTGCCGGTATGGCGGGCGGTGCGTCCGTGCCCCCACACTCATGCAGGCTGCTTGATGGTCTGTCAACATTCCGTTTGGTATCCATGTTCCCGACGGCTGCGCCGGATCCGCCGGGTCCGCCGGGTCCGCAGGGATTGTCGGGTCCGCAGGGACTGTCGGGTCAGCCCCCCGCCGGATGGTGCGGCGTGGGCGGTGGGGGCTCTTCCGCGGGGAGGTACCCGCTGCGCTCGAGGCGGCGGAGTGTGAGGTGTTCGTGGACGAGGCGGCCGACGAGGGCGCCGCCGTAGACCACGAACCCGACACCGACCAGCCAGGACTGGACGACCAGCAGCGTCCCGAACGGGCCGTAGGTGACGGCGTTCGAGGCGATCAGCGGGGAGAACGCAAACTGCGAGAACACGCGCAGCCCGAGCAGCCCGATGCTCGTGGCCACCGCCCCCGGCACCAGGGCCCGCCAGCGGACCCGCCCGCCGAGCAGCAGCCGCTGCGAGGCGACGAAGAACAGGCAGGTGCCGAGGAGGTCGCCCAGGGTGCCCAGGGCCGTGCCGACGGCGTCGTTCGACGGCGCCGGGATCTCGACGAGCAGCGCGAGGTAGCAGACCAGCAGGGCGAGCCAGACGACGTGCCGCCACATGGTGTGCCACCGCGCGGTCGGCACGTCCCAGACCTTCTCGTAGCCGGTCTGCACGGCGGAGCCGAAGGTCAGGCCGAAGACGGCCAGGGCCGCCAGACCGAAGGCCGTGGTCCGCTCCAGCGCCAGGTCCGCGGCGCCGAACACCACCTCGACCCGGCCCCGCGAGGACTCCGTCACCCCGAGGGCCTGGCCGAGCCACCGGCCGAAGCCCGAGCCGCTGCCGGGGGCGGCGGCCGCCACGACCACCAGCAGCGGCACCAGCGTGAGGAATCCGAGGGCCGCGAAGCCCATCGCCCGGTGCATCAGCTCCATTTCCCGGCCGCGGCTCCAGGCGAGCCCCGCGAGGGAGCCCTGCAGGCGGTCGTAGAGCTTCCGCAAGAACGAGGTCACGCCGTATGCACTACCCGGGCGGCTCCGACGGCTCTCGGGCGCCGCCCTCAAATAGGCCCGAAGGGGTGGTTTCAATCGTTTCCATCACCCCGCTCCGTGTCCCGGAGATCCACCGTCCGTTTGATCTTGCCCACCGAGCGCTCCAGGGTCTCCGGCTCGACCACCTCGACCCGGACGGAGACCCCGATCCCCTCCTTGACGGCCCGGACCAGGGCAGCGGCCGCGACCTCCCGCCGGCCGGCATCCGCCTCCCGGCGCGCCTCCACCCGCACGGTCAGGGCGTCCATCCGGCCTTCCCTCGTCAACCGCAGCTGGAAGTGCGGGGCCAGGCCTTCCGTCCGCAGCAGGATCTCCTCGATCTGGGTGGGGTACAGGTTCACCCCGCGCAGGATGATCATGTCGTCGCTGCGGCCCGTGATCCTCTCCATCCGGCGGAAGGCCGGCCGGGCCGTGCCGGGCAGCAGCCGCGTCAGATCCCGGGTGCGGTAGCGGATCACCGGCATGGCCTCCTTGGTAAGGGAGGTGAACACCAGCTCGCCCGGCGCGCCGTCCGGCAGCACCTCGCCGGTCAGCGGATCCACCACCTCCGGGTAGAAGTGGTCCTCCCAGATGTGGAGCCCGTCCTTGCCCGACGCGAACTCCTGCGCCACGCCGGGCCCCATCACCTCGGACAGGCCGTAGATGTCCACCGCGTCGATGCCGAGCCGGTCCTCGATCTCCCGGCGCATCTCCTCGGTCCACGGCTCCGCGCCGAAGATGCCCGTACGCAGCGAGGTCGACCGCGGATCGATGCCCTGGCGCTCCATCTCGTCCAGCAGGGTCAGCATGTACGAGGGGGTCACCATGATGACCTCGGGCCGGAAGTCCTGGATCAGCCGCACCTGGCGGTCGGTCATCCCGCCCGACGCGGGCACGACCGTACAGCCCAGGCGCTCGGCGCCGTAGTGCGCGCCGAGGCCGCCCGTGAACAGCCCGTACCCATAGGCGATGTGCACGATCTGGCCGGGTCTGCCGCCGGCGGCGCGTATGGACCGGGCCACGACATCCGCCCAGGTGGACAGATCCCGCTCGGTGTACCCGACCACCGTGGCGCGCCCGGTGGTCCCGCTGGAGGCGTGGATCCGGCGCACCTCGGAGCGCGGCACGGCGAACATCCCGAAGGGGTACTGGTCGCGCAGGTCGGACTTGGCGGTGAAGGGGAACAGGGCGAGGTCCGCGAGGGTCCGGCAGTCGTCGGGGTGCACACCGGCCTTGTCGAACGCCTGCCGGTAGAAGGGCACCCGGTCGTAGACCCGGTGCAGGCTCGCGCGGAGGCGCGCCAGCTGGAGGGCGGCCAGCTCCTCGCCGCCGAGGCGCTCGCCTTCGTCCTTGTCGTGGAGATCCGCGTATGCCGCCATGTCGTCACCTCGTCCTGAATCGCCCGACCGATCATTCGGTAGATTGCCAGGGTGCTGAGGGGCAAGGCAATGACTCGAACGAGTGATCGTCTGTTGTGGCGGCCCGCGCATGCCTGTCGGCACCGCTACGACGGGGCCGAACTCACCTGCCGCCGGGTGGCGCCGTGCGCGCCTCCGGAGTGCCGGGGTGACGTCGGTGGGCCGACCGCCGGGCGCCGGCTCGTCCTCCGGGGTCTGACCGGCGGGGGCCTGCCGCGGCAGGCTGCGGGGGCATTGCCCCCGGACCCCCGCGCCTCAAACGCCGACGGGGCTGGGTTCGGGCCGGCGCGGCTGGGTTGAGGGCGGCGGGGCCCGGTTCGGGGCGGTGGGGTTACGGGGTGGTGTCGGCCGCTGTGGCTATTGATTTGGCCCAGCGGTAGTCCGCCTTGCCGCTGGGGGAGCGTTGGATGGCGGGGGCGATGACCAGTTGGCGGGGGATCTTGTAGCCCGCCAGGCGGGTGCGGCAGTGGGTCTGGATGTCGTCCAGGGTCGGCTCCGGGGCTCCCGCGCGGATCTGGACCACCGCCGCCACGTGGTTGCCCCACGTGGGGTCCGGGACGCCCGCGACCAGCGCGTCGTACACGTCCGGGTGGGACTTCAGCGCCTGCTCGACCTCCTCCGGATAGACCTTCTCGCCGCCCGTGTTGATGCACTGCGAGCCGCGCCCGAGCACGGTGACGATGCCCTGCTCGTCCACCGTGGCCATGTCGCCGAGCAGCACCCAGCGCTCCGCGCCCTTCTGGAAGAACGTCTCGGCGGTCTTGGCCGGGTCGTTGTAGTAGCCGAGCGGGACGTGGCCGCGCTGTGCCAGGCGCCCCGGTTCGCCCACCGCCACCGGCTCGTGCGTCACCGGGTCCACCACCTGCGTACGGTCGTTGACCGCGAGGCGGAAGCCCTTCTCCGGGCCGGAGTCGTCGGTCGCCCGCCCGTTGGATCCGGACTCCGAGGAGCCGAAGTTGTTCAGGAGCAGCACGTTCGGCACGAGCCGCTGGAACTCCGCGCGCACCGTCTCCGACATGATCGCGCCGGATGAGGACACGCTGAACAGCGAGGACAGGTCGGTGCCCTTCAGGGAGCCGTTCAACGCGTCGATCAGGGGCCGCAGCATGGCGTCCCCCACCAGCGACACGCTGGAGACCTTCTCCTTCTCGATCGTCCGGAGCACCTCCTCCGGGACGTACTTGCGGTGGATGACCACCCGTTGGCCGTAGTTGAAGGCGATGAACGACGTGAGCGTGGACGTGCCGTGCATGAGGGGAGGGGCCGGGAAGAAGGTCAGGCCGGCGCCGCGCGCCGCGACCCGCTCGGCCAGTTCCTCGGGCCGCTTCACCGGTTCGCCCGACGGCTCGCCGCCGAAGAGCCCGGCGAAGAAGAGGTCCTCCGCCCGCCACATGACGCCCTTGGGCATACCGGTCGTGCCGCCGGTGTAGATGATGAACAGGTCGTCGGGGCTGCGGGGCGCGAACCCGCGCCCGGGCGAGCCGGCCGCCTCGGCGTCCGGGTACGCCACCGGCGCGATCGCGGGCTCCGGAGCTCCTTCGGGCGCCGTGCCGACCCGGATCAGGTGGCGCAGCCCCGGGGTCTGCGGCAGCGCGGCCGCGACGCGTTCGGTGAACTCGCCCTCGAAGACCAGCGCGGCGAGGTCGGCGTCGTTGTAGAGGTAGACCAACTCCTCTTCCACGTACCGGTAGTTCACGTTCACCGGGACCAGCCGGGCCTTCAGGCAGGCCAGTACGGTCTGCAGGTACTCGATCCCGTTGTAGAGGTGCAGGCCCAGGTGCTCGCCGGGCTCCAGCCCGCTGTCCAGCAGGTGGTGCGCGATCCGGTTCGCCGCCGCGTCCAGCTCCGCGTACGTGAGGCGGCGCTCGGCGCCGGTCCCGGGGTGGTCCACGTACACGAGGGCCTCGCGGTCCGGAACCACGTCCACGACCGACTCGAACAGGTCGGCAAGGTTGTACTCCACCGTTCCTCCTGACCCTGGAATGTCCATGGCTGGTCTGCTCCCGGCGGTCATTAGAGCCCCGCCGGCCACAAGTGGGAAGGGAGTCGCCCAAGAAAACTGACTGTGTGTCAGAAAACTATTGAACTGCACCCGCGCCTACTGCAACCTGTTCTAGGTCTTGAGACGGGAGGACGGCAATGGGTGGGACGGAACACCTGACCGTGGAACGGCACGGCGCCACGCTGGTGCTCACCATGAACAGGCCCGAGGCGAAGAACGCGCTCTCGCTGCCGCTGCTGGTGGGGCTGTACGACGGGTGGCTGGAGGCGGACGCCGACGACACGATCCGCTCCGTGGTCCTGACCGGCGCGGGCGGTGACTTCTGCGCCGGCATGGATCTCAAGGCACTGGCCGGGAAGGGGATGGCGGGCGACCAGTACCGGGACCGGCTCAAGGCCGACCCGGACCTGCACTGGAAGGCCATGCTCCGCCACCACCGGCCGCGCAAGCCGGTCATCGCCGCCGTGGAGGGCTACTGCGTGGCCGGCGGGACCGAGGTCCTCCAGGGCACGGACATCCGGGTCGCGGGGGCGGGGGCGACCTTCGGGCTGTTCGAAGTCAAGCGGGGGCTCTTCCCCATCGGCGGCTCGACGGTGCGGCTGCCGCGACAGATTCCGCGGACGCACGCGCTGGAGATGCTGCTGACCGGGCGGCCGTACTCCGCCGAGGAGGCCGAGCGGATCGGGCTGGTGGGGCGGGTGGTGCCGGAGGGCACGGCGTTGTCCGCTGCGCTGGCGATCGCGGAGCATGTCAACGCGTGCGGGCCGCTGGCCGTGGAGGCCGTGAAGGCCTCGGTCTACGAGACCGCCGGGCTGACGGAGTCGGAGGGGCTGGCGGCCGAGTTGCTGCGGGGGTGGCCGGTGTTCGACACCGCCGACGCGAAGGAGGGGGCGCGGGCGTTTGCCGAGAAGCGGCCCGCGGTGTATCGGCGGGAGGAGCTCCACCCGGGCCCCCTGCCCGGCCCCGCTCGGGCCCGCCCGGTCCGGTGTCGGGGCCGTGGGAGTGGTCCGGTGCGGCGCCGTTGCCGGGGCGCTGCCCCGGACCCCGCGCCTCAAACGCCGGCGAGGCTGAAGTGGGCCCGGCGGGGGCGGAGTTGGCTCTGGCGGGGCTGGGGTTGGGTCCCGGTGGGGGCGTTTTGTGGTTCGTGAGTTGGTGGGCTGGATACGGGCCCGCCCCTAGGTCGATTGGAGAGTCTGCCGTGACAGCCCCCGCATCCCCGCCCGAGGTGCTTCGTGCGCCGCTCGTCGTCGAGTTTCCCTTCACCCGGTCCCTCGGGCCCGTGCAGTCCGCGTTTCTCACCGGCCTGCGCGAGGGGCTCGTGCTCGGAATCAAGACCTCCGACGGGACGGTGATGGTGCCGCCCGTCGAGTACGACCCCCGCACCGCCGAGGAGCTGCGCGAACTCGTCGAGGTCGCCCCCACCGGAACCGTCACCACCTGGGCCTGGAACGACCGGCCCCGGCCCAACCAGCCCCTGGACACCCCCTTCGCCTGGGTGCTGGTGAGGCTCGACGGCGCCGACACCGCCCTGCTCCACGCCCTCGACGCCCCCGGCCCCGAAGCCGTGCGCACCGGCATGCGGGTGCGCGTGCGCTGGGCCGCCGAGCGGAGCGGGGCGATCACCGACATCGCCTGCTTCGAGCCCCACGACGGGACCGGCACCGGCCGGGCCGAGCCGCACGACGGGGTCTTCGCGGAGCCCGTCACCGGCATCGTCGCCCAGGCCCGCCTGGACTACACGTACAGCCCGGGCCGCGCCCAGACCGCCTACATCAACGGCCTCTCCGAGCGGAAGACCATCGGCGAGCGCTGCCCGTCCTGCCACAAGGTGTACGTTCCGCCGCGCGGCGCCTGCCCCACCTGCGGGGTCGCCACCACCGACCAGGTAGAGGTCGGCCCGGCCGGCACGGTCACCACCTACTGCATCGTCAACATCAAGGCACGGAACCTCGACATCGAAGTGCCCTACGTCTACGCCCACATCGCCCTCGACGGCGCCGGCCTCGCGCTCCACGGCCGGATCGGCGGGATCCCCTATGACCAGGTCCGCATGGGCCTGCGCGTCGAACCCGTGTGGACCGAAGGCGGCCGCTTCCCCGACCACTACCGCCCCACCGGCGAGCCGGACGCGGACTACGACGCGTACAAGGAGCTCATCTGATGCCCAGGACGAGCAGGCACGCACGCGACGTGGCCGTCGTCGCCTTCGCGCAGAGCGACCACCTGCGCCGTACCGACGAACTCAGCGAAGTCGAGATGGTCATGCCGGTCCTGCACCAGGTCCTGGCGCAGACCGGGTTGAAGGCCGGCGAGATCGGCTTCACCTGCTCCGGCTCCAGCGACTACCTGGCCGGCCGGGCCTTCTCCTTCACCATGACCCTCGACGGGGTCGGGGCCTGGCCGCCGATCTCCGAATCGCACGTCGAGATGGACGGCGCCTGGGCGCTCTACGAGGCCTGGGTCAAGATCCAGACCGGCGAGGCCGACACCGCGCTGGTCTACTCGTACGGCAAGTCCTCGCCCGGCCCGGTACGCGACGTGCTCACGCGCCAGCTCGACCCGTACTACCTCGCCCCGCTCTGGCCCGACTCCGTGGCCCTGGCCGCCCTCCAGGCCCAGGCCCTCATCGACGCCGGCGAGACCGACGAAGCCGCGCTGGCCGCCATCGGCGCTCGCAGCCGCGCCTGCGCCGAGTCCAACCCGCACGCCCAGCTCAGCGGCGCCGTGCCGCAGGGCGACTACCAGGTGCGGCCCCTGCGCACCGGGGACTGCCCGCCCATCGGCGACGGCGCGGCCGCCGTGATCCTCGCCGCCGGGGACACCGCGCGCCGGCTGTGTGCGCGCCCCGCCTGGATCACCGGCATCGACCACCGCATCGAAGCCCACTCCCTGGGCCTGCGCGACCTCACCGACTCCCCGTCCACCCGGCTAGCCGCCGAGCGCGCCGGGGTGTTCGACGCCCCGGTGGACACGGCGGAACTGCACGCGCCGTTCTCCTCCCAGGAGGTCGTGCTGCGCAAGGCCCTCGGGATCGGCGCAGGCGACGTCGAGGGTCAGGCCGTCGCCGTCAATCCGTCCGGCGGGCCGCTCGCCGCCAACCCCATCATGGCCGCCGGCCTGATCCGGATCGGCGAGGCCGCCGCCCGCATCCACCGCGGCCAGTCCGACCGGGCCGTCGCCCACGCCACCTCCGGCCCCTGCCTCCAGCAGAACCTGGTCGCCGTCCTGGAAGGGGACCCCGCATGAGCACCTCGGGCAAGGAGCCGGTCGCCGTCGTCGGGATAGGCCAGACCAAACACGTCGCCGCCCGGCACGACGTCTCCATCGCCGGACTGGTCCGCGAGGCCGCGGCGCGCGCCCTCGCGGACGCCGAGCTGACCTGGGCGGACATCGACGCCGTCGTCATCGGCAAGGCCCCCGACTTCTTCGAGGGGGTGATGATGCCGGAGCTGTACCTGGCGGACGCGCTCGGCGCGGCCGGCAAGCCGATGCTGCGCGTGCACACCGCCGGATCGGTCGGCGGCTCCACCGCGCTCGTCGCCGCGAACCTGGTCGCGGGGCGCGTCCACCGGACCGTCCTCACCCTCGCCTTCGAGAAGCAGTCGGAGTCGAACGCCATGTGGGGGCTCTCGCTCCCCGTTCCCTTCCAGCAGCCGCTGCTGGCGGGCGCGGGCGGGTTCTTCGCCCCGCACGTGCGCGCCTACATGCGGCGCACCGGCGCACCCGACGCGGTGGGATCGCTCGTCGCCTACAAGGACCGGCGCAACGCGCTGAAGAACCCGTACGCCCACCTGCACGAGCACGACATCACACTGGAGAAGGTCCAGGCCTCGCCGATGCTGTGGGACCCGATCAGGTACTCCGAGACCTGCCCCTCCTCGGACGGCGCCTGCGCGATGATCCTCACCGACCGGAAGGGCGCGGGCCGTTCCCCCCGGCCCGCGGCCTGGGTGCACGGCGGCGCGATGCGCAGCGAGCCCACCCTCTTCGCGGGCAAGGACTTCGTCTCCCCGCAGGCCGGCAAGGACTGCGCGGCCGACGTCTACCGGCAGGCCGGGATCACCGACCCGCGCCAGGAGATCGACGCGGTGGAGATGTACGTGCCGTTCTCCTGGTACGAGCCGATGTGGCTGGAGAACCTCGGATTCGCGGAGGAGGGCGAGGGCTGGAAGCTCACCGAGGCCGGGGTCACCGAACTCGACGGGGACCTTCCGGTCAATCCCTCGGGCGGGGTCCTGTCCACGAACCCGATCGGCGCCTCCGGCATGATCCGCTTCGCGGAGGCGGCCCTGCAGGTCCGCGGCCAGGCCGGGGAGCACCAGGTCCCGGGAGCCCGCCGGGCCATGGGGCACGCGTACGGCGGCGGCGCGCAGTTCTTCGCGATGTGGCTCGTGGGCGCCGAGCCGCCGGCCTCCTGAGCGCACGGCACAGCGCGGAGTGCCGGACCGGTCACGGGTGACTCACCGTGGCCTGTGCGGCACCCGCCGCGATGGTTAACCTGGCCCCCGGACGACGTACCGGGAGGAGCACGCACGTGGCCGAGAGCACGACTTCACAGCCCCTGGCCGGCTGGGACAAGCCGGACCTCGATCTCACCGAGGCGCAGTGGCGCTCGAGCAGCCGGGGAGCGGGTGACGTTCAGATCGCCTTCGTCGAGGGCTTCGTCGCCATGCGCAACAGCGAGCGCCCCGAAAGCCCGTCGCTGATCTTCGCGCCGGACGAGTGGAACAAGTTCGTGCTGAACGCGCGGGGCGGGGAGTTCGACCTGACGTAACGGGCCGCCGCCACCCGCCGCCGCACCACCGGCGCGAGCCGTCGCCCCGGTGGTGCGGCGGCCCGTGGGTAGGCTGGCCGCATGAGCGCAGAGAGCGACCTGCGGCCCGTTCCGCGCGGGACTGAATCATTCCCGTGACGGGCTCCCTCCCGGTGCGCGCGGGCGTACGCGAATCCCCGGCCCGGTCCAGGCGGTTGGCGCGCCTCGCCGACCGGCTGACCGGGCGCGACCTCACCGAGCGGTACCTCATCGGACTGCGCGCCTGGGACGCCTGCCTGCGGGGGGAGCCGTTGCAGGTGGTCCTGCACCACGCCGGGCGGGTGCTGGAGCCCTTCCCGGCGGCGGTGGTCTACCCCGACTCCCAGACCGTCTACGCCGAACTGCTGCTGGCCCGGGGCGCAACCAAGGGCGCGGCCGCGGAACTCGAGGACGTCGACCGGCGGTAGACCCCCGCGCGGCATCCAGAACCCGGCGTGGTGGCCGTGGCGGCGGAGGTGGCCGCGCCGCAGGACCGGGCCGAGTTGCTCCGCGAGGCCGTGGCGCTGCTCGCCGCCTCCCCGGCGGGGTACGAACTGGCCCGCGCACCGGCCGCATCGGGTACGGAGGTCGGGGACCGCGGACTGCCGGCGCGGGAATGCGGCGCCGACGGCCTGGAGGAGCGGACCTCCCGGACCCTGCTGGGCCTCGGCGGCGCGCTGCCCGGCGGGACCTCGCGGCGGACGGGCTCACGGAGGAGCAGCCGGGAGCCGCGCGTGCGGCAGCCCGCGGCACGTGGCTGACGGCCGGGGACCGGGAGCCCGACCGGGTGCTGTCGGCGGCCTGCCGCCTTGGTGCGCAGATCGGTCGCGGTGACCGTGACCTTGTACGTGCCGACCTTGGCGTACCTGCTCCGTGCGTTGAACTGGTTCATAAAGGGCGTGATCAGATCGCCCGGCGCAGGTTGCGCCGTCGCAGGTTGGGCGGCCGCGCCGTCTGGGCAGGGTGATCCCATGGAACACGTCCAGCGGATCGACCTCTTCCGGAGCGAGGCGGCCGCCTTCGAGCAGGCCGCCCGCCACGCCCTCGACCCCGGCGGGGCCCCGCCCCTGGTCCCCGCGTGCCCCGACTGGTCGGTGTCCGACCTCGTCGGGCACCTCGGCGGGGTGCAGCGCTACGTCGCCCACCTCCTGCGGGAGGGCCTCCAGGAGCGGCCGGACCCGAGCGACCTCTCCCTGTACGACCTCCCGGACGACCCGGCGGCGCTGGCCGCCTGGCCGCGGCCCGAGCGGGCACCGAACCGGGAGCCGGTGCCGGACGCGCTGACGGCCTGGTTCACGCAGGGCGCGGAGCAGCTGGCGACGGTGTTCGGCGAGGTCGGGCCGGACCTGCCGGTGTGGACCTGGGCGCCGGAGCGGACCTCCGGCTTCTGGCTGCGGACGCAGGTGATCGAGCTGGCGGTCCACCGGTGGGACGCGCAGTCCGCGACCGGTACCCCGACCCCCCTCGACCCGGCCCTCGCTACGGACGCCGTGAGCCAGACCTTGGAGGTGATGGCGCCGGCCCGCCGCTCCTGGTGCGCGCCGCCCGCCGGAAAGGGGGAGCGGTACCGCTTCCGGCGCACCGACGGCCCCGAATCCTGGACCGTCGTCTTCGCGGGGGACGAGGTGCTCCTGGAGCCAGGATCCACCGCCCCGGTGGACGTCGAGGCCGCGGGCTCCGCCTCCGACCTCGCGCTCTTCCTCTGGGGCCGTCTCGCCGCCACCGACCTGAAGGCGACCGGCGACGAGACCCTCCTCCCGCACTGGTTCACCCTGGTCCCGTCGGTCTGAGGGGCCCGGGCGGGGCGGCGGCCCGGCGGGGGTGCGGGGGAGGGGTCCGATCAGGGGCCCGCGCCGGAAAACTTCGCCCGGCCACGTACCATGGCGGCATGTCCTTCCTCCGCCGCCACCGCGCCGCCACCCCCGCCGGCCCGGACTTCGACGTCCTGGCCATGGACCCGGGGGACTGGCCGGGCAATCTCGGTGCCGGGCTGCTGCCCGCGCCCGACGGCAGCTGCCAGGGTGTCTTCCTCCGCTACGACCTGTTCGGCGGACGCGGCCCCGCGATGATCATCGGCAACCTGCCGGAGGGCTCCCCCGCCCGGGACCTCTCCGACGGCCAGGTCCCCTTCGAGGTCGCCCAGCTGCTCGACGCCCTGGAGAACGACGAGGACGTCGAGGTCACCGGCATCGAGGACTGCCCCGTGATGCAGGGCGACAACCTCCTGATCGTCCGGAAGGTCAAGCTTTCGGAGTCCCGCATCTCCTGCGTCCAGTTCGACCGCAGCGACAACGTGCTGGTCACCATCGCCAGCTGGGACCGCCCGATCACCGATGACCTCTACGCCCTCCTCAAGCCGCTCCCCGCGGAGCTCTTCCAGCAGGGCTAGTACCTCCCGATCACGCGTCCGCGATGTCGTTCGCCGCCACGTAGCCGAACGTCATCGCGGGTCCGATCGTCGATCCGGCCCCGGCGTAGCTGCGGCCCATCACCGCGGCGCTCGCGTTGCCGGCCGCGTACAGCCCCCGGATCACCGAGCCGTCCGCCCGCAGCGCCCGGGCCCGCGCGTCCGTGACGATGCCGCCCTTCGTGCCGAGGTCGCCGGGGACGATCTTGAACGCGTAGAACGGCGGTGCCCAGACCGGCGCCAGGCACGAGTTCGGGCGCACCCCCGGGTCCGTGTAGTAGTGGTCGTACGCCGAGTCGCCCCGGTGGAAGTCGGAGTCCGTCCCGTTCCACGCCTGTGCGTTGAACCGGTTCAGGGTGGCCCGCAGCGCCGCCGCCGGGACCCCGATCTGGCTGGCCAGCGCGTCCCACGTCCACGCTTTCTTCGCCGCGCCCGTCTCGTACCAGGAGTCCGGGAACACGATCGTCGGCAGCACGTCCTTGAACAGGTACCTGTTGCGGTAGTTCTGGTCCACGATCAGCCAGGCCGGGATGTGCGATCCGGGCGCACCCCGGTCCTTCTCGTACATCACGTGCACCACATCGCTGTACGGCGCCGCCTCGTTGACGAACCGCGCGCCGTTCCCGCTCACGATCAGCCCGCCCGGCAGGGTCCGTTCGGCGAGGCAGAAGTACGGCTCCCCGGGCAGCGGGATCGACGGGCCCCACCAGGCGTCGTCCATCAGTGCCAGCGCCGCCCCCGCCCGCTGCCCCGCCCGGATGCCGTCGCCCGTGTTCTCCTTCGCGCCCACCGACCACTGGGTGCCGATCGGCTGCTGCTGGTACCGCGCCCGCATCTCCGCGTTGTGCTCGAAGCCGCCCGAGCCGACGATCACCCCGCGCCGGGCCCGTACGGTGCCCCGTACGCCCTCCTTCTCCACCACCACCCCGGTCACCGCGCCGCCCTCCTGGACCAGGTCCACCAGCGGACTGTTCAGCCAGAGCGGCACGCCCGCCCGCTGGAGCCCGGCGCGCAGCCCGGCCGCCAGGGCCTGGCCCATCGTCAGCGGCTTCTGCCCGAGCAGCGCCGCCTTCGTGCCGCGCGCCAGGCATTCCGTGGAGACGGCCAGCCCCTTGGCGTTGACCGCCGCCAGGTTGAGCCACTTGTAGTCCGCGCTGAAGACCACCATCCCGGCGGGCACCGGCATGTACGCCGGGTTCAGGCGGGCCAGTTCGGCGCCCAGGATGTTCCCGTCGATCTGGTCCGGCTCGATGGACCGGCCGTTCGGCAGCCCGCCCGGCAGGTCGGGGTAGTAGTCGCTGTACCCCTCCATGAAGCGGAACCTGAGTGGGCTGTTGGCCATCACGAAGTCCAGCATCCGCGGACCGTTGGCGAGGAAGGCGGCCTGCCGGTCGGCCGGCACCTCGGGCCCCACGACGGCCGCCAGGTACGTCGCCGCCTTCTGCGGGGTGTCCGGCACCCCGGCGCCCAGGATCACCGAGTTGTTGGGCAGCCAGATCCCGGCTCCGGAGCGGGCGGCGGACCCGCCGTAGGTGGGCGCCTTCTCGACCACCAGGACGCTCAGGCCCCGCTGGGCGGCGGTGAGCGCGGCGGTCATCCCGGCGGCCCCGGACCCGACCACGACGACGTCGTACTCGCCGAGCGCCGGCCCGGACCGGGCGCCGTCGGCCCGCGCCGCGGCGGTCGGCAGCACGGTGGCGGCGAGCACCCCGGCGCCGGTCCCGGCCAGGACGCTGCGGCGGGACGGGAGGGCTCCGGGGGACGTGCGTGAAGCGCTTGCGGACATGTGCAGGCTCCAGCGGAGTGGGGAGGAGGGGAACGACTCAGCATGTCTGATGCTGAGTCAGAAAAGGTGTTCGGGGGATCATGTGATGTCAAGGCATCCGGCGCCACGGCCGTCTCCCCGAAGACCAGGGCGGCCCCCGGGCCTCCGCGGCGCGTACACCGCCGCACACGAGCGAAGTCCCGTGGCGGTGGGGGCCACGGGACTTCGCGAGGGTGGGGCGGAGCAGCGGGTCAGCGGGTGCCGACCGCCGCCCGGACCGCTCGGCGCGCCATGCCGGCGTCGTCGTGCAGGCGGCGCAGCAGCAGCCGCTGTTCCTCGCCCGAGGACAGGGCGCCCGCCGCCAGGGGCTGGGCCGGAGCGGTCGCCAGCATCGAGCGCTGTACGGCCGTCTCGGACATCCGGATCTCCCGGGTCAGCACCAGCATCAGGTTCACCAGGAAGGCGTCCCGCACCGCCGGGCCGGCCGACTGGGCGAGCCGGCTGATCTGGCTGCGCGCGGCGGGGGCGTCGCCCAGTACCGTCCAGAGGGTGGCCAGGTCGTAGCCCGGCAGGTACCAGCCCGCGTGCTCCCAGTCGAGCAGCACCGGCCCGGCCGGGGACAGCAGGAGGTTCGACAGCAGCGCGTCACCGTGGTTGAACTGCAGGGAGGTGCCCGAC
The DNA here is from genome assembly GCF_001746425.1 of Streptomyces subrutilus. GTDB lineage: Bacteria > Actinomycetota > Actinomycetes > Streptomycetales > Streptomycetaceae > Streptomyces > Streptomyces subrutilus_A. Next base: position 1,048,178 of record NZ_MEHK01000001.1, on the reverse strand, counting down.
AGCTTCACACCGTGCAGCAGCTTCTGCAGGTCGCCGAGGTCCCGGTCGGTCAGCAGGCCCAGCTCGTAGTCCCGGGCGATCCGCCGGGCGTAGTTCAGCGGGGTCCCGAACAGGTCGGCCGGCGGCCGCCACTGGTTGACCCGGCACACCGCACCGAGGGCGGCTCGTACGTCGACCCGCGGCGGGGCCTCCACGGGATGCCGCTGCAGCGCCGCGACCCGGCCCGCCATCCGCTCGACGATCAGCACGCAGTTCTCCGGGTCGGCGGCGATCAGCCGCGGCACCCGGACCGGGGGGCGGTGCCGGACGAACGCCCGGTACGACCCTATTTCGTGCCGGTACCGCTCGCGCCACTCGGGCGAGTGGTCCAGTAAAACCTTCGCGACGGCGGTCAGTCGCCCGGTGGTCCCCACGAGGAGGACCGACCGGCCGCTGCGCCGCAGCACCTGGACGGGCGCGAACTCCGGACAGATCCGCTGCACCGAGGCGAGGGCGGTGCGCAGTTGCGCCCCCTGGGGCCCCGAGAGGTCGATTCTTCCGCTGAGCGGCTGCGATCCGGCCCCCGGAACACGCCGCGCCCGAACGGCGCCCTGCACCGCGACCGCGGGGCGGCCGGGTTCGAGGTAGGGGCCGCCGCTCGCGGGGAGCGTGCGGTGCGGCCGGACCGGGGCGGACACGGAGGACGTTGCTGCGTACATGGCGTTACGGATCCCTTCGTGCGCCGACGAGTTGCGTACGCCGCCCCGCCGGATCCCGTGCATCACCCTGGGGAGTTCCGCCGGTGACCGGGTCGGGGAGGCGCATTCCTACCTGACACCCGGCCGCGGGTGGCGGACCATCAGGCGTGCCCTGGCGAAGCCTGGCGAATAGTCGCTGGGCATCTGACGGCGGGCTACTGTCAACTCAGCCGAGAACCTGGGGGCTTGACGTGAGCAAAGGTCCGAACACCCGCTTGAACGACCTGTTCGGCCTGGCCGGCTGGTCCAAGGGCGAACTGGCGAGGATGGTCAACCGGCAGGCGGCGGCCATGGGGCACCCCCAGCTGGCCACCGACACCTCGCGGGTGCGGCGCTGGATCGACATGGGGGAAACCCCGCGCGAACCGGTGCCCACGGTACTGGCAGCACTGTTCACCGAGCGGCTCGGTCGTGTCGTGACCATCGAGGACCTCGGATTCGTACGGCAGCGGCGCACCAGCAGACGGCAGCCGGACGGGGCGCAGGAGAACCCCGACGGAATGCCCTGGGCGCCCGAACGCACAGCCGCGGTCCTCACCGAATTCACGGGAATGGACCTCATGCTCAACCGTCGCGGTCTGATGGGCGCGGGAGCCGTGCTCACCGCCGGCTCCGCCCTCACCAACGCCATGTACGACTGGCTCCACACCGACCCCGCGCTCGCCAAGGAGGCGCACCGCTTCGGGGACTCCTTCCAGGTCGACCCAGCAAGCTACGACCGCTACGAGGCCGCCCCGATCGGCTCGCAGGAGATCGAGGCGCTGGAGCGCTCCGTCGAGGTGTTCCGCGCCTGGGACGCCTCCCGAGGCGGAGGACTGCAGCGCAAGGCGGTCGTCGGCCAGCTCAACGAGGTGGGCGGCATGCTCGCCTACCACCACCCGGACCACCTCCAGCGCCGGCTGTGGGGGGTGGCGGCCAACCTCGCCGTGCTCGCCGGCTGGATGTCCCACGACGTGGGACTGGAGCCCACCGCGCAGAAGTACTTCGTCATCGCCGCCCACGCGGCGCGCGAGGGCGGCGACCGGCCGCGCGCCGGCGAGGCGCTCTCCCGGGCCGCCCGCCAGATGGTCCACCTCGGCAAGCCGAACGAGGCCCTGGACCTGATGAAGCTGGCCCAGTCCGGGTCCGGCGAGCAGACCCTGCCCCGCACCCGCGCCATGCTGCACACCATCGAGGCCTGGGCGCAGGCCGCCATGGGCAAGGGACAGGCCATGCGCCGCACCCTGGGCGAGGCGGAGGAGCTGTTCGTGTCCGACAAGGGCGACGTACCGCCGCCCAGTTGGATGCAGCACTTCGACGAGGCGGACCTGCACGGCATGCAGGCCCTCGCGTACCGCACCCTCGCCGACCACGACGCGACGGCGGCTCCCATCGCCGCCCGGCACGCCAAGGAGGCCCTGCGGCTGCGCGGTGACGGCTACCAGCGCTCGCAGATCTTCGACTACATCTCGATGGCCTCGGCCTGCTTCATCGCCGACGACCCGGAACAAGCCGACCGCTACGCCCGGCTCGCCCTGGTGTCGATGAACGAGACCTCCTCGCACCGCACCTGGGACCGGCTGCGCGCGATGTACCGGCTCACCGGCCAGTACGCCGGGTTCGCGCGGATCGAGGACCTGCGCGAGGAGATCGAACTGGCCCTCCCCGACATCCCGGCGGCGCGCAGCCCGCGCGGTTCGGTCGTGTAGTGCGGGACGACGTAAGGAGACGAGAAAGGCCGCGCCTTCCGGCGCGGCCCACAAGCCCCCGATCCTGCGGGGGCCCTACGAAACCCTGATCCCACGAACTCCCTCGACGAGTCCGGCGGCTACGAGCCGACCCGTGCCACCAGCACGCACGCGTCGTCCTCGCGCTCGCTCTCGCCGAACTCCTCGATCACCATGCGCACGCAGTCCTGCGCCGACCGCGCCGCCGAGAAGCGCGGTGCGAGCGCCAGCAGCCGCTCCGTCCCGTCGGCCCGGCTGAACTCGATGCTGCGCGGCGTCAGTCCGTCCGTGTGCAGGACGAGCACGTCGCCTTCCTCGAGGCGCTCCTCGGCCTGTCCGTACGAGGCTCCGGAGGTCGCGCCCAGCAGCACGCCCTCGGGCGGCTGCAGCGAGCGGCCGGTCGCACGGCGGAACAGCAGGGGGGCCGGGTGGCCGGCCTGCGCCCAGGACAGCACGCGGCGCGCGGGATCGTAGCGGCAGCACACGGCCGACCCGAGGGCGGGCTGCACGGAGGTCTCCAGGAGCTGGTTCAGCCAGCCCATCAGGGGGCCGGGCTCGATGCCGGCCATGGCCATGCCGCGCAGGGCGCCGAGCATCATCGCCATGCCGGACGTGGCGGTCACCCCGTGCCCCGTGAGGTCGCCCACCGTCAGCAGGGAGCGGCCGTCGGGGAGTTCGAGCGCGTCGTACCAGTCGCCGCCGATCAGGGCGCTGGTCGCCGACGGCAGGTAGTGCGCGGCCACGTCCAGCGTGCCCGCGTTGCCGTGCGGGAACCGCAGGGAGCCGCGCCACGGGGGGAGCACGGCTTCCTGCAGCTCGACCGCCAGCCGGTGCTCGGTCTGCGCGATCTCCCGCTGGCGCTGCAGCGAGTCGCGCGACTCGCGGACCGCCCGCTGGCTCCGGCGCAGTTCACTCACGTCCCGCAGCACGGCCCACATGGAGGCCGTGCAGCCGTCGGAGTCGAGTACCGGCTCGCCCCTCATGTGCAGCGTACGGACCCGGCCGTCGGCCCGGACGATGCGGAACTCCCCGTCGATCGCCTTGCCGTCCACCAGACAGGCCGTGACCCAGGCGGTGAGCAGCGGCTGGTCCTCGGAGAAGAGGGTGGAGCCCAGTTCGTCGAGCGGGAGCGCGCCCGCCTCGGGGGACCGGCCGAAGATCTGGAACAGTTCGTCGGACCAACTCACCTCGTCGGTCAGCAGGTTCCACTCGGCACTGCCGACCCGGGTCTGTGCATCGGGTCCGGCTTCGGGCGCCGCCTGCGGGAGGACGATCGTCTCCGGCGCGGGCGGCAGGCCCTCCTTGAGCTGGCCCAGGTGCTCGCCCAGGTCGTCGAGGTGGTGCACGGCGAGATCGCACAGCGCGCGCTGCCAGCGGCCCTGGGCGTCGTCGTCGTCCACGACGGTGTCGCGGCGGACCGCGTCCACTTCACCCCGGAGGCGCCGGGTCTGCGAGATCAGTGCGTCCACCGACCCCGGCTCGGGCGGCTGCGCGGGACGGTCCGCGAACATGTGGGACGGCATGAGAACTCCGATACAGGCGCGGCACGGCCAAGTCTGAAGGAAGGACCGGTTACGACTGTTGCACAGGCGGCGACGGCGTGTAAGGCGTTTGGCAACATCCGTAACGGTCTTGCTCCTGGCAAATGCCTAAGGCCTCAGGGCGTGTTCCTCCCGTGCGAACGAATCCGGTCAGCCGAGGTCAGGCCGCCGTGATGGGGCCCGGCGCGCCCGCCTCGCCGGTCGCCCGCGGGAGGGCTCCGACGAGTCGGCACGACCCTGGAAGCGACGGCCGGAAACAGGCCCCTGGCACACCCCGGTTCGAGCGTACGGCCGAGCCGTACGAGCTCCGGGTCCCCGTTCGGGTCGGGGGGAACGCCCCGGACGCCGTACCCCCGAACGAATGACCCCTCGCCTTCAGGCTCCTGCCCCGTGCTCCGTCCCCAGGGTTCCCACCGTACCCCTCGATCGCTACCCTACGTGTCGGTAACGAACCGGGGGAGGCCCGCGCGACAGCGGGCCCGCGCAGGGTGGGGACGACACGCATGACCGGGCAGCACCACCCGGCGGGGCAGAGCCGCCGTTCCTTCCTCACCTACCTGGTCGCGGCGCCCACGCTCGCCCTCGTCACCCGCGCGGGCGCCGACGCGCTGGCCCCGCAGCCCGCCCGCGCCGTGGTGCCCAGCCTGCCCGCCATCGCCGACGTGATCGACCTCGGCGACCTGTTCATCCTGGCCGGGGCGCCCACCTCCGCACTGCTGGCGCTCGCCGTCGAGGCGGACGGGACCATCCGCTTCCGGCTGCCGCGAGAGGAGGTCGGCCAGGGCCTCACCACCGCCGTGGCGATGCTCGTCGCCGAGGAGCTGGACACGCCGCTCGCCGCCGTACGCGTCGAACTGGACGACGCCCGGCCCGAACTGCTCTTCAACCAGCTCACCGGCTCCTCCAACTCCATACGCTCCCTCTACGGGCCGGTCCGCCAGTGCGCCGCCACCGCCCGGGCCCGGCTCGTGGCGGCCGCCGCCCGCCGCTGGAACCTGGCCCCGGCTGCCCTGACCACCGCGAACGGCGCCGTCCGCGCCCCCGACGGCCGCACCGCCGGCTACGGCTCCCTCGCGGCGGCCGCCGCCGACCCGGGCCTGGCCGTCCTCGCCGCCACCCCCAAGAAGACGGCGAAGCACACCCTGGTCGGCAAGCCCACCAGCCGTGTCGACGCCCGCGCCATGGTCACCGGAGCCCAGCGCTACACCCTCGACCTCGACATCCCCGGCGCGAAGCCCTGCGTGGTGCGCCGGCCGCCCACCCTCGGGGGCGGTGTCCGCGCCGTCGCCAACCTGGCCGCCGTCAAGGCCATGCCCGGCGTCCTGCACGTGGTGACCGTGCCGACGGGGGTCGCGGTCGTCGCCGAAACGTTCGGGCAGGCCCTCTCCGCCAAGTCCGCCCTCCAGGTCACCTGGGGCCCGGGCCCCGCCGACGCGCTGTCCGACGCACAGATCCGCGCCAAGCTGCGCGCCGCCACCCCGCCGCTGCTGGTGCCGCCGCTGCTCACCCCGTACGTGGACGCCGAGTTCGACTTCGCCTTCGTCAGCCACGCCCCGATGGAGACCAACTCCGCCGTCGCAGACGTACGGGAGGACCGCGCCGAGATCTGGTCGGGCCTCAAGTCCCCCATCGCGGCCCGCCAGACCATCGCCGCCGACCTCGGGCTGCCCGTCGACAAGGTCACCGTGCACGTCGTGCAGGCCGGCGGCTCCTTCGGCCGGCGGCTCTTCTTCGACGCGGCCCTGGAGGCGGCCCGGATCTCCAAGGCCTGCCGCCGCCCGGTGCGGCTGATGTGGACCCGCGTCGACGACACCCGGCACGGCCGGATGCGCCCCGCCACCCACCACCGGATCAGGGCCACCCATCTGCTCGGCGAGATCCTCAGCTTCGAACACCGGGTGGCCGCCGCCGAGACCGACTTCCGGCACGGGCTCGGCGAGGTCATCACCGCCACCGCCGCGCACCTGCCGCTCGGCATCGGCAACGCGACCCTGGCCCAGACCCTGTTCCTGACCACCGTGAAGTCCCCGTACCACTTCGGACTCACCACCCAGGCGCTCACGGAGGTGCCGACCGGCATCCCCGCCGCCTCCTGGCGCTCGGTGTACTCCGCCAACACCCGCGGCGCCGAGGAGATCGTGGTCGACGAACTGGCAGCGGCGACCGGCCGGGACCCGTACGCCTTCCGCCGCGCCTTCCTGAAGGCCTCCGCCCAGCGCGCCGTGCTCGACAAGGCGGCGTCGGAAGGGGAGTGGGGGCGGCCCATGCCGGCGGGATGCGCGCAGGGCATCGCCTTCCACGAGGAGTACAAGTCCCGCACCGCGTGCCTCGTCGAGATCGACACCCGCGACCCGGAGCGCGTGCGCGTGACCAAGGCCGTCATCGCCGTGGACGTGGGCCTGCCCGTCAACCCGCGCGGGCTGGAGGCCCAGATGATCGGCGGCCTCACCGACGCCATCTCCACCACCCTGCGCGCGGGCCTGCACCTGGACAAGGGTCTGCCCCTGGAAGGCAGTTACAGCCAGTTCCACTGGGCCCAGCAGCGCGACACCCCGCGTGACGTGCGGGTGCACGTGCTGCCCGCCACCGGCGAGGAGCCGGGCGGGGCGGGCGAGCTCGGCGTCCCCGCGGCGGTCGGCGCGATCGCCAACGCCTGGGCCCGCGCCACCGGTTCCAAGCCGCGCAGCTTCCCCCTCGACTTCGACGTCGACTTCACCCCCTACCCGCGATAGCCCGCAGCCAGGAGTACGCCGTGCCCTCCCACACCTTCACCGTCAACGGGCGGAGCGTCACCGTGGACGCGCCCGACGACCTGCCCCTGCTCTGGGTCCTGCGCGACATGCTGGGCGTCACCGGCCCCAAGTACGGCTGCGGCGTGGACGTCTGCAAGGCCTGCACCAGCCACCTCGACGGCACCGACGTCCGGCCGTGCGTGGTGCCCGTCTCAGCCTGCGCGGGCAAGACGGTGACCACCATCGAGGGGCTGGCCGACGGCGAGGACCTGCACCCTGTGCAGGAGGCCTGGCTCGAACAGGACGTCGCCCAGTGCGGCTTCTGCCAGCCCGGGCAGATCATGGCGGCCGTGGCCCTGCTGGAGCGCACCCCCCACCCCACGGACGAGGACATCGACGCCATCGCCAACATCTGCCGCTGCGGCACCTACTTCCGCATCCGCGAGGCCATCCGCAGCGCGGCCGCCCGTATGTGAGCGGCGGCGGACCCCGGAATTTCCCCCGCGGACACCGGGATCCGGCCGCTCGTGGCCCAACCTATGCGGGCCCGGCACCCGTCCGCAGGGTTCGCTCCGCCCAGTGAGGGCGAGACGGGTATCACTGCGCACAGTGTGCGGCGGGTGGTTCAATGCCGCGGTGTCCCGGTCAGACGACGTCCTCAAGGTCCACCGGCTCGCCCACACCGGAGGTTCGGCCGCCCTGCTGGAATGGCTCGCCGCCCGCCTGGGCGGGTGGGCCGGGGTGGTGGACGCCGCGCAGGGGCGCGGGCCGGAGTCCGTCCTGCGCGGCGTCGCCGAGATGAACGCCCGCGGTGTCCGCTCGGCCGTCCTGTACGGGGCCGGGACCGTCACGCTGCTGTTCGCGCTGGAGGGCGGGCGCGCGCTGGCCGCCGTACTGGACCAGCCGCCGGCGCCGCAGGCAGCCACCCTGCTCGCGGACGCCGCAGTCCCGCTGGCCCTGGTGCTGCGCGCCGAGGAGGCCGCTCGGCGGGAGGCGCGGGCCGGGCTCGCCGAGGCGCGGGCCCGCGAGGCGGTGCTGCACCTGCTGATGAACGGCCGGCTCTCCACCGCGCACCAGGTGGCGGAGGCGCTGGGCCCCTCGCTGCCCGAGCCGATGCGCATGTACGTCGTGGAATGCCGGACCGGCCGGCGCGGGGAAGTGACCCGGCGGTGCGAGCAGCTGACGGGCGGCCGGGCCTGGATCGTGCGCTGCCCGGTCTACGTGCGCCACCTCATCGTGCTCGTCCCCGCGGACCTTGCCTCCGCCCGGGCCGACCACGACCCGCTGGCCGGGGCGCTGGTGGAGGTGGACCCGGACTGCGTGGTCGGGGTCAGCGGCGAGGCGCGCCTGCGCGAGGCCCCGGCCGCCTACACCCAGGCCTTCCACGCCCTGGCCGTCGCCCGCGGCCGGGGCGAGCGGCACGCCCGGTTCGGGCCGGGGCCCGAGCTGGCGCTCGCCGCCCAGGCCGCCGGGGCCGGCTGGGCCGGGGCCCTGCTCGCGCCCCTGCACGCGTACGAGCCCCGGCGCCCCCAGGACCCCGGCGGGCAGGAACTGCGGGCCACCGCCCACGCCTGGCTGAACTTCGCCTCGCACGCGACCCGGCTCCTGAAGATCCACCGCAACACCCTGGCCGCCCGGCTCCGCCTGGTCGAGACCCTGCTCGGCCTGGACCTCGCCCGCCTCGGGGACCAGGCGGCGCTCTCGCTGGCCCTGCGGCTGACCCCGGGCGGTGGGGCGGGTGAGGACGCGCCGGCGGACGCGGCCGCGCGGGCCGGCGAGGACGGGCCGCCCGGGGCCGCGCGGCCCGGGGAGGCCGTGCCGGCCCCGGCCGCGCGGGCCGCCCCCGATCTCGACGAGCTGCTGCGCGATCCCCGACTGACCGCCTGGGCCCGCGCCCACCTGGGCCCGCTGTCCGGGTCCGAGGCCCCGGCCGGCGCCCGCGCCACCCTGCGCACCTGGCTGGCGCACGACGCCCGACTCGTTCCGGCGGCGGCCGCGCTGGGCGTCTCCGTCCCCGCCGCCCGCAAGCGGCTGACCCGCATCGAGGCGCTGCTGGAGCGCTCCCTGCTGCGGTCCCCGAGTGCCCGCCACGATCTGTGGCTGGCGCACCGGGCGGAGGAGCTCGCCGGGTGACACCGCCGCCAAAAGGGATGAATCGTGCGATCATGCACGATCATGCCCCAATGAGGCGTATCAATGTGAAGCGCGTACTGGTCGGTGAGCCCCTCGACACCGCCCGGATGGGCGAGACCCTGCTCCCCAAGCGACTCGCCCTGCCGATCTTCTGCAGCGACCCGCTCTCCTCCGTGGCCTACGCCACCGAAGAGATCCTGCTGATCCTCGCCCTCGGCGGCGTCGCGCTGCTCCACCTCACCTGGTACGCGGCCGCCGCCATCGTCTTCCTGCTCGTCGTCGTCATCGCCTCCTACCGGCAGACCTGCCACGCCTACCCGGGCGGCGGCGGCGCCTACGTCGTCAGCTCCGAGAACCTGGGACCGAGCGCCGCCCTGACCGCCGCCAGCGCCCTGCTCGTCGACTACGTGATGACCGTCGCCGTCTCCGTGGTCTCCGGCGTCGCCGCGATCACCTCGGCCATCCCGGCGCTCGACGACCACGAGGTCGGCCTGTCGGTGGGGTTCGTGGTGCTGCTGACCCTGATGAACCTGCGCGGCGTACGCGAGTCGGGCCGCGTCTTCGCCATCCCCACCTACGGCTTCGTCCTCGTCATCTACATCATGTTCGCCTGCGCCGCCGTACGGATGGCGACCGGCGACACCATCCGCGCCGAATCCGCGCACCTGCCCCTCACCGAGGCCGGCGCCTACACCGGCCTCGCCCTGGTGCTCCTCGCGATGCGCGCCTTCGCCTCCGGCTGTACCGCCCTCACCGGCGTCGAGGCCATCAGCAACGGCGTTCCCGCCTTCCAGAAGCCCAAGGCCAAGAACGCGGCGACCACCCTGGCCGTCATGGGCGTGCTCTCGGTGACCATGTTCATGGGCATCACCACGCTCGCCATGACGTACCAGGTGCACGTCGCGGCCGACCCCACCGAACTGGGCCTGCCGCCGGGCACCCCCACCTCCACCGCCCTCGCCCAGATCGGCCGCGCCACCTTCGGGAGCTGGCATTTCCTCTTCTACCTGCTGCAGGCCGTCACCGCGGGCGTGTTGATCCTCGCCGCGAACACCGCCTTCAACGGGTTCCCGATGCTCGCATCGATCCTGGCCAAGGACCGGTACGCGCCCCGCCAGCTCTTCAACCGCGGCGACCGGCTCGTCTACTCCAACGGCGTCGTGCTGCTCGCGCTCGCCGCCATCGCCCTGATCGTCGCGTTCGACGCAGAACTGACCCGGCTCATCCAGCTCTACATCATCGGCGTCTTCGTCTCCTTCACCCTCTCCCAGGCGGGCATGGTCCGGCACTGGAGGAGGCAGCTCGCCTCACCCGCCACCCCGCGGGAGGAGCGGGTGCACATCCACCGCCGGCTCGCCATCAACGCGGTCGGCGCCTGTCTGACCGCCCTGGTCCTGGTCATCGTCCTGATCACCAAGTTCACGCACGGCGCCTGGCTCGTCGTCATCGCCATGCCGCTGCTGTTCCTCGGCATGAAGGGCGTGCGCCGCCACTACGACCAGGTCGCCCGGCAGGTCGCCGTCGCCCCCGGCACGAAACCGCGCAAGCCGGCCCGCCACCACGTCCTGGTCCTGGTCGCCTCGGTGCACGCCCCCACCCTGAAGGCCCTCGGCTACGCGCAGGCCCTGCGCCCCGACACCCTGACCGCGGTCACCGTCGCCGCGGACGAGGCGGAAGCGGCCCGGCTGCGCGAGGAGTGGGGCGAACACGCCCCGGGCCTCCCGCTGAAGATCCTGCACTCCCCGTACCGCGAGGTGGTGGGCCCGGTCCTCGCCCACGTCGAGGAGCTGGCGGCCGACAACCTCACGGACGTGCTCTCCGTGGTGATCCCGGAGTACGTGGTCGGCCACTGGTGGGAGCAGCCCCTGCACAATCAGAACGCCCTGCGGCTGAAGGCCCGGCTGCTGTTCACCCCGGGGGTCGCGGTGATCGACGTGCCGTACCTGCTGGAGTCGGCGAAGACCCCGCCCGCGCCGTAGCGGAAGCGGCCCGCTGCGCCACCGCCGCGTGGGCCAGCGCCAGTTCCACCACGTGCCGCGGGTCCGCCAGGGAGCGGCCGGTCAGCTGCTCGAGGCGGCGCAGCCGGTTCGAGACGGTGTTGCGGTGGCAGTACAGCCGCTGCGCGGCGTACGTCGTCGAGCCCTGGCAGGCCAGCCACGTGCCCAGCGTGGTCAGCAGCAGCCCGCGGTCCTCCGCCGGCAGCGCCAGCACCGGACCCAGCACCACCGTCCGGAGCCGGCCGGCGAGTTCGGCCTGGGCGGCGACCAGCGCCGCCGGCAGACCCTCGTCCAGCAGGGCGGTGCGGGGGCCGGCCGACTCGGGGGCGGTGCGCAGCGCCAGGGCCGCCAGCCGGTGGGCCCGGGCCAGCTCGGCGGGCGCCTCCACGACCGGGCTGACCCCGGCGCGGACCCCGAGCGGCGCGAGCATCTCCCGTACGGTTTCCAGCGGATGGTGGCCCAGCTCCACCAGGCCGGTCTCGCCGCCGGCTCGGATCCGCCACAGCACGCGGGGCGCCGCGGCGGCGGGTTTGTCCGCGGCCGCCGCCGCGCCAGGGGAGCCGTCGGCGGCCACCACGAACACGGCGAACCGGCCGCGTTCGGACAGCCCCAGCTGCGCCGCCGCATCGGAGGCCGTGGGACCGCCGGGGGCCGGCGGGCCGTCCAGCAGCACGTCCAGCAGGGCCGCGCGGCGCTCCCGGTCGCGGTCCGAGCGGGCGGCCTCCGTACGCCGGTAGGACTCGGACACGGCGTCCGTCATCTGGTCCAGGACGTCCCACAGCGCGCTCACGCCCGGCAGCAGGCGGGGCAGCGCCGAGCGGTCGTGCGCGGCCACGGCCTCGGTGAGAGCCGCCCACAGCAGCCGGCCGCCGCTGCGGTAGGCGCGCAGCAACGAGGCCAGCGGCAGCCCCTGTTCGGCCCGCAGCGTGCCGGTGGCCCGGGCGTCGGCGAGCTCCACCGGCAGGCCGCGGGAGCTGCGGACCAGGCCCTCGACGGCTTGGCGGAAGTTGTGGTGGATCCGCTCGCGCAGCTCGGCCCGGCCGAGCAGGGCGGCGTACGCGGGGTCCTCGGCCAGCGTCCGGTCGGCGAGCCGGTCCGCGGCCACGGCCAGGCGGCGGCCCAGGTCCTCGCGTATCTCCTCGATGATCCGCTCCATGACGGGCCAGCCTGGCACGGGGGAGGGGGCGGTGGGGAGGGCCCGGACCGGTCCATCCGATACCTTGTGCGAAGCACTGTGCGTGCAGTGCTCACATGACGTGCCGCCCCCGACCAGGGACCTGCCCATGCGCCAGAACCCGCAGCGCCGTGCCGCGCTGCTCGACGCAGCCATCGAAGTGCTCGCGCGCGAGGGCTCGCGAGGCCTGACGCTGCGCGCGGTCGACGCGGAGGCGGGCGTGCCCACGGGCACGACCACGAACTACTTCGCCAACCGGGCCCAGTTGCTCGTGCAGATCCTGCACCGCACGCGCGAGCGGCTGGTCCCGGACCCGGCGGACCTGAGCGGCCCGCTGGAAGCCCGGGTGCTGCTCCGCGATCTGCTGGACCGGATGCGCCGCGAGCGCAGCGTCCACATCGCCATGCTCGAACTGCGCCTGGAGGCCACCCGCCGCCCCGAACTCCAGGCGGAGCTGGCCGGGTTCCTGGCCTCGGAGCTGGAGGAGAACGTCGCCTGGCACCTGGGGTCGGGCCTGCCCGGCGACCGCCGGGGAGTGGTGCTGCTCTACCTCGCGATGCTGGGCCTGATGGTGGACGACCTCACCGTCCCGACCCTCCTGGACGCCCACCCGGTGGAGGGTCTCATCGAAACCCTGTCCGACCGGCTCCTCCAGGACCCGCCTCCCGCTTAGCGCCTCCGCGGCCGCCCGGCTGCCGGCGTCGGGCGACTGAGCTGCCCGGACGGGGTTTTGCCCGGGCCGCGGGGTTTGTGACACTGGCGGGGTGAACGCCACCGACCTGTTCCACCAGATGCTGCGCCGGAAGATCGCGCCCGCCCTGCGCGACGCCGGGTTCACCGGGACCGGGCTCGAGTACCGGCTGCGGGAGTGCGCGCCCGATCACGCGCTGGTCGGGTTCCAGCGCAGTGCCGGCGACGGTGACGGGGCGGAGCGGTGCAGGTTCACGGTCAACCTGCGGGCCGTCCTGCACGAGGACCACGAGGCCCTGCGGAGGCGGCGCCCCGCGCTCGGGAGCAGGATTTCGGCCAATCGCGTCGGGCCCGTCGGATGGCACACGCGGATCGGGCGGCTGCTCGGCCACCCGCACGACCACTGGTGGACGATCACCGACGAGCGCAGCGCCGACCGGGCCGCCGACGACGTCCTCGCCCTGGTCCTGCGTCACGGCGTGCCCGCCCTGTGGGCCGGACTCGTCGACCTGGCCCCCGAGCACGGCCCAGCCATCGATCCGGTACCCGACTGCCTGGACCCGCACTGCTTCCGGAGCGGGGGCGGCCGACCCCCGGCGGCGGGTGCCCCCGCGCCCGAGGAGCTCGAGGACGCGGTCGTCGTCGAGGTGGGCGAACGCCGGTCCAGCTACGTCATCACCTTCCTCGACGAGGCCTGGGACCGGGAGACCAGGCTGCACATCGACGCCTCCTGGCGCCTCGAACAGCCGGCCTTCGGCTGGGTGCGCGTCGGCTACGGCAGCGAGGGCGACGTACGGACGGCCCCCTCCGCGGGCTGCTCCCTGCCCGCCGACCCCCTGGCCCTGCTCGGCGAACTCACCCTGTGCCACGTCGACTCGGCGCAGGCCGCGCCCGACGGCTCCCTGCTCCTCGCCTTCGAACAGGGCACCCCCCGCGAGACCGGCCTGACCGTCGCCGGAACCCCGCACGCCCTCGCCCCGGACAAGGCCTGGCGCTTCGAGGACTGGACCGAGGTCCGGTGATCTTATGCTCAGGTTTACGCGAGTCAGCTGGTTTTGCGGCTGGTGAGGGACTTTGATGGCTCTGCCAGGCCTCGTACCGGACCAGGGGGACTACTCATGGGCGCCGACCACAGCCAGCAGTGCCAGAGCCACACCCAGCACCGCACCCAGGACCACGGCCAGAAGGACAGCACACCCACCCTGATCGGTTCCGTCCAGCGCGCGCTGCGCCTCCTGGAAGCGATGAACGCCGAGGGCGGGGTGACCGCCAAGCGGCTCGCCCGGCTCACCGGGATCCCCCTGCCCAGCGTCTACCACCTGCTGCGCACCCTCAGCCACGAGGGCTACGTACTGCGCGAGGGCGGTTCGTTCCGGCTCTCGGACGATCTTCCGCTCGCTTCGTGATCAGAAGTCGACGGGTTCCGGCCAAGCTGTCACGCGGTTCGGCGCATGTTCCAGCGGAAAATGCCAGAACGCCGTTCCGCAGTATGGAACTTGAGTAAGTTCCCTCCTGTCGCGCCGTACGACCGTGCACTCCGCACGTCCGGCCGGGAGGGGAGCCCGCGTGCCCGGGATCGACGAATGCCTGCTCGAAGCCATGGCCCTGCCTGGTGCGCGGGGGGCCGCGCTGGTCGACTGGAGCAGCGGACTGGCCCTCGGCACAGCGGGGGACTCACCCGTGGGCGACCACGAGACCACCGCCGCCGAGACCGCCGAGCTGGCCCGGGCCGCCGCCGAGTACGAGTCCTTCGCCCCGGCGGCGGACGCCGCACTCGGTGAGGCGGCCCCCGGTGACGCCACCGGACAGCCCGTCGAGGACCTGATCGTCACCACCCGCACCGGCTACCACGTGCTGCGCTTCGTCGAGACGAGTTTCGACAGCAGCGTCTTCCTGCACCTGTGGCTCGACCGGACCGACGGCAACCTCGCCCTCGCCCGCCTCAGACTCCGCTCCCTGGCGGAGGGGCTGGTACTCAGATGAGCGTCCCGGCCCCGACCGTGTCCGTCGCCGTCTCCCCCCTCCTCACCCGGCTCGCCGCCGAACGCGCCACCGGCGCCCTGTTACGCGACCGGGGCACCCTCTTCCTGGAGAACGGCAACGTGGTCCACGCCGAGAGCCCGGCCACGCCAGGCCTGGACGTCCTGCTCACCACCGGCGGCGGCCTCGCCCCCGAACGGTGGCGCGAGGCAGTGGACCGGGCCGGCGCCCGCCGCCAGGTCGCCCGCTTCCTCGTCGACAGCGGCGGCCTCGCGGGCGGGGAGCTGGAGATCTGCCACATGGCCGCCATCTTCGACGCCGCCTTCTTCGCCCTCTCCCCGGGCAGCGGGCCCTCCCGCTTCCGCCGCGGGGCCACCCACTGGATCGGCTCCGTCCGGTCCGTCCCGGCCGCCGCCGTGGAACGCGAGACCCGGCGCCGCAGGGAACTCCTCGACGCGGTCTGGCCCTACCCGCTGCTCGACACGGCCCCGGTGGTACCGCGGGCCGCCGCACCCGGCCAGACCATCACCGCCCGGCAGCGGCTCCTGCTGCGCCAGGCCGACGGCGTGCGCACCCCGGCGGACCTCGCCTGGGTACTGGGCCGGCCCGCCTTCCACACGCTGCTCGACGTGCGGCGCCTCGCGGCGGCCGGACTCGTCGAGACCCCGCACACCCCGGCCCCGCCGCCGATCGCGGTACCCCTGCCCGACTGGATCACCCAGGCCCAATCCCCGGACGTGGCGCTGCTCCGCCGGTTACGCGACGCACTGGAGGCAAGCCTGTGAGGCTCCCGCTGCGACCGGCCCTGCGAGCCGAACGCTCCGAGCGGAGGCAGCCCGAAAGGAGGAAGGCAGACATGAGCACGGTGCCGCCCGAGGCGGAGGCCGAGATACTCGCCGAGCTGCGCAGGCTGCGGGCCCGCGTGCCCCAGCTCACCGGCGCCCTCGCCGCCAGCGCCGACGGCCTCGTGCTCGCCCAGGACAGCGCCGCCGCCGAGGGCGAGACCGTCGCGGCCCTGACCGCGGCCGCCCTCGGCGTCGCCCAGCGGCTGAGCGACAGCACCGGCCAGGGCGGATTCCGGGAGCTGCTGGTGCGCGGTGAGCACGGCTACGTGGCCACCTACGCGGCGGGCGAGGCGGCCGTCCTCACCCTGACCGCGGAGACGCGCGTCAACGTCGGGCGCCTCCACCTCGAGGCCCGGCGCTCCAGCCTGCGCATAGCCGAGCTCATCGACCACACGCTCGGGCGGCGGGGGCCCGGCTCCCTCCCCGCCCCGCCCCTGCCGCCCGTACCGCCCGCCCCACCCGTGCTGCCCGTCTGAACCCGAACCGGCCGGCCCACCCCACGGAGCCGGTAACGCCCAGCAGAGAACGAGAAAGAGGAACCAGTCATGGCGAACGTCGAGACCACCCTCAAGGAAGCCACCACCACCATCGACGGCGCGCTCGGCGCCGCCCTGGTCGACTACGGCAGCGGAATGGCCCTCGGCACCGTCGGCGGAGGCAAGGACCTGGACCTCGGGGTCGCCGCGGCGGGCAACACGGACGTGGTCCGCGCCAAGGTCCGCACGATGGAGATGCTGGGGCTCAAGGACGAGATCGAGGACATCCTCATCACTTTGGGGAACCAGTACCACCTGATCCGCCTCTTGAAGGGCAGGGGCTCCTCGGGCTTCTTCCTCTACCTCGCCCTCGACCGGGGGCGGGCCAACCTCGCGATGGCCCGGCACCAGCTGAGCCGGATCGAGGCGGAGCTGGAGATCTGACCGGGGACCCCCCCCGGCCGCGCCCCGCCGGGCTGCGCGGCTGCGCGTCGCCGAGGTGGCGGGCGGCTGAATTCTTTGCCGTCCGCCCCGGCGGTCGGCCGTGGTATGCCCGGTATCGGAGGAGTTCATGATTCTGCGAGCTAGTAAGATGCTGTGAGTAGCTGATCATCAACAGAGCACAAAATGCTGGAGAACCTGCCACCCATGCCCCCGCGCCTGAGCATCGTCGTCCCCGTCTACAACGTCGAGCTCTACCTCGACGAGTGCCTGGAATCCATCGCCGCTCAGACCTTCGAGGACTTCGAGGCCGTCCTCGTCGACGACGGGTCCACGGACACCAGCGCCGTCATCGCCAAGGCCTTCGCGGCACGGGACAAGCGCTTCCGGGTCGTCATGCAGGAGAACGCCGGCCTCGGCGCCGCCCGCAACGCGGGCGCCCGCCACATCCACCCGGACAGCGAGTACCTGGCCTTCGTCGACAGCGACGACACCATGCCGGACTACGCCTACCAGCGGATGATCGAGGCCCTCGACGAGACGGGGTCGGACTTCGCCGGCGGCAACGTCAAGCGCTTCCGCTCCGTCGGCATGCAGCAGTCCTGGGGCCACCGGGCGGCTTTCGCGAAGACCCAGCTGAAGACCCACATCTCCAAGTTCCCGGCGCTGGTCACCGACCGCACCGCGTGGAACAAGGTCTACCGGCGCACCTTCTGGGACGAGCACGGCTTCCAGTACCCGGAGGGCATCCTCTACGAGGACGCCCCGGTCAGCATCCCCGCGCACTACTTCGCCTCCAGCGTCGACATCCTCAGCGACTGCGTCTACCACTGGCGCGTCCGCGAGACCGGCGAGCGCTCCATCACCCAGCGCTCCACCGACCCGGTCTCGCTCATCGACCGCGTGAAGTCCGTCCGCCTGGTCCGCGAGTCCCTCAAGGCCAAGCAGGGCGCCAAGTACGTCCGCTACCTCCGCGACTACGACTACAACGTGCTGAGCGAGGAGCTCCCGCTCATATACAAGTACGTCGGTGAAGGCGGCCCGGACTTCCGCGCCGCGTTCGTCAAGGAGGTCGGCGGCCTCGTCCGCGAGATCGGCACCGCCCCCTGGTCCGACCTGACCGTCGCCGACCGCCTGAAGGCCTTCCTGGCCAGCGAAGGCCGCGTCGAGGACTTCATCGCCCTCCAGAACCACCAGCGCGACTACCACTACAGCGTGCCGGTCAAGGGCATCGCCCGCCCGCAGGCGGACTACCCGTTCCTCCAGGGCCGTCCGCCGGTCCCCGCCAAGATCCTCACGCTCGGCCCGCGCGAGCGCCGCGTCGTCAGCCGCCTGGAGCAGGCGGCCTGGGCCGACGGCAAGCTGCTCCTGCGCGGCTACGCCCTGCCCGGCCACCTCGGTGCGGAGAGCCGCCTCGGCTCCCGCAAGATGCTGATCTTCCGCGAGGGGGGCAAGCGGCGCCGCTCCGTGGTCAGCGCCCGCACGGTCGCCTCCCCGATGGCCACCGTGAAGGCCCCGCACCTCGCGCTGCGGCACGCCGACTGGGCCGGCTTCACCGCCGTCGTCGACCCCTCGATCTTCCAGTCGGGCGGCAAGTGGCACGAGGGGATATGGACCACCTCCGTCGCCGTCACCGGAGCCGGCGGCCTGCACCGCGCCCGCCTCAGGGGCGGTGAGCACGACACCGGCCACAACCCGCCCGCGCACTGGGTGGCCCCCGACGTCCGCGTCCTCCCGACGGTCACCAGCTCTCTCACCATCCAGGTCGAGATCGTCCGCGCCCGCGCCCTGGACGTGCGGCCCGCCGGAGACGACGCCGTCGAGATCATCGGCGAGCTCGCGGCCGCGGTCGGCGCCGGCGCCACCCTGCGCGCCGTCCACGTCTCCACCGAGACCGCCCTCTCCTTCCCGCTGGAGACCGGTGCGCCGGTGTCCGGCCGCACCCCCTTCACCGCCCGCGTGCCGCTGGCCGGCCTGGCCGCCGTACCGGACGCCCCGTGCGAGCCCGGCGAGTGGACCCCGGAGCCCTGGAGCCTCTCCGTGATCGGCGCCGACGGCACCGAGCACCGCCTGGCGCACGACGAGCGCGGCGGCTTCGCCGGACTCGTCCTGCCCCTGCCCGGCGGGACCGCGGACCGCGCGCTCTTCGCCAAGCGCGGCACCACCGGACACCTGACCCTCTCCGTGCAGCCCTCGCCGCCGCTCATCGACGCCGTCGAGGCCAAGGACGGCACCGTGAGCCTGCGCGGCCGGTTCGTCGCGCCCGTGGACGAGCCGTACGAGTTCGTCCTGCACAACGCGCACGGCATGGAGTTCAGCTACCCCGTCACCCGCGACGGCGACACGTTCCGGACCACCTTCGAACCCGTGCTCCCCGAGGCGTACGCGGGCCGCACCACGCTGCCCGAGGGCCGCTGGTGGCCCACCCTGCGCCCGGCCGCCCAGGGCGGCACGACCGCGGGCCTGCTGGGCGTCGACCGCGGCGCCCCCGTGCAGATGAGCCCCGGCCTGCTCTTCGCCGGACCGCACCCCCTCACCGTGCAGGGCCGCCGGATGCGGGTCGAGACCCGCTTCCACGACCGCATGGTGCTGGTCGCCGACCCGCTGCTCAGCCCGCACGACCGCTCCCGGTACGCCCAGCGCGTCGCCCGCTTCGAGACCTACCCGGCGCAGCGCGCCCTGCCCGTCAAGGACGTCGTCGTCTACGACGCCTTCCAGGGCAACGGCGCCGGCGACTCGCCCCGCGCCATCCACGAGGAGCTGGTGCGCCGCGGCGAGAAGCTGGAGCACATCTGGCTGGTCCGCGACGGCCGCGCCGAGGTCCCGGCGACCGCCCGCGCCGTGCAGTACGGCAGTGTGGAGTCCTGGGAGCTGCTGGCCCGCGCCCGCTACTACGTGACCAACGACAACGTGCCGCCGCACTTCGAGCGCCGCGCCGGGCAGGTCGTCGTGCAGACCTGGCACGGCACGCCGATCAAGCAGATCGGCCACGACTTCGTGCACGACTACTACACGAGCCCGGAGATCCTGGAGGGCCTGGCGCACGACAGCGCCCAGTGGACCCTGCTCGCCTCCCCCGGCTCGTACGCGACGCCCCTCCTCAAGCGCGCCCTCGGCTACGACGGCGAGGTCATCGAGGCCGGCAGCCCGCGTACGGACGCACTGGTCCGGCCCGACGCCGACCGCGTCGCCGAGGTTCGGCGGCGTCTCGGCCTGCCCGAGGGCAAGAAGGTCGTCCTGTACATGCCCACCTGGCGGGAGAACTGCGAGGGCTGGTCCGGCGGCTACAAGCTCGACCTGCGGATCGACCTGGAGCAGGCCCGCCGCGAGCTCGGCGAGGACCACGTCCTGCTGGTCCGCGGCCACCACCACGTGGGGGAGCAGGTCCGCGAGGGCGTCCGCGACGGGTTCGTCATCGACGTGTCCCGCTGGCCCGACGCCACCGACCTGCTGCTGGTCGCCGACGTGCTGATCTCGGACTACTCCTCCGCGCTCTTCGACTTCTCGCACACCGACCGGCCGATCCTGCTCTTCACGTACGACCTGGCGCACTACAAGAGCACCCTGCGCGGCTTCAACTTCGACCTGGAGGCGAAGGCCCCCGGCCCGCTGCTGGCGGACTCGGCGAGCCTGATCGAGGCCGTGAAGAACGCGGACGCCCTCGGCGAGGAGTACGCGCCGGCGCGGGCGGCGTTCCGCGAGGAGTTCTGCGACCTGGACGACGGCCACGCCACCGAGCGCGTCGTCGACCGCATGCTCGCGAAGGGCGCCGAGCCCGCGAAGTAGGCCGTACGGGCGAATCACCCGCCCGATCACGCACCGCCCCGGGCCCACCGATGAATTACGGGCCCGGGGCCGGTCTGTATGTGAGGACGTACGCACGCAGCACGCACTCACAGGAGACAGCCATGAGCAGCAGCGGATTCACCACGTGCCTCTGGTTCGACGGCAGGGCGGAGGAGGCCGCCGACTACTACCTGTCCGTGTTCAAGGACGGCACGATCGGCCGGATCGGCCGGTACACGGACGCGGGCCCCGGGGAGCCCGGGTCGGTGATGGTGGTCGAGTTCGAGATCAACGGGCAGAAGTTCATCGGCCTCAACGGCGGCCCGCAGTTCACCTTCTCGGAGGCGATCTCCTTCCAGATCCACTGCGCCGACGAGGCGGAGGCGGACTACTACCACGCCGAGCTGACCAAGGACGGTGGCGAGGAGTCCGACTGCGGCTGGGTCAAGGACAGGTTCGGGCTGTCCTGGCAGGTCATCCCGCCGGGCGCCATCGACCTGATCGGCGACCACGACCCGGAGCGGGCCGCCCGGGCCACGGCCGCCATGCTGAAGATGAAGAAGCTGGACGTGGCGGAGATGCGGCGGGCGGCCGACGGGTTCTCCGGCTAGCCGGCGATCCGGGCCAGGAGCCGGGGCAGGGCGCTGCCGATCGGTTCGCGGACGATCTCGTCGGCGAGTGAGTCGTACGGGGTCTCCTCGGCGTTCACGATGATCAGCCGGGCCCCGGCTTCCGCCGCCATGCCGGCCAGCGAGGCCGCGGGCTGCACCTGGAGGGTGGACCCGACGGCGATGAAGACCTCGCAGCCTTTGGCCACGGCCATCGCCTGGCCCAGCACCCCGGGGTCGAGCCGCTCGCCGAACATCACCGTCGCCGCCTTGAGGATGCCGCCGCACGCCAGGCAGGCGGGGTCCGGCTCCCCGGCGGCGACCCGGGCCAGCGCCTCGTCCATCGGGGTCCGGGCGCGGCAGGCCGTGCACACCACCGACCGAGCCGTGCCGTGCAGCTCGAACACCTTGCGGGCGGGCATCCCGGCGAGCTGGTGCAGCCCGTCCACGTTCTGCGTGATGACCCGCACCGGGGTCCCGCCGCGCTCCAGCTCCGCCACGGCGAGGTGCGCGGCGTTGGGCCGGGGCCCTGGCGCGCCGAGCTCGGCGCGCATCAGCCAGGACCGGCGCCGGATCTCGGGGTCGGCCATGTAGTACTCGTACGTCACGAGCTTCTCGGCGTCGGGCTCGCGCCTCCACAGCCCCTGCGGCCCCCGGTAGTCCGGAATCCCGGAATCGGTGGACATCCCGGCCCCACTGAACACTGCGACGAGCGGTTTCCCCATGATCCGACCCTACGTACCGGCCCCGGGCGGCCGCGAGCCGTTTTGCCGTGCCACCCGTTCGGCCGTCTGCGGTGAATCAGGCCCTCCGCAGGGGTGAGATCCGGGCCGCGCCTTGGCCCTCGGCCGCGATGGGCGGGTACAAACCCGGCATGAAGCTCAAGCCGTACAGCCTTGGCGCCCTGCTGCTGACCCTGCTGGCGCCGGCGACCCTGTCGTCCGTTACCGCCCTCGCGGCGCCGGTGGTGGCATCCCCGGTGCCGGAGCGGCACTCCGCCGATGTGATCGGCCGCTTCCTCGTCGGCTTCTACGGCGAACACGGCCCGACCCCGTACGACCGCGAGACACGGGTCTCGCAGGTGCTCAAGGACAGGCAGAAGGAGAGCCCGGACGCCGACGTCCTGCTCTGCGCGCAGAGCGTGCCGCGGCAGATCGTCGTGGGGCCGGTGACCGTGGCCCAGTCGGCCGAGATCGGCTGGGCCACCGTCACCACCCACTGGGAGGCGGGACTCACCGACACCTTCACCGCCTACGTACGCCTGGACTCCCAGCCCATCCGCGTCGACGACGTGATCTGCGCGGGCTGACACCCGTTCGGCGGACCGGTCCCTCCCGGTCTTCCCGGACTGCTACAACATCGGCATGACTGGATTCCAGATCACCGGCGCGAGCGCCGCAGACATGGAGATGATCCGGGGCTGGGCCGACGAAGAGGGCTGGAACCCGGGGGACTCGGACCGGTTCGCCTTCGCGGTCGCCGATCCGGAGGGCTTCCTCGTCGGCCGGCTCGACGGCGAACCGGCGGCCTGTGTCTCCGCGGTCCGGTACGGCGCCGGCTTCGGCTTCATCGGCTTCTACATCGCCCGTCCCGCCTTCCGCGGCCAGGGCTACGGCATCCGGCTGTGGGACGCGGCGATGAAGCGGCTCGAGGGGCGGCTCGTCGGCCTGGACGGGGTGGTCGAGCAGCAGGAGAACTACCGCAGGTCCGGCTTCCGCCACGCCTGGAACAACGTCCGCCACGAAGGCGCTCCGCGGGGCGGGGCGCCGGGCGCCGGGGGCGTGGAGCTGGTGGACGCGGCCTCGCTGCCCTTCGGCCAACTCGCCGCCTACGACCGTCGGTTCTTCCCCGAGGCCCGCGACGCCTTCCTCTCCGCGTGGACCGGGCTGCCCGGCCGGACGGCACTGGCCGCCGTCCGCGACGGCCGGATCGAGGGCGTCGGCGTGGTCCGGCCGTCCAGCGGAGCCGCCCGGGTCGGCCCGCTCTACGCGGCGACCCCCGAGGTGGCGGCCGCCCTGCTGTGCGGGCTCGCGGAGCACGCGCCCGGCGGGTTGGTGTCCGTGGACGTCCCGGACGCCAACCCGCGGGCCGCCCCGCTGCTCGCGAGCCTCGGGCTGGTCCCGGTCTTCGAGACCGCCCGGATGTACACCGGCCCGGCGCCCGCACTCGAACTGGCCGGCCTCTACGGGGTCACCAGCCTCGAACTGGGCTGACCGGGGCGGGGGTTGCCCGGCCCGGCGGCTGTCGACGGACCGCCCGGCCGGTGCCCGGACCGCGTGGCCGTCAGAAGTCGAACAGCGCGCCGCTGGTGTTGCGCATGCCGCACGGGTTGCCGAAGGTGTAGGCGTAGTTCAGCCGGCTGCCCTGCCACACCCCGTCGGCCGTCACCGTCATGGGGTTCCACTCCTTGGTGCACGCGGTGCCGGGCTCGGGCGCCGCGAGGGCGTCGAGTGCCGGGGCGTTCGACCGTAACTCGGCACAGGCGGCGGCCGGGTCGGGGTGCGTCCCTCCCGGTGTCGGTGCGCACACCAGCGTCACCGCGCGCAGCACGGTGCCGGTCGCGGTGTCGTCCCCGGCGGTCAACCCGAGGACGAGCGCGGACGGGGCATACAGGCTTTCCGTGCCGGAGGGGGCGGCTCCGGCCGACCCTGGCCAGGCCAGCGCGGTGAGCGCGGTGAGCGCCATGGCGGCGGAACCGAGCCCGAGACCCCTGGTGATGGACCGCATTGCGAACACTCCCTTTTGGGTTGCTGTTTCGGATAGCGGACAGAGTCTTGCCCACCCGGGCCGTGAACGCCCGTTCGCACCGCAGTTTTTCGTCACCGATCGTGTACGGATGAGCGCAGTCCGCAGCGGTGCGGCATCGGCTCACCTGTACCGGAGCGGGCCGCCGAATCGGCCGAACACCGACCGGAGACATCCCCGAAACCCCTCCGAAACGGCACCGGGCGGCCATGGGGGCCCGGGGAGGCCTCGGCGCGACGGCGGGGTGACTGCGCGGCCCTGGCGGTGCTCTCCGCGGCGCGCGGCCGTCCGGGCGGCGGTGTCCCCGCGCGCCCGTCCCGGGGGTGGGCCCGTCAGCTCGCCGAGGCGCGCGGCGCGTACAGGTCGAGGAGCCGGGTGCGGGTCTGGTGCAGCCGCAGAGCCAGGACCCGCCCGACCCAGTGGCCGATCGCGGACCCGAAGGCGGGATCGGCGTCCATGAGCATCCGCACCCTCGCGCCGTCGAACTCGTACGCGCGCACCGGCGTCATGGCCTCGGCGCTCAGCTGCCACGCGTACGGAGGGAACAGCCAGGACCAGCCCACCAGCTCACCGGGACCGAGGTTCTCCACCGGCGCGGGCGGGCGCCGGCCGGCCACCGGGATCTGCAGGGTCACCGTGCCGGAGCGCACGATCCAGAAAGACTCCGCCCGGGTGCCCTCGTCGAAGATCCGCGCACCCTCGGGAAAATTGACCTCGCGGGCCTGGGACATCAGCAGGCCGCGATGCTCGGTGGACAGCACGGCAGCCATCCGGACGGGGGAAGGTGTGCTCACGACGGCCTCCGATCACGACCCCCCACGGCGCACTGCTACACCCAGTGTCGCCGACGCACGCCCGATCCAGACCGGATCGGACGGCGCTTCTTCCGGCGGGTTCCGCGGACCGGCCGGCCGCGGCCGTCTGCCGCCCGGGTTCCCGGCGGGTCCGGACGCGCGCTAGTCCTCGGCGTTCGCCTCCAGGCAGGCCACTTCCATGGTGTCCAGCACCGCCTCGTGGCTGCGCCCGCTCAGCTCGGCGACGTTCTCGATCTGCGCCGTCGCCCAGGCCGCCAGCGTCATCGCCAGTACCCGGAGCCCGTCGGTGCCGTACTCGGCCAGGATCTCGTCCGTGACGACCATGGCGTCCTCGGGCACCTGCTCGGGCGGCTCCAGCCCGGCGAGGCCGCGCAGCATCGCGAGCGTGCGGCGCGAGATCTCCGGGGTCAGCCTCGCCAGCCGCATGTCCTCTTCCTCGTCCATCCGCCCCACCCCTCCACGCTCCGGTGCCGTGCCCATCCCCTCAGGGCACCGTAGAGGGAGGCGGCCCCGCGCGGGGCCGTTTCGCCCCGGTGACTTCCCCCGGGCCGCGACCGGCCGGTAATTTAACCGGCTGCCCTTCTCCAACGAGGTGCTCCGCACCACCGCCCCGGTCCCGGACGGCGCCCGCCTCGCCGGGCTGGGCCACACCGGCGGCCGCGGCCTGTGCGCCGGCTCCGACCTGCGCGC
The DNA here is from genome assembly GCF_001746425.1 of Streptomyces subrutilus. Taxonomy (GTDB): domain Bacteria; phylum Actinomycetota; class Actinomycetes; order Streptomycetales; family Streptomycetaceae; genus Streptomyces; species Streptomyces subrutilus_A. The sequence goes on along the minus strand of NZ_MEHK01000001.1, from coordinate 1,023,082 downwards.
CGCGACGGGCGGGCACACCGTGGTCCGCTGCGAGACGCACGTCCCGCCGCGCGCCGACCACGGGCACCACAAGGGCCAGGGCCTGGCCACCGCATACGCGGCGGGCATCGCCTTCACCACGCGCGCCGCCACCGCCCCGCCCCGGCCGCCCTCCTCTGCCGCCCCTCCCGGCGGCCTGACCGCCCCGGCCGGCCCGCCGGCCGTACGGGCACGGTGCGATTCGGCATCCGATGTGCCAAGTGGGATGAACCGAAGGCCGATCCGCCCTAGGGTGCGCCCGTACGCATGACCGCGGACCGCCGCTCGGCGGTTTCCGGCCATGCCGCGCGGCCGGTACGACACGGCCGCGCACCACACCGAACTGGGGGGTTCATGCGCAGATCCAGACGAATCGCGGCCGCTCTCGCCCTGTCCCTGGCCGGAACCTGCGCCGGGCTGGGCCTCGGCCTCGTCCCGAGGGCGGCGGCCGTCACCCCGCCCGTGGCGTTCACGGCCGACGCCCTGCCGACCTGGCAGCCCAACGGCGTGGTCTGGGCCCTCGCCGAGGCGGGCGGCAAGGTCTTCGTCGGCGGCACCTTCTCCGCCGTACGCCCGCCCGCCGGCGGCGCCGGCAGCGAACAGCCGGCCGTGAACTTCGCGGCCCTCGACGCCGCCACCGGCGCCCCGGCCTCCTGCGCGCTCTCCTTCACCGTCGGCTCCGGCACCGCCACCGTCCGCGCGCTCACCCTCTCGCCCGACAAGCAGACCCTGTACGCGGGCGGCTACTTCGGCGCCGTCAACGGCACCCCCGTCTCCAGCCTCGCCGCCATCGACGTGGCCACCTGCACCGTGAAGACCGGCTTCCGGCCCGCCTTCGCGGCCACCGTACGGGCCCTCGCCGCCACCCGCGACACCGTCTACGCGGGCGGCGACTTCCTGACCGTCGCCGGCCAGCGGCGCGAACGCTTCGCCGCGGTCGACGCGGCCGACGGGTCCCTGCGCCCCTTCACCGCCCACGCCGACGAACCCGGCCGCGCCGTCGAGGTCACCCCCGACGGCACCGGCGTGGTACTCGGCGGGGACTTCTTCACCGTCAACGGGACCGCCACCCACGCGCTGGCCGTCGTGCACGCCACGACCGGCGCGCTCACCAAGTCCTATCCCGGCTTCATCGAGACCAACTCGGTCGTCAAGGACATCGCCACCGACGCGACCGGCTTCTACACCGCCAACGAGGGTACGGGCGGCGGGGTCTTCGACGGCCGCATCGCACTCGACCTCGCCGGCTTCGGCCAGCGCTGGCGCGACACCTGCCTCGGCGCCACCCAAGCCGTACTCCCGTACCAAACCGTGCTCTACAGCGCCTCGCACGCCCACGACTGCTCCAGCGTCGGCGAGTTCCCCGACGGCCAGCGCCACCACCTGCTCGCCCAGCCCACCACCGGAACCGGCAAGCTGGGCTGGGCCCCCGACACAAACGACGGCATCGGAGAGGGCATCGGCCCCCGCGTGATGGCGGTCGGCTCCAAGGGCGGCGTCCAGTACCTGTGGGTCGGCGGCGAGTTCACCACCGTCAACGGCGCGGCGCAGCAGAGCCTGACGCGCTTCGCCTCCACCGGGGACACCGGCGCGCCCGGCGTGCCCGTCGCCAGTGCCGTCAGCTTCAAGCCGGGAGAGGCCCAGGTGCGCTGGCGCACCAGCCTCGACCTGGACGACAGCACGCTGACCTACCGGATCCACCGCAACGGCTCGGCCACACCGATCGCCACGGTCACCGCCGACTCCCTGTTCTTCCGCCGTCCGCAGGCCTCCTGGACCGACACCACGGTGACCCCGGGCCAGACCTACACCTACCGGATGACCGCGAGCGACGCGGCCGGGAACACCAGCGCCCTGTCGGGCACCGCGAGCGTCACCGTCCCGACCTCGGTCGACGCCTACCCGAACCAGGTGCGCGCCGACGGAGCCCAGCAGTACTGGCGCTACGACGAGTCCGCCCTGCCCTTCGCCGCCGACTCCTCGGACGGCGGAAACCAGAGCGGCGTGCACCTGAACGCCCCCGCCCTGCGCCAGACACCCGGCGCGGTCTCCGGCGCGAGCACGGCGATCGGCTTCAACGGCACGGACACCCAGGTGTACGGGGACAAGCGACAGAGCGTGGGCAGCACCTACACCATCGAGACCTGGTTCAAGACGAACACCACCCGCGGCGGCAAGCTCTTCGGCTTCGGGAACAACCAGGCGCGCGGCAGCAACCAGTACGACAAGCACCTCTACATGACCAACGACGGCCGGCTCGTCTTCGGCGTCTACACCGGCGCCACCCGCACCGTCGCCACCAGTGCCGCCTACAACGACGACCAGTGGCACCACGCCGTCGCCACCCAGGGGCCCGGCGGCATGACCCTCTACGTCGACGGCGTCCAGAAGGGCACGCTGGGCGTCACCACGCACGAGAACTTCTCGGGCTACTGGCACGCCGGCGGCGACAGCCTCGGCGGCTGGCCGGACCGCCCGACGAGCGAGTACTGGGCGGGCCGGCTCGACGAGACCGCCGTCTACCCGACCGTCCTGAGCGCGGCGCAGGTGCAGAACCACTACGCCCTCGCCACCGCCCCGGCCGACTCGGTGGTACGGGTCACCGCATCGGAGGATACCTACGCCAACGCGGGCGCGCCCGACGGCAACTACGGGACCTCGAGCTCGCTCGCCGTACGGGGCACCTCGTTCTACGCGAGCTACCTGCGCTTCAACCTGCCCGCCGCGCCCGCGGGCACGGTCCTGAAGTCGGCCGTCCTCAGCGTGAAGACGAGCACCATGAACGGCGCCGGCACGGCGGACACCGTCTCGGTCGTCCCGGTCACCGGGTCGTGGACCGAGGGCGGTACGACGTACAACAACCGCCCGGCCCTGGGCAGTCCGCCCCTCGGCGGCTTCGCGGGCATCCCGGACGGCTCGGCGGTGCACACGGCGGGCCTGGACACCCCGACCGTCGCCGCGGCCCTCGGCGGCGGCTACGCCCTGGCCCTGAGCAGCGCGGGTACGGACGCCCTGTGGCTGTGGTCCTCGGAGGCACAGGCGAACGAGGGCACCCCGCAGCTGACGCTGACCTTCGGCGCGCCGTGAGGTGACGCCGGCGGGAGTGGGAGGGGCGCGGGCCGTTCCGGTCCGCGCCCCTCGCGCGATCCACCGTCCTGACCGACGGGAAGCCGCGTCGGCGAGCCGCTCGTAGCGGGCGCGCAGCGCGCGGGGCGGCAGCGGTGCCCCGCCGGTGAAGGAGTGGAGGGCGGGATCGGCCGGCACGCGGGCCATCTCGTCGGCGTGCGAGGGGTGCGGGGGGACCAGGTCGAGCCGCCGGGCGGCGATCACGAGCGGCCGGACGACGGGCCGGCGGACCTTGCCCGCCGCGGCCCGGCGGACCTTGCCCGCCGCGGCCCGGCGGGGTACGCCGTTCACGGCGAGGCAGATGCCGAACACCCGGTCGTGTCCCGTCCAGCCGCCAGTACGTCGAGCATGCCCATCCGACGAGTGTCGCGGTACGGGGCGGCACGGGCCACCGGAGTGGGCGGAAGCCGACGCGGGGCCCGGGCGGGGGTCAGCGCGGGGGTTCCACCTCGAGGAAGCGGCGTCGGCGGGGGCCCCGGTAGAGGAGGCAGACCCAGCCCATCCGCTCCAGAGCGGCCGCGCAGGCCGTCAGCCGCTCCTGTTCCTCCTCGGCCGCGCCCCCGCCCTTGGGGCCGGTCCAGGTCACCTCGACCCGCCCCGGCTCCGGCCCGGCGGCCACGAGGTAGCCCGTCCTCGTCGGCCGGCCCTCCGCGTCCGCCGCCGACGGCGTGATCCCCGACGCCTCCAGGACCAGGGCCACCGCACGCGACGGCCGCCGCAGCTCCCACGGTGCGGGAACCGCCTCGCCCGCAGGGCCGTTGACCAGACGGCGGATCTGCACCAGCCCCTCGTAGGCCGTACGCAGCTCCGCCGCCCGCCCGGCGTCCGGCGCGGCCGGGCCGTCACCGGTCGCGGGCTCGAAGCCCTGCCCGGCTGCTCCCGTCATCACCCACCACCCTCCCCGGCCGCGCCGGCGTCCCGGCCGGCTGAGTACCTTGTGCCCAACGGCCTGAGTATCCGCCCCGATTCCCCGCCGCGCCGCCGCTGGTCGAATGGGGTCATGATCTCCGAGGCCTCCAGCAGCGCGCCGGCCCGCCCGCGCATGCAGCACGTCACCACCGCCGGTTCGGCCCTGGCCGTCGCCCTGGTCCCGCTCGTCGTCGGCGTGCTGCTCGCCAAGGCGATGGCCGCCGACCCGATGACCCCGGTCAACGCCCTCATCGCGGGCGGCGGCCAGCGCGCCGCGCTGCCCCGCGGCGAATGGCGCCGCCGCGGCCACAGCACCGTGCACCGCCTGCGGGCCGCACGCCGCGACACGGTCCGCCGGTGCGCCGAGGCGTGCGGCCGCCGCCCCTGAGCCACCGGGCCCCGGTCGGCGGGTGACCTACGGCGTCGCGGCGAGCGGCTTCTGGAGCTCGACAGCTCGACAGCTCGACAGCTCGACAGCTCGGCGCGCCGGCGGGCCGCCCCCCGTCGAGGATCGTCCGCACCTGGTCGAGGGTGAGGCCGCGTTCCTTGAGCGGTCAAGCCTCGCATCACGGTCTGGTCAGCGGCCGTACTGGCGCAGGCACAGGTCCACGAGGGAGGGCGGGACGGTGCCCTCGGCCGCCGCGCACACGGCGTCCATGCCCAGGGGCGGGGCGGGCCGCCGCACCGGGTGGGGGAGCACGGGCTTGGCCGCGCGGGGGCGCCGCGGAGGAGCCGCGGGCTTCGCGGGCCGGGGGACGGGCGGCCGGCCGGCCCGGGCCGCGGGCGGCGCCTGCGAGGGATCCGCGCCCGGGTCGTCCGCCGCGGCTGCCGGCAGCTCACCCAGCGGCAGGGCCAGCGGCGGCGCCGGCACGGCAGGCGGCGCGTCCGGCGCGTTGGCGGGCGGTACGGAACCACCGGCCCGAACCGGAGCCGAGTCCTGCGGGCTGACGGAGACGCAGCCGGCGCTCGCGAGCAGCGCGAGGAGGGAGAGGGGCACGGCCCGGCGTAACTGCATCCGACCACCTTGCCGTACCGTCCGGCCGACCGGGGCCCCGCATCACGCGTCCGGGTGACGGCGGCGCCGGCGAAAGGCGGCGGCGCGCAGGAACGGCCGGCGCACAGGGGGGACGACCGGGGCGGTACGGAATGGCCCGGGCGCACCCAGAATGGGCACGGCAGTGCGGGCGAAGGGGGAGGCGCGACCCCCGGCGCCCCGGGCTGCCGCGTCCTGCCCGCCCGCCGACCAGCCCGTACGGAGTCCCGATCCATGACCCCTGCCGCCGCGCCCGGCACCCCAGCGTCGAATTCCGAGCCCGATCAGCAGCACGAGCACGAGAAGCAGAACGACGGCGTCCAGCGGACCGGCCTCGCGAAGCAGGACGAGCCCGACCCCACCGGACCCGGCCCCGAGCCGGACCCGGGCCCTGCTCGGAGAACTCGGCGGCTGGCGGCCCGCCTTCGCCGCCGTCGGCGTCCTCGGCCTCCTCGCCCTGGCCGCACTGCTCCTGCTGTTGCCCCCGCTGCCGCCGACCCGGCACATCACCTTCGGCCAACTCCCCGCCCTGCTCCGCTCGAACCGCGGGGTCAGGGCCGGGGTCCTCGTCACCTTCCTCGTGGTGACGGGGCAGTTCACCGCCTACACCTTCGTACGGCCCGTCCTCCAGGACGTCTCCGGCATCGACGCGGCATATGTGAGCACCCTCCTGCTCGGGTACGGAGTCGCCGGCGTGGTCGGCAACTTCCTGTCCGGGGCCCGCGGGGCGCACCGCACGCTGCTCACGGTCAGCGCCTGCCTCACCGTGATCCTCACGCTGATCGCCGTCCTCCCGGGAGCGGTCGCCGGGACCGTGCTGCTGCTCGCCTGGGGGCTGGCGTACGGCGGCGTCTCGGTGAGCCTGCAACGCTGGATGCTCGTCTCGGCTCCCGCCTCGGCCGAGGCGGCCACCTCGCTCATGGTCGCGATGTTCAACCTGGCGATAGCCGCCGGCGCGTTGGCCGGCGGCCTCGCCGTCGACGGCATCTCGGCCCCCGCCGCTCCGCTCGGCGGAGCCGCCCTGATGCTGCTGGCCGCGGGCACCGTCTGGGCCACCTCGATCCGGCGGCGGTCCGGCAGAACGGATGGAGCAGGGCAGACCGGACACCCGGCTTGACCTGGGCCGTCGTGGACGGCGAGAGTGCGCCGGTCGAGAACCACCCGCTCGAGCAGCACTTCGGAGAGGCCGCCGATGTCCCAGCCGGGGAGACCCGGTGCCCACGACTCCGACGAGAGCGCGGGCATCCCCGACGTCCACCATCCGCTCGTGCGCCCGTACGTCGGCTCCCCGGGCGGGCCGCTGCGGTCGGCGGGGTCGCCCGCCTGGCTGCAGACCGGGCCTCTGTCGTTCCCGGGCCCGGCTCCGTCCCGCGCCGCCGCTCCCGGCCCGGACCCCGATCCGGCCCCCGCTCCCGCCGCGGAGCCCCCTCCGTCGGGCGTGAACCGGCGGCGCGGCGGCGGGCCGGCCGTCGTCGTCGGCCTGCTCGTACTGGCCGTGGCCGCCGGGATCGTCCTGCTGCCCGGCGGCTCCGATCCGCAGCCGCCGCCCCGCTCCGAGCGGGCGCCCGAGCTGTCCGTGCCCGTGCTCCCGGCGCGCAGTCCGGGCACGGACGGTGAGGCCGGGGCCGAAGCCGGCGCCTCCGCACCGTCCGGCAAACCATCGGCGACGACCAGGGCATCCGCCTCGGGGGGAGCGTCCGCTCCGGCCGCCGCGCCGAGCCCGAAGGTGACGCCCTCGCAGAGCGCCCCGGCCGCTGAGCCGTCCGGCGCGCCCGGGACCTTGCGCCTGGGGGACCGCGGGCCCGAGGTGCGCGCCCTGCAGGAACTGCTCTTCGGGCAGGGGTTCACGTACGTCTCGATCACGGGCGTGTACGACGGCCAGACCAAGCGCGGTGTCAGCCAACTCCAGCGCGACCGGGACATCAAGGGCGATCCGCAGGGCGTCTACGGCCCGGCCACCCGGGCGGCGCTCGCCTGATCCGCCCGCCTGGCCGCCCGTCACGTCGTGCCCGTCCGCCGCGAGCCGCGGACAAGTCGCGGCGCCGATGCCCCTGCCGCCGCCGGTGACGACGGTGACCGGACGAGGTGGCATGGCGGTTCCGGGGCGCCGAGGTGCGTTGGGGGGCGAGGATACGTCTGGCGGCCCGAACATCCCCTCGCCCCCCAACCACCCCCCATCCCCCCTCGCCCCTAGCACTCGGAAAAGCGTTGGACCAGCGAAAATGGCGGCGCCGAGAGTGGGGTCGGCACGACATCCGCACGTCCGAGGGGGACCTTCCATGTCGACTTTGAGAGTCACCGCCGAAGAGCTCACCGTCCACGAGCATCCGAACGCCGACGCGTTGGAGCTGGCCCAGGTGGGCCTCTACCGCGCAGTCGTCGCCAAGGGCGCGTACCGCACGGGCGAGTTCGCCCTCTACATCCCCGAGCAGGCGGTTCTGCCCGTCGGGTTGATCGAGGAACTGGGCCTGACGGGGCGCCTCGCCGGTAGCTCCGCCGACCGGGTCAAGGCGGTCCGGCTGCGCGGGGAGCTCTCGCAGGGTCTGGTCTGCCGGCCGCGGGCGCTCGCCGACGTCGACCTGGTGCGGGCGGCCGAGGAGGGCACGGACTTCGCGGAGCTGCTCGGCATCACCAAGTGGTCGCCGCCCGTCCCGACCACGATGAGCGGCGACGTGGAGTCGGCCCCGGACCTGATGCCGTGGGTGGACATCGAGAACCTCCAGCGCTATCCGCACATCTTCGAGCCGGGCGAGCCCGTCGTCCTCACGGAGAAACTGCACGGCACCGCCGGTCTGTTCACGTACGTCGCGGACGGCGAGCGGGTACTGGTCTCCTCGAAGGGTTTCGGCGCGAAGGGGCTCGCGCTGCGGGAGGACGAGCGCAACGTGTACTGGCGGGCCGTACGAGGCCACGGGGTACCGGCGGTCGCGGCCGCGCTGGCCGCGCGGCTCGGCGCGTCAAGGGTCGGGATCTTCGGGGAGGTGTACGGGGCGGGCGTCCAGGACCTGGCGTACGGGACGGACGTACGCACCGCGGACGCGCCGCCGGGGTACGCGGTCTTCGACGTGTCCGCGGAGATCGACGGGCAGGTGCGGTGGTTGGATCCGGCGGAGGTGCTGGGGGAGGGCGAACTGCCGCTGGTGCCGCGGCTGTACGAGGGCCCGTACGAGCTCGACAAGGTGCTGGAGGTGGCCAGCGGACGCGAGACCGTGTCCGGGCGGAGCCTGCACCTGCGCGAGGGGGTCGTCATCCGCCCTGCGACGGAGCGCTACAGCCCGGTCGTGGGCGGCCGCGCGATAGCCAAGGCGGTCAGCCCGGCGTACCTGACCCGCAAGGGCGGCACGGAATACGAGTGACGGGCGTTGGCCTGCACGACGCCATGGCCGGGGCCGGGGGCCTTGCCGGGCCGACGCCATGGCTCCGGCCCGTGCCCTTGCCGGGCCGTGCGCTCGGCCCGGACCTTGGCCCCTGCGGGGCCGTGCCCAGCCTGGGCGGGCGTCGTGCCCTGGCGGGGCGGTGTGGTAGCTGAGGGGCGGGGTTGGGTCGGTGCGGCACCGTTGCCGGGGCTCCGCCCCGGACCCCGCGCCTCAAACGCCGGCGGGGCTGGGATTGCCTTGCGGTATCAGCCCGCCTGGCGGGTGGCGTGAGCGGAATCCAGCCCGGCCGGCGCTTCGCGGGCACGGGCCCCGCCCGGCAGGTGGCGCCGGCCGAATCCAGCCCCGCCGGCGTTTGAGGCGCGGGCGCGGAGCGCCGTATGGGGTCTGGGGCGGAGCCCCAGTTTCGGGAAGGGGCGGGGTGGGGAACTGCCCGCGCAGCGGCCCACGTCCAGGCCCAGGCCGCACGGACCGCCCCGGACCGCCTGCCCGACCGCCCCCCGTCGGCTTGCGTCCCAGACTCGGCCCGACCGTCCTGCGCTGCCGGGCGCGGCCCTGCCGCCCCGTCCCGCCTGCCGGCCTGGCGGCTTGGCCGGTCGCTCCCGTGCGGCCTGACGGCTTGGCCAAATCGTCCCGCGCGACCTGACGGCTTGGCCGGTCGGTCCCGCACGGCCTGGCGGGTCGGCCTGTAACGCCCGTCCCTGGCAGCGGCGTTGACACCGCGCCCGGGGCACCGGGATCATCGCGGGAGAGCGCTCTCCCAAGATGATCCGGCGAAAGGCACACCGGCATGGACCGCCGCCCCGAGCCCCCACTCGACCTGCGCGCAGCCATCCGGCTCCTCACCGGCGCCGACACCTGGCGGACCCACGCCGAACCGGCCCTCGGACTGCGGGAGATGGTGTTCTCCGACGGCCCCGCCGGCGTCCGCGGGCCCGGATGGGACGAGGCCACGACCTCCGCCCTGCTCCCCTCCGCCAGCGCTCTCGGCGCGCTCTGGGACGAGGACCGGGTGCGACGGCTCGGCGAGCTGCTCGGGGGCGAGGCCCGCCGCACGGGGGTGCACGTCCTCCTCGCACCCACCCTCAACCTGCACCGCAGCCCGCTCGCCGGACGGCACTTCGAGTGCTTCTCCGAGGACCCGCTGCTCGCGGCCCGCACCGGCGCGGCCCTCATCCGCGGCATCCAGTCCCGCGGCGTGGCGGCCACCGCGAAGCACTACGTCGCCAACGACTCCGAGACCGAACGACTCACCGTCGACGTCCGGGTCGGGGAACGGGTGCTGCGCGAGCTGTACCTCGCTCCCTTCGAGGCGGCGGTCCGCGCCGGTGTCTGGGTGGTGATGTCGGCGTACAACCAGGTCAACGGACAGGCCATGACGGAGAGTCCGCTGCTCGCCGATCCCCTGAAGGAGGAGTGGGGCTTCGACGGGGTGGTCGTGTCCGACTGGGGCGCGGGCCGGTCGACGGCCGCCTCCGCCGTCGCGGCGCAGGATCTGCTGATGCCGGGCCCCGGCGGGCCCTGGGGAGAGGCGCTCCTGGACGCGGTGGAGCGCGGGCTGGTCCCGGCCGCGGCGGTCCGGGACAAGGTGCGCCGTGTACTGAGGCTCGCCGAACGGGTCGCCGCCCTCGACGGCCCGGCCCCCGCCGCCGACCCGCCCCCCGGCCCGGGCGCGGACGAGGAGGAGACCGGTGTGCGGGGGCTGTTGCGCGCGGCCGCCGCCGCGGGTTTCGTGCTGCTCGAGAACAGGGGTGGGCTGCCCCTGGAGCCCCGGGCCCTGGCCGGTGTCGCCGTGATCGGGGCGCACGCCGACGACCCCCGCGTCCAGGGCGGCGGCAGTTCCGAGGTGTTCCCGCACGCCGTGGTCACCCCGCTGGCCGGGCTGCGCGCCGCGCTGCCCCCGCAGGTGCGGATCGTGTACGAGCCCGGACCGGCCCCGGAGGGCGCCGGCGGGCCCGCGCCGCTCGGGGTACGCCACGCCCGGGACCCGCAGAGCGGTGCCCCCGGGGTACGGCTGCGCGTGCTCGACGCAGCAGGCGGCGTGCTGCACTCCGTCCACCAGCCCTCCGGCCGGGTGCCGGAGCCCGAACTGCCCCCGGGCGCCCACACCGTGGAGCTGGCCGCCGTACTCCACCCGGACACGACCGGCACCTGGACCCTCGGGCTCGGCGGCTTCGGCACGCTCGGCCTCACGGTGGCGGGAGCACCGGTGCTGGCGGGGGAGTTCCCGCCGGAGACGGACGATCCGGCCGTGGTGCACGTCCGCCCGCCCCAGCACACCGCCCGCGTCCACCTCACCGCCGGCCGTCCCGTCGAGGTCCGCGCGCGCCGCCGGCTGGCCCCCGGCACGGGCCGGGCCACCGTCCTGACGGCCGCCGCCCCCGCCCCCGACCGCGCCGAGTCGCTGGCCGCCGCCGTGGCCGCCGCCCGCGCGGCCGACGTGGCGGTGGTCTGCGTCGGCACCACCGACGGCGCGGAGTCCGAGGGCCACGACCGCCTGGCGCTGCGACTGCCCGCCCCACAGGACGAGTTGGTGCGCCAGGTCATCCGGGTACAGCCCCGAACCGTCGTCGTCGTGAACGCGGGCGGCCCCGTCGAACTCCCTTGGCGCGCCGAGGCCGCCGCCGTCCTCCTCACCTGGTTCCCCGGCCAGGAGGCGGGCCACGCCCTCGCCGACGTGCTCCTCGGCCGCACCGAGCCCGGCGGCCGGCTCCCCACCACCTGGGCCGCGACCCTCACCGACGCCCCGGTCCGCACCACGCGCCCCACGGCCGGGGTCCTCCCGTACGAGGAGGGGCTGCACATCGGGTACCGCGCCTGGCTGCGCGAAGGCACGGCCCCCGCCTACTGGTTCGGGCACGGCCTCGGCTACACCTCGTGGGGGTACGAGGCCGTCGGCGCGCCGCGCCCGCAGGCGGACGGGGGCTACGAGATGCCCGTCGTGCTCCGCAACACCGGCTCCCGGTCCGGCCGCCAGGTGGTCCAAGTCCACCTCTCCCGGCCCGACTCGGCGGTCGACCGGCCGGTGCGCTGGCTCGCGGGCTGGTCGGCCGTGCGGGCCGCACCGGGCGAGCGGGTAACGGCGTACGTACGGATCCCCGCGCGCGCCCTCCAGCACTGGTCTCCGGCGGCCCGCGCCTGGGTGACGGAGCCGGGCCGTTTCACCGTACGGGCGGGCCCGACCGCCGGCGAACTCCCGCTGCGGGCCCGGCTGGACACCACCGAGCCGTGCGCCCCGCCGGCCGCTCCCCGGTTCCCCCTCGACTCTCCCGCGCCGGCCGGCAACCGAACCCCGCCCCCCGTGTGTGGTACCGGGGAACGCTTCGGCACGCGCACGAAGACGGGGGAACACGGATGGGATCCACTCCACGAGTGAGAAGGGCGGCACTCGCCGCCGCGTTGGCCGGGATGCTGGTCACCGGAACGGTGTCGGCAGGCGGCGGGCCGGCGCTGGCCGCGAACTCCACCGCACAGGACGGCAGGCAGCCCCGGCGAAGCCGCCGGCGACCGTGACGCTGATCACCGGCGACCGCGTCGTCGTCGGCGCCGACGGCGGCGTCGTCCGGCTGATCCGCGGCCAGGGCCGTGCGGGGACCGGCTTCTCGGTGCGGCGCGAGGGCGAGCACACGTACGTGATTCCGCAGGACGCCCTGCGCATGGTCGGCGACGGCGTCCTCGACCGGCGCCTGTTCGATGTCGCCCAGCTGGTCCGCGACGGGTACGACGACGCGCACGGCAGCACGCTGCCCCTGATCGTCGGCTACCGGCGGGACGCCGCAGGAGCCCGTATCACCACCGGCGACGTGCTCGCCGGGGTCGCCCGCGAGCGCCGACCGCTGCCCGCCGTCGACGGCGAGGCGTTCGACGTGCCCAAGGCGGAGGCCACCGCCCTGTGGGCGGCGATCGCCGGACGCGGCGGCGCCCGCACGCCGGGAGCCGCACCCGAGACGCCCATCGCCCGCCTGTGGCTGGACGGCAGGGTCCGCGCCGTCCTCGACACGAGCGTGCCGCAGATAGGCGCGCCCGCCATGTGGCAGGCGGGCTACACCGGTCAGGGCGTCAAGGTGGCCGTCCTGGACACGGGCGTCGACGAGACCCACCCCGATCTAAAGGGCGTCGAGACGGCCCAGAAGAACTTCAGCGGGTCTCCCGACTCCCAGGACCGCCACGGGCACGGCACGCACGTGGCCTCCACCGTCGCCTGGTCGGGCGCCCAGTCGGGCGGCAGCCGCAAGGGAGTCGCGCCCGGCGTGCGGATCCTGGACGGCAAGGTCCTCGGCGACGACGGCTTCGGCTCGTACTCGGACATCGTCAGCGGTATGCAGCGGGCCGTGGACCAGGGCGCGGAGATCGTCAACATGAGCATCGGCGGCCTCGACGACCCGGGCCTCGACCCGATGGAGGACGCGGTCGCCCGGCTCTCCGGCCGGGCCCTGTTCGTGGTGGCCGCGGGCAACCACGGCGACGGCGCCCGCACGATCAACTCGCCCGGCAGCGCCCCCGCGGCGCTCACCGTCGGCGCGGTCGACAAGCAGGACCGCATCGCGGACTTCTCCAGCCGGGGCCCGACCGCCGCCGGGGAGTCCAAGCCGGACCTCACCGCCCCGGGCGTCGACATCACCGCCGCGCAGAGCACGCAGAGCGCGTATCCCCGCGGCGACGGCTACCTGACCATGTCGGGCACCTCGATGGCCACCCCGCACGTCGCGGGCGCCGCCGCCCTGCTGTTGCAGCAGCACCCCACCTGGAGCGGGGCCCAGCTCAAGGCACTGCTTACGGGATCGGCCGAGCCCGACCCGGCGCTGGGCGCCCACGCCCAGGGCACGGGCCGCGCCGACCTGGCACGGGCCGCAACGGCCTTCGTCGTCTCCGAGCCCGGCTCGCTCGCCTTCGGCACGCACTCCTGGCCGCACGCCGACGACAAGCCGGTCGCCAAGCCCCTCACCTACCGCAACCACGGCGCCGAGGCCGTCACGCTCCGGCTGAGCACGGCCGCGACCGACCCGGCGGGCCATCCGGCCCCGGCCGGGATGTTCACCGTCAAGGACGCCGAACTCACCGTCCCCGCCGGCGGCAGCGCGACGACCACCGTCACCGCCGACACCAGCAAGGGCACGGTCGACGGCGCGTTCGGCGGCACAGTGCTGGCCACCGGGGGCGGCCAGTCGGTGCGCACCGGCCTCGCGGTCGGCCGCGAGGTGGAGTCGTACGACGTCACCCTGCGGCACCTGGACGTCGACGGGGCGAACCCGCTGACCTACTCGACGACGGTCACCGCGGTCGACACGGCCGGCGAGAGCCCGGTGGGGCACGGCGAGGTCCCCTACGACCCGAGCGGCACCGTCGTCCACCGGCTGCCCAAGGGCGAGTACCTGCTGGAGAGCCTCGTCTTCAGCGAGGGCAACCGCATGGCCGTCTTCGTCCAGCCGGTCCTGAAGGTGGGCGCGGACACGACGGTCCACCTCGACTCCCGCAAGGCCAGGCCGTTCGCCGTCACCGCCCCCGACCGGGCCGCACGGCTGGTCGCCTCCAGCGCCGCGTACGAGTACCCGCCCGCGGGGGTGGCCGGCTACTTCGCCACCGACGGCCACACCCGGCTCCTGACCGCCGCGCTCGGGCCTGCCGCGCCCACCCTGAAGGCCCAGTACAACGGCCTCTGGAAGAGGCCCGGCGCGGCGGGCGAGGACGTCGACCACCGGCTCGCCTTCCACCGCACGGGCAGCTGGTTCACCGGGCTCGACCGCACCGTCAAGCGGTCCGAGGTCGCCGAAGTGAAGCTGGGCTTCGGGGCGTCCGTCACCGGGGCGAAGGGCGTGGTCGGCGCCACGCCGTTGGACGGGGAGGGCTTCTCCGCGGGCGCGCAGCCCGAGTCGGAACGGAGCCTGCCGCTGGCCGCCGCCCAGTACGTCAACACCGCCGGCGTGCGCTGGGCCTGGACCGCCTCGCAGCTCAACGCCCTGCGCGAGGAGCGCATGATCTACACGACGGGTCCGGTGGCCTACAAGCCGGGCTCGCGCCACACGCTGCACTTCAACACCGGTGTCGTCGGCCCCGATCTGGCGGCCGGGGAGGAGCAGGGCGCGAACCGGTACGGCGACTACATCGACGCCCGGGTCCAGCTGTTCAACGACGGCAGCGGCCACTCGGAGCGGCTGCCGAGCCCGGCCGGGTCGCCGAGCTGACCGTCAAGGTCTCGTACGACGGGGGCGCGACCTGGAAGCCGCTCACCGTGACGACCGACGCGAAGGGGGCCCGCTCGGTGCGGGTGAAGCACCCGGCGGCGGCCGGCGGCGTGTCCTTCCAGGTGGACCTGAGGGACAAGAGCGGCAACACGATGCGGGAGACCATCACGGACGCCTACCGGCTCGCGCCGTGAGCGGCGGGGTGCCCACGGCCCGGCACCGCTGAACCCTCCGGCCCGGCCCCGCACCGCGCGGGGCCGGGCCGGGGCCGTCGCGGGGGGAACCGGCCGGGCTGCGCGGTGGGCGCGGACGCTACAGTGCCGCCATGCATACGGGGCGGGGTACGGGAAGGGGCCTGGCGGGAGCGGGAGTCGGGGCGGGCGGGGCGCCGACCCTGGAGGACGTGGCCCGGGCGGCGGGGGTGTCCCGGGCCACGGTGTCCCGGGTGGTCAACGGCGTCCGGAACGTGGACCCGGCCATCCGGCAGGCGGTCCTGCGGGCCGTCGCCGCGACCGGGTACGTGCCGAACCGGGCCGCCCGGTCGCTCGTGACCCGCCGGTCCGGAACGGTCGCCCTGGTCGTCTCCGGCGCGGGCGCAGGCGCGGGCGCGGGCTCGGGGGAGGCCGGGGCGCGGGACGGGTTCGCGGCCCGGGTGTTCGAGGACCCGTTCTTCGGGCGCGTGGTCAGCGGGGTCGTCCGTGCGCTGCGGCCGGCCGGGGTGCACCCGGTGCTGATGTTCGCCGACACCGGGGAGGACCGCGCCGAGGTGCTCGCGTACCTGGCGCAGGGCAGCGCGGACGGAGCCCTGCTGGTCACCACCCATCCCCGGGACCCGCTCCCCGGGATGGTCGCGGCGGCCGGGCTGCCCGCGGTGCTGTTCGCCCGCCCGGCGCCGGGGGTGGCGCTCGACCACGTGGACCTGCGCCACCGGGAGGGCGGGGCCCTGGCGGCCCGGCACCTGCTCGGGCTGGGGCGGGGCAGGCTCGCGGCGATCGGCGGCCCGGCGGACCTGCCGGCGAGCCGCGAGCGGCTGGCGGGCTTCCACGAGACGGCGACCGGCGGCGACGGCGGCGACGGCCGCAACGGCCAGGACGGTCACGGCGGTGACGGCGGGCGAGACAGCCGCGACGGCGGCGACGGCCACGGCCGCCGAGCTGCCGGCGACGACTACCACGGCCAGGACGCTCACGGCGGTTACGGCGAGCGCGGCAGCCAAGACGGCGCCGCCGCCGAGGACGGCGGCGACGGCGGCGACGGCCGACACGATGGCGGCGACGGCCGTCACGCCCGCGGCCGCCGTCACCCAGCCCCCCGCCGCCCGGCGGCGGTGCTGCGCGTCGCCGAAGGGGACTTCACGCTCGACGGGGGCGAGCGGGCGATGCGTTGCCTGCTGGTCGAACAGCCCGACCTGGACGGGGTGTTCGCCGCGAACGACCTGATGGCGCAGGGGGCCTGTCTGGTGCTGCGCGAGCACGGCCGCCGGATCCCGGAGGACGTGGCCGTCGTCGGCTTCGACGACTCCGCCGCGGCGTCGGCCTGCCGGCCCCGGCTGACGACCGTACGCCAGCCGGTGGAGGACATGGCGGCGGAGATGGTCCGCCTGCTCCTGGACCGCGTCGCGGGCACCGCGGCCCCGGAACGGGCCTCGGTGCTGTTCGCGCCCGCCCTGGTGGTCCTCGACTCCGCCTGACCGGTCCCGGTGCCGCGGCCACGCTCCGGCGAACCCCACCGCTCGCGGCCTCAGAGGCCCGCGCCGCGCACGTCCAGGGCCGTGCGCCAGCCCGGGGGTTCGGCCGGCGGGCCGGGAGCCGTGCGGCGGCCGCCCGACGCGAAGAAGGCGGAGAGGGGGAGGGTCGCCGCGCCGACCGTGACCGCGTCGGGGCCCAGCGAGCCCAGGCCGACGGTGACCCTGTCGGCCGGATGGCGCAGCGCGTACCGGGTCGCGTGCCCCCGTACCGACGGGAGGATGTGGGGGCCCAGCATCAGCCCCGCCCAGCCGCCGATCAGGATGCGCTCCGGCTGGAACAGGTTGATCAGGTCGGACAGGCCCGCGCCCAGGTACTCCGCGGTCTCCTCCAGGACCTCCCGCGCCACCGGGTCCCCCGTACCGGCCGCGGCCAGCAGGGCGGACAGGGCCTCCTCCTCGTCCACGGAGTCCACCGGACGGCCACCCGCCGCCCCGCCCCGCTCCGCCCAGCGCGCCAGCAGGGCCTCGGCGCCCGTGTAGGCCTCCAGGCAGCCCAGCGCGCCGCACCGGCAGCGCCGCCCGCGCACGGAGACCGTCAGGTGGCCCCACTCCAGCGGGGTGCCCTCCGTCGTCCCGCCGTCCGGTGAGCCGTCGGTGATCAGGCTCGCGCCGACGCCGGAGCCGAAGAGCACGACGACCGCCTCCCGGGCCCCGCGGCCCGCCCCGAACCACATCTCCGCCTGGCCGAGCGTCCGCGCGCCGTTGTCGATGATGTACGGGACCTCCTCGGGCAGGGCACCGGTGGCGCGCAGCAGCTGCTCCAGCGGCACCGCGTCCCAGCCGATGGTCTGGCCGTGCACCACGGTCCCGCCCTGCGCGTCGCGGTCCACGATGCCCGGCACCCCGACGCCCACGCCCAGCAGCCGCTCGGTGCCGACCCCGGCCTCGGCGAGCACGGTCTCGATGCCGTGCCGGATGTGGTCGACGATGGGTCCGACGTCGTAGCAGCCGCGCGGCGACAACGGCATCTCCGTGCGCGCGAGTTCGGTGAGGGTCAGGTCGAACAGCTCGACGCGGACCCGGGTTTCGCCGACGTCGACGCCGATCATGTGGGCGCTGCCGGGGGAGACCCGCAGCAGGGTGCGGGGCCGTCCGCCGTCGGAGTCGACGATGCCGGCCTCCTCCAGCAGCCCGTCCGCGACGAGCTCGCCGACGACGTTGCTGACGGACCCCGAGCTCAGTCCGGTGGCGGGCCCCAGTTCCTGGCGGCTCATCGGACCGCCGAAGTACAGCCGTTGGAGGACGGCGCTCCGGTTTCCCCGCCGCAGGTCCCGCACCGTTCGCCCGCTACGCCCCGTGGTCATCCGGCCCCTTCCGCAGTGACAAGGCTCGCAACATACCCTTGCGCGACCCCTTGACGCGACCCTTTCACGAGGCTTAACTCACGTCCTAAATTAAGGCCTGGACGGAGCATCCGACGTCGGCCTTTCCCCCGACCCCCGCCGAAAGGGACCGAGCCGCCATGCGCAGAACCAGAGCCGCTGCCGCCGCCGCTGTCACAGTCTCCCTGCTCGCCACCGCCGCCACCGCCTGCGGCGGCGGATCCGCGGCCACCGGGGGCGGTACCAACACGGCCCCCAAGGAGCTCACCTACTGGGCCTCCAACCAGGGA
The DNA here is from genome assembly GCF_001746425.1 of Streptomyces subrutilus. Lineage (GTDB taxonomy): Bacteria > Actinomycetota > Actinomycetes > Streptomycetales > Streptomycetaceae > Streptomyces > Streptomyces subrutilus_A. Next base: position 1,005,081 of record NZ_MEHK01000001.1, on the reverse strand, counting down.
CCCGACATCGCGGCGGACCAGGCGACGCTCGGCCCCGAGCTGAAGAAGTTCGAGCAGCAGACCGGCATCAAGGTCAAGCTCGAGGTCGTCCCCTGGTCCGACCTGCTCAACCGGATCCTCGCCGCCACCGCCTCCGGACAGGGCCCGGACGTCCTCAACATCGGCAACACCTGGTCCTCCTCCCTCCAGGCCACCGGAGCCCTGCTCCCCTGGGACGCGAACAACTTCGAGGCGATCGGCGGCAGGGACCGCTTCGTCGAGTCCGCCATCGGCTCGGCCGGCGCCGCGGGCAAGGACCCGGCCGCCGTCCCGCTCTACTCGATGTCCTACGCGCTCTACTACAACAAGAAGATGTTCCAGGAGGCGGGCATCGAGAAGCCCCCGGCCACCTGGGACGAGCTGGTCGCCGTCGGCCGGCGGCTGTCCGAGGACGGCAAGTGGGCCCTGGGCGCCGAGGGCTCGAACCTCGCCAACAACATCCACCAGGTCTTCGTCCTGTCCAAGCAGCACGGGGCCGAGTTCTTCGACGCCGCCGGCAAGCCCACCTTCGACACCCCCGCCAACGTCGAGGCGGTCAAGCAGTACGTCGACCTGATGGCCAAGGACAAGGTCATCTCGCCCGGCAACGCCGAGTACGACAAGAACCAGTCCCTCCAGGACTTCGCCAACGGCAAGACCGCCATGGTCCTGTGGCAGAGCGCGGCCGGCAGCTTCAAGGCGCACGGGATGAAGGAGGGCGACTGGGGCGTCGCGCCCGTCCCCGTCCCGGCCGGCGGCACACCCGGCACCGGGAAGAACACCAACTCCATGGTCGCCGGCATCAACATGGCCGTCTTCAAGAACACCGACAACATCGACGGCGCCCTGAAGTTCGTGAAGTTCATGACCAGCGACGAGGAGCAGAAGCTCCTCAACAAGACCTACGGCTCCATCCCGCCGGTCAAGGCCGCCCAGAGCGACCCGGCCTTCGCCACCGAGGACCTCACCGTGCTGCGCAACACCCTCGCCACCAGCGCCGCCCCGCTCCCGCAGGTCCCCGAGGAGTCCCAGTTCGAGACCGCGGTCGGCACCGCGGTCAAGGAGCTCTTCGCCGACGCGGCGGCCGGCCGTCCCGTGACCACCGAGTCGGTCAAGGCACGGCTCACCAAGGCCCAGCAGCAGATGTCGAACTGAGCCGCGCCCGATGACTTCCGCACCCGCCACGCTCCCACCCGACACCGCGCCGGGGCGGCGGCAGCGCGGTACGGCGGCCCGCGTGCGCCGCCCCGGCCGCCCGCCGCGCCCCGGCCGCCTGCGCCGCGGCGCCCTGCCCTACCTCCTGCTGCTGCCCGCCCTGCTCCTCGAACTGCTCATCCACCTCGTCCCGATGGCGATGGGCATCCTCATGAGCTTCCGCGAGCTCACCCAGTTCCACATCCGGGACTGGTCCAGCGCCCCCTGGACGGGCTTCGACAACTACGCACTCGCCGTCGACGTCAACCGGCCCGTCGGCGAAGCCCTCCTCGGCTCCTTCCTCACCACCTGCCTGTTCACCCTGCTCTCCGTCGGCCTGTGCTGGCTGCTCGGCACGGCCGCCGCCGTGTTCATGCAGGAGACCTTCCGCGGCCGCGGCCTCCTGCGGGCCCTGTTCCTCGTTCCGTACGCCCTGCCCGTCTACGCGGCCGTCATCACCTGGGCGTTCATGTTCCAGCGGGACAACGGCCTGGTGAACCACGTGCTGCACGACCAGCTCGGTCTCGGCGGCGCCGAGCACACCTTCTGGCTGCTGGGCGACAACAGCTTCTGGGCGCTGCTGACCGTGTCCGTGTGGAAGGGCTGGCCGTTCGCCTTCCTCATCGTGATGGCCGCCCTGCAGAACATCCCCAAGGACCTGTACGAGGCGGCCGCGCTGGACGGCGCGGGCATCTGGCAGCAGATCCGCCGGATCACCCTGCCCTCGGTCGGGGCGGTCAACCAGGTGCTGATCCTGGTGCTGTTCCTGTGGACCTTCAACGACTTCAACACGCCGTTCGTCCTGTTCGGGAAGTCCGCCCCCGAGGCAGCCGACCTGATCTCCATCCACATCTACCAGTCGAGCTTCGTCACCTGGAACTTCGGCACCGGTTCGGCCATGTCCGTCCTCCTGCTGCTCTTCCTCCTGCTGGTCACCGCCGGCTACCTGCTCCTCACCACCCGCGGCCGGAGGGACGCCGATGCCCGCTAGCCCCCGGGCCCGCAGCCCGCTCGACCCGCCCCGCTCCTTCCGGGTGATCCGGGCCGTCTTCCTGACCCTGCTCGCCGGGTTCGTGCTGCTGCCCGTCTACGTGATGGTCACCAGCTCGCTCAAGCCCCTCGAGGACGTGGCGGGAGAGTTCCGCTGGATCCCCAGCGGGCTCACCCTCCGGCCCTACATCGACATCTGGCACACCGTGCCGCTCGCCAAGTACTTCGTGAACTCCCTGATCGTGGCCGGCGCCGCCACCGTCTGCTCCGTGGTCATCGCCGTGTTCGCCGCCTACGCGGTCAGCCGCTACCGCTTCCGCGGCAAGCGCCTGTTCACGGTGACCGTGCTCTCCACCCAGATGTTCCCCGGGATCCTCTTCCTGCTCCCGCTGTTCCTGATCTTCGTGAACATCGGCAACAGCACCGGCGTCGCGCTCTACGGGTCCCGCGGCGGGCTCATCCTCACCTACCTCACCTTCTCCCTCCCCTTCTCCATCTGGATGCTCATCGGGTACTTCGACTCGGTGCCCCGCGACCTCGACGAGGCGGCCACCGTCGACGGCTGCGGCCCGCTCGGCGCACTGTTCCGGGTCGTGATCCCGGCCGCCGTCCCCGGCATCGTCGCCGTCGCCGTGTACGCCTTCATGACCGCCTGGGGCGAGGTGCTCTTCGCCTCCGTCATGACGAACGACACCACCCGCACCCTCGCCGTCGGACTGCAGGGCTACTCCACGCAGAACGACGTGTACTGGAACCAGATCATGGCCGCCTCGCTCGTCGTCAGCATCCCCGTCGTCGCCGGATTCCTGCTGCTGCAGAAGTACCTGGTGGCCGGACTCACGGCAGGAGCCGTCAAATGACCCTTTCCGAAAGCCTTCCCGTGACCGGGGCCCGGCCCGCCGACCGCGCTGCCGAGCTCGCCGACCGCGCCGTCGACCTCGGCGCGCTGCCCGCCGACTTCGCCTGGGGCACCGCGACCTCCGCCTACCAGATCGAGGGCGCCGCCGAGGAGGACGGCCGGGGCCCCTCCATCTGGGACACCTTCAGCCGCGTCCCCGGCGCCGTCGACGGCGGCCACACCGGCGACACCGCCTGCGACCACTACCACCGCTGGCAGGGCGACATCGCCCTGATGCGGGAGCTCGGCACCAACGCCTACCGGCTCTCGATCGCCTGGCCGCGCGTCGTACCCGGCGGCGACGGGGCCGTCAACGCCAAGGGCCTCGACTTCTACGACCGGCTGACCGACGGACTGCTCGCGGCCGGCATCGAACCCAACGTCACCCTCTACCACTGGGACCTGCCCCAGGCCCTCCAGGACCGCGGCGGCTGGCCCGAGCGCGCCACCGCCGAGCACTTCGCCGCGTACGCCGGCCTGGTGGCCGAACGCCTCGGCGACCGCGTCACCCAGTGGGCCACCCTGAACGAGCCGCTGTGCTCGGCCTGGATCGGCCACCTCGAGGGCCGGATGGCTCCAGGCTGGAGCGACCTCACCGCCGCCGTCCGCGCCTCCTACCACCTGCTGCTCGGCCACGGCCTCGCCGCCCAGGCGGTCCGTGCCGTCCGCCCCGCCGCACGCCTCGGCATCGTCAACAACCTCTCCACCGTCGAGCCCGCCACCGGCGGCGACGCCGACCTGGCCGCCGCCCGCCGCATGGACGGCCACGTCAACCGCTGGTGGCTCGACCCCGTCCACGGCCGCGGCTTCCCCGCCGACATGCGCGAGGTCTACGGGGTCGACCTCCCCGAACGCCCCGGGGACCTCGCCACCATCGCCGCCCCCCTCGACTGGATCGGCCTCAACTACTACTTCCCGCAGATCGTCACCGCCGACCCGGCGGGCCCCGCACCCTTCGCCCGCCAGATCGACCGGCCCGGCGTCCCGCGCACCGGCATGGACTGGGAGGTGGACGCCGACGGCCTCGAAACGCTGATCATGCGCCTGCACGAGGAGTACGGGGACCAGCGCATCCACATCACCGAGAACGGCTCCTCGTACCCCGACACCGTCGCCCCCGACGGCCGCGTCCACGACCCCGAACGGGCCGCCTACCTCACCTCCCACCTCGCCGCCTGCGCCCGTGCGGCCCGCCGCGGCGCACCGGTGGCCGGCTACTACGCCTGGTCGCTGCTGGACAACTTCGAATGGGCCTACGGCTACGACAAGCGCTTCGGCCTGGTCCACGTGGACTACGCCACCCAGCGCCGCACGGTGAAGTCGAGCGGCCGCCGCTACGCCGAGATCATCGCCGCGCACCGCGCCGCGCACTGATCCGCCCTCCGCCGAGGCTTCGCCGCCCCGCGCCCGCCCCGCTTCTCGGGCCGGGCGCGGTGTGCGTGGTGGGATGGGCCCCGGGGCGGGGCCAGCAGCTCACGGAGAGGTCGGGTACATGCCGCAGGACAACACGATGCGAGGGATGGCGTACGAGACGTACGGCGGAACGGAGGTGCTGGGGGAGACCCGGCTCCCGGTCCCCAAGGTCAGCCCCGGCGAGGTCCTCGTCCGGGTGAAGTACGCCTCGGTCAACCCGGTCGACTGGAAGATCATGGGCGGCGGCCTCGACGCCCTGATGGACGTCGTGTACCCGGTGGTGCCCTGCTGGGACGTCTCCGGCACCGTCGAGCACGTCGGCATCGACACCCCCGAGTTCGCCGAGGGCGACGAGGTGATGGCCTACGTCCGCAAGGACTACGTGCACGGCGGGACCTGCGCCGAGTTCGTCACCGTGCCCGTACGGGCCCTCGCGCACAAGCCCGCCTCGCTCGGCTGGGCCGAGGCGGCCGCCCTCCCGCTCGCCGGTCTCACCGCCTACCAGGTGCTGACCCGGCTGGGCACCGGCAAGGGCGACACCGTCCTCATCCACGGCGCCGCCGGCGGGGTCGGCTCCTTCGGCGTGCAGATCGCCCGCGCCCTCGGGGCCCGGGTCATCGGCACCGCCTCCCCGCGCAACCACGACCGCGTGCGGGAGCTCGGCGGGGAACCCGTGGCGTACGGGGACGGCCTGGCCGGCCGGGTGCGCGAGCTGGCCCCCGAGGGCGCCACCGTCATCGCCGACTTCGTGGGCGGGGTCCTGGACGTCACCCGCGAGGTGCTGCACGACGACGGCCGCCACGCCTCCATCGCCGATCCCACCGTGACGGGCTCCGGCGGGGAGTGGATGTGGGTGCGCCCGGTCGGCGCGGACCTGGCCGAACTGGGGCGGCTCGCCGACGCCGGACAGCTCAAGGTGACCGTCGCCGAGACGTTCCCGCTCGCGGAACTGGCCGCGGCCTTCGAGCTGAGCCAGGCCGGCCACACGGCGGGCAAGATCGTCATCGAGGTGTGACCGCGAGACGCCCTCCTGCCTCCACGCCCTCCCGCCTCGGACGCCCCCCGGGGCGCACGACCGCGCGCCGCCCGTCGAAAGCGGGCGGCGCGCGGAGGGAGAGGGAGGGGAGAGGGAGGGGAGGGGCGCGGGGAGCGTCCGAGCGACAGCGTCAGGGCAAGCCGCGCGGGCGCTCCCCGGCGTTCAGGAGTACACCCCGAAGTGGAACAGCGAGTACCCGTGGCCGGTGCCGCGCTGGGTCAGGTCCAGGCGGACGTAGCGGCCCGACGCGTTGATGTCGTAGTCGTCGATGCCGCCGTCGCCCGTCGCCGTGGCGTAGGCGGTCCGCCAGTTCCGGCCGTCGTCCGACACCTTGAGGGCGTAGGCCTTGCCGTAGGCGCCCTCCCACACCAGCTGCGCGTGCCGGAGCTGCTTGACCGACCCGAGGTCGACCTGCAGCCACTGGGCGTCGGCCCAGGCACTGGCCCAGCGGGTGGCCGTGTTGCCGTCCGTGGCCAGCGCCGGGGTGCACGGGCAGCCGCCGTAGCCGTCGTTCTGGAAGGTGGAGGCGGTCGTCGGCCGTCCCCGCGCCACGTCCGTCCCCGCGACCGGCGGCGGGACGACCCGCACCGAACGCTGCTCGACGCCCACGTTGCCGCGGCCGTCCTTGGCCTTCACGTACAGCTTCCACACACCGGTCTTCGCCGGAGCCGTGACCCGGAAGCTGCCGTTGCCCAGGTCGACCATCGGGGCCGAGACGAGCCCGCCCCCGCCGTCCACGTACTTGCCGCCCCAGAGCACCTCGTACGCGACCTGGTCGTTCTCGGGGTCCGTCGCCCGAGCCGATACGACGATCTCCTTGCCGGCCGGCACCGCGCCGGCGTCGGGGACCGAGGGCACGGACACGGTCGGCGGCAGGTTGTCCCCGGCCGTGTTCCCGCCGTAGGCCCGCTTGACCGCGTAGTACATCGTGCGGCGCTCTCCGGCGGGGGTCAGGTTGAACCAGTGGCCGCCGAAGTCGTACTCGGTGCCGTAGTGGAAGACCGTGGCGCCCAGGGCGACGCCCTGGTGGCCCTTCACGCAGTTCCAGGCGCCGGTGTAGCCGTCCGCCTTGGCCTGGTCGCCGGGCTCCAGCGGGACGCCGTTCGCGTCGTTCGGGACCTCCCACTCGCCGACCGGGCCGGTCTCGGTGACGATGTACGGCTTGGTGTAACCGCCCTGCTGCCAGGCCTGCTTGATACCACAGGCCTCCTTGTAGGAGTTGACGGCGTACAGGTCGAGGTCCGGTGAGTTGCGCTTGTAATAGGCCCAGGCGCCGACCCATGCGTCGGTGGAGGTGACCGGGTGGTCGGCGTCGATCCGGTGGATCGCCTTCGCCACGTCGTTGACGAAGCCGGTGTAGGCGTTGCGCTGGTTCTCCAGCTCGGTGCCGCTGTAGCAGTTCTGCAGGCCGAGCACCGACTCGTTGCCGACGTTCCACATCAGCACGGCGGGGTGGTCGCGGTAGGCCTCCACCCAGCGGGAGAACTCGGCGAGCATGGTGTTCTTGTAGGCGGTGTCGGTGACGTAGTCGGCGCAGCCGCCGCTGCCCGGTCCGCCACCCGGCTGGAGCCAGAAGCCCGCGACGACCTTGATGCCGTTCGCGGAGGCCGCGTCGAACAGCCGGCGGCTGCTCGCGTCGGTGCCCCAGGTGCGGATGGTGTTGGCGCCGAGCGAGCGGACGTCCGGCAGCAGGCGGCCGGCGTCGGCAGGGGAGGGACCCCAGGTGACGCCCTTGACGAGGTACGGCGAACCGTCCACCGTCAGCCGCCAGTCGCCCTGGGAGCCGGTCACCTTCACCACGCTCCCGGCGGCGTGCGCCGGGGCGGTGGGCAGTACGGTCACGGAGCCGGCGAGGAGCGCGGCCGTGACGAGGGAGCGCATGCGGGAGTGCACGCGAGGACCTCCTGGATGGGGGGGGGGGGGAGGGGCAGGGTTACGGGAGCCGGTGGTCCGGACCCAGGGCGGCGCCGGCCCCGGGGTGCGTCTCGTCGTAGCCGCGGGCGTTGCACTGGAGTCCGCCCTTGATGCAGTGCTCGACCAGGGCGTTCAAGGTGCGCTCGTCCCAGGCGTTGAAGAAGTCGTAGTGGAAGGAGTGCCCGCCGCCGCTGGACAGCCTGACCCGCGACATGTCTCCGCTGACGGGGAAGGCCATCTTGAACTCCACCATGGGCACCGCCACCGGGTGGCTGGCAGGGCACACGTTGTCGTTGTTGCCGGGCTTCACGACCGGATAGGCCATGTGCGCCTTGTGGTCGGGGGTGTCCAGGTACGTGCCGTCCCAGCAGCTGGGCGACTGCATGCGGATGTTGAGCTGGGTGCCGGCCGGGCAGTGCGCGGGGAACCCGGTGTTCTTGAAGCTGTCCCCGCACTCCCAGCCCTCGACCCAGCCGGGGTGGCCGCGGAACTCGGCGGCCGTCTGGTGGGGGCTGCCGACGAGGAAGCGCAGACCTTTGGGGAAGGGGCGCACGCTCTTGTAATCGGTGACGCCGGTCTTGTAGTAGATCACCTGCGGCCCGGTCGGCAGCACCGGCCGGTCGCCGTTGTAGAGGGTCGGCATCCAGTACCCGGAGAGGTCGCCGGGGGCGGTGCAGGCGGTCCTGCCCGCGCTCAGCGAGGCGGTGGTGCTGAACGCGTCCGTGGCGGTGTTGCCCATGAAGGTGTGGTTGTGCGAGGCGCCGGGCCGGCCCGCGAAGACGATCGGGTCGTCGGACGCGGTCTTGGTGACGGCGCAGTTGGCCTGGAACTCGTGGAAGTAGCGGTCGGGGGGATTGTTCCAGGAGGGGGTTACCCCCGTGACCTGCGGCACGGCCGGGATGTAGCCGTCGCCGTCCGGGTCGTCGCCGCCGGCCCGCGGTGCGACGGCGGCGTGGTCCATGGCCGCGTGCGCGGACGCACCGGTGTCGGGGGAGGCCTGGGCGGTCAGCGCGAGGCCGCCGAAGGCCGCGGTGGCGGTCGCGGCGACGGCCGCCGAGACCAGGAGGGCGGACAGGGTCCGCGGTCGGAGATTCACTTCTGCTCCTCCGGTGGTGGGGTGGCTCACCCGGTTGGGAGAGCGCTCTCTCACTCGGCCCGGAAAACGCGGGACGGCCGCCGGGCCGCCCCGCGTCTTCCGGGGGTCAGGGGTGGATCAGGGGAACGAGACGACGGTCGAGGGGATGGTCGAGGTGCCCGAGGTGGGGCCGCCGACACTGTTGATGACGTGCTCGTACTGGCCGTTGCCGCCCAGCGAGACCACGAGCAGGTCGTGGAAGCGCACGCCCGGCTTCACCGGGGCCTGGAAGCCGTGGTCCTGGCGGATGGTCGGGTCCACGTTGTAGTAGCAGTAGCTGCCCATGCCCCAGCCCTCGTGGGTGTTCACGGAGTCGGCGACCTTGTAGGCCGCGTAGCCCTTGATCGCACCGTTCTGGATGGCGGCCTGGTTGGGCGCGTCGTAGGCCTTCTCGTTCTGGAAGAAGATCGTGCGGCCGCGCTCGCCGTTCCACTCCACGTCGTACTTGTTGAAGTGCTCGACGAACAGCCCGGTGGCCAGGACGTCGTCGCCGTTCACCCGGAACCCGTAGTCGGAGCGATTGGTCTCCCAGCCCACCCCGTCGCCGTGGTCGGCCCGCCAGATCCAGGTGTGGTCGACGATCGTGTCGTGGTTGTTGACCACCATGCCGACCGTGGCCTTGCCCGCGCCCGCGCCACCGACCCGGACGAACACGTCCTGCACGGTGGTCGGGTTCGCCGCGTGGTCCGCGGTGGCGCCGGCCGGGCCGACCTCCAGCAGGGTGGGCGAGTTGACGGTGCCCGCGTCGATCAGGAACCCGGCGAGCCGCACCCCGTCCACATCGGCGACCTTCATCGCGGTCACCCCGTTGTCCGGGACGATCGTGGCCAGGCCCAGACCCAGCACGACCGTGTCGGCCCGGTTGACCTGGATGGTCCGGTCCACGTGGTAGACGCCGGGAGTGAAGAGCAGGTGCAGGCCCTGCGCCAGCGCCGCGTTGATCGTCGCCGCGCTCGCGCCCGGCTTGACCACGTAGAACCGGCTCAGCGGGATCGAGCTGCCCTGCGGTGCGCCGTTGCCCCACGAGGTGCCGCGGGCGTTGGTGCGCTTGGCCGGGACGAAGACCTTGTACTCGCTGCCGTCCAGGTAGAGGAAGGGCTTCTCCCGCGAGACGGGGGTGGTGTCCAGGGTGGTGTAGGGCGGGTTCGGGTACGACTGCGCCGGCGCGCCCTGGGTTCCGGAGAACACCTGGTTCCACACCGCGTTGGACCAGCCGCCGATCGAGCTGTCGCGGGTGTACCACTGCTGCTGCGAGTAGTTGCCGACCTGGCCGTCGATCTTCGAGTCGGCGATGTAGCCGCCGGAGGCCCAGCCGTAGCCGTCGGGAGCCAGGTTGAGGCCGCCCTTGACGTGCATCCGGCGGAACGGCGCGGCTTGCGAGACGGCCCAGCGGTTGGTGCCGCTGACCGGGTTCAGTGCGAGGTTCTCGGCCGAACGCCAGAAGTTCTGGGTGGCGTTGCCGCCGAACCAGCCCGCGTCGACGGTGATGTCGCCGTTGATGGTCGTGTCGTCGGGGCTGAGGCCGAGGCCGGAGACCGAGGTGTAGAAGCCGATCTGGGCGTTGAGGCCGTTGTACGTGCCCGGCTTGAACAGGAACTGGTAGCGGCCCGAGCCGAACTGGGCCGACTCCTGCTGCCGGAACACCTCGTCCAGCCTGCCCTGGATGTTCGGGGTGGACGGGTCGAAGACGATCACGTTCGGGCCGAGGTCGCCGCCGCCGGGGATCACCGGGTCGGTGCCGGTGGTGCCGTAGACCTGGAACTCCCAGAGCGAGTAGCCGTACCCCGTGGTGCGCTGCGTCCCGTGGACGCGGACGTACCGGGCGGTGCCGGTGATGTCGTGGGCCACCGTGCCGCCGGTGCCCGTGGTGGTCGAGGCGGCGGTGGACCAGTTGGCGCCGTCCGTGGACAACTCGACGCGGTACGCCTTGGCCGCGGCGGCCTCCCAGCGCAGCACCACCTGGCTCAGCCGGGCGGGGGCGCCGAGGTCGACCTGTATCCACTGCGGGTCGGCGAACTGGCTGGACCAGCGGGTGCCGTTGTCGCCGTCCACGGCCGCGCCGGCCGGTGTCCCGGCGCCCTCCACGCTGGAGGCCGTCGCGGGCTTGCCCTGGGAGAGCAGCACGGGGGCCGCCTGGGCGGCGGTGCCCGGCAGCAGGACGAGGAGGGCCGCGACCAGTGCGGCGGCGAGGGCCGCGGCGGTGAGCCGCGGCGGGCGATCGGAGAGGAGGGGCATGCGGGGTGCTCCTGACGTCGTGGATCCGGGGGGATCGAAGCGTGAGTGAACTGCCAGCCGCCGGCACCGTCAAGGGTTTCGGCGTTCACGAATTGAAGGACAAACGCCATGTCAACTGCCCATCAGGCCCGTGAACTTGGAGTTTCTTCAATCCTTGTGAAAAGTGTTGACGAAAAAACCTGGCGCGGCTGTACTGATGCTCTGACCGCTCCGTCCCGCCGTGCCCGCTGTGCGCGGGGCGGAGCCCGGTCCGTCCCGGCCGGCCCTGGTCGGGAACCGGCCCGTCCCGGGTCCGGTCCCGCCCGGTTCCCCGGTCAGGCTTCGGGAAGTGTCCGCTTTGGGAGGCAGGTTGCTGCCGTGCGTTCGTTACTCGTCGACGGTCCGGTTCAGGTCCGGCACCTCACCGCAGGCAGCCCAGGCCACTTCCACGCCCGCCAGGCCCCTCGACCACGGCCCGGCCACGGCCGCGAGCCGCGCCGCGTCGGGCGCGGCCGCGCCGAGCCCGACCGCGTACCGGGCCAGGCCCGGGCCCCTCGTGAACGGGTGCGGCCAGGCGTGTGCGTCCACGGTGCCCGACTCCTCCAGCGCGCCCAGCAGCCCCCGCATCCGGCCGCGCATCCGGCCCACGGCCGCGTCGAACTCCCGCTCCGTGGAGGCCCGTACGGTGACCACCGCCCACGCGGCGTGCCGGCGGTGCAGCGGCGGGGCCGCCACGACGGCCTCGAAGGCGCCGGGGTCGGCGTCGAGCAGTTCCCAGGCCCGGTACAGCTCCCGCCCCAGCAGATCGCGCAGGCCGGGGCCGACCTGGGCCGTGCAGCTGCGGACCGGGGCGGAGGGGGTGAGCACGGTCACCGGATCCGGCGCCGGCGGTACGGGGTCCGGCGCCCCCGGTACGGGGTCGGGATGCGGCAGCGACACCGGCGTCCCGGGCGGTGCGGTGTCGAGGCCGACCGGGTCCCGCCAGTCCCAGGCCGCCCAGGTCCCGAAGAACTCGAGCAGCAGGGCCGCGGGGGAACGGTCGGCGGCGGCGCGGACCGTGCGGGCGGCCAGGACCGCCCAGGCCAGCCCGGGCAGTCCGCCGAACGGCGCCGAGTCCAGCCCGCGGGCCCGGGCCCAGGCCTTGACCTCCCGCGCCAGCCGGGCGAAGGCGGCATGCTCCGCGCCCGCGAACTCCCGTACCGCATCGGCGTCGCTCACCGCGCTCAGCGCGACAGCGGCCCGCTCGCCCAGTTCCGCCCGGCGTGCCACCGCCCGCGCGGGCTCCAGCGTGCCGGTGGGGACGACCACCAGGTCCACGTCCAGTCCCGCCGCGCTCAGCCGCAGCCCCGGCACCCGGGCGCCCGTCACCTCGCGCGTCCGCACCGCCTCGGGCAGCGCCGCCACGACCCGCTCCCGTACCTCCGCGATGTCCGGGGCGCCCGGGACCGCCGCCACCAGGTCCAGGTCGGCGTCGGGCAGCGCACACCCCATGCGTCGCGATCCGGCCTCCCACACCGCCCCGCCGACCAGCGCGTCCGCGATCCGGGCGGTGAGCGCGGCGGCCGGGGCGGAGGGTCCGACGCCCTGCGGGTCGACGTCGTGCCGGTCGACGCCGTGCGGGTCGACGTCGTGCCGGTCGGCGCCGTGCGGGTCGGCGCCGTGCGGGTCGGCGCCGTGCGGTCCGACGCCGTGTGCGGCCGCGGCGTCCGGGGTGTCCCGTGCCGGCAGCGCGGGCTCCGGCAGCCACCGGACGCGGCCCGTGCCCAGTTCCACGACCGCCCGCGCCCGCATCGGCCCGTCCCCGCGCCGCGAGAGCACGGCCAGCTCCCCGACCCGCGCGGACACTCCGGCGCCGAGCCGGGCGGTGGACTCCGCGACCGCCCGCTGCGGATCGCGGCTGCGGCCCAGCGTCAGGTGCGGGGTGTAGCCCTCGGCGCGCCCCTGGCATCCCGGGAACCGGCGCACCAGTTCCCGCCGCAGCTCCTGCCACGGCGCTTCACCGTCCGCCGCCGGATCCAGCCAGACGGTCGCGTCCTCGCGGTGCCCGAAGCTGTGCACCCCGGCCAGCCGGGCGGTGAACGCCGGCGTTCCCGCCGCCACCTCGGCCAGCAGCGGCAGGGCCTCCTCGAACGAGGACTCGGGGACGAAGCCGAAGAGCAGGTTGACGTGTGCGGGCCAGCGGCCGGCCTGGGGATCGTGCTCCCGCCGCAGCGCGTGCACCGCCTCCGGCAGGTCGGGCGGCAGCCAGGCCACGGCCGTACGCGCCGTCGCCCGCGCCTCGAGCCGCGCGACGCCGGCTCCGCCCCCGAACTCCACCGTCGCCTCCACGCCGTAGTGGTCCGAGACGAACAGCCCGTCCGGGCCCGGCACGTCGCCGCGCAGCGCCGCCCGCGTCACCCGCGCCGGCCCGGCGGCCTTCAGCAGGATCCGGTCCAGCCGCGCCGCCCGCCCCGACAGCGAGCCCACCGCGGCCAGCGGATTGGCCACCGGATCGAAGGTGGGGGTGCCGTCCGCCTCCCCGTGTACGTCGCTCCACGCGTCCCGCATGCCCAGCGCGGCCGCCGGCCCCGCGGCTCCCGAGCCGCCGTCGTTGAAGTCACCGAGCAGGGCCACGGGCGCTTCCACCCCGCCCAGACCCTGGGCGAGCCGGGCCAGCTCCGCCCGGCGGCGGAGCTCCCCGTTCTCGGTGTGATCGCTGGTCAGATGGGTCGCGGCGACGACGAGAGGGCCGGCCGCGGTGTCCACCGTCACCGCGGTGACCGCCTTGTGCGGGCCGAGCGCGTGCAGCCCCGCCTCCCGCACCGGAAGGCGGCTCAGCACCAGCAGCCCGCACTCGGCGACGTCCCGGCCGCCCGGATCCGTGCCGAGCGTGTACCCGGCCCGCACCCAGTCCGCCGCCAGCAGCATTCGCAGCAGCTCGGGTTCGGCCTCCTGGAGCGCGATGACATCGGCATCGGCGGCCGCCAGATCGGCCAGCAGCAGCGGCCTGCGCCGCGCGGTGGCGATCCGCGGGCCGTCGTACCGGTCCCAGAGGGTGTTCCAGGTCAGCAGCCGCACCGTCGCGGGGGACCCGGACGCACTGCCGCGCGGGGCGGGCGCGGGCGCCGGGCGCCAGGCGCCGCCGCCCGAGGGATCCCAGGCGTGCGGGGTCCGGGCGGTGAAGAACGGCGCCCGCAGCAGGCGCGGATCGCGCACCCGCCCCGCCTCGGTGGCGTCGATCCGGTCCAGTCCCGTGGCCCGGTCCCACACCAGCTCGCCGTCCGCCTCGACGAACAGCACGCGGTGCCAGGGGATGTCCCCGCCGGGCACGAAGGACGGCAGCGGCACGCGCTTCGGGGCGGCTCCGCGCTGGAGCAGCCCGAGCACGAACCGGGCCGGATCGAACCGGGGATCCCAGCGGACCTGGTGGTAGAGCTCCTCACTGGTCCGCATCACAGCTCCCCGCCCGGCGCGGCCAGGGTGCCGGCCGTGTCCTCGACGGTCCCGCCCGCGCCGATGTACCAGGTCCGGTGCGCCTGACCGGGATACGGCGGGCTGAACCGGTGCAGCTGCGACTCCAGCACCTCGGACGGAACCGGATGCGGGCGCACGGCGTTGCGCCGGCGCAGCTCCTCCTCGTCCACCAGGACGACGGCATGGGTGACCAGCGCGTCGTGGCGGCGGGCTACCGAGCCCGCCAGGCCGCGCTGCTGATCGGTGAGCGAGGTGGCGTCCCACACGACGGTGCCCCCGCGGGCCAGGGCGGCGTCGAGCCGGTCGAGGCCCTCGCTCAGCACCTCCGCGTTCGCCCGCTGGTCCGCGCGCGAGCCCCGGGCCGCCCGCAGGTCGTCGAGGCTGACGCAGGCGTCCACACCGGGCAGGGCGCGGCCGAAGGTGCTCTTGCCGCTGCCCGAGGGGCCGCACAGCTGCACCAGCCGCGGAAACGTTCCCTCACGCCAGCGCCAGGTCGCCGCCACCGCCTCCTCGGCGGTGGTGATCCGGCCCTGCGCGAAGGCCCGCCGCGCCTCGGCCCAGCAGCGGTCGGCCGCGTCCGGACCGAGCCCGGCCAGCCGCTCCCGGAGGTCCGCGCGCAGCGGGCCGAGCGGGTCGGGGCCGAGCAGCCCCGCCTCCTCGGCGTACAGGAGGGACCACTCCACGCACTCGCGGGCCTGCGCGTCCCCGGCCGTCACGGCGGCGAGGGCGTGCAGCACCCCCGGATCGGCCGCGACGGCCATCCGTACCAGTCCGGCCCGCCGCTCCGCGTCGGGGAACGGCCGCTGGAGGTACGGGTAGAGCCCCACCAGGTCCGAGACCCGCCGCGCGAGCCCCATGCCGAGCGGTCCCGCCGAGAGCCGCGCCGCGATCCGGGCGCGCGGCGCGCGGTGCAGTACGGCGGCGAGCACTCCGGCCAGCCGTCCCTCGCCCGTCCGTCCCAACGCGTCCATCCGGGCGGTGACTTCGTCGCACACCTCGTCCTCGGCCGCCTGGCCGGCGAGGTCGCCGCCGGCCAGGCTCTCGCCACCGGTCACCCCGGCCGCCGCCAGCAGCTCCGTCGCGCCGGCCCCGGCCCCCGACCGGACCGCCCACAACGGGGCCGCCGTACCGAGCCCGTTCGCCACCACCGGCGCGAACATCCAGTGTGTGCCGGTCCGTACGTGTCCGCCGCGCACCCACTTGGCGACGCACCTGCCGAAGTCCTCGTAGGCGAAACCGTCCACCGTCCGTACGACGTACCCCTCTTGGCGCGTGGTGTCGAGCTTCAGTTTGCGCAGGGCCCGCTCGTCGAAGGTGCCCCGCCACAGCACGGGCGGGGTGGGCACGCCGAGCTCCCGCAGGAACCGCACCGTCGCGTCCCAGTCCAGACAGCGCTCCCCGTCCCACACCGAGAACCCGTAGAACCAGCTGTCGAGGTCCTCGTAGCCGAGCGAGTGCCGGGCGTACAGGTTCTCCCCGCACACCCGCCGTCCGGCCGGGATCCGCGCGGCGATCCGGCCCTGGAGGCCCTTGACCCAGGCCCGGGAGGGGTGGTGCGCCGAGTCGAGGGAACGCGCGTGCAGGCCGTCCGCGTACAGGGTGGTGTTCTCCCCGTCGAGCTTCTCGGTCACCACGACCTCACGCCCGGCCAGCCCCGCGAACGCCCCCGGCCCGGCCACCCGGACGTCGTCCGCCGCGACCCCGGGCGACCAGGGCAGGTGGGGCGTACGGGGGTAGTGCGTGCGCATGATCCGCTCCTGCTCGACGACGTGGGGCCCCGTCACTCTACGTATCCGGGGCAGGCCGCTCCATCGAATATCGGTCGCGGCCGGCGGACCTGACGGCCTAGCGGCACAGGGCCACGATGGAGGGGGACACCGTGCCGCGGGCCGCCTCGCACAGCGCGGCCATGTCGTAGGTGCGCTGCGGGACCGCGGGCTTGGCCGCGGGCTTCGCCGAGGTCCGCTTGCGGGGCTTGGCCGGTTCGACGGGGCGTGCGGGGCGGGCGTGGCGCACCGGCTTGGCCGCCCGGGGCGGCCGCGCGGGCCGCTCCTGCCGGGCCGCGGCGGCCGGGGCCGGCGCGGCCGACGCGGCCGGCCGCGGCGGGGGCGGCAGGGGTTCCGGGGTGGCCGGCAGATGCCCCAACGGCCATGCCGCCGGGGCCGGTTGCCGGGCTTCCGGATGCACTTCCCCGGGCCCCGGACGCAGAGCGTCCGACGGGGCGGCGGGGCGCACCGTCACGCATCCGGTGGCCATGGCGAGTGCGGCAAGGGTCAGGGTCACGGTCCGGCACAACTGCATCCGCCCACCCTGCCGCACCACCCCCGCCGCAGCCGCCCCCATCACCCGTACGGGTGCGTTCGGCGAAGCCGCCGGCCGGCTCGCCTCAGCCGGCCGCGGGGCGCCGGCGGCCGGGCCGGGTCGCCAGCCGGAGGGCGTGTTCCAGGGGGCCGCGGCGCAGGGGGGTGTCGGCGTACGCGCGTTGCCACGCCCAGGTCAGGGCGAGGGCGGCGGCGCTGAAGGCCAGCCAGGCGGACCAGGACGACGCGCCGTGGGCCGGGCCGGCCAGGACCAGGGCGTGGATCACGTACGCGCTCAGTGCCATGGCGCCCAGTACCGTGAACGGCCGCAACAGGCGGGCGCCCAGCCGGTGTCGGGCGGCGAACGCGCACAGGCCGATGAGCGCGCAGCCCACGCCCGCGTTGCCGAGCGTCTCCGGCGGGGTCTGGCTGTACGGATCCGCGACGAGGAGCCAGTCCCAGGAGGTGCTGGGTACGGCGCCGTACTGCCGGCGCAGCACCTCGCGCACCGGGTCGGCGGCGGCCAGGGCGTCCGGGTGGTGCACGGCGATCGAGGCCAGGAGCCGCTCGCGGGCGCCGAACACGTGGGTGGCGAGCCAGGCGGAGCCGTAGCCCGCGGCGGCCGCCGCCGTGCCCCACACCGCCATGCGCAGGGCCGTCGCCCGCTCCCGGACGTCGCACACGCGGGCGAGCGCCATCCCCACCAGGATGTACGGGAAGTAGGTCGCCAGCGGATACGCGCCGGTGAGCAGCAGCTCGCACAGCACCGTGCCGAGCCCGGACCAGCTGGTCAGATCGGCTGCCTCGGGGACCAGGCCCCGCCCGGAGGCCTCGTACCCGAACACCGGGCCCAGCAGGTAGGACAGCAGCGGACCCGCCACCACCGAGACCCCCGCGACGGCCGTGAGCACCGGGGTGGAGAGCCGGGTGAAGGGTTCGGCGGCGAGGAAGTACACGGCGAAGAAGGCCAGGATGACCAGGATGCCGGGCCACAGCGAGGCGAGGAACAGGCCGAGCACGGCCATGAGGGCGCAGCGGATCAGCAGCGGACGGTAGCGCCCGGCCCAGCCGGCGGGCCGGGCCGCCGGATCGAGCCCGCGCTGGGCGAGGACCAGCGAGAAGCCGGCGAGGAGCGTGAAGAGCGCCGGGGCGCGGCCGTCGGCCGCGACGATCACGTAACCGGCGCCTTCGGGTTGCGGGCTGGGGCCGACGTGCACGGCGAACATGCCGAGGACGGCGAGCCCCCGCACGGCGTCGACCCCGGCCAGCCTGCCGGAACCGGCGTTGGCCGCCCCGGCGTTGGCCGGCCCGGCCTTGGCCGCCCCGGCGTTCCCCGAACCGGCCGTCGCCGCCCCCGCGTTCGCCGGAACGGCCGCCCCCGGGCCCGCGTTCCCCGAACGGGCCTTCCGCGGCCCCGGGTTCCCCGCGGCCGCCTCCCCCCGGGCGCTCACGCGCCGCACGTCACGGTGTCGCGGGGTGTGTAGCGCGTCTTCATGGTCTCCCGTTTGACTTCCTTGCCGCCCTGCACGAACACCCGGTCGACGGCCGCGTCGAAGTCCTCCAGCGGGGACCGCGGCTCGCACTTGGGGCCGCTGCCCTTGCGGGTGGCGGGCGGCTGCACATTGGTCCGCGGTCCCTGGACCGCGCGTACTTCCTCGTACTTCCTCGTCCCCAGGAACGTGATGGTGACGGAGGTGTCGGTGGCCTCGGCCTGGATGTACAGGGCCTTGCCGGAGTCGTTGGCGAAACGCAGGTCGAGGCTGCCCCACGCCACGGTGGCCCCGCGGCCCTCGGGGTAGCGCTCGATGTGGAACGAGTGGGCCCCGTACTCGACGGCCTCGACCCCCGCGAAGAACGTCGCGTTGAACACCGTCGTGGCGACCGCCGGGACCGCGCCGCCGGCCCTGCCCTCCTCGGCGACGGAGGCCCGCCCCGCCCCGTCCATCCGCAGCCGCGCCTCCACGGGGCCCGGCCCGGCCTGGCGGAGCGGACCGGCGAGGGCCGGGTCGGCCGGCAGGGCCTTGGCGTCGAGGACCGGGTTCAGCCGGCCCTGGCCGTCGTCGTCCTTCAGGGTGAGGTGCTTGGAGAGCAAGGAGGGGCCGACGGGTATGCGCCTGCCGTCGACGGTGAGGGTGACGGGCGCGGACATCGCAGGCTCCGCGAGCTCCTGCAGGGCCCGGTCCGTCTCCTGCCGGCCGACCCGCGGCTCCGTCCGCCGGACGGGGAGGTCGAGGGGCGTGGCCGCGGCGCCGCGGTCGGGGCTCCGGCCGCCCGCGTCACGCAGGAATCCGTCGCGCAGGGTGTCGAGGGAGAACCCGAGGACCGCGGCGCCGCCCGCCACACCGACGACTCCCGGGACGGTCCACCGTCGTCCGGCGTCCGTCCGGGTGCCGGTACGGGTGGCGCCTCGCATGCAGGGGTCTCCTCGGTCCGGTCCGGTGACGTTGGTCGGACCGGCGGTTTTCAGGCCGCCAGTCCGCCCCCGGAAGGTAGCAAGGACCACATAACCCGGTAATAAGGAGGTATAGGGGCGGCAAAGCAGAACGATTTCCTCCGTAGGTTCGGTGTCGCCGTGACGCCGTAACCCGGAGAGCTCCGGTGCCGCAGCCGACCAACGAGGCCGCGCCGACCGGTCCGCGTCCGACCGGTGGTCCGCCCCCGACGGCCGCCCCGGCCACGGAACTCCCGGAGTCGGCGTCCCGCTGGTAGCCGGGCCGTCCCGGCCGCGGCCGTCGCCATGATCGGGAAATCCGGCGTCCGGCGGCCGCGGTCCCGCAGCATGGGGCCATGAGCGACAGCGCGATCACCTACACCCTGTACATCCAGGCCGACCCCGACCGGGTCTGGCAGGCCCTCACCGAGCCCGCCTTCACCCGCCGGTACTGGGGCCTGAGCTTCGAGACCGACTGGGCCGTGGGCTCGCCGATGGACTGGGTCGAGCGGGGGGCCCGTACCAGCGACCCCGAGCAGGTGGTCCTGGACTGCGTCCCGGACCGCCTGCTGTCCTACACCTGGCACACCTTCTCCCCGCAGTGGGCGGCCTCGGTCGGGATCGACGAGGAGCTGCGGGCCCAACTGGCCCGGGAGCGGCGCACGAAGGTGACGTACGAGATCGAGCCGGTCGGCGACACGCTCGCGCGGCTGACCATCCTGCACGAGGGCTTCGAGCCCGGTGGCACCCTGATCGGCATGTGCGGGCGGGCCTGGCCGATGCTCGCCTCCAGCCTCAAGACCCTCCTGGAGACCGGCGCCCCGCTCCCCGAGCCGGAGGAGGAGCCCCGCGAGACCGACGGCACCTGAGCCACGGCACCTGAGCCACGGCACCTGAGCCCGGGGCCCTGAGCCACGGCACCTGAGCCGCCGCCCCTGAGCCCCG
Organism: Streptomyces subrutilus; assembly: GCF_001746425.1. GTDB lineage: Bacteria > Actinomycetota > Actinomycetes > Streptomycetales > Streptomycetaceae > Streptomyces > Streptomyces subrutilus_A. The sequence goes on along the minus strand of NZ_MEHK01000001.1, from coordinate 985,140 downwards.
TCCCGCCCGAACGCGTGTGCCTCGCGCCTGAGACCATGTGTACCGGACATGAATCAGGAGCACCGCCATGGGACTTGAAGACCTCCGCGTCGGCGGCACGCTGGCCGGGATCCTGGACGCAGCCGCCCACGGGCGCTTCCCGCCGCCCGACGGCGGGACGACCGTGGTGCCCCAGCCCGGCCGGCGCGACGCGGGTGTCATCGCCTTCACCGCCCATTCCGTGGTGTTCACCGACGAGGACCCGCGATGGGTGCGCTCCACCCTCGCCGCCGTCGAGTGCGACGGCCTCGCCGCCACCATGAACCCCCGCTTCCTGGCGGCGCTGCTGGACCGTACGGGGCGCACCACCGACACGATCGACCTGCTCACCGTCGCGGGCCCGCTGCCCGGCGAACCCCCGGTGGAGCTCCGCGAGCTCGCCGACCCCGACCACCCCCGGGTGCGGCGCGCCCTGGGCCGGCGCGACGACGTACGGGTATGGGCGGCCGACGGGGGAGTCCTCGTCCTCGGCCGGGGCGTCGCGGGCCGCTGGGAGACGGCTGTCGAGGTCGACGAGGAGGCCCGCCACCGGGGGCTGGGCCGGGAGCTGGCCCGAGCGGCCCGGCACCTCGTCCCCGACCGGCAGCCGGTCTGGTCCCAGCAGGCCACCGGGAACGCCCGCAGCATCCGCGCCTTCCAGGCAGCCGGTTTCCGGCCGGTCGGCGCCGAAGCCCTGATGCTGGCGCCCCCGCGGCCCGCCGGCCCGCCGCCCGCACCCTGAGCGCCGGGCGCGCAGGAGGGTCGTGTGGAATGGGTGCCATGGGGAGAGGGATGAAGATCCAGCACGCCCGCGAGGGCGCCGCACCGCCCGAGCACTGGCGCTACGAGCGCCACCTCGGCTCGCTCGCCGCGGCGTCGGGGCAGCCCGCCGAGGCCGAAGCCGTGGCCGCCGTGCTGCGCGACCCGGATCCGGTGATGGCCGAGAGCGCGGTGGTCACGCACCTGAACCGCCGGGCGGCGCGGCTGCTGGACGACGAGGGGTTCCCCGGCTGGGCCCGGGCGATGACCGCGGTGCTCGACGGGCGGGCCTTTCCCGAGCGGCGGCTGCGCGAGTGGACCCTGCTCAAGACGATCACCCGCGGGGAAGCCTGGGCCGGGGCGGAGCTGACGGCGGCCTCGGACTGGTGCCAGCGCACCGCCGCGCAGACGCTGACCTCGTCCGAGGCCCTCGGCCTGCTCGCCGCCTCCGCCCGCACCCGCCGGGTCCGCAACGCGGCCGCCGAACGCCTGCGCCGCCGCACCCTGGCGTAGGCCCGTCCCGCCGCCGCGCCGGGCCCGCCTGCCGCGGGCACGACGGGCCCCCGAGCGTCAGATGTCAGATCCCCTTGCGCACCCGGGCCGCACGGCGGGCCTCGGCGGCCTGCCGGGCCTCCGCCGTCTTGCGGGACTCCTTGCCCCGCCCCGGCCGCCCCGGCCGGGTGCCGATCCCGCGGAAACCGAGGTCCGAGCCCGAGGGCTTGCCCTTGGCGTCCGTCGGCGCGGAGCCGGCCAGCGGCACCCCGGAGGGGGCCTTGGCGCCGGTGATCCGGGTCAGGGCGGCCTCGCCGGACCTCACCTGGGTGATGGTCGGCCGGATCCGGGCGTCCGACATCAGCCGGACCATGTCCCGGCGCTGGTTCGGCGCGACGAGGGTGACGACCCGGCCGGACTCGCCGGCCCGGGCGGTACGGCCGCCCCGGTGCAGGTAGTCCTTGTGGTCGGCGGGCGGGTCGACGTTGACCACGAGGTCGAGGTCGTCGATGTGGATGCCGCGCGCCGCGACGTTGGTCGCGACCAGGACGGTCACGGCCCCGCTCTTGAACTGGGCCAGGGTCCGGGTCCGCTGCGGCTGCGACTTGCCACTGTGCAGGCCCTCCGCCCGGACGCCCATCGCGCGCAGGTGCTTCACGAACTGGTCGACGCCGTGCTTGGTGTCGAGGAACATCAGCACGCGGTTGTCGCGCGCCGCGATCTCGGTGGCCGCGGAGATCTTGTCGGCCGCGTGGACGTGCAGCACGTGGTGGTCCATCGTGGTCACCGCGCCGGCCTGGGGGTCCACGGAGTGCGAGACCGGGTCCTTCAGGTAGGTGCGCACCAGCTGGTCCACGTTGCGGTCCAGGGTGGCCGAGAACAGCATCCGCTGGCCCGCGTGGTGCACCTGGTCGAGGATCTCGGTGACCTGCGGCATGAAGCCCATGTCGCACATCTGGTCGGCTTCGTCGAGCACGGTGATCTTCACGCGCTCCAGGTGGACGTCGCGCCGTCCGATCAGGTCGCTCAGCCGTCCGGGGGTGGCCACCACGACCTCGGCTCCGGTGCGCAGCGCGCTCACCTGACGTCCGATGGACAGTCCGCCGACGACCGTGGCCATGCGCAGCCCCAGGGCCTCCGCGTACGGGGTCAGGGCCTCGGTCACCTGCTGCGCCAGCTCGCGGGTCGGTACGAGGACCAGCGCCAGCGGGCGCTTCGGGTCGGCCTTCCGGCCCGCCGTGCGCGCCAGCAGCGCCAGGCCGAAGGCGAGGGTCTTGCCGGAACCCGTGCGCCCGCGGCCCAGCACGTCCCGGCCGGCCAGCGCGTTCGGGAGCGTCGCGGCCTGGATGGGGAAGGGCTCCTTCACCTCCAGGCGGTCCATGGTCGTCGTCAGCTCGGCGGGCAGGTCCAGCTCGGAGAACGAGGCCACCGGCGGCAGTCCCGGCACCTTCGGCTCGTGCCGCGTGAACTCACCCTGGGGCCCGGTGCTGCGGGGGGCCTTGGCGCCGGACTTGCCGCCGGGCTTGGCACCGCCCTTCACACCGAATCGGCCATGAGCTGACGGGTTCCTCATGCAGGACCTTTCGAAGGGCGTTCGTGCTGCGGAAAACAAGATGGTCAACCGCCCATGGTACCAGCGGGGACAGGGGGCATTCCTTACGCCGGCCCGCCGTCCAGCTCTCCCGACCGCAGCTGCGCCAGGTGGGCGCGGACCTCGCCCGCGGCCCGGCCGAACCAGTCGGCGATCACCGCGACCTCGTCGGGCGTGTAGTCGGCGAACAGGGCGCCGAGGCGGTCGTAGAACGGCTGGTACACGGCGAAGATCCGCGCGTTCGCGGCCGGGACGGCCACCACCCGGACCCGGCGCCGGTCGGCCGGGTCGGCCTGGCGCCGGGCGTACCCGGCCCTCTCGAGGCGGTTGAGCACCCCGGTCACGGCGCCCGTGGTGAGGTTCGTCAGCTGGGCGAGGTCGCCGGCGGCCAGGGGGGCGTCCCCCGCCCCCAGGATGTGGCCGAGGCAGGTGAGGTCGGTGACGTTCAGGCCGAGCATCTGCGCCACCTCCTGCTGGGCGATGACGCCGAGGGCGACGTACTGGTCCATGCGCGAAAGCGCCTCCCCGGCCGTGGCCGGGGGGCGGGACTTGCCCTGCACCCACATACTCCTTAGCATCTAAGTTACTTAGCTCGTGAGATAAAAGATCCTGCTCCGAGCGTACTGCCGCACGTCCGACCAAGGAGCATCCATGAGTGCGCACGGCCACGTCGACCTCGGCCACACGGTGGCCGGCTGGACCGGTACCGGACTGGCCCTGGTGGGCTTCACCGGGGCGGGGGTCGCCGTGTGCGCGGCCTGGACCCCCGGCGTCTGGATCGGCCTCGGCGTCGTCGCCGCGGCCGGGGCCGTCACCTGGCTGCTGCACCTCGCCGGGTGGGGCAAGCCCAGCGGCCCCCGCCCCGAGGCCGACTGGGACTGGCGCACCCGGGACACCGCCGCCCGGGCGGGGCACGCGGACTGCCTGGGCTGCCGGGTCGGCGGCCCGCGCCGAGCCGCAGCGGCAGCCCCTCGTCCGCGATCCGTCGCGCCCTTGCCCGCCGCGGACAGCGGCGCATGAACAGGCGGGTGGAGAAAACAGGGCTCTCGCAGGCCCCTCGTCGGCGCCCTTTCCCCCGTTTCACGGACGAGGCGGCCGGAAGTTCGATTGCGCGCCACGCCCCGGTTGGCCGCGTTCAGCGTGTGCTGTACGAGACGGTTGGGCAGGATCGAGACGGCCGCGTGTGCGGCCCGCAGTGGAACGTTGAGAAGGATCAGCCAGATGGCAACAGGCATCGTGAAGTGGTTCAACTCGGAGAAGGGGTTCGGCTTCATTCAGCAGGACGACGGCGGGCCGGACGTGTTCGTGCACTTCTCCGCCATCGAGACCACCGGCTTCAAGTCGCTGGAAGAGAACCAGAAGGTCGAGTACAACGTCACCCAGGGTCCCAAGGGTCCCCAGGCCGAGCGGGTGGTCCCCCTCTCGTAAAACCGCTTCCCGGGCCCGGCCCGTGAGGTGAGCCCCGCCGGTCCGTCCGGCGGGGTTTTTCCGCGCGCTACGCCTCGGGCACGGCCCGGTGGAGGGCGAGCAGGAGCCGCCACAGGTGGCCCGCCAGATCGGCCGCGCCGGCCGGGACGGTGTCGTGGAGCCAGTCCGCGAGGACCCCGGTGAAGGCGGCGGCGACCGCCGAGGCGACGAGCTCCGGGTGCGGGGCGCCCGCGGCCGCGCGCTCGGCCCGGGCCCGCTCGCGCAGCTCCCGGTGGAGGCGTTCGCCGAGCGGGCCCCCGCCGCCGGGCAGAAGCAGGGCGCGGTAGAGGGGCGCACGCCCGGCCGCCCCGGCCAGGAAACCGGCCAGGGCGGCGGGCGGCCGCGCCGGGGGCGCCGCCGCCGGCCCGGTCTGCCAGGCGTGCAGGGCGTCCACCGCGGCGTGCACCACATCGGCGCAGGCGTCCACGGCGAGTGCGGTGAGGTCCTCGTAGTGCAGGTAGAACGTGGCCCGCCCGACCCCGGCCCGGCGGACCACCGCCGAGACGCCGACCTCGGCGAGCGGCCGGCCGGCACATTCCGCGAGCAGGCTCTCGCGCAGTCGCGCCTTCGTCCTGGCGGTGCGCGGGTCCGGTGCCCGGCCGTCCTGGGGACCGACGCGGGGGCTCACGCGGCCGGCAGTGCCGCGCCGAGGGCCAGCGCGCCCGGCAGCGCCTGGGCGACGAGGATCCGGCGGTTGGCGGTCGCGGCCCCGTACACCCCGGCGACGATCACGCAGACGAGGAAGAAGACCTGCGTGGCGAGCGAGTCGATGACCAGGGACCACACCAGGCCGGCGGCGAGGAACCCGTTGTAGAGGCCCTGGTTGGCGGCGAGCGTCGCGGTGAGGCGGGCGGTGTCCGCGTCGAACCCGGACAGGGCGCGCCCCGGCGGCCGCTGCCACAGGAACATCTCCAGCACCAGGAAGTACAGGTGAAGGACGGCCACGAGGCCGATCAGGATCTGAGCGACCGTGTGCACGGGCCGCCTCCGCTTCTCGGGTTGTCGGGCGGACGCGTCCGGGGGTCCGGGGGGCCGGCGGCCCGACGATCCGGGGGGACTGTATTTCCTGGACGACTGTACAGGAAATACAGTCCCCGGCCGCGGGTCAGTCCTCCCGAACGGCGATGGCCGAGACCGGACAGGCCCGGGCGGCCTCCCGGACCAGCGGGCTTCCGGCGCCGCCCGCGCGGCCGGGGAGCAGCTCGCCGAAGCCGTCGTCGTCCTGGGTGAACACCTCGGGGGCGGTCAGCGCGCACTGGCCCGCCCCGATGCAGACGCCCGTGTCGATGTCGATGCGCAGACGTGCGGCCGACACCGCCCTCACCACGCCACGGGCAGCTCGACCATGCCCTGGATGGTGTCGCCGGGCTTGAAGGGGATCAGGTCCGGGTCGGCCGCCAGCCGCAGCCCCGGCAGCCGCTCGAAGAGCGTGCCCAGCGCGATCTCCATCTCCGCGCGGGCCAGGTTCTGCCCGAGGCACTGGTGGATGCCGAAGCCGAACGCCACGTGGTGCCGCGCCGGCCGGTGCCAGTCCAGCGCGTCCGGATCCTCGAAGACGGAGTCGTCGCGGTTGATGAGGGAGGTGGAGAACACCACCCCGTCGCCGGCGCCGACCGTGACCCCGCCGATCTCGATGTCCTCGGTCGCCACCCGCAGCATGCCGTCCGCGATCGACAGGAACCGCATCAGTTCCTCCACGGCCGAAGAGATCAGCGTCGGGTCCGCCCGCAGCTCGGCCAGCTGCCCGGGATGGCGCAGCAGGGTGAAGGTGCCGAGCGAGATCATGTTGGCAGTGGTCTCGTGCCCCGCGATCAGCAGGATCGCGGCGAGGTCGGCCAGTTCCGCGACGCCGATCTCACCGGCCTCCAGGCGCTGCGCGATCAGCTCGTCGAGCAGTCCGTCCCCGGGCTCCCGGCGCTTGCGCCCGATGAGGCCGACGAGGTAGCCGTCGAGCTCGCGGCGGGCGTCCTCCACGTCGGAGGGCTCCGGGCCGCGCAGCAGCCGCCTGGACTGCTCCTCGAAGAACTCGTGGTCCTCGTACGGGACTCCGAGCAGGGCGCAGATCACCATCGAAGGCACCGGCAGGGCGAAGGCGGAGACCAGCTCGGCCCGCGGGCCCGCGGCGACCATCTCGTCGATCAGCCGGTCCACCGTCCGCTGGATGTGCGGCCGCAGGGCCGCGGTCCGCTTCAGGGTGAAGGAGGGGATCAGCATCCGGCGCTGGGTGTTGTGCTCGGGATCGTCGAAACCGAGCAGCGCCGCGCGCCGGATCTCCAGCCCCTGGAACCGGCGGGTGGGCAGGGGGAAGCCCGCGTTGCGGCGGTCGGTGGAGAGCCGTCCGTCGGCGAGCAGGGCGCGGGCCTCGGCGAGTCCGGTGACCACCCACACCGAGCGGCCGTCGAAGAGGGTGACGCGGGAGAGCGGCCGGCTCTTCCGCAGGGTTTCGTAGGCGGTGGGCGGGTGGTAGGGGCAGGTTCGGTCCTGGGGGAAGGCAACGGTCTCTGACGTGAAGGACATGAGCACCTCGCGAGCGATGGTTCCGTTGTGCCGGAGTCCATTACATGCCTGAGGCACCTATCCCACCTATGCCACTTTCGGCCAGATCACCCGAGTTCGCCCACAGGGCCCAGCGGCCCGCCCCCGAGCTCAGAGATGGGCGTCCAGGAACGCCCGGAACTCCTCGTGGGTGAGGGGCCCGGCCTGGCTCGCGACCGCCTCGCCGTCCTTGACGAGCACGGCGGTCGGCGCGCCGGTCACGCCGAATCGCCTGGTCGGCCCCGGGCAGCGGGTGATGTCCGTACGGACGGCGGTGAGCCGCGTCGCGTACTCCTCGGCCAGCTCGCCGACGACCGCGTCCATGGCCCGGCACGCCTCCAGGGCCTTCGGCCAGGTCCCGCAGAAATAGGCGAGAACCGGCCCCGGCGCCATGGACAGGATGAAGTCGAACTCCTGGTCCTCACGTGCCTGGTGTACCCGACGTGCCATGCCTGCCGCTCCTCGCTCCCGGGCCCCCCGTGACCGGGGAGGCGGCCACCATCATCGCCGCTGCGCAGGGCGGCCCGTTGTCAGTGGTGCCTGTGAAGCTGGACCGCATGGACGACAGGATGCTCCGGCGCCGGGTCTACGGCGCCGACCACGAAGACCCCGACCCCGGCCCCCGCCCCGGGCACGTCTACGGCGAGCTCGTGGGCGGCCCCCTGGACGGGCTCCTCCTCGACGTCACCGGCTGGAGCGTCCGGCAGCTCGCCGAGGAAGCCCGCCTGCCCACGGAGATAGGGCGCTACGGGGCGGGCGGCCGCGCCCACTACCGCCGCCGGGCGGCGGACCCCGGCCGCTGGGACTGGGTGGGGGACAGCCGCTGACCGCCCTTCGGCCGTTCCCCACCAGCCGCCGCCGTCAGCGATCATGGAAGTCGACACACACGGAGGAATGGGGCCATGGGGAACCTGGAGATGAGCACCGGCGACATGCGGGCCGTGATCCGGCTGCTGACGGCGGTGGAGCGGACACCCGAACAGGAGCGCCGCCTCGGCCTCGCGCGGGAGCGCTGCGCGCAGGCCGACGCCCGCCTCGAAGAGCAGGGCATCACGCTGGACGTGCCGGTCGTACGGGCACTGGAGGAACTGCTGGAAGGCAGCCCCGGCGCGGACATGCAGCCCGGCTACACCTACGCCTTCCAGGCGCTGGTCGCGGGGCACTTCTCCGACACCTACGACCTCGGCTACTGGCGGCGGCCGTCCTGGTTCCACACCGTCGACGAGGAGATGACCCGGCACGGGGTCCCGGCCGACCTCGCGCCCGCCGCGATCCTGTTCGACGGCCCGCCGATCCGGCTCCCGCATCCGGGCGACGCCGTCCCGTGCATGGGCACCTTCCCGGCGTCCCGGGCCGCCGAGGTGGTCGCGGCGTACGAGGCGGTCCTGGACCGGCTCGACCCGGAGGTCCGTGAGACGGCGGAGGTACTGCTGGGGGCCATGCGGGTCGAGGCCGAGGAGTGGGAGTCGACGAAGAGGGCGGGCCGGACCGAGGACACCATCTTCTTCTGGCTCCACTGAGCAGCTGAGCAGGTGAGCAGCTGAGCAGGTGAACGGGTGAGCGGCTGGGCCCCTGTGGCGGCTCCCGAAAATTCTTCGAAGAATCTTCGAGGAGCTGTCGATCCGGACGTCTCCCGTTCGACGCAGGGGTGAGAGGCAGGGAAAGCCCCCGCCCTCCCGACCGAGGAGTCACCATGCCGCGCTTCCTGACCATGATCCGCATCAACGAGCAGGACCTGCCCCCCGAGAACTTCCCGCCCGAGTTCGAGCAGCGCATGGGCGCCCTGCTGGAGGAGATCACCAAGGCCGGCGTCATGCTCGACACCGCCGGGCTCCTGCCCACCTCCGAAGGGACCCGGCTCAGCTGGTCCGGCGGGAAGATCAGCTACACCGACGGCCCCTTCACGGAGACCAAGGAGGTCGTCGGCGGCTACTCCCTCAGCCAGTGCAAGGACAAGGCCGAGGCCATCGAGTGGACCCGGAGGTTCCTGGAGATCCACCCGGCGGAGTGGAACGTCAGCGCCGAGGTGCGGGAGATCCAGGAGATGTGACCCGCGCCGCGTTTGCCCTGCCTCGTCACGGCTGCTCTGATGGGTGGCCGTGACGGCAGTGAGTACGGCCCAGGCGGTCGAAGCGGTGTTCAGGATCGAGTCGGCGCGGATCATCGCCGGCGTCACCCGTATCGTCCGGGACGTCGGCATCGCCGAGGAACTCGCGCAGGACGCCCTCGTCGCCGCGCTGGAGCAGTGGCCGGGCACGGGTGTCCCGGACCGGCCGGGCGCCTGGCTGATGGCCACCGCCAAACACCGTGCGATCGACCTCGTCCGCCGCAAGGAGACGTACGCGCGCAAACTCGCGGAGGTCGGCCGGACCCTGGAGGACGCACCGCCGCCCGCCGAACCGGCCGACCCCGAGGACATCGACGACGACCTGCTGCGGCTGATCTTCACCGCCTGCCACCCGGTCCTCGCGACCGAGGCCCGGATCGCGCTCACCCTGCGCCTGATGGGCGGCCTGACGACCCAGGAGATCGCCCGCGCCCTCCTCGCGTCCGAGTCCGCCGTCGCCCAGCGCATCGTCCGGGCGAAGCGGACCCTGGCCACGGCGGGGGTGCCCTTCGAAGTCCCGTACGGGGCCGACCGCGAGGCACGGCTCACATCGGTCCTCGAGGTCATCTACCTCGTGTTCAACGAGGGCTACTCGGCCACCGCGGGCGAGGACCTGGTCCGCCCCGCCCTGTGCGAGGACGCGCTGCGGCTGGCCCGCGTCCTGGCGGTCCTGATGCCCGAGGAGCCGGAAGTGCACGGCCTCGCCGCGCTGCTGGAGTTCCAGGCCTCCCGGACGGCCGCCCGCACCGGACCCGACGGGGAACCGGTCCTGCTCGCCGACCAGAACCGGGCGCGGTGGAACCGCCTGCTCATCCTCCGCGGCGTCGAGGCCATGCGGCACGCCGGCAGCGGCCCCTACTCGGTCCAGGCCGCGATCGCCGGCTGCCACGCGGCCGCCGTCCGCTACGAGGACACCGACTGGACGACGATCGCCGCCCTGTACGGGCGGCTCGTCACCCTGATCCCGTCCCCGGTGGTGGAGCTCAACCGGGCGGTCGCCGTCTCGATGGCCCTGGGACCGGAAGCCGCGCTCCCGCTGGTGGACGCCCTGGCCGTGGAACCGGCGCTGCGCGCCTACCACTTGCTGCCGAGCGTACGGGGGGACCTGCTGGAGCGGCTCGGCCGGCCGGCGGAGGCCCGCGCCGAGTTCGAACGGGCGGCCTCGCTCACCCGCAACGAGAGCGAACGCGCCCTGCTCCGCCGGCGCGCCGAGCGGCTGTGACGCGTGACTTCGGACGGTTGTCAGGGGATGGCCGGCTCGTCCGGCAGGGATCGGCGGGCCCAACTGCGGGCCGCACGGCGGCGCCGCCGGGAGGGCTGAACGACCGTCGGCCGGGCTGCCCGGGACCGCACTCTTGTGCCCCCGGGCGGGACCGGGGAACCTGGGGCGCCCCCACGCCCGGTCGACGAAAGGTCAGGTGTACCGGATGTCCGCCACCCGACGCTCAGCGAGGCTGCTGCCCTGCGCCGGCCTGCTCGCCGCCGCCCTCCTGCCGATCGCTCCCCTCGCCACTGCCGCCGCCACCGCCGCGTCCGACGCTTCGGCGGGTTCGGCGGCCCCCGCGGGGAAGTTACAGTTCGCGGGCCCTGCCGAGGCAGCGGTCCCGGACGGCTGGATCGTCGTACTGAAGGAGCCCGCGGCCGGGACCCGGACCCTCCCCGACCTGCTCGCGAAGACGGACGGGGCCCGGCTCGGCCACGTCTACGCCGCGGCGCTCCACGGCTTCTCCGCGCGGATGAGCCCGCGGCAGGCGGCCCGGCTCGCCGCCGACCCGCGCGTGGCGCGCGTCCAGCAGGACACCGTGCTCACCCTGGACGCCGCGGCGGCCCCCACCGGCCCGTCGGCCGTCCAGCCGGACGCCCCCTGGGGACTGGACCGCATCGACCAGCGCGCGCTCCCGCTCTCCACCACCTACACCTACCGGACCACCGCCCCCGGCGTGCGGGTGTACGTCATCGACACCGGACTGCGCACCACGCACACGCAGTTCGGCGGCCGCGCCGCCGTCGGCACCGACACCGTCGGCGACGGCCGGAACGGAATCGACTGCAACGGCCACGGCACCCACGTCGGCGGGATCGTCGCGGGCTCGGACTACGGCGTGGCCAAGGAAGCCCGGCTGGTCGCCGTACGCGTCCTGAACTGCCAGGGATCCGCCGCCACCTCGGGGGTCATCGCCGGCGTCGACTGGGTGACCGCGAACGCGGTCCGCCCCGCCGTCGCGAACATGAGCCTGGGCGGAGCCGCCAACACCGCCCTCGACGCCGCCGTGCGCGGCTCCATCCGCGCCGGGATCACCTACACCGCCGCGGCCGGCGGCTTCGCCGGGCCCGACGGAGCCTGCGCCAACTCGCCCGCCCGGCTGCCCGAGATCATCACCGTCGGCGCGAGCGACAGCCTCGACCGCCGGGCCTCGTCCTCCAACCACGGCCAGTGCGTGGCCCTGTTCGCACCCGGGGTGGCCATCCCCTCCGCCTGGAAGGACGGCGACACCGCCACGGCCACCCTCAGCGGCACCTCGGCGGCCACCGCCCACACCTCCGGCGCCGCCGCCCTGCACCTGGCCGTCCGGCCGGGGGACACCCCCGCGCAGGTCAAACAGGCGCTCGTCGCGAACGCCACGGCCGGCGTCCTCCAGGGCAGCCCGCCGGTCGTGCCGAACCGGCTCCTCTACACCCTCTACCGGCCGTAACCGGCGGCCGCGTCGAGCGGCGTCCGCTCGGGCCGGCGCGGCGCGGTCAGCGCGACGGGCCGGCGGAAGCCGCCCGAACGGGCGATCTGCTGGACGGTCAGGCGCAGCGCCTCCTGGAAGTCGCCCATGGTGCGGCGGGCCGCCGGGGTGTCGACGTAGAGGGAGTTCATGTGCAGCCCGCCGGCGTCCCGCTGGAACCAGGAGCAGGCGCCGTTGGCGCGCGCCGACCACACGTGGGTCGAGGGCCGCCACTCGTCGTGGCGGCCCGCGCCCTGACACCGGCGCATGTCGATGTACGAGAAGAAGTTCACCGGGTACGGCCAGGAGCGGGCGGCGAACTCCTCGGGGGCGAGCAGCTCCCAGGCCCGCACGAACGGCACGTCGATGTGGCTGATCATCTCGTTGAAGCCGGCCCGGACCCCCGCCATCACCTGGGCGAAGTCCCGGCCGGGGGAGGCGTCGAACTCGATGGGCATGGTGTTGACGAACCAGCCCACCGAGTTCCCCCAGCCCTCCCGGCCGCGCTCGCTCACCGGCATGAGGCCCCGGTAGACGCCCGGCCCGCCGGCCTCGCGCAGGCAGACGGCGACGGCGGCGAGCACCCCCATGAAGGGCTTCCCGCCGACCGCCAGGCAGGTCTTCTCGTAGACCTCGGTCTCGGCGGCGTCCAGCAGCGTGGAGGCCTCGTTCACGATCGGGTACATTCGGTCCGGTTCCACGCCGAGGTCGAGCGGGAAGCGGGGGAAGAACTCGCCGCCGCGGGCGATGAACTCCTTCCAGTAGTCGAGGCGTTCGTCGCGGGCGTCGATGGAGAGGTAGCGGCGGCGCTGCTCGTCGGCGAAGTCCAGATAGCTGGGGGCGGCCGACGGCAGTCCGGACTCCTCGCCGCGGCACAGGGCCTCGTACGCGGTCAGCACCTCGTGGACGACGATCGGCATCGACATGCCGTCGCACACGATGTGGTCGAAGGCGAGGTAGACCGTCGCGGAGTCCTCGCGCAGCACCGCTCCCATCACGAACAGCGGCCAGGACAGCGTGTCGATGCTCCGGGTGAACCGCTCGACGAGGAAGTCGCGCAGCGCCCCGGAGGTCTCGAAAGCGCCCACGGTCTCGGCCTCGAGAGCGAGTTCGGCGGGGTCGAAGGGCTCACAGGCCAGCTCCCCGGCCAGTCGGCGGAACGCGCACCTCAGCACCTCGTGCCGCTGGACGAAGGCCAGCAGAGCCTGTGCCAGGGCCGGTTCGTCCAGCCGTCCGGCCACCTCGAAGGTGACCGCGATCCACGAGGCGACGGGGTCGTCGGCGGCCCGGCTCTCCTCGGCGACGTTGAAGTGCTTCTCCTGGTTGAACGAGGCCCTCCTGCCCGGCTCGTCATCGGGGCCGCAGGCCTCCGCCGCCGTGGACCTCAGCCGCCATTCGACCACCCGGCCGGGTGCCACGTGGTGCATCTCCAGAGGAAATTGCCGCATTCCGTTCATCCCTTCGCCCCCGAGTCAACCCCGAGGCCTTAACGACCCCCGGGGCGCGAAGGTGACGGAATCGGCTGCGGGGCCGCCTCGGTCCCCGTCCGGGTCGTGGTCGTCGCGGCGCACCTCGATGTGGTCGGCGGCGAGGTCCACGGCAACGCGGCGCTCCATGCCGAGGGCTTCCAGGAACTTGTGCGGGAGCTGGACGCGGCCGGTGCGGTCGAGCATCACGTACTCGCGTTCGCTCACCGACTGCGCGCCGTGCGCGGATCGTGCGTCACGATGACCACGGTGGCGCCCAGCTCGCGGTCGACCGTGCGGAAGACCAGGAAGATGGCGGCGCCGGTCTCGGAGTCCAGCTCGTCGGCCAGGAGGACCGCGGGTTCGTTGGCCGTGGCCACGGCGAGGCATGTTCTGGACCGCCGTCAGGAACGGCAGCAGGTTGCGGGCGGTCTGCCGCCAGACGAAGCCCACCGCATCCCGGCGGTGGCGCAGCCGCTGCCGGGCCGGCTCGGGCATGACCGCCCTGCTGAACCCGGTCGGCGGCCTGGACATCCCGACCGCGGGAGACGTGCGCTTGGCCGAACACGCGGGCCGGCGCCCCGGCGAGCTGTCCGGCGGCACGCAGCACCGCTTGGCCGTGGCCCGCACTCTCGCCAACGAACCCGACCTGATCATCGCGGACGAGCCGACCGGCCAACGCGACTCGGAGTCGGGGCGCTCGATCATGCGGCTGCTGCGGGCGGTGGTGCGCGGCGAGGGCGTCACCGCACTGGTCGCCACCCGTGACCCGGCGCTGATCGAACTGGCCGACCGGGTCGTGGAACTGCGCGACGGCCGCATCGTCGACGAACACCGCCCGGCGGACCGGTGAACGCCCGGGCCCCGCAGCCCCCGCAGCCCTTGCGCCCCTGAGGTCATAGCTCCTCCGCTCCTGAGCCGCCGAGCCGCCGAGCCGCTGTTGCGGACCCGGCGGCGGCGCGCGGGGCGGTGCGGTCCGCCGTCCACGGGCGGTGATGGCGGACAGTGGGCCGCGTGGATGTGGAAGAGGTCGTCGACACCCTGTACGCACTGCCCCCGGCGCGGTTCACGGCGGCGCGGGACGAGGCCGCCGCCGAGGCGAAACGGACCGGGGACCGCACGGCGGGCCGGCGCATCGCGGGCCTGCGCCGCCCCACCCTCGCGGCCTGGACCTCGAACACGCTGGTCCGGGCCAAGCCGGACGAGGTCGAGCGGTTCCGTGCGCTCGGGCAGGCCCTGCGGGCGGCGCACCGGTCCCTGGACGGGGCGCAGTTGCGCGCGCTGTCCCACCAGCAGCACGTGGTGATCGGGGCCCTGGCCCGCGAGGCCGTGCGCCTGGCGGCGGAGGCCGGGACGGCCGTCTCGGAGACGGTGCTGCGCGAGGTCGAGCAGATCCTCCGCGCGGCCCTGGCCGACCCGGACGCGGCCGAGACCTGGGCCTCCGGCCGGCTGACCAGGACTCCGGCCGCCGCGACGGAGTTCCCCGGCGTGGACCCGGGCGCCGTACCGCCCACCCCGCCCGCTCCACCGGCTCCGGCCCCCGCCCCCGCCCCGGCCCCGGAGCCGGAGGCCGAGCGGGGGCCCGACCCCCGGGTGGCCGCCGCCCGCGCCGCCGCCCGGGACGCGGGGGCGGAGGCCGCGGCGCGGGAGGAGGAACTGCGCGAGGCCGAGGAGGCCCGGCAGCGGGCGGCCGACGAGGCGGCGGCAGCCGATGCGGAGCTCGAGCGCGCCCGGGCCGCGCGGGACCAGGCGCACACCGCCGTCGCCGAGGCCGAGCGACGCCGCCGCGAGGCCGCCCGCGCGGCCGGGAAGGCCCGCCGGGCGGCCGACACCGCCGACCGGCGCCTGCACACCCTGACGGCCGAAGACGGCGCCGGAGGCGGAGCCCGGGGCGGCGGCGGACGAGGCCGACGGTCCCCCCGGTGACCGCTCCTCGGGGTGCAGCACCGAGGCGATCGCCATCCGGGCCGCCGACCGGACCGGGTCAGGGCCCCGAGGAGGGCGCTGGCCACACCAGCCCAGGCCGTGGTCCTCGCCTACGAGACGGGCCCGGTCACCCCGGGATCACCGTGACCAACTCCGCCATCACGCGGAACGGCAGCGCCGAATTGGCGGCGGCGGCCCGTGCGACCTCCTGGTCGGGCCCGTGCAGCAGGCCGGTGAGCACCGGTACCGGGAGCGCCGGGTGGCCGGCCGCGTACCGGGCCGCCCGCGGGTCGGCCAGACAGGGCACCAGGGCCTCGGCCGTGGCGCGAGGGTGGACGGCGATCGCCCGCAGGGCCCCGCGTACGGGCGGCTCGTGGCGGGCCAGTTCCGCCAGCAGGGCTCCCGGCGCGTCCGGATGTGCGGCGGCCCGCGCGTGGACCCGTACGCCGTGCCGCGCGACCATGGCACGCAGCCGCTCCTCGGGCAGGCCCGGGTGGGCGGCGACCGCCCGGACCACCGCCGCGTCCGGATCCGAGGCCAGTGCGTCGCGCACCTCCGGCGGCAGATCGCGCCGCTCCGCCACGAGCATGCGAACCGCCGAGTGCGCCGACCCGGCCAGCCCGGCGACCTCGTCCGGCGTCGCGGAGGCGATCCGCGGCAGCAGCGCCGGCCCGAGCCCGGCCATCCGGGCCAGGTGCCCGAGCACGTCGAGCGGCACCCGCGGATGCCGCGCGAGGCCGCGCCGTACGCCGTCATCCTCGTCGGCGGCCAGGACGCGGACCAGGTCCTCCCCGACGCCGGGGTTGCCCGCGAGCGTGGCGCGGACGCCGGGCAGCGGGTCGGCGGCCAGCCGTGCGTAGACGGCCTGCGGCAGGTCGGTCCGCTCGGCGAGCACCCAGTTCAGGGACAGCTCGGGGTCCTCGGCGAGGGCGACCACGACCTCGGCCGCGGTCGCCGGATTGCCTGCCGTCGCGCGGCGGACCCGAGGATCCGGATGGGACGCGAGGCGGGCGATGACGTCCGACGCCGTCCACAGGGCGAGCTCCGCGACCACCTCCACGTCCGGATCAGCGGCCAGGGCGTCCGTGACCTCGGCGGGCAGGCCGGGGCAGGCGGCCAGCTTCCGGCGGATCTCGGGATCCGGGTCCGCCGCGAGCGCACGGGCCCACCGCGGGTGGCCGCGTCCCTCGTCGAGGAGGGCGAGGGCCGCGTACGGACGCGAGGCCGGGTCGGCGTCGGCGGCCGGGAGCAGCCCTCGGTACGCGAGCTGGACGGCGGTGTGCTCGTGGTGCGCGGCCAGCGCCCGCACCTGGGCGGGCGTGAGGTCGGTACGGTCGGCCAGCGTGCCGACGAGGTCCCGGACCAGGTCGTCGTCGGGGATGCCGGACGCGTCAACGCCGACCCCGACCCGCGTGATCAGCCGGTCGACCAGGAACGGCGGCAGGGACGGGTTGGCGGCCAGGCCGGGCAGCAGGTGGTTCACGGGCGGGCCGTCCGGTGCGCGGTCGGGGTCAGGGCTTCCGTCAGGGACTGGGTGTACGGGTTCGGGCGGCGTCGGCGGGGGAGTAGGAGGCCGATGTGGCGGGTGGGGCGCGGGGGTTCGAGCTGGACCACCGTCACCTCGGGGGACGGGGCCAGTGAGACGGTGGGGACCAGGGAGATTCCCACGCCCGCAGCGACCAGGCTCTGCGCGAAGAAGTAGTCGGTGGTCGACGCCGCCACCCGCAGCTCGAAGCCGGCGCGTTCCGCGTAACGGCGCAGGAACGACTCCGTCTTGAGGCAGCCGATCACCCAGCGCTCGGCGGAGAGCTCGGCCAGGCCCAGCGAGGCCCGGCCCGCGAGCCGGTGGCCGCGCGGTACGACCAGCCGTAGCGGGTCCTCCATCAGCGGGACCCAGTCGAGCGGGGGGCGCTCGCCCGGACCCACGGGCGGCGGCCCGTCGAAGTGGTAGGCGAGCGCCAGATCGGCCGCGCCGCCGCGCACCATCGGCGCGGCCGCCTCCGGCTCGCTCTCCAGCACCGTCAGCTCCACCTCCGGGTGCGCGGCGACGAACCGGGCGAGCGCGGCGGGCAGCAGGTGGCGGCCGCCGCTGGTGAAGGTGGCCAGGGTCAGGCGCGGCCGGGGCGCGGTGAGCCGGTCGATCTCGCGGCGGACCTGGTCCAGTTCGGCGGAGATCGCCTCCGCCGCCTCCACCAGCAGCCGTCCGGCCTCCGTCAGGATGGCCCCGCGGGTGCTGCGCACGGCCACCGGATGCCCGAGGGTGCGCTCCAGTGCGGCGATGTGCTGGGAGACGGCCGAGGGGGTCAGCAGCAGGGCGCCGGCGGCCTTGTTGAAGCTGCCGTGCTCCGCGACGGCCCGCAGGACGCGCAGCCGCTGCACATCGATCATCAGTCGTCCTTCATACGGGTTCAGCGGATCGCCAGTTCCGCTGGGGACCCTACAGCGGCAGAGTCGGGCGCATGCACACGATTCTTGTCATCGGCGGGAGCCGGTACTTCGGAAAGTCCCTGGTCACCAAGGCGCGGGACGCGGGGCACGAGGTGACCGTCCTCAACCGGGGCTCCAGCGTCCCACCCGCCGGCGTCGGCCACGTCGTCGCCGACCGCGACGACGAGGAGGCGCTGCGGGTGGCGCTGGGCCCGCGCGGTTTCGACGTGGTCGTCGACCAGGTCTGCTACACGCCCCGGCAGGCCGCCGTCGCCCGCCGGGTCTTCGCCGGGCGGACCGGCCGGTACGTCATGACCTCCACGATGGAGGTGTACGACCCCGCCACCCTCCCCGGCCGTACGGCGGGCGGCGGCCGGGCCCCGGCGGCCGGTCCCGTGCCCGTCCCCGTCACCGAAGACTCCCTGGACCTGGCGCACCTCCTGCCCACGGCGCCCCACACCGACCCCGCGCGCGCCTACGCCGAGCAGAAGCGGCAGGCCGAGGCCGTCTTCCTGCGCGAGCCCGCCTTCCCGTTCGTCTCCGTACGGACCGCCCACGTCCTCGGCGGCGGCCGGGAGGAGTTCACCGGCAGGCTGGCGCACTACGTGGCGCGGATCGCCGCCGGGACCCCGGTCGACGTGCACGCGGTCCCGTACGCCACCTCGTTCATCCACCACCGGGAGATCGCCGGCCTGCTGTACTGGGCGGCCGGGCAGAGCTTCACCGGGCCGGTGAACGCGGCCTCCCACGGGTCGCTGGACGTGACCGGGCTCTGCGAGCTGGCCGCCCGGCGGCTCGGGCGGCGGCCGCGCTACCGGCTGGTCGAACAGGGCGCCGCCGCCTCGCCGTTCTCCTTCGACCGCGCCTATGCCATGGACAACGGTCGCGCCGCGGCCCTGGGCTTCGGCTTCGGCCGGGTAGCCGAGTGGCTGCCGGGGGCGATCACGGAAGCAGCCGAAGCAGCTGAAGCAACCGAAGGGTAGCGGCGCTGCCGGGACTCAGCCGTACCCGCCCGCCGCGGCCGTGGCGGGCGACGATCCCGGAGCCCTGGGCCAGGCTGTCCATGACGGACCGGCAGTCCGCGGGCAACGCCTCGACGGCCGCCGCGACCCAGTCCGCGTAGGCGGTCCGCTCCACCAAGGTGGGCTCCCCGTCGCGCAGCCGCAGCCGCAGCACGGCCAGGATCTCCGTGCCCGGGTCCAGCGCGAGCCGCTCGGCCTCCCCGGCCGTGGCGGGTCTGCGGATCCGGGACAGGAAGCGGCTGTCCGCCCGGTGTCCCACCCCCTCCGCCCACTGGGCGAAGCTGTTCACCTCGCCGCAGCTGTGCCGGCGCTCCTGGCGCAGTACGGTCCTCCGCGCGCCCTGCCGGGAGCCGATCAGCCCCTCCGCGGCGAGCGTGGCGACCGCCTGGCGCACGGTCCCGCGCGAGGCTGACCAGCGCGCCGCCAGATCGCTCTCCGAGGGCAGCCGCGCGCCCACCGGGGTTCACCCGAGACGGCCACCGGCTCACCCGCGCGGACGCGCCGGAGGTCGTCGGCCGCGCCGTCGAGGACACCGCGGCGCACCTCGTACGGGCCGCCGGAGGGGGAGACCCGGCCGGGATCGCGGCCCTGCTCGCCGAGCGGTTCTTCCGCCGGGTCGAGGCGGGGACGCCCGTGCGGCCCGGAGCCCGGCGGCCGCTGACCGCCCTGGAGGCGGAGAGGGTTCCCTTCGCCCCGGTCAGCGCCTCGCCGCGGCTGGTCGTGGACTCGGTGGTCGGCGGATCGCTGGCCCGTGTCCCCTTCGCCTTCACCGTGTCCGCCGACGACACCGGGCGGACCAAGCCGCATCCCGACCCCCACCGGGAGGCCGCCGGGCGCCTCGGCCTCGCACCGGGCGCCTGTGTGGCGGTCGAGGACTCGCCCGACGGCGCCGCCTCGGCGGAGGCCGCCGGATGCGGGGCGGGGTCCTCGTCGTCCCCTCCCTGCTGCCCGTTCCGCCGTCACCGCGGCGGACCTTCGCGCGCTCCCTGGAGGGGGTCACCCCCGCACCGCTGCGGAGCCGCACGGAGCCGCACGGAGCCGCCCGTGTGAGGCCCGGCCCGCCCCGGTTGGGTAGGGTGCCGGTCGTCGAGTCAGATCTGCGGGGGAGACAAAGTTGATGAGTGGTCAGCAGCCGAGCCGGAACAGTTCCCCCCAGGTCTTCCAGCCGCTGGCCGGTGACGACCCCACCACCATCGCCGGATACCGGCTGGCCGCCAAGCTCGGCGCCGGCGGCATGGGCAAGGTCTACCTCTCCTACACGCCCGGCGGCCGGCCCGTGGCGATCAAGGTGATCCGGCCCGAGTTCGGCGAAGACGCCGAATTCCGCCGCCGGTTCACCCAGGAAGTGCAGTCCGCGCAGCGGGTGCAGGGGCTGTTCACCGCTCCCGTCATCGACGCCGACACCGACAGCGCCCAGCCCTGGCTGGCCACCGCGTACGTGCCGGGCCCGTCGCTCGCCGACGCGGTGGTGGCGCACGGAGCCCTGCCGGTCGAGGCGGTGCTGCTGCTCATCGCCGGAATGGCCGAGGCCCTGCACGTCATCCACGGTGCGGGCATCGTCCACCGCGACCTGAAGCCGTCCAACGTGCTGCTCGCCGCGGACGGCCCCCGCGTCATCGACTTCGGCATCGCCTACGCCGCCGACGCGACCTCCCTGACCGGCAGCGGAGTCACCATCGGCACCCCCTCCTTCATGGCCCCGGAGCAGGCCGCGGGACGCAGGGTGACCCCGGCCACCGACATCTTCGCGCTCGGCCAGGTCGCCGCCTACGCCGCCACCGGAACCCCGGCCTTCGGCGAGGGGACCTCGCACGGCGTGCTCTACCGCATCGTCCACGAGGAGCCCGACCTCAGCGGGGTCCCGGAGCGGCTGACCGAACTGGTCACCCGGTGCCTCGCCAAGGACCCCGAGGCCAGGCCGTCCCTGTCCGAGATCATCGTGCTCTGCCAGGCCGCCAACGCCGAGACGGTGCTGCGCCGCCCCGAGGACTGGCTCCCGGGACCGGTCGCCGCGGACATCACCGTGCGGGCCGCCGCCCCGGCCCCGGTGCAGACCCCGCCGCCCCCGTCGGCCGCCCCGGCCGCGCCGGCGTACGCGCCCACCGCGCCGGCGGCTCCGGCCACCCCGCCCCCGGGCTTCGGCCCGGCACCGCACCAGCAGCCGACGCACCAGCACCAGCAGCCGACGCACCAGCACCAGCAGTCGGCGCAACACCGGCAGCATCAGCCGCCGCAGTCGTACCCCACGCCCGCCCCGGCCCCCGGCCCCACCGCGCCGCCGCCGGCCCACGCGCACGCCTACGCCCCGACGCAGTTCCCGGCACAGCCGCACCAGCAACACCAGTCGCACTCCGGCGGGTTCATTCCGCAGCCCCAGCGCCCTCAGACCCCCGCGAGGTCGGGCAGGAAGGGCGTGCTCATCGCGCTGGCGGCCGTGCTGGTCTTCGCCGTGGCGGGCAGCGCCACGGCCTACGCCCTGCTCAAGGGGAACGGCAGCGGGGAGCAGGCCCGGGGCGGCGGCTCCACGTCGCAGGACCAGGGCAAGGGGGCGGACCAGGCCGGAGGAGGCCAGACGGGCTCGGCCCAGCCGGGGGCCAAGCCGAGCGCCCAGGCCGACCCCAAGCCCACCGACCACAAGGGCATCAACCTCACCGCAGGCTACCACCTGACCCTGGGGGACGAGGATATCCGGCCCCAGGTCGGTGAGGACGGCGGGTACGAGCTCTCCTACGACACCGGCGGATACCTCGACGCCGAGACCTCGGACGGGAACCTGGTGCTGCTCGACCCCGGACAGGAGGGGACCCTCGCCGTCTGCCGGGCCGAGACCCGCTTCGCCAAGAACATCTCCCTGGCCAAGCTCTCCAAGGGCCGGCAGATCTGCGTCACCACCGGCACCGGGCACCTGGCCCTGGTGACGGTGCAGGGCTTCGCCCCGGAGAACTCGCCCAGCAAGTACATGACGCTGGACGTGACGGTCTGGCGCAACGCCGTCCGCTCCGGCGCGGGCAGCTGAGCCGCGCCCCGGCCCCGTGAACCAGGCACCGCCGCCCCGGCCCCCGCCGTACCTCCAAGTCGCGCGGGGGCCCGGTACGGGTTGCCGGTGTGCGGGCTGATCCGGCCCCGGTGGAAAGGCGAGGAAGGCCCTCGGCCGTTCCGGCGGAACCGGATCTCGCGGGCCGTCGTCTGAGACCCCGTGTGGATGAGAAGAAGAATCGCCGCCCTGCTGATCGCCCTGCTCGCGACCCAGGTGGGCGCCCTGGTCAACCCCGCCTACGCGTGCGGCTGCGGGGCGATGGTCCCCGACCGGCAGTCCCGGATCGGCGTCGACCGCGAGACCTCCGTCGTGCACTGGGACGGCCGCACGGAACAGATCGTCATGCGGTTCACCGTCCGCGGGGACGCGCACCGGGCCGCCTGGATCATGCCCGTACCGGGCCGGGCCACGGTGGAACTGGGCGACGGGCAGGTGTTCGGCGAGCTCTCCCGGCTGACCCGGCCCGAACGCCGGACCCGGAGCTACTTCTGGCCGCGCGACGGCGACTGGCCCTTCTCCTCCGGGGCCGGGGACACCGCCGGCGCGGCACCGCCCGGCAGCGCCGACTCGGGCGTCGGGGTCGTCGGCCGCGAGCAGCTGGGCGACTTCGACGTCGCCCGCCTGACGGCCACCGACCCCGACGCCCTGAAGGACTGGCTGGAGGCCAACGGCTTCGAACTCCCCGACCGGCTCACCGCCGAGGTCACCCCGTACGTCGACCAGAAGTGGGAGTACGTGGCGGTACGGCTGGCCCCCCGGCAGCAGGGCAGACCGCTGCGGGGGGACCTGGACCCGCTGAAGATCCGCTTCGAGAGCCCGGTGCTGGTCTACCCGATGCGGCTCTCCCGGATGGCCAAGACCCCCCAGTCCCTCGGCCTGTACGTACTGGCCGAGCACCGCATGGAGCCGAGCTCGGCGATCGGCGGATCCGCCCCCGAGGTGACCTTCGCCGGGAAGATCACCCCGAGGGGCGGGCCGCTCGCCGAACTCACCGGCGGCGGGCCGGCGTTCCTCACCGCGATCGACCAGCGCTTCCCGGAACCGGGCCGCATCGACGCCGACCACGAACTGCGCGCCGCCGCCCGGGACACCCCCTACCGCCGTGTCGTCCACCGGGACGAACTGCTCACGGTGGGGGACGGCGTCCCGGTCTGGCTCCTGACGGTGTCCGCCGCCCTCGTCGCGGCGGCGTCGGCCCTGGTCGTCCTGCGGCGCCGACGCCGCCCCGCGGCCGCGTGATCAGATCGGCCGGTCCGGCCGGGTCCGCCAGAACGCGCACTGGTGGTCCGCCCCGAACGACGAGCCCGGATCCGTCCGCACCGGCCCGAGGGTGAGCACCGGGGCGACCCCGGAGCCGGGCACGGCCGCCGGCCAGGGCGCCTGACCCGGCACGACGGGCGCGCCCGAGCGGGCGAAGGCGCCCCAGTAGCGCTTCATCCGGGTCGCCAGCGCCACCTGCACCGGGGTCAGCGGGCGCTCACCCATGGTGAAGTCGTGCAGGTAGGCCAGTTCGGCGCTGTGCCCGTTCGACTGGTCCAGGCCCGGCACCTGGGCCCCGGCCAGCGTCGGGGACCGCGGATCGTCGAACTCGTACGCGAACGTCGGCACTTGGCCGGCGAACAGCTCCGCCGTCCACGCACTGTGGCAGGCGAAGGTCGAGTCCGTCAGGACGGCCGACAGCGCCAGGTACGGCGAACCGTGGGCCTCGACCGGATAGCGTGCCAGCACTTCGGGCCCCGCGGCCCCGTACTCCGCGAGGACCTGCGCCGTGTACTGCTGCCGGGTCAGGTCCGGCTGTGTCAGCGCGACGAAGAACCGGCCCTCGGAGCGGGTGCTGCCGATCAAGACCGGCACCTTGTTCCACGCGCCGGAGCGCACGGCCCGCTCCGGATCGACCGGCAGCAGGCCGTCGCCCGACGCCGGACCCGGGGCGGCCACCGTACGGGCGGCCTCCACGAGAGCCGCCCCCGAGGCGCCGCGCAGACACGCCGCCACCCCGGCCGGACCGCCACACCCCGCCCGCGCGGCGAACTCCCGCGCCAGGCCCTCGGCCCGGGCCCGGTCGGGCGTGCGCAGCAAGGTGCACGGACCGCTCTGCAGCACCGCCCGGTGGAACAGGCCGGCGGCCGAGGGGGCCGCCAGCAGCGCACACACGGACCCGCTGCCCGCGGACTGCCCGGAGACCGTGACGCTCTGCGGATTCCCGCCGAAGGCCGCGATGTTCTCGCGGGTCCACCGCAGCGCCGAGATCTGGTCCATCAGCCCGAAGGAGCCGGACCGCACCTCGCGCGGCCCGGTCAGGTCGGGGAGCTCCAGATAACCGAGCTGCCCCAGGCGGTAGTTGATGCTGACCACCACCGTCTGGGTGAGCTCGGCCATGGTCCGCCCGCCGAACTGGGTCCCGGTGCCCTGGCTGTACGCACCCCCGTGCATCCAGACGATCACCGGCAGCCGGGCTCCGGGGCGGGCCGACCGGGGCCGGTACACGTCCAGGTACAGGCAGTCCTCGCTGACGGCCGCCGGATCGCGCAGCCCGAACGGCGAGAACTGCAGGCACGCGGGAGCCTGTCGGTCCGCCTCCCGCACCCCGGACCAGCGCGCCGGCGGCCGCGGGGCACGCAGCCGCGCGTCCCCGACCGGGGGAGCCGCGTAGGGGACGCCCAGGAACTCCTGCGCCCCGTCCCGGGTCTGTCCGCGCAGGGCGCCCTGCGCGAGGGTGACCACGGGGTGCGGTGATCCGCCGCCGCCCTGCGCCGCCGCCGGCGCCGCCGGGGCGATCAGCGCCGAGGCCAGGACGAGGACGGCGCCGAGCAGGGGTCCGGTCCGGCGTTTCACGGCCGGAGCCCGGCGATCAGGGCGGCGGCCCTGGCGTGGTCGGCCGGACCCGCGTTCCAGTCGGCGTTCATCGGGCGCACGGCGATCCGGCTCGCGGCGACCGCCTCGAGGTCGCCGCCCTTGGCGGCCGGCCGCAGCGCCACCTTCACGGACACCTTCCAGGTGCCGTCACCGGAGTCGGTGTAGTCCGGCTGGAGGAAGTTCTGCGGGTCCTGGAAGGTCGTGGCCACACCGGTGGCCGTGCCCTTGCCGTCCGCGCCGACCACCGGGTGGTTGACGTTGAGGCCGACCCCCGCGGGCAGCAGCCGCCCCGAGTGGGCCCGCGCCCGCAGCCGGTCGATCAGCTTGACGGCGAAGTCGAGGGTCGGACCCATGGCGTTGACGGTGGTGACCGGGTCGGGCACGGTCAGACCGCCGGTGCTCAGGGCGATGGCCGGGACGCCGGACTCCAGCGCGGCGACGGCGCCGCCGACCGTGCCGGAGTGGCTGGCGAGCCCGGCGACGTTCGGCCCGAAGTTGGTGCCGGAGACCACGAGGTCGGGGGCCTTGGCGGCGAAGACCTCGGAGAGCCCGAAGGCGACGGAGTCGCCCGGTGTGCCGTCGACCGCCCACACCTTCGGCTCGGGGTGCTTCACCACGACGGTGGGGGCGTTGGACACCTTGGTGCCGGTTCCGCTCTGGTTGGTGAGCGGAGCCACGATCGTGACGTCGTGACCGGCCGTCGTCAGCCGCTCGAAGGCCTTGCGGATGCCGGGCGCGTCGTACCCGTCGTCGTTGGTGAGCAGGATCCGCAGCGGGGCGGCGGGTTCGTTCGCCGGGAGGGCGGTCCGCGGGGCGGCGGCCGCGGGCGCCGTACCGGCCAGGGCCGGGGTGCACAGCAGCAGGGCGGCCAGCGGCAGAACGCGCTTGCGAGTCACGGGGATGCTCCTTCGGAGGGGTGGGTGGTGCGGCGTGGTGCGGATGGATCGGGGCCGGGGACGCGAAGTCCCGAAGTACGGGGGCCCGGTGGGCGGTCCGGGGCGGGGGACGGGCGTCAGCGCACGCCGCGGATCGGGAGGATGGCCAGCGCGCCGATCAGCGACAGGGCCCCGCCGGCCAGGAAGAGCGGGGTGTAGCCGCCCAGTCCGGTGACGATCGCCGAGGCGACGAACGGGGCGATGATCTGCGGCCCGGCGTTGGCGATGTTGAGGACGCCCATGTCGCGGGCGGCGTCCTCGGCCCGGGGGAGGACCAGGGTGACCAGCGCGGTGTCGACGGCCATGAAGCAGCCGAAGGCGAGGCCGTTGAGCGCGCTGAAGACGAGCATGCCGGTCCAGGTCGGGCTCACGACGGGCACCGCCATGACCAGTCCGGCGAGTGCGGCCGAGACGCCCACGAACACCTTGCGGCGGTTCCACCGGTCGGACAGCAGGCCGCCGAGCACGGTCGACAGCGCCATCGCGACCATCGACACCGGGGTGAGGACGGCCATCGCGGCGGGCGCGGACAGGCCGGCGGGCAGTGCGATGTGGTCGTCCAGGATGTAGAGCTGGTAGCCGACGACCGAGAAGTAGCCGAGGACCATCAGGGCCCGGCCGATGAAGGCCCACCGGAAGTCGTGGTGGGACAGCGAGGAGAGGAAGGCCGCGAGCCGGGCGCCCTTGGGGCGGGCGGCCGCGGCGGCCGCCGCCTCGACGGCGGCCGCGGAGCGCGGGACGTCCCGGCAGAGGGTGGTGAGCAGCAGCGCCGCCACGGCGACCAGTGCGCCGAAGAGCAGATAGCCGGTGCGCAGGTGGTCCGCGGTCTGGGAGGCGATGAGGACGCCGGCGGTGCCGCCGATGGGCAGACCGAGTCCCACCAGCGCGGACGCGGTGCCGCGGCGGGCTGCCGGGATCCGGTCGGGCACGATCGCGGTGACCGCGGCCTGAAAGACGTTCATGGTCGCCTGCACCAGGCACCAGGCGGTGCCGACCAGGAGCGCGGTGCTCACGCTGCCGAGGAAGGCCAGCGCGGCGAGCGAGGCTAGGGCGCCGCCCAGGATCCAGGGGCCGCGGCGCCCGCTGCGGTCGGAGAGGGCGCCCGCGATCGGGTTGAACGCGGTGGCGAAGATCGAGCTGACTCCGCCGATCAGGCCCAGGACCGCGACCTTGTTGACGGGATCGATCGCGGCGACCTGGAGGGGCAGCAGGACCGAGCCCACACCCATGTAGACCGCCATCATGGCGGAGTTCGCGAACAGCAGCAGGGGCAGCAGCCCGCGCTGGCGGGGTGGTTCGGGGGCGGCGGGGACGGGATCGACGACGTCGGGCAGGGCCATGACGACTCCTCGGGGGACGGAGCGGGGAGGTGGCGGACGAGCGGGGCGCCGCGTACGCGGGGAGGGGTGGCGGGCACGCGGCAGCGGCCGGGGACGCCGGAGATGCGGCGGACAAGCGCGGTCGACCAGATGTTTGTTACACGTGTCACCTGTCGCGCTGGAGACTGTGTAGCACCCATTTCCAGCCGCCGCCAGGGGTCGCGCGGGGACCTGATGCAGATCGTGACCGCCCGGATATCCCTTGGTGCCATGACGTGTTACCGCGCTTGTGCGGGGGCCGGGTCTCGGCCATACTCCGTGCCGCAGCGCGGCGATCCTCCGCCCGGCCGGGGCTCCGGCCCGGGCCGGGTCCACGCTCGGCCCGGGTTCGCCCCGCCCGCGCCCGTGTCCGGCTCGCTTTCTCGCTCCACGGCGTGCGCGGGACCCCGCCGTTCGCCCCCTCCGCTCCTTCTCGCCGTTGGCCCTCCCGTGCCCGCCCTCCGGGACGATCGTGAAAGGCCCGCCATGCCGCCCTCGTCCTCCCGCGTGCCGCCGCACCATCTGCCGGCCGCCCCGCCCCGCCAGGCACTCCCGTGGGGAATCACCCTCCTGGTCGTGCCCTTCCTCGTCGCCCTGCTGCTCCGCGCGGTCGAACGGCCCTTCTTCCAGGGGCTCGACGACTGGTGGGAGGCCTTGGTGAACAGCTCGTCCGCCGACGCGGACGGCGGTTTCGCCCTCGTTCTCGACCGGCTCGGCGGCCCGCTCGGGACGGTCCTGCCGCTGGCGCTGATCGGCGTCCTGTGCGTGTACGGGCGCTGGCGCTCGGCGCTCTTCGTCCTGGCCGCGGCCGTCGCCGCCAACGTGGTGGTGGTCCTGCCGCTCAAGCAGCTGGCCGACCGTCCGCGCCCGCCGCACCCGTGGGTCCTGGTCAACGAGGGCGCGTACCCCTCCGGCCAGGTGTTCAGTGCCGTGACCCTGGTGATCGTGACGGGGCTGGTGGTGTTCCCGCCCCGTGCGCGGCGCTGGTGGTGGGCGGCCGGTGCCGGGTACGTCCTCGCCATGATGGGGAGCCGGACCTGGCTGCATGCCCAGTGGCTCAGCGACACCTTCGCCGGCGCCCTGCTCGGCGCCGGAGCCTGCCTGGTGCTGTGGCGCGTCTTCGCCCCCCTGCTGCGCGCGGAGGCGGAGCACATGGCCGCGGACAGCCTGTGGCTGTGAGCCCGGAACCGGGTGGGGCGGCGGACTGCGGACCCTGCCAGATATCGCGAAGCGTTGACGGTCGAGAATTTTACGCAATAGTCTCGTGGTGTCGGCGCGCACCAGGCGCGCGGCCAGGAAGGACCGGCTCATGGCTCACTCCCCAAGCGATGACCAGTTGGTCGTGGACCTGCCCGCAGGGCGGCTGCGCGGCGCGGCCGAAGGCGGGCTCCTCGTCCTTCGCGGCGTGCCGTACGCCGAACCGCCGGTCGGCGACCTGCGCTGGAGGCCCGCCCGCCCGCACACGGGCTGGAGCGGGATCCGGGACGCCACCGCCGACGGCCCGAGCGCTCCGCAGCCGTACCAGGAGGGCGGCGACCCGGTGCTCGGCGGTCACGGTGCGCCCCCCTTCGACGAGGACTGCCTGACCCTCGACGTCTGGACCCCCGCCGCCGACGGAGCCCGCCGTCCGGTACTGCTCTGGATCCACGGCGGCGGCTTCGTGTCCGGCTCCGGGTCGCTGCCCGGGTATTGCGGCGCGACCTTCGCACGCGACGGCGATCTCGTGGTCGTGAGCATCAACTACCGCCTAGGACCGCTCGGTTACCTCTGTCTGGGCCCCGGCGAGGGCAGCAATCACTGGCTCACCGACCAGCTGGCCGCGCTCTGCTGGGTCCGGGAGAACATCGCCTCCCTCGGCGGCGATCCGGACTGCATCACGGTCGCCGGGCAGTCGGGCGGCGCGGTGTCCACCGCCGCGCTCGCCGGACATCCGCAGGCGCAGGGCCTGATCAAGCGGGTGATCCTGCAGAGCCCGCCCTTCGGCCTGGACCTTCCCGGCCCGGACGCCGCCCTGGAACGCACCGCCGCCTTCCTCGAGCTCGCCGGGGTCGAGAACGAGGCGGAACTGCGCACCCTGCCCTGGCCCGCGCTGATCGGAGCCGGCCTCGGACTGTTCGCGCGGACCGCGCGGTGGGGGTACTGGCCGACCCCCTTCCTGCCCGTGATCGACGGCCCCACCCTGCCGCGGCATCCCGCCGAGGCCCTGCTGAGCGGGGCGGCGGCCGGGATCGACGTCATGATCGGCTGGACGCGGGAGGAGGCCGCCTTCGGCTTCGCGCTCGACGCGGGCTACGCCGCCGCCACCCGGGAGCAGGTCATCGAGCGCATCGCGGAGACCTTCGGCGGCGCCCGCGCCCCCGCGGTGTACGCGGCGTACGCGCGGAGCCGCCCCGGCGCCCGCCCGCACGACGTGCTCATGGACCTGATCACGGACGAGCTCTTCCGGGCCCCGGCCGTGCGGCTGGCCGAGGCCAGGGCCGCGCTCGGCCGGCCCGTCCGCGCCTACCAGTTCGACCTGCCCACCCCCGCGTACGAGGGCCGGCTCGGGGCCGCGCACTGTCTCGAACTCCCCTTCGTCTTCGACAACTTCGACCAGTGGTCGCACGCTCCGTTCCTCGCCGGGCTCGCCCCCGCCGTCCGCGACGGCCTCGCGCACGCGATGCACCGGGCCTGGATCGGATTCGTCCGCACCGGCGACCCGAACCATGGCGGCCTGCCGCGCTGGGACCCGTACGACCCCGGAACCCGCGCCACGATGCGCTTCGACTCGGTCACCGGCGCCCTCGACGACCTCGCCGGCGACTCCCGGCTCCTTCATCTGACTCGTGTAACCTAAAAGGAGGCACCACAGTCCGGCAGAAGGAGCTCCGAGGGGCGTCATGGCCAAGCAGACGAGCGTCCCCGCATCCATCACCAGTGCCGACGTGGCCCGGCTCGCCGGGGTGTCACGCGCCACCGTCTCCTTCGTGCTGAACGACACCCCGGGCCACCGCGTCAGCGAGACCACCCGCGTCCGGGTGCGCGACGCGGCCCGGCAGCTCGGCTACGTCCCGCACGCCGCCGCCCGGTCCCTGCGGGCCGGCCGCAGCAACCTCGTACTGATGCCCGCGTCGATCTCCGCGATAGGCCGTCTCGTCAGCGACTGGGTGGACGACCTGCACAGCGAGCTCGACCGGCACGGCTACACGGCCGTGCTCCACGCCGGCCGCTTCGCCGACCCCCTCGACGCCGCCCGGGCCTGGGCCGAGATGCGCCCCGCGGCCGTCGTCGCCATGGACGGCGACCGCTTCGGCGGCCGGGCGGCCGAGCTGCTGCGCCGGGCCGGGGTGCGCGGCCTGCTCGCCTTCGCCGCCCAGCCCGTCGAGGGCGTGCACACCGTCGGCTTCGACCACGCCCGGATCGGCGCCACCGCGGCCGGGCACCTCATCGGCCGCGGCCGGAGCCGGATCGGCGTCGTCATGCCCCTGGAGCGCGGCCTGGGCACGCTCGCCGAGCCGCGCCTCGCGGGCGCCGAGTCGGTGGCCGCCCGCCACATGGCCACGGTCACGCCCCTGGAGCTGGCCTACAGCCGGGAATCCGCGACCGCGCTGGCCCGGCGGTGGCGGAGCCTGGGCCTGGACGCCGTCTTCGCGTACAACGACGAGTACGGGGCCCTGCTCCTGCACGCGCTCCGGGCGGAGGGAGTCTCGGTACCCGACGAGGTCGCCATGGTCGGCTGCGACGACCTGGTCCTGTCCGCGCTCCAGCAGCCCGCGCTCACCACGGTGCGCCTCGACCTGCCGTCGGCCGCCCGGATCGCGGACACCGTGCACGAGCTGATCGAAACCGGCACGGCCCCGGAGGTGGCGCCGGTCGAGGCGGTCCTCGTCCACCGCGAGACGTCCTGACGCCGCCCCCGGGGCGGGCGGCGGCCGCGCAGCCGCTTGGAATGGCCGGTCCGCCGCAGGGCACGGACGATGGAAGCGTGCGTACCGAGGCGAACGGCACGGGTGCCCGAACGGTGTCCGGATTCCTGGAGAACCCGGTCGTCGGCATGGCACCGTGGATCGTCTTCTCCCTGCTGGTGGGACCGGGACGGTTCGAGATCGCGGTCGGGATCGCGCTGGCGACGGCCGTCACGCTGATCGCGCTGAGCCGCGTGGTCAACCGGGGCAGCACCTGGAAGCTGCTGGAACTGGCCGACGTGGTGTTCTTCGCCGCGCTGGCCGTCGTCGGGGCCACGGCGAGCCAGGGAACGCTGCGCTGGCTGGAGACGTACGCCGGCGAGGTCGCGAACGTCACCCTCGTCGTGATCGCCTTCGGCTCCCTGGCCGTGGGCCTGCCCTTCACCCTCCAGTACGCCCGCGAACAGGTCGACCCGGCGCTCTGGCACACCCCGGCGTTCCTCCGCACCAACTACGTGATCACCGCCGTGTGGGGCCTCGCCTTCCTGGTGGCAGCCCTCGCTGGAGCCTACGGCGACCTGGTCCTGCGCAATCCGAACAACATCTGGACCGGTTGGATCATCCAGATCCTGGCGATCGTCGCGGCCCTGCGGTTCACGGCCTGGTACCCGGAGGTCGTCCGGGCCCGCGCCACCCGGGAAGCGGCCGGGCAGGGCCCCGAACCGCCCCGCACGGCGGGGCTGCTGCTACCGCTGGCCGGGCTGCTGGTGCCGATCGGGATCGCCGTCCTCGTCTTCGACGACAGCGTGTGGTGGCTCGGCGCGGCCCTGATCGTGGCGGGCGGGCTCCTGACGAAGGCGCTCAAGTCGCGGGCCTGATGCCGCGGACATGACGCCGCGGGCTTGATGCCGCGGGCATGACACCGCGGGGCCGTCGGGGCGCGGTGCGTTCGCGCCCCGACGGCCCGGCCACCGGCGTCCGCGGACCGGTGCTCAGCCGACCCGATCCGCCGAGCGCCCCCGGCGGGCCCCGAGGCGGGCACGCTCCCGGGCCAGTGCCGGCATCAGCAGCCACCACACCAGCAGCCCTGCCCCCGCGCCCGCCGCCGCCCCGGCCACGGTGTCGCTGAGCCAGTGCGCGTGCAGCCAGGTTCGGCTCCACATCATGGCCAGGGTGAAGACCGCCCCGGCCGCCCACCACAGCCGCCGCCGGGCCACCGGGACCAGCAGCGCCCCGACCACGACCACCAGGAGCGCCGCCGTGGCGGCGTGCCCGGACGGGAAGGAGCCGTGGTCGACGCGGACCAGCGGATTCGCCGGACGCGGCCGGTCCACGAGGTGCTTGAGTCCCTGCACGACGAGCATGTTGCCGCCGAAGAAGGCGAGCAGCAGCAGGCCGGCCGACACCCGGCGCCCCCGCAGGAGCAGCAGGGCCAGCAGGCCGAGCGGCACGACCGCGCCGAACGGGCCGCCGAACCAGTTCAAGGCCGAGGCCGCGGCCGCGTACAGCCCTTCGTGCGGGCCGCCCATCCAGACCAGCCAGCGCTCGTCCAACGTCTGGAAGGGCGGATCGGCGACGTCGGAACGGACCAGGAGGGCCGCCAGCGCGGCGCCGCCCAGTAGCAGCAGACCCAGGAGGAGGGGGCCCCGGTGGCGCGGAGCCCCGACCGC
The DNA here is from genome assembly GCF_001746425.1 of Streptomyces subrutilus. Taxonomy (GTDB): domain Bacteria; phylum Actinomycetota; class Actinomycetes; order Streptomycetales; family Streptomycetaceae; genus Streptomyces; species Streptomyces subrutilus_A. The sequence continues at coordinate 952,879 of NZ_MEHK01000001.1, read as the reverse complement.
CGGGTCGTCGGAGCTGTCGGAGCTCTCGGGCCGGACGGCGGATTCGGTGGCGGGACTACTGGTCACGGCCGTGTCTCGCGTCGGCGGGAGCGAGGTGGCGGGCGAGGAAGGCCACGCTCTCGGCGACGATCCCGGGAACGTCCGGGGAGCCGAGGAAGATGTGGTCCGCGCCCTCGACGGGCCGCAGGGTGACCTCGCCCCCGGCGCCCTCCAGGGCCTCCGCGAGCGCCTCGCTCTGGCTGTAGGGGACCAGACCGTCGTGGGTTCCGTGCACCAGCAGGAACGGCGGCAGGTGTGGGCCCCCGGCGTACGTCACCGGGCTGGCGACCCGCGCCGGCTCCGGGTCCTGCGCCACCGGGGCGCCGAGCAGGGCCTCGTACGGGTCGGGGAACGCGACCTCGGACGGCATCGGCGGCATGGGGTGCGCGGCCAGGGCGACCAGGTCGGAGCAGCCGTACCAGTCGACGACGGCCAGCACTCCGGTCTCCCCGGAGCCGACGCCCTCCGTGCCCTCGAGCGTCGCGGCGCCCGCGGTGCCGGAGCCGACGAGGCCGGCGAGCGCGGCCAGGTGGCCGCCGGCCGACTCGCCCCAGACGCCGATCCGCCCGGGGTCGATGGCGAGGACGTCCGCGTGGGCGCGGACGTAGCGGATCGCGGCCTTCACGTCGTGCAGCTGGGCCGGGAACGGGGCTTCGAGGCTGTGCCGGTAGTCCACGCAGACCAGCGCCAGCCCGGCCGCGAGCACCGCGCCGTGCAGCAGTGCGGCGGGGACGGTCGGCGGCGGATAGCGGCGGTCGCCGTCCAGCCAGCCGCCGCCGTGGATCCAGACGACGGCCGGGAAGGGGCCTTCGCCTGCGGGCACCTGCACGTCGAGCAGCCGGGGACGGTAGCCGGGTGTGGTCGCGTACGTGACCCCGTCGAAGCGGCGCACGCCGTCCGGGCCGGTCACGGCCGGCACCGGGGGCCGGAACGGCGGGGGAGGCCAGGTCATGTCGGCGGCGTCGAAGCCGGACGGGAGGGATGCCGGGGGAGATTGCGTCATTGCGGCCCTTCCAAGGCGGGGCGGCCGGGGCGGGGCACAGGCTTCGCGACGTTTGTCCGAAATGCTTGCGCGGGCCACCGGGGAGACGTAACGTGTTACACGTGTAATCAAGGACTTTAGCGATGCGTTTCCGCTGACCACAAGCCCAGAGGCTGCCCTGTTTCGCGATCGGTTACACGAGCCACCCCAGCGGATACCGCGCCTTCCCCCTCCGGGAGCACGTCATGCTCACCACCACCAGCCATGCGGTCCGCAGCTTCACCCACTGGGTCACCGACCCCCTCCCGGTGGCCGTTCCGCAGGTCAGGGCCCGCGTGCGGGCCGTACTCGACGGGTGGGGGGTCCCCCTCGACGCGTCGGACGCACTGCTGCTGGCCGTCAGCGAACTCGTCGCCAACGTCGTGCGGCACGTGGGCGCCGGTCGGATGCGGGTGGCGGTGGCCTCCGGCGGCGGGTGGCTCCGGCTGGAGGTGGCCGACCAGGGTGCCCCGCTCCCGCGGCTGCCCGCACCGCGAGCGACGTGCGATCCGGACGCCGAATGCGGGCGCGGGCTGCTGATGGTCCAGCTGCTGGTGGCCGACATGGGTGGTGAACTCGCCTTCGTCGCCGATGAGTCCGGCAAATCCGTGCACGTGCGCATCCCGTCGGTCTGAATCGCGGAGGGGTCGGCCGCGACGGCAGCGATATCGCGAAATGTTGACGGGCGCTAAATATTCGACATACCTTGCTCCCGTCTCCCCCGCTGCTCCCTGATCGAGGTGCCGCCCCATGGAGCTCTCCCCTTCCGCGCACGCCGACTCCTTCTGTCGAGACCGGCTGCCGCCCTACCCGCTCTGGCCCGAACTCCACTTCGACCTACCGGAGTTGGACTACCCGGACCGCCTCAACTGCGCCCGGCGACTGCTCGACGACGCCGTCGAACGCCTGGGCCCCGACCGCCCCGCCCTGCTCACCCCGACCGACCGGTGGACCTACGGCGAACTGCGACTACGGGCCGACCAGGTCGCCCAGGTCCTCACCGAGGACCTGGGCCTGCGCCCCGGCAACCGGGTCCTGCTCCGCGGTCCCAACAACCCCTGGCTCGTGGCCGCCTGGTTCGGGGTCCTGAAGGCCGGCTGCGTCGCCGTCACGACCATGCCGCTGCTGCGCGCCGCCGAACTCGCCGAGCTCCACGACATCAGCCGGCCGGCGGCCGCGATCTGCGACCACCGCCACACCGGGGAACTCGACGCGGCCGGCCTGCCCGGCCTGCCGGTCATCCCCTACGGCGGCGCCGGCCCGGGCGACCTGACCGCGCGGTGCGCGGCCAAGGACGGCCGCTTCGCCACTGTCGCCACGGCCGCCGACGACGTGGCGCTGATCGCCTTCACCTCCGGCACGACCGGCCGCCCCAAAGCGTCCCTCCACTTCCACCGCGATGTGCTCGCCAATGCCGACACCTTCTCCCGGCACATCCTCAAGCCCCGCCCGGACGACGTGTTCACGGGAACGCCGCCGCTCGCCTTCACCTTCGGGCTCGGCGGGCTCGTGGTCTTCCCGCTGTACGTCGGCGCCGCGACCCTGCTGATCGAGCAGGCGGCCCCGCAGCAGTTGGCGGACCTCGTCGCGGACCACGGGGTGACCGTCCTGTTCACGGCCCCGACGGCCTACCGCGCGATCATGGCGGCCGGGGCGGCGGACCGGCTCGCCGGACTGCGCCGCTGCGTGTCCGCCGGGGAGCCGCTGCCCGCCTCGGTGTGGCACGCCTTCCACGAGGCGACCGGGCTGAAGATCATCGACGGCATCGGTGCCACCGAGATGCTGCACGTGTTCATCTCGGCCGCCGACGAGGACATCCGGCCCGGCTCCACCGGCCGCCCGGTGCCCGGCTACCGCGCCGCCGTCGTCGACGAACAGGGCGATCCCGTGCCCGACGGGCAGCCCGGCCTGCTCGCCGTCACGGGCCCCACCGGATGCCGCTACCTCGCGGACCCGCGCCAGGCCTCGTACGTCAGGAACGGCTGGAACATCACCGGCGACACCTACGTCCGCGACGCCGAGGGCTACTTCTGGTACGTGGCCCGCAGCGACGACATGATCGTCTCCTCCGGCTACAACATCGCGGGCCCTGAGGTCGAGAAGGCCCTCGCCGCCCACCCGTACGTCGAGGAGTGCGGCGTCGTCGGCGCCCCCGACGAACGGCGCGGCATGATCGTCAAGGCGTACGTGGTCCTGCGCGCGGACGTCCCGGCGCACCCGGCCACGGCCCGCGAACTGCAGGACCACGTCAAGCAGACCATCGCCCCCTACAAGTACCCGCGCGCCGTGGAGTTCGTGACGGAGCTCCCGCGCACCGGCTCCGGCAAGCTCCAGCGCGCCGAACTGCGCGACCGGGCGGCCCGGCAGGCCGCCGCCGCCCTCGACAGCACCGAATCCGCCGAACCCGCCGAGCCGGCCGGCCCGCCGGAGCCCCCCGGCCCCCCGCGGCTGCCGAGCGTCGTCGTGGAGCGCCGCGTCGAATGGCCCGACACCGACGCCGCCGGCCACTACCACCACTCCACCGTCGTGCGCTGGGTCGAGGCGGCCGAGGCCGTCCTGCTGCGCCGCCTGGGCCTGGCCCACCTGTTCGGCAGCACGCCCCGGGTCCACTTCGAGGCCGACTACCGGGCCCGGCTCTGGTTCGGCGACGCCGTGCGCACCGAGCTCAGGGTCACCGAGGTCGGCGAGCGCTCCCTGCACTACGCCTTCACGGTCCACGGCGAGCACGGGGAGGAGGCGGCCACCGGACGGATGGTCGTCGCCCACTCGGCCGCCCGCGCCACCGGGGCCACCCCCTGGCCCGAGGACGTACGGGCCGTACTCACCACCGCGGGCCCGCAACGGGCCGAGCTCCTCATCGCTGCGGAACCACTGGGAGGCACGCCGTGCGCGTGGCGGTCATAGGAGGAGGACCCGGCGGGCTGCACTTCGCGGCCCTGGCCAAGCAGCTCTCCCCGCACTGGGAGATCACCGTATGGGAGCGCAACGCCCCCGACGACACCTTCGGCTTCGGCGTGGTGTTCTCCGACGAGACCCTCGACGGCATCGCCCAGGCCGACCGCGAGACGTTCGAGGCCATGTCGGCGCGGTTCGCCCGCTGGAGCGACATCGACATCCGCTACCGGGGCCGCACCCTCACCTCGGGCGGCCACGGCTTCGCCGCCCTCGGCCGGCGGCACCTGCTGCGGATCCTCCAGGAGCGCTGCTCCGCCCTGGCGGTCGACGTCCGCTACCGTACCGAGGCCCCGCCGGCCGCCGAGCTCGCCGCCACCCACGACCTGGTGGTGGCCTGCGACGGCGTGCGGTCGGCCACCCGCGCCGCCTTCGCCGACACCTTCGGCCCCGACCTCGACGAACGCGCCGGCCGCTACATGTGGCTCGGCACCGACAAGGTCTTCGAGGCCTTCACCTTCATCGTCGACGAGCAGGACTTCGGCACGCTCCAGGTGCACGCCTACCCGTACGACGACACCCGCTCCACCTTCATCGTGGAGATGACCGAGGACGCCTGGCGCCGCGCGGGCTTCGCGCGGTCCGAGGGCCGCGAGCTCCCGCCGGGCGCGAGCGACACCGAGAGCATCCGGCGCTGCGAGGAGCTCCTCGCGGCGCACCTCGACGGCCACCGGCTGCTGCCCAACAACTCAAAGTGGCTGCGGTTCACCACCGTGCGCAACCGCACCTGGCGCCGCGGCAACATCGTCCTGCTCGGCGACGCCGCCCACACCGCGCACTTCTCCATCGGCTCCGGCACCAAGCTCGCCATGGAGGACGCCCTGGCCCTGGCCGCCTGCCTGCACGAACACCCCGACGTGCCAAGGGCGCTCGCCGCGTACGAGGAGGAGCGCAAGCCGGTGGTGGAGTCCACCCAGCGGGCCGCGCAGGCCAGCCTGGAGTGGTTCGAGCACATCGACCGCTACACCGGCCAGGACCCGCACCGGTTCGCCTTCAACCTCCTCACCCGCAGCCGCCGCGTCACCTACGACAACCTGCGCGTGCGCGACGAGGCCTTCACCGACGCGGTGGGCGGCTCCTCGCCCGTGCCGCCCATGTTCCGGCCCTTCCGGCTCGGCGGCCTGCTGCTGCGCAACCGGGTCGTCGTACCGCCCACCGCCCTGGACACCGCCCGCGAGGGGGTTCCGGGCGACTTCGACCTCGTCCACCTCAGCACGCAGGCCCTCGGCGGATCCGGCCTGGTCCTCGCCGGGATGACCGCCGTCAGCGCCGACGGCCGGGCCGCCCCCGGCTGCCCCGGACTGTGGAACGACGAACAGGAAGCGGCCTGGCGGCGCATCACCGGCTTCGTCCACGGCCAGTGCGACACCCTCCTCGGCATCCAGCTCACGCACGCCGGACGCCGCGCCGCCACCGGAGACGGGCCGCCCGTCGCCGCATCGAGCCTGGCCTGGGACGAGTTCAGCCGCCTTCCGCGGGAGGCCGACCGGGCCGACATGGACACGCTCGTACGGGACTTCACGGCAGCGGCCCGGCGCGCCGACCGGGCCGGCTTCGACGCGCTGGAACTCCAGTACGGCCACGGCCACCTGCTCTCCGGCTTCCTCTCGCCGCTGACCAACCGGCGTACCGACGCCTACGGCGGAGACCTGGCCGGCCGGCTGCGCCTGCCCCTCGAGGTGCTGCGCGCCGTACGCGCGGTGTGGCCCTTCGGCAAGGCCCTGCTCGTCCGGATCTCCGCCGCCGACTGGGCCGAAGGCGGCCTCACCGAGACCGACGCCGTGGCCGTCGCCCGCGCCCTAGCCGAAGCGGGCGCCGACGCGATCGACGTCTCCACCGGAGAGGTCGTCGCCCACGAGAGGCCCCGCTACGGCCGCAGCTACCAGACCCCGTACGCCGACCTGATCCGCAACGCCACCGGGGTCCCCACCATCGCCGTCGGCGCGATCTCCACCTACGACGACGTGAACTCGATCATCCTGGCCGGCCGGGCCGACCTCTGCGGCGTCGGCCGGGCCCAGCTCCACGACCCCCTGTGGACCCTGCACGCCGCGGCCGCCCAGGGCTACCAGGGGCCCGCCGCGCCCTGGGCGCCGTCCTGGGCGGCGGGCCGCCGCCGGCCCCCGGCCGCCCGCACCGACCGGGTGCCGCCCCGCCTGGAACTGCTGAGGCCGCCCGCCGAACCCGTCCACCGGCGCTGGCTGCCGCGCGCCGCCGCCGCTCCCGCCCCCCGATAGCGGAGGTCCCTCCATGGACAACCTGCGCCGCTTCACGGCCGCGGCCGTCCAGGCCGCACCCGTCTACCTCGATCCCGCCGCCACCGTCGACAAGGCCGTCGCCCTGATCGCCGAGGCCGCCGGCAACGGCGCCGAACTCGTCGTGTTCCCCGAGGTGTTCGTCCCCGGGTATCCGTACTGGAACTGGACGATGAACCCGGTCCAGGGCTCACCCTGGTTCGAGCGGCTGCGGGCGGCCTCGGTCGACATCCCCGGCCCGCACGTCGACGCCCTGTGCGCCGCCGCCCGCCGGCACGGCGTCACGCTCGTCATCGGCGTCAACGAGCGGGTCCCGTACAGCCTCGGCGTCCTGCACAACACCCTGCTCACCATCGGCCCGGACGGTGAGATCCTCGGCGTCCACCGCAAACTGGTGCCCACCTGGGCGGAGAAGCTCACCTGGACCGGCGGAGACGGCAGTTCGCTGCGGGTCCACACCACCCCCGTCGGACCGCTCGGCGTGCTGGCCTGCGGCGAGAACACCAACACCCTGGCCCGGTTCGCCCTCCTCGCGCAGGGCGAACTCGTGCACGCCTCCTGCTACATCGCCCTGCCCGTGGCCCCGGCCGACTACGACATGGCCGACGCCATCGCCGTCCGCACCGCCGCCCACAGCTTCGAGGGCAAGGTCTTCTCCGTCGTCGCCTGCTCCACCGTCTCCCCCGAGATCGCCGACGCCCTCGCCGGGGACGACGAGGAACTGCGCAAGCGGTTCACCCGTCCGCGCAGCGCCCTGTCCGGCATCTTCGGCCCCGACGGCCGTCCGGTCGGCGAGCCCCTCGTCGACGACGAGGGCGTCGTCTACGGCGAGATCGACCTGGCCCGCTGCGTCCAGCCCAAGCAGATGCACGACATCGTCGGCCACTACAACCGCTTCGACGTCTTCCGCCTCGAAGTCGACAACCGCCCCCGCCTGCCGGTGGCGTTCACCGTACCCCCGTGCCCCCCGACCACCGCCTCCGAGGAGGACGCATGACCACGGAGCAGGACGACACCGCCCTCGGCCGCGCCCGGGTGACCGACACCCCCGAACTCACCGCCTACTACGAGGAACTGGGCGCCCTCGACGCCGGCGCGCTGTGGACCGTCGCCAACGACATCGAGCCCTGGTACCCGCAGCCCAGGTCCGTTCCGGTGCTCTGGCGCTACGCCGAGCTGCGCCCCCTGGTCCACAAGGCGCTCGGCCTGGTCCGGGCCGACGACGCGGGCCGCCGCGTGGTCATGCTCGTCAACCCCGGCCGCCGGGACGTCAGCGCCGCCGCCGGACTCCTCTACACCGGCCTGCAGATCATGGGGCCCGGCGAGGCGATGACCGCGCACCGCCACCAGGCCGCCGCCCTGCGCTTCGTCCACGAGGGCACCGGCGCCTGGACGATCGTCGACGGCCAGAAGCTGAAGGTCGGCCCCCGCGACTTCGCCATCACCCCGGGCGGCACCTGGCACGAGCACGGCAACGAATCCGCCGACGCCCCCGTCATCTGGCAGGACGGACTCGACATACCGCTGGTCAACGCCCTGGACGCCGGCTTCTACGAGGTGCACCCCGAGCTCCACCAGAAGCCCGGGAAGGTCGTCAACTCCTCCCTCCTGACGTACGCGGCGCACCTGCTGCCGTACGGGTCGCAGAAGTGGAGCCGGCCCTACTCGCCGCTGCTCGCCTTCCCGTGGGAGCCGACGTACGAGGCCCTGCTGGGCCTCGCCAAGGCCGAAGAGGGCTCCCCGTACGACGGAGTCATCGCCGAGTACACCAACCCGCTCACCGGCGGTCCGGTCATGCCCACCATGGGTGCCCACATGCAGCTGCTGCGCCCCGGCCAGGCCACCCGCGCGCACCGCCACACCGGATCGGTGGTGTACACGGCCGCCAAGGGCCGGGGGTTCTCGGTGATCGCGGGACGGCGCTTCGAGTGGACCGACGGCGACATCTTCTGCGTCCCGTCCTGGGCCTGGCACGAGCACCACAACCCGGACCCCTCCGCGGACGCCTGCCTGTTCTCCTTCAACGACTTCCCCGTCATGCGCTCGCTCGGTTTCCACCGGGAAGAGGCGTACCCCGACCACGGCGGCCACCAGCCCGTCACCGCCTGAACCCCGAGGAACCCCCATGCGACTGCTGACCTTCACCACCGCCGACTCCGTGGAGCGCCTGGGCGCCGAGGCCGACGGCCTCGTCGTCGACCTGGCCGCCCTCGCCGACCGGGCCGGCGTCCGCCTCCCGCACGACCTGCTCTCCTTCATCCAGGCGGGCCCCGCCGCGCGGGAGACCGCCGGGCGGCTGCTCGCCGCGGACCCGGCCGGCCGGCCCGCCGGGGCCGTGCACCGCCTGGACGACGTCACCCTGTGCGCCCCGCACCGCCCCGGCAAGATCATCGGGGTCGGCCTCAACTACGTGGAACACGTGGCGGAGTCCAGCCGCAGCCTGGACACCGACAAGGAACGCCCCCCGCGCCCGGTCCTCTTCTCCAAGCCCGCCACCGCGGTCACCGGGCCGGGGCAGCCCATCCTGCACAACGCCGACCTCACCACCCAGCTCGACTGGGAGTGCGAACTGGCCGTGGTCATCGGCCGCACCGCCTTCCGGATCGGCGAGGAGGAGGCGTACGACCACGTCTTCGGCTACGCCGTCGTCAACGACATCAGCGCCCGCGACCAGCGTCGCTCCGGCCAGTGGTTCTTCTCCAAGGGCCAGGACTCCTACGCCCCCTTCGGCCCGGTGGTCGTCACCGCGGACGCGATCCCGGACCCCATGGCCCTCGACCTCTCGCTGCGCGTCAACGGCGTCACCAAGCAGAAGTCGAACACCCGGCACATGCTCTTCCCCATCGCCCGCCTCATCGCCGACATCAGCTCCGGCATGACCCTGGAGCCCGGCGACGTCATCGCGACGGGATCGCCCTCCGGCGTCGGCGCCGGCATGGTCCCGCCGGAGTTCCTCGTCCCGGGGGACACCGTGGAAGCCACCGTCGAGCTGATCGGCACCCTGACCAACCCCGTCGTCGACGCCCGCTGAGGAGCCCCGTGCCCGACCGTCCCGACCGCACCTTCCGCATCGGCCAGATCGTGCCGAGCTCCAACGTCACCATGGAGACCGAGATCCCGGCGATCCTGCGGGCCCGCCAGAGCCTCCTACCCGACGAGCGCTTCACCTTCCACTCCAGCCGCATGCGCATGACCCATGTGACCCCGGAGCAGCTCAAGGCCATGGACGCCGACTCCGACCGCTGCGCCGTGGAACTCTCCGACGCCCGCGTCGACGTCCTCGGCTACGCCTGCCTCGTCGCCATCATGAGCATGGGCCTCGGCTACCACCGCACCGCGCGGGAACGCCTGCACCTGCGCACCGCGGAGAACGGCGGCCCGGCGCCCGTGGTCACCAGCGCCGGGGCCCTGGTCCACGGGCTGCACACGCTCGGCGCGAAGAAGATCGTGCTGCTCGCCCCGTACATGCGCCCGCTCACCCGGACCGTCGTCGACTACCTCGGCCACGAGGGCATCGAGGTCCTGGACCACCAGGCCCTGGAGATCCCGGACAACCTCGACGTCGCCGCCCACGACCCGGCCCGGCTGCCCGGCCTGGCCCGGGCGCTGGAGTACGCCGAGGCCGACGCGGTCGTCCTGTCCGCCTGCGTGCAGATGCCGTCCCTGACCGCGATCGAGGAGGCCGAACAGCTCCTGGGCAAGCCCGTCGTGTCCGCGGCCGTCTGCACCGCCCACCAGATGCTGCGCGCCCTGGACCTCGACGCCGTCGCCCCGGGGGCCGGCCACCTGCTCTCCGGCGCCTACGCGCAGGCTCCGCCGCCCCGGTAGCCCGAAGGGGCCGGGGGAGGGCTCGATATGATCGCGACCGCGTACAACGGAAGGCGATCATGTCGGACAGCCCCCTTCGGCCCAGCTCGTTGATCAACACGGTCTACGGGGCGTTCCTGCGCCGCCTCGGCGGCTGGATCTCCATCGCGGACCTGATCACGCTGATGGGGGAACTCGACGTCGACGGACCGGCCGTACGCTCGGCGATCTCGCGCCTGAAGAAGCGCGGGGTCCTCGAACCGGAGCGCCGGGGCGCCACCGGATACCGCCTCAGCCCGGCAGCCCACCCCGTCTTCGACGAGGGAGACCGCCGGATCTTCGCCAGCCTCGAACCCGCCGACCTGGCCGACGGCTGGGCCATGGCGGTCTTCTCGGTACCGGAGTCCGAGCGCTCCCACCGCTACCAGCTGCGCACCCGGCTGACCTGGCTCGGCTTCGGCAACATCGCCCCCGGGGTCTGGCTGGCGCCCGGCCGGCTGCTCGACGACGCGCGCGCCATGCTGGAGCGGCTCGGACTAGGCGACTACGTCCACCTGTTCGCCGCCGCCGAGTACGCCGCTTTCAGCGACCTGCCCGACACGGTCAGCTCGTGGTGGGACTTCCCCGCGATCCAGACCCAGTACGCGGCCTTCACCGACGCCTACGCGCCCGTGGCGGCCCACCTGGCCGCCGGGCCCGACCCGGACCCCGCGCAGGCGTTCCGCCACTACGTGCCGCTGCTCACCCAGTGGCGCCGCCTGCCCTACCTCGACCCGGGCCTGCCGAGCGAGCTGCTCCCGGCGGACTGGAACGCGGTCGCCGCACGCCAGGTGTTCCAGCAGCTCCACTCGGTGCTGCTGGAACCGAGCCTGCGCCACGTCCGGGACGTGACGGGCCTGGCGGCCCCGGCCTAGCCGACGGGGACGCGGTCCTGGTCCGGGTGCGAGGCCTGGGACCGGCCCGGATGGCGGCCCCGGGCGCCGCCCGGGCGGACCGGCCACCAGGTCCGGCGGCCGAGGAGCGCGGCGAGCGCCGGCACCAGCACGATGGACAGGACGAACGCCGAGAGCATGATGCCGAGCGCCGTCGCGAAACCGATCTGCCGGGTGGAGGGGTTCACGTTGACGGCGAGGCTGCCGAAGGAGGCCGCCAGGACGACGCCCGCAGTGGCGATCGCGGGCGCGGTGTGCCGTACGGCCCGGGCGACGGCCGCACGGGCCGGTCCGGGGCGTTCCATCTCCTCGCGTATGCGGTCGCTGATCAGGATGTTGTAGTCGGTGCCGAGGGCGACGACGAAGAGGAACAGCACCAGCGGCAGCACGAAGTTGACGCCGGGCTCGTCGAGCAGGTGCTGGAAGAACAGGGCGGAGGCGCCGAGGGTGGCGGCGAAGCCGAGGCCGACCGCGATCATGAGGATCGCGGGGGCGAGCAGGCTGCGCAGCAGGACGAGCAGGATGAGCGCGATCAGCACCGCGGCGACCGGGAAGACGATCCTGAGGTCGTGGTCGACGGCGGTGGAGATGTCGGCGAAGATCGCGGCGGTGCCGCCGACATGGGCCTCGGTCCCCGCGGGGGCGGCGCCGGCGATCGTGGCGCGGACGGGTCCGGAGACGAGGTCGCGGGCCTGCTCGGTCTGGGGGCCCGGGGTGAGGTAGAGGTCGAAACGGGCCGCCGTGCGGTCCTCGTTGAGGGTGGTGGGTCCGATCCTGCCGACACCGTCGACCGCGCCGAGCGCCCGGGGCAGGGCCTCGATCCCCGCGGGGTCGAGGGCGCGGCCGTCCTTCGCGGTGACGTAGACCGTGGCCGGGTCGGACACCCCGGCGGGCAGGGCGCGGGAGATCTCGGCGGCGGTGGCCGCGGCCGGGGTCTCCAGGTTGCCGCCGCCCTGGCCGAAGTCCATCCGGATGCCCGCCAGTCCGGCCGCGAGGGCGCCCAGCAGGGCGACGGACGCGAGGACGAGGCGCAGCGGACGGCGGGCGACCAGGGCGCCGAAGCGGGAGGCCGCCCCCTCCGCGGGCTGCCGCTTCAGGGCGCGCGAGGGCCAGAACATCCGGCGGCCGGCGGCCGCGAGCAGCGCGGGCATCAGGGTGAGGCTGGCCAGCAGCATGACCAGGACCGATATGGCGATGGCGGGGCCGAGGACGCGGAACTGTCCGAAGGTCGCGACGGCGAGGGTGGCGAAGGCGGCCACGATCGTCAGGGCGGCCGAGGTGATCGCCGTGCCGACCCGGGCGCTGACCTCCGCGGCCGCCTCCCGGGCGGGCTGCTCCGGGCGGGAGCGCAGCTGTTCGCGGAAGCGGAAGAGGAGGAAGAGGAAGTAGTCGACGCCGATGCCGATCAGCACGACGCTGATCATGCTCGGGGTGGAGGGGTCCAGCTTGATGCCGGTGAGCACGGCGCCGCCGATCACCGTGCCCGCCGCCGCGCCGCCGACGACCACCACCGCGAGCAGCGGCACGAAGGCGGCCAGGACGCTGCGGAACACCAGGATGTTGATCAGCACGATCAGGCCGACCATGACGATGCCGACGACGGTCTGGGTGGTCTTCTCGGCGTCGGCGGTGTCGGTGACGTCGGCCAGGCCGCCGGTGAAGCCGGTGCGCATCCCGGCCTCCTCGAAGGCCTCCTCGGCCCGGTCGTGGAAAACGCGGTAGACGCGCTGGAGGCCGGGGTCCAGGGAGTTGCCGGCCAGCCGGACGGTGAGGAGCTCGAAGCTACGGTCCGGGGCGGTCATCGCCGGGCCGACCGCGGGGGTCTGGGAGTGGTCCTCGTTCAGGAAGGCGGGCGGCTCCTCCTGCGTCGGCGGGGGCATGTCGACGCGTCGGCTGCCCAGTTCCTCGGCCACGGCGCCGACGCGCCGCTCGTCGGCCTCGGTGAGGGGCCCGCCGTCGGCGCGGGCGACGAGCAGGGTCACCGCGTTGCCGTCGGGCTTCACCCCGAACTTCTCCTCGGCGACCTTCAGCGCGGCGGCCGAGTCGTACCGCGCCGGCAGGAAGGCGCCGCTCTGGGTCTCGGTCACCCGGTAGACGAGCGGCTGGCTGAGCACGGTCAGGAAGATGCCCAGCACCGCCCAGACGGCGATGACCTTCCACGGGCTGCGGGTGGAGAACCCGGTCAGGGCGCGGATCACGTTCTTGTCCTTTGGCGGTGGGTGGTTCGCCGGGTTCTCCCGGCTGGTGTCCAGCTCATCAGCCGGCAGCGGGCGAATCGTCCGGGCGCGGGACGAGACCGCACCCGGGAGCGGGGGCCGGGCACCGGCGCGGACCAGGACCCTGGTCCTGGTCCGGGATCGGCCCCGGGGACCGGGGCGGGGTCGCGGACGGGTGCCAGAATGGATCAGGAGACGACAGCCGGTCGTGCGCACCGGCAGTCGGCGGGGGCGCCCGCGGGGGAGGACGACACCATGCCGAAGAGGCCTGCCGCACGGGAGGGCGCCCGTGCCGAGGGACCCCGTGCCGAGGGACCCCGTGCCGAGGGACCCCGTCCCGGCGGCGACGCCCTGCCGTGGACGCGGAACGACGCGCTGGTCACCGTCGGGGCGGCCGTCGTGGACCTGCTCAGCTTCTCGTTCGGCAGCCAGGTCGAGCGCGGGTACGTCCCGCCGGCCGGCTGCGTGCTGCTGCTGGTGGCCGCACTGCCGTTGCTGGCCCGGCGCCGCGCCCCGCTGGCCACGCTCGCGGCCGTCCTGGTGTTCGACCTGGCCCTGAACCTGAGCGTGCCGGTGGGGCAGCACTTCACGGCCACGACCGTGGTCGCGCTCTACACGGTCGCACGCTCGCGCGGCGCGGCCGTGGTGGCGGGGGCGGCGTTCGTCTGCGCGGTGATGCCGCTGGTGGGACAGCCCTCGCGGCCGGGTACCACGGACGTGGTCGGCAGCGTGGCCAACGTGCTGCTCGTCCTGGTCACCGCGGCCGCGATGAACCGCTGGCACCGCGAGAACGAGGCCAACCGCCGCCTGCTCGCCGACCGCGCCGTGGCCGCCGAACGGCGCCGCATCGCCCGGGAGCTGCACGACATCGTGGCCCACCACATCACCACCATGCAGCTGATGGCCGGGGGCGCCCGGGCCAACCTGGCCGCTGACCCGGAGGTGGCCCGGGAGGCGCTGGTCACCCTGGAGGGCTCCGGGCGGATGGCGTTGCGCGAGATGCGCCAGCTGCTGGACGTGCTGCGGGCGGGCGACGAGCCCGAGGAGGCGCCGACCGCCCCGCAGCCCGGCGTCGGGGACCTGGCGGGGATCGTCGGCGAGACCTGCCGGGCCGGGCTGCCCGTCGAACTGGACGTGCGGGGCGAGGAGCGCCCGCTGCCGCCGAGCGTGGGCCTGACCGTGTTCCGCATCGTGCAGGAGGCGCTGACGAACGCCCGCAAGTACGCGGGCCAGGCGCGGGCTCGCGTACGGCTGACGTACGGGCCCCACGGACTGGCCGTGGAGGTGTCGGACGACGGCGCCGGAGCGGCGGCCGCGCCGGCCGGGTCGGGCTACGGTCTGGTGGGCATGCGGGAACGGGTCGCCCTGCACGGCGGCACGCTGGAGGCCGGACCGCTCGAAGGGGGCGGGTTCCGGGTGGCGGCCCGGCTGCCGCTGAAGGCCGAGGAAGGAGCGCTGCGATGAGCGGAGGGACGACGGAGGCGATCAGGGTGCTGATCGCGGACGACCAGCCGCTGGTGCGGCGCGGCCTGGCCCTGATCCTCGCGCCCGACCCCGCCTTCGAGGTGGTGGGCGAGGCCGGCGACGGCGAGGAGGCCCTCGCCCTCGCGCACCGGCTGCGGCCCGACGTCGTCGTCATGGACATCCGCATGCCGGTGCTGGACGGGGTCGGCGCGACCGAACGGCTCGCGCGGACCCTGCCCGAGTGCCGGGTACTGGCGCTGAGCACCTTCGACATGGACGAGTACGTGGTGGCCGCGCTGCGCGCCGGGGCCTACGGCTTCCTGCCCAAGGACATCTCACCGGAGGAACTGGTCGCGGCGGTACGGGTGGTGCACACCGGTGAGGCGGCGGTCGCGCCCCGGCTGCTGACCCGGCTGATCTCCGCCTACGTCCTGGCCCCGAGCCGTCCGCAGCCGCCCGCGGCGGCCCTGGGCGACCTCACGCCGCGCGAGCAGGAGGTGTGGCGGCTGATGGCCACGGGGCTCGACAACGCGGAGATCGCCCAGGCCATGGACATCAGCGTGTCCACCGTGAAGAACCACATCACCAGCGTCTTCGGCAAGCTCCAGGTCCGCGACCGCGCCCAGGCGGTGATCGCCGCCTACGAGACCGGGCTGGTCGAAGCGGGCAGCCGGGGGTAGCCGCTCAGACCGCCCGGCCCGCCCGGCCCGCCCGCGGCAGGATGTCCGCGACCCCGCGCCCGGGAGCCGTGCCCATCATCTGCGGGTAGGCGTGCGCCGCCGTCCCGCCCGCCGCCCCCGGCGGCGCAGCCCGCGCACCGCGGCAGCGGCCATGGCCGGCGGTCCCAGGGCGTCCAGCGACACGTGCGCGCCCCCGCCGGTCGCCTCCCGCACGGCCGCCGCGGTGTCCGCCCCCGCCTGGAAGTCCCTCCGCTCGACGGCCCGCAGGCTACCCGGCCGCGTCCGGCACGGCGGCCCGGGCCAGGGCGAGCACCCCGGTGCAGATCAGGGCCAGGCCCAGCAGCTGCGGCAGCAGCCACCAGTGGGCCCGCAGGTGCTCCTCGTACAGCAGCACGCCCAGCGCCACGCTCACGCTCGCGTCCCCGAGGGTCAGCGCGGGCTGCGAGGCGACCAGCGGGCCGCCCTGCATGGCGTGTTCGAGCAGCAGCAGCGCGCAGAGGCCGCTCACGGCGAAGGCGTACGTCTCCCAGGTGGTCAGGAACGCGACGATCCCGCCCCCGTCGAGGACGTGCATCGCGGACTTCATCAGGGCGGCGGTGAGGGCGTAGCACACGGCGGTGGCCGCGCCCAGGCATCCGGCCCGCATCCGCCCGGGCGGCCGGCGCAGGCCGGCCACGGCCGGCAGGGCCACCGCAGCCGCGCACGCGGCCAGGGCCAGCACCCACCGGTCGAGCGGTACGTCCGTACGGTTGCCCTGGGGCGAGGCGGCCACCAGCACGATCCCGAGCCCGGCGACCACGCCCGTGACGGCGAGCCACAGCGCCCCCGGCAGCCGGGTCCGCGTCATCAGCGAGGCGATCAGCAGCGCGAGCGGCAGCTCCAGCACGAACAGCGGCTGTACCAGGGCCAGCGCGCCCGTGGCGAGGGCGACGGCCTGCCCGACCCCCGCCGCGATCACGGCCAGGATCCCGGCGATCCACAGCGGCCGCCGCAGCAGGTCGAGGACGAGCCCGAACCGGAAGCCCTCGCTCTGCGGCACGGTGAGCGCGGCCCGTCGCTGGAGCACGGTCGCCAGCGCGTTGCTGAGCGCCGCGAACAGCGCGAAGAGGACCGGCAGGACGAAGCCCATGCCCCCGATCCTCACGGATCCCGGAGCCCTCAGAGCGCCGCGACACTCCCGGACCCGGCACTCCCGGACCCGCCGCGGCCGGACCCGGCGGCCCGGTGCAGGGCCAGCGCCGCCAGGGCCTCGGGGGCGCCCACCTGGCCG
Source organism: Streptomyces subrutilus (assembly GCF_001746425.1). Taxonomy (GTDB): domain Bacteria; phylum Actinomycetota; class Actinomycetes; order Streptomycetales; family Streptomycetaceae; genus Streptomyces; species Streptomyces subrutilus_A. The sequence continues at coordinate 936,243 of NZ_MEHK01000001.1, read as the reverse complement.
CGGAACCCGGGGAAGGCGTTCACGTCCACGATCAGCGGTTCCCCGCCCCCGGCGTCGATGATGTCCACGCCGTAGACGTCCAGCGCGAAGGCCTCGCCCGTGGCCCGCACCAGATCGGCCCACCCGGCGGGCAGTTCCGACGGAGCCTTCGGCAGGTTCGGCCCCCGCCCGCCCGCGGACAGCTCGGACCGCCGCACGGCCGCGAAGAGCCGGTCCCCGATCGCCCACAGCTTGTGGTCCCAGCCGCTGTTGGGCGTGAAATCCTGCATCACCACCGGTTCCCCCGGCCACCGCGCCGCCAACTCCCGCAGCCCCGCGCCGTCGTCCACCCGCGCCACCAGGTCGCCCCGGCGGCTGCGGCGGCTCTTGACCACCAGGGGGGAGGGCAGCGGCCCGCCGGCAGCCGCCCACGCGGAGAGGGAGCCGACGGTACGGGTCGCGGCGAACGGCAGCCCGGCCCGCAGGGCCAGCTCCGCCATCGCCGTACGGTCCTGGCACAGGGCGGTCGCCGCCGCGGTGTTGACGACCGGAGCGCCCCGCTCCGTCAGATGCCGGGCCAGCTCCAGGGCGCGCGGGGTCCTCGATTTCAGCAGGTACACGTCGGCTACCGGTCCGGGAACCCCTCCCGCCGAGGCCGGGTCGAGCGCCTCGACGACGTGCGCGGGCGCCAGCAGGGCGGCGGTGGCCGCCAGCAGCGGATGGCCGGGCTCCGGGGTGATCAGTCCGATCCTCACGCGCCGTCCACCGCCCCCGCCGGCACCTGCGCGGGAATCGTAAGCGTCCGGGCGTACGACCGCGCCGGCGGCGCCGGCGGGAGGCCGGAACCGCCCCGGCGCGCCAGGTCCAGCACCGCCCGGGCCACCCGGGCGGCCGCGTCCGGCACCTGACGGAAGCTCGGGAAGTCGTTCACGTCCACGACCACCGGACCCTCCGGGCCCAGCAGGACGTCCACCCCGTACAGGTCGAGCCCGTACACCGCCCCCACCTGCGCGGCGATCGCCGCGACCTCGGCCGACAGCGGCACCCCGCGCTCCCGCACCGCGGGGTCGGGATGCAGCGGGGAACACCGCTCGGTCGCGAACAGCTCGCCGCCGACCGCGTACACCTTGATGTCGGTGCCCGAGTTGGGCACGTACGGCTGGGCGATGAGCAGGCCCTCGCCCGCCAGGACGGGGAGCATCGCCTCCAGCCGCTCCGGCGAGGACACCAGGTGCACGGCCCGTCCGGAGCTCCCGTCGGCCGGCTTGACGACGAGCGGGTACGCGGCCGCCGGTACCTCCCGCAGCAGTTCGGGACGGGCCGCCGCGTAGGTCGGCGGCAGCGGCAGCCCGCGGGCCCGGCCGATCGCGGCGGCCAGCGCCTTGTCCCGTACGCCGCGGATCGAGCGGGCGTCGTTGACCGTGGTCAGACCGGCCGCGGCCGCGGCCTCGAGCAGGGTCAGCCCCGGGCCGCCGGAGACCGTCTTGAGCACCCAGGCGTCGTGCGAACCCGCCCGCACCGCCTCGGTCATGGACAGCAGCGAGCCTCCCGGCCGCACCACGTCGACCTGGTGCCCCCACGCGGTCAACCGGCGGATCACCTCGTTCGGCATGCCGTCGTGGCGGTAGTGCTCCTCCACCAGGAAGCAGAGCCTCATGGACCTTCCCCATATTCCCCGGACGTCCGCCGATGCGTCCGGCGAGTGGTGACGTCACAGGATGTCATGGACCGCAATGTGATGATCAGTCCGGTGTGCGGGTGATGCCGGGCTCCCGCCGGGCCGCCTTCGGGGAACCCGGAGGGGGCAGGCGAGAGCCCGGGAGCAGGACGTGCTCCCGGGCTCCGGCGGTTCCCGCCCGGCTGCCGCAGCGGCCGGCTACACCGGTACGGACACGAAGGTCCTGCCCGCCTCGTTCTCCACCAGGACCGCCTTCACGTTCGCCGGATCCACCGCCGCCGAGCCGTCCAGCGAGGCGCCCTTGCCCTCGCCGCTCTGCCGGCCGGCCACCCAGCCGCCCGCGGTGGTGCGCGTACCGTCCTTGGCGACCACGACCAGCCGGCACCGCTCACCCGGCGGCACCCCGGTGACCGCGGCGTGCACCCGGACCCACTGGGTGGCGGGCGTCATCTGCACGGTCATCCGCGCGCCCGTGCCCGGGTCCGTCGCGGAGGCCACCTTGGTCCCGGGCACGGGCGGCGAGGGGGCCGTCGACGCCGTCGGGGAGGGCTGGGGCAGGGCGACCGCCCCCGGATCGGAGCCGCCCAGCTGCGCACCGGCCCAGAACACGGCGGCCAGGGAGGCCGCCGCGGCCAGCCCCGCGAGCCCGGCCCGCCGGCGCCGCTCGCCGGCCCGTTCCCCGCGCATCTGCCGCAGGGTCCGCTGGAGCATCAGGTCCCCGCCCTGCGGCGGCCCGTCGAGGAACGCCTCCTCGGGCACCTCGCCCAGCGCCGCCTCCATCTCGCGCAACGCGGCCACCTCCTCCCGGCACTGCACGCACCCGCTCACGTGGGCCTCGACCCGGCGGAATTCCGTGTCGTCCAGGACGCCGAGCACGTACGGGCCGAGCTGTTCTTCCTCCTCGTGCCGCTGCCGGTTCATGCCACCACCTCACGCAGTCCGGCGGGCTGCTGGGGCGGCCTGCCGGATCGTTTGCCTTGTCTGGAAGCGCCGTCCCCGGCGCTGTTGTCCCGGAAGACGTCGCGCAGGGCCTTGAGCGCGTAGTGCGAGCGCGATTTGACCGTACCGGCCGGGATGCCGAGGCTGTCGGCCGCCTCCGCCACGCTGAGCTGGCGGTAGTACAGCTCCCTCAGCACGTCCCGGTGCTCCGGCGACAACTGGTCGAGCGCCCCCAGCACCGTCATCGCGTCCACGACGGAATCGGCGTGGTCGCCCTCCACCGGGGGACTGGCCGCGACCCCGGACACCTCGGGCGGCCGGGCGGCCTTGGCCCGGTACCGGTCCGTGATGATGTTGCGGGTCACCGTGAGCAGCCAGCCGCGCACCGAGCCCTTTCCGTTCACCAGGACCTCGGAGTGCCGCCAGGCCCGGATCAGCGTCTCCTGGACGATGTCCTCGGCGGCGGCCCGGTCCCCGGTCAGCCGGGTGGCGTACGCGAGCAGGGCGTGGCCGTGCTCCTCGTAGACCGACCTGATCAGTGCCTCATCGGTCGAGCCCCGCCGAGTGCGGGGCCACAGTGGTCCGGCCATCTCACCCTCTCCGTATTCCTCGCTTGCGTGGTGCCGTCCGAACACGCCGCCCGCGCCCCCGCGGTTCACGTGACGTGCGTCACTTCCGGATCGCGCGACGGTCCCCCTCCGCGCCCCCCGCGGGCCGCGGAGCCGGCGCGCGGTGCTCACATCCGGCAGTCGCGGCCCTCGTTGAGGCAGTCCACGACCGCCGCCATCTGCCGGTCGGTCATCGCGTTCACGAACATGCCGTGGTCCGTCTTCGGGCTGTGCCGCTGCTCGGGGAAGGAGTCCAGAGCGAGGGGGGCGCCCGCGGGGACCTCGTAGGAGAGGGAGACGCGCAGCTGGGGAACGGGGAAGGTGCCCCGCGGGCAGACGCCGCCCGCGGCGGGGAACTTCAGGTGGGAGCGGTGGCCCTCGCCGATGGTGTCCAGGCCGTTCCAGCAGCTCGGGAAGACCAGCGTGCGCGTGACGAGGTCGCCCGCGGGGCAGCGCGGATAGCGGGTGGCGGGCCGGTCCGGGGTGCTCGAACAGCCCCAGCGGGCCCGGACGTCGGCGTCGCCCGCCGCGGTGTACGCGACGGCGTCCCCGGTCATCCCGCGCAGGAAGCGCGGCATCGCCACGACCTTGCTCACCGGGCTGCCGCGGAACTCCACCCGGACCGAGGCCTCCGGCAGGATCCGCCCGGCGTTGCCGTGCCCCGCCGCGTGTTCGTGCGGGCGGGTGCCCGGGAGGTCCGGCCTCCGCAGCACGGGCCAGTAGTACGTCGACCGGTCGCCGCCGCGGCAGCTGGTCGCGGCCGCGTCGAGGGAGGCGTTGCTCGACATCGCGTCCGTGGACAGGTTCCCTACGTACGCGTGCGTGTGGTGGGCGCCCGACGGCAGGCCGGGCGAGACCACGAGGTTGTCCTCGTTGTGGTGGCCCTCTTCGTTGCGCCCGCATTCCACCACCACCGTGCCGGGCGAACCATCGGCTCCCGGGGCGGAGACGGGCCCCGTTTCCCGTGGAACATCGCCTATGTCCACGTAGTCGGAGGGGGCCGGGCCGGAGCCCGCCGCCCCCGGGTGGGGACCGGCCGCTCGCGAGGCTCCGAGGACGGCGGCGGGCAGCCCGCCGCCCAGGACCAGGCAGATGGCGAGAGCGAGCAGTCGGCGTTCTTTCCCCATGGCGGTCACGGTCGCCCGTGGCGCCACCCGAGTCAACCCGGCATCCGGAGGGCGAACGGCGCCGCGGCCGCACCCCCGCCCGCCCGCCCGATCCGCGCGGCGGGGCCTGCTTGCCGGGCCGGGCGCCGACCGCGCAGAGTACGGCGTATGACACCCGAGATGACGCCCGCCGAGCTGCTGCACGCCTTCGCCCGCACCCGCGCCTCGCTCGACGGCGCCGAGGTGACCTACTGGTGGTCGGGCGACGTCTACACCTGGGGGCCCGGCGAGCCGCACCGGCGCCTCTTCGGCTTCGAGGGGCTGAACGTCGCCCGGCTCACCGGGGACGAGGAGACCGGCGGCTACCGCCTGCTGTCCAGGGAGGCCGCCTTCTACCTGGACCCGCTGACCCGGGAGATCCTGGACACCTGGCAGGACCGGCCCGTGGTGCACGTCTGGAACGATCCGGCCAACCAGAGACTGCGGCCCTACCCGGTCCCCGTGACCGAACTCGGGGACCAGGTCTGCTTCAGCCTGGAGATCCCGCTGGCCTATCCCTCGCCGCTGCCCGTCGCGCAGTACCCGGCCCACTCGGCCGACGACACCTACCGGGCGCTGGAGCTCTTCCAGTTCTTCGCGCCCGCCGCCGCGCTGACCACCGACGCGCCCAGTGTCCCCGCCACGATGTCCTGGACCCGGATGTCCCCGTGGCTGCCCTGGATGGAACAGGGGCAGCGCCCCGGCGGCCTCACCTTCCACTGCCGCGGCCGCAAGCTCGGCTCCTACGCGGAGGTCCCCGAGCGCACCCGCGCCTACATCTCCGCCCACCACCCCGAATTCGCCCGTTCCCCGGACAAATGGACCGAGCCGAACGAGACCAGCTGGACGTACTTCCGCAAGCTCTTCCCGCCGCGCGGGGCCGCGGACGAGACGGGCGCACCCGCTTCCTGAGGACCCCCTCCCTGCCGGTGCGCGGGGACCGGCAGGGGGCGGACAAGGGTTTTCCCCGTATCGCGTTCACCCCCGCGTTGCCTACTGTCTGCCCATCGGCGATCTTCCCCTGACCCGACGGCCGACACGCCAACCCCACATGGCATGATGCCGTCCCATCAGGGGGAATCTTCGGTACCGACGTTGCCCTGCCCCACCGTCGAGGCGGGGGCAACGTGGCGTGCGGCGGCGGCCGGGAGCGGGTTCGACCAGCCCGCTCCCGGCCCCGCGGCCGCCGGCCACCTCCCACACTGCACCGACCGGCCGCTCCGGCCTGCCCGGAATCGGCCCGCGAAAGGGACCTTCGTGCACGCATCGAGACGCAGGCTCATATCCGTGGTGGCGATGTCCGTCACCCTGCTCGCCGGCTCCGCCACCGCCTCCGTGGCCGTCGCCGCCGACGTCCCGGCCTCGTCGGCCGCCGCGGCCGCCACCACCACCGCCCCGGTCGAGAACCTCATCGTCGGATACAAGACCTCCGCCTCCGAGGCCAGTTCCAACACGGCCGCCGCCGACGACGCCACGGCCAAGGGCAAGAAGGCCGGCAAGAAGGCGAAGTTCGACCGCCGCCTCGGCACCGGAGCCGCCCTCGTCAGCCTCGGCTCGGCCACCGCTCCCGCCGACGCCGCCAAGGTGATGGCCCAGTTCCGCGCCGACCCGGACGTCGCCTACGTCGAGGTCGACGCCCGCGCCTACGCGATGGCCACCCCGAACGACACCGAGTACACCAAGCAGTGGGACCTCTTCGAGCCCACCGCCGGCATGAACGTTCCCGCGGCGTGGGACAAGACCACCGGCTCCGGCGTCACCGTCGCCGTGATCGACACCGGCTACGTCGCCCACTCCGACCTCGCCGCGAACGTGGTCGCCGGCTACGACTTCATCAGCAACGCCTCCTACGCCCGTGACGGCGGCGGCCGCGACGGCAACCCCGCCGACGAGGGCGACTGGAACGCCACCGACAACGAGTGCGGACTGGGCTCCAAGGCCGGCGGCTCCTCCTGGCACGGCACCCACGTGGCGGGCACCATCGCCGCGGCCACCAACAACGGCAAGGGCATCGCGGGCATCGCCTACGGCGCGAAGATCCAGCCCGTGCGCGTGCTCGGCAAGTGCGGCGGCACGACCTCCGACATCGCCGACGCGATCACCTGGGCCTCGGGCGGCACCGTCTCGGGCATCCCGGCCAACGCCACGCCCGCCAAGGTCATCAACATGAGCCTCGGCGGCTCGGGCGCCTGCAGCGCCACCTACCAGAACGCCATCAACGGCGCCGTCAGCCGCGGTACCACCGTCGTCGTGGCCGCCGGCAACAGCAACTCCGACGCGGCCGGCTTCACACCCGCCAGCTGCAACAACGTGATCAACGTGGCCGCCAGCAACCGCACCGGCGACCGCTCCTTCTACTCCAACTACGGCGCGAGCATCGACGTCGCCGCCCCCGGCGGTGAGACCCGCCGCGGCACCGACACCCCCGGCACCGTCACCACCCCCGAGAACGGCATCCTCTCGACGCTGAACGCCGGCACCACCACCCCCGGCGCCGAGAACTACAAGCCCTACCAGGGCACCAGCATGGCCGCCCCGCACGTCGCGGGCCTCGCCGCGCTCGCCAAGGCCGCCAAGCCCTCGCTGACCCCGGCCCAGATCGAGGCGGCGATCAAGAACAACACCCGCCCGCTCGCCGGCGTCTGCACCGGCGGCTGCGGCACCGGCCTCGCCGACGCGGCCGCGACCATCAACGCCGTGACCACCACCACGCCCACCGGCCTGGAGAACGGCGCGGACTACACCATCGGTGACAACACCACCGTGGAGAGCCCGATCACCGTCACCGGCAAGACCGGCAACGCCCCGGCCACCCTCAAGGTGGCCGTGAACATCGCGCACACCTACATCGGTGACCTCAAGGTCGACCTGATCGCCCCCGACGGCACCGCGTACAACCTGCACAACCGGACCGGCGCGGGCACGGACAACATCAACCAGACCTACACCGTCAACGCCTCCGCCGAGGTCGCGAACGGCACCTGGAAGCTTCGCGTCAACGACAACGCCGGCGGCGACACCGGCAAGATCGACTACTGGAGCCTGACCTTCTGACCGGCTTCCGGCCCGGCCGCCAACTCGGCCTGACGGGCCGATAGTACGGACCAAGCCCACTCCGCGGACCCGTCGGTACACACGTACCGGCGGGTCCGACGGCTTTTCCCGTCACCTGGCTGATTTCTGCGTCACAATCCGTGTCCACCCGGCATCCGACCTCGTATTGTCGCGTCTCACAGGAATGGCACAGGAGCTGGGGACCGAGAGGCTGGTGGCTGTGCGTGGTGGCGGCGACGGGGAACGCTGACACAAGCGTCGGACAGGACGAACTGGTCGAAGCGGTCGGCCGTGCGCTGACCTCGCACGGCCGGGCCCTGCTCACCGGCCCCGCGGGCGCGGGCAAGACCGAGGTGGTCCGCGCCGTCGCCGCGGCCGCCGAGTCCCGCCGCGAGACGGTGCTGCGCCTGGCTCCCGAGGCCGCCGACCAAGGCATACCCGAGGCCTCGGCCGCGGCCCTGCTGGCCACCGTGCCGGGTGCCGCGCTCGAACGGCTCTCCGGCCCCCAGCGCACCGCCATCGCCCTCCTGTGCCGGGAGGCGGACGCCCCCCGTGCCGGCCGCGACCACGTCGCGCTGCGCCTCGCCCTCCTCGAGGTCCTGCGCACGCTCGCCGCCCGCCACCCCGTCCTGCTCGTCCTGGACAACGCCCAGTGGCTCGACGCCGAGAGCACCGACCTGCTGCGCTTCGCCCTGCGGCTGACCCCGCCCCGCGTCCGCGTCCTGGTCGCCGAATGCGTCCAGGGCGGCGCCCCGGTCGGCGAATCCCTCTGCGGCACCGGCACCCCCGAGATCCGGGTACCCCCGCTGGGCGCCGACGAGATCGCCGAGCTCCTCGTCCGCCACGGCCTGCCCGCCCGCCTCGCCGGCCGCATCCACCAGGCCAGCGGCGGCAACCCCCGCCTCGCCCTCGCCCTCGGCCACTCCCTCGCCGAAGCCGCCGTGGCCCGCGACGGCAGCGCCCACCACGCCGACACCCTGCCCGTCTCCGGGCAGGCCCGCGAAGTGGCCCGCAGACTGCTCGCCGAAGCGCCGGCCCAGGCCCGCCGCACCCTGCTGCTCGCCGCGCTGGCCGCCCGCCCCACCACCGCCCTGCTGCGCCGGGCCGGCCGACCCGACGCCGAGGCGGAGTTGGCCCAAGCGGAACGGGCCGCCCTGGTCCGGGTGGGGGAGGACGGCGGCGTGGAGTTCACCGCCGGCGCCCTGCCCACCGCGCTCGCCGCCGACGCGGGCTGGCCCGAGCGGTCCGCCGGGCACGCCGCGCTCGCCGAGGCCGTCGACGACCCCGTCCAGGCCGTACGCCACCGCGCGCTGGCCGTGGACACCCCCGACCAGCGGCTCGCCGCCGAGATCACCGAGGCAGCCGCGGTCTGCCGCCGCCGCGGCCAGCGGGCCCTCGCCGCCGAACTAGGCCTGCTCGCCGCCGAACGCACGCCCTCCCACCTGGCCGGCGAGGAACTCGCCCGCCTCGTCAACGCCGCCGAGGACGCCGGCTGGGCCGGCCGCGCCGACCTCGCGCGCCGCGCCACCCGCGCGGTCCTGGCCCGCGACGCCTCGCCCGCCAGCCGCGTCCGGGCCCGGCTGGCCGTCATCGACGCCGCCGGGCAGGCCCTGGGCGCCCTCGACGAGACCTTCGCGTACGCCATGGCCGACGCCGCCGGGGACCCCTCCCTCGAGGCCGCCGTCCAGCTGCGGATCGCCTGGAAGCACAACCTCAGCGACGGCGACCCCGTCCGCTCCCGCGACGCCGCGGCCCGGGCCGGAGCCCTCGCCGCACTCGGCGGCGACCAGGTCGCCGAGGCCATGGCCCTGACCGTACGGGCCCGCATGGGCCGCATCCTCGGGGACCCCGGAGCCGAGGCGATCCTCGCCGAGGCCCTCGCCCTGCCCGCACCCGAGGTGCCGCTCGGCATGCGCAACGCCCCCCAGTACCTCGCCGTACGGCACGCCCTGTTCGACGACCGGCTGGACGACGCCCGCAAGCAGCTGATGGTCCTGCTGCCCGCGGTCCAGCGCACCGGCTCCGCCGAGGACGTCTTCGAGGTGCTCCGCAGCCTCACGGAGGTCGAGCTGCGCAGCGGCCGGTGCACGGCCGCCTCCGCCCGCGCCCGCCAGGCCCTGGAGCTGACGATCGAGGCGGGCCTCTCGCCCGGCCCCGCCTGGTACGTCGCCGCGATGGCCGAGGCCGCCGGCGGCAGCTTCGCCCGCGCCGCCGGATATGCCCGGCGCGGCATCCAGGCCTCGCACGAGGAGCACGACCAGGTCTTCCTCTCCCGCAGCCTGCACGCGCTCGGGCTGGTCGAGCTGGCCACGGGAGAGGCGGCGAAGGCCGTCGCCACCCTGCGCCGGGTCGCGGAACTCGAGGCCGCCCAGAAGGTGGTGGACCCCTCGATCCTGCGCTGGCACGGGGAGCTGGCCGAGGCGCTGGTCGCCGCCGACGCGACCGACGAGGCCGCCCGGCTGCTCGACTCCGTGCGCCCCGTCGCGCGCGGCCTCGGCCGCACCGGAGTGGTCGCCGCCCTCGACCGGGCCCGCGGCCTGTGCCTGTCCGCGCAGGGCGATGCGGACGCGGCCGTACAGCTCCTGGAGGCGACGGCGCAGCGGTTCGACGCCCTCCGGCTGCCGTTGGAGCGGGGCCGCACGCTGCTCGCGCTCGCCCGGGTGGAACGCCGCCGCCGGCGGCGCGCACCCGCACGGGTCGCGCTCCTGGCCGCGGCCGAGGTGTTCGAGCGGGCCGGCGCCACTCCGTGGTCCGAGCTCGCGCGGGAGCCCGCCGCGGAGGGGGGCCGCACGGAGACGGCGGCCGCCGCCCTGACCGAGGCCGAGACCCGGCTCGCGCTGCTGGTCAGCCAGGGGGCCAGCAACCAGGAGGCCGCGGCGAAGCTGTTCCTCAGCGTCAAGACGGTGGAGGCCCGGCTGACCCGCATCTACCAGAAGCTCGACGTGCGATCGAGGGCCCAGCTCGCCACCGCCCTGGCCCACGCACTGCGCGCCTCGCGCTGAACCGCGGGGCGCGGGGCGCGCGGGTGCGGGGCCGGGACGGCTCTCGGTCAGCAGCCCAGGTTGTTGCCCGGGGTCACGCCGAGCAGCTGGGTGAAGCTCTGGTACTTCGAGATCCGGCTCTGGACCTGGGCGGGGTTGCCGCCGTTGCACTCCAGGGAGCCGTTGATGGAGCGGATGGTCTCGCCGAAGCCCGCGCCGTTCACCATGGCCGCGTGGGCGGTCATCGTGCCCGGGCCGTTCTGGGTGTTCCAGTACCAGAGAGCCGTCTTCATGGCGATCGCCGGGTCCCGCTCGACGAGGTACGGATCGGCGAGGAGGTTGATGCCGAGCGCGTCGCCGGCCGCCTTGTAGTTGAAGTTCCAGCTCAGCTGGATGGGACCGCGCCCGTAGTAGGCGGCCTGGCCGGCCGGGCAGCCGTAGGGTCGGCTCGCGTCGCAGTAGTGGGGGTAGTTGGCCTGGTTCTGCTCGACGATGTGGACCAGTCCGCCGGTCTCGTGCGAGACGTTCGCGAGGAAGGCGGCCGCTTCCCGCCGCTTGACCGTGTCGTCGCCGGTCTGCGCGAAACCGGGGTACGCGGTAAGGGCCGCGACCAGGCCGTTGTAGGTGTAGAAGGGGTTCCGGTTCGGGAACATCTGGTTGAACTGGGCCTCTGAGACCACGAATCCGGACGGGTTGCCGGGATCCGGGTCCGGTTCCTGGCCCCCGCCGCCGCAGGCGCCCTGGTCGGCCCACACGCCCCATTGGCCGGTGGTCCCGGGCGTCTCGCCCTGGGTCCACCATTTCGCCTGCCAGTTGCGCCCGTTGTACGAGGCGCTCATGCCGCCCGTGTACACGGCGGACGAGGCCCAGGCGCCGGCGCACGGGGCCGCCGCGGCGGCGGGGGAGGAGGGGAGGAGGAGGCCGAGGCCGAGGCCCGCCGTGGCGGTCGCGGCGGCGGCCAGGAGGAGGGCACGGCGGCGAAGCGCACGTATCACGTAACTGCTCCTTCAGTGGGGGGAGTTGCCGTGGGGCGGCAACAGTGCCCACTGAAGTGGAATGGTCTGAACCTGTCAAGGTCTAGACCAAACGAAAAGCGCCGGCGTGGCATGCCGCGCCGGCGCGCGCCCGGAGGACCGGAAGGTCAGCTGCCGGCGGAGAGGTTGCCGGAGAGGACCGGGATGTTGCTGAGGATGTGCGAGAGCGACTCGTCGCCCTTGGCCTGGGTGGAGTTCTCGGCGCACTGCTGGTTCATCGGGTTGGACAGGACGTTGATGTCCTGGACGCCGACGTTGACCAGGGCGAGGATCGACTGGGCGTTGACCTTGGCCGGCAGGCCGATGCAGAGCTTGTTGGCGGTGCCCTGGACCAGGCTCGCCTGCGGGCTCATTGCGCCCCGGGTCTCCTGGTTGCCGTAGACCTGCGCGGCGCCGTTGCCGTTGACGGTGTTGACGCCGTCGTCGTTGCCGATCGCCATCGCCGGGGTGGCTACGGCAGCGCCCGCGCCCAGTACGGAGGCGGTGACCGCGGCGGTGGCCATGAACTTCTTGAACATGTGGGGAATCCTTCTGTCGCACTGTCGCATGAATAGCCGCCCTCGGCGGGACGAGCTGATCAACTGCTTTCGGTGCGGGTGGTTATCCCCACTCACCCGGGTGGCCCAATGCGGGGAGGTGGCCCGGTCCCGCCGCCGCGGCGGCGAGACTGAGCTCCTCGTGTCCGAGGGTCAGCCGGTCTTGCGGCGGACCTTCTTGTTCTTGCCGCCGGGGCCGCTGCTGGCGCCCTGTACCTTCGCGCGGGACTGGTGCGCCTGCTGCGACTGGGCGTTCGCGGCGTTGCGCTCCAGCGCCTCCCGGAACTTGCGCTTGGCCTCGTCGGCCGGAGATTCGTCCTGCGGGGTCTCTGCTTCGTCTGCCATGTGTCCTCCTGGGGTGATCAAGCCGTTTCAGTCTGTCAGCTGGCGTGCCTGCTGACCAGCGCGTTCCGCGGAAGCCGTGGGCGGGTGCACGACCAGCACCCCAAGGATCGCTTGGAGGGGTCATAAGTTCCGCTGATGGGGTCATAAGGCGATACCGGGTGCTGGGTTAGGATTGCCTTAGTTTAGGGTTCCCTTTGATCACGTGTGATCCACCGTGTCGCCGTTCGAAGGGAACCTCTGTCATGCCTCGACCTCTGCGGGTAGCAATCGTCGGTGCCGGCCCCGCCGGGATCTACGCCGCCGACGCGCTGCTGAAGTCCGAGGCCGCGGCGGAGCCCGGTGTGTCCATAGACCTGTTCGAGCGGATGCCCGCGCCCTTCGGCCTGATCCGCTACGGAGTGGCTCCCGACCACCCGCGGATCAAGGGCATCATCACCGCCCTGCACCAGGTGCTCGACAAGCCGCAGGTCCGCCTCTTCGGGAACGTCGACTACCCGAACGACATCAGCCTCGACGAGCTGCACTCCTTCTACGACGCCGTGATCTTCTCCACCGGCGCCACGGCCGACCGCGCCCTCACCATCCCGGGCGTCGACCTGGAGGGTTCCTACGGCGCCGCCGACTTCGTCTCCTGGTACGACGGCCACCCCGACGTCCCGCGCACCTGGCCGCTGGAGGCCGAGAAGGTCGCCGTGCTCGGTGTCGGCAACGTGGCCCTCGACGTCGCGCGGATCCTCGCCAAGACGGCCGACGAACTGCTGACGACCGAGATCCCCCCGAACGTCTACGAGGGCCTCAAGGCCAACAAGGCCCTCGAGGTGCACGTCTTCGGCCGCCGCGGTCCGGCCCAGGCCAAGTTCAGCCCCATGGAGCTGCGCGAGCTGGACCACTCGCCCACCATCGAGGTCATCGTCAACCCCGAGGACATCGACTACGACGAGGGCTCGATCGCGACCCGCCGCGCCAACAAGCAGGCCGACATGGTCGCCAAGACCCTGGAGAACTGGGCCATTCGCGACATCGGCGACCGGCCGCACAAGCTGTTCCTGCACTTCTTCGAGTCGCCGGCCGAGGTGCTCGGCGAGGACGGCAAGGTGGTCGGCCTGCGCACCGAGCGCACCGAGCTCGACGGCACCGGCAACGTCAAGGGCACCGGCCGGTTCACGGACTGGGACGTCCAGTCCGTCTACCGGGCCGTCGGCTACCTCTCCGACGAACTGCCCAAGCTCCCCTGGGACGTCGCGTCGGGCACGGTCCCGGACGAGGGCGGCCGCGTGATGGAGGCCGGCAGCCCCCTGCCGTCCACGTACGTGACCGGGTGGATCCGGCGCGGTCCGGTCGGCCTGATCGGCCACACCAAGGGCGACGCCAACGAAACCGTCGCCAACCTGCTGGCCGACCACGCCGAAGGCCGCCTGCTCACCCCGCCCGCGCCCGCGCCCGAGGCCGTCGAGGCCTTCCTCGCCGAGCGCGCCGTCCGCTACACGACGTGGGAGGGCTGGCACCGGCTGGACGCCGCGGAGAAGGCGCTCGGCGAGCCCCAGGGCCGCGAGCGCGTGAAGATCGTCGAGCGCGACGAGATGCTCGAGGCCAGCGGAGCCTAGTACCGGGCCGGGCCCCCCGGGCCTGGTGAGCCGTCACCGCGAACGGCGTGAGAGGGCCGGGCCCCGCCGGGGGCCGGCCCTCTCCGCGCGGGCGGCGGCCGGTCACCCCGGAAGCGGCCGGAACGCGGAACGCGCCCGTGCCGTCACCCCACCGGGGATGGCACTGCCCGTCGCGGGCGACGACCAGGCGGCGAAGAAGACCGTCCGCGCCCTCATCGAGCAGCTGGGCTTCGACACCGTGGACGCGGGCGGCATCGACGACTCGTGGCGCCGGCAGCCGGACAGGCCCGTCTACGGGCTCCGCGAGGGAGTCGAGGGGGTCACCAAGGCGCTGGCCGAGGCCTCGCCGGAGCGCCAGGCGGCCTTCCGGGGGTGACGGCCTGAGGGGGAGCCTGCCGGAAGGGGGGCGTCAGGGCCGGACGTGCCGGGCCGACATGCGGCCCTGCCCCAGTTCGATGGTGAAGGTGACCTGCTGCTCTTCGGAGAGGACCTGCGGATCGTGCTCTATGTCCTCCCGCTCGACGAAGACGGGTTCCGTCTCGCCGAGGGGGAGGATGAAGCCGTAGCCCCGGTCGCGGTTGTACGACTGGACGAACCCTTTGACGCGCGGTTCCATCGTGCACCTCCCGTGCCACGAGGCTGCCGCACCGGCCGGGATACCGCCTTCCGGGCGATTCCGATCGGGTGAACCCCCAGGTCCCGGCTCCGGCTCCGGCTAGCGCCGCTCCAGGAGGCCCCGTACGAAGGCGGCCTGGCCGGCGTGCTGCAGATCGTCGGCCAGCACGCTGACCAGGCGCACGCCCAGGGTGACGGGCGGGTCCCAGCGCTCGTCGACCACCCGGTCGAGGTCCGCGGCGGCCAGCCCCCGGACGAAGCGCAGGCTCTGCTCGTGGACCGCGTCGAAGTAGCCGAGCAGCAGCTCGCCGGAGTCGGCCTGGACCGAACCGGCCTGCCGGGCGGTGTGCCCGTACCCGGTCGACCCGGTGGGCAGGGACAGGGCGAACCGGGCCACCCAGCCCCCGCCCTGCCAGACCTGTTCGAGGCCCGCGGCCTGCGCCACGTGGTCGTCCTGGATCCGGGTGAGGTGCCAGACGAGCCAGGTGATCGAGTTCGCCGCCGGGTCGACGCGGGCGTTGAGCTGCTCCGTCGGAAGCCCCTCGACGACCTCGTGCACGATCTCCCGGATGCGTCCGAACCCGTCGGCGATGACGTCCGTAGCCTTCATGCACCCACCATGCAAGGAGCCCCGGCCCGCTCGGGGCCAGCGACACGCCCCTCAGACGGCGGCGTCGGCCGTGTCGGTGCGCACGGCCTTGTCCGTGGGCCGGCCCGAGTGGTCCGCGGCCGCCGGCTCGGCCGCGGCCACGGTGGTGTGCCCGCCGCGCAGGCCGAACCGGCTGATCACGGCGACCAGCGCGAAGGCGGCGGCGCCGATGCCGAAGGTGAGGGTGAAGCCCGACTCGGCGGGCAGCGGGGGGACGCCCGGCGGCAGGTGGTCGAGGGTCCGGGACGCCAGGATCGTGGTCACGACGGCGCTGCCGATCGCGCTGCCGGTGGAACGGGAGATCGAGTTGATGCCGTTGGCGATGCCGCTCTGGTGGTGCGGGACGCTGGCCATGATGACGGCCGGCATGGCCGCGTAGCCGAAGCTGACGGCCGCACCGACGACCAGGCCGGCGCCGATCACCGAGGCGCTGTGCCGGTGGTCCAGGGCGAGCCAGGCGAAGCCGACGGCACCGAGCACCGCGGCGAGGCCCAGGGCCGCACGCGGCCCGCGGCGGCTGACGAGCCGGCCGCCGAGGGGTGAGGCGAGCAGCGAGATGATGGCGCCGGGCAGCAGGAACTGCACGGAGGCGCGCAGGATCGAGGCGTCGAAACCGTAGCCGGTGAGGGCCTCGGGCATCTGGACGAGGTAGGAGACGCCCAGGAAGTTCGCGAACATGCCGAAGCCGACGAGGATGCCGGCCAGGTTGGCCATGAGCACCGGGCGGTGGACGAACATCCGCATGTCGACGAGCGGCTCGTCGACCTTGCGCTCGACCAGGACCCACACGGCGGTCATGACGGCCGCGCCCGCGAAGCCGCCCAGTGTGCGGGGGGAGGCCCAGCCCCACTCGTGCCCCTGGGAGATCGGGAGCAGGAGCAGCAGCAGGGCGGTGCCGAGGGTCAGGGCGCCCAGGAAGTCGGTGCGGCCGCCGGTCTTGTGGCGGGGCGCCGGGACCAGGAGGGCCACGGCGAGCAGCGCGAGGACGGCGAAGCCGGTCGCCATCCAGAACGCGTCGCGGTAGTCGGCGTCGGAGCCGGAGGTCAGCAGGCCGGTGGCGACGAGCGCCAGACCGCTGCCGAACGCGAGCGTGCCGCTGACCAGGGCCATCGCGCCGGGCAGCTTCTGCGGGCGGACCTCCTCGCGCAGGACGGAGAGGGCCAGCGGGAAGATCGCGGTGGCTGCGCCCTGGAGCACCCGGCCCAGGATCAGCAGCGGCAGCGAGGTCGCCAGTGCGGCGATCACGGAGCCGGCGACCATCACGCCGAGCACGGCCACCAGGGTCGGCTTCTTGCCGTGCTGGTCGCCGAAGCGGCCCAGCAGCGGGGTGAAGACGGCCGCGGACAGCAGGGTGGCGGTGGTCACCCAGCTCACGCCGGCCGTCGAGGTGCCGAGGTCGGTGCGGATCAGGCCGAGGATCGGGACCGGCAGGGTCTGCATCATCGACACGACCATGGCGGCGAGGCTCAGGGCGAAGACGATGACCGTCTCGTTCCGTCGCCGGGGGGCCGTCGCGGCGGCGTGGGAGGGGGTGCTCATGGCTGACAGGACCTTCTTCGGGCTTCAGAGCTTTAGGACGCAGATGTTTGATGTCATCAAGTAACTCGGTCGACCGTAGACGCGGATAGTTAAGGTGGTCAAGTAAACAATTGATAATGTCAACCATTCTGGGTAGGCTCGAGCCATGTCCGGTAAGAGCGGCACCGCCCCGCACGCAGCCCCCGCCAAGCTCCAGCTGCTGGAGCTGCTCGCCGCCATCGGTACGGCCCAGTGGCGCGACTTCGCGGCGGCCGCCGCCCGTCACGGCCTCACGTCCACGCAGGCCAGGGTCCTCGCGCAGCTCGACGGCCCGGTCCCGATGCGCGGCCTCGCCAAGCTGCTGGTCTGCGACGCCTCGAACGTGACCGGCATCGTCGACCGCCTGGAGGCCCGCGAGCTGGTGCGGCGCGAGCCGGACCCCTCCGACCGCCGCGTCAAGAACGTCGTGGCCACGGACGCGGGCCGGGAGGTCATCCGCCGCGTCCGGGAGGAGATGCAGGCCACCCGCGGCGCGCTCGACACCCTCGACGAGGCCGAAAGCGCCACGCTCCACGCGCTGTTGGAGCGCCTGCGCCCCACCATGGAGAAGGACGCCTGAAGTAGCCTCGACCCATGAACACCCTGCAGACGATCAACGACGTGTCCGTGCTGATGTGCGATGCCGAGGGCGAGGTCATCGCCGGCGAACGCGAGGCCCTGGACTGCATCGGCGATGCCGGCTACCAGGGTGCCCGGTGGGCCGTCATCCCCGTCGAGCGGTTCGACGAGGCCTTCTTCCGGCTGAGCACCCGCGTCGCCGGCGCGATCATCCAGAAGTTCGTCCAGTACCGGGTCGGGATCGTCGTCCTGGGGGACATCTCCCGCCACACGCAGGCCAGTCCGGCGCTGCGCGACTTCGTCCGCGAGTGCAACCGCGGTACGCAGACGTGGTTCGTGTCCGACACCGAGGAGCTGCGGGAGCGGCTGGCCGGGCCGGCGGCGTGAGCGGGGCCCGCGGGCCGCTCGTCGTGCGGGCGGCCGGCCGTACCGCCACCGCCTGGAAGAACGGCGGGGGAGTCACCCGCGAGATCGCCGCCCGGCCCGAGGGCGCCGGTACCGGGGACTTCGCCTGGCGGGTGAGCCTCGCCGAGGTCGCCGCCGACGGACCGTTCTCCGCCTTCCCCGGCGTGGACCGCACGCTCACCCTCGCCGAGGGCGCGGGCATGGACCTCACCGTGGCGGGCGCGCACCGCCTCGTGGACGAGCGGTTCGCGCCGCAGGACTTCGCCGGGGACGAGCCGACGCACTGCCGGCTCCTCGACGGTCCGGTGGTCAACCTCAACGTGATGTACCGCAGGGACGGTGCCCGGGTGGACACCGCCGTCGTACGGGGCCGCCTCACCGTCGACGTCCCGGCGGGACAGACCCTCCTGATCGTCGCCCTGTCGGGCCCGGTGCACCTCGAACCGCCCGAAGGCCCGGCGCTCACCCTGGCCCGCCACGACGCGGCCCTGGCCGAGGGCCCCTTCACCGGCCGCGTACGGACTTCCGGCCCCGCGGCCCTCGTCCGCTTCGGATAGGCCGTCTCTTCCGGATCTTGGCTGACCCGCGCCGCGAAAGAGACGGCCCAGGCAGGGCGAAGACCGAGTCGCCGCCCGGGACGTGAGGCTCAGCGCACGCCCAGCTTCACCCACTTCGCCGTGCTGGGGACGCCCTTCGCGTCGAGCAGGAACAGCATGTAGTACCCGGGCGGCGCGTCGGCGGCCGTCGGCGGGGTCCGCAGCCCGATCGCGGTGCCCCGTACGCCGGTGATCCGGAGCTCCAAGTGGCGCTGGCTGGTGTTCACCGAGTGGGTGACGGTGCTCGGCGCCAGCAGCACGGCCCGCGCCACGTCCTTCGGCGTCGCACTGGAGACCTCGAAGGACGTGTCGTGGCCGAGCTCGCCCGCCGGCACCCGGTCGAGGGCCGGCCGGGGTCCCCGGTGCAGGTAGGCGGGTTCGTACAGCTCGATGCTGCCGTCCATCCCGTCCTCCATGTCGGGGTCGTTGGCGATCTGCTGGAGCTCGTCCCCGGTGACCATCATCCGCCCGTCGGGCATGATCAGGGCGTTGGAGTGGTAGCCGCGGGGCAGCCGCTGGGCCGGACCGAGCCGCCAGCGGCCGCGCGCGTCGCGCAACTCGATCTGCCGGTACTTCAGGTCGGCCTTCGGATTGAACGGCCCGTTGCCGTAATCCCGGGTGTCGAGCGCTCCGTTGACCGTCAGCAGCGAGCCATCCGGCAGGATCACGGTGTTGTCCTGCGTGCGCCCGAAAGCGCGCGGCTCCTCGACGGTCCACCGGCCGCCGGACAGCCGGTAGGTGAGCGGGTCGCGCGGGTCGCCGCCGAGCACCAGGACGGAGTCCGGCCCCCGGAACCCCGCCGGGAGCGGCACGGCGGAGCCGTACCCGCGGAAGTCGGCCGGCCGCCGGGGCAGGTCGGTGCGCACCTCCTTGACCGGGTCGAACAGCCACTGCTGGTCGGCGTCCCGGCCCAGCCCGTAGATCATCCCGTCCCGCAGGGAGAAGAGGTGCGGGTAGTCGTTGCGGAAGGGCGCGTCCGACCGCAGCCGCTGCGAGGCGAAGTCCACCGGGATGTCGAAGCTGCGCCAGGGCACCGGGTGGCGCAGCGCGGGGAAGCGCTCGGCCACCGGGGTGGGGGTGCCCGTACCGCGCTCGGACTGGCCGGACATGATGATCTGGCGGCCGTCCGCCCCGGTGACGACCGAGGGGTACCAGCGGCCCGCGGACATGTCCCGGTTGCGGTACCAGTTCTCGGTCCACGGGTCGAACACGAAGGACAGCTTGGCGCCGCTGCCGCCCTTGCCCCCGACGTTGCCGCCGAAGACGCCGACCATCCCGTTGGGGAGGTAGGCGTGCCCGGCGCAGAAGAAGGGTGCGGGGCGCGGGGCGTAGCTGCCGTCGGGCATCAGGACCACGGGCGGCGCCACCTTTTTGAAGGCCCGCGGACCGGTCCCCCTGGCCGGATCCCAGAGGTAGGCGCGGCCCGCGTTGGTCCGGCCGACCGTGTTCGTGGGCCCGGTCTCCTTGGTGGGGTCCTCCTCGGTGCGCTCGAAGGAGAAGAGCAGCACCTTGCCCGTCGGCAGCTGGGCCACGTGCACGCCGAAATCGGGGGAGGGGAAGAACTCCGTGAACCGGCCGAACCGGGCCGCGTCGAAGCGGGCGTTGGTCTTGGCCTGGGAGTCCCGCAGCGCGGTCAGGCTCGCCGTGCGCTTCGTCTGCGGATAGCCCTTGCTGCCCTTGGCGGCCTGGCGCAGGCGGGCGTGCGCCCGGGCGTGGTCCTCACCGATCACGGAGGCCTCGGCCGCCTCCGCTGCTGCTGCCGCTTCCGGAGCCGCCTGCGAAGCCGCGGCCGTCCCCGCCCGCTCGGCGGGCCCGGGCCGCGGGGCCGGGGACATCGCCGTGAGGGCCAGGGCGGAGGCGATCACCCAGGCGGACACGGCGGCGGAGCGGTGCGCGCGGAACATGGGGCTCCTCGGGATCTCTGGTTGATTCGCCAGATGTTAGGAGGAACCGGTCTGAACCAGGGCAATGTGACGCGATGCGGAGCCGTTCGGCCCATCGATGCCGCCTGAAGAATCGTTTCCCCGGTGAACCGCTGCGGCCATGGAGGTGAGACCGCGTACCCAGGGGCCATCGGCGACCGCTGCGCACGGCTATCCATGTCGACGTGATCAAGTCGCTTCGTACCGGATTCACCGCAGCCGTCGTGACCGCAGCTCTCGTCACGCTCAGCCCTTCGGCCGGGGCCTCCCCCTCGGCCGGGGCCTCTCCCTCGGCACCTTCCGACCGGGTGACCGTGGACGTCGCAAGCGTCAACGGATCGGGCTGCCGTCCAGGCAGCGCCGCCGTCGCCGTGGCGCCGGACAACTCGGCGTTCACCGTCACCTACAGCGAGTACCTGGCCCAGGCCGGCGGCGGGGCCCCCGCCGTCGAGGGCCGCAAGAACTGCCTCCTGTCCCTCGTCGTCCACGTCCCGCAGGGCTTCACGTACGCCGTGGCCCAGGTGGACTACCGCGGCTTCGGCAGCCTCCAGCCGGGAGCCGTCGGCACGCAGAAGGCGAGCTACTACTTCCAGGGCATGAGCCAGACCGCCCAGCGCACCCACAAGTTCAACGGTGCGCTCGACGACAACTGGCAGGCCACCGACACCACGGGCATCGAGGCGCTGGTCTTCGCGCCCTGCGGCGAACAGCGCAACTTCAACATCAACACCGAGCTGCGCGCCGAGGTCGGAACCTCCGACCCGTCGAAGACCAGTTTCATGGCCCTCGACTCGACGGACGGCAGCATCAACAGCGTGTACCACTTCACCTGGAAGCAGTGCCCGGGACGCTGACGGGCAACGCGCCGGATGCCGGGACCGCCTGAGGGCGGTCCCGGCATCCGGCGTTCCGCGTCACGGACGCGGGCCTCGGGCCGACCCGGGCCTCAGGCCGACACGCGCCGGACCAGCTCGGTGGAGGTGATCACCGGGCCGGGCGCGGGCCGGCCGCCCCGGCCCCCGCTCCCCAGCGTCTCCAGGAGCAGTCCGGCCATCATGTGCCCCATCCCCTCGATGTCCTGGCGCACGGTGGTCAGCGGCGGATCGGCGGTCTCCGCCACCAGCTCGGCGTCGTCGAAGCCGACGACCGCCACGTCATCGGGCACCGTGCGGCCGCGCTCGCGCAGCACCCGCAGTGCGCCCGTCGCCATCAGGTCGTTGGCCGCGAACACCGCGTCGATCCCGGGCCGCCGGTCCAGCAGTTCGGCCATCGCCCGGGCGCCGCCCGCCACCGTGAAGTCCCCCTCGGCGACCAGCTCGGGATCGGCCTGCGGCAGTACGTCCCGGTAGCCGCTCAGCCGGTCCGCGGCCGATGTCTGGTCGAGCGGGCCGGCGATGTGCGCGATCCGCTCCCGGCCCCGGGTGAGCAGGTACCGTACGGCCTCGCGCGCTCCCGCGCGGTTGTCGGCGTCCACGTACGCCACCTCGCCGTCGGGTTCGCCGGGTTCCCCGGGCCCGGAAGTCCAGCCGGGCCGGCCGCCGTAGACCGTGGGCATGCCGATGCGCCGGACGATCGCGGGCAGCGGATCGTCCGTGTGCAGCGAGAAGGCGAGCGCGCCGTCGACGTGGCCGCCCGCCAGATAGCGCTCGATCCGGTCGTAGTCGCCCCGGTCCTCCACCAGTAGCAGCACCAACTGCGTGTCGTTCGCGGTCAGTTCCCTGCTGATGCCGCGCACCTGCCGGGAGAAGAAGGGGTCGGAGAATATCCGGATCTCCGGCTCCGGGATGATCACCGCCACCGCGCCGGTCCGCCGGGTGACCAGGGTCCGGGCCGCGGGATTGGGCACGTACCCCAGGTCCCGGATGGCCACTTGCACCTTCTCCACCAGGTGCGCGCGGACCCCGTCGCCGCCGTTGACGACGCGGGACGCGGTGGCCCGGGACACCCCGGCGCGCGCCGCGACCGCCTCCAGGGTGGGGCGGTCCACGGGTCGCTGGTCCGGCACGGGCGCTCCTCCTGGGTGTCCTCGGGCGCTGGCGTCGCCCCGTGCAGCAGGGTAACCCGTACCGCCGGTAGGCCCGGGGTCCGCCCGGCGGTACTCCTCACCAGCCGATGCCCAGCGTCAGGCCGGTCGGCGGCGCGGAGTTGCCGAGGATCTGTACGGAGGACTGGTCGTTGATGTCGTCGTAGGGGAAGCCGTACGCCCGCCCGCCGAGGCCCACGGTGTGGAAGAACCCGGCGTAGTCGTTCTTCGCCGGCCCGGAGTGGTACGCCGCCGGTCGGTACCAGGCGGTGGTGTCGAGGGCGACGCCGTGGCCCGGCGTCACCTGGCCGAGGAGCGTGATGTGGATCTGTGAATCGGCGTACGCACCAAGGGTGTTGGTCTGGAAGGTGACCGGGAAGCCGCCGCCCCCGCCGCCGCCCCCGGTCCCGCCGACGGTGTGGGTGAAGCGGGGGGTGCCGCGGAGCGGGCCGCCCTTTCTCGTACGTGAACCAGTACGGGAGGGCGGAGCGGGGGGCGAGGCCGGTGACGGTCCGCTCCCAGGTGCCGCCGTTGTCCGTCATCGGGAGGTTCTGTTGGCCGAGGCCGCCGCCCGGCAGGTGGTGGACGTCCACCAGCGCCGTGCGATGGGGGTGTTCATGAGCGCTCTCCTCGGTCCGGGCCGGTCAGTGGCCGAAGTCGAACCAGTTGAGGTTCACGAAGTCGGCGCTCTGGCCGCTGGTGAAAGTCAGGTACACGTCGTGGGTGCCCGTGATCGCGGTGATGTTCGCCGGCACCGTGCGCCAGCTCTGCCAGCCGCCGGTGTTCGCCACGGAGAAGCTGCCCACCGGCGCCGCGGTGGGGCTGTCGAGCCGTACCTCGACGAGGCCGCTGACCCCGCCCGCGGCGCCGGAGGCGACACGTCCGCGGAACTGCCGTGCGGCTGCCGGGCCGAAGTCGACGCCCTTGTAGACGGCCCAGTCGCCGTTGGCGAGGGTGGTGAGGTCCTGGCCGCCGCCGGTGTCCGTGGTGGTCTCCTTCGCCACACCTGCCTGGGAGTCGTAGGACTCGGCCTGGATCGGGGCGTACGCGTCGCGGTTGCCGGCCGGCGGTGTGGTGGGGGGAGTCGTCGGCGGTGTGGTCGGGGGAGTCGTGGGGGGCGTGGTGGGCGGGGCGGTGCCGCCGGCCCGGCGCAGGACCGACACGTAGTCCACGACCATGGGGTGGCCGGGCTCGGTCGCCGCGTCGGGGCCGCCGCCGAAGGCCGCCGGGAACTCGCCGCCCATCGCGACGTTCAGGATGATGAAGTAGCCGTGGTTCGTGGCGTTGGTCCAGGTGGCGGCGTCCACCTGGTCGGCCCGCACCGTGTGGAAGTTGATCCCGTCGACGTAGAACCGCACCTGCTCGACCGCGGTCGAGCGGTCCCATTCCGCGGCGTAGGTGTGGAAGCCGCCCTGGCAGCTGGTGCCGGGGCAGACGCGCTGCCCGCCGATGCCGGACTTCTCGTTGCAGGGGCCGCCCGGGCTGGTGCCGCAGTGCATGGTCGCCCAGACCTGGTTGATGCCCTGCACGTTCTCCAGGATGTCGATCTCGCCGACGCCGGGCCAGTTCCACCAGTTGCCGCGGTACGGAGCCCCGAGCATCCAGAACGCCGGCCAATAGCCCTTGGCCGCGGGGCCGGTGACGTTCGGCATCTGGATGCGGGCCTCGGCGCGCAGGGTGCCGCCCGCCGGGGGCTGGAAGTCCGAACGCCGGGTCTCCACCCGCCCGGAGGTCCAGTTGCCGGCCGCGTCCCGCCGCGGGGTGATGCGCAGGTTGCCCGCCCCGTCGAGGGAGACGTTGGCGGGGTCCGCGGTCATCGTCTCGATCTCGCCGGTGCCGAACCGCTCGGGCCCGCCGGGGTAGCTCGTACCGGTGGTGTACTGCCAGTCGGCGGTGTTCAGACCGGACCCGGCGGGGCCGTCGAAGTCGTCCAGGAACACCTGGGACCAGCCGGCCGGGGTGGGGGGAGCCGTGGCGCCGGCGGGCAGGACGACCGCCACCGAGGCGGCCGCGGCCACCGCGATCGTGCTGAGCGCGGCTAAGACGGCCCGCCGGACGGCCGGCCGTTTCGTGTGGGATGTCTGACGCATGGGTGCCCTCTCTGAGCGCCGTGAGGCGCGGTCGGGGGGAAGCCGGGAGAAGTGCCGGGCCGGCGCGATGTGCCGGGAGCCTGTTTTGAGAGCGCTCTCAAGCTGCGCCGCTCGACACTGTGCTCCCCCTCCGGACGGGGCGTCAAGACTTCGAACCGGGAAAGGGCTCTGGGCCCGCTGGAGTTCAGACGTCGAACGCGGTCGGCGCGGCCGGCGGGCCGCGCCGACGGGATACACCCGTACGGCCCCATCCCGGGCGGCTCAGCCGGGCGGCCCGAGGACCTCGCGCGCGCCGGGCAGGTCATGGACGGCCGCGGCCGTCCCGGTCAGCGGCAGCAGCCCGGAGAGCGGGCACTGCACCGGCATCTCGTGGTCGACCTCCCACTCGCCGACGGCCGAGCCGCGGCTCCTGCGGCCGCCGCCGGCGTCGGTGGTGCAGACGGCGTACAGCCGGCCGGCGCAGCCCCGGCAGAGCAGGGCGTCGTGGCCGGTCACGGCCGGCCCGCCGGCGCCGCGGCGGGCACGGGCCGGCCCGGGCGGCCCCGGCCGCCCAACGTGCCGGGTGCGCCGCGCGCTTGTAGCGTCGGTCGCGTCAGGAGTCCTGGTGACCCGACAGGAACCCCCCGGCCGGTGCGCCACCGCGCGAGACGCGCGGTGCGCGGACGATACGGATCACGCCCGAGAGGCGCGCCGAGCCGCCCTAGCGCATCCCGCGCCGGTGCCGGGACGGCCCGTCCGACAGGCCGTCGCGGGGCGTGCGCACAGCACCCGTACGAGAGGCCGTGCCGATGCCGAACGACGTTCCGATATCGAGCCTGCTGCGTGTCGAGCGGGGCCAGGCCGGCCCCGAGGAACTGGCGGCCATCGCCGTCGTGGTCGCCTGCTACGCGGGCCGCACCGCCCTGGACCGCGTAGCGGCGCGGTGCGCCGGACCGGAGACCGGTCACAGATCCGGCCGGCGGCGCGCCACCCGCTCGGACGCCGGCTGCTGGGCTGGCTGCTGGGCCTGCCGCTGAACCCCGTCCGCCGGCCGGGCACAGGGCCGGCGGACAGGGGAGCGAGGCGGTCACCTCCGCCGCAGCACCGTCGTGAGGACCTCGAGCAGCGCCGCCGCGGGATCCGCGACGGCCCCCTCCGAGCGCCATGCCACGAACCCGTCGGGGCGTACGAGCACCGCGCCGTCCGACGTCATCCCGTGCGCCTCCGCCCAGTCGGCGCCGGTCTCCTGGAGCAGGTCGGCGTCCGGCCCCGAGCCGATGGTGTAGGCGTCCAGCCGGACGGCCGAAAGCTCCCCGGCCACCCGTTCGGCCGCATCCCGCCACGGCGTCCCGGCGCCGCTGAGCAGGACGAACGAGCGCTCGTACAGGTCCAGGGAGGAGATCCGCTCGCCGGCCCTCAGCAGCCACATGTGCGGGGCCCGGGTGCCGGTGTCACCCATCAGGCGCAACGCCTCGGGGATGACCGGTCGTCCCGGATCGCCGCCGACGACCGCGCCGCTCGGGTAGCAGTACCCCATCGCCGTGGGCAGGATCCCGCTGCCCGGCCCGCCGCCCATGGTGGGCGGGGGCGCGTACCCCGGGTGGCTGTGCTCCGCCGAACGGGCCGACGCGCGCTCGCTGGTGGCCCTGGCCACCGGTAGCCGCTCGGCCTCGTAGCTGTCCAGCAGGCCGATGCCCGCCGAGCCGTCGAGCACCGCGGCGATCTTCCAGGCCAGGTTGTGCGCGTCCTGGATACCGGTGTTGGAGCCGAAGGCCCCGGTCGGGGACATCTCGTGGGCCGCGTCCCCGGCCAGGAACACCCTGCCGACCGAGTACCGCGTCGCCACCCGTTCGGCGGCGTGCCAGGGAGCCTTGCCGCCGATCTCCACGTCCAGGTCGGGCACGCCGATGGCGTTGCGGATCTGCTCCACGCACCGCTGGTCGGTGAAGTCCTCGAGGGTCTCGCCCCGGTCCGGGTGCCAGGGCGCGTGAAAGACCCACTGCGCGGCGTTGTCCACGGGCAGCAGCGCCCCGTCCGCACCCGGCCGCATCAGGTAGCAGACGATGAAGCGCAGGTCGCCCAGCACCTCGATGAGCCGCTCCGAGCGGAAGGTGACGCTGACGTTGTGGAACAGCTCGCCGTTACCCGTCTGGGGGATGCCCAGCTGCTCCCGTACGGGGCTGCGCGGGCCGTCGGCGGCGATCACGAAATCGGCCCGCACGGTGGTGTGCTCACCGGTCTCGCGGTTCTTGACCAGGGCGGTCACCCCCGTCTCGTCCTGGTCGAAGCTCATCAGCTCGGTGGAGAACCGGATGTCGGCCCCCTGCGCGCGGCTCTGCGCGGCCAGCACCGGCTCGATGTTGTTCTGGCTGCACAGGCACCAGCCGGTCGGGCTGAACTTGCGCAGGGCCCCTGCCGGGTCGACCGACTTGATCAGCCAGTTGTGGTCGCCGCCGGTCAGTGACCGGGCTTGCAGAATGCCCTGGATCCCCTCCAGCGCGGACGCCGCCCGGCGGATCGCGCGCTCCGCCCCTGCGGTGCGGAAGAGCTCCATCGTCCGGGCGTTGATGCCGCGGCCGCGCGGGTGCGGGGAGGTACCGGCGTGCTTCTCGACCAGAAGGTGCCTCACTCCGTGGCGGCTCAGGAAAAGCGAGGTGGACAGGCCCACGAGGGAGCCGCCCACGACGAGGACCGGTACGCGAACATCGGCGTTGTCTTCCATCAGCTGCGGGCTCCTGATTTCTGTGTGGGGGAGTGGACTCTTTATGCCCCCGATCGTCGATTAGGCCCGGTTGATTCGCCGGTTGTCACCCGCTTGATCCGGACATGTAGCGGTACGTCCCCACTCGGATGACGATGAGCGACAGCGGCTCCCCCTGAGATGCGCCTGCCCGCCCTTCCCGAGCGAGACGGCACGCCGGCCGGGGGCGGACGCCACCGGTGACGGACGAGGGGTCCGTACGCGCGATGGATCTCCACCCCCTCATGAAGGAGTGAGTAGATGACAACCACCCTGTCCGAACGGGTGTCGCAGTCAGCCTTCGACGGCTCCATGCTCCGGGTCGTCCTGCTGATGGACCTCCACGAGGGGGCCCAGCAGCGGTTTTTCGAGGCGTACGAACAGCTCCGCCACGACATCGCGTCGATCCCGGGCCACATCAGCGACCAGCTGTGCCAGTCCTTCGAGAATCCCTCCCAGTGGCTCATCACCAGCGAGTGGGAGAGCGCGCCGCAGTACCTCGCTTGGGTCAACAGCGAGCACCACGCCGAACAGGTCAAACCGCTCGGCGCCTGCGCCCGCGTCATGCGGCCGCTCAAGTTCACCGTCCTGCGCGAGACCGGCCGCAGCTACGACCAGGCCGCCCGGCCCGCCCGCGTCCGGCTGCAGCCCGTGCCCCGGCTCGGCTCCGGCATCGTCCGGCACGCCCTGACCTTCACCGTCAAACCGGGCAGCGAGAAGGAGGTCGCGTCCATCCTCTCGAGTTACGCCTCTCCGGCCGCCCGCGTGGACGAGCACACCCGGCTCTGCCGGACCTCCCTGTTCATGCACGGCAACCGGGTGGTGCGGACCGTGGAGGTCCAGGGCGACCTGATGGCGGCCCTGCGGCACGTCTCCGAGCAGCCGGAGGTGCGGGCCGTCGAGGAGGCCATCAACCCGTACCTGGAGAAGGACCGGAACCTGAACGACCCGGAGTCCGCGCGGATGTTCTTCATGCGGGCCGCGCTACCCGCCGTGCACCACGTCGCCGCCGGGGAACCGGACACCGAGGACGTCACCCGCCACGCGCTCTTCTACCCGGCCAAGCCGGGCTGCGGCGAGGCGCTGGCCCGCTTCCTCTCCCGCCAGGACGAGGCCGCCGCGCACCGCCCGGACAGCCCCGTTCGGAGCAGCAGCATCTTCCAGCGTGACGACATCGTGGTCCGCCTCGTCGACGTGCGCGGCCCGCTCGACGCCGAGCCCGACAGCATCCTGGGGGTGCGCGGCCCGCGCAAGGCGGCCGTACTGGACCGGCTGACGGCCGCGCCCGCCGAGCGGACCCGCGCCGCCCGCCACACGATGAACCTGATCACCGATCGCCGGGCGCCCGCGCAGTCCTGACCCCCCGGCCCCCACCCCCCGCCCGTCCGGGCTTCCCACACGCCAGGAGGAACCCGCTATGACCAGACAGCGTCCACGCATCGTCGACCTCAGCGAGACGCCGCCCAACCGCCGGCGCGGTGGCGACCTGAGGGCCGTGCTCACCCCGACCTCGGTGGGCTCAACCAGCGGCTTCATGGGCCTGGCTGTCATGGCCCCCGGAGAGTCCATCGCCGAGCACTACCACCCGTACTCCGAGGAGTTCGTGTACGTGGTCGCCGGCCGGCTGGAGGTCGACCTCGACGGCGAGGCCCACCCGCTGCGCACCGACCAGGGCCTGCTCGTCCCGCTGAACGTCCGCCACCGGTTCCGCAACGTCGGGGACACCGAGGCCCGCATGGTCTTCCACCTGGGACCGCTCGCGCCGCGCCCCGAACTGGGCCACGTGGACACCGAGGCGGCCCCGAACCCGGAGGGCACCGCCTGGGAGCAGCCCCCGGACCGCACGGGAGCGGTCTCGTGACCGGCCGCCGGGTGGCGGTCACCGGGGTCGGCGTCGTCGCGCCCGGCGGGATCGGCGTCTCGGCCTTCTGGGACCTGCTCGCCAACGGCCGGACGGCGACCCGCGGCATCACCCTGTTCGACCCGGCCGGCTTCCGCTCCCGGATAGCCGCCGAGGTCGACTTCGACCCCGCCGCGCACGGCCTCGGCGAGGGGGAGGCGGCCCGGGCGGACCGGTACATCCAGTTCGCCCTCGTCGCCGCCCGCGAAGCCCTGCTCGACGCGGGGCTCGACCTCACCACCGACGAGGCCTGGCGCACCGGCGTCTCCCTGGGCACCGCCGTCGGCGGGACCACCCGTCTGGAGCACGACTACGTAGCCGTGAGCCAGTCGGGCGCCTGGTGGGACGTGGACCACAAGTTCGCCGGGCCCCATCTGCACCGGGCCTTCACCCCCGCCACCCTCGCCTCCGCCGTCGCGGAGCAGACGGGTGCGCGCGGCCCCGTGCAGACCGTGTCCACCGGCTGCACCTCCGGACTCGACGCCGTCGGGTACGCCGTGCACTCGATCGCCGAGGGCCGGATGGACGTGTGCATCGCCGGAGCCTCGGACTCGCCCATATCGCCGATCACGGTGGCCTGCTTCGACGCCATCAAGGCGACCTCGCCGAACAACGACGACCCGGCCCACGCCTCCCGGCCCTTCGACGCCGACCGGGACGGGTTCGTCCTCGGCGAGGGCGGCGCCGTCCTCGTACTCGAAGAGCTGGAACACGCCCGCGCCCGCGGTGCGCACGTCTACTGCGAGATCGGCGGCTACGCCACCTTCGGCAACGCCCACCACATGACGGGGCTGACCGCCGAGGGCCTGGAGATGGCCCGGGCCATCCGGACCGCGCTGGACCAGGCCGGAATCGACGCGAGGGACATCGATTACGTCAACGCGCACGGATCCGGCACCAAGCAGAACGACCGCCACGAGACGGCGGCCGTCAAGCGGGTCCTGGGCGAGCACGCCTACAAGACGCCGATGACCTCCATCAAGTCCATGGTCGGTCACTCCCTCGGCGCCATCGGGGCGATCGAACTGGCGGCGTGTGTGCTCGCGATGACCCACCAGGTGGTACCGCCCACGGCGAACTACGAGACGCCGGACCCCGAGTGCGACCTGGACTACGTCCCCCGCACCGCCCGCGAGAGCAGGCTGCGCAGCGTGCTGTCGGTCGGCAGTGGTTTCGGCGGGTTCCAGTCCGCCGTGGTCATGACCCGGCCCAAGGAGGAGGTCTCGTGACCCGCCGTACGGTCATCACGGGCATCGGGGTCGTCGCGCCGAACGGCATCGGCGCCGACGACTTCTGGAAGGCCACCCACGCCGGCCTCAGCGTGCTGGACCGCGTCACCCGGGCGGGCTGCGAGCACCTCCCGCTGCGGGTCGCCGGCGAGGTACGGGGCTTCGATCCCGGCGCGATGGTCGAGGAGCGCTTCCTCGTCCAGACCGACCGGTTCACCCACCACGCCCTCGCCGCGGCCGACCTGGCCCTGGCGGACGGCCGGCTCGGCCGGGCCGACTACGAGGCCGACCCCTTCTCGGTCGGGGTGGTCACGGCCGCCGGGTCCGGCGGCGGCGAGTTCGGCCAGCGCGAACTGCAACGGCTCTGGGACCAGGGCCCCCGCTACGTGGGCCCGTACCAGTCGATCGCCTGGTTCTACGCCGCCAGCACCGGCCAGATCTCCATCCGCCGCGGCCTCAAGGGCCCGTGCGGGGTCGTCGCCAGCGACGAGGCGGGCGGGCTCGACGCCTTCGCTCACGCCGCGCGGGCCATCCGCCAGGGCAGCCGGGCGATGCTCGTCGGGGCGACCGAGGCGCCCCTCGCGCCGTACTCCATCGTCTGCCAGCTGGAGTACGAGGGGCTGAGCACCGGCGAGGACCCCGAGCGCGCCTACCGCCCCTTCACCGCCAAGGCCTGCGGGTACGTCCCCGCGGAGGGCGGCGCGATGTTCCTCGTCGAGGACGAGGCCACGGCCCTCGGCCGGGGCGCCACGGTACGCGCCGTGCTGGCCGGCCACGCCGCCACCTTCAGCGGCACCCGGCGGCCGGACGAGGCGGGCGAAGGCCTCGCCCACGCGATCCGGGGGGCGCTCCGGGAGGCCGGCTGCGCCCCGGAGGAGGTCGACGTGGTCTTCGCCGACGCGCTCGGGACGCCGGAGGCCGACGCGGCCGAGGCGGCGGCCATCGCTGCGGCCCTCGGCGCCCACGGGCGCGCGGTGCCGGTGACGGCGCCGAAGACCGGTACGGGCCGGGCGTACTGCGCGGCGCCCGCCCTCGACACCGCGGCCGCGGTGCTGGCGCTGGAGCACGGGATCGTCCCGCCGACCCCGAACGTCTTCGACGTGTGCCACGACCTCGACGTGGTCACGGGCAGCGCCCGCTCCGCGGACCTGCGCACCGCGCTCGTGCTGAGCCGCGGCCGCATGGGCTCGAACTCCGCGCTCGTCCTGCGCAAGGGCGCGAAGAGCCGGTGAAGGAGGCGCAGTTCACCCGGGGCCCGCGTCCGGTTCACGTCGCGCGGCCCCCCGTAGGAAGAGAGAAGCCACCATGTCCGACCGACTGACCCTGGAGGAGCTGGCGGCCCTGATGAAGACCGCCGGCATCACCGTCGACCCCGCCGAGTTGGCGAACCGTCCGGACTCGGCCTTCGACGAGTACGGCCTGGACTCGCTGGGCCTGCTCGGCATCGTCGGCGAGCTGGAGAACCGGCGCGGGCGGGCGCTGCCCGCCGACGCCGACCGCTGCAAGACCCCCGGCGAGTTCCTCGACCTCGTCAACAACAGCCTGATGACAGGAGCCTGACATGCCAGGACACACGGAGAACGAGATCACCGTCAACGCGCCCGTGGACGTGGTGTGGGAGATGACCAACGACCTTCCCAACTGGCCCCAGCTCTTCAGCGAGTACGCCTCGCTGGAGATCCTGGAGCAGAAGGGGGCCACCACCCGCTTCCGCCTGACCATGCACCCCGACGAGAACGGCAAGGTGTGGAGCTGGGTTTCGGAGCGGACCGTGGACCGCGACAGCCTCACCGTCCGCGCCCGGCGCGTCGAGACCGGCCCGTTCGCGCACATGGACATCCACTGGCAGTACTTCGCGGTGCCGGGCGGCACGCGGATGAAGTGGACCCAGGACTTCGCGATGAAGCCGGACGCGCCGGTCGACGACGCGTGGATGACCGACAACATCAACCGCAACTCCCCGATCCAGATGGCGCTCATCCGGGACAAGATCGAGCAGCGCGAACGCGACAGCCGCACGCCCGCCGTAAGCCGCATCTGAGACGAAGGGCGAGTACCCCCGGATGAACCAGACGCACCGCGCTCTCATCGTCGCCCGCATGGCACCGGGATCGGCCCCCGACATCGCCGACCTGTTCGCCGGCTCGGACGCGGGCGAACTGCCGCACCTGGTCGGCGTCACGCGCCGCAGCCTGTTCCAGTTCGGTGATGTGTACATGCACCTGATCGAGGCGGACCGGCCACCGGGCCCCGCCATCGCCCAGGTCACCGACCACCCGGAGTTCCGGCAGCTCAGCGAGAGGCTCACCGCCTACATCAGCCCGCACGACCCCGACACGTGGCGCAGTCCGAAGGACGCGATGGCCCACGAGTTCTACCGCTGGGAGAACCCCGCCGCACGGTGACCCGAGCGGCCCGGACGGGACCCGCACACCGGTGTGTGCGGGTCCCGCCGCGTGCGGTGCCCGCGCCTTGGACCGATCTTCGTCGGCCACGGGGCGTGAGCTATGTTTGAGCGTGAGTGACAGAGTCAAGGAGGCCCTTCCGGTGTCATCGGGGCAGCAGGCACGCGCTCAGGCGGCGGCCATCAAGCCGAGCGGGCAGTCGTCGGAAGAGTTCCGCCCCCCGGCCGACCGGCTCCTCGCGCTCTTCGACGGCCGCCGGCTCTCCCCGGGGCAGCGCCGCATCGCCCAGTACCTGATCGACCACCTCACCGAGGCCGCCTTCCTGTCGATCACCGAACTCGCGGAGCGGGTCGGCGTCAGCCAGCCCTCCGTGACCCGCTTCGCCTCCTCGCTCGGATTCAGCGGCTACCCCGCCCTGCGGGACGTGCTCCAGCCCATCGCCCTCAGCGCCGTCGCCGGCGCACCGGACACCCGCGAGGAGATCCGCCGCAACGAGCTGCAGGCCGCCGTGGACGCCGAGATCGAGAACCTGGAGAACGTGCGCCGGCTGCTCGCGGACACCAACCAGGTGCTGGACATCGGCCGCGAACTGGCCGGTTCGGTGCCGCTCACCGTGCTCGGGCTGCGGATCTCGGTGTCGCTGGCCGAGTACTTCGCCTACGCGGCCCGGCGCATCCACCCCGACGTGCGCCTGGTGACCCGCGGCGGCAGCGTGGCCTACGACGCGCTGCTGCAGTCGAAGGCGGCCGGCGGGACCTGGGTGCTGGCCTTCGCCATGCCCCGGCACGCCAGGGAGACCCTGGCCGCCGTCCGGGCCGCCCGCAGTACGGGGCTGCGCGTCGTCCTCATCACGGATCCCACCCTCGGGCCGCTGGTGGACGAGGCGGACGTGACTTTGAAGGCCGGAACGGGCTCGCGGCTGGTGTTCGACTCGTACGCGGCTCCCGGCATGCTGTCCGCGGCCCTGCTCCAGGCGATGGCGGACGCCGATCCCGAGCGGACCCAGGCGCGCCTGGAGGATTACGAGCACGTGGCCGACCAGCACGGGTTCTTCCTCTGAGAGCTGGTCAGAACCGATTTGCGCGGATTTTGACCTGAGGATATTCAGCCTTTGATGTGCATGAAATTTTTCATACTCTTGCCTACTCGACGGTATATATGTTTACTGACGACGGCGCTCCGGATCCACCAGATGCCAAGGAGGAGGACCCCCTCCTGAACGCACGCGCGGCACGACGACCTCCTCACGTCGTGGCACGCGTCGAGTCCAGGCCTTCGGATCCCGCAGGGCGCCCCTGGCGGCCTCGGTCAACCCCTGGGCCGAGGCCGCCCCAAGCAACGTCTCGATCAGAGTTCGACACCCCTCGGAAGTGACGAGAATGCCCCTGACGGCCACCATCACGCGTAGCCCGGATTGGCCCCTCCAGGTCAAGGCGCCCGGTACCCACGACTGGGAACGCTCGGCCACGCGCTGGCTGCGGGACCTCCTACCGGCCCGCTACGGCAGCTATCTGACCCTGACCCGGCACCACGCGCTGCTGGCCCGGCACGTCCAGCTCCAGCTCCAGCACGAGATGCGCGCGGTGCGCGTGGCCCTGCAGACCAGCCGGGCCGAGCTGCCCGTGCTGGGTCTCGGCGAGGCGGCCATCGAGAACACGATCCGGATGTACGCCGTGGAACTCGAACAGCTGGGGCGGCTGGCCCGCGGTGCGCGCCTCGTCTCCGACGCCCTCCTCGTGGGCACCCCCGCGCAGCGCAGGCGCTGAAGCCGCCGGCCGGCGGGTGACGGTCCGGTGACTTCCCCGTTTCCGTCCGGCACAGGTGTTCCGCAGCGCGGCCTCGGACTCCTACGGTCTGTGCAGCACAGTTCCCGGACCAGGAGGCAGCGTGGAGCGCGAGATCGGCATCGACCAGCTGGTGGCGGCGATGAAGGCGGTCGACGAGGCGGGCCGGCTCTTCGAGGAGTCGCTCGCCGTGTACGAGGCGCGGGGCCTCAAGCGGACCGGTGGCGACTTCACGGTGGCGGGCGGCTCCGTCCAGACGCTCCAGGGGGCCGAGGAGATGGCCCTGGGAGCCCGCAGGTTCCTCACCGAGCTCGCCGTGCTCGCCGGTTTCACGGCGGCGGGCCTCGAAGAGCGGCCGGCCGGGCGGGCGCACACGCTCCGGGCCGGCTTCCCGGGCGTCGCCGTCGGCGGCTCCCGGATGGCCCGGCCGCTGCTGGAGCCGACCCTGAAAGGGCTGCGGCTGCTGCTGGACGCCGACCTGTTCACGCCCGCCTTCAAGGCGGAGGTGGAGGAGGTGCTGCGGGCCGAGGCGGCGACCTATCCCGCGCCGTCGGCCCCGCGCGTCCCGCGCGCCGCCGCGGCCCGCACCCCCTGAGCGGATCCCCTCGGGGTGCCGTGCCCGCCCGAGGGGGAGAGGGTGGAGGCATGCACCGCGCACCGGTCGTCGTCCACCGGATCTTCCCGTCGGGAGGCCGGCAGGTCACGCTGCGGACCGCGGGCGGCGAGGAGTCCCTCGGCGTGGCCCGCTCGGACGAGGACGTCATCGAGTTCCTCCGGCGCGCCGGGATGCCCGATCCCGACGACGTGGTCCTCGGCGGCTCGGAGCTGCTGGAGTGGGACTCCGACGACCCCCACGTGTACGCCGCCGATCCGCCGACCGGCGACCTGCCGTGACCCGGTAGGCCGCGCCGCCGAGACCCCTTCCCTGACCGCCGGGTACGGACGTGCGCGGGTGTGCCCGCACCACGCCGGTGCGCCCGCGGCGTCTCCCGCCCATCCGCCTCCGCCGCCCCGGGCCGCACCCGGCGCCCGGTGGTGGAGGGGATCCGATCAGGCTGGGTTGCACGGATGCCGGGGGCCGGAGGGAGCACCCGACCCCGCCGTCCACGGGCTGCCGCGCTGCCGTAAATTGTCCAACGGCCCGCCGGGCCACGCCGGACATGAGGGACGATTTCGGGCAGGAGTGGGCAGGACATGGCGCGACGCGGACGTGCGGGAACCGACCGGGGAGCCGCCGCCGGCGAGCCCGCGGTCCCGGGCTCCGAGATCGCCGCGGCGGCCGACGGCGGACACACCGCGGCGGGCTGGCTGCGTCTGGGGCGCGACGGGCGGCTGACCGCCTACGCGAGCTGCGCCGAGGGCCTCGTCCGCTGGACCGAGTCGGAGCCCGGCTCGGACCTCTGGCACGGACCGCACCTGTTCCCCGTGGAGGGCTGGACCGGCCGGTTCACGCTCACCCAGGACGCCCACGGATTCGTCTGGTTCGCCGCGACCCGCCACCGCGACGGGGCGCCGGAGGGCCGCGAATTCGTCCTGGCCGCCCAATACCAGACGAGTCGTCCGCTGAGCGACTGGCGCGTCCTGGGCAACCCGTTCCCGCCTGCCGACGCGTCGGCGCCCGAGCCGGGCACCCCCGTCGTCCTCGCCGACGGAGCGGGCTGCCTCCACTACTTCGCCACCCGTTTCGGCGTGGGCGTCCGTGCCCGGACCCAGCGCAAGGACGGGTCGTGGGCCGCCTGGGCCGACCACGAGCTCAGGTGGGTCCGCGGTGCGGTCGTGCCCACGGAGCACGGCCAGGGCCGGGTCGGCTTCCTCGCACCTTTCCGGGGCGGCGCCGTGCAGCTGGGCCAGGAGAAGCCGGGGGAGGGGGCCTTCGCCTGGCTGGGACGGATGGAGGCGGACGCGGCCGAGGGCACGTACAGCTCCTGCGAGACGAGCCCCGGTGTCGCCACCCACTTCTGGCGCGCCCCCGCGGACGGAACCGTCGTCGCCTGCCGGCCCCCGGGGACCGGCGTGGTGACGACGGGCGGGTTCATGTCGCTCGGCGGCGCGGGCGGCGTCGGCCCGGTCGGTGTCGTCCGTACGCCCATCAACGGGTACGACTGCACGGTACTGCTCCAGCGGGGAGCCGAGGGGCATCCGGAGATCGCCGCCTATCCCACGGAGGGTGAGCAGTACGGCACCTGGTGGGCCCCGGTGGGGGACCGGTGCGCGGGGCTTCCGGCCGTGGCCCTCGATGCCCGCGGCTCGGTCACGATCGCGATGATCGGCACCGATGGCGGACTGCGGATCGCCCGGCAGGATCTCGCGGCCGAGGGGCTCGCGTTCGGGCCCTGGCGCTGCGTCGGGTGACCTTCATCACCGAGTCATCTTGCCCCGTGGGGTGAATTGCCCATTCCGGTCTTTCTCCCGCCCAACTGCGCAGATGGCGAGCCCGCTGGGCCCGGGAAGTAGTTGCTCATTA
This sequence comes from Streptomyces subrutilus, assembly GCF_001746425.1. GTDB lineage: Bacteria > Actinomycetota > Actinomycetes > Streptomycetales > Streptomycetaceae > Streptomyces > Streptomyces subrutilus_A. The sequence goes on along the minus strand of NZ_MEHK01000001.1, from coordinate 899,403 downwards.
ACACATGCGAAACATTGCGGGGCCGGGGCGTTTCCGAATACTTGCTCGGCGTCAAACGATTGGCCTAGGCTGCACACGCCCTGTGAGGGTCGCATAAGTGTGCGGACCGGCACCGGGCCGGACGGGCGAGGTGAGGGGCGAGGCGGCGGTGGTCAGGGTCGGGGGCGGATCTGGCTTCATGCCACGGCAGCGAGCCGTACGCCTCAAGAAGAGTGGCGATCGAGGAGTTTTCTGAGTGGCCGGTACGCCCCGCCTGAGTGTTGTCGTTCCCTTTCAGGACGTCGAGATCTATCTCGAGGAATGCCTGGAGTCGATAGCCCGGCAGACGTTCCCCGACCTCGAGGTCGTCATGGTCGACGACGGCTCGACCGACTCCTCGACCGCGATAGCCGCCGACTTCGCCCGCCGGGACCCCAGGTTCAGGCTCCTGCGCCAGGAGCCGATGGGGCCGGGGCACGCCCGCAACGTCGGCATTCGCGCGGCCCATCCCGAGGCGGAATTCCTGGCGTTCGTCGACGGCGACGACGTCATACCCGAGTACGCCTACGAGCTGCTCGTCCGCACCCTCGACGCGTCGGGCTCCGATTTCGTGTCGGGCAACGTGCAGATGATGAACTCCACCAAGAAGTGGCAGTCCCCGCTGCACAAGGCGCCCATGCAGCGCAGCAAGCGCGGCACGCACATCACCAAGGTGCCGGAGCTCATCTACGACCGGACCGTCTGGAACAAGCTGTTCCGGCGCTCTTTCTGGGACTACCACTACATCGCCTTCCCCGAGGGCGTGATGTATGAGGATTCCTGGGTCAACATGTTCGCCCATTTCCGCGCCACCAAAGTGGACATCCTCACGGATATCGTCTATTTCTGGCGCCGGCGCGAGGGGGGTGCCGCGCCCTCCATCACGCAGCGGCACACCGAATTCAGCAATCTGCAGGACCGCGTCGCCGCCGTGCAGTCGGTCAGCCGCTTCCTCGCCGGACACCGCGCCCGCTCGTACAGCGAGCACAAGCGGAAGTACGACCTCGCCTGTCTGAAGTCGGACCTGATGCTGCATCTGAAGGTGCTGCCGGACGCCGACGAGCAATACCGGGACGCCTTCATGCGCTGGGCGAACGAGTTCCTGGACGAGGCCGACGAGGACATCATCGGCGAACTCCCCGCCGACGCCCGCGTCAAATGGCTGCTCGTGCGCGAAGGCCGCCTGAAGGAACTGCTCGACGTCGTCGAGTTCGAGCGCAAGGGCGGCCCGCTGCCCGTCCAGCGGCGCCTGCACCGCTACCTCAACTATCCCTATCTCGGCGACCGTTCGATCGGCCTCGACAAGAGCGCCTACCGGCTCGACAAGGAACTGTCGCTGCACGGCTCCCTGACCAGCGCGCGCTGGGACGATTCCGGACACCTGGCCCTCGAAGGGTCCGCCTACGTCCGCTTCATCAACGTGCACAAGCGGCACATGTCGATGAAGGCGATCGCGCTGCGCAACAAGAAGCAGGGCCGGGTCGTCGTCGCGAAGGCGAAGACCACGTACTACCCCACGGCCACCGAGCACTCGAACCAGAACCGCTACTGCTACGACTGGTCCGGATTCCAGGTCAACTTCGACGCCTCCCGCCTCAAGCGCAAGGGCAAGTGGGTCGAGGGGACGTGGGACGTGGCCGCCGGCGTGCTGAGCCGAGGGCTGTTCCGCTACAAGGGCATCGCGCGCGGCGGCGCGGGCACCGCCGCCAACCCGCCCTACCAGTACGTCGAGAAGAACACCCGCGTCGTACCGCTCTTCCTCCAGGGCAAGCTCAAGCTCCGCGTGGAGATCGTCCGTTGCCGGATCACCCGGCACCGGATCGTCGGCGACAACATCGAACTCGGCGGTGTCTACCTCGGGCCCAAGCTGCCCGACTGGGGCAAGTTCCGGGTGACCAGCATGGGCGGCGCCGGCCGTCACGACGCCTGGGTCCACTTCAAGCCGGGCGGCGAGGGCTGGTACACCTTCGTGACCCGCATCCCCGTCAAGGCGCTCGTTCCCGGCCACCGCACGAACTCCGGTGACGGGGTCCCGCAGACCTGGAACACCGGCGCCAACGGCTGGAAGACCACCCTCCACGTCGAGGGCCGCAAGGCGGCCATCTACCCCGTGATGGCGGAGGAGGCCACCGACGGCCACTACCGCCTGCCCGCCGCACTGCAGACGCCGAACGGGGACCGCGAGGTCGTCGTGCACCGCAACGGCTCCGGTTACGTGGTGCTGTTCGAGCGGGACACCCTTCCCCTCGCCAAATCCGTCACCTGGCGCCAGGACGGCTCCGCGGAGATCGTCGTCGGCTACGCGGCCGAGGACATGCTCAGCGCGTCCGAGTACGCCGCGGCGCACATCGTGGTCCGCTCCCGCGCCCACGGCGCCGAGCGCGTCGTCCCCATCACCTGGCAGGGCCAGGAGTTCCGCTTCGTCCTGGAGCCCGCCGCCATGCGCACCCTGGCCGGCCAGATCCCGCTGGCCTCCGGCCGCTGGGACTTCTTCCTGCGCCGCCAGGACCCCTCCGCGGTCACCCCGGAGAACCGTTCCGGCGACCTCATGGTCAAGATGGCGCAGGAACTGATCCCCACGTTCCCCAGCGAGATGACCGCCGACGACCGGCGCTACGAGATGCAGGCGGAGGCGTACGACCGGCTCTCCCTCCTGGTCCACTCGGCGATGCCCGACGAGGCGCGCGGCCCGTACCGCCAGAAACTGCTGCGCACCAAGGCCTACCCCGACGCCCGGCGCAAGCCGCTCAGGCAGGCGGTGCTGTTCGACGCCTTCAAGGGAACCCAGTACTCCGACAGCCCGCGCGCCCTGCACGAGGAGATGGTCCGCCGAGGCGTCGACCTCGAGCACCTGTGGGTCGTGCGCGACGACCAGGTCGCCGTCCCCCCGACCGCCCGCCCCGTCCGCATGTGGTCCCCCGACTGGTACGCGGCCATGGCCCGGTCCCGTTACGTCGTCGCCAACAACCACCTGCCCGACTGGTTCGAGAAGCGCGAAGGGCAGGTCGTCGTCCAGACCTGGCACGGCACGCCGCTCAAGAAGATCGGGCACGACATCGAAGCCGTGCACTTCGCGGACAAGCGGTACCTGGAGCGCGTGGAGAAGGAGGTGCGGAACTGGGACATGCTGGTCTCCCCGAACAGCTTCAGCACCCCCATCCTCCAGCGCGCCTTCCAGTTCCCCGGCGAGATGGTCGAGAGCGGCTACCCCCGCAACGACGTCCTGCGCCGCGCCGACTCGGGACAGCGGGCGGTGGAGGTACGCCGCCGCATCGGCCTGCCGCCCGGCAAGCGGGTCGTCATGTACGCACCGACCTGGCGCGACGACCAGTTCTACGCGCCGGGCAAGTACAAGCTCGACTTCCGCATCGACCTGGAAGACGCCCGGGCGCGGCTGGGCCACGACCACGTCCTGCTGGTGCGCCGCCACCCCAACGTCGTGGACCCGGTGCCCGGCGCCGGTGACGGGTTCGTCTTCGACGTGTCCGACTACCCGGACATGGCCGACCTCTCCCTCATCACCGACGTGATGATCACGGACTACTCCTCCCTGATGTTCGACTTCGTCAACACCGGGCGGCCGATCCTCTTCTTCACGTACGACCTCGACCACTACCGGGACACCCTGCGCGGGTTCTACTTCGACTTCGAGCAGTCCGCACCCGGCCCGCTGCTGTACGACTCCCCGGAGCTGGTCGGGGCGATCCGCGACATCGACCGGATCCAGCAGGGCTACGCGGCCCGCTACCGCTGGTTCCAGCAGGAGTTCTGCGACCTCGACGACGGCTACGCGGCGGCCCGGCTGACCGACCGGATCCTGATCGCCGGCGGGGACCTCGACCCCGCCCATGCGCAGGCGCCGGCCGTCGGTGCGGTGCCCCCCCGCACCCCCGGCCGGCCGGGCCCCTGGAACGCGGGCACCCTCGGCCAGATGCCGCGCCAGGTGAGAAGGATGGATTCCGAGCATGTCTGAGGCAGGCCAGAACGCGCGTCGCATCGTCACGGGCGTGGACGCTTCCGGGCCGGTTCCCGTCGAGTACCGGTTCTCCCACGCCAGGAACGGCAACCGGCACCTGGTCGTCGTGTTCGCGAACCCCGCGGCGCCCGACGACTACGGGATGTCGGGCGGAGTCCTGGACAAGGTGCGGGCGAACATCCTGTGGATCCGCGACTCCTTCGACGGGGCGAACGGCTACTACCTGTGCAAGGGGATGGACTTCGGCGTCGAGCAGGCGGTCGCCGGGCTGATCGCGCGCGTGGCGGGCGCGCTGTCGCTGACCCCGGACCAGTGCACGATGATCGGCAGCTCCAAGGGCGGCAGCGCGGCGCTCTACTTCGGGCTGAAGTACGGCTACCGCAACATCGTGGCCGGCGTGCCCCAGTTCCTGATCGGGACGTACGTCCGGCAGAGCCTGCCGGGCGCGGCGCAGCCGATGATGGGGGAGGTCACGGAGGAGAAGGTGCGCTTCCTCGACTCGGTCCTCCCCGACCTGGTGCGCGCCCGCCCGAACCCGGCGGCGAACATCTACCTGATCTCCTCGCCCCAGGACGAGGAGTACCCGCGCCAAGTGGAGCCCTTCCTCGGCCTGTTCCGGGGATACGAGCGCTTCAACTTCGTCTTCAACGACTCCACCCTGGTCACCGGCTCGCCGAAGGTGGTGCCCCACAACGTCCCCGTCATCATGGGACTGCTGAACCTCCTCGTCGACGGCATCAGCCCCGTGATCGGCGGCGTCCGCTACGGCTACGAGGAGCCGGAGCGCGACACGTCCGGGATCGAGGCGTACCTGTCGGCTACCTCCCAGGTGCGCGGCGAGGACTTCCCGGCGCCGGTGGTGCTCATGCCGGCTGCGGACCAGCGGCTGCCCGCGCACGCGGTCCGGTTCGTGGGGTCCGCGCCGCGTGCGGTGCGCGTCAGCATCTGGGAGGACGGCAAGTTCCAGGGCTCCCCGGCGGTCGCCCCCGACGGCAGCTGGAGCTGGCTGCGGGACAAGCCCTGGGGCAAGGGGCGGCACGTGGTGCGGCTCTTCGCGGTGGACGCGAACAACTTCCACTCGGGGCGCAGCGAAGTGGTCTTCACGGTCGTGGACCCGGTGGACGCGCCCGGCCCCGTGTCCGCGCCGGCCCAGCCCCTGGCGCTGACCGTCACCTCGCCCGGTGCCCATCAGCAGGTGCCGGGCCCCGTCCCCCGGTTCGCGGGCTTCGCCCCCGGCGCGGTGCGGGTGGAGTTCCAGGAGGCCGGGATGAGCCTGGGAGCCTGCCCCGTCGCGGCCGACGGCAACTGGACCTGGGAGTCGAACTGGGCCTGGAACGAGGGGCCGCACTTCGTGGAGGCCGTCGCGGTGGGCGCCGGCGGCAACGCCTCCGCCTGGATCTCCGTCCCCTTCGCGGTGGGCGCCTCCTACACCGTGCCCGGCCCCGGCGGCTACTCCGGCGCGAGGCACTGACCCGCGGTGAGGGTTCCTGCCGGGCCGTGACGAGAACGGATTGACGAGCATGTCTGACACAGCGAAGAACGAGCGCCGAGTGATCACGGGCGTGGACCCCTCCGGGCCGGTCCCCGTCGAGTACCGGTTCTCCCACGCCAAGAACGGCAGCCGCCACCTCGTGGTGGTGTTCGCCAACCTCAACGCGCCCGGTGAGTACGGGATGGGGGGCGGACTCCTCGACAACGTCCGGGCGAACATCCTGTGGATCCGCGACTCCTTCGACGGGGCGAACAGCTACTACCTGTGCAAGGGGATGGACTTCGGCATCGAGCAGTCGGTCGCCGGGCTGATCGCGCGCGTGATGACCGCGCTGTCGCTGACCCCGGACCAGTGCACGATGTTCGGCAGCTCCAAGGGCGGCAGCGCGGCGCTCCACTTCGGGCTGAAGTACGGCTACCGCAACATCATCGCCAGTGCGCCGCAGTTCCGGATCGGCACGTTCGTGGTCAGTGCCATGGCGGGCGCCGCCCGCGCGATGATGGGGGAGGTGACGGAGGACAAGGTGCGCTTCCTCGACTCGGTCCTCCCCGAGGTGGTGCGCGGCAGCGCCAACCGCTCCGCCAACATCTACCTGGTCTCCTCGCCCCAGGACCGGCAGTACCCGATCCACATCGAGCCGTTCCTCGGCCTGTTCCAGGGCTACGAGAACTTCAACTTCATCTTCAACGACTCCCCCCTGATCTCGGGCCACGACAAGGTGACGACGCGGAACATCCCCTCTCTGGTGGGGCTGTTGAACCTCGTCTCGCACGGGATCGTTCCCCGCTTCGGCGCCGTCCGCAACGGCCACGAGGAGCCGAAGCGCGACACGGCGGCGATCGACGCGTACCTGTCGGCGACCTCGCAGGTGCGCGGGGACGACTTCCCCCCGCCGGTGGTGCTGACGCCCGCGGCGGAGGAGCGGCTGCCGGCCCGGGCCGTCCGCTTCGCGGGCTCCGCCCCGGGTGCGGTGCGCGTCAGCATCTGGGAGGACGGGAAGTTCCAGGGCTCCCCGCCGGTCGCCCCCGACGGCGGCTGGAGCTGGGAGCGGGAGAGGCCCTGGGCCAAGGGGCGGCACGTGGTGCGCCTCTTCGGGGTGGACGCGAACAACTTCCACTCCAGGCGCACCGAAGTGGTGTTCACCGCCACCGACGAGCCCTTCGCGCCCTCGCAGCCCACCGCCCCGGCCGGCGCGGGCGGGCAGGCGCCGGGGCTGCCGCCCGTCCTGACCGTGACCTCTCCGGTTCCCGGCCAGCAGGTGCAGGGCCCGGCGGTGCGCTTCACGGGCCTCGCCCCGGGCGCGGTGCGGGTGGACTTCCAGGAGCGCGGCGCGGTCCTGGGGACGTGCGAGGTGACGGCCGACGGCGCCTGGGCCTGGGATCCGGGCTGGGCCTGGATCGAGGGCGACCACGCGGTCGAGGCCGTGGCGGTGGACGCGGCGGGCAACGCCTGCGCCTGGGCCACCGTCCCCTTCGTGCTGATGAACGCCTACATCGTGCCGACGCAGGGCGGCTACACCGCTACGAGGTACTGACCTCGGGGTCGGGACGGCTCACCCGCATCACCAGGGCCCGGTGGTCGGAGGACTTGGTGTCCACGACCTGGCATCCGGTGCGCGGCAGCGCCGTGAACAGGTAGTCGATCTTCGCCCCGTCCTCGTGGGTGCGGCGTCCCGCCCGGGACCCGCCCTTCTGGTCGCACTCCTGGTACGTGGTGTAGGCCTCGGCCGGCCAGAGCCGGGTGGTGGAGCTCCCGCCGACCGGCGGCGGCGAGTTGAAGTCGCCGCCCACGATCGTGCGGTCCGGGGCGTGCTGGGACGCGGCCTCGAAGAGCGAGCGGAGCTGGTCCTCGCGGAAGTCCCGATCGGGGTGCGCCGTATCGGCGCCGCGCAGCGCGACGTGCCCGTTGCACACCCGGACCCCCTGGCCGGGAACCTGGGCGCAGAGGAACCGCCGGTGCACTCCGGCGGTCGGCTGCTCGGTCGGCACGGCCTGGACCTCGGTGAGCGGGGACGCCGCCAGCAGCCCGGAACCGGCCTGCCCCCGGCCCTCTCCCGTGCAGCCGACGGGCTCGCTGCGGCCGGCCTCGTCCACGCTGACGTACGGGTCGAACGCGCTGTGCCAGTCCTTGCCCAGCCGGCGGGCGGCCGACAGCAGGTCCTCGGAGCAGACCTCCTGGAGGAGCATGACGCGCACTCCGCGCCATTCGGCGAGGGCGCGCAGCTGCAGGAACTTGTCGTCCGGGCCGCCCTTGTCCTCGCAGCCCCACTGCTCCACCCCGCACATGTTCCAGGTGGCCACGGTCACCGTGTCGTGCGTGGACTCGGGAGGGAGCGCCGACGGCATCGTGGCGTCGGGTGCGGACGTGCAGGCCGCGGTGGTGAGCAGACCGAGGACCGCCGCCGCGCGGCCGAAGCGGCGCGAGCGACCGCGGATCCCGGTCCCGGTGAGTCTGTGCATCCCGCCATCATTGAGTACGGGCCGGTCAGGCCGTGCATCGGGGTGGACCGGAACCGATCCGTCCATGGGCCGGCCCGGGTACGCCCGGGCCCGGCTCCCTGGCGGGGGCACCCCATAGGGTGGGGGCGTGGTGACGAACGAGGGGGCGGGCATGAGCGGTGACCGGGTGCTGTACGGGTGCATGGGGCTGGGCGGGAGCTGGGAGCCCGGTGCGTACGGGCCCGCGGACATCGATGCCGCCGAGGCGGCGATCGACGCCGCCCTCGACAGCGGGATCACCGCCTTCGACCACGCCGACATCTATCGCGGCGGCAAGTCCGAGGCCGTCTTCGGCGAGGTGCTCGCGAGGACGCCCGGGCTGCGCGAGCGCATCACCCTCCAGACCAAGTGCGGGATCCGGCCGGCCGGCCAGGACCGGCCGGGCATGTACGACCTGCGCGGTCCGAGCATCGTCCGGCGGGTGGAGGAGAGCCTGACCCGGCTGCGGACCGACGTGGTCGACGTCCTCCTCCTGCACCGCCCTGACCCCCTGGCGGACCCGGACGAGATCGCGTCGGCGCTGATGTCGCTGCACCGGCAGGGCCTCGTACGGCAGTTCGGGGTGTCCAACATGGGGGCGGCGCAGATCGCCTCGCTCCAGGACCGGCTCGACGTGCCGCTGGTGGCGAACCAGCTGGAGATGAGCCTGCACAGCCGGGACTGGGTCGAGGCCGGGGTCCTGCTCAACACCCCGGACTCCACGCGGAACGGGTTCCCCGTCGGGACGCTGGAGCACTGCCGCGACCACGGGATCCGGCTCCAGGCCTGGGGGGCGATGGCGCAGGGGCGGTTCACCGGCCGCCAGCAGACGGACGCCGAACGGGCCACCGCCGACCTCCTGGCCGAACTCGCCCGGCGCAAGGGCACGACGCCGGAGTCGGTGCTGCTGTGGTGGGTGAGCCGGCACCCGGCCGGGATCGCCCCGGTCATCGGCACCGCCCGGCCCGAGCGGATCCGCGCCTGCCGGGACGCGGCGCTCCGCGAGCCGGACCTCACGCACGAGGAGTGGTACGAGCTGTGGGTCACGGCCCGGGGCGTCCCGCTGCCCTGAGCCCGCGGAGCCGGGCGGGGCCGACGGCGGGGCAGGGCGCCCGGGGGCCCCCGCTCGCCGCCCGGTCCGCCGGATGGGCACCACGGTCGAGCAGGGCGGCCACGGCGTCCACCTCGGCAACACAAACGCCGCGGCTACCGGACGGTCCCGCCTTCCTCGCCACCGGCTACCCCGTCCCGCGCGCGGCCGCAACCCGGCCGCGCCAGGATGGGAGGAGAGCCCGTCGACGCGGGGCCGTGGCCAGGGGAGACCGCCATGAGCACACACAAGGCAGGACCTGACAGCACTGTTCTCGCCGATTGCCTGGAGGTGCCGGGGCTCGGCTTCCTCCCGGTCAACGTCTTCGTACTGCACTGCGCCCAGCCGGTCGTCGTCGACACCGGCGTCGGCCTGCCCGACCGGGACCTGCTCAACACGCTGGGCTCCGTGATCGACCCCGCCGACGTGCGGTGGATCTGGCTGACCCACCCCGACCGCGACCACACGGGCGGCCTCTTCGCGCTGCTCGAAGCGGCACCCGCGGCGCGGGTGGTGACCACGTTCCTGGGAGCCGGGATCATGTCGACCGAGCACCCGCTGCCGATGGACCGCGTGTACTTCCTCAACCCGGGCCAGAGCCTGGACGTGGGCGACCGCACGCTCCACGCGTTCCGGCCGCCGCTGTTCGACAACCCGGCCACCGTCGGCTTCTACGACGACCGCTCCCACACCTGCTTCAGCTCCGACTGCTTCGGCGGCCCCATGCCCACCGCCGACGTGGCCACGGGCAGCGACGTCGAGGCCGTGCGCGCCGAGGACCTCGAGGCGGCCCAGCTGCTGTGGGCGAGCGTGGACAGCCCCTGGGTCCAGGTGGCGGACCCGGACCGGTTCCGCGCCACCGTGGAGCCGTTGCGGTCCATGGCTCCGGAGACCATCCTGTGCACGCACCTGCCGCCGGCCTTCGGCTTGGCCCCGCGGTTCCTCGACACCATCGCGGCGGCGCCGGGGATGAGCCCCTTCGTGGGGCCGGACCAGGCTGCGCTGGAGCAGATCCTCGCGGGGTTCGAGCCGGGAGGCCCCGCCTAGCGGGGTTTGATTGCCCGGTACGCGGGGTGGCGAGCCTTCGAATTGAAGGGTTCGAGGCGGTTGTGCCCCGCTGAACATCTGTTACTGTGCCCGCGCTTGGTGTTCATCCATCCTTCTGTCTCCCCTCCGGTGCCGCGCGCCGCAGGGTGTTGCGAGGTGTCGCGCAGGTGCACAGCATTCCGTTCTCCCCCGGGGCGGCACGGTCCGCGCGGGCCCGCATGGGCCTGACCGCGGCCCAGGTCGCCCACGCGATGGGGGTCTGCGGGACCCCCGTCCACCCCGATCTGGTCCTGGCCTGGGAGCACGGCTCCCACGTCCCGTCCGACCGGCAGCTCTTCGCCCTGGCGGACGTGCTGTGGTGCGGGGCCCAGACGCTGATGGGCGTCGAACCGCGCACCCTCGCCGAACACCGGCTGGCCCGCCGGCTCACCGTGGAGCGGCTCGCGTACCGCATAGGCATGGACCCGACCCGGTACCGCGCGGCCGAGGCGGAGCGGCGCTGGGACGGGGACGCCTGGCAGACCAGGGCGCTGGTGGAGGCCCTCGGGCTGTCGCTGCGGGGGCTCATCGGGATCATGGGCCGGGTGGACGAACTGGCGGAGCACCTGCGAGCGGCCCTGGACGGGCGGTGGAAGGCGCACGTGGAGCCGGTCGCGGAGATCGTGGTGGTGGACGTGACCAGCGTGGGCGACGCCCTGCGCACGATGCACGCGGAGTTCGCCGAGTTCTCGGAGCGGTACATGGGGCACCTGGTCGCCCGCAACGCGGACGCCAGGCTGAAGGAGATCGCGGCGGAACGCGCCGCGTACCTGCGCCGACTCGTCGACCACTTCTGGGAGTTGATCGGCGAGGAGGGGAACGCCGCGCCCTTCCCCCCGGGCGGCCGGTGACACGGCGCGGGCCGGCGGCCCGGGACACGGGCCGGGAGGCCGCGAGGGCCGTCCCGGCCCGCGGCCGGTTCAGCGGGCGGCCGTTCCCAGGTGCGGGCCGGCGGCGCCACCCCGCCTGAAGTCCTCGCCGTGGTCCTCGCCGTGGCCGTCCCGGTAGCCGCCCGCGTGCTCCTCCCAGTCGATCTCCATCGTGGAGCGGCTGGTGAACACGTTGAAGAGCAGGTTCAGCGTGATCGCCGTCAGGGCGCCCAGCGTGATCCCGCTGTCGAGCACGGCCCGCACGTCGTCCGGCATCCGGTCGAAGAACGGCGCGACCGTCGTCGGCAGCAGGGCGGCGCCCAGACTCACCGCCAGGATCAGGGTGTTGCGCTCCTCGCGCAGGTCGGCCTTCCCCAGGATCTGGATGCCGACCGCGGCCACGATGCCGAACATGGAGAGCGCGGCGCCGCCCAGCACCGGATGCGGAACCGAGGCGACCAGGCTGCCCGCCTTCGGTAGCAGTCCCAGCACGATCATGAACAAGCCGGCCGCGACGACCACGTACCGGCTCGTCACCCTCGACATGCGCACGAGCCCGATGTTCTCGGCGAAGGCCACGTACGGGAAGGAATTGAGGACACCGCCCAGTACGGTCGCCGCGCCGTCGGCGCGCAGCGCCCGGGCCACGGTGTCGGCATCGACCCGCTTGCCGGTGATCTCCCCGATGGCGTACACGTCCCCGGTGGTCTCCACCATGGTGATCAGCATGACCACGAGCATCGCGACGATCGGCAGCAGTTCGAACCGCGGCATGCCGAAGTGGAACGGGGTGGTGACCCCGAACCAGGCCGTCTCCTCCACCGCGGCGAAGTCGGCGTCCCCGAACAGCCAGGCCGCGGTGGTGCCGACGACGAGCCCGAGCAGGACGGCGAGGCTGCTGAGGAACGGCCTGCCGATCCGGACCACGGCCAGGACGAAGAGCAGGGTGCCCAGCGCGTACGCGAGGTTCTTCGGCTCCCCGTAGGCGGGAGTGCCGACGAGGTGCGCGCCGCCCGCCGCGTCCTGGAGGGCCACCGGGATCAGGGTGATGCCGATGATGGTGAGGATCGTGCCGATGACGACCGGCGGGAAGTACTTCACCAGCTTGCCGAAGAGCGGCGCGAAGGCGAACGTGGCCATGCCCGCCGTGATGACCGCCCCGTAGACGACGAGCAGGCCGGCGGTGCCGCCGCCGGCGCCCGAACCTATGGCGATCATGGGCGAGACGGCGGTGAAGGTGACGCCCTGGACCAGCGGCAGCCGCGCGCCGATCTTCCAGACGCCGAGGGCCTGGATGATCGAGGCCACGCCGCAGGTCAGCAGGTCCGCGTTGATGAGGTGGACGAGATCCTCGCGGGAGAGGCCCAACGCGTTGCCCAGCAGGACCGGGACGATCACGGCCGCCGCGTAGAACGCGAGCACGTGCTGGAAGCCGTAGACGGCGAGCTTGGGGACCGGGAGCAGCTCGTCCACGGGATGACGAGCGTGCCGGGAGGAGCGCCGGGACGACGGCTCCGAGGAATGCCCCGGGGACCGCCGTGGGGATGGGGGGGAGATTCTTGCCATCTCTGCCTTGCCTTCGCGAGGTAGGTGAATGAGAGGGCCGCCGCCGTCGGGTCCTGGGTGGCAGGGCGAGGCAGGCCGGCTCGTACCGAGCCGACGCCGGGCGGTGTTGCCGGCAGTGCGTCGCACGGACACTGCGCATAACAGGCCCTGGATTGGCAGGACGTCCTTCGATCGACGCAGCGAATCCGTCTGTGATCATTGGATCCGAAGGGGGACTCGACCGGAGGGCGCTCACCATAGCCAACGCCCGTGTTTCCTCGCGAGTAACCTCCGGCGGCGGGCCGCCCCCCCCAGCCCCACAGACCCCCAGCCCTACGGAGCCACGGGCGAGCCCCCCGTCTGCGCGTCGGCCTCTCGGGACGCCCGGCGGCGCACCGCGTCCTCGTCGGTGTCCGCGTCGTAGGAGATGAGCTTCGGCAGCAGCGCCGCGAGCACGGCCACCGAGGCCACACAGGCCAGACCGCCGCTCCAGAACGCCGTCCGGGTGCCCGTCCAGCCGGCCATGGTGCCCGCCCGGACCTGCCCGAGCTGCGGGCCGACGCTGTAGGAGAGCACCTCGATCCCGGCGAGCCGCCCCCGCAGCCCCTCGGGGATCGTCTGGTTCCAGATCGTGGCGCGCCCCAGCCCGCTCAGCATGTCGCCGGCGCCCGCCACCGCGAGGCACAGCAGCACCAGCCAGATGTTCGCCAGCCAGCCCGCGGCCGCGATGGCCAGACCCCACACCCCGGCCCCGCCCACCACCAGCAGCCCGTGCCGCCGTACCCGCGAGGTCCAGCCGCTGGTGAGGCCCAGCACCAGGGAGCCCACCGCGCCCGCCGCGTACATCAGGCCCAGGGCCCACTCCGCGTCCAGCTCGTCCGCGAGGAAGGGGAAGATGGCGTTCGGGAACGCGAAGAACATCGCGGCGAGATCGACGGCGTACGTGCCCAGCAGCACCGGACGGCTCCACGCGTAGCGCGCGCCCTCGGCGATCCCGCGCAGCGAGGGCCGCTCGGCGTCCCCCACGGGCGGGGCGGGGGAGAGCCGCAGGCACAGCAGTACGGAGACCAGGAACCCGGCGACGGTGACCGAGTAGGCCGCGGCGTACCCGGCGTACGCGACGACCAGGCCGGCCAGAGCCGGACCCGCGATCGCGCCGAACTGGTAGCGCAGCCCGTTGAGCGCTGCGGCGGCCGTCAGCTGGTCGTGCGGCACGATCCGCGCCATCAGCGAGTCCAGGGCCGGCCGCTGCAGCCCGGTCAGCGCCGACACACCGGCCGCCACCACGTACAGCGGCCACAGCAGCGGGTCCGGCAGCAGCGCGTTCACCAGCAGGACCAGCGCGAGCAACCCGAGCCCGGCCTCGGTCAGCAGGATCAGCCGGCGCCGGTCGACGGCGTCGGCGAGGGCGCCCCCGTACAGGCCGCAGACCACGAGCGGAACCAGCTCCACCGCGCCCATCGCGCCGACGGCCAGCGGCGAGTCGGTCAGGTGCTTGATCTGGAGCGGCAGCGCGATCATCGCCATGAACGAGCCGAAGAACGTCACCGTGCCCTGGTAGAACAGCAGCCGGAAATCGCGCCCGGAGCGCCAGGGGGTGAAGTCGGGCAGCACGGCGGCCCAGCGGGAAGTACTCACGAGGGGCCATCGTCCGTGCCCGGCTCCGGTCCGGCAACGGAATTATCCGCCCCGGACGGCCGAACCCGACGCCGCGCGCGTGCCATCGCGGCTCCGCGGTGGCACCCATGGCTCATGCCGCCGGTGTCAGCGTTCCTTCGTACGGCCGCCTCGTACGCCTGGCGTCTGCTGGTCGTGGGCGCCGCCGTCTACGCGGTCTTCGCCGTCCTCGGCCGCTTCCACGAGATCGGCGTGGCGCTCTTCCTCGGCCTCGTCGTCACGGCGCTGCTCTCCGCTCCCAACCGGCGGCTGGCCCGCGTACTGCCCCGGTCGCTGGCGGTCGCCGCCTGCCTGCTGGGCAGCACGGTGCTGCTGCTGGGCGTGCTGGTGCTGGTGGGCGAGGCGGTGGCGGGCGAGAGCACCACCCTGGTGCGGGAGTTCCGCGAGGGCCTGGGCCGCATCGAGCGGTGGCTGGAGCAACCGCCCTTCCGCCTCAACCCCGGAGCGCTGTCCGACGTCCAGTCCCGCGTCGGGCAGTACCTGTCGAGCCACCGCTCGACCCTGCTCAGTACGGCGCTCAGCGGAGCCGGCCACCTGGTGCAGGTGCTCACCGTGCTCGCCCTCGCCGTGTTCTCCTCCGTCTTCTTCCTGCACGGCGGGGACCGGCAGTGGGCTTGGTTCTGCGCGCAGCTGCCCGTCTCCGCCCGCGCGCGGGCGGCGGTGGCCGGGCGCGCGGCCTGGCGCGCGTTCACCGGCTACACCCACGGCATCGTGCTGGTCGCGGCGACGAACGCGGTCCTCGTCGGCCTGGCCCTGTACTTCCTCGGGGTCCCGCTGGCCGTCCCCCTGGCGCTGCTGGAGTTCTTCGCGGCCTTCATCCCCCTGATCGGCTCCCCGGTCGCGCTCGGGGTCGCCGCGGTGGTCGCCCTCGCCGCACAGGGGCCGTTGGTCGCGGGCTTGGTGGTCGCGCTGATCGTGGTCATCGGCCAGATCGAGGGGCACCTGCTGCATCCGCTGGTGATGAGCTGGGCCGTGCGGCTGCACCCGCTGGTGGTGGCGATCTCGGTGATCGCGGGCGCCATCGCCGCCGGAGTGGTGGGCGCGGTCGTCGCGGTTCCGCTGGTCTCGGTGATCTGGTCGGTGCGCACGGCCCTGCGCGATGCGCGCCACGACCCCGGGATCGCGCCCTGACCCGTGCGCCGCGTCGTGCACAATCGGCGGATGAGCGATGAAGACCCGTACCTCTGGCTGGAAGAGATCACCGGCGAGGCCGCCCTCGGCTGGGTCCGCGAGCGCAACGACGAGACCGTGGCCGCACTGACCGGGACCCCCGCCTTCAAGGTGCTGGAGAGCGCGATCCGCGAGGTCCTCGACGACGACGGCCGGATCCCCTACGTCGTCCGCCGCGGCGACCACCTCTACAACTTCTGGCAGGACGCCGACCACGTGCGCGGCCTGTGGCGGCGCACCACGCTGGAGGAGTACGTCAAGGACCGGCCCGTCTGGGAGCCGGTCCTCGACCTGGACGCCCTGGCCGAGGCCGAGGGGGAGAAGTGGGCCTGGGCGGGCAGCAGGGTCCTGGGCCCCGACCACCACCACGCGCTGGTGCTGCTGTCCCGGGACGGGGCGGACGCCTGCGTGGTGCGCGAGTTCGACCTGCGCACCCTGGAGTTCGCCGAGGGCGGCTTCGAGGTCGAGGAGGGCCGGACCACCATCGGGTGGATCGACCGCGACGAGGTCTGGATCGGCACCGACTTCGGCCCCGGCTCGATGTCCGGGTCCGGCTACCCGCTCCAGGTACGCCGCTGGAGGCGCGGCACGCCCCTGACCGGCGCCGAACTCGTCTACGAGGGCCGGCCCTCCGACATCTCGGCCACCGGCTGGCGCGACGACACCCCGGGCTTCGAACGGGACTTCCTCCACCGGCAGATCGACTTCTGGCACCAGGAGCTCTTCCTGCTCCCGGCGGGCGCGGCCGCCGCGGAGCCCGAGAAGATCGAGGTGCCGGACGACGCCGGCGCGTCCGTCCACCGGGAGTGGCTGATCGTCGCCCCGAAGTCGCCGTGGCTCGGCCACGCCGCGGGCACGCTGCTGGCCTTCGACTTCGAGGCCTTCCGGGCGGGGGAGCGGGAGGCGGCGGTGCTGTTCACCCCGGACGAGCACACCGCGCTCGCCGGATGGAGCTGGACCCGCAACCACCTGATCCTCACCACACGCGCCGACGTCTCCTCCCGGATGGAGATCCTGACCCCGGGACCGGGCCCCGACGGCTGGCGCCGCGCCCCGCTGGCCGGGGTGCCGCCGCTGTCCACGGCCTCGGTCACGTGCACCGACCCGGACGTCGGCGACGAGTACTTCCTGAACGTCTCCGGCTACCTTCAGCCGTCCACCCTCTACCGGGGCACGGCGGGCGAGGGCGGGGGCGAGAGCGTGAAGCGGGGGCCGGCGCTGTTCGACACCGAGGGTCTCGCCGTGCGCCAGTACTTCGCCCTGTCCGCGGACGGTACGACGGTCCCCTATTTCGTCGTCGGGCCCGAGGACCGGCCCGGACCCGGACCCACGCTGATGTACGGGTACGGCGGCTTCGAGATCTCCATGGTCCCGCAGTACAGCGCGGTCACCGGCCGGGCCTGGCTGGCGCGCGGCGGCACCTACGTCGTCGCGGGCATCCGCGGGGGGCACGAGTACGGGCCGGACTGGCACAAAGCCGCCCTCGGGGCGAACCGGGTCAGGGCCTTCGAGGACTTCGCCGCCGTGGCCCGGGACCTCACCGCCCGCGGCATCACCACCCCCGCCCAGCTGGGCATCGAGGGAGGCAGCAACGGCGGCCTCCTGATGGGCGCGATGCTCACCCGCTACCCGGAGCTGTTCGGCGCCGTCGTCTCGCACGTGCCGCTGATGGACATGCTCCGCTTCCACCGGCTGCTCGCGGGCGCCAGCTGGACCGCCGAGTACGGGGACCCGGACAACCCCGCCGACCGGCCCCACCTGGAGGACATCTCGCCCTACCACCGGATCCGGACCGAGGGGCCCGCGTACCCGCCCCTGCTGCTGCTCACCTCGACCCGCGACGACCGGGTCCACCCCGGGCACGCCCGCAAGATGGCCGCCCGGCTGCGCGAGGCCGGGCACCCCGTCCTGTTCCACGAGCACCTGGGCGGCGGCCACGCCGGGGCCACCGACCACGAGCAGACGGCCTTCAACGAGGCGCTCGTGCACACCTTCCTGTGGGAGCGGCTGACCCCGGGCGCCTGATCGGCCCGACACCTTCCCGGCGTCGCGGGCGCCCCGGCCCTCCTCACCACCGCAGCGACGCCGCCACCGGCAGGTGGTCGCTGGCGGTGGCCGGCAGGGTCCAGGCGGACACCGGGGTCAGGTCCCGGAGCAGGATCTGGTCGATGCGGGCCACGGGGAACCGCGCGGGCCAGCTGAAACCGAACCACGTGCCCGCCGCCTCCTGCGCCGAGCGGAAGCGGCCCGTCACCGGCGCGAGCGCCCGGTCGTCGGTGGTGCCGTTGAAGTCGCCCAGCAGCAGCGTGCGCCCGGCCGGGGCGGAGGCCAGCTCCGCCGCCAGCCGGCCCGCGGCCTCGTTGCGGCGGCCGGTGGTGAAACCCGAGCCGGGGAGGATCCGCACGGAGGGGAGATGGGCCACGTACACGGTGAGCGGGCCGCCGGGGGTCTGTGCGGTGGTCCGCAGGGCGCTGCGCCACGGTACGAGCGGCACCGCGGCCGTGTCGCGCAGGGGGTAGGTGCTCCACAGGCCGACCGTGCCCGCCACCGCGTGGTACGGATGGCTCGCGGCGAGCGTCCGCTCGTACTCCCGCAGCGCGGGCCCGGTGAGCTCCTCCAGCGCGATCAGCTGCGCGCCGGAAGCGGCGAGGGCCCGGGCGGTGCCTGCCGGATCGGGGTTCACGTCGTCGACGTTGTGGGTGACGACGGTGAGGTCCGCCGGGCCGCCGGTTCCCCGGTCGAGGAACGTGCCGCCGTGCACACCGGCCCAGGTGGCCGCGGGCAGCAGGGCGGCGGCCACCGCCACCCGGGAGCGGCGCAGCAGCGCGGCGGCGAGCAGCGCCACGGCCGCCGCGGCGGTCCAGGGCAGGAAGGTCTCGACGAGGCTGCCGAGGTGGGGGCCCCGGTCCGGGATCCAGCCGTGCAGCAGCATCAGCAGCGTCACGAGGACGGCGAGGGCGGCGATCAGCCGGCCTCGGCCGACGTGCGGGGCGCGGTCGAAGCGGGGGAGGAGCCGGCGGCGCCGCGGGGCCGCCGGGGTGTCTGCGCGCACGTTCATACCTCGGGGACGTCCGCGAGGGGGTTCGGGGTTCTGCGGTTCCGCCGGTGGGCACCCGCCGCTCTGCCCGCGGCCGCCGCCGGGAGTGCTACCCGGAGGTCCGGCCGGTGCCCGGGCCCGGGGCGCGCATCCGCCGTACCCGTCGCCGCCGCAGCAGGAGGCCGCCCGCCGCGCCGGCCAGCGCCGCCGCGGCCACGCCCGCCGTGGTCCACCAGACGGTGTGGTCCGCGTTCCCCGCGGGCGTCGTGCCGGAAGCCGAGGGGGCGGCCGGCTCGGGGGCGGACGCGGACGCCGGTGCGGATGCGTCCGCGGACGCCGGTGCGGTCGGCGCGGGCGCCGCGGAGCCGGTGCTGGGGGCCGGGTCCACCACCGGTACGGAGACCGCCAGTTCGCCGTGTCCGAGGGCCGGGAACCCCACGTCGACGGTGACCTTCCAGGCGCCGGGCGGCAGGGTCTCGGCCGTGGTCCAACCCGCGGGGGCGGCCGCGACGTCGCGGATCAGCCGCCAGGGCCCCGCCGTGCGGGAGCCGTCGGCGCTGACGGCGTTCACGGTGGCGGCGACGGTCTCGTCGACGGGGTCCCCGTCGTTCTCCCAGGTGATGTCGGCGGTGACGTGGCCCTCGCGCTGCCCGGTGACCGTGACCTTCACGGTGTCGCCGTGGGCGTGGGTCGCGGTGGGGGTCAGGAACATGAGGCCGACTGCGGCCAGCAGGGCCGGAATAGCGATTCTTGTGCGCATCGTGGCGGTGCTCCGGGTGGCTGGGGTGAGGGGACCGGCGGACGGCCGCGAGGTGCGGCCGTCCGCCGGGGGTGGGCCGGCCGGGGCGGTCGGTGACCGCCCCGCGCCGGTCAGCGGGCCGGTGAGGGGCGGTCAGCCGGCCTTCTGGACGGTCCACGCCTGCGTGGCGCGGCCGTCCGCACGCTGGAGGTCGAGCAGCCAGTTCCCGTAGTAGGGGCGGTTGCTCACGGTCAGCGCGAAGCCGCCGCCCGGGTCCGTGACGGTGACCGCGCCGCCGCGGGAGGTCAGCTTCCAGGCCTGCGCGCCGTTCGCGCCGCAGGTCTGCTGCACGACCCACATGCCCGCGGCGGGGGTACCGCCCGGCTGCAGGCACTTGCCGGATACCGCGGACCGGATGCGGACCTGCCCGCCGCCCGCGTCGTCGAAGTACCACTGCTGCTGGGCGTATCCGTTGGCCCGCGCACCGACGAGCACGGTGCCGTCCGCGCCGCGGCCGCCCCACACCTCGGCGTTCATCCCGGTGCTGCCGTTGCCGAGCAGGTACTTGGTGTTCGGGGTGGTCGCGCCGCCGCCCGCACCCGTCGTACGGAAGGAGGCGGCCTTGCCCGGTCCGCTGTCACGGCCGGAGGCGTCGCGGACCGAGACGGTGACCGTGTACGCGGTGTTCGGCTGGAGGTTGTAGATGCGCAGCGCCTGGGACTGCACCCACGCCAGGTGCTTGCCGCCGAGCAGGACCTGGTACCAGGCGGCGCCCTCGACCTTGGGCCAGCTCACCACGACCGAGTCGGACTGGATCTGGGCCGCCGTCACGGCCGGACCGCCGGTGGGCTTCTTGGTCGGCGTCGGCGTGGGCTTCTTGGTCGGGGTGGGGTTCGGGTTCGGACCGGGGTCGGTGTCGCCGCCCCCCTTGGTGCGCATCAGGAACTGGTTGTCGGCGATGTTCCAGTGCGTGGCGAGGTAGCTGCCCGGCTTCGGGCTGGTGTGGAAGTAGTCGTCGTGGTTGCAGTCCAGGATGTTCTCGGAGGCCTGGTTGGTGCAGATGTTGCGCATCTGCGGGTAGTACGGCGTGTCCGAGTAGCACATGACGTCGAACTCGTCGGTGCAGTGCGCGCCGCGGCTGGTGTTCGGGGCGCTGTTGTTGACCGCGCCCAGGTTGTGGCCGAGTTCGTGCGCGGCGGTGTGCCCGCCCCAGCAGCCGGAGTCCGTACGCCCGTAGGAGGGGCCGAAGTTGCTCAGGTTGGCCTGGCCGGGACGCTCGTCGCCGTTGAAGGTGCCGATGCCGCAGTAGACCTGGCTGTCAGCGAAGATCATGTACTTGCGGTCGCGGCGGTCGAGCCCCTTGGCGGCGAGCGCGGCGTTGGTCGCGCTGAACTCGGCCAGCGCCGAGGCCGGCAGCTCGATGTTGAGGACCGTGGGGGTGCAGTCCGCGGCGGTCACGTAGCGGATGTGCCGGACCCCGCCTGTCTCCTTGGCGCTCGCCGCGTAGATGAGGTCGGCGTCGGCCGCCCACTTGCGGAACGAGGCGACGTACTCGGAGTAGCGGTCGCGGCCGGGAGCGTGGACGTAGACCACCTGGACGCGGTTGCCGGTGCTGCCGTCGCCGTCGCACTGGACGGTCTGGCCCGCGGGGCCGGCGGCGACGGCCTGGCCGCCGGCGGCCGGGGCCGCGGGGGCGGGCGCCTTCGCGGAGGCCGCGGCGGCGTCGGCGGCGGGCGCGTCCTGAGGACGCCCGCCGCCTTCCGTGGTCGCCGGGTCCTCGGCCGCGGGCTTGGCCGGATCGGCCGCGGGGGCCGAGGCCTTGACGGCGGGTGCGATGTCCTTGGTGATGTCGACGCCCTTGGGCGGGGCGTCGGGGCCGTGGGTGCAGTGGCCGGCGCCGGTGCGGTAGACGCCGACGCACTTGTCGCCCTTCGGGGCCACCTCGAGGCCGTCGTAGACCATGCCGCGGTCGCTCTCGTTGGCGGGCGCGCTCGCGATGGGCTCCGGCTCCTGGTCCCGGGCGGGTGCGGCCGCCGGCGCCGCGGCTTCCACCGCGGCGGCCTCGGCGGGGGCCGCGGCCTGGGCCCCGTCGCCGCTGCCGGAGTACGCGATGCCTCCGGCGATCACCGCCGCCGTGGCCATGGCGGCGGTGAGGAGTATCAACCGCCGGGGTTTGCGGCGGTGTTCGGGCCGTCTGCGACGTCCTGTCATGGGCACCTCAAATCGAGTTCGGAACACTGGGTGCGCGGAAGCCTGCCAGACGAATGCGCCGGAGAATTCGGACAAAGAGGAGCGTGGTTCGAGAAATCGTTCCGTTACCTGTTGATCGAATTTGACGAACCATCAATAAGCTTCAAAATAAGGGTAGTTACGCGCGTCGCAGGTGATTGGTCCAGGCCTTCAAGGGGGAGTCGTTATCGAATCGAGATATGAACCGGAGTCTTATTGACGGGAATTCAGTCAGGTATTCACCCAATAACTACCTGTCGAATTGCCTCCGTTACGACCCGTGAGGAACCGTCCGCAATCCCTGCCGTCCACCACAAACGGGGCCCGGATGCGGCCCGACGGCGGCCGGTGGGCCGGCCGGGGGCCCGTTGCCCCGGCGGGACCGCGATCGTTTGAGGGTTGACGGGTGGCCGGGCACGGCCATCGCCAGAGGGCGCTCCCGCCCCCGGAGCCCGGGGCCGGCGACCTGGTCCGGCTGCTGTGCTTTCGCTGGACGCGGCACGCTGGAGCGGGCCTTCGCCCGCCGGCCGCCCCCGATGCACCGCGTGCCCCAGTCCGCCGTCGGCGGACTGGAGCACCGTCCCGCACCAGACGCTCCGCGACGGCTCCTGTACGGATACCGGCCAGGCCGTCTCTTCCGGATCTCGCCGGGCGGCGTGGGTCAGGCAGGATCCGGAAGGGACGGCCTACCGAGCGGCAGGAGTTCGGGGCGCTTCGCGGTGCGGCCGTCGCCGGAGGACCGGCCGCGCAGGCGGCGGCCGATCCACGGCCCGAGGAACCCGGCCGCCCAGCGCAGTTCGGCTCCCGCGGCCTGCAGGCGGCCGGGCAGGGCCCGCGGCGGCAGGGGGAGGGTCCAGGAGTCGTCGCTGCCGGGCAGGCGGACGGCTTCGGCGAGGGCGGCGGCGATCCGCGCGTGGCCGAGGGAGCTGACGTGGAGGCGGTCCGGGGCCCACAGCCGCGGGTCGGTGGCGACGGGCTGCGCGGCGATCTCGGCGACCATGACCCCGTGCCGGGCGGCCGCGGCGCGGACGCCCTCGTTCAGGGCGGACACGCGCGAGGCGAGCGGCCGGGCCAGCGGTGCGATCTCCCCCAGGTCGGGCACGGTCACGGTCATCACGCGGGCCCCGGCCGCCGTGAGCGCGGCGAACATCTCCTCGAGGTGCCCGGCCACCTCCTCGGCGTTGAACCGGGGCCGCAGCAGGTCGTTGACCCCGGCGACGACGGTGGCCAGGTCGGGGCGCAGGGCCAGCGCGGGCGCCAGCTGCTCGGCGCGGACCTGGCCGGCCAGCCGCCCGCGCACGGCGAGGTTGGCGTAGGCGAGCCCGGGACTCGCGACCGCGAGGTGTTCGGCGAACCGGTCGGCGAAGCCCCGCAGTCCGGTGGTGTCGTCGCCGTCGCCCACCCCCTCGGTCTGGCTGTCGCCCAGGGCGACGTAACGCAGGTACGCACTGTTCGTCACGAGTCGCCGTCCTCTTCTCCGGTCAGCCGCGCCCTCAGGACGGCCGCGGTCCGCAGGCACCAGTCGCGGTGCCCCTGTTCGAAAGCCACACCGCGCAGGCACGTCAGATAGCCGCCGATCCGCTCGCCGCTCCGGAGGAACTCCTCCTCGTCCGCGTCGCCGCGCATCCGCCGCAGCAGCGAGTCGAGCAGCTCGATCTTGGCCTCGGCGGCGACGGCCCGGGCTTCGAGCTGTTCGATCACCGGCCGGGTGCCGATCCGGTCGGCCGTCTGCACCTTGACGAGCAGGTCGTCGCGGATGACCGAGGGCTTCGCCGCGCCCGCGGCGAACTCCTCCAGCGCGGCGCGGCCGGCGTCGGTGACGTGGAAGAGGCGCTTGTTGGGCCGGGTCTCCTGGACCACCTGCCGGCCCGCCACCAGGCCTTCCTTCTCCAGCTTGGCCAGCTCGGCGTACAGCTGCTGGGGGAGCGCGTGCCAGAAGTTCGCGACGCTGACGTCGAACACCTTGGCCAGCTGGTAACCGCTGTACTCGCCTTCGAGCAGCGCCGCCAGCACGGCATGTCGCAAGGCCATCGCCGCAGCCCCTTCCCTCGCCTCGTCCGTCCGGTGCATCATACTCAAGAAAGTGACTAGTCACATTCTTGAGTATGAGGAGGGGTCATGGAGACTGCCGAACGCTTCCGCGCCGCCGTGGAGAAGCGCGATCTCACCGCGCTGGACGACCTGTTCACCGACGACATCCGGTTGTACAGCCCGGTGAAGTTCACCCCGTTCGAGGGGAAGCCGATGGTGCTGGGACTCTTCGGCGTCCTGCTGCGCGTCTTCGAGGACCTCCGCTACGTCGGCTCCCTGGAGGGCACGGCCGAGACCAGCGCCGACGGCACGGAGGCCCCCTCGGCGATCCTGCCCTTCCGGGCCGTGGTGGACGGCAGGCAGATCCACGGGATCGACCTGCTCCAGTTCGACGAGGCGGGCCGGGTCAAGGAGTTCACCGTGATGGTCCGCCCCCAGTCCGCCGTGCAGGCCCTGGGCCAGGCGGTCCTGGCCGGCCTGGTGGCCGACGGTCTGGTCCCCGACCCCGCCGCCTGATCCCCGCCCCGCCCTCGGGCCGTCTCTTTCGCAGCCTGTCGGGCCGGCGAAATCGGAACGAGACGGCCCCTAAGAGGTCGTTTTCACCTGGACTGCGGCTTATCAACAGCTTCTCGGAGTGTCGGGTTGCGGTGCAGGTGAGGTTGCGGTGGCGATCGACGCCAGCGGGGACGGGTGGGGTGGCTGATGGGGCGAAAAGCCACGTGTTCCTGTCTCATCCCAGGATGACCGGTCTCCGAGGTCGTGTGCTTCCACCGTCGCGGGTGTGCGCCTGGGCGCATGCGGTCCGGCGCGGTACGCCGGACGTATGGCGAAGCGACGTCCGTATCCGAGCGATCTGTCCGATGCCCGTTGGGAGTTGATCGAGCCGGTGCTGGCCGCATGGCGCTTCGAGCGCCGCGGCCGGGCCCTGGACTTCGGCCGGCCGCCCGAACACGACCTGCGCGACATCATGGACGCGATCTTGTATGTCGACCGTACCGGGGTCCAGTGGCGCTACCTCCCGCACGACTTCCCGCACTGGAACACCGTCTACGGCTACTTCGCCAAGTGGGCTGACGAGGGCGTGTTCGCCCAGCTCAACGGCCTGCTCCGGCAGCTTCTGCGAGAGAAGGAGGGCCGGGACGCAGAGCCAACGGCCTGTGTGATCGACGCCCAGAGTGTCAAGACCTCCACCAGCGTCCCCGCTGCCGGCCAGGGCGTCGACGCGGGCAAGAAGATCGTGGGCAGGAAGCGGAGCATCGTCACCGACACGCTCGGCCTTGTCCTCGCAGTGTTGGTCACCGCGGCGAGCGTGCAGGACTCCGTTGCCGGCACCTCGCTGCTCGACCAGGTCGCCGCCGAACACCCCCGCATCCGCAAGGTGTGGGTCGACGGCGGTTACCGCCAGCACCTCGTTGAGCATGCCGCCACACTCGGCATCGACATGGAGATCACCACCCGCAAGCCCGGGACCAGGGGATTCACCCCCATGCCCAAACGGTGGGCGGTCGAGCGGACCTACGGCTGGCTCATGTTCCACCGACGCCTTGCCCGCGACTACGAAACCTTGCCCACCCGCTCCGAAGCCGTGATCCACATCGCCATGACCGACCTCATGGCCCGCCGCCTCACAAGCGAGAACACCATCTCCTGGCGCGACCCGAAGACGGCCACGGAACACCCGATTCTGGGATGAAACATCGGACGAAAACGACCTCTAAGAGGTCGTTTTCACCTGGACTGCGGCTTATCAACAGCTTCTCGGAGTGTCGGGTTGCGGTGCAGGTGAGGTTGCGGTGGCGATCGACGCCAGCGGGGACGGGTGGGGTGGCTGATGGGGCGAAAAGCCACGTGTTCCTGTCTCATCCCAGGATGACCGGTCTCCGAGGTCGTGTGCTTCCACCGTCGCGGGTGTGCGCCTGGGCGCATGCGGTCCGGCGCGGTACGCCGGACGTATGGCGAAGCGACGTCCGTATCCGAGCGATCTGTCCGATGCCCGTTGGGAGTTGATCGAGCCGGTGCTGGCCGCATGGCGCTTCGAGCGCCGCGGCCGGGCCCTGGACTTCGGCCGGCCGCCCGAACACGACCTGCGCGACATCATGGACGCGATCTTGTATGTCGACCGTACCGGGGTCCAGTGGCGCTACCTCCCGCACGACTTCCCGCACTGGAACACCGTCTACGGCTACTTCGCCAAGTGGGCTGACGAGGGCGTGTTCGCCCAGCTCAACGGCCTGCTCCGGCAGCTTCTGCGAGAGAAGGAGGGCCGGGACGCAGAGCCAACGGCCTGTGTGATCGACGCCCAGAGTGTCAAGACCTCCACCAGCGTCCCCGCTGCCGGCCAGGGCGTCGACGCGGGCAAGAAGATCGTGGGCAGGAAGCGGAGCATCGTCACCGACACGCTCGGCCTTGTCCTCGCAGTGTTGGTCACCGCGGCGAGCGTGCAGGACTCCGTTGCCGGCACCTCGCTGCTCGACCAGGTCGCCGCCGAACACCCCCGCATCCGCAAGGTGTGGGTCGACGGCGGTTACCGCCAGCACCTCGTTGAGCATGCCGCCACACTCGGCATCGACATGGAGATCACCACCCGCAAGCCCGGGACCAGGGGATTCACCCCCATGCCCAAACGGTGGGCGGTCGAGCGGACCTACGGCTGGCTCATGTTCCACCGACGCCTTGCCCGCGACTACGAAACCTTGCCCACCCGCTCCGAAGCCGTGATCCACATCGCCATGACCGACCTCATGGCCCGCCGCCTCACAAGCGAGAACACCATCTCCTGGCGCGACCCGAAGACGGCCACGGAACACCCGATTCTGGGATGAAACATCGGACGAAAACGACCTCTAAGGCCTCTTCTCGCCGTCGGCGAGGATGAGGTCGGCGGCGTAGTGCGGGCACGCCGCCGTGTGCCAGGTCACCGACAGCGCGCCCCCCACGGCGCTCAGGGTCCGCGCGACCCCTTCTTTGTCGGTGGCCCGGCAGTACGCGCAGACAACGGTCTTGGGGCGCAGAAAATCGAGCATGGTCACGTCCTTCCCGCGGGCAGTGTGCGCACGGACTGGTCCAGAAGTATCAAATCCTGGCGCCGTCGGGTCCCGATACCCACGAGTACGCGCAAACCGTTCTCGTGGGAATCCGTCCCGGAGCTGTCAGTAGCGCCTGGCAGGATCGGACGCATGAACCTTCCCGTCCCCCTCCCGTCGGAACCCCACAGGTCGGAGGCGTACGCCGACTGGGTCCGCGCCCACGACCCGGGCGCGGAAGCCGCCGCGGCCCGCCTGCTCGCCGACGTGCGCGACCGCGTGTCGCGCGCGTACCCGAAGGCGGGCCGCGCCCTGGACGGGATGGCGCACCTCGCGCGAGGGCTGCCGCCGGCCCATCTGCCCTGGTTCTGGGACACCATGGCCCACGTCTCCTCTCCTGGGACCCGAAGGCCGCCGCCCGCGCGTACACCCTGGCCCGCACCGCCGAGCGGGAGCACGCCCTCCCGGTGGACCCGGACTGGCGCCGGGAGAACGCGCTGCTGCTCGCCCGCGCCGGCGCCCTGCCCGCCAAGGAGCTCCGCGCCCACCAGACGTGGCTGGCCGCGGAGCTGGACCCCGCCGCCGCGCACACGGAGTACGTACGGGTCCTCACCGCCTGGGCGGCCTCGCCCGGGGAACCGCCCGCCGATCTGGCCCGCGGGGTCAGGGCGTCGGCGCGCGCCGCCGGGCTCGGCCCGGCCGAGGAGGCCCGGGTGCTGGCCGCGCTGATCGGCGCGGCCAGCGGGAAGGCCGTACCGGACACCCTGCTCGACGCGGTGGCCGCGCTGCTGGCCGACCACCCGCAGGGCGACGGGGTGAACGCCCGGCTGCTGGAGGTGTTCCCGGAGTCGAGGAACGACGCGGCGGCCTGGCTGCGGCTCCTGCTGCGCTCGGGCGCGGCCGACGCGGCGGCCGCCGGGCGGATCACCCCGGAGGGCGGCCTCGCCGCCTGGCTGGGGCGCTACACCCGCAGCTACTCCCACCGCAAGGAGCCGTACGGGGGCGTGTCCCGCCAGCCGATGCCCCCGGAACTGCTCGACCTCGCGGCCCGGTTCGCGCCCCGGCTGCGCGCGGCCGGACAGCCCGTCCGGCTGCACGAGGACCGCTACCGCTGGCCCGGCCTGGACGCGGACCTGCTGGACGTCTGCCTCGCCGAGGGAGTCGCGGTGCAGGACCCGGGCGAGGCGGTCCGGCTCCACTTCTGGGGCGAGCGCTCGCGGCGCGACCTCAAGGCCCTCGCGGCGGACCCGGTGTTCGGGCCGCGCCTGGAGGGCACCGTGCACGCCGGACTGCGGGGCGCCGGCACGGCGATCACCCGGCTCCCGGAGAACGCGGGCATCGCCGCCGAAGTGCACACCAGGATCGAGAGCCTGATCGGCGCACTCGCGGGCGGCGGGCTGGCCGCGGCGGCCGAAGCCGTCGGCGAACTGCGCGGCCTGTTGGACCGGCCGACGGCCACGGCCCTGGACGGCATCGAGGAGGTGCTGGCCTCCCTCGACCTGACGGGCTCGCTCGCCCGCACCCTGCGGGCCGGTCTGCCCGAGGAGTTGGGCTGGCCCGCCCTGGACGCGGCCCTGGCCGGCTTCGGCCCCGGCGAGCTCGCGGGCGTCACCTGCACCTGGCCCGTCCTCACGCTCTACGGCCGGGAGAGCGCCGTCGCCGTGGCCCCCTCGGGCGTGCGGGCGGCCCACGCGTTCACACTGCCCGCGCAGACCACGCACCACACGGTCCACTTCGCGGGCGGCCAGTTCATGGTGAGCTGGACCACGGACCCCAAGAGCCCCTTCGCCACCCACGCCTTCTGGACCGGCAGCCCCGAGGACGTGTTCCGGCCCGAGCAGGCACGCGGACTGCGGCCGTACCTGGACAGCATCCAGGGCGGCCTGGGCTACCAGTTCGAGAGCGCGGACGGCCGGGGCAGGCACGACGGCGAGGGGGTTCTGCGGCCCGGCGGCCGCGAAGGCATCCGGCACCACGACTACCAGATGGGCGACGGCTCCGGCATCTGGAGCTCCGAGGTCTTCGCCTCGGGGGACGACTGGGCCCGCGTCGACCCCGTCACCGGAGCGCGCGCCGCGGAGCCCACGCTGCCCGACTTCCACCGTAGGGCCGAGGTGCCGCCCGCAATGGCGCTCTTCCGGGACCAGTTGACCCTGGCGGCCCTGCCGGAGGGCGCGCCCGCCTCACCGCTGGGCCAGGACGGGCGCCTGACGGGCTGCCGGGTGCTGTACCGCACGCCGTACGCGGGACCCTCGCCGACCGACTTCCTGCTGGAGGGGATCGACGGCCGCCGCGCCCGCTACCGCAGCAGGCGCCCGGGCCGCCGCCCCTGGGGCATCGTCCGGATGCCCCAGGGCGGCGAGGACGCGGTGCTCGCGGGCGAGGCGGCCATCCGCTGCCACGCCGCCGAGGACGGCTCCCTGCTGTGGGAGGCGCACGGCCTCCACGGCCCCGACCGCTCCTCCCGCGACCGGCCCTCCGCCCACGGCGTCGGCCCGGTCCCGCCGCCCGCCTACTGGCACTTCCTCGCCCCCCGCGACGAACCGTCCTCCAAGGCGCTGCGCGCGATCGGCGACGAGGCCGTACGGGCCCTGCTCGACGCGGCCCTCCTCGACGCGGCCGGTGAAACGGGCGTGCGCGCCGTGATCGCCCGGGCGCTGCCCGAGGTGACCGAGCCGCGCGTGGTCGACGGCGTCGTCCGCGCCGCGCTGCTCGCCGCCGATGTCCGACGGCGCCGGGAGGACCTGTCCCGCCGCGTCGGCATCATGCGGTCCGGGCCGGTGGTACGGCTCGCCGAGGCCGTCGCGGACACCGCCCTGGCCGCCGCGCTCGGCGGGCTGCTGCCCGAGGTCCGGCCGTACCACGCGTACGTGCCCGGGCCGCATCCCGCGACCCTGACGGCGCTCGCCGCGGACGGCCGCCACCTGCGGGGCGAGATCGACGACGAGACGCGCCGGCTGGCACCGCACGCCGCCCCGGCCGATTGGGCCGTGCTCCTGGGCGGGATCGACGCGGTGGCCTGGCGGGCCGCCGTCGGCACCACCGCCGAGGCGGAGCGCGGGGCCCTGGCCGCCCTGCTGGAGACCTGGAGCGGCCAGCCGTACGCGGAGCCCGGCGGCCGGTGGCGCACCGGCCGGGCGCCCGAGGCCGCGCTGGCGCGCTGCCGGGCGGCGGGGCGCCCGGTGGCCTCCGGCCCCGAGCGCGGCGGCCTGGCCCGCTTCGTGCAGTCCGCGGCGGACCCGTCGCCGGAGGCCGCCCCGGCGTCCGGGGACGGCGAGGGGACCGGGGAGGCCGGGTACGAGATCGTCGTCATCGGGCGGGACGACGCGGCGCGGCTGCCCCGGCTGCTGCGGCTGGTGGCCGAGCGGGGACCGCTCGCGCCGCCGGCCGAGGCGCTGGACCTGTTCTCGCGGCGCACGGGTGTCCGGCGCCCGATCGCCGCCCTGGTGCTCGGCGGGCTGCCCCGGCGGGCGAACCACGACGAGCACCTGAAGCTGCTGCGCGCGGCCCCGTACAAGGCCGACCGGGCCGTGGCCCGCCAGTACGACGACCTCTGCCACCGCCTGGGCGACACCGGGCGGCGCGCGGTGCTCGCGGCGGGCCTGCCCGAGGACCCGGCCGAGCTGTGGGAGGAGGGCGCGCTGAGCGCGGCGGCCGAACGGATGGCCGCGGCCTGGGCGGAGCGGCTCGGAACCACCCCCTACGTGGACGAGGAACTCGCGAACGCCCTGGAGACCGACCTGGGCCTGGGCGACGGCTGGGCCCGAGCCCTCGCGGCCGGGGGAGCCGCGGCCGGGGAAGCCGCGCCCGGGGAAGCCGCGCCCGGGGAAGCCGCGACCCCGGGCGGCTCCGGGTACGTCCTGGTGGGCAGCCGGAGCGGCGGGCTCAGCCTGCACCACGCCGAGCCGGACGGCAGCGCCGGCCGGCGGGCGGGCCTGCCCGGGTCCTTCCCCGCCGAGCCCGCGTCCGTCGTGGCCTGGGCGCTGACGGAGCGTCCGGTCGGTGATCCGGCGGCGCGGGCCGCCACCGCCCTCTACGGCACCCTGCGCGCGCGGCTGGACGACCCGCGGACGCTGATCCCGCTGTGCTCGAACGCCGCGCTGGGCCGCGCGGCGGCCCAGGACCCGGCCTTCCTCCCGTACGCGGGCACCGTGCTGCCCTGCCCGGAGCCGCCCTACCGGGAGGACACCGAACCGGCCGCGGCCTACGACGACGGGCTGTTCGTGGTCGCGTCGCCGGGCCGTGACGTGTTCCTGCGCCCGGCCTCCCTGGCGGATCCGCAGCGGGTGGAGCGCGCGGTGCGGCTGTGCGGCGAACTGGGCCTGCCCCGGGTGCTGGAGGCCGTCCGGCGGATCCAGGCCGTGTGCGGCGGGGGGCTGGCCCGGATGGTCGCCCGCGCCGCCTCGACGCCCGTGCCGCCGGGCGGCTACGAGCTGAACCCGGCCTCGAGCGTCCCGGAGCTGGTCGCCGAGGTCGCGGGCGCCCTCGGGGTCGGTGCGGACGCGGCCGCCCTCCACCTCCAGCTCCTGGCCCTGGCCAGGCCCACCGACCGGGGCGTCCGCCGATGGAACGGCTGGACCCCCGCCCGCCACAAGGCGGCCCAGGCGGAACTGGAGGCGGCGGGCGCGATCCACACCGGCAAGCGGGCCCGCGCGGGACGGACGGCGTTCGTGCCGGGCGCGTGGGCGGAGTTCAAGGCCCCCCACCTGCCGCTGGAAGCCGCCAAACTCCCCGACCACGGGGTGTCCGCCGACTCCTCGGAGTTCCAGGGCCCGTTCGTCCGCCTCCTGTCGCCGGTCCCCGTGCACGAACTGTTCGCACGGGCCTGGGCGCGGGCCGTCGGAGGCTGACCCGAGGCCGGGCCGCCCCGCGACCCCTGGCGATGTCAGACACATCGCCGGGTCCGAGTGTGGTGGTCCCACACATGGGAGCGGCCCGGCCCCGTCGCGGATGATTCCGGCCATGACAAGCGGAATCACTCCCGCGTTCGACGGGACAGCAGGGGCCGCCCTGGCGGGCCGCACCGCCATGGTGACCGGCGCCGGCAGCGGTATCGGGCGCGCCTGCGCCACCGCCCTCGCCGCGGCCGGGGCCCACGTCCACGTCGTGGACATCGACGCGGGGGCGGCCACCTCCGTGGCCCGGCAGACCGGAGGCACCCCGCACGTCGTGGACCTGGCCCGGGGCGACCTCGTGGAGGGGCTGCCGGCCGACATCGACATCCTGGTCAACAACGCGGGCCTCCAACACGTGGCGCCGCTGACCGAGTTCCCCCCGGAACGCTTCGAACTCATCCAGAAGGTGATGGTCCACGCCCCGTTCCTGCTGCTCCGCCGGACCCTGCCGCACATGCGGGCGCGGGGCTGGGGCCGGATCGTCAACATCTCCAGCGTCCACGGCCTGCGGGCCAGCGCGTTCAAGGCCGGATACGTGGCGGCGAAGCACGCCCTGGAGGGGCTGAGCAAGGTCGCCGCCCTCGAAGGGGCCCCGTACGGCATCACCAGCAACTGCGTCAGCCCCGGCTACGTCCGCACCCCCCTGGTGGAGCGGCAGATCGCGGCCCAGGCCGCCGCTCACGGCATCGACGCCGACCAGGTCGTCGGCGAGGTGATGCTCAGCCGCTCCGCGGTCAAGCGCCTGATCGAACCGGAGGAGGTCGCCGCCGTCGCCGTATGGCTCTGCGGACCGCACACCGGCTACCTCACCGGCACCTCGATCCCCTTGGACGGCGGCTGGACCGCCGCCTGACCACCGCTAGCGCGTCAGCACCCCTCCCGTTCCCCTCCCGTCCCCGGCCGAAAGGTGGGTATCCCCGCCATGGCATCCCAGCCCTCCCCGACCTCCCCGAAGCCGCAGCAGGCCAGAGCCGGCATCGGCCGCGTCATCAGCGCCAGCCTCATCGGCACCACCATCGAGTGGTACGACTTCTTCCTCTACGGCTCCGCGGCCGCGCTCGTCTTCAACAAGCTGTTCTTCCCCAGCAGCGAACCGCTCGTCGGCACCCTCCTCGCCTTCCTCACCTACGCGATCGGGTTCGCGGCCCGCCCGCTCGGCGGCCTGGTCTTCGGCCACTACGGGGACAAGATCGGCCGCAAGAAGCTCCTCGTGCTCAGCCTCCTCATGATGGGCGGCGCCACCTTCGCCATGGGCCTGCTGCCCACCCACGCGAGCATCGGCGTCGGCGCACCGATCCTGCTGACCGTGCTGCGCCTGATCCAGGGCTTCGCCCTCGGCGGCGAATGGGGCGGCGCGGTCCTGCTGGTCTCCGAGCACGGCGACGACAAGAACCGCGGCTTCTGGGCCTCCTGGCCCCAGGCCGGCGCACCCGGCGGCAACCTGCTCGCCACCGGCGTCCTCGCCCTGCTGGCCGCCGTCCAGTCCGACGAGGCCTTCCTCGCCTGGGGCTGGCGCATCCCGTTCCTCCTCTCCGGCGTGCTCGTCGTGATCGGCCTGTGGATCCGGGTGTCGGTCTCCGAGACCCCGCTCTTCCTCGAAGCCCAGGCCAAGGCCGCCGCACAGGCCGCCGCCGGCACCGGCGGCGCCGGGAAGCCGCCCGTCGTGGAGGTGTTCCGCACGAACTGGCGGGGTGTCCTCACCGCGATCGGCACCCGCCTCGGCGAGAACATCTCCTACTACGTCATCACGGCCTTCCTGCTCGTCTACGTGACGACCCACCTGGGCCTGTCGAAGAGCGACGGCCTGAACGCCGTCCTCATCGGCTCCGCCGTCCACTTCGTCACCATCCCGCTGTGGGGGGCGCTGTCCGACCGGATCGGCCGCCGCCCGGTCACGCTCATCGGCTCGCTCGGCATGACCGGCTGGGCCTTCGCCTTCTTCGCGATGCTCGACTCCAAGTCCTTCCCGGTCATCGCCGCCGCCGTCACGATCGGGCTGCTCTTCCACGGCGCGATGTACGGACCCCAGGCGGCCTTCATCTCCGAGATGTTCGACACCGAGGTCCGCTACTCCGGCGCCTCGATGGGATCCCAGCTCGCCTCCATCATCGGCGGGGCCCTCGCCCCGATCATCGCGGTGGCCCTGCTCGACGGCTACGGCTCCTCACTGCCGATCTCGATCTACCTCGCGGCGGCCGCGCTCATCACGAGCGCGACCGTCCTCGCCGCCCGGGAAACGCGCGGGCGTAGCCTGGCCGGGCCGCTCGATGGGGACCCCCTCCCGGTCCCCGGCAGCCGCCGGGCCGGCGCCGACGCCGAACTGACCTCCCCCGGCACCTAGCAAGGCACCGCACCGCACCGCAGGCCGCCGCCGTCGCCAGGGGCGGCGGCCGGCCCCGTACCCCGGAGAGCCCGACATGCCCACGACCGCGAAGAGCCCCGGCGACGGCGAGGCATGGACCGTCCTGCGCCGGCTGCTGGACCTGCTCGCCGAGGGCGCGCCCGCCGAACACTTCGCGCGGCCGGCCGAAGCCGCCCGGCAGAGCGGCCTCTCCGCGGCGCGGGCGCGGGAGATGGCCGAGGCCACCCAGGCCGCACTGGCCATCCGCCGCACCCTCAGCCAGCACCGCCGCCGCGAGGCCGAACTGGCGGCCCTCTTCGACACCGCGGGCGACCTCGCCGCGCTGCGCGACCTCGACGCCGTCCTGCGGGCCATCGTCCACCGGGCCAAACTCCTCCTCGGTACGGACGTCACCTACCTGTCCCTCAACGACGACGAGGCCGGCGACACCTACATGCGGGTGACCGACGGCTCCGTGTCGGCCGCCTTCCAGCAGGTGCGCCTGGGCATGGGGGAGGGTTTGGGCGGGCTGGTCGCCGAAACGGCCCGCCCCTACACCACCGGCGACTACCGCGACGACCCGCGGTTCAAGCACACCGCCACCATCGACAGCGCCGTCGCGGAGGAGGGCCTGCGGGCCATCCTCGGGGTGCCGCTGCGCCTGGGCACCCGCGTGATCGGCGTCCTCTACGCCGCCGACCGCACCGCACGCGCCTTCACCCCCGACGAGGTCGCCCTGCTCGCCTCGCTCGCCGACCACGCCGCCATCGCCATCGACAGCGCCCGGCTCCTGGAGGAGACCCGTACCGCACTGGTCGACCTCAACGCGGCCTCACAGACGATCGAGGCCCACAGCCGGGCGATGCGGCGCGCCGAGGACGCCCACGACCGGCTGACCGACCTGGTGCTGCGCGGAGCGGGCATCACGGAGGTGGCCACCGCCATCGGCACCGTCCTGCAGGGCGGCATGCTCATCCACGACGCGGACGGAACCGAACTCGCCCGGGCGGGCGCGGACCCGCAGCCCCCGCGGCCGCAGGCGGTTGCCGCCTCCCGGACGGGCGGCCGCGCGGTCCCGGTCCAGGGCACCTGGGTGTGCGCGGTCCTCGCCGGCCACGAACTCCTCGGCAGCATCGCCCTGACCGGCCGCCCCGACCTCGACGACGCCGACCGCAGGCTCTTCGAACGGGCCAGCGTCGTCACCGCCCTGCTGCTGCTCCTGCGCCGCTCGGTCGCCGAAACCGAGGACCGGGTACGGGGCGAGCTGCTGGGTGACCTGCTCACCCGGGCCGCCGACCCCGCCGGCCTGTCGGCCCGGGCCCGCCGCCTCGGCGTGAACCTGGGCCAGCCGCACGCGGTGTTCGTCCTGCACGCCGACACCCTTCCCCGCCCGCGGCTGCTGGCCGCGGCCGCCCGCACCGCGCAGGCGCGCACGGGGCTGGCCGGACAGCATCACGACGACGTGGTCCTCATCTGCCCCTCCGACACCCCCAACACCAGCGCCGCCGCCCTCGCCGCCGAGCTGGGCCAGGCCGTGGCCGTCCCGGTCACCGTCGCGGCGGCGGGCCGTCCGGTGACCGGTCCGCCGGACTTCGCCGAGGCGTACGCGGAGGCGCGCCGCTGCCTGGCGGCCCTGCACGCCCTGGGCCACCGGGGGACCGGGGCCGCGCTCGCGGACCTGGGCTTCGTCGGCCTCCTGCTGGGCGACCAGACGGACCTGGGCGGCTATGTACGGCAGAGACTCGGCCCGCTCCTGGACTACGACGAGAAGCGCGGCACCGACCTCACCCACACCCTGCGGACCTACTTCGCGCTCGGCATGAGCCAGGCCAGGACACGGGCGGCGCTCCACGTCCACGTCAACACGGTGGTGCAGCGCCTGGACCGCATCGGGCGGCTCCTCGGCCGGGACTGGCACCTTCCGGAGCGCGCGCTGGAACTCCAACTGGCCCTGCGCATCCACCAGGTGTCGGCGCCCGCCGCAGGGTCCGACGGCATCTCGGCGGGGCCGGCGCACCGGCTACCGCGGCAGCCCCCGCCGTAGGCCGCGGGCCGCGGACGTGCGCGAACCCGCTGATACCGATTCGGTTGCGACCGCCGCCCGGCTCGTACCCGACCCGCTCGTGCGGCAGTTGCAGAGACATGGAAGCCACCACCCCAGAGAGGTACGCGGTGCTCGACGGCGCGTACTGGCTCGACGCCACCGACGAAGGCCGCGCCGCCTGCGTCCACTGCGTGCTCCCGCACCGGAGGCCCGCGCCCGATGCCCCGGGGGCGCCGGCACGCGACGAGGCATCCGGCCGGGACGGCGACGAACCCGGCGACGGGGGCGACGGGGACGACGCGCAGGACCGCGAGGACGGCGAGGAAGGGCTCCTGGGCCGGGTGCAGGCCGTCCTCACCAGCGGGAACGCGAGCAGGCTGCGAGCCGCCATGCTCACCTGCTCGCTCGGTACCGTCATCGTGGGAGCGGCCGCGACGCTGCGTCGCTGAGCGGCGAACGGCTTTGATCGCCAGTGGTGTTGTTGCCTAGCATGTGCACGCCACGCGTACCCTCGCGAGCCCAGCCCGACGAAAGCACCCCATGCGCATCAAGCGGACCCTCACCGCAGCCGTACTCCTCACCTCCCTCACCACTCTCACGGCTTGCGAGGACGCCCGGCCGAGCCGGTCGGCGACCGTGCCGCCGGGCGTCGCAGGCCCGTCGGCGCCGGCGCCCTCCTCGCTGGCCGAGGCGCAGAAGTACGTCCAGCGGTACGCGTCGTGCGAGGAGATGGGCACGGAGCCCGGCGACAGCAGGCTGCCGCTGACCGACCTCACGACGGTCGGCAAGTGGTCGGTGTCCGAGCGCGGCGTGTGCACCGACCGCACCGAACGCGGCGAGATCATCTTCTACATGGCCTCGGACATGAAGGAGTTCCAGGCCGGCTACAAGCAGCGCGTCATGGACAAGATCGCCGCAGGCAGCGGGACGTACGGCCTGAACAGCCGGGTGTTCGTGGGCGAGAACTTCGCCGTCACGCCGACCGAGACCAAAACGGCCCTGGCCCTCGCCGCATCCGAGCTGCGCGTCCTCACCTGCAACCCGACCTTCGCCGTGCCCGAGGGGTACGAGAAGGAGGCGGCGCTGGTCGAGGGATGCGTGCTCAGCGACTTCGTGGGGAGCAACGACGGCAGCGGCAGCCCGAACTTCGAAACGCCGCAGGAGGATCCGGCCGCCGGCGGGGCTCCGGCCAAGCCGGGGCAGCCGGCGCAGGGCAGCCTCGGCCTGCCCCGGGCCGAGAACCTCGGCGCGCTGAAGGAGCTCGTCCACCCGCACACCGTCGACTGCACGAACATGTCCACCGCCCCCGACGCCGTCGCCGTCGAGTCCATCGACTACGTGCCGGTCGTGTCCGGGGACCAGCTGGCGTGGGGGATCAAGGAGCGCGCGATCTGCGGGAACGCGGCGGGGGACCGGCGGGCCCACGACCTGAACTGGCTCGACGTCGTCCGCGACATGAAACTGCTGCAGACCAAGGCGAAGGCCGCCCAGCAGGCCGACCTGAAGGGCGACGGCCGCCTCAAGGCCACCGCCAGCCGGCTGCTGGTCGGCGAGAACATCGCCGTGGAGACCAACAGCGCCTCGATCCGGCACGGCCTCTACCAGCTCCAGTTCCTCACGCTGGAATGCCGACCCGGTTTCAGCGCCCCGGCGGGCTACCGGCTGGAGAAGTCCCAGGTCGAGGGCTGCGTCCTGACCAACTACGAGGGCTGAGGACCGGCGCCGCCCCTTCGGGACCGGCGCCGCCCCCGGGTACGACCGCACGGTGGATTCCGGACCGCCCGGCCGGCCCTGGCTACTCGAAGCGGTCGGTGTCGCCCGCCCCGGCGCGGACGACCTCGGCCTCGCCGCTGGAGTAGTCGATGACGGTGGTGGGCCTGGTCCCGCAGTCACCGGAGTCGAGGACGGCGTCCACCAGGTGCTCGAGCCGTTCCTTGATCTCCCACCCCTGTGTCATGGGCTCGTCCTCGTCGGGCAGCAGCAGGGTGCTCGAGAGCAGGGGCTCACCGAGTTCGGCGAGCAGCGCCTGGGTGACCGCGTGGTCGGGGATCCGGACCCCGACCGTCTTCTTCTTCGGGTGCATCAGCTGGCGCGGTACCTCGTTCGTCGCGCGGAGGATGAAGGTGTACGGGCCCGGAGTCGACGCCTTGATCGCGCGGAACACGTCGTTGTCGATGTGGACGAACTGGCCGAGCTGCGCGAAGTTCTGGCAGACGAGGGTGAAGTGGTGCCGCTCGTCGAGGTTCCGGATCGACCGGATCCGGGCCATGCCCTCGCGGTTGCCCAGCTGGCAGCCCAGCGCGAAGCACGAGTCCGTGGGGTACGCGACGAGCGCGCCGGACCGGATGCTGTCCGCCACGCTGCCGATCGTGCGCGGCTGGGGATTCTCGGGGTGCACATCGAAGTACTTGGCCATCCGCCGAGCCTACCGGGGACCCGCGTCACTCGGGCATCGGCCGTGCCTGGACCCCGTGGGCGGGCGCCTGCTGGCCGCTCGACGGAAGCATGCGGACCTCGGCCTGGTCGCTGATCTCGGCCTGCACGATCCCGGTCACGTCGCAGTAGACGGGGTGCCCGCCGGGGCCGGTGCGGTCCGTACGGCTGACGACGACCACGTCCCGGCCCTCTTCCGCACCGTCGGGAAAAACCAGTTCGTACCGCTCCGCATGCATCTCGTTCCCTTCGGCCGGTCCGTTCTGGCAGGTGGGGACGGCAGACCGCCCGCCGTCTCATCATGCGGTCCGGGCGCCGGAACCGCATCGCCGCGTGGACTACGCAGGGTGATGCCGGTGCCGTACCTGCTCTTCCTGCTGGACCCGCTGGTCCCGCTCGGGCGGCGGCGCGCGTCAGGCGAAGAGCCAGCGCGTCTGACTGTAGCCGCCCTTGCCGAAGCCGAACGCGGTGCGCGGGGCCACCTCGAAGACCAGGGCCTCGCCCGCCTCCGGACTGACGAACACGCCGTCCCCCACGTCGAAGTGCCATTCGGCGCCGTACTTCGCCTCCCAGGCGGCGGCCAGGGCCCGCAGCCGGACCGGGTCGGTCACGCGGGCCGCCTCGCCCTCGACCACCAGGTCGAAGCCCTCGTGGAGGGTGTTGGTCCCGGTGGTGAGGACGACGTGCGCGTTCCTCCGGAGGTTCTTGGCCTTGCGTTCCTCCGGGCCGGTGCAGAAGTGCAGCGCGCCGTCCGCCCAGACGCCGATCAGCGGGGTGACGTGCGGCCGCGCGTCCGGACGTACGGTCGTCAGCCAGTAGAGCTCCGCCTCCGCCAGCCGGGTGACGGCCTGCGACCACGGCACCGCGGTCGCCTGCTCGTCGCTGTAGCGTTCGTCCAGCTCGGTGCGCGGTTCCTCGTCGGGCACGGGACGTCCTCCTGGCGGGGCCGAGCGGCGGGGCCGGCGCGGCCCGCGCCGCGCCGCCATGAGCCCAGGTTCACACATCGCACCCGACCCCGCCCGGCAACACGCGCCGGGCGGGGCCCATGGGACTCAGGGGGCTGCCGGGGGCGTCAGCCGGTGGGGAAGGCGTCCGCGCTGCGGATGCGGTCGCGGATCCAGACGCCCGCCGGCTTGAGCGAACCGGTGCCGGTCCACGGGCCGTTGGAGGCGCAGGTGCCCGGCTTGAAGACGGCGCCGCTGCGGTTGTCGTCGGAGAAGTTCCAGTTGGTCCAGCTGATCTTCTTGGCGGCCATCAGGTCGAGGTACTTCTGCGTCATGGCGAAGTCGTCGGCGCCCTCGCCCGCGTAGTTCTGCGTGCCGAACTCGGTGACGAACACGGGGATCCGGTCGGCGGCGCGGGAGAGGGTGTCGAG
Source organism: Streptomyces subrutilus (assembly GCF_001746425.1). GTDB lineage: Bacteria > Actinomycetota > Actinomycetes > Streptomycetales > Streptomycetaceae > Streptomyces > Streptomyces subrutilus_A. The sequence continues at coordinate 859,856 of NZ_MEHK01000001.1, read as the reverse complement.
GTACTCCTCGCGGTGCGAGTACGCGTAGAAGTGGAAGGTGTACATGATGTTGGAGGCGTTGACCTGGTTGCCGACGACCTCGGTCTCGTCGGCGCCCTCGGAGACGCCGAAGGAGGACCAGGCGCGGGTGCCGACGAGGACCGGAGCGTCGGCGTCGATGTTCCGGATCACCGGGATGATCTGCTCCGCGTAGCTCTTGATCCGGGACCAGCTCACGCCGCTCGGCTCGTTGGCGATCTCGTAGAAGATGTTGTTCTTGCCCTTGTGGCGAGCGGCGATCGCGCTGAAGAAGGTCTTGGCGCGGGCCAGGTTGTAGTGCGGGTCGCCCGGGTCGAGCATGTGCCAGTCGACGATCACGTACATGCCGCGGGCCGTGGCCTGCTCGATGAGCGAGTGGGCGAGGTCGGTGAACTTCTGCGGGTCGGACTCGTAGCCGTCCTCCTGGACGTACGTGGACACGCGCAGGACGTCGGCGTTCCAGTCCTTCGCGAGGGCGTCGAGCGAACCGCCGGTGAGGCACTGCGCGTACCACTGCGTGCCGTGGGTGCTCATGCCGCGCAGCTGGACGGGCTTGCCGTACTGGTTGCACAGCTTGGTGCCGCAGACGGTGAGCTGGCCGTTGATGCCGACCGGGGTGGTGCCGGGCCCCGGCGGGGTGGTGCCGGCGTCGACCGTGAGGTGGTCGACGTTGGGGCCGCCGGCCGCGGTGGTGGCGGTGGCCCGGACGGTGTTGGCGCCGGCCTTGAGGGCGGCGCTCAGGCTGGTGGTGGACCAGGAGGTCCAGGCTCCGGTGCCGTTGAACGCCTTGTTCGACGCGACGGCGGTGCCGTTGACCGTGATGGTCATCGGTCGGTTGGCGGTGGTGCCGTTGGCGTAGCGCAGGCCCAGCGTGGCGGTGCCGGCCTGGGCGGCGTTCACCGTCCACTCGACGTAACTGCCGTTGGCGTTGTCGTAGTTGACGAAGCCGCTGCCGGTGAAGCCTGCGTGGTTGGATTCGGCCGCGCCCCGGGATATGGCGGCTCTCTCCGCCTCGTGGGTGACGGGGGCGGCCACCGCGCCCGAGGCGCCGGGTGCGGTGGTGAGGGCGGTGACGAGCAGGGCGCTGATGAGGGTTCCGGCTCCGGCCAGGGAACGCAGCCGAACACGTGGGGGTCGCAAGGTGTCTCCATCCCGTTGACGATCCGGCGATCGTAAGGAAACTTTCCTAATGGAATGGAATAGCAGCGTCCGGCCGAGCCGCACAAGACCCCGTGCACGCAATGCACGTAGGTGTACGGATCAGTGATTCCCCCGGGACGGCCGCTGCGTCGGCGGCTCCTTGACCCTGGCGGGCCCGCACGCCGCCGGCTGACCGCGATGTCCTACACGCCCCCCCGCCCGGCGGGGGGGTGCCGTGCCCCAACACGGCACCACCGGGGGCAAGGCGTGTCAGACGTTGACGCAGGTGTTGCCGGCGGCCGGGTTGAGCGCCCCGATGATGTTGACGGAGTTGCCGCACACGTTGACCGGGATGTGGACGGGAACCTGGATCAGGTTGCCGGACAGGACACCGGGGGAGCCGACCGCAATACCCGAGGCTTCGGCGTCGGCGGAGGCGACCGAGGCGCCACCGAGAAGCGCGAAGCCGACGGCGAGGGCCAAGCCGGCACTCTTCAGGACACGCGACATGTGAAATCTCCTTGTACGGACGGCAAGCGCAGCAGGCTGCGCGGGGCCCCGGACGGGGTCCGCATCCTTGCTTCGGCAGCCATCGCCCCGGGAGCCCGCCCCTCCCCGCCGGATTCCCCCTAAGGAGTGCGCCGGGCGGCTGCATTCGGCGGCACCGCGGCCCGGGGCGTTCCGCGGCCGCCCCGCGACCGGCCGCCGCGGCCACGCGGACGTCCCGCCGGACGTCCCGCCGGACGTCCCGCCGGACGTCCCGCCGGACGTCCCGCCGGGCGGGCCGTCGGGCGCGCGTGCGCAGCTGACGGCCGTTCGCGTGGATTTGCGGAGGGTCCGAAAGCGGGTGCGGAAGCCCGCGGGAATCCGGAGATACCTCTGGTGCCTCTGAACCGAGGAGAGGGAAGCGCATGAGGAATCGACTGGTACTCGCCGGAGCCGCGGTCGTGGCCGGTGCCGGCCTGTGCACCGCGGCCGTGCCCGCCACGGCGGCGCAGGCCCCCCTGAACCTCAGCGTGGGCTGCGGTGACGCCGCCGGGCTCGTGGCCGCCGTCGGGCAGGCGAACGTCCATCCCGAAGGCGGCACGATCGCTCTGGCCAAGGACTGCGCCTACCGCCTGCGGGACGACTTCGCGAACTCGGGCACGGCCCTGCCGGCCATCACCGGGAGGGTCGGGATCGTCGGGAACAACTCGACCCTGATCCGCTCGGTGAGCGACGGCCTGCCGTACTTCCGCATCCTCGCCGTCGGCGAGGGCGGCCGGCTGGTCCTGAAGGGGGTCGGCGTGACCGGTGGCCGCACGGAGGGCGACGGAGCGGGCATCGCCAACGCGGGAACCCTGCGGCTGGAGGACAGCAAGGTCGTGGGCAACCAGGCGGGCGGGACCGGCGGGGGCATCGCCAACGCGGGCGGCGACGTCACGCTCGTCGACAGCACGGTCCTGACCAACGTGGCCACCTCGTCGGCGGGCGAGCCCGGCTACGGCGGCGGCCTCGGCAACGACGCGACCGGCACCCTCACGATCAGGCGCAGCACCGTCGCCGGCAACACGGCCGACGAGGACGGGGGCGGCATCCGGAACCTCGGCACGCTGACCGTCGACCGCGGCTACATCGCGAACAACGAGGCCCGCGACGGCAACGGCGGAGGCATCGACAACCTCGGCACCGCGACGGTCAAGCAGAGCAGGATCGTCGAGAACTGGGGCGGTTTCGACGGCGGTGGCGCCCGCAACGGCGAGGACGCGACGCTGGAGGCGCAGGACACGTCCTTCGTCGGCAACAAGGCGGGCAACGACGGCGGCGCCGTCCACAACGAGGGGACCGCGAGGCTGCGGGAGAGCAGGGTCGAGCGCAACTCCGCGGGCCGCGACGGCGGGGGCCTGAACAACGAGCAGGCGGCGGGGGCCGACACCGCACGGCTGACCCTCCACCGGACGACCGTCATGGGCAACCGTGCCGCCGGGGTGGGCGGCGGCAGCAACAACACGCTCGGCGCGGTCGTGACCCTCCGGGGGAGCGAGATCGTCAGGAACCTTCCCACGAACTGTGCCGGAACGGTCCCGGGCTGCTCCTGACAGGCACGTCTCGGCAGGTGGAGCACATGGAGCTGCCACGGGTGAGGGGAAGTGGTCGGATCGGTGCATGAACGATCCGTACGCCATTGACGTCCTGGCCGTATCGGCTCCGGCCGGTCTCGCCGAGCGCCGGGCGGCCCGCCGCACGGCGGCCGCCCACGCCGCGAACGCCGAAGAGCTGGAGGTCCTCCTCGACATGCTCGGCCTCCACCCCGACCACGACTGCGCCTCGACCGGCAGCGAGGGCGCGCCCCTGCGGCCCCGGCGCCCGTAGGGCGTGCCGTGTCGACCAGGGCGTGCCCGCGGCGTCCGGCACCGGCGGCGCGGGGGCCCGGCCGTCAGGGCCGTGCCCCCGCCGGGGAACTGAGTCGCGCCCCGTGACCTGCGCCGACACCTCCGCCGGGCAGGACCCCGGAGCGCGCCGCGAGGGCGCCGGGTGTCAGCGGACGGGGCCGCGGGACCGGAGGTCGCGGAGCAGGGCGCGTTCGACCGGGCTGAAGGGGACGTCCGGGCGCAGGCGTTCGGGGTGACCCGGTGGCGGGCAGTCGAGCCGGACGGGGTCCGGCCCTCGCTCGGCGCGGGTGATCTCCCCCTTCAGGTGGAGGGTGCCGTAGGAGACCAGGCTCCGCCACACCACGCCCGCCCAGCGCCGCGTGACGGAAGGCCGCCTGCCGGGTCGCATGTCCACTGTCACCTCCGTCGAAACGATCAAGCTCCGGGAGATGCTTCCGGCCGGCGCTGGGCCCCCGCTCGACATCGGCTCGGGACGTGCTCGGGTCCGGCCGGAGCCGCCCGACGCCCGCAGGGCACCGCACCACCCTGCGCACCCTCCTGACGGCGGCCTGAGGGGGCCGTCACCTGCACAAGGCGGCGTCCACGAGGCCCTGGACGCGGTCGGGGCTGTCCGCCGTGGGGCGCGGCCCCAGGGCGGTCACGGTCACCGCGGCGGCGCGGCCGTCATCGGTGACCGCGTTGCGCGTGGAATAGCCGTGGATGCTGCCGCCGTGGCCCCACGCCAGGCCGCCGCAGCTCAGCGGCGTACTGGTCACCCCCAGCCCGAACCGGACGCCGGCCCCCATGCCGCTGTCCTCGGGAACCGCGACGGTGGTGCGCATCTGGGCGAGCTCCGCGGCCCCCAGGAGCCGGCCGCCGAGCAGGGCGGAGAAGAAGCGGTTCAGGTCTCCCGGGGTGGAGACCAGTTGGCCGGCGGCCCAGCCCCAGGAGGGGTCGATCCGGGTGAAGTCCTCCAGGGGACCCCCGGGCCGCGTCGCGTGGTAGCCCCGGGGGTGGGCTCCGCGGATGTCCTCCTCGCCGACGCCGGGGAAGTAGGTGTGGCGCAGGCCGACGCGGTCGATGACGCGGTGGGTTATCTGCTCGGCCAGCGGTCGCCCGGTGACCTTCTCGATGAGCAGGCCGGCGAGGACGTAGTTGGTGTTGCTGTACGCCCAGCCGGTCCCGGGCGCGAAGAGGGCCTTGTGCTCCAGCGCCCTGTCGAGCAGGGTGCGGGGCTGGTAGTAGGTGTGCCGCGAGGCCGCGCCGGCGTACTCGTCCATCATGTGGTCCGTGTAGTTGGGCAGTCCGCTGGTGTGCTGGAGCAGCTGGCGCACCGTGATCCGGCCGCCGTCGATGCCCTCGCCCCGGACCAGGCCCGGCAGGTACTCCTCGATGGGCGCGTCGAGGCCGACCTTGCCCTCGCCGACCAGCTGGAGCACCACGGTGGCGGTGAACGCCTTCGTGTTGCTCCCCACCCGGACCTTTCCGTCGGCCGGCAGCTTCGCCCCGGTGCGCAGGTCCGCGACACCGGCCGTGTAGGTGCGGACGCGCCCGTCCCGGCCGACGGTGGCCGCCAGGGCGGCGGGGTAGCGGTCCTCGCGCACCAGCCGCTCCAGGCCCTGCCGCACCACGTCACCGGAACCGGGGCGCTGCGCCGCGGCCGCGGGGAGCGTGCCGCCCACGGCCAGGGCGGCCGCCAGTACCGCCACCACCGCGGTCGCCCGCCGTGATCCGGATGACGGGAGAACACGGACGGACGAAGGCCTGCGGGAACGATCGGTCATGGGGAACCCCTCCTCGTGCACCCTGCCGGGCGCGTCGATCATGTGGATGCCCCGAGACTAGGAAGCGGGCCCGGCACGCCACATCGCCCGCCGGCCCGAGGCCCCCGGTCCTGCCCGCACCCCCGGCCAGGACCCGGATCCCACCCGGCCCTCCTCCTGCCGAGCGAGCTGCGCCCACCTCGCTCCCACCCCCCGCCCGGTATGTGATGCTGAGACAATTACCGTGTGGAGATGGGGGTTTGATGGATCCGGAGATCACCGCGCTGGCCGCGAGCGCGGGCACGGCCTTGGTCACCGCACTCGCCACGGAGGCCTGGCAGAGCGCGAGCGTGGGGGTGGTCGCGTTGTGGAGGCGTGTCCTTCCGGAGCGGGCCGACGCGGTGGAGGCCGAGCTCGACGCGACACGCGACGACCTGCTGGACGCGCGGGACGAGGGGGACAAGGAGACCCAGGCCGAGCTGGCGGCGGAATGGCAGGGCCGGCTGCGGCGCCTGCTGAGCGCGCACCCCGAAGCGGCCGACGAACTGCGCGCCCTGCTCGTCGATCCGCAGGCGCGGCCGCCCGCCGAGCCCGCGGTCACCCAGCACGCCACCGCCTCGGGGAACAGCCGGGTCTACCAGGCCGGCCGGGACATGCACCTGGGTCCGCAGTGAACGGCCGCACCGACGGCCGGGCCAGCGGGCAGGGCCGCGTCTACCAGGCCTCCGGCGACCAGCACATCGTCGAGCACCACCACCACGGTCCTTCCTGGGCCGGCCCGGACACGGTGCGCAGCCCCGCACTGGGCCGCACTCCGCTCGTTCTGCGCGACCGCGTCGAGCTCATGGACACGCTCCGGGCCGCCGTCGCCCCGGGCACGGGCGGCCAGGTCCACGTCCTCCACGGACTCGGCGGCTGCGGCAAGACCGCCGTCGCCTGCGCGCTCTTCGCGCACGCGACCGCCGACGGGGGCCGCGTCGGCCTGTGGGTGAACGGCTCCGACACCACCTCCCTGCGCTCCGGCATGCTGGCCGTCGCCGCCGACCGCGGCGCGACGGAGGGGGAGCTGACGGCCGCGCGCAGCGGGCTGCGTGCCGCGGCGGACCTGGTCTGGGACCGCCTGGACGGCTCCGACCGGCCCTGGCTGCTGGTCATCGACAACGCCGACGACCCCTCCGTGCTCCGGGACGGCGGCTGGCTGCGGAGCAGTCCGCGCGGCACCGTACTGGTCACGAGCCGCCAGTCCGCCGGCCGTTGGTGGCCCGGAGCGCGGCTGCTCCAGGTGGGAGTGCTGCCGCGCGCGGACGCCGCCCAGGTGCTGCGCGACCTCGCCCCCGACGCCGGGACGGCCGAGGAGGCGGAGGAGATAGCCGACCGGCTGGGGCGGCTGCCGCTCGCGCTCACCCTCGCCGGCACCTTCCTCGCGCACCAGGTGATCAGCCCCTGGACGCTGACCGAGTACGGGCAGCGGCTGGACATCGACCTGATCGACCAGGGAGCCGTGGGCCTCGCCGCCGACTCGCGCCACCTGGTCAGCAGCACCTGGGAGCTCTCCCTCGACGCCGTCGCCCGCCAGGGCCTGCCCGAAGCCCAGACCCTGCTGCGGCTGCTGGCGTGCTGGGCGAGCGATCCGCTCCCGCTCTCCCTGCTGGCCGGCCTCGACCTGGGGACGGACCTCCCGGCCGGGCGGGTCGAGCCGGCGCTGCGCGGCCTGCTGGACCATTCCCTGACCGAACTCGTCCCGGGCCCTGCGCGCAGCCTGCGGACCCACGGGGTCCTCCTCGACAGCGTGGCCCGCGGCACCCCGGCCGCACAGCGCGGACAACTCGCAGCCAAGGCCGCCGAGCTGCTGCTCAGGATGCTCCCCGAGACACCCGAGCGCGGCATCGAGGCGGCTCCCTTCCGGCCGCTGGCCCCGCACGTACTGGCGCTGCTGCGGCGGGTGTCGGCGGGCGGGGGCGTGGACCTGCCGGTCGTGGAGTCGGCCGCGGAGTGCGCGCTGCGGCTCGCCGTCAACCTCCACCGGTCGGGGGACTCCGCCTCCGCGCTCGCGGTGGGGCAACAGGCCGTGGACCTCGCTCGGGCACGGCTGGGCGACGACCACCGGCTGGTCGTGCGGCTGCGCCAGCGGGTGGCGCGGACCCTGCGCAGGCTCGGCCGCTACGAGGAAGCGGAGACGCTGGCGCGGCGGACCCTCACCGACTGCGAGCGCCTGTTCGGCCCGAAAGCCCCGGACACCCTCGAAAGCTGCGTGGTCCTGGCGCTCGTCCTGTGGACGGACGGCCGGGAGGCCGAGGGCGCGGCCCTGATGCGGCGGGCCGTCGACGGCCGGATCGAGGTCCTGGGCCCGCTGCACCCGGTGACCCTGAGGGCCCGCTACATCATTCTGGAGCTGCTCCGCGGCCCGGAGCTGGCCCGGGAGCTCGAGGGCGCGCCGGCCTTGGTCCGCGCGTGCGCGGACACCATGGGACCGGACCACACGATCACCATGGGGGCGGAGCTCAACTACGCGAACGCCCTGTTCTACGCGGGCCGGGCCGCCGAGGCGCTGCCCCGCGCCCGCCGGGCGTTCGAGGCGGCGGAGCGGCGCTACGGGCCGGACTACCAGATCACCCTGGCCTCCCGGTCCCTCCTCGCGCTGACCCTCGGGGCCGTCGGCGAGTTCCCCGAGGCGGTCGCGCACATGGAGGCGGTCGTGGAGCGGCGCAGCCGCATCCTCGGGCCGGATCACCCCTGGACCGGGGACTCCGTGGCGAACCTGGCCGATCTCCGGGCGTCCAGAGCTCCGGCCCGCTGACGGCCCGCCCGCCGCCCGCCCCGCCGTCCTTCCAGCGGGAGCGGGCGGCGGCGCCGGCCGTGCCGGCGCACCGCCCGGAGCGGTGTCAGCAGTTGTCGCCCACCGCGTCGATCTTCGACCCGAACCGGCCGCTGTAGTTGCCGGCGTAGTCACCGGCCCGGACCGAACGGCAGTCCTTCCCGCTCGCCCAGTCGATGAACGCCCCGCTCCGGTTAGCCCGGAACGACCCCACGTGGTCCACGAACCGTGCGGGCAGGTCCACGTACCCTCCGCGCCAGACGAAGCGCTCCCCGTTTCCGTCCTGGTGCCTCCACAGGCAGATCGCGTTCGCGGGGCAGGCGGGCAGGGCCTGGGCCGGTGTGGTGGAGCCGAGTGACACGAGCACCACCGCGCCGGTCACCAGCAACGTCCGTAAGTGGCGTGGTTTCATCTGCGTCCTCCTCGTCGTGACGTTTCCCTCCCATCGTCCTCGCCGGAGGGGACGGACGTGAGAAGACGCCGGATGGACACTCGCTCGAATGGTCCGTCGCGGCGCGCCGCGGTGGGCTTACGATCGCGACCGGCGGTCCCGTCCCGCGACCGTCGCCCGCCCCGCACCCGTGGAGGTCAACCGTGTTCCGGACGGCCCAAGGACACCGCACTCACCGCAGCAGCCACCGCGTCCGCTCGGCGGCCTGCGCCGCCGTCGCCGCGGGGACGTTCCTCGTGGCGGGCTGTTCCTCCGGCGACAGCGGTCCGGCGGAGGCGGCCGGGGGCGTGCCGATCGTCGCGAAGGGCAAGCTGACCACCTGCACCCATCTGCCCTACCCGCCCTTCCAGTTCGAGCAGAGCGGCAAGGTCGTGGGCTTCGACGTCGCGCTGATCGACCTGGTCGCGAAGAACCTCCAGGTCGAACAGAAGATCCTCGACACCCCGTTCGAGAACTTCAAGACCGGCGCCTTCCTCAACTCCGGCCAGTGCGACCTCGCGGCCGCCGGTATGACGATCACCGACGAGCGCAAGAAGAACGTCGACTTCTCCGTCCCCTACTTCGACGCCACCCAGGCGCTCCTCGCGACGAAGAAGAGCGGCGTCACCTCGCTCGCCGACGTCAAGGCCAAGGGGAAGAAGCTGGGCGCGCAGGCCGAGACCACCGGCGAGAGCTACGCCAAGGCCCAGGGCCTCAACCCGGTCGCCTTCGAGAGCTCGGACGCCGTCCTCAACGGACTGCGCACGGGCCAGGTCGACGCCGTCGTCATCGACTACCCCGTCGTGCAGGGCTGGCTCAAGGACAAGGCGAACGCCGACGAGTTCGTACTCGGCCAGAACATCGAGACCGGTGAGCAGTACGGCTTCTCCGTGAAGAAGGGCAACACCGCCCTGCTCGCCGCCATCGACAAGGCGATCACGGACGCCAAGGCCGACGGCACCTACAAGAAGATCTACGAGCAGTGGATCGGCCCGCTGCCCCAGGCCGCGTCGTGACCTCTCGCCTGACCCGGCGCCAGCGGCGCCGGGTCTGGCAGGGCGTCCAGTACGCGATCTTCGTCGGCGCGGTGGTCGTGATCGCCGTGCTGGCCGACTGGGACCGCCTGCAGAACCAGTTCGCGCAGACGGACCTCGCCGTCCGGCTCTTCCCCAACATCATCACCACCGCCCTGCGCAACACGGTGGTGTACACGCTGTCCGGGTTCGTCTTCGGCCTGGTCCTCGGCCTCGTCATCGCCATGATGAGGCTGTCCTCGGTGACCCCCTACCGGTGGGTCGCCAGCGTGTACATCGAACTCTTCCGGGGCCTGCCCGCCCTGCTGATCTTCATCTTCGTGGGCGTGGCGGTGCCGCTGGCCTTCCCCGGCACCGAGATCCCCGGCGGCACCTACGGGAAGGTCGCCCTCGGCCTCGGCCTGGTCGCCGCCGCCTACATGGCCGAGACGATCCGGGCCGGCATCCAGGCGGTGCCCAAGGGGCAGATGGAGGCGGCCCGCTCGCTGGGCTTCTCGCACGCCCGCGCCATGGTGACGATCATCATCCCGCAGGCGTTCCGCATCGTCATCCCGCCGCTCACCAACGAGCTGGTCCTGCTGTTCAAGGACTCTTCCCTGGTGCTGTTCCTCGGCGTGACACTGGAGGAGCGGGAACTGACGAAATTCGGCCGCGACCTCGCGAGCGAGACCGCCAACTCCACCCCGATCCTGGTGGCCGGCCTGTGCTACCTCCTGGTGACCGTACCGCTGAGCATCGTCGTGCGACGCCTCGAGGCCCGCGCGGACAAGGCCGCGTGAGGACGGGATGGACGAGATGAGACCCACGACGGGAACGGTGCCCACGATGACCACGGACCGCCCGGAGATCGAGATCCGGGGCCTGCACAAGTCCTTCGGCGACAACCACGTCCTGCGCGGCATCGACCTGGACATCGCCCGCGGCGAGGTGGTGTGCGTCATCGGACCGTCCGGCTCCGGCAAGTCCACGCTCCTGCGCTGCGTGAACCTCCTGGAGGAGCCCGAGCGGGGCCAGGTCTTCGTCGGCGGCACCGAGGTCACCGACCTCGACGTCGACATCGACGCCGTGCGCCGCCGCATCGGCATGGTCTTCCAGCAGTTCAACCTCTTCCCGCACGTGAGCGTCACCGCGAACCTCACGCTGCCCCAGCGCCGGGTGCTCGGCACGGACAAGGCCCGGGCCGCCGCCGTCGCCCGCGAGAACCTCGAACGCGTCGGCCTCTCCGACAAGGCGGACGCCTTTCCGGCGCAGCTCTCCGGAGGCCAGCAGCAGCGGGTGGCGATCGCCCGGGCCCTGTCGATGGGTCCGGAGGTGATGCTCTTCGACGAGCCGACCTCGGCGCTCGACCCGGAACTGGTCGGCGAGGTGCTGTCGGTGATGCGGGTGCTGGCCGGCGAGGGCATGACGATGATGGTCGTCACCCACGAGATGACCTTCGCCCGCGAGGTGGCGGACCGCGTGGTGTTCATGGACGGCGGAGTGATCGTCGAGCAGGGACCCGCCTCCCAGGTGATCACCCGTCCGCAGCACGAGCGGACCCGGAACTTCCTCAACCGGATCCTGGATCCGGCGGCAACCCCGCCGCCCGCCGGTCACGAGGGCCCCGGGAGCGGGAAAACGGCCGGTGGAGGGCGCGGCGCATGAGGCCCGCACCACCGTCGGCGTTCATCCGGTTATCCGGTCGCAATTCGCAGGTGTAGGCGTGGGGACAGCGGGGGAGAAGTGGCTCAGGCACCCGGGAGCGGGCGCCGCGGGGGGCCCGGACCCGGGCCGCCCGCTGAATTGAGCAGAGGGATGAGTATGGCCAGCGGCACCGTGAAGTGGTTCAACTCCGAGAAGGGCTTCGGCTTCATCGCCCAGGACGGAGGCGGACCGGATGTTTTCGCCCATTACTCCAACATCTCCGGCAACGGGTACCGCGAGCTGATCGAGGGCGAGACGGTGTCGTTCGACGTCACGCAGGGCCAGAAGGGCCCGCAGGCGGAGAACATCGTCCGCGGCTGACCACCCGAACCGGCTTTCCCGGCGGCGCCCGCACCCGGTGCGGGCGCCGCCGACATGCTCCCGCGCCGCCGCCCGCCGCGAGAGTCGCGCGTACGGCGTACCGGGCGGATCCGGGTGGCGCGGGCTATGGCAGCCACCCGGTCTCCGATGGCACTCTCGTGTCCTCGAAAGCGGCACCCTGGGGGGCACACACGTGATGGAGCCGGGTACGGGCATGGGCCTGCGCGGCCGCAGCGGCATCCTCTCGCTGGTCGACGCCTGCCTGAAGGAGACTCCCGCAGCCGAACGGCCCCTCACCATGCTGCTCGGCCCGCCCGGCAGCGGCGCCAGCGAGGCCCACAGCGCCCTCATGGAGTACTTCGGGCCCCAATACCCCTTCGCCTTCGTCAACTTCGGCGGGGCGCAGTCCCTCCTGCCGCGCTACGCCCTCGGGCTGCTCGCCCGCCAGCTGGAGCGCAAGCTGCCCCGCTACGGCCGCTCCCACTTCCCGCTGCTCAGCCTCGGACTGCTCGCGTCCGACCAGGAGTTGAGGATGCGCAGCCTCGCCGAGGGCCGGCGCGCCGTGCAACGGCAGCTCGACCAGTTCCAGCAGGAGAACGAGGCCCGGCACGGCGACTACCTCGCCGCCTTCTTCGAGGTGGGCATGGGCGCGGTCGGCATGCCCGAAGGCGCCTCCACCGCGGCCCTCGCCCTCTTCCAGGACGCGCTGCGGCGCGGCCGCCGCAGCATGCCGAGCCTGCTCGGCGGCCGGGTCGGCAGTCGGCTCACCTCGGGCGCCCAGTGGTACGGACGCCACCCCATGACCCGCAGCGGGGACCCCATGGAGGCCCTCGTCGAACTCAACCTGTGGCGCCACGAGGGAGACGAGAACGAGCAGGAGCGCCTGGATCTCGTCCTCTTCTCGGCGTTCCTGGAAGACCTCAGACGCAACACCGCCCGCAACTTCATGCCCCGCTCCTACCTGCTGCTCCTCGACAACTCCCACACCGCGTACGGACGCCGCTTCCTCGACCTGCTGCTGCGCGCCCGGCACGACGAGACGGTCGTGGCCGGCCACACCAGCGACCCGCTGACCGTCGTCGCCAGCTCCAACCGCTGGCTGCCCCGTTGGGGCGCGGCCACCGGGGACTCATGGCCCTGGCAGCTGCGCGGCCCCGACCGGGCCTCCCTCTCCGACTGGAACGCCCACCGGCCGACCAGGGACAGCGAGGACACCTGGTGGTATCCGTTACGCCTGCGGGACCTCAACCTGGACGAGGTGCGCATCCGCATAGAGCTCCAGCTCGGCGGACACAGCGATCTCGCCCCGCTGACCCGCCTCACCCCGTTCGTCCACCGGCTCACCGGCGGCCTGCCGCGCGCCGTCCACCAGGTGCTCGACGTACTGCGCCAGTCCGGGCCGCCCCCGGACTCCGGCCCCCAGCAGGACCGCTGGCTGCGCACCCTGCCCGACCGGCCGCTGCGCAGCGGTGAACAGACCGCCACCCTCGCGGACACCGCCCTCAGCCACCTCCTGCGCGACTTCGACGACTCCGAACGCGCGACCCTCGCCGAGTGCGCCGCCGCCCGGGACTTCTCCGTCGGCACCCGGCTGCTCAGCCCCGGCGACGCCCTGTTCGGCGAGATCCGCTCCCGCTGGCTGCTGACCGGGCCGCTCGCCGTCGTCCCCGTCCTCCACCCGTGGCTGCGCAGGCTGCTGCTGTGGCGGCTGGCCCGCCGCCCGGACGCGTGGGACACCGCGCACGAACTCCTGGCGGAGTTCTACCGCGGTGAGGGAAGGCCCGTGCAGGAGATGTACCACCAGCTCTCCGCCGGCCGGACGGACGAGGTCACCGCCCATCTGACACGGCGCTTCACGGAGGTGCCGGCCGTACAGTGGATCTCCGAGTTCAACGCGATCACCGCCGCCCCCAACCGCCTCCCGACGGAGTACGGCCCGCTGGAACTCCTCGCCGGACTGCGCCCGCGCCGCCCCGAGCGCGTGGTGGACATCGAGTCCGTGATCCACACGCTCGTGACCACCCGCTGGGTGTGGAGCGATCCGCTCGCCGACCCCGCCATGCGGCTCAACGACATGATCGCCGACGGCTACACCCAGCTGTCACAACTGCGGAGGAACGACATCGTGGCCCTGTTCAACGAGGCTGAGCGGCACCGGCACTGGCGCGATCCCCAGACCGCCGGCGGGGAGGGCTGAGCCCGTGGCCAGACTCGAATGGCCGCTGCACGTCGTGCGCCGGGTCGCTCTGGCCACCGCCGTCGCCGTCGGGCTGGTGGCGGCCGTCTGGCTGGGCGCCGGCTGGATCCAGGAGCGGCAGTCCAGATGCGCCGACGGAGTGGTCGAACAGGGCCCGGACGACGAGTGCGTGGGGGTCACCGACGGCGCCTACGCGTTCGCCCCGCACCTGGACGAGGTCCGCAAGAAGATCCTCGAAGAGAACGCCCGCGTCCTGGCCGACGCGGACAACGAGCCCTACGTCAGCGTCGCGTACCTGACCAACTTCACCGCGACCGCCGAGGACAGCAACTCCGCGGAAGGCGTCCGCCACGAACTCCAGGGCGCCTACCTCGCCCAGTACCGGCACAACCGCGGCGACCTCTCCGCCACGCCCAAGATCCGGCTGCTGATCGCTAACCCGGGCAGCAGGTCCGCGCACTGGCGGCACACCGTCGACCAGCTGATCGCCCGCAAGGACTCCCCCGACCGGCTGGTCGCGGTGGCCGGCCTCGGCCCCAGCACGGACGAGAACCTCGCGGCCATACGGCGTCTGTCCGAGCACGGCATCGCCATGGTCGGCGCGACCCTGACCGCCACCAACATCCAGGGCATCAACGGCTTCGTCCGCGTCGCCCCCACCAACGAGGACGAGGCGTACGCGGCCGCCGGATTCCTGAAGCGGCGGGGCACCGCCACGGCCGTCGTCATCCAGGACGTGGCCCAGGGAAACCTGTACGCCTCCACCCTCGGCACCGCCTTCACCCAGGCCTTCCACGACGGAGACAAGCACAAGCTGGTAGCCGAGCGCATGACCTACGACTCCTCCGTGGGCAGCGCCTGGCAGAACGAGCTGCGCTACATGCCCGGACAGCTGTGCCTGCAGCGCCCGCAGCTCGTCTACTTCGCGGGCCGGGGCCGCCACCTCACCCACTTCCTCGACGCGCTGTCCAACCGCAGCTGCACCGACCAGAAGTTCACCGTCTTCGCCGGGGACGACACGACCAACCTGACCGCCGAGCAGCTCGCCCACGCCGCCGAGACGGGGGTCGAGGTCCTCTACACCGGCCTCTCCCACCCCGACATGCACCGCACGTCGCCGCAGTCGGTGTCCGCCCCGTCGGCGAAGAACTTCCAGCCGGGCGGGCTGCTCGACCAGTGGTTCCCCCACGACCCCCGCCACGACGGCGGGGCCCTGATGGGCCACGACGCCGTCCTCACCGCGGCCCACGGCATCCAGATGGCCGCCCGCTGGCAGGGCCAGGTCGTCGGCGACGCCGTCGCCCGGATGTTCCACCAGATGGACGGCAGCCAGCAGGTGGCCGGGGCCAGCGGATTCATCTCCTTCCAGAACAACGGCAACCCCCGCAACAAGGCGGTCCCGATCCTGCGGCTCACCGCCAAGGGCCAGGCCGAGTTCGTCGAGGTGTCCGCCGCCGAGGGGAAGCCGCCGGAAGCGCAGTGAGGGCCGGGTGAGCCGCGTCTCACCCGGCCGGTGGCGCTTGTCTATGCAACGAGTTGCATAGAAAGATCGGAGGCATGGCACTCGAGCACGCGATCCTCGTCTCCCTGCTGGAGCAGCCGGGCTCCGGCTACGAGCTGGCCCGGCGGTTCGAGCGGTCCATCGGGTACTTCTGGACCGCCACCCACCAGCAGATCTACCGCGTGCTGGGGCGCATGGAGGGCGACGGCTGGATCGACGTCCGCCACGTGCCGCAGGAGGCCAGGCCGGACAAGAAGGAGTACTCGGTGGCCGCGGCCGGCCGGGCCGCCCTGTCCGCCTGGCTCCACGAGCCGATCCAGCCCGACAGCGTCCGGCACGAGCTGGCCGTCAAGATCCGCGGCGCGGCCTTCGACGACCCGGCCGCGCTGATCCGCGAGGTCGAGCGGCACCACGGCGCGCACACCGACCGCCTCACCCGCTACCTCGCGGGGGAGCTGCGCGATTTCACCGGCCCGGACGCCCCCGCGCCGGGCGACACCGGACGGGAACTCCAGCACGTCGTGCTGCGCGGCGGCATCGCCTACGAGCGCATGACCCTCGCATGGCTCGAGGACGTGCTCGCGACGCTCCGCCGGCTCGCCGAGCGCTGACCCCTCCCCCCCCCGCACGTCACCCCGTACCTCACCACCGCACCTCACCACCGCATCCTCCCGACCCGAAAGACGGACCTCCCATGAGCGACCCGCTGCTGTTCAACCCGCGCACCTACGACCCCGCGCACTTCGACCCCGAGACCCGCAGGCTGCTGCGCGCCACCGTCGACTGGTTCGAGGACCGCGGCAAGCGCAGGCTGATCGAGGACTACCGCTCCCGTGCCTGGCTGGGGGACTTCCTCGCCTTCTCGGCGAAGGAGGGGCTCTTCGCGACCTTCCTCACCCCGGCCCCCGCCGCCGGCGGGCAGGAGCCGGACAAGCGGTGGGACACCGCGCGGATCGCCGCCCTCAACGAGATCTTCGGCTTCTACGGCCTGGACTACTGGTACGCCTGGCAGGTCACGATCCTCGGCCTCGGCCCCGTCTGGCAGAGTGACAACGACGCCGCCCGCAGCCGCGCCGCGCGGCTCCTCGAAGAGGGCGAGGTGTTCGCCTTCGGCCTGTCCGAGAAGACCCACGGCGCCGACATCTACTCCACCGACATGCTGCTGGAGCCGGACGGCGACGGCGGTTTCCGGGCCGGCGGCTCCAAGTACTACATCGGCAACGGCAACGCCGCCGGTCTGGTCTCCGTCTTCGGCCGCCGTACCGACGTCGAGGGCCCCGACGGCTACGTCTTCTTCGCCGCCGACAGCCGCCACCCCGCCTACCACGTCGTCCAGAACGTGGTGGACTCCTCGAAGTACGTGAGCGAGTTCCGCCTCGAGGACTACCCGGTCCGGGCCGAGGACGTCCTGCACACCGGCCGCGCCGCATTCGACGCCGCGCTCAACACCGTCAACGTCGGCAAGTTCAACCTCTGCACCGCTTCGATCGGCATCTGCGAGCACGCGATGTACGAGGCCGTCACCCATGCGCAGGGCCGCATCCTCTACGGGCGCCCCGTCACGGCCTTCCCGCACGTGCGCCGCGAGCTCACCGACGCGTACGTCCGCCTCGTCGGGATGAAGCTCTTCAGCGACCGCGCCGTCGACTACTTCCGCTCCGCGGGCCCCGACGACCGCCGCTACCTGCTGTTCAACCCGATGACCAAGATGAAGGTGACCACCGAGGGCGAGAAGGTCATCGACCTGATGTGGGACGTCATCGCGGCCAAGGGCTTCGAGAAGGACACCTACTTCGCCCAGGCGGCCGTCGAGATCCGCGGTCTGCCCAAGCTGGAGGGCACGGTCCACGTCAACCTCGCCCTGATCCTCAAGTTCATGCGCAACCACCTGCTGGAGCCGGCCGAGTACGCCCCCGTACCGACCCGCCTGGACGCGGCCGACGACGGGTTCCTCTTCCGCCAGGGCCCGGCCCGCGGTCTGGGTTCCGTACGCTTCCACGACTGGCGCACCGCCTACGACGCGTACGCCGCCGTGCCCAACGTCGCCCGCTTCCGCGAGCAGGCGGACGCCCTGTGCGCGTTCGTCACCACCGCCGCCCCCGACGAGGAGCAGAGCCGCGACCTCGATCTCCTCCTCGCCGTGGGCCAGCTGTTCGCGCTGGTCGTCCACGGCCAGCTGATCCTGGAGCAGGCCCGCCTGTCCGAGTTGGACGAGGACGTGCTCGACGAGCTGTTCGGCGTCCTCGTACGGGACTTCTCCGCGCACGCGGTCGAGCTGCACGGCAAGGACTCCGCCACCGCCGACCAGCAGACCTGGGCGCTCGGCGCGGTCCGGCGCCCGGTCGTCGACGCCGACCGCTCCGCGCGGGTCTGGGCGCGGGTCGAGGCCCTGGCCGGGGCCTACGAGATGGCGCCGTAGCGAGCCGACGGACGGCGGACGGCTCCCGTGCGACGGGGGCCGTCCGCCGTCCGGGTCAGGTCTGCCTCGTCCAGCGCTGGGAGGCCTGACCGCCGCAGGTGTTGGTCACCAGGCCGGCGCTCATGCCCAGGTCGAGGCAGCCGCCGTTGTAGGTGTTGCGCAGGCTGCCGTCCGACCCCGTACGCCACAGCACGCTGCCGCCCGCGCAGTCGCCCACGAAGACGGCCTGACCGAGCATGTTGGCGTACAGGCACCCGCCGGTCTGCTTGTTGACGAGCTTGAAACTGCCGTCGGACCTGCTCTGCACGGTCCACCTGGCGGTCGAGTCCGCGCAGTCGCCGTGGTCCGAGGAGCCGTAGACCTGGGTGACGCACTTGCCGTTGTTGCCGTTGCGGTACCGGTAGGTGCCGGAATCGGGGGGCGGCGGCGCCGAGGGAGCCGTGGTCGTCCCGCCGCCGGAGGGGCGCGGGCTGCTGCCCGTGCCGCCCGCGCCGGCGGGGCTTCCGGGGCCGCCGGAGCCGGTCTGGGTGCCGCCGTTGCCGCTCCCGGTGCCGGGGCCGGGCCCGGCGGCGGTTCCGGTGCCCCCGGCGCCCGCGGCCGGGGGTCCGGCCGTCCCGCCCTGGCCCTGGTCCTTGCCGTCCCCCGCGACCTGCTCCTGGCCCGGGGACGGCGCGGCCGACACGGCGCCCGACGGGCTGCCGCCCGCCGCCGGAGCGGTCGGGGCGGCGGGTGCCGAGACGGAACTGCCCGGCGTTCCCCGGGCGTCGGTCCGCGCCGGGACCGTGTACGGCAGGTGCTGGAGGGCGAGGGTCGTACCGCCCGCGACCACGACGACGGGCACGACGGCGAACAGGACGCGGGTCCGGCGGCGCCGTTCGGGCCGCTCTGGCTTCTGCTTCCCGGGACGTCCGGGCTGTTCGCCTTCCGGGCCGGTCGCGGCCGCGGGATCCGGCCCGGTGGTCTTCGCCGGGCCCTTCCCGGGTACCGCCGCCGGTCCCGGCGCGGGCTCCTTCGCCGGCTCCTTCGCCGGCTCCGGCTCTCCGCTCGTCAGCGGGACCGTCGGTACGTCGATGTCCTGGACGTTCGCGGCGAAGGCGGCGCGCTCGGTCAGCCGCTCGGTGACGGCCCCGGGCCACAGGGGGGTGCCGGACGGGACCTTGCGGGAGGCGAGTCCGAGGAGTTCGGCGGCGGTGGGCCGGCCCTCGGGGTCCTTGTCGAGGCAGGACTCGACGATGTCGGCGAGCTCCGGTTCCAGCTCCCGCAACGGCTCCAGGTCCGGCGCTTCGTGGACGATGCGGTACAGCACGCCGTGCCCGGACTCGTCGCCGAAGGGCGGCTGGCCGCAGGCCGCGTACGCCAGGACCGAGCCCAGCGCGAAGACGTCGGTGGCGCCGCTCAACCGCCGTTTTCCCGTGGCCTGTTCGGGCGCCATGTAGGCGGGCGTGCCCACCACCATGCCGGTCCGGGTCAGCTGGCTCTGTTCGGCGGCGCGGGCGACGCCGAAGTCGATGAGGGTGAGACCGTCCAGGGTCAGCATCACGTTCGACGGCTTGAGGTCCCGGTGCACCATGTCGAGTGCGTGCACCGCGGCCAGGCCCGCCGCCGCCTCCCGCAGCAGCAGCCACAGCGCGTCCGCGGGCAGCGGTCCGCCGTGCAGCGCGATGGCCTCGCGCAGGGTGAGCCCGGGGATGTACGCGGTGGCGAACCACGGCGGCCTCGCCGCGCGGTCGCTGGCGAGCAGCGGGGCGGTGGCCTCCGCGGGCAGCCGGGCGAGGTTGTCCAGCTCGTGCCCGAAACGGCGCAGGAAGTCCGCGTCCTCGCCGACCACGGACGCCAGCAGCTGCTTGACGGCGACGTACCGGCCGTCCTGGACCCCGAGGTACACGCGCCCCATGCCGCCGGCCCCGAGCCGGCCCGCGAGCGCGATCGTGCCGATCCGGCGCGGATCCCCCTCCTCCAGGGGCTCCGCCCCGCTCCCCGTCAGCTCCAGCACGTCAGCCCCGCCCCCGCTAGGAATTGGTATCGGTCCCCAGAAACCTACCGGATGCCCTCCCGCCCCAACGCGCCGAGGAGGAGCGCCACTTAGCGGCGCTGAAGCTCCGTCACCAGACTCGCCACGAGGTTCGCCCGCTCGGCCATCGCCTCGATCACCACGTACTCGTGGTCGGCGTGGGCCCCGCCGCCGACCGCCCCGAGGCCGTCCAGCGTGGGCACCCCCAGTGCGGCCGTGAAGTTGCCGTCGCTCCCGCCCCCGACCGCCTTGCCCTCGATGCCGGGCAGCAGCCGCTGCGCCACGGCGAAGAGCTCGGCCGCCGCCGACTCGGGCATCGGGGGCCGGCCCAGGCCCCCCTCGACCGAGATCTCCGCCTCGTCGAGGTGCGGAGCCAGCGCCGCGAAGGCGGATTCGACGCGCTCCTTCTCCGCGTCCGACTCGACGCGGACGTCGACGATGACGGTCGCCCCGGCGGGTACGACGTTGTCCAGGGTTCCCGCGGACGCGACGGTCGGGGTGACGGTCGTGCCGATCTCCGGCCGGCCGAGCGCCGTGATGTCCAGTACCTGGTGTGCCGCCTCGACGAGGGCGTTGACCCCGGCCGCGGGTTCGAGCCCCGCGTGCGAGGCCCGGCCCGCGATGGAGACCTGGAAGGTGCCGCAGCCCTTGCGGCCGGTCTTGAGGGCGCCTCCGTCGGCGGCGCCCTCCAGTACGAGCACCGCGCCGCAGGCGAGGGCCCGTTCCTCGATGAGGGCCCGGGAGGAGCGCGAGCCGACCTCCTCGTCGGCGGTCACCAGGATCTCGACGCCCGACCGGTCCTCGAGGGATGCCAGGCCGTGGACGGCCTGGACCAGGCCGCCGAGCATGTCGAAGACTCCGGGCCCGGTCACGTGCCCGTCCTGGACCAGGAACGGGCGGCGCTCCAGGGTGCCGAGGGGGAACACCGTGTCGTGGTGACCGAGGACCAGCACCCGGGGCTCGGCGCCCCCCGACCAGTGGACGTGCGGCCCGGCTTCGCTCTCGACGAGGACGGCCTGCCCGCCGAGGCGGCTCTCGATCACGGAGGCGACCACCTTGGCCGACGCCGTCAAGGCCTCGACGTCGCGCGAAGGCGACTCGGTCTCCACGAGCACCCGGAGGTCCTCGATCATCGCGTCCACGCTCACTTGTTCGGTCCTGTGCGTCGTCATGCCGCACAGATTAGTCGCTGCCGTCGTCCGGGGTAAAGAATCCTTGACACGATGTCGTGACTGCTTGACACTCCGAGTGTCTGGTTTTCTTTACATGGGGGAGTGGGAGCGCAAGTGGCAGTCGAGGAGAAGCGTGCCTGGAGCATGCTCGTGGTCGCGGTCGTGTCGTACGCGGCGTACCTGTGGGTGGTGTTGGGGCGCCCGGCGGCGGTGCCCCTGACCCAAGCGCCTTATGTGGAAGCCCTGTTGTGGACGGTCGGCCTGTCGGTCGCCGTGTCGGTCGCGGCGCACGTCGTGATCGCCGCGGCCGCGCCGCGGGAGGCGAACGCCAAGGACCAGCGCGACCGCGAGATCCACCGCTTCGGTGAGTACGTGGGGCAGTCGCTGGTGGTGGTCGGCGCGGTGGGTGGCCTGCTGCTGGCGATGGCCGAAGCCGCTCCGTTCTGGATCGCCAACGCCATCTTCCTGGCCTTCGTCCTGTCGTCGGTGGTCGGCTCGGCGGTCAAGGTCATCTCCTACCGGTTCGGTTTCCACCCGTGGTGAAGGCGACGCGGGTCACCAACACCATCCGGGCCCAGCGCTTCACCCACGGCGAGATGACCCAGGCCGAGCTCGCCCGCCGGATCGGCGTCAGCCGGCAGACCGTCATCGCCATCGAACAGGGCCGCTACTCGCCCTCGTTGGAGATGGCCTTCCAGATCGCCCAGGTGTTCGGGGTCCCCCTCGACACCGTCTTCCAGTACGCGGCCCACCCGGGCGGCTCGGGCAACACCGGCACAGAGGAAGGCACTTCATGAGAGCCATCGTCCAGGACGCCTACGGAACACCCGACGTCCTGCGCCTCGATGAGATCGAACGGCCCGTGCCCGGCCGGGGCGAGGTGCTCCTGCGCGTGCGGGCGGCCGGCGTCGACATGGGTGTCTGGCACCTGATGGCAGGTCTGCCGATGGCGCTCCGCGCGGGCTTCGGCCTGCGGGGTCCCCGGCAGCGCGTCCCGGGCATGGACGTGGCGGGCCGGGTGGAGGCCGTCGGCCCGGACGTCACCCGGCTGCGGCCCGGCGACGAGGTGTACGGAACCTGCACCGGCTCCTTCGCGGAGTACGCCTGCGCCAAGGAGGACGCGCTCGCGCCCCGCCCGGCCGGGCTCACACCCGAACAGGCGGCGGTCGTCACCATCTCCGGGTCCACCGCCCTCCAGGCCTGCCGTGCCGGCCGGCTGCGGCCCGGCGGGCGGGTCCTGGTGATCGGGGCCTCGGGCGGGGTCGGGACCTATGCCGTCCAACTGGCCAAGGCGCTGGGGGCCTCCCGCGTCACCGGCGTGTGCAGCGCCTCCAAGGCGGACCTGGTCCGCTCCCTCGGCGCCGACGAGGTCCTCGACCACGCCCGCGAGGACCCGACCCTCGGCGGCCGGCGCTACGACCTCGTCCTCGACATCGCGGGCAACCACTCCCTCAAGCGGCTGCGCCGGGTGCTGAACCCCGGCGGGACCCTGGTCATGGTCGGCGGCGAGACCGACGGCCGCTGGCTCGGCGGGTATCACCGACAGCTGGGGGCCCTGCTCGTGTCCCCCTTCATCCGTTCCCGGGTGCGGGTGCTCGCCTCCACCCCGAAGCCCGAGGATCTGCGCGCCCTCGGGGAACTCCTCGAGTCCGGCGCGCTCACCCCGGCCATCGACCGGACCTACCCGCTGGGCGAAGTCTCGGACGCCATACGCCGTCTGAGGTCGGGCCAGGTGCGGGGGAAGGTCGCGATCAGCGTGTGAGGAGCCCCCGCGCTCCGGGCGCCGCATCGCCGCGCTACCGTCCGGCGGCGGCCGGGGCGGCGCCGGGAGCGGGCTGCGCGGTCGCGTCGGCGCAGCGGAGCCGGTCGGCGGTGACGGGGGCGCCGTCCGCGACGTTGCGGTCGTAGGTGACCGTCCTGACCTGGACGGGCCGGTCGCCGACGGCGACGTCGAAGGTCCCCTCCTGCTGCGGATCGGGCCGCAGGAGGGCGCCGGGCAGGGCGGCCGCCAGGGTCGCCGCGTCCTCGTCCCGCCCGGCCGGATAGGTGATCACCGGCGGTCCGGCGGGGCGTGCGGCCGGTGCGGCCTGCGTGGCGGTGGCGGCGAAACCGCCCGCGCGCAGCGCCTCCGCCACGGACGCGTCGTCCACGCGGACCGGGATGACGGCCGGGTTGCTCGGGACCGGGGTCTCCGGGACGGGCTGGATGCGGGGGTCGCCCGTGATCGGGCGGTCCGCGCCGAGAGCGTCCCACAGCGCCGCGGACCGGGGCTCGTCCCACACCAGGGTGGAGCCCACCCCCGGCACCCGGTGGTCGAAGAGGCGGATCGGCACGGTCGCGAACTCGGTGCGGTCCGCGCGCAGCCGGCCGAGCGCCCAGCCGATGCGGATCAGGTCGTGCAGGCCGGTGCGCGCGTCGGTGCGTACGGACTTCAGCAGGGCCCGGGCGGTGCGCGCCGTGCTCACCGGACCGTCCAGAGCGCCCTCGGCGGTCAGGCGGGCCAGCAGGTCGTTGACCACGCGCTGCTGGCGGCGGACGCGGCCGAGGTCCCCGGGGCGCTGGTTGACGTGCCGGGCCCGGACGTAGCGCAGCGTGCCGTTGCCGTCGGTGCGGTGGACGCCCGCGGTGACGTCGAGGCCGGAGTTCTCGTCCTTGAGCGGCCTGTCCGTGCACAAGGTCGCGCCGCCGAGGTCGTTGACGGCCTGCTCGAAGCCGGTGAAACCGGTCTCCAGGTAGTGGTCGACGTGCAGGCCGGTGGCCTTTTCGACGGTGCGCACGGTCAGGGGGCCGCCGCCGACCGCGTACGCGCCGTTGATCTTGCCCCACCGGGCGGGTTCGGTGGCGGTCGTGCGCGCGTACTCGACGTAGGAGTCGCGCGGAATGGACACGACGCTCGCCCGGCGCTGGTCCGCCGACAGGTGCACGAGCATCATCACGTCGGTGCAGTTGCAGCCCTTGCCGCCGACGTGGAGCCGTCTCTTCTCGGCGGCGGAGATACCGGTGCGGCTGTCGATGCCGACGACGAGGATGTTCGTGCCCCGGCTGGGACCCGCCTGGCCGGCCGAGACCGCCTGGGGGCCCAGGAGGACGCCGGCGCCGAGCGTCGCGAGCGTGGTGAGGGCAACAGTGAGACGACGCACCGCACATCTCCAAATCGTCCGATTACCTGATTAAACGGACAGTAATGGGTCGGTGTGCGTGCCACGGGGCTACGCGCCCGGATCCGCCGCCTCCTGGCCTAGATGATTGATTCCAAGGGGTAGCTGCACGGACGCGAGGGTGCCCACTCTCAGTTTGTGACGACCGAGATAGACACCCTCGCAACTGCACTGTACGTGCGGGTCGATGACCTTTTGAAGGCTTCGCCGCATCTTGCTCCGTGGCGGCCGCGGGTGGGCCTGGAGCCGAAGCTCAGTGACGCGGAACTGGTCACCCTCGCGGTGATGCAGGCCCTGCTGGGCTTCGTCTCCGAGGCACGCTGGCTGCGCCACGCCCACGCCCGCCTGCGGCATCTCTTCCCGTACCTGCCCCAGCAGCCGGGCTGGAACAAACGCCTGCGACGGGCGTCGGGCCTGGTCAGACAGGTCCTGCGGGAGCTGGCCGCCGACACCGCACTCTGGACCGATGACGTGTGGATCGTGGACTCCACACCGGTGGAGTGCGGACGCTCCCGGGAGACCGCGAGACGCTCCGACCTGGCCGGATGGGCCGAGTACGGCTACTGCGCCAGCCACTCACGGTTCTTCTGGGGGCTGCGCCTGCACCTGGTCTGCACCCTGCACGGCCTGCCCATTGCCTTCGCGCTGACCGGAGCCAAAGCCGTCGAACGCGAAGTGCTGCTGGACATCTTCCACATCGAACCGGGCCTGCTCGCCAACCGGCCACCACCGACACTGCTGGCGGACAGGAACTACTACGGCCGCGCCTTCGAGAGGGACCTCGCCGACCTGGGCGTCCGGCTTCTGCGGCCGGCCCGCAAGGGTGAGCCCGAACGGGCCGGAGCCGAGCTGTTCAAACCGCTGCGTCAGCTGATCGAGTCGGTCAACCAGACCCTCAAGGGACAACTCGACCTCGAACGGCACGGCGGCCGCACTCCCGCCGGGGTCACCGTCCGGGTCCTGCAACGACTCCTCGCCCTGACCGCCGCGATATGGCACAACCACAAGACCGGTGGACCAGTCATCCGATCACTGACCGCCTACGACCACTAAGGCCTTGGAATCAATCATCTAGTCCCTGTCGCGGTCAGGCCAGGAAGGACAGCCGCACGGTGCGCTCGGGGTTGTCCCGGTTGGTGTCGACCAGCACCACCGACTGCCAGGTGCCGAGCGCGAGCCCCCCGCCGATCACCGGCAGGGTCAGGTGCGGGGGCACGATCGCGGGCAGCACGTGGTCGCGGCCGTGCCCGGGGGAGCCGTGCCGGTGGCGCCAGCGGCCGTCCGCGGGCAGCAGCGTGCGCAGGGCCTCCAACAGGTCCTCGTCGCTGCCGGCGCCCGTCTCGATGACGGCCAGGCCCGCCGTCGCGTGCGGGGTGAACACGTTGAGCAGTCCGTCCCGTCCCCGGGCGGCCGCTTGAAGGAACTCCGCACAGGCGGCGGTCAGGTCGTGGACGGTCTCCGACGTGCCGGTGACGACGTCGATGGTCCGGCTGGTGAAGGTGTCTGCCATTCCTCCATCGTCGCGCCGCACCGGCCGGGGCGCGGAGGGGCGCGCCCCGGCGTGCGGCCGTTCCGCTGAAATCCGGCCGCCCCGCGCATCGTCGGGGCTCCGCCCGGGCAGCCAGCCACCGTGGCCCGCCCCGCTCCCCGCCCCGCTACCCGCCCGAAGAGCCGGTCCGCGGCGTCCGCCGTGGCCGCCGTGCCCGTCCGTCCGCCGTCCGCCCGCCGCGCCCTCCTCGCCGGGTCCGTCGGCAACTTCGTGGAGTGGTACGAGTTCGGCGTCTACGGCTCCTTCGCCACCGTCATCGCCGCCCGCTTCTTCACCCCGGACGGCGGGGACCGGGCGCAGGCGCTCATCGCGACCTACGCCGCCTTCGCCATCGCCTTCTTCTTCCGCCCGCTGGGCGCCCTGCTCTTCGGGCGGCTCGCGGACCGGACGGGCCGCCGGCCGGCGCTCGTGCTCGCCGTCTCCCTGATGACGGGCGCGACCGCCCTGATCGGAGCACTGCCCGCGTACTCCGCCATCGGCGCCCTCGCGCCCTGGCTGCTGACCCTCCTGCGCTGCGTCCAAGGCCTCTCCGCCGGGGGCGAGTTCGGCGGAGCGGTGAGCCTGCTGACCGAGACCGCACCGGCCGGCCGGCGCGGCCGCCACGGCGCCTGGCAGTCGTTCACGGTCGCCCTCGGGCTCCTCACGGGCGCGGGCCTCGCCGCCGCGCTGGCGACCGTGCTCTCCGAAAGCGCCCTGTACGCGTGGGGCTGGCGCGTCCCCTTCCTGCTCGCCGTGCCGCTGGGCGGCGTGGCGCTGTGGCTCCGGCTCCGCCTCCCGGAAACGGCCCCGCCGCCCACCCCGACGACCTGGGAGAGCCCGGACCCCCCGGCTCCGGCGAGCGCCCCGGCCCCGGTGGGCGCCCCGGCCCCGGTGGGTGCTCCGGCCCCGACGGACATCCCCGGCTCGCCACGGACCGCCGGCGGGACCGGTACCGCGGGGGCCGTCGTGCTCGGGATCGGGCGGATCATGGGGTGGTCCGCGGCCGGCTATACCTTTCTCGTCGTCCTGCCCTCCTACCTCCAGGCCACCCTCGGCACCACCTTCCAGCAGGCCCTGGCCGCCACCTTCGTCGCCAACCTCGGATTCGCCGCCGCGATCCTGCCCGCCGGCGCGCTCAGCGACCGGGTGGGCCGGCGCGCCGTCATGCTCACCGGCAGCGTCCTGGTCGTGCTGAGCGCCCTCCCGCTCCTGCACCTGCTGCGCGACCCCGCCGTCTGCGCCCCGGTGAAGGCGGCGCTGCTGGCGGTGGCCGGCGCGATGATCGGACTGCTGGCCGGGCCCGGCCCCGCCCTCCTCGCGGAGATGTTCCCGACCCGCGTGCGCAGCACCGGGCTCGGCCTGGCCTACGCACTGTCCAACGCCGTCTTCTCCGGCTGCGCGGGCCTCGTCGTCACCACGCTCGTACGGCACACCGGCAACCCCGACATCCCGGCCTACTACGCGGCAGGCGCCTGCGCGCTCGCCGTGCCCGCCCTGCTCACCCTGCGCCCCGACGACCACCTGAGGCCCCTGCGATGAACCGGCACACCCCGCCGCCCGCACCGGAATCGACGCGGACCACCGTCATCGGCCTGATGTCCGGCACCTCCTGCGACGCCGTCGACGCCGCGGCCGCCCGCATCACGCGCGAGGGCACCGAACTGCGCCTGACCCCGCTCGGCATGGTCAGCGAACCGTACGACGAGGAGCTGCGCCACGCGCTCGCGGCCGCGCTCCCGCCCGGCCGCACCACCCTCGCCGACGTGTGCCGCCTCGACACCCGCATCGGGCAGTCCTTCGCCCGCCTCGCCGTCCGGGCCGACCGTGAACTGTGCGCCGGGGGGGCCGAACTGGTCGCCTCCCACGGCCAGACCGTCTTCCACTGGGCCGACGGCGGCCGCGTGCACGGCACCCTGCAACTCGGCGAGCCCGCCTGGATCGCGGAGGCGACCGGACTCCCCGTCATCTCCGGTTTCCGGAACCGCGACGTCGCCGCCGGCGGGCAGGGCGCACCCCTGGTCGGCCTGATCGACCGCATGCTGCTGCGCGGACACCCGGGAGTACCGGCCGCGCTGAACGTCGGCGGCATCGCCAACGCCACCGTGCTCACCCCGGACGGCACCCCGGCGGCCTTCGACTCCGGACCCGGCAACGCCCTGCTCGACGCCGCCGCCCGCCACCTCACCGCCGGGCGCCTCGACCACGACACCGACGGCCGCCTGGCGGCCCGCGGCACCGTCCACCGCCCGCTGCTCGACCGGCTGCTGGCCGATCCGTACTACGTGCTGCCCGCGCCCAAGACCACCGGCCGGGAGCTGTTCCACTCCGGCTACCTGCGGACGGCCCTGGACGCGGTCGGCCCGCTCCCCGCCCCGGACGTCCTGGCCACCCTCACCCGGCTCACGGCCCGAACGGTCGCCGACGCGCTGCGCCCGTACGGCGTCACGGAGGTGCTGGCCTCCGGGGGCGGCACCCGCAACCCCGCCCTGATGGCCGCACTGCGGCAGGAACTCGGCGCCGCGGTACGGCTGCGCACCTCGGACGCGCTCGGGCTGCCCAGCGCCGCCAAGGAGGCGTACGCCTTCGCCGTGCTCGGCTACCTCACCCTGCACGGCCTGCCGGGCACCCTGCCGGAGTGCACGGGCGCGGCGGGGCCCCGGGTCCTCGGCAGCCTCACCCCGGGCCGCACGCCGCTCCGGCTGCCCGCACCGCCGGAGCGGGCGCCGCGCACCCTGACGGTCACCCCGCCGTCCGCCGGGGCGCGTTGACCCCGGAGGCCCCGGGCGCCCCGGGCGGCCTGGCCGTCACCATCAGGCCGGCGACCAGCGCCGCCAGCAGCAGGGCGCCGGCCGCCCACCAGAGGGTGTCGGTGTACCCGTGCAGCAGTGCCTCGGAGTGATCGTCCTCCGAGGCGTCGTTCAGGCGGGCGGTGATGAGGCCGGTGAGCAGCACCACGCCGATCGCCTCGCCCACCTGCTGGGCGGCGAGGAGGATCCCCGAGGCCGCGCCGGAGTGCCGCGGGGCGGCGCCGGCGGTCGCGGTGGCGAAGACCGGCACGAAGGCGAGGCCGGTGCCGAAGCCCGCGAGGAGCATGCCGGGCACCACGTGGGGCCCGTAGCCGCTGCCGGAGTCGATGCCGGCGAGGAGCATCAGCCCGACCGCCGCGGTCACCAGGCCCGACACGATCAGCACGCGCGGCGCGGTGCGGTGCTGCAGGCGCGCCGCGACCTGGGTGGCGGCGATGACGGCCGAGGCGGCCACGGGCAGGATCATCACGCCGGTCATGCCGGGGCCGTGGCCGTGGACGTACTGCAGCCAGATGGTCAGCGTGGGGAGCAGGGCCAGCATGCCGGCCCCGGCCAGCGCCATGGCGAGGACGCAGCCGGCGCGGTCGCGGTCCCGGGTGAGGTGCGGCGCGAGCAGGGGGCCGGAGGCGACGGCCTGCCACCACAGGAAGGCCCCGAGCAGCAGGACGCCCACCGCGATCAGGCCCAGCGGCAGCGGAGCGGTCCAGTGGAGCCGCCCGGCCTCGTCCAGGCCGTAGAGCAGGGCGGCGGTTCCCGCCGAGCCGAGCAGCCCGCCCAGCCAGTCGAAACGGGCTCCCGCCCGTCCCGGGCGCCCCGGCAGCAGGGTGGCCGCGCCGGTCAGCGCGAGCGCGGCGAGCGGCACGCAGGCGTACAGGGCCAAGCGCCAGGACAGCGCCTCGGCGAGCCAGCCGCCCGTGAGCAGGCCGAGGGCCCCGCCGCCGGCGGCGACCGCCGCGTAGATCCCGAAGGCCCGGGCGCGTTCCCTCGGGTCGGGGAAACCGGTGGACACCAGGGACAGCGCGGAGGGCGTCAACAGGGCGGCGAAGGCGCCCTGGAGGGCGCGCGCCGCGATCAGCAGACCGGGGTCGCCGGCCGATCCGCCGAGCACGGAGGCCAGCGCGAAGCCGGCCAGGCCGATGACCAGGGCCCGCTTGGCCCCCACGAGGTCGGCGATGTGCCCGCCGAGCAGCAGCAGCCCGCCGAAGGCCAGTACGTAGGCGCTGACCGCCGGGTTCAAGCCGTCGCCGCTGAGGTCGAGTTCGGCCTGGACGGACGGCAGGGCGATGTTGAAGGCCATCACGTCGAGCAGCACCGGCAGCTGCGCCAGGGCGATCACCCCCAAGCCCCACCACCGCCTGGGGTGCGGGGCAGCCGGGTCCTGGAGGGCGGCCGGGGGCGGCCCGAAGCCGTGCGCCGGTGCCGTGGGCGCGTACGCGGGCGGCGCCGGCTGGTGCTGGTGCGGGAGGGACGGGACACGGGGGTCCGGCCGCGCGGCGGGGGCCTCGGCGGACACCTCCGGCGCGTAGTCCAGCAACCGGGCGGCACGGCGGCCGAGTTGCGCCAGAACCGTGCCCGGCAGCCACTCCCCGGGCTGGTCCACGGCCGTGTGCTCGGCCACCTGCTCGGGGGTGGGCCGCTCGGCCGGGTCCTTCGCCAGGCAGGCGCGTACGAGACCGGTCAGCGACGGGGGCACACCGGTGAGGTCCGGCTCCTCCTCGGCGACCCGGAAGAGGTGGGCGTTCAGTCCCGAGTCGCCGGCGCTGAACAGCAGCCGTCCGGTGGCCGCGTAGACGAGGACGGCACCCAGGCAGAAGACATCGCTGGCGGGGGTGAGTTCGAGGCCGCGGACCTGCTCGGGGGACATGAAGCCGGGGGACCCGATCAGCATGCCGGTGCGGGTGTGCAGGCTGTCCCCGGCCAGGCTGTCCATCGCGCGCGCGATGCCGAAGTCGATGACGCGGGGGCCGTCGACGGTGACGAGGACGTTGGACGGCTTCAGGTCCCGGTGGATCAGGCCCGCCCCGTGCACGGCCTGCAGGGCGACGGCGAGCCGGTTGGCGAGCGTGTGCACCGAGTGCTCGGGCAACGGCCCGAAGTCCTCGGCGACGACGGTGCGCAGGTCCGGCCCCGGGATGTACTGCGTCGCCACCCAGGGCACGGCGGCCTCCGGGTCGGCGTCGAGCACCGCGGCCGTCCACTCCCCGCCCACCCGCCGGGCGGCGGCCACCTCGCGGGCGAAGCGCCTGCGGAAGTCGGGGTGCCCGGCGTGCTCGGCCTGCACGACCTTCACGGCCACGGTGCGCCCGCCCTCGGAACGGCCCAGATAGACCAGGCCCATACCGCCCGCACCCAGCCGGGCGATCAGACGGTACGGACCGATGCGGGTCGGGTCTGCTGCGATCAACTGGTCCACGTGACGAAGGTATGCCACCCGTCCGACAGGGGTGCACCCATCCCCCGAATGACAGGAGAATGCCGGTATGAAGATCAGCGCGCAGTCCCTCAACCGTGCGACGCTCGCCCGGCAGTTGCTGCTCCGCCGCGAGCCGCTCGGCGCCGACGACGCGGTGCGCCGCGTGGTCGCCCTGCAGGCCCAGGAGCCGGCCTCCCCGTACGTGGCGCTGTGGAACAGGCTGGAGGGCTTCGGTCCGGCGGGCCTCGACGCGGCCCTGACCGGCCGGCGCACGGTCAAGGCGACCCTGATGCGGCTGACCCTGCACGCCGTCCACGCCGAGGACTTCCGGCCCTTCCGCGAGGCGATGGAACCGACCCTGAGCGGCTCGCGGCTCGGCGACCCGCGGTTCAGGTCCTCCGGGATCGGTCCCGACGCCGCCGCGGACCTGGTCGCCGACCTGCTGGAGTACGCCGACCGCCCGCGCACCGGCGCCGAGTTGGGGAGCCGGCTCGAGGAGCGCCTCGGCGCACCGATGGAGCCGGCGGCCCAGCGCATGCTGCGGCAGTACGCGCCGCTGTGGCACGCACCCGTCGGCGCTCCCTGGTCGTTCCCCGCCCGGCCCTCGTACGTCGCGCCGGAGCGGCGGCCGGTCCTGGCGGACGCCGACGCCGCGGCCGGCGGGCTGCAGGTCCTGATCCGCCGCTACCTGGAGGGCTTCGGCCCGGCCTCGGTGGCGGACATGGCGCAGTTCGCGCTGGTCCAGCGGGCCCGGGTGCGCGCGGCGGTGCACGCGCTCGGCGAGGGACTGGAGCAGCTGGAGGGCCCCGACGGCACGGTGGTGTACGACGTCCCGGGCGCGCCGCGGCCGGCCGGGGACACGCCCGCACCGCCCCGGCTGATGGCGATGTGGGACAGCATCCTGCTCGCGTACGCCGACCGCAGCCGTGTCATCCCGCCCGCCTACCGCAAGCACGTGATCCGCGTGAACGGCGACGTGCTGCCCACCCTGCTGGTCGACGGCCGCGTCGCCGGCGTCTGGCGCCCCGCCGACGGGGGCATCGAGGCCGCCGCCTTCCACCCCCTGCCGGACGACACCTGGGAGGCGCTGGCCGCGGAGGCCGCGGCGCTCGTCTCGTTCCTCGCTCCCCGCGACCCCGGGGCCTACCGGCGCTACGGCCACTGGTGGGCCAAGGGCCTGCCGGCCGCGGAGACCCGGCTGCTCGGCACCTGAGCCGCCGGGTCCGGGCGGTGTCCGTCAGGCGCCCACGTAGGCCGCGAGGTGCTCGCCGGTGAGGGTGGGGCGGGTGGCGACGAGGTCGGCGGGGGTGCCCTCGAAGACGATCCGGCCGCCGTCGTGTCCGGCGCCGGGGCCGAGGTCGATGATCCAGTCGGCGTGCGCCATGACCGCCTGGTGGTGCTCGATGACGACGACCGACTTTCCGGAGTCCACGAGCCGGTCCAGCAGGCCGAGCAGGTGCTCGACGTCGGCGAGGTGCAGACCGGTCGTCGGCTCGTCGAGGACGTAGACCCCGCCCTTCTCCGACATGTGGGTGGCCAGCTTGAGGCGCTGCCGCTCGCCGCCGGACAGCGTGGTGAGCGGCTGGCCGAGGCTGAGGTAGCCGAGGCCCACGTCGGCCAGCCGGTCGAGGATCTTGTGGGCGGCCGGGGTGTGCGCCTCGCCGGAGCCGAAGAACTCCTCGGCCTCGGTCACCGACATCGCGAGCACCTCGCTGATGTCGCGGCCCCCGAGGCGGTACTCCAGGACCGAGGCGTCGAACCGCTTCCCCTCGCAGTCCTCGCAGGTGGTGGCGACGCTCTGCATGATCGCCAGGTCGGTGTAGATGACCCCGGCGCCGTTGCAGGTCGGGCAGGCGCCCTCGGAGTTGGCGCTGAACAGGGCCGGCTTCACCCCGTTGACCTTGGCGAACGCCTTGCGGATCGGGTCGAGGAGGCCGGTGTAGGTCGCCGGGTTGCTGCGCCGGGAGCCGCGGATCGGGGTCTGGTCGATCGACACCACGCCCTCGCCGGCCGCCCCCGCCCGGTGCGGCAGCGAGCCGTGCACGAGCGAGCTCTTGCCGGAGCCGGCGACCCCGGTGATCACGGTCAGCACCCCGAGCGGGATGTCGACGTCCACGTCGCGCAGGTTGTTCGCCGTAGCACCGCGGATCTCCAGCGCTCCGGTGGGCTTGCGCACCGACTCCTTGAGGGAGGACCGGTCGTCGTAGTGGCGGCCGGTGGTGGTCCCGCTGGCCCGCAGCCCCTCGACGGTCCCCTGGAAGCAGACGGAGCCGCCGGCCGTCCCGGCGCCGGGGCCGAGGTCCACGACGTGGTCGGCGATCGCGATGGTCTCGGGCTTGTGCTCCACGACCAGCACCGTGTTGCCCTTGTTCCGCAGCCGCAGCAGCAGGTCGTTCATCCGCTGGATGTCATGCGGGTGCAGGCCGATGGTGGGTTCGTCGAAGACGTAGGTGATGTCGGTGAGCGGCGAGCCGAGGTGGCGGATCATCTTGACGCGCTGCGCCTCTCCGCCCGACAGCGTGCCCGCGGGCCGTTCCAGCGAGAGGTACCCGAGGCCGATCTCCACGAAGGAGTCGAGGGTCTGCCGGAGCGCGGTGAGCAGCGGGGCCACCGAGGGCTCCTCGAGCCCGCGGACCCATTCGGCGAGGTCGCGGATCTCCATCGCGCAGGCGTCGGCGATGCTGATCTTCTTGATCTTCGAGGTGCGGGCGCCCTCGCTGAGCCGGGTGCCGTCGCACTCGGGGCAGGTGGTGAAGGTGACGGCCCGCTCCACGAACGCCCGGATGTGCGGCTGCATCGCCTCCTTGTCCTTGGACAGGAAGGACTTCTGGATCTTGGGGATCAGGCCCTCGTAGGTGAGGTTGACGCCGTTGACCTTCACCTTGGTCGGCTCGCCGTAGAGGAAGTCCCGCATCTCCTGCTTGGTGAACCTGCGGATCGGCTTGTGCGGGTCGAGGAAGCCGGACTGGGCGTAGAGCCCCACCGTCCACTGGCTGTCCGACTTCCAGCCGGGGATGGTGAAGGCGCCGTCGGCGAGCGACTTGGAGTCGTCGTAGAGCTGGGTGAGGTCGATGTCGGAGACCTTGCCCCGGCCCTCGCAGTGCGTGCACATGCCGCCGGTGCGCTCGTAGGTCGCCCTGACCGCCTTCTTGTTGCCCTTCTCGACGGTGATCGCACCGGACGCCCGGACCGAGGCGGTGTTGAAGGAGTACGCGCTGGGCGGGCCGATGTGCGGTTTGCCGAGCCGGCTGAAGAGGATGCGCAGCATCGCGTTGGCGTCGGTCGCGGTGCCGACCGTGGAGCGCGGGTCGGCGCCCATGCGCTGCTGGTCGACGCTGATCACGGTCGTCAGTCCGTCGAGCACGTCGACCTCGGGACGCGCCAGGTTCGGCATGAAGCCCTGCACGAAGGCGCTGTAGGTCTCGTTGATCAGCCGTTGGGACTCCGCGGCGATCGTGTCGAACACCAGCGAGCTCTTGCCCGAGCCCGACACGCCGGTGAACACCGTCAGCCGGCGCTTGGGGATCTCGATGCTGACGTCCTTGAGGTTGTTCTCGCGCGCTCCGTGCACGCGGATCAGATCGTGGCTGTCGGCATCGTGCGGCGCAGGCGACTGCTTGGCCGTCCTCGTGACCTTGCTCATCGTGTCTCCATCTGTCGGTCGGGGGCCGCTCGCGCGGCCCCCTTCGGTGTCGCCTGGCTCGATCCGGCCGGGTCCGAGCAGTACGTCTGGTTCTACTTCGTCGGCGCGATCATGGCAACGACGTCACGGGCGGCGGCTACGGCTTGCGGGACTGGGCGAAGCGGACCATGTTGCCGGACGGGTCGCGGAAGGCGCAGTCGCGCACGCCGTAATGCTGGTCGATCGGCTCCTGCAGGACCTCGCCGCCGGCGGCCCTGACCCGCTCGAAGGTGGCGTCGCAGTCGCCGGTGGAGAAGACCACCCCGCGCAGCAGGCCCTTGGCCAGCAGGTCCGCCATGGCCTGCCGGTCGGCCGGCGAGGCGTTGGGGTCGGCCAGCGGCGGCTCGAGGACGATCGCCACGTCCGGCTGCGCGGGCGACCCGAGGGTCACCCAGCGCATCGCCTCGTACCCGACGTCGCCCCGCACCTCCAGGCCGAGGGCGTCGCGGTAGAAGGCGAGCGCCTTGTCGTGGTCGTCGACCGCGATGAAGCACTGGGAGAGTTCGATGTCCATGCCCACGACGCTACGAGGCCTCGCCGGACGGCGCTTCTCCAATCCTGACCGGTTTCACCGGGGCGGGCGCCGGGACCTCGGCCGTATCGTGGGTTTCCGCCAACTATCCGGTATTTTAGGCGAGTTGCTGTCTCACTGACCTATGTTGCCTGGGGCACGCCCTTTCGCTCCAGGAGGTCAGATTGCAGTCCAGGCGCCGCTTCGCCTTTCCTCGCCTGTTACGCCGGTCCCACCTGCTCATGGCCTTCGGCCTCGGCTCGCTGCTGATCGGCCTGACGCCGTGGCTCGGCGTCGCGGGCCCCGCGGCGGCCGGCCGGGCCCCGGCGCCCCGGCCCGCGCCCGTGCCCTTCGACCAGCAGACGGCCGACCGTTCCCCGCACCACGGCATCGCGCCGGCGAACGCCATGGAACCCGCAGCCCCGGCCCTGGACCGCACCGGCTGGACCGCCACCGCGAGCGACGAGGAGACCGGCGGCGAGAACGGCCGGGCGGCCAACGTCCTCGACGGCGACACCGCCACCCTGTGGCACAGCCGTTGGTCCGGCACCCCGGCCCCGCTGCCGCACAGCATCACCATCGACATGCGGCGCACGACGGTCGTCTCCGCACTCGTCTACCAGCCGCGCACCAACGGTCCCAACGGCCGCGTCGGCGAGTACGCCATCAGCGTCAGTACGAGCGGACAGGAATGGGGGACCCCCGTCGCCACCGGCACCCTCGCCGACGACGCCGGAGCCAAGACCCTCGGGTTCGCCCCCCAGGGAGCCCGGTTCGTACGGCTGACCGCCCTCACCGAGGCCGGCGGCCGCGGCCCGTGGACCTCCGCCGCCGAGATCAACCTGCTGGGCGACCCCGGCACCCCGGCCGCCACCGTCGACCTGTCCCGCACCGGCTGGACCGCCACCGCGAGCGACGAGGAGACCGGCGGCGAGAACGGCCGGGCGGCCAACGTCCTCGACGGCGACACCGCCACCCTGTGGCACAGCCGTTGGTCCGGCACCCCGGCCCCGCTGCCGCACAGCATCACCATCGACACCCGGCGCACGACAGCGGTCTCCGCGCTCGTCTACCACCCCCGCGCCACCGGGGCCAACGGCCGGGCCGGCGCCTACACCGTCACCACCAGCACGGACGGCACGGCCTTCGGAGCGCCGGTCGCCGCGGGCACCTGGCGGGACGACGACACCGTCAAGACCGCCACCTTCACCCGCACCGAGAACGCCCGCTTCATACGTCTGACCGTGACCACCGAGGCCGGCGGCCGCGGCCCGTGGACCTCCGCCGGCGAGATACGCCTGAGCGGACCGGCCAGCCCGGCCGTCCACGGCTCCTGGGACCGGATCATCGGCTTCCCCCTGGTGCCCGTGGCCACCGCCGCCCTGCCCGGCGGCAAGCTGCTGGCCTGGTCGGCGTACGCGGTCGACCGCTTCGGCGGCAGCAGCGGCTACACCCAGACCGCGATCCTGGACCTGAAGACCGGCAAGGTCACCCAGCGCCGCATCGACCACACCGGCCACGACATGTTCTGCCCCGGCATCGCCATGCTGGCCGACGGCCGCGTGCTGGTCACCGGGGGGAGCAACGCGGAGAAGGCGAGCGTCTACGACCCCGCCACCGACACGTGGTCCGCCACCACCAGCATGAACACCGCCCGCGGCTACCAGGCCATGACCCTGCTCTCCACCGGTGAGGCCTTCGTTCTGGGCGGCTCCTGGAGCGGAACCGCGGGGGACAAGGGCGCCGAGGTCTGGTCCCCGGACACCCGCACCTGGCGGGGGCTCCCCGGCGTTCCGGCCGCCTCCGCCCTGACGGCCGACCCGGCCGGACCCTACCGGGCCGACAACCACATGTGGCTGCACGCCACTTCGGGCGGCAAGGTCCTCCAGCTGGGGCCGAGCAAGCAGATGAACTGGATCTCGACCACCGGCCAGGGCGGCGTCACCTCCGCCGGCACCCGGGCCGACAGCCAGGACGCCATGACCGGCAACGCCGTCGCCTACGACATCGGCAAACTGCTCACCCTGGGCGGCTCGCCCGCCTACGAGAAGACCCCCGCCACCCGGCGCGCCTACACCGTCGGCATCTCCGGCAGCCAGGTCCAGGCCGCCCGCACGGGCGACATGGAGCACGCCCGCGCCTTCGGCAACAGCGTGGTCCTGCCCGACGGCAAGGTGGCCGTCTTCGGCGGACAGGCCTACCCGGTGCCGTTCAGCGATGCGACCTCCGTGCTGACCCCCGAGCTGTGGGACCCGTCGACCGGCACCTTCACCCCGCTCGCCACCATGGCCGTCCCGCGCAACTACCACAGCGTGGCCAACCTCCTGCCGGACGGGCGGATCTTCTCCGGCGGCGGCGGCCTGTGCGGCGACTGCGCGACCAACCATCCCGACGGGTCCGTCTTCACCCCGCCCTACCTGCTCAACGCGGACGGATCGCCGAAACCGCGCCCCGTCATCACCGGAGGGGTGCCGCCCAGGACGGCCCCCGGCACCTCGCTCACCGTGAGCACCCAGGACCCGGTGGCGTCCTTCGTCCTGATGCGGGCCTCGGCCGCGACCCACTCCACCGACAACGACCAGCGGCGGGTCCCCCTCGCCTCCACGGCCACGGGAACCGGCACGTACACGGTGTCCGTACCCGCCGACACCGGCGTGGTCCTGCCCGGGACCTACATGCTCTTCGCGCTCGACGCCCAAGGGGTGCCGAGCACCGCCGAGTTCCTCACCGTCTCCTGACCCCTCGCGCGGTGCCCGGCCCCGCGCGAGGGGCCGGGCACCGCGCGCGTGCACCGGCGGCTCAGCGCCAGGAGGGATGGCCCTCGGCGGCGCCGCCGGCGGTGAGCGCGCGCTCGCCGGTCCGGTCCGTGCGCACGGCCCAGACCACGGGCTTCTCGTACGGGCCGCGGACGAAGGCCACCCAGGCGCCGTCGGCGGACCAGGCGGGGTCCATCTCGTGGGCGGCGGTTGCCACCAGGTCGCGGTCGCCGGAGCCGTCGGCGTTCACCAGGCGGATGTCGCCCTGGCCGCCCGTGCCGTAGGTTCCGGCGGTGTACGCGAAGGTCGAGCCGTCCGGGGACCACACGGCGTCGAGTGCCGGGTGGGGGAGCCGGGTCACCTGCTGCGGGGCCCGGTTGGCGGCGGCGGGGTCGACCAGGTGGATCTGCCAGTTCTCGGGCCGCGTCTGCAGGGAGACCGCGATGTGCCTGCCGTCCGGCGACCACGCGGGATCCTCGACCGGGCCGGTGCCCGAGGTGAGCTGGCGGGCGGAGCCGTCGGCGACGTCGACCACGAACAGCTGCTGTACGCCGTCCTTCTGGCGCAGGACGGCGAGCTGGCCGCCGTCCGGCGACCAGGACACCCTGCCGCCGGCGATCGCGGCCACCCGCCGCGGGCTGCCGCCGTCGGCGTCGGCGGTCCAGACGGCGGTGCCCTCGGGCGTGGTGCGGGTGAACGCGAAGGATTTCCGGTCGGGCGACCACTGGGGCAGGACGTCGCACGCGCCGCCCGCGACGAGCCGCACCGGCGCGGCCGACGAGGCGTCGCGGCGGGCGATGACACCGTGACAGGTCCCCGGCCAGCCGGGCGCGGTGTCCTGCCGGATCAGCATGTCCTCGGCCGGGAACGCGGCGGCCGCGGATCCGGACGCGGATCCGGACGCGGATCCGGTGGGGCCGGTCGCGGCGGGCTTGTTGGAGTCGTCCGGAGCGGCGCCGCTCCAGGGCCGCCACACGAGCAGGCCGCCGGCGGCGAGGGCGACCACGAGCCCGGCCGATACCACCGCGCGACGTCGCCGGGCCCGCCCGCCCTGCGGCTGCCGTGCCTCGGCGGGCCCGGGCGCAGGCCGCCCCGCGGTGTCCGGCACGGTCCGTGGCTGCCGGGTACGGGGCTCCGCGTTGTCGGGCCGGGCGGTCGCCGGCACGGTACCGGCTTCCGTCCGGCCGGCCCCGAGGGGCTCCGATGCCGAACGGCGCCCCGCGCCGGCGGGCTCGGAGGCCTCCGGCTGCGTGGCCGGTGCCGTGCCGGCCGGCCGGGGCGCCTCCGGACGGGTGGTCGCTTCCGGACGGGTGGTCGCTTCCGTGCCGGTCAGCGGCCGGGATGCCTCCGGCTCCTCGGGCACCTGCGCGCCGCCCGGCAGCGGGCTCGCCGGGCCGGGGCCCGTGGCGGTGGGTGCGGAGGTTTCCGGTGCCGGCGTGGCCCGCGGTGCGTCCGGTGCGGTGGGGCGGGCGGACGGTTCCGGCCGGGGGAGCAGCTGTGTCGCCGCGTCCGGGAGCCAGCCGTCACCGGCCGGGTGGCGGACGGTCAGGCTGCCCAGGAAGGCCGTCGGGGTGGGGCGGTCCCGCGGGTCCTTGGACAGGCAGGCGGCGACGGCCGCCCGGAGTTCGCCGGGGACGGCGCTCAGGTCCGGCTCCTCGTGCACCACCTTGTAGTGCCTGGCCGCCGACGGGCCGTCGCCGAACGGGGAACCGCCCGCGGCCTGGGCGAGCACCACCCCCAGCGCGAACATGTCGACCGCGGGGGTCACCGCGCCGCTGGTGAGCTGCTCCGGGGCCAGGAACCCCGGCGTGCCGATCTGCAGCCCGGTCTGCGTCAGGGCCGTCCCGTCCAGGGCGCGCGCGATGCCGAAGTCGATGACGCGCGGCCCGTCCTCCGCGACGATGATGTTCGCGGGCTTGAGGTCGCGGTGGACGACCCCGGCCCGGTGGATCGCCTCCAGCGCCTCGGCCAGGCCGGCCGCGAGGACGGTCAGCGTGTCCAGCGGCAGCGACCCGACCCGCGCCACCACCGCTTGCAGGGTGGGACCGGGCACGAAGGCCGTGACCAGCCAGGCGGGCTCACCGTCCGGGTCGGCGTCGACGACCGGCGCGGTGTGGAAGCCGCCGACCCGCCGCGCGGCCGACACCTCGTCGGCGAACCGGCGCCGGAACCCCGGCTCGGTGCTCAGCTCCGGCCGCACCACCTTGACGGCCACCGCACGGCCGGACTGGGAGCGGCCCAGGTAGACCACACCCATGCCCCCCTGCCCGAGCCGCCCCACCAGCCGGTAGCGGCCCTCGCCGACCGACGTGGGATCGCCCGTTTCGAGCGGTTTCATGGGTCCCCCGTTTCACACCTCACGCGATGAACAGCCTCTCCCTACCGCTCGCGTCGCGTACCAGTCAAGCGAGGTCCGTCCCGGAGCCGGGGAGCGCCGGCCCGCCGCGCACCTGTGCCGATCCTGCGGGCTTCCTTAAGGGACCTTGAAGAACGCCTCCACACGGCTTTTTCCCCTGGTCACCGCCCTAAGCTCGGTCCGACCGCCCTCCCCCTCTCCCTGCGAGGTGCTACCGGCATGAGCCGCAGCCGAACTCCCGGAACCCCGTCCCGCGTCGAGGCGCGTCGGAAGAAGACGGTGCGCACGCGCATCGTGCTGTCCCTGACCGTGGCCGCCGCGGCGGTGGCGGTCGGGGTCGCGGTGGCCGATTCCGACGGCGGCGCGGGCACGGGCCAGCGGGCCGGTGGCGCCACCGGCCCCAAGTCCGCGGCAGCGGGCGCCGGCGACGGGGAGGCGACGGCGACCCCCTCGCCAGCCCTCTCCACGCCGACCGCCGACGCCGCGTCCGCGACGGGTGCGGCGCCGTCCGGTACGCCCGGCGCCGACGCCTCGCAATCCGTCGCTCCCGCCACGACGGCGGCGGAGGAGAGCAGCCCGGCCGCGCCGGCGCCGGCCCAGACCCGCAAGCCCTCGCGCACGCCCGGCTCGACGACAGGCGGCTCGGGCGGGTCGGCAGGCTCGGGTGGCTCGGGCGGGTCCGGCGGCTCGGGCGGTTCCTCCGGTGGCGGAGCCAGTGGCTCCGAGTCGGCGGTGCTCGCCCTGGTCAACAAGGAGCGCTCGGCCGCCGGTTGCGGCCCTCTGGCCGCGAACGCCAAGCTGACCGCCGCGGCCCGGGCGTACAGCGACACCATGGCCCGCAGCGGCGTCATGTCCCACACCGGCCCCGACGGGTCGACCATGACCAGCCGCGTGGAAGCCGCCGGGTACGGCTGGTCACGGCTCGGCGAGAACATAGCCCGCGGCCAGGCGGACGCCGACGCGGTCATGAAGGCGTGGATGAACAGCCCCGGCCACAAGGCCAACATCCTCAACTGCGCCTTCAAGGAGATCGGCATAGGCGTGCACAAGGGCGACGGCGGCCCCTGGTGGACACAGAACTTCGGGACGCCCAGGTAGGACCCCGCCGCCACCCGCCCACCCCCCACCCCGCGGCCACCCCCCACCCCGCGGCCACCCCCCACCCCGCGGCCACCCCCCACCCCGCGGCCACCCCCCACCCCGCGGCCACCCCCCACCCCGCGGCCACCCCCCACCCCGCGGCCACCCCCCACCCCGCGGCCACCCCCACCCCGCGGCCACCCCCCACCCCGCGGCCACCCCCCACCCGGCCACCCCCCACCCCGCGGCCACCCCCACCCGGCCACCCCCCACCCCGCGGCCACCCCCCACCCGGCCGCCCCCGGACCGCACGCCGGTCCGCCGGGCGGCACCCGTCCTCCCGGCCCGTACCCGGGCCGGGAGGGCGTCGGCGTCTGCCCGCCGGAACCCGGGCGGTCGCGGCCGAGTCCGCCCCGTTCGGGGAGCCGGTGACGGGCGGCCCGGCGCGTCGGCCACTATGGGGCCGTGCCTCCCATTCCGCGCTACCTGCTCATATGGCTGTCGTGCACGGCCGCCAGCGTGACCGCCGTGCTCGTCACGGTCCAGTTCGTGGTCGGTTCGACCAGGCATACGCCTCCCGTGGCGCGCTCCGCCCCGATGGTCTTCGACTCCCCGCCGGCGTGGCAGGCCGGGGACGGCCGGTCCCCGGCCCCGCAGTCCCCGAGCGCGTCCCCCGCCGTCTCGCCCACCGCGACCGAGCGGCCGTCCCCCTCGGCTCCGACGCCCACGCCCGCCAAAGCCTCGACGGGAGCCCCCCGGACCACCGCGCCGAAGCCCGCCGTCGACTGCGCGGAAGGCGGACCGGGCCTGCACACCGTCCCCTCGCAGGGCGGCAAGGTCACCGTCCGGTACGGGGGCCGCGGCGTCTGCCTGATCTCCGCGATCCCCAGCCGCGGATTCAAGGCCACCACCTCACAGACCGCGGACGACACCCTGACGGTCACGTTCTCCAGTGCGGACCACCGCTCGGTCGTCACGGCGACGATCGAGCCGGTGGCGAAGGCCAGCGTCCGCGAGACGTCGTTCTGAGAGACCGTCCCAGCCGCCTCGGCCGAACCGCACCCTGCAACCCCCGATCCCCCATGTCCGTTTCGTTGCCGTGCGTGCCATGTGTGTGTTCACCGCCTGAGTCCCGGCGAAGCGGAAGGTGAGCTCTTCCTTAGGGGACCTTGAAGATCGTGCGCATCCGGTCCGGGCGGCCCGGAGCGGTCCTATGCTCGCGTCAGCCGAGCGGCCCGCGGCGCCCCGGCACGATGCCCCGGCGGCCGTCGGGCCGTCGAGCCGTCGGCTCCACCGAGCCGGCAGGCGTTCGCCGTTCCCGCAGTCCGAACCGTGCCTTGGGGTGTCCTCGCCATGCCTTCTCGCCTCCTCCGACCCGCCCGCGCGGGCCGCCGCGCCACCCAGCCCCGCTCCACCGGGGCCCTGGGGGTGCGACTGCCGCTGGCCGCCGCGGCCGTGGTCGCCGCCGGACTGACCGCGGC
Organism: Streptomyces subrutilus; assembly: GCF_001746425.1. Classification (GTDB taxonomy): domain Bacteria; phylum Actinomycetota; class Actinomycetes; order Streptomycetales; family Streptomycetaceae; genus Streptomyces; species Streptomyces subrutilus_A. The sequence goes on along the minus strand of NZ_MEHK01000001.1, from coordinate 817,229 downwards.
CTGCGGGCCGTCGTCCCAGCCCGTGGGGGCCGCCTCGCCCTCCGCGGCCGGACAGTCTGCGCAGACCCTCCCCGCCGGGACGCGGTCCGCCTCCCCGTCCGCGTCCGCCTCCGCCGAGGCTTCCCCGACCGCCTCGCCCTCGCCGTCCGCGTCCCCCGCCACCGTGTCCGCCTCCGCCAAGGCGCCCTCGCGTGCGCAGACCACCCCGCCCGCCCCCAAGCCGGCCCGCACGTCCGCCGCCCCCGCGCCGGCCCGGGTGCCCGGCCCCGGCTACGACAGTTCGGCCGACGCGCAGAAGCTGATCGACGCGGCGCTGGGCGCGGCCAAGGCCGACGGGCGGATGGTCCTGCTGGACTTCGGCGCCAACTGGTGCGGCAACTGCAAGGCGGCCGACAAGGTGTTCGCCCAGCCGCAGACCTCGGCGATCCTCGGCGCCTCCTACCACCTGGTCAAGATCGACATCGGGGGCGACAGCTCCGCCAACTCCGCGCTCCTGCGCAAGTACAGCCCTTCGGGCGGCAGTTACAAGATGCCCGTCCTCATCGTCGTCTCGCCGTCCGGTACGGTGCGCACCGACACCCACGCCACGGGCAACCCCGCCCTGACTTCGGAGGGGCTGGGCTCCTTCCTGCGCCAGTGGGCGTCATGAGCCGACGGCTTCCGCACCCCGCCGCCCCGGCCCGTGCCGCTCTCGCCGCGGCGGCCGCCTTCCTCTCCCTCGCCTCGCTCGCGGCGTGCGGCGCGCAGCCCGCCCAGGGCGCCGCCCCGCCCACGACGAGCTTCACCGAGAACGGGGTCACCGTCACCCTCTCGGTGTCCGACTGGCAGGCCCCGAACGGCACGGTGACCGCCGTCTTCACCCCCGAGGAGGGGTTCCACCTCTACAGCACCGACCTGCCCGCCACCGGCATCGAGGGCGTGGGCCGGCCGACCGCCGTGGACGTCACCGGCGTGCTGCGCGCCGCCGGGAAGCTGACGGCCGCCGCGGAGGTGCGCACGATCAGCCTGCCCGGTGTCGAGGCCCCGGTCCCCGTCTACCCGGACGGCCCCGTCACCACCACGCTGCCCGTCCGGGCCGACGGCGACGGGGACGCGACCGTACTGCTCGGGTACGCGAGCTGCAGCGCGCGGGACGGCTGCACCATCCCGGTCTCCGACCGGCCCGTGCAGCTGCGCGTCAGCGGCGGCGGCCTGGCCTTCGCCGCCCCCCGGCAGTAGGAACGGGCGTTCACCTAAGGTGTGCCCATGCCCAGCGTCCTGGTCGTGGAAGACGACCCCAGCATCCGCCAGTCACTGATCGAAGTCCTGGCCGAGCACGGGTACGCCGTACGCAGCGCGGCCGACGGGTTCGGCGCCCTGCGCGAGGTCACCCAGGTGCCCGTCGACGCGGTGGTCCTCGACCTGGGACTGCCCGATCTGGACGGAGGAGACGCACTGCGCATGATCCGGGGCATCTCCTCCGTCCCCGTACTCGTGGCCACCGCCCGCGACGACGAGGCGGAAATCATCAAGCTCCTCAACGCGGGCGCCGACGACTACCTGGTCAAGCCCTTCTCCGGGGGACAGCTCATCGCCCGCCTCTCCGCCGTCCTCCGGCGCTCCAGCCACCTCCCCCCGGCCCACGCCGCCCACCCCGCGCAGGCCGGTCAGGGCCCGCGTCCCGCGCCCGCCGCCGAACCCCTGCGCGCCACCACCGTGGGCGAGCTGGCCGTCGACCCCGGCGCGCGCACCGCGTACCTGGCCGGCCGGGAGCTCCACCTGACCCGCCGGGAGTTCGACCTGCTGGCCTTCCTCGCCCACCACACCGGGCAGGTCGTCTCCAAACGGCGGCTGCTGACCGAGGTGTGGCGCGAGCCGTACGTGGACGACCAGACCGTCGACGTGCACCTGTCCTCCCTGCGCCGCAAGCTCGGCGAACGCGCGGTCGCCCCGCGCTACCTGCTGACCGTCCGCGGTGTCGGCATCAAACTGGTGGCGCCGCGTTGAGACGCTCACTGGCCGGAGTGGCGCTCGCCGTGACCTCCATGGTCGCCCTCTCCTTCCTCATACCGCTGGCCGCCCTGGTGATGTCGCTCGTCAAGGAGCAGAGCGTCACCGCGGCCGAGCAGCGGGCCGCCGCCCTGGCTCCCGTACTGACGCTCACCACGGATCCCTCCGCCCTGCGGGAATCCGCCGCGAGCCTGGACGCCACCGAGCACCTGGTGGTCCACCTGCCCGGCGCCCCCGCCATCGGCAGCTCCCGAGCCCCCGCGGCCCTGCTCGAACGGGCCCAGCGCGGCCGCGAGTCCATCTCCCGGCAGATCCCCGCCGGCTGGATCTGCCTGCAGCCGGTGGTGCTGCCCGGCGATCGGGTCGCCGTCATCGAGAACTTCGTCCCCGAGGCCGAACTGACCCGCGGGGTCAAGGCCTCATGGGCGGTCATGCTCCTCCTCGCCGTGGGCCTGGTCGGCGGCTCCGTGCTGGTCGCCGACCGCCTCGGGGCGAAGGTGGTCCGGTCCTCCAAACGGCTCGCGCAGGCGTCCCACGCGCTGGGCGAGGGCAACCTGGACGCCCGGGTGGAACCCATGGGCCCCAGGGAACTGCGCGACGCGGGCGTCGCGTTCAACGCGATGGCCCACCGGATGACCGAACTGCTCGCCGTGGAACGCGAACTGGTCGCCGACCTGTCCCACCGGCTGCGCACCCCGCTGACCGCCCTGCACCTGGCATCGGAACGGATGGCGGGCTCACCGGAGTCGGCCAGGGTCGAGGCGGCGGTGGGCGCGCTGGAGACGGAGCTCCAGGCCATCATCGCGGCGGCGCGCACCCCGCTCGCCGTGGGCCCCATGGGCCACGGCCTGCGCGGAACGGACGCCGACCCGGGCCCTGCCCACCACACCCCCGGCGCGCCGGCGGCCGGTCCCCGCTGCGAGGCGGCCGAAGTCGTCCGCCGCCGGACCGCCTTCTGGGCCGTCCTGGCGGAGCAGCAGGACAGGCCCTGCTTCCTCGAACTCACCCAGGAGCCCGCGCCCGTCAGCCTCCCGGACGACGACATCGCCGCCGTGGTGGACGCGCTCATCGGCAACGTCTTCCGCCACACCCCCTCCGGCACCCCGTTCGGCGTCCGCGTGGTCCGTACGGCCCAGGCCGTGGAACTGGTCGTGGAGGACGCGGGTCCGGGCATCCCGGACCCGGACCGCGCCCAGTCCCGCGGGAGCAGCACCGGCTCGTCGGGGCTCGGCCTCGACATCGCCCGCAGGGCCGCGGCCGTCACGGGCGGCTCGATGCGCATCGCCCGAGGACCCCTGGGCGGCGCGCACATCACCGTGGTCTTCGCCCTGGCCCCGCCCGTGCCCTCAGGGCGCAGGGCGAGGATCTCGCGGCGGCGTACGGGGTGGCCGCGCGGCCGGTGACCGGCCCGGAGCCCACCGGCCCGGGCCGGGACGGCCCTCAGACGGAGGTGAAGAGGTCCTCGTGCGCGTCGTCGAGGATGAACCCGTTGTCGAAGCGGACCCGGACGGTGACGCGGGGACCCTGCTCCTGGTAGGCGGTCCACTCCGGTTCCAGGGAGGCCACCTTCTCCTCGAGCTGTTTGCGGCTCCCGGCGGGCATGTCGTGGCCGAAGGAGTCGAGCAGTGATCTGAGCCGCTCGTACTCGCGGACCTCCTGGCTCTGGTGGCGGTGCTCGACCACCCGTTCGACGGTGCCCTCCGTGCCCGCCGCCAGCGACAGGAACCCGGCGACGGCGCCCTCCGTCGCGGAGTCCTCCGTGACCGCAACCGCACCGGTCAGCCGGGTGTCCGCCGCCAGCTGCACCCGCAGGCCTACCTTCAGCGCCATGGTTCTTCGTCTCCCGGGTCGATGCGGTGGGGCCGTGCCATTATCCGTGCCGGTGGGTGAGGCCGGAGCCGAGGAGTGGGAGAGTGGGACCATGTGCGGTCGTTACGCTTCCTCCCGAGCCCCCGAAGACCTCGCGGGCCTCTTCGACGCCGAGCGGGAACCCGGCGCCGAGGCGCTGGGGCCGTCGTGGAACGTGGCCCCGACCGACGACGTGTGGGCGGTCCTGGAGCGGGCCGACCGCGACACCGGAGAGGTGGCGCGTCGGCTGCGTCCGGTGCGGTGGGGCCTGGTGCCGTCCTGGGCGAAGGACCCGTCGGTCGGCTCGCGCATGATCAACGCCCGGGTCGAGACCGTCCACGAGAAGCCGGCCTACCGGCGCGCGTTCACCCGCCGGCGGTGCCTGCTGCCCGCCGACGGCTTCTACGAATGGGTCGCCGTCCCCGCCACCGGCTCCGCGAAGGCCTACAAGCAGCCGTACTTCATCCGCCCCGAGGACGCGGGGGTGATGGCGATGGCCGGGCTGTACGAGTTCTGGCGCGACCCATCCGTCAAGGACGACGACGACCCCGCGGCCTGGCTGCTCTCGGCCACCATCATCACGACCGAGGCCACCGACCAGGCGGGGCGGGTCCACCCCCGCATGCCGCTGGCCCTCGACCCCGGCGACTACGAGACCTGGCTCGACCCCGCCCACCAGGACACCGCCGACCTCCGCGCCCTCCTGCACACCCCGGCCGACGGCCGCCTCGCGGTGACGCCGGTCTCGACGGAGGTCAACAGCGTCCGCAACAACGGCCCCCACCTCCTGGGCCCCGCCGCTTCCTAACCGCGTTCGCGCAGGTACCCGTCCAGTTCGGCGGCGCCGGCCGGCATCGCCCGCCCGCGGGCGGCCGGCCTGCCGTGCCAGTCGCCCAACGCCACCTCCAGCGGCTCCAGTCCGCCCGCCGCCCGCACCTGGGCGATCAACGGGGCGATCCGCTCCAGCAGATAGCCGCGGCGCCTGAGCTGGTGGACCAGCCGGGCGTCCCGGACATCGGCCCCCCGTAGACCCGGTATCCCGTCGCCGGGTCGCGGCGCGGGCTCACCAGCCCGGCACGCTCCCACTCGCGCAGCGTCGCGGGCCTGATCCCCAGCGCCGCGGCCAGCGGCCCGACGAACATACCGCCGGGCCCGGGGCCGGTCGCCGCCGCCTCGGGCCCGGTGCCCTGGGCAGGAGCCAGGGTTGACCGGCCCGGTCCGCCCCCCGCTCCACCGACCCGCCCCCGATCTTCCGGTACCCCCCGCGGTAGCCGGTCGGGTCCCACGAGGTGGCGCCCTCGCTGAGGACCGAGGCGAAGAGCGCGTCGAACTCCTCGCGGGAGACGGTGACCCCGGGCGGGGGACCCGTCGGCGGGGGAGCGGGGTCGTTGGCGGGGTAGGGGGTCATGTGTGCCCAGCGCTCCAAGGTCCCGGGCGGCGGCTGCCGGCCACCGGGCGCGTCACGGCTCCCGGCGCAGCATCCTGCCGGGGTGCCGTCGCTCCGCCCGGCGGTCCGGCGCGCCGCGCCCCCGGCTGTCCGTGGCCCCGCCGCCCGTCCTCCGGGGCACCGCACCCCTGCCCCGTCCTCCCGTCCCGCTGCCCGTCCTCCCCTGCCTTCCCGCTTCTGCCAGGCTTCCCACGGGGGTTCATCGCGCGCTCATTCGGGCGCCACATCGCCTCCATGTCGGCTACCCGCGAGTAGACCAGGGTGGCGGCGGCCCACCAGCACCTCGACCCGCTCCGAGACCAGGAGGCACCATGCGCGTGACCCCGAGCAGGAGAGCCCCGTTCATCGCCGCGGCGACGATCGCGGCCCTCGGAATGATCGCCCTACCGGCCCACGCACAGGCGCCGGCACCGGCGCCGGCAGCGGTGGACCGCGGCACGGTCCCGCCGCTGCCCGAGGTGTCCCCCTCCGTGGAGACGCCGTCCCTCTTCGACGACGAGGCCGGCGGCAACGCCAACGCCGACGACCCGGCGATCTGGCGGAACGCGTCCGACCCCGACCGCAGCCTGGTCATCGCCACCGCCAAGGAGGGCGGCCTGCGGGTGTACGACCTGGACGGCCGCCAGGTCCAGAGCCTGCCGGCGCCGCCCCCTCCCCGGGACGGGGACAAGCCGGGCCGCTTCAACAACGTGGACCTGGTCACCGGGCTGCGCTTCCCCGACGGCCGCCACGACGTGGCCGTCGTCTCCGACCGGGGCCGCGACCAGCTGCGCTTCTACCGCATCGAGCCCGGACGTCCCGCCGGACCCCTGGTCGACGTCACCGACGAGGCGGCCGCCCCGCTGGTCTTCTCCTCCGGTCCGGACGAGGTCGGTGACCAGCGCACCGCGTACGGGCTGGCCACCTACGCCGACCGCGGCCGCTCGTTCGCGGTCACCAGCCGGCGCCACGACACCAAGCTGGCGCTCGCCGAGCTCACCCCGGACGCGCGCGGAAAGGTCGGCTACCACCTCGTCCGCACCCTCACCCTGCCGTCCTCCTTCGCCCTGCCCGACGGGACCCGGTGGACCCCCTGTGCCGAGCCCGGCGAACTTCCCCAGGTGGAAGGCATGGTCGTCGACCCCGACAGCGGCGACCTGTACGCGGGCCAGGAGGACGTGGGCATCTGGAAGCTCGACGCCGACCTGCGCTCCCCGGCCCGCCTGATCGAGAAGGTCCGCTCCTACGGCGTGCCCGGCACCTGGAACCCGCGGACCGAGGAGTGCGACGCGGGCGCCGACCCGGGCTTCGGCGGCCGGCACCTCAGTGCCGACGTGGAGGGCCTGACGATCTGGCGCGATCCCGAGGACCCCCGCCGCGACGGCTATCTCATCGCCTCCGGCCAGGGCGACAACACCTTCGCCGTCTTCGACCGCGGCCACCGCAACGCCTTCGTCCGCGGCTTCCGGATCACCGCCGGCTCCGCGCCCGGCGCACCCGACGGCTCGGAGGTCTGCGACGGAGCCGCCGTCACCAGCGCGCCGCTGGGACGGAGGTTCCCGAACGGCCTGTTGGTCGTCCAGGACGGCGCCAACACCCCCGAAGCCCCCGGCCCCGACGGGCAGGTTCGTACGGACACGGACTTCAAGTTCGTCGACTGGGGCAGGCTGCAGCGCGCCGCGCGCCTGTGACCGGCCCGTGAGAGCGGTGCGGCCGGTCCGCGGACCGGCCGCACCGGCCGACGCCTCCCTGTGGAACGAGCAGTTTGTCGAATGGTAAGGGTAGGCTAACCTTCCGACCGTGCACGTAGTTGAAAAGGCCACCGGCGCCACGCGTCCCCAGGGTCACGAACTCTCCGCCGCCGGCGTCACCGTGGCGTACGACGGCGTCGACGTCGTACACGACGCCTCGTTGACCCTGCTGCCCGGTGAAGTGACCGCCCTGGTCGGGCCGAACGGCAGCGGCAAGTCGACGCTCCTGCGCACAATCGCGCGGCTGCAGCGGCCCAGGACCGCCACGCTCGTCATCGACGGCGACACCGACGGCCTCGCCCTGAGCCCCCGTGAGTTCTCCCGCCGGGTCGCCCTGCTCACGCAGGGGCGCCCCACACCGAGCGGACTGACCGTGCGGGACCTCGTCGCGTTCGGCCGCTACCCCTACCGGGGACGCTGGGGCCGCGACGACCCGGGCGGCCGGGCCGCCGTGGACCGGGCGCTCGCCCTGACCGGCGTCACGGAACTGGCGGACCGGGGCGCCGAGCACCTCTCGGGCGGCCAGCTCCAGCGCGTCTGGCTGGCCGGCTGCCTCGCGCAGGAGACGGGGGTGCTGCTGCTCGACGAGCCGACGACCTACCTCGACCTGCGCTACCAGGTCGAACTCCTCGACCTCATGAGGGATCTGGCGGACGACCACGGCATCGCCGTCGGGGTCGTCCTGCACGACCTCGACCAGGCCGCCGCCGTCGCCGACCGGATCGTCCTGCTCCACGCGGGACGGGTCATCGCCGACGGCGACCCCGCGGACGTACTGACGCCCCAGCGGCTGACCGACACGTACGGCATCCGCGTCCACGTCGAAACGGACCCCCTCACCGGCATCCTGCGCACCCGCGCCGTCGGCCGGCACCACGCACGAAGCGAAAGGCTCAGCCCCACCTCATGAGACGACTCCTCCTCGCCGCGGCGGCCGCCACCGCCGCGGCCCTTACGCTGACCGCCTGCGGGACCACCGAGCCCGCCAAGGACGACACGGAGAAGACCGCCGGGCGCATCACCCTCACCGATGACACCGGCGCGAAGGTGGAACTCGACGGGCCCGCCAAGAACGTCGTCGGGACCGAGTGGAACGTCGTCGAGAGCCTCATATCGCTCGGTGTCGACCCGGTCGGCGTCTCGGACGTCAAGGGCTACAAGACGTGGAACAGCGCCGTCCCGCTCAAGAACGAGCCCAAGGACGTCGGCACCCGCGGCGAGCCGAGCATGGACAGCATCGCCTCGCTGAAGCCGGACCTCATCCTCGCCACCACCGACCTGCCGCCCGCCGCCATCGAGCAGATGCGCAAGGTCGCCCCGGTCCTGACGGTGCGCGCCGCCGTCGCCGCGGACCCGATCGGGCAGATGACGAAGAACCTCGACACCATCGCCCAGGCCACCGGCACCACGCAGCAGTCCGAGCAGCTCAAGGGCCGGTTCCAGGCCAAGACCGAGGAGGGCCGCAAGGCCCTCGCCGACGCCGGCCGCGCCGGGGTCCCGATCGCCTTCGCCGACGGCTACGTCGTCTCCAACCAGGTCTCGGTCCGGCCCTTCACCAGCGGCTCCCTCCTCGGCGCGGTCAACGAGGAGCTCGGCCTGAAGAACGCCTGGACCGTCCAGGGCGACGAGGCCTACGGCCTCGGCACCACCGACGTCGAAGGCCTCACCAAGCTGGGCGAGGACGTCGAGTTCGCCTACATCGCCAACGAAGGCGACAAGGCCAGCACGCCGTTCAGCGGCGCCCTGGCCCAGGACAAGGTGTGGACCACGCTGCCGTTCGTGACGAAGGGCAACGTGCACCGACTGCCCGACGGCATCTGGATGTTCGGCGGTCCCGAGTCGATGAACAAGTACATCGACGCGCTCGTCGCCGCGCTGAAGAAGTAGCACATGGCCGTCACGCGACCCGCCCCGCCACCCGGCCGCCGGCGGCCGCGTCCCGGACGGGCGCGGCCGCGGTGACGGCCGCGATGGTCCTGCTCGTCACGGTCCTCGCTATCGTCGACATCACCCAGGGAACGGCCGACGTCGGCGGCCCGGAGGTCTGGAAGGCGCTCACGGGCTCGTCCGATCCGGCCGACGCGTCCGTCCTGATCGCCTCCCGGCTGCCGCGGATCACCGCGGGCCTGCTCGTGGGCGCCCTCCTCGGCATGGCGGGCGCCGCGCTGCAGGCGGTCAGCCGCAACGTCCTCGCCGCCCCCGACACCCTGGCCGTCAACGCGGGCTCCTACTTCGCCCTCGGTGTCATCACCGTCAGCGGCGTCCCGCTCCCGCCGCCGGCCTCCTCCGGTGCCGCGTTCATCGGCGGCCTCGCGGCGGCGGCCGTCGTCCTCGGGCTGTCCGGCCTGGGCTCCGGCACCGTCCGGCTCGTCCTCGCGGGCACCGCCCTCACCCTCGGCCTCACCGCCCTCACCGACAGCCTGCTCCTGCTGTTCCCGCGGGAGACGGAGGGCGTCTACCACTGGAACCAGGGCAGCATCGCCCAGCACGGCTTCGACGGCGTACTGCAGGTGGCCCCGATCGGCGCCGCCGGCCTCGTCGGGCTGCTGCTCCTCGCCCGCCGGGTCGACGCCCTGGCCCTCGGCGACGACGCCGCGCGCGGCCTCGGCGTCCCGGTCCGCGCCACCCGGGTCACCGCCGTCGTCCTCGCGGCCCTGCTCTCCACGGCGGCCGTCACCCTCGCCGGACCCGTCGGGTTCGTCGGTCTGTGCGCGCCCGCCCTCGTCCGCCCGCTCGCCCGGCGGTTCCGCGCCTTCGCCCGGTCGCGGGCGGGCCTTCCGGTCGCCGGACTCACCGGCGCGGCCCTGGTGCTCGGCTCCGACGTCCTGCTGCGCGCCCTCGTGCCGGCGGACGTGGCGGTCGCCGTTCCGACCGGCGTCGTCACCAGCCTCGTCGGCGCGCTCTTCCTGGTCGTCATGGCCGTCCGGGTCCGGGACACGGCCGGAGCCGCCGCGACCGACCGGCTGCGCATCCGGAGCAGGGCCGTCTTCCTCACCACGACGGCCGTCCTGGTGGCGGTCCTGGTCGGGGTGGTCATCACCGCCGTGCTGGTGGGCGACAGCAAGCTGCTGCTGGGCGACGTGGTGAACTGGGCGCAGGGCCGCGCCGGCCGGACCGTCACCTTCGTCCTCGACACCCGGGTGCCCCGGGTCACCGCCGCCCTGCTCGCCGGAGCGGCGCTCGCCCTCGCCGGCACGCTCGTCCAGTCCGTGACCCGCAACCCCCTCGCCGAACCAGGTGTCCTGGGCGTCTCCGCAGGCGCGGCGCTCGGCGCCGTCCTCCTCGTGACGACGGTGCCCCTGGCCGGGACGTGGAGCGTGGCCGGCGCGGCCTTCGCGGGCGCCGCGGCCGCCGCCGTGTTCGTGTTCGGGCTGGCCGCGCGGGGCGGGTTCCAGCAGAACCGGCTGGTCCTCGTCGGGTTCGGCGCCCATACCGCGGCAGCCGCCCTGGTCAGCCTGCTCATCATCCTCACCGACCCGTTCAACGCGACGAAGGCGCTGACCTGGCTGTCGGGTTCCACCTACGGCAGGTCGCTGTCCGATGCGGTGCCCCTGGCGGTCGTGCTCGTCGTGGGCGTGGCCGTCGCGGTCGTGCGGCGCACCGAGCTCGACCTCGTGTCGCTCGACGAGGACACCCCGAGGCTGCTCGGACTGAGCCTGCGGCGCGGGCGCCTCGGCTTCCTGGCCCTCGCCGTCCTGCTCAGCGCGACCGCAGTGGCGGCCGCCGGCACGATCGGCTTCGTGGGGCTCGTGGCACCGCACGCGGCGCGCGCCCTGGTGGGCCGCCAGCACGTGCGGGTGGTTCCCGTCGCGGTGCTCCTCGGCGCGGTCCTCGTCTGCGTCGCGGACCTGGTGGGCCGGACCGCCATCGCGCCGACCCAGCTCGGCGCCGGCCTGATGACCGCGGTCATCGGCACGCCGTACTTCCTGTACCTGCTCATCCGCAGTCGCCGGTAGGCGGCGGGAAGCCGGCCCGCGCCGTTCGGGGCGCGGGCCGCGGCGCACCCCACGAGCAGGGCCGGGCCGGGCGCCCGGCCCAGCGGCATGTGGGTGGCTCAGTCGATCCGCAGCTCGCCCATCCGGCTCCAGCCGGTCGCGCCCTCGATGGTGGTGCTGACGATGTCGGGAGTACGGGTGATCAGCGGGCGCATGGTCTCCAGGGCGGTGCGGAAGTGCTCGGAGGTCACGTGCGCCTCCGCCGCGTCGTCCTGGAACGCCTCGGTCAGGACGTAGACGTCCGGCTCCTCCAGGCTGCGCGACCACTCGAACCACAGGTTGCCGGGCTCCGCGCGGGTGGCGCGGGTGAACTCCGCGACCTTCTCGGGCCACTGGTCGACGTATTCGGGCTTGACGGGGAATTTCACCACAATAAAGATCATTCGAGCATTGTAGGCACGGGGGGTGCTTCCGTCGGCGCGGTGGGGCGGGACACCGGGGCGCCCGCGACGGGGCGGCAGCAGTGTTTCAGGAATGTGTTCGCGAATGCACCGGCAAGTGACGTGAATGTGTGGGTGATTCGAAGAGTGTGGTCATTCCGAGGGGCCCGCGCGGAGGTCTCTTTAAGAAAGCTTGTTGAAGAACGCTGACGGGCGGGGCGGCCTTGAATCAACTCCGGTAATCGGTCAGGGTTTCGAGCTGTCCCCCGGAGATCTTTCGGCTCCCGAGGGGGCTTGCAACACGCCTTGACGCCCCACACGTCAACACGAGGAGCACTCTCTTCATGTCAAATCACAAGCACGCACGCACCCGTTCACGCGGCTTCCAGGTCCTTGCAGTGGCCACGGGAGTCGCCACTGCAACCGGTGTCTGCATGCTGCTGCCCTCGCTCGCCGGTGCCAGCACACCGGCCGAGGGAACGGTGTACGGGCTCGGCGCACCCGGTGCGCTCAGCGGCAGCTACATCGTCATCCTCGACGAGGACGCCGACCGGCAGGCGCTCGTCAAGAAGTACGGCGGCGAGCTGAAGCGCAACTACACTTCCGCCGTCAACGGCTTCTCCGCATCCGGGCTTTCGGAGACCAGCGCCAAGCGCCTCGCCGCCGATCCGGCCGTGGGCAAGGTCGTCCAGAACAAGAAGTTCACCATCAGCACCACCCAGGCCAACCCCCCGTCCTGGGGCCTCGACCGCATCGACCAGACGGCGACCGCGGGGGACAAGAAGTACACCTACCCCGACGCGGGCGGCGAGGGAGTCACCGCGTACGTCATCGACACCGGTGTACGCATCAGCCACAAGGACTTCGGCGGCCGGGCCGCCCACGGCTTCGACGCCGTGGACAACGACCAGAGCGCCGACGACGGCAACGGGCACGGCACGCACGTCGCCGGGACCATCGCGGGCACCTCCCACGGGGTGGCCAAGAAGGCCAAGGTCGTCGCCGTCCGGGTGCTCGACGACAACGGCTCGGGCACCACCGAGCAGGTCGTCGCCGGCATCGACTGGGTGACGCAGCATCACAGCGGGCCGTCGGTGGCCAACATGAGCCTCGGCGGCGGCGCCGACGAGGCACTCGACGAGGCCGTGCGCCGGTCCATAGCCGCCGGTGTCACCTTCGGCGTCGCGGCGGGCAACGAGTCCTCCGACGCCGGCCAGGGCTCGCCCTCGCGGGTCCCCGAGGCCATCACCGTGGCCTCCAGCGCGGCCGACGACTCGCAGTCCTCGTTCTCCAACTTCGGCAGCGTCGTCGACCTCTACGCACCGGGCTCTGACATCACCTCCGCCTGGAACGACAGCGACACCGGAACGAAGACCATCTCCGGCACCTCCATGGCGACCCCGCACGTGATCGGAGCCGCGGCCCTCTACCTCGCCGGGCACAAGGACGCGTCTCCCGCGCAGGTCGCCCAGGCCCTGACCACGGGTGCGACCCCGGGGAAGATCACCAACCCGAGCAGCGGGACCCCGAACAAGCTGCTGAAGGTGGCCGCGCAGTAGGCGCAGCCGCCCGGAACACGCCGGGGCCGCCACACCCGAGGGGGGTGTGGCGGCCTCGGCGTCCTGCGATTCAGCGCACCCAGGGCTCCCACACCTGCCGGTTGCGCTCGACCCACTTCTTCGCCGCCTGCTCCGGCGGCAGCTTCTCCTCGGCGATCATCAGCGCCACCTCGTTCTGCTCCTCGACGCTCCAGCGGAACCGCTTCAGGAACTCGGCGGCCTCCCCGCCCGTCTCGGCGAACTGCGTGTTCAGGTACTTCTGCAGCGGGGTGTGGGGATAGGCGCAGGCCACCCGCTCCGGCTCCGCGTCGCAGCCCTCCTGGTACTCGGGCAGCTTCACCTCCGTCATGGGGACCCGTTCGAACAGCCACTGCGGTTTGTACCAGTACGTGAGGAACGGCTTGCGCTCCTTCGCGAACTGCCTGATCTGGGTGATCTGAGCCGCCTCGGAGCCGGCGAACACGACCTCGAAGTCCAGGTCCAGGTTCTTCACCAGCGCCTTGTCGTTCGTGACGTACGAGGGTGAGCCGTCCAGCAGCTGGCCCTTGCCCCCGCTCTCGGCGGTGCGCAGCACGTCGGCGTACTTGTCGAGGTTCTTCCAGTCGGTGACGTCCGGATGGGCCTCGGCGAAGTACGTCGGCACGAACCAGCCGATGTGGCCGGTCACGCCGAGCTCGCCGCCCGCGGTGATGGTCTTCTTGTCCTGGACGTACCGCTTCTCCTGCTCGGGATGGCCCCAGTCCTCCAGGATCGCGTCGACCCGGCCCTGGCTGAGCGCGTCCCACGCGGGCACCTCGTCCACCTGGACGGTGTCGACCCGGTAGCCCAGCTCGTGTTCGAGCAGGTAGGCGGCCACGGCGGTGTTCGCCTGGGCGCCGACCCAGGACTGCACGGAGAGGGTGACGGTCTTCGCCCCCTCAGCGGCCGCGTACGGGGAGGTCTGGCGGGTCATGTCGGCCGCGCCGCACCCGGTGAGCAGGGCCAGAGCGGTCACAGCGGCGAACGCGCCGAGGCGGCGACGGCCGCGACGGTTGACGTTCATGTCAGGACTCCTTCGCGGGCTGGGTGATCCGGTCGAGCATCAGGCCGAGGCAGACGATCGCGGCGCCGGCCACCAGACCGGTGGCCAGGTCGCCCTGGGCCAGACCGAGTACCACCTGGTATCCGAGCGCACCGCCGCCGACCAGGCCGCCGATGATGACGACGGCCAGCACCAGCACCACCGCCTGGTTCACGGCCAGCAGCAACGCGGGCCGGGCCAGCGGCAGCTGGACCTGGCGCAGCTGCTGGGACCCGGTGGCGCCGAGGGAACGGGCCGACTCCAGGGCCGCCGGGCTCACCTCGCGCAGGCCGTCGGCGGTGATCCGTACGACGGCGGGCAGCGCGTAGACGACGGCGGCGGCCGCGGCCGGCGCACGGCCGACACCGAACAGCGCGACCACCGGGATGAGGTAGACGAACTGCGGCATGGTCTGGCACACGTCGAGCACCGGCCGCAGCAGACGCTGCGCGCGGCCGCTGCGGGCGGCGCCGACGCCGATCGCGAAACCGAGGACGAGCGTGACGGCGACGGCGGCCAGCACCTGCGAAAGGGTGTCGAGGGACGGTTCCCATACGCCGAGCACACCGATGGCCGCCAGGGCGAGCACGGCGGTCAGCGCGGTGCGCCAGGTGCCCGCCAGCAGGCCGAGCGCGCCGACCACGAGCAGGAGCAGCCACCAGGGGGTGGCCTGCAGTCCGGAGCGCAGGGGGTCGAGGACCCAGCCGGTGAAGCGGGCCGCCCAGTCGGCGGTGCCGCCGATCACGGGCACCCCGGAGTAGAGGTGGTCCGTCATCCAGCCGACCGCCCGGTTGACCGGCTCCGCGATCGGCACGGTCCAGGATTCGGGCCACAGGGACGTGCCCGCCATCCGGCCGGCGACGGCGGCGGCGACGGCCGTCAGCACGGTGAGCAGCCGCCCGTACCAGCCCTCGAACACCCGCCGCAGCAGCGGCTGCCGGTGCGGGGGAAGGGGGGCGGCACCCAGCCGGGCGCCCGCCGCGTCGGCGGTGCGGTCCAGGACCACCGCGAGCAGCACGATGGGGATGCCCGCGGCGAGCGCCGCACCCACGTCGACCGAGGCGAGGGCCTGGTAGACCCGGTCGCCGAGGCCGCCCGCACCGATCACGGAGGCGATGACGGCCATCGACAGCGCCATCATGATGGCCTGGTTGACGCCGAGCAGGATCTGCCGGCGGGCCAGCGGCAGCCGCGCGGTCAGCAGCCGCTGCCGCCGGGTCGCGCCCAGCGAGGCCGAGGCCTCCAGCACCCCGGCGTCGGCCTCGCGCAGGCCCAGCGCCGTGAGCCGGGCCATCGGCGGCGCCGCGTACACCACGGTGGCGAGCACGGCGGCCGGTACGCCGATCCCGAAGACCAGCACCATCGGCAGCAGGTACGCGAAGGCGGGCAGCACCTGCATGGTGTCGAGTACGGGGCGCAGCGCGCGGCCGGCCCGCGGCGACAGCCCGGCGGCCAGGCCGAGCAGCCCGCCCACGGCGACGGACGCGGCGACGGCCACGACCATCAGGGCGAGGGTCTGCATCGTCGGCACCCACATGCCGAGCAGCCCGCACACGGCGAAGGCGGCCACGCAGGTGAAGGCGAGCCGCAGGCCCGCGAGGCGCAGGGCGACGAGCCCGGCCAGCGCGGTGACGCCGACCCAGCCCGCGGCGAGCAGGACGACGTACACCGCGCGGACGCAGACCACCACGGCATTGCTGACGTGCCCGAAGAAGTACAGGAAGACCGGGTGGCCGTCGCGGTTGTCGATGATCCAGTCCCCGGCCCGGCCGAGCGGCCCGGAGAGGTCGACGGACAGCGCCGCGGGCCAGCTCCCGGCGCCCGGGAAGGCGATCGCGAGCGCGACCAGCACCACCGCGGCGACGGCGAGGGGCAGGCCCCGGCGGCCGGCGCGGTGGTCGAGCAGCAGGGCCTTCAGCCGGGGGCGCGGCGAAGGACCGGCGGCGGAGCGGGTGTGAGCGGTCCGGGCGGCGCCGGACTGCCGCTGCGGCTGTCCGGCGCGGGCCTGGCGCTCGGGGTGGTGTGCGGTTCTCGTGGTCGTGCTCATCCGCGCCACCTCCCCGCGCAGGGCACGGCCCGGCGGGCGCGCGGACGGGTGGGGGTACGGCGCGTCATGCCGCCACCCCCCGCCCGGCCGGGGCCGGCAGACCGGCCACCACCGCGAGCAGCCCCGCGTCGTCGACGACGCCCAGGCAGCGGCCGCCGTCGACGACCCGCGCCGGACCGCCGCTGCGGGCGACGGCCTCGATGGCCTCCACCACGGTGGTCGCGGGGGTCAGCGCCGGGCCCCGGCCGGCCTCGCCGTCCGTCGCCGGGCGCATCGCGCTGCGCACGGTGAGCACCTGCTCGCGCGGCACGTCGCGGACGAAGTCCCGTACGTAGTCGTCGGCGGGGGAGCCCACGATCTCCTCCGGAGTGCCGAGCTGCACGATGCGGCCGTCGCGCATCAGCGCGATCCGGTCGCCGAGGCGCAGCGCCTCTGACAGGTCGTGCGTGATGAAGACCATCGTGCGGCCCTCCTCGTGGTGGAGCCGGGCCACCTCGCCCTGCATCTCGCGGCGGATCAGCGGGTCGAGCGCGCTGAACGGCTCGTCGAACAACAGCACTTCCGGGTCGGCCGCCAGGGCTCGCGCGAGGCCGACGCGCTGCTGCTGGCCGCCGGACAGCTGCCCGGGCCGGCGGTCCTCGAGGCCGTCGAGGCCGACCTTGGCGACCATCTCGGCCGCCTTGGCACGCCGGTCGGCGCGGCCCATGCCCTGGATCTCCAGACCGTAGGCGACGTTGTCCAGGACGGTGCGGTGCGGCAGCAGGCCGAAGTGCTGGAAGACCATGGAGGCGCGGTGGCGGCGCAGTTCGCGCAGCCGGGCCGGATCCATCGCGAGGACGTCCTCGCCGTCGATGGACAGCGATCCGGCCGTGGGCTCGATCAGCCGGGTCAGGCAGCGCACCAGGGTGGACTTGCCCGAACCGGACAGGCCCATGACGACGAAGGCCTCGCCCTTGCGGACGTCGAAGCCGACGTCGCGGACGGCGGCCGTACAGCCCGTCCGCTCGCGCAGTTCGGCGGCGGACAGCTCGGCGTGCTCGGAGCCCGGCACCAGGGCGGCCTTGCGCCGCGGACCGAAGACCTTCCACAGGCCCCGTACGGAGAACACGGGCGCGGCGCCGGCGTCGGACCCGGCCGGCC
The DNA here is from genome assembly GCF_001746425.1 of Streptomyces subrutilus. GTDB lineage: Bacteria > Actinomycetota > Actinomycetes > Streptomycetales > Streptomycetaceae > Streptomyces > Streptomyces subrutilus_A. The sequence goes on along the minus strand of NZ_MEHK01000001.1, from coordinate 800,034 downwards.
GGCCGGCGGCCGACGCGGCGGAGCCGGTGCGAGCCGCGGTCACCGGAGGTCCCCGCCCAGCAGTTCGGCGGCCTTCTCGCCGACCATGAGTACTCCGATCATCGGGTTGACCGCGGGCATCGTCGGGAAGACGGACGCGTCCGCGATCCGGATGCCGTCCAGGCCGCGTACCTTCAAGTCCGGTCCCACGACGGCCGTTTCGTCATCGGCGGCGCCCATCTTGCAGGTGCCCGCCGGGTGGTAGACGGTGTGCGCCACCGAGCGGGCGTACGCGCTCAGCGCCTCGTCGTCGGTGATCTCCGGGCCCGGGCACACCTCGCGCTTCAGCCAGCCGGCCAGCGGCTCGGCCGCCGCGATCTCGCGGGCCAGCTTGATGCCGTCCACCAGGGTGCGGGCGTCGTAGTCGTCCTCGTCCGTGAAGTAGCGGAAGTCGAGGGCGGGCTTCACCTCGGGGTCCGCGCTGGTGAGGTAGAGGCGGCCGCGGCTGCGCGGCTTGGGGATGTTCGGGGTCAACGAGACGCCGTGCGCGGGGCGTTCGTAACCGATCCGCTCGGGGTTGTCGGTGAACGGGATCTGGTAGAAGTGGAACATCAGGTCGGGCCCCGGGGAGTCGGGGTCGCGCCGGACGAACAGGCCCGCGTCGCTGTCCATCGCCGAGTTCTCGGGGATCGGGCCGTCGGTCTCCCAGACGATCACGGACTCCGGGTGGTCGAGGAGGTTCTCGCCGACGCCCGGCAGATCGAGGACCGGCGGTATGCCGAGGGCCTCCAGGTCCGCGCGGGGGCCGATGCCGGAGTGCAGCAGCAGGCGCGGGGTGTCCACGGCGCCCGCGCACACCACGACCTCGCGCCGGGCGGTGATCAGCGACCGCGTGCCGTCCGCGGCCCGGACGTGGACGCCGCGCGCCCGGGTGCCGTCCAGTTCGAGGCGGTAGGCCCAGGTCTCCAGCAGGATCCGCAGGTTGGGCCGCTCGTCCATCACCGGGTGGAGGTACGCCACCGAGGCCGACGACCGCTTGTTGGTCTCCGGGTGGTAGGCGAGGTCGAAGAAGCCGGCGCCCTCGTGGAACGGCTTCTGGTTGAAGCCCTCCACCAGCGGCACGCCCAGCGCCTGCTGCGCCGCGTCGACGAAGTCGCGGGCGATGGCGTTACGGTCGGCCTCGCCGACCGGCACGATGTTGTTGAGGAGCCGGTCGTAGTACGGGTCCATGGCGGCCCCGTGCCATCCCTCGGCGCCCGCCTGCGACCACTCGTCCCAGTCGGACGGCAGCGGCTTGAAGGCGATCAGGGTGTTGTGCGAGGAGCAGCCGCCCAGGACGCGGGCCCGGCTGTGCCGGATGTGCGAATTGCCGCGCGGCTGCTCGGTGGTGGGGTAGTCGTAGTCGAGATCGCCGCCGAGCAGGCCCATCCACCGGCGCAGGGTGAGCACGTCGGGGCGGTCGACGTCGCTGGGTCCGCCCTCGATGACGGCGACGGTGACGCCGGGGTCCTCGGTCAGGCGGGAGGCGATCACGGAGCCGGCCGTGCCGCCGCCGACGACGACGTAGTCGTACTCGTGCTCCTGCTCGTGTCCGCTCTCGCGTCCGGACTCGTGCCGGTGCGTGATGGTCGTGTTCTCGGTCATGTCTCTCCCTCCTCAGCCCGCGAACCAGCGCACGGGGCGCGGGGCGAGGTTCTGGTACACGTGCTTGGTCTCGCGGTACTCGGCCAGGCCCGACGGGCCGAGTTCGCGTCCGACGCCGGACTTCCCGAAGCCGCCCCACTCGGCCTGCGGCAGGTACGGGTGGAAGTCGTTGATCCAGACGGTGCCGTGGCGCAGCCGGCCCGCGACGCGGCGGGCGCGGCCCTGGTCCGCCGTCCAGACCCCGCCGGCGAGCCCGTACTCGGTGTCGTTGGCGAGCGCGACCGCCTCGTCCTCGGTACGGAAGGTCTCGACCGTCAGGACCGGCCCGAAGACCTCCTCGCGCACGACGCGCATGCCGCGGTGGCAGCGGTCGAGGACGGTCGGGCGGTAGAAGTAGCCGGGCCCTTCGGGCCGTTCGCCCCCGGCGCGCAGTACGGCGCCCTCGGCGAGCGCGGAGGCGACGTAGGACTCGGTGCGCTCCCGCTGGGCGGCGGAGACCATCGGGCCGCATTCGACGCCCGGGTCGGTGCCGCGGCCGAGGCGGATCTTCTCGGCGCGGCGGGCGAGTTCGGCCACGAAGCGCTCGCTCAGCGACTCCTCGATGATCAGGCGCGAGCCGGCCGAGCACACCTGGCCGCTGTGCATGAAGGCGGCGTTGAGGGCCTGGTCGACGGCGGTGTCGAAGCCCTCCTCGGTGGCGCAGGCGTCGGCGAAGACGACGTTGGGGTTCTTCCCGCCGAGTTCGAGGGCGACCTTCTTGACCGTGTCGGCGGCCGCGCGCATGACCTTCGTACCGCTCGCGAGTCCACCGGTGAAGGACACCAGGTCGACATCGGGATGGGAGGCGAGGCGGGCGCCGACCGGATCGCCGGCGCCGGTGACGAGGTTGGCGACTCCGGCGGGCAGGCCCGCCTCCGCCAGCAGTTCGATGAGGGCGACCGTGGTGAGCGGGGTGATCTCACTGGGCTTGACCACGAAGGTGTTCCCCGCCGCCAGAGCCGGAGCGATCTTCCAACTGGCCTGGAGCAGAGGGTAGTTCCACGGAGTGATCAGAGCGCACACCCCGACCGGTTCGTGGACGACGACACTGTGGACGTCGGGCGAGCCGGCGTCCACGACCCGGCCCGCGCCCTCACCGATGACCAGGTCGGCGAAGTAGCGGAAGGCGTCCACGACGCAGTCCACGTCCACCCGGCCCTCTTCGAGGGTCTTGCCCGCGTCCCGGCTCTCCAGGAGCCCGATGCGCTCGCGGTCCCGCTGGAGCAGGTCGGCGGTGCGGCGCAGGACCGCCGCGCGCTCGGCGACCGGAGTGCCCGGCCACGGCCCGCTGTCGAAGGCGGCCCGTGCGGCGCGCACGGCCGCGTCGACATCGGCGGTACCGCCCTCCGCGACCACGGCGAGGACGGAGGCATCCGCCGGATCCAGGACCTCCCGGGACGCTCCAGAGGCTGCGGACCGCCAAGTCCCGGCTGTGTAGATGGTGTTCTGCTCCGACACGACGCTCCGTACCTCCGGGTACCTCCTGGACGTCACCCCCGGCGGGGCCGGCGGCGACCTGGCAGTTTCCGCGCATGCCCCATGCCCCGGAAGTCATGTCCCATCCGTAACTAGAAGTGACTGGAGTCACTTGTGCACCACCGACACCGAGGTGTGGACCCGTCACTGGCGGGCGGCCGACCCGGGTCTCAGGGCGTGCCCGTGCCCGACATGCGCAGGCGCAGGCTGTCGTAGACCGGCGTGCTCCCCATCCGGTCCGCGGTCAGCGTCGCGGCGAAACAGGCGAGGAGCAGCGGAACGAGCAGCGTGGTGGAACCCGTGATCTCGACGGTGAGTACGATGCCGGTGACGGGAGCCCGGACGGCCGCGGAGAACATCGCCGCCATGCCGGCGATCACGAAGGGCACGGCGGAGGAACCCCCGTCCGGCAGGAGCGGCAGCGCGAGCCCGTGCACGAGCGCCCCCCACACGGCTCCCAGCGCCAGCAGGGGGGCGAACAGGCCGCCCGGAGCTCCGGCGGCGTAACTGAGCGGCCCGGCGACGAACCGGACCACGCAGTACCCCGCGAGCACCGCGACCGCCGGGATGCCGCCGCCCAGCACCCGCTCGTTCAGCTGCTCCCCGCCTCCGCCCAGCAGCGGATCGGCGCAGAGCAGCAGGCCCACGACGGCCCCGATCAGGGCGGCCCGGGCGACCGGCCCGACCCGTCGCACCCGGTCGCAGGAGGAGAGCATCCCGACCACGAGACGGTTGTAGCCCGCCCCGAGGACGCCCGTGGCGGCCCCGAACAGCAGAAAAGCGGGCAGGAGGGCCATCGGGGGGCCGGCGACGGCGGGGACCGGGAGGACGGCCCGGCTGCCGACGATGAGCCCGGAGCACGCGACGGCCGCGGCGGTGCCGATCACCGCGAGGAGCACCAGACGCGGCCTGACCGTCTTGGTCACTTCCTCGAAGACGAACAGGATGCCCCCGAGCGGCGCGGTGAAGGCGACGGCGAGCCCCGCTCCGGCGAGCGAGGTGTGCAGCAGGGTGACGTCCTGCGCGCTCATCCGCGTACGGCGCCCCGCCTCCGCCCCGATCACCGCCCCCATGTGCACCGTCGGGCCCTCCCGCCCGAGCAGCAGGCCGGAGCCCATGGCGATCACCCCGCCCGCGAACCTGGCCGGCACCAGCCACAGCGTCGGCGGGGTCCGCTCCCCGCGCCACACGGCCTCGACCTCCTGGATGCCGCTCCCGGCGGCCGAGGGCATCCGCCGGGCGATCGCGCACGCGATCGCGGCACCCGCGGCCGTGACCAGCACCGGAAGCAGCAGGGCGGGTCCGCCCAGCCGCTCCGAGGCGACCAGCAGCGATGTGTACAGCTCCTCGGCCCGTACGAGGCACCACCGGAAGCTTCCGCCGACCAGCCCGACGAGGCAGCCCGCGACGGCCGCGACGAGGTACACGGACGGGCGGCGACGGTGAGCGCGGGACGCCCGGGTTGCGCGGGATGCGCGGGGAGCACGGGGCATGCGCAGACCTCCGCCGGACCGTGGGGTGCGTCCGTCAGAGCCTGGCCCGCCGCCGACACGCCGCCGGGGACATCGCGGCGGCCGCGCCGAAACGGTCCCCGAGTGGGCCAACGCCGGTGGACGCCGCCGGGCCGCGCCGGTGGTTCCGCGACGGGTGGCTCAGGTGGGCCGTGGCCCGCACCGCCCCGCGGTCGACGGCACCCTCATTCACTTCACAAGTTGAATCGGGGACGGAGAGCGACTGAGGTGGAAATATCCGTACAAACCCGGAACCTGGAGATAACAAGAAGGTTGGCAACGTTGCCATCTCGTTAATAGTTCACTTCTTGACTGCGGTGTTTGCGCCGAGTTGACTCGTCTACCTCGGCCGCACGGGTACGGCCTCGTCAGGGAGGTTCATCTCGTGAACACGCATCTGGGCCGCGCAGTCGTCGCCGTCGCCGCCACGGCGGTCACCGTCTCGCTCACCGCTTGCGGCGGCTCGGAGGAGGGTGACGGGAGATCGGGCGGCGCTGCCAAGGGTGACGCGGTCAAGGTCGGTCTCCTTCTCCCGGAGAACCAGACCGCGCGCTACGAGAAGTTCGACAAGCCGCTCATCGAGAAGGAAGTCGGACGCCTCACGCGCGGCAAGGGCCGGGTCGTCTACGCCAACGCCGAGCAGGACGCGGCCAAGCAGAATTCCCAGGTCGACGCGATGATCGCGGAAAAGGTGGACGTCCTCGTCATCGACGCCGTGGATGCCAAGGCGATAGCCGGTTCGGTCAGGAAGGCCAAGGATGCCGGCATCCCGGTCGTCGCCTACGACCGCCTGGCGGAAGGCCCGATCGACGCCTACACCTCCTTCGACAACGAGGACGTCGGCAAGGTCCAGGGCCAGGCGCTGCTGGCGGCGCTGGGCGACAAGGCCAAGGACGGCCAGATCGTCATGATGAACGGCTCGGTCACCGACCCGAACGCCAAGCTCTTCAAGTCGGGCGCGCATGCCGTCCTCGACGGCAAGGTGAACATCGGCAAGGAGTACGACACCGTCGACTGGAAGCCGGAGAACGCCAACGCCAGCATGGCGTCCGCGATCTCGGCGCTCGGCAAGGGCAAGATCGCCGGCGTCTACTCCGCCAACGACGGCATGGCCGGTGGCGTCATCGCCGCCCTCAAGGCCGCCGGCGTCTCGCCGCTGCCCCCGGTCACCGGCCAGGACGCCGAACTCGCCGGTGTGCAGCGCATCGTCGCGGGCGAGCAGTTCATGACCGTCTACAAGCGGTACGCCCCCGAGGCCGCGGCCGCCGCGGAGATGGCCGTCGCCCTCGCCAAGGGCGAGAAGATCGACGGGATCATCAACCAGTTCGTGGACAGCCCGACCAGCAAGCGCGTGCCCTCGGTCCTCGTCCCGGGCGTCTCGCTGACCAAGGCCAACGTCAAGGCCACCGTGGTCGACGACGGCGTCTACACGGTCGCCGAGATCTGCACGGACAAGCTCAAGGCCGCTTGCGAGGAACTCGGCCTGAAGTAGCCGGGCCGCGGAGCCCGGCGGTTCAACCGGTGGGCGGGGGAGCGACGGCCCGTCGCTCCCACAGATGGGTCAGGTGGGTGTGGAGCACCTCCCGTGCCGCCTCCGGGGTGAGGTGCCCGAACAGGACGTGGGCCGTCAGCCCGTCCGCGAGGGCCAGCAGGGTACGGGCCTCCAGGCGCGGGTCGAGAGCGGCCGGCCCCCCGGCGTCCGCGGCGGCCTCGGAGATGAGGCGGGAGAACGCCTCCTGCAGGGCCGCGTAGTTCTCCCTCAGGGTCTTGGCGAGCACCTCGCTGACCGCGGCCTGCGCGATGAACGCGAGCCAGACCCGGGCCTCGGCCCGGTGCTCGTCGCGCAGCAGCGAGACCTCGGTGGCCGCGTGCCCCAGGGCGGTGGCGGCCGACTGCGCCGCCCGATCGGCCCGCGCGGACGGCGGAGCGCCTGAGCGGCGATCGGCTCCGGTTGCGGGAAGCTGCCCCGGGGACCCGCTCCGCTCTCGGCGCCGTCTACCGGGCGGACGAGCAGAGCAACCTGCTGCCGAGCATCGCGCCCCCGACTCCCTCGTCGCCCGCTACGACACCACCCCGCACGCCGACGGGATCCTCGTCGCCACCCCCGGCGGACCCAGCCGGGCCGCCCGCGTCGAGATCCCCGCCGCGACGGCGGCGCAGGCCTGACGCCGCCGGGCCCCGCCTGTCGCCTGGTCGGACACGTGTGGCTCAATGGTCCCGGAATGAGGGGCACTGTGAACGACAACGTAGAGCGAGCACCCATCGAGGACACGCGCTTCGGCGGGATCACCGTCCGGCAGGACGGCCAGGACCGGCTCCAGGTCGAGGGCGAGGCGATCCCCCGGGTCGTCCTGGAGCGCGACCCGGCGGCGGAGGCGGACCCCCACATCGCCATCGGCACGCGCGACCCGGCCGCCCTGCGCCTGCGGATCGACGGCCGGGAAGCCCGACTGCGGCCGGGCAAGGGCAGGCTGAGCAGGCGCTCGTACCGGGTGGACGTACGGCACGACGGAGCGGACTACCGCCTGGTCCCGGACTCGGTCCCCAGCAGCCGGCTGACCCGGGACGGCGTCCACCTGGGCGACTTCTCCTGCGACGGGGACGAGACGGTCATCGCCGAATGGCAGGAGGGCGTGGAGACCCGCCCGGCGGACGCCGCGATCGGCTACGCCCTGGCCTCGGCGTTCGGTACGGGCGGGCAGCCCATGTGGATGATGATCGTCGATGGAGTGACCGACGCGCTGCCCTAGCCAGTGCTGTGGCCGGGCGCGCGGCGTCCCGGCACGTACCCTCCCGGACCGTATCCCCGCAGACGCGTCCGGGCGCGCGGAATCGGCGAATCCGGGACGGTGCCCGGCCGTGGTCGCCAGGATGAGGGCATGGACCATGGGGTAGTGGGGCCGGGCGGGTCGCGGCCGATGGTGGTACGGGTGCCGGTCGAGCCGGTGGAGGCCGCGATGGAGGCCGACGCCGTCGACGCCGTGAAGCGGGCGGGCGATGTCGTCGTGCGCGGCCCGCTGTTCGGGGTGGCCGAGCAGGGCCCCGGCGACGGGCCGCGCTGGCGGATGGCGGTCGCGGTGACGGCCGGCTGCCCGCAACAGGCCCGTGACGCGCTGAACACGCGGCTGTGGTTCCGCGCGAAGGACGACGCGCGGGACAGGGCGGAGCGGCGTGCGCTGCTGGCGGCGGTCGCCCGCCTGGAGACCGAGCGGGTCGACGACCTGGAGGCGGCCGGGACCCGGTACCGCGTCGTGCGCGCCGAGGAGTACGCCGCCTCCGGGCCGGGCGGCATCGAACAGCCCCGCCCCACCGATCCGGAGCCGCCCGTACCCGACTGGGACCGTGCCGCGAAGGGGCCGGAGATCGACGACGGACTGGTCCTGGACCCGGACGCGCCGGTCACCCCCAGCCAGGCCGTCGAGCGGCTGGCGCTGCGCGACCTGTGCTACGCGGGCGAACGTTTCCCCGAGGACGTGCGCGCCGACGCGCGGCGGGCGCTCGACACGCACCCGGACGTCCTGCTGCTGCCCGCGGCGTTCACGGTGGCGGAGCAGAGCGCCGGCGGTTGGAGGCCGGTCAGCGGCCCCCACGAGTCGGCGCACGCCGCCCGGCGGTCGCTGGACTTCGCGCTGACGTGGATGTGGCCGCGGATGCGCGGTCACATCCCCGACGACGCGGACCCGCAGGCCGACGCCCGGACCTGGGCCCGGGACGGCGCGGCCCCGGCCGACCGGCGCGCCGCGCGGCTGGCCGCGTACGCCGAGGCCGCCGACACGCTCCGGGCCGGCCGCGTCAACCGGCTGGAGTTCGAGGGCGCCGTGTACCAGATCGTCCGCACCCGCCGCCTGCTGCGCTGGGGCCCCGACGGGCCCGAGGGACCCCGCCCGTCCGACGTGAACTCCCAGGACCCCGCCCGCATCCACCTGGCACTCGACGAGGACGGCAACGTCATCCCGGAGGACTGACCGGCCGAAGCTCTGGAGTTGCTCAATTTGCGATTGGCGCCATGCCCCCGTGGGGCATCTCCCTCCCGCAGGAACGAGCGCAGCGGAAGAGAACGGAACGGGGGGCGGGACAGATGGAGTACCTGGTGATGCTGGGGATCATCGTCGTCGTGATAATCATCGCCGCGGTGCGCGCGGCCGGCCGGCAGTCGCCGAGGAGCCGCGGCGGATCGCGCAGGAGCGGTGACGGCGGCGGCGGTCACGGCTGCGGGGGCGGTTCGTCGTGCGGGGGTTCGTCGTGCGGCGGCGGGGGAGGCGACTGACCGCACGACCGGTGCCTTCGGCCGGTGCGCCCGGGCCCGCCCCGGGCGCGTCGGCCGTACGTCGCGCGCGTGTCGTCATCGCGGCGTCACGGAACCGCCACAGCGTGGTGCCCCGCGGAACCCGAGAGGGCCGCGATGCCGTGTCCCGCGGCGAGTGCCGGTGCGGGACCGGTCGTGAACCTCGGGAGCGCTCATGCAGTACACGACAGGCGTCGGCCGGTCCGCGGCAGCGCTGGTGACGGCGGTGGCGGCCGCCACCGCCCTGATGACCGGCTGCACACCGGCCGGCGACGACGGCGCGGTCTCCAAGCCGTCGGCGTCGCCCGCCGCTTCGCAACCGGTGAAGCCGACGCCCGCCGCCACGCCCACGCCCACCGGTGGAGCTTCCTCCGGCGGGCGAGGGACCGGCGGGGGCGGCACGGGCGGCGGGACGAAGGCCTGCACGATCGACCAGATCAAGGCCTCCGCAGCCCACCAGGCCGATGTCCGGCCGCCCGGTACGGGAACGGGAGCCGCCATCGTCTCGGTCACCAACTCCTCGAGGCAGGCCTGCACGCTCCGCGGATACCCGACGGTCGCCGGAGCCGGCCACGGCTCGCCCGACAAGAACCTGCCGCTCACCGTCACCCCCAGCGGCTCGGCCGCCACGGTGTCCCTGGTCCCGGGCGCCCGGGCCTGGACCAAACTCACCTTCGCCAACGTCCAGGGCGAGGCCGACGGCTACTGCGCCTCCGGCGCCACGCCCGCCGCCTTCCCCACGCTCGTCCTCGGCGTGCCCGGCGCGGGCGCACACCAGATCGCCATGGACGACGGCGTGTTCGCCCTCTGCGACGACAAGGCGACCGCCACGGCCTTCTCGCCGACCGAACCCTCCTGACGACCGCAGGGGCACCGAAGGGTCACAGCCGCGGGATGCACCGGCCGGTTCGCCGTCAGGCGATGCCCACGGTGTACGCGGCGCGGTAGCCGCTGCCGTCGGGGGCGGGGGCCAGTGTCATGGCGGCGCCGGAGGAGTTGTAGCGGCTGTCCCGGCCGTTGGGGTGCCGGGGCGCGGCGCGGCGGGCGTAGGGCCGACGGGCGTACACCTCCCGCAGGAGGTCTTCGGGGAAGAAGAACTGCGAGGTCGTCTCGGTACGGGTGTCCGGGCGCACCTTGAAGTGGATGTGCGGCGCCAGCCCCGCGTACCAGCCGGGCACGATGGTCCGGAACACGCACCGGCCGGCGGCGTCGGTGACCTGCGTGCCGCGCAGGAAGGTGGCCCCGCCGGTGGAGTACGTGCCCGAGGCGTCGGCCTGCCACACGTCGACGGTGGCGGCCCGGAGCGGCCGGCAGCCCGCCGAAACCCGGACCACCGTCAGGTCCAGCCGGAACGGCACTCCGTCCCGGTCCTCGGTGATGTCCGACCGGACCCGGTCGAGGTCCAGGTAGTACGGGCCCGCGCCCGCTTCGGTGGTCAGGACACAGGACGGGCTGCTGGCGCCGCCCGTCGGCCGGGGCGCGGAGGCGGAGGCCGACGGCTGTCCGGCCGCGCCCCGGGTGCCGGCCGGGCCGGCGCAGGCCGAGGCCAGCAGGGCAGCCCCGGCCGATCCGGCGGCCAGCAGGAGCGCACGTCGGCTGGTGCGGGCCGTGTCGTTCTCGGCCATGCGAACCCCTCACAGGCGGCTGGGCGCCGTCACGCGCCGGACGGCTGAACACTGCGCCCCACCGTGCCGGACGGCACGGTTCCCGGTCGGCACCGACACTCCGCGTTCCCCCGTCGGAGCCTCCGCACGGGCCCGACGGCTTCGGCGGCCCGGCCGAATGCGTGCCCCCGGGCCGGGTAAGCGCACGACATATCCGAAACCTCCCCACCTGGAGTGGAGGGGAAGAACCGGAGCCGCAGCGCGGCCCCGGTGGAAGGAAGTGAGTGTTGTGCGCATCGCGTTCCTGACCGCCCCCGAGGGCGTGGAGGAGATCGAACTGACCGCGCCGTGGAAAGCGGTCGAGCAGAAGGGGTGGATCCCGCAGCTGGTCTCGACGGAGCCCGGACGGGTCCAGGCGTTCCGGCACCTCGACAAGGCGGGCACGTACCCGGTCGATCACGTCCTCGCCGGTGACACCTCGGACGCCTTCGACGCGCTCGTCCTGCCCGGCGGAGTGGCCAACCCCGACGCCCTGCGCATGAACGAGCGGGCCGTCGGATTCGTACGGAGCTTCTTCGAGGCCGGCAAACCGGTCGCGGCGATCTGCCACGCGCCCTGGACCCTCGTGGAGGCGGGCGTCGTCCGGGGCCGGACGCTGACCTCGTGGCCGAGCCTGGCGACCGACATCCGCAACGCGGGCGGCACCTGGGTGGACGAGGAGGTCGTCGTCTGCCACGCGGCTCCCGCGGCGCTGGTCACCAGCCGCAAACCGGATGACCTGGATGCCTTCGGCACCGTCCTCGTGCGGGAGTTCGCCGAGAGCGAGCAGCCTTCCGGCGGCCGCCGGTCATCGGCGGCCGGCTCCTGATACGTCCCCGGCCGTGCGAGGAGGCCGCCTCCGGACCAGGTCCGCAGGCGGCCTCCTCGCACGGGTGCCGAAGCGCGGTAGCGCTCCCGCTACTCGTCCACGGTGTCCTTGATGGTGTCCTTGATCTTTTCCTTGGCCCCGCGGGCGTCTCCCTTGGCCTGCTCCCCGCGGCCCTTCGCGGTGAGACGCTCATTGCCGACGGCCCGGCCCATGGTTTCCTTGGCCTTGCCCGTCGCCTGTTCCTTCTTGGCCCGCATCTTCTCTTCGCCCGACACGATGTCACTCCCATCGGTTGGAATCCGTCCTGCGCAGCGTCTAACCCTTTCCCGGCGTCCCAAACTTTCCTGAATTCCGCTGATAACGGCGCCGTTCGCGGGTAGACGCCCTGTGCGGCCCTGCTGCGGGACAAAGCGTTCCGCAGCCTTCCGCAGGATTGAGGGACACCATGCTCGTCCTTGGAATCATCTTGTTGCTCGTCGGCTGGCTGACCGGCATCGGCATCCTGTGGACCATCGGCATCGTCCTGCTCGTCGTGGGCGCGATCCTGTGGATCCTGGGCTCGGTCGGGCACGCGGTCGGTGGCCGACGTCATTACTGGTGACGGCCTCGACGGGCGCAGCCCCTCTCCCGACGGCGCCGCACGCTTCACCGCGCAGGACCGTGCCGGACCGGCGCCAATCAGCTGACGTACGGACCCCGGCACCCACCCCATGAGAACAGTGCCCAGGCCTCCCCGGCCTGGGCTTTCATGCGTCGCGCCCCGGGCAGGCGTACCGGTCGCCGGGACGGGTAGGCGCCCGGCAGACACCGCTTCCAGCAGCGGGAGGAGCCATGACGCGACGCGTCCACGAGGTGATGACCGAGAAGCCGGTGACCGTGGAGAAACTGACATCGCTGGCAGAAGCCGCACGCGTGATGCGGGACGCCTCCATCGGGGACGTCCTCGTCGTCGACGAGGGCCGGCTGCGCGGCATCGTGACCGACCGGGACCTCGTCATACGCGGCATGGCCGACAACCGGGACCCGGGCGAGACGACGGTGCACGCGATCTGTACCGCGGACCCGGTCACCGTACGGCCCGACGACGGCGTCGACCAGGCCATGGACCTCATGCGCCGGCACGCGCTGCGCCGGCTGCCCGTGCAGACGGAGGACGGGGAGCTCGTCGGAGTCGTCACCCTCGGCGATCTCACGGTGGAACGGGACCCGGGGTCGGCCCTCGCGGCCATCGCCGCCGCCGAACCCGACACGTGAGTACCCCTGCGCACACGGGGCCCTGTGCCATGCGAGGCCCCGCCACCAGGCAAGGTGAAGGAGATGTCGCCGTGAACGCGTCGGTTCCCCTGGTCTCCCTGCCGGGCGGTCGGCTGCTCATCCCCGCCGACGACGCCACGTCCCTGCTGCGGCACCTCGCGGCGGGATGGCTGCACGCGGTCTACGAGGGGGAGGCGGAACTCGATCCGGGCACGACCCTCGCCCTGGCCGGCGTGCTGATGGAGCTCGCCGACCAGATCGACGTGGAGTGCATCGCGTTCATGCCGATCCGGGACGCGGACGAGGACCACGACCACGACCACGACCACGACCACAACCACAACCACGACTGAGCGTCGGCGGACCGTGAGTCAGTCGGGCGGCTCCGGTACGGCCGGCCGCTCACCGGGCGAGGGCTCGGGCGGAGCCGGCGCGGGCCGCGGCTTTCCGGGATCTGGCCTTCCGGGATCGGTGGGCCGGGGATCTCGCGGGACGGGGTGCGGCCGCTCGGGTACGGGCGCGGGCCCGTCGGGTGCAGGTTCCGTGGTCCGCTCCATCAGGCGCCACCTCCATCGTCCGGGACCTTCCGTGATGCCGAAGGCCGTACCCGGCGCCTGCCCGGCGGCGGGTCGCCGAACCGCATCCGTACGGCCGGGCGGCCGGGCGAAGACGTGCGGTGGGGCGGCCGGTCCGCGATCACCGCGGTCCGACCGCCCCACCGCTCACGCAGGCCGGTCACGCCGACCAGCGCCGTCACCTCAGGTCCGCAGCAGCCGGCTGAAGAACGACCGGTACCGCTGCAAGGCGAGGCGCAGGTCCTCGGTGGCCACCTCCTCGCCCTGCTGCCACTGGCCCTCCAGATCCTTCTTGTGGTCGGAGAAGGTCGCGGCGAGGGTCTGCATGACCTCGGAGACCAGACCGTCGGCGTCGCGCACCGCGCCCTGCGGGTCGTCCACGAAGCGGGCCTGGATCTCACCCCAGGTCTTCTGGTACTCCTCGGCCTCCCGCTCGGGGAGCAGCGATTGCTCTTCCCCCGGGGGGACGGACTCCGTCGCGGACGCCGTTCCGGTCGCACCCGCGGTGTCCCCGTAGGCGGTCGCCTCGTCCGCGTCGGTGACGCCGGCGTCGTCCGCGTCGGTCACACCGGCCTCCTCCGCGTCGGTCGTGTCGGCCTCCTGCCGCATCGCGTCGCGGTCGTCGTCCAAGGTGGTGTCGTCGGAGGTCGCCTCACCCGGGTACATCGGCTGCGGCTCGCCGCCGCCTCCGAGCTGGGCCAGCCGCTCGGTGGTCAAGCCCTGCCCCTCGTTCCGCTGTTCTTCTTCCCTCTGCATCTCGGGTCACCTCGTCGTCCCGACCAGTTCGTCGAAGAGCGCGCGGTAGTGCACCATGGCGCCCCGCAGCTCCTCCGTGGTTGCCTGCCCGCTGCTGCTGCGGACGTTGACGGCGTGCGCCGCGCGGTAGTGCTCCAGGGTCTGCCCGTGTTCGACGGACAGCTCGCGCAGCTGCTGCTCGTACCCCTCGGTGGGGTAGCCCCGGTCCCGCATCAGGCGGGTGACCAGCTCGTCCGCCTGCGCCACCGCTCCTTCCGGCCGGTCGACGAAGCGCTGCTGGACAGTGGTCCACGCGTCGGCGTAGCGGCGCCGCTCCTCCGCGGGGAGTTCCCTGATGTCGAGGTCGTCGTGCCGGGCCTGGCGCTCCCGCAGCTCGGCATCGGCAGCGTGCTTGCTGCCCGTGTGTTCCACGGTCCGCTCGTACTCCGGACCGAACCGCTCCTGGAGCCGACGCCGCCGCTGGAACATCCACGCGGCGATGCCGACGAGGACCAGTACGACGACGACCGGGATCAGGACGGCGAGAAGTGTGCTGGTGGACATCGAATCCTCCGCAGGCCGTCTCCGTTGTTCCGGTGTTCGACGCCTCGGCGTCTGCCCCGATCCCGGCCGCTCAAACCGGCGGCACCGCGAGGTGGTAGAGCGCGAAGGCGCGGTCGATGACGGGCATGGCGACATTGCGCACCCGCACCCCGCCCGCCGTCATGCCGTGTTCCGTGCCGGAGTGGGCGTGGCCGTGGACGGCGAGGTCGGCACCCGCCTCGTCCACCGCCTCCGCCAGGAGGTAGCTGCCGAGGAAGGGATAGATCTCCAGCGGCTCGCCCGCCAGCGTGTCCGACACCGGCGAGAAGTGCGTCAGCGCGATCCGCAGCTCGCACCCGTCGGCGCGCAGTTCCCGCAGGGCCCTGTCCAGACCGTCCGCGCAGGCCCGGGTGTAGCGGATGAACGCCTTCATCTCCGGTTCGCCGAACTCGCTCGCGCTGCGCCCGGCGAAGCCTCCGCAGAAGCCCTTGGTCCCGGCGACACCGACCCTCGTACCGCCGACGTCGAGGACCACGCCCTCGCCCTCCAGGACGCGGACGCCTTCCGCGGCCAGCTCCGCCGCGACGAGGTCCTGCTGATCGCTCTGGTAGTCGTGGTTGCCGAGGACGGCCACCACCGGCACCGGCAGCCCGGACACCTCGCGGGCCACCACGCGCGCCTCCTCCGGCGTGCCGTGCCGGGTGAGGTCGCCGGCCAGCAGCAGCAGGTCCGCGCAGTCCCCGAGCGTGTCGAAGGCCGGGCGCAGCATGCCCGCGCTGCCGGGGCCGAGGTGGATGTCCCCCACGGCCGCGACGCGGATCATGACAGCTCCTCGGCGTGGTCGGGAGGCGTCGCACGGTTCACGGTCAGGTCCTCCTGCCAGTCCACGCCCGCCAGTTCCTCCGCCGCGATCCGCAGGACGGCGGCCCGGGTGTCCGCCCCGGACACGTGCCCCCAGATCAACGCCCCCGCCCCGCGCACGTCGATGCGCACCCCGAGCTCGGAGATGTCCTCGCGGGCCAGGCGCTCGCGAAGTCGCTGCACGCGGTACTCGATCTTGCCGACGGAAGTCATGGCGTCGCCTCGCGGGGGTCGATGACGCGAAGGCGTTCCAGGAGGTACAGGAACGCGTCGGGCAGGGCGTCGGCGCGGTGGGTCCGGTCGAGGCGGTCCCAGTCGATCTGCTCCCTCAGCATCCGGGCCATGGGCAGCAGGTCGCCGAAGTCGCAGTAGTGCTCGCACAGCGCGGCCATGCGGCTGTCCATGAGATCCGTGGGGGACAGGACCGGCATCCAGACGGAGTCCACCGCCTTCACCTCCGCCCGGTCGAGGAGCTCGGTGCTGACCGGCTTCCGGGCGAGTTCGAAGATCAGGTCGATGTCCTCGCCGCCGGAGCTGCCCTTGACCAGCCAGTCCTCCGGCGCCCGGCGCATGGATATCCCGCCGGCCTCCAGTGCCTGGATGACCGCGTCGGCGTCCTCGTGCCGGACGCAGAAGTCCGTGTCGTGCTGGAACCGGGCCGGCACGCCGTGCGCGAAGGCGGCCACGCTGCCGGCGAGCGCGAACGGCTGCCCGGACTGCTTGAGCAGGGCCGCCACGTGCTTGGTGACCTCCAGGATCGCCTGGGTGTGGTCCCTCGGCAGCTGGCCCCCGTACATGGCCGGGGGACTGAGGCTTTCCGGGGGAGGCAGACCACCCGGCTGGGAGGGAGGATGACTGATCATGTAGGCCTCGCTCACTCATGGCCGGCACGCCGTGACGTGCTGGAACGTACGGGGCCGCACGGGAACACGTGCGGGACGAGCACGCGCTCGGGACGGACGAAGCACCCTGCCAGGGACCGGCCGGGGCCCGGCCGCCATGGCAGGCGCCTAACCGCTTCCGCCCCCGCCAAACCCCATCGGTCCGGCGGCGGAGCGGACATCCCGAGGGGGCGGTTCTCCTGACCTGGCCACGCTGAAGCGGGTCCTCGCGCCTCCGCCGCACCGCGTCCAAGCGCCACTACCACCTGGTGCACGAGGACATCGACCCCACCGGCACCGCACCCGGGCAGGCAGCCCCGGGTGAGGCGATGCCGGCCGGCCACCCCCCGCTCACCTGAACGCCCGCTCCCGGCGGGCCTCCCGGTCACGCGCCGACGATCCTGCGCACGTTCTCGATGCTGCCGCAGCCGGACGCCAGCTGCTTCTCGCGCTCCCGCAGGAACGCGGCGCCCAGCTCGGCCCGGCGCTCGTTCGGGACGCCCTCCCTGGCACCGTTGAGGATGGTCCGCTCCTCCTCGTCCAGGTGGTGGGTGACCGCCTTGACCAGCTCCTCCAGCCGCTCGTCCCACGCGTCGGAGCCGACGTCGTCCACTTCCAGCAGCGCCAGCAGGGCCTTGTTGCCCTCGGCGTGCTCCTCCTCGCCGTGCTCGACTTCCTCGTTGTCGACGTCCTGGAAGCGTTTGAGCGCCCCGTAGACCTCGATCTCCTCCGCCTCCCCGTGCGCGATGAGCAGCGCCGCGAACTCCTCCCGTGCTCCGGCGCGGTCCGCCTCGATGCTCCGCATGCGGCGGAACAGCTCCTCCATGGTGCGGTGGTCCTTGAGGATCACCTCGACGACGTCCTGGTCCTCGCCTGCCATGCCTCTGCCTCCTCTACCGGGGTAACGACATACGGGCGGCTGCCCCCGCCGGGTCCGTTCATGCGGCGCCGGCGATCACCGCCCGCGACCGCCGGCGGGCCGGGCGTGCCGCCCCCGGGCAGGCCCCGGCCGGCCGGGGAGGGCCGGCCGGGACACCGGGCTCAGGCCAGGTCGAACCGGTCGAGGTTCATGACCTTGTCCCACGCCCGCACGAAATCACGCACGAACTTCTCGCCCGCGTCCTGCGACGCGTACACCTCCGAGACGGCCCGGAGCTGCGAGTTGGAACCGAAGACGAGGTCGACCGCCGTGGCGGTCCACTTGACCTCGCCCGAGGCCCGGTCCCGGCCCTCGAACACGTTCTCGACCGAGGCCGATGCCTTCCACTCCGTACCCATGTCGAGCAGGTGGGTGAAGAAGTCGTTGGTCAGCGCCTCCGGCCGGTCGGTGAAGACACCGTGCGCGGACTGCTTGTAGCCGGTGTTCAGGGCCCGCATGCCGCCGACGAGGACGGTCATCTCGGGCACGGTCAGCGTGAGCATGTTGGCGCGGTCCAGCAGGAGCGTCTCAGGCGACAGCTTCTCGCCCTCCGGCAGGTAGTTGCGGAAGCCGTCGGCCTTGGGCTCGAGCACGGAGAACGACTGCACGTCGGTCTGCTCCTGCGAGGCGTCCGTGCGCCCCGGTGCGAACGGGACCGTGACCGCGTGTCCGGCGCTCTTCGCGGCCTGCTCGACGGCCGCGCACCCGCCGAGGACGATCAGGTCGGCGAGCGAGACCTTCGTCCCGCCGGCCTGCGCCCCGTTGAACTCCTCCCGGATCCCTTCGAGGGCCCGCACCGTCTCGGCCACCTCGGGCGACGCGTTGACCTCCCAGTCCTTCTGCGGCGCGAGCCGCAGCCGGGCCCCGTTGGCCCCGCCCCGCTTGTCGGTGCCGCGGAAGCTGGCGGCCGCCGCCCATGCGGTGGCGGCCAGCTGGGACACGGACCGTCCCGAAGCCAGGATCCGGGCCTTGAGGTCGGCGATCTCCGCGTCCCCGACCAGCGCGTGATCCAGCGGGGGCACGGGGTCCTGCCACAGCTGCGGAGCGGGGATCCACGGCCCGAGGTAGCGCGAGAGGGGACCCATGTCGCGGTGCAGCAGCTTGTACCAGGCCCTGGCGAACGCGTCCGCGAGCTTGGCCGGGTCCTCGTGGAAGCTCTTCGAGATCGGCCCGTAGACCGGATCCACCTTCAGCGCGAGGTCGGTGGTCAGCATCATGGGGGCGTGCCGCTTCGAGGGATCGTGCGCGTCGGGCACCGTCCCCTGGGCCGAGGGGTCCTTGGGGGTCCACTGCTGCGCGCCGGCCGGGCTCCTCGTCAGCTCCCAGTCGTAGCGGAACAGGTTGTCCAGGTACCCGTTGTCCCACTTCGTCGGCTCGGCGGTCCACGCGCCCTCGAGCCCGCTGGTGATCGCGTCGACGCCGCGGCCGCTGCCGTACGAGTTGTGCCAGCCGAGGCCCTGCTGCTCGATCGGGCAGCCCTCGGGTTCCGGGCCGATGTACTGGGGGTCGACGGCTCCGTGGCACTTGCCGAACGTGTGGCCGCCGACGATCAGCGCGACCGTCTCCTCGTCGTTCATCGCCATGCGCGCGAACGTCTCGCGAATGTCCCGGGCCGCGGCGATCGGGTCCGGATTTCCGTTGGGGCCCTCCGGATTGACGTAGATCAGCCCCATCTGCACCGCACCGAAAGGACCGGTGAGTTCCCGATCGCCGGAGTAGCGCTCGTCACCGAGCCAGGTGTCCTCGGAACCCCAGAAGATTTCCTCGGGCTCCCAGATGTCCTCCCGGCCGAAACCGAATCCGAAGGTCTTGAATCCCATCGACTCCATGGCGCAGTTGCCCGCGAAGACCAGAAGGTCGGCCCAGGAGATCTTCTGGCCGTACTTCTGCTTCACCGGCCACAGCAGACGGCGCGCCTTGTCGAGGCTCGCGTTGTCGGGCCAGCTGTTGAGGGGGGCGAAGCGCTGGGCGCCGGAACCGCCTCCGCCGCGGCCGTCCGCGATCCGGTACGTTCCCGCGGCATGCCAGCTCATCCGGATGAACAGCGGCCCGTAGTGGCCGTAATCCGCGGGCCACCAGTCCTGCGAGGCCGTCATCACCGCGAAGACGTCCCGCTTCAGCGCGTCGACGTCGAGGGTCGCGAACTCCTGCGCGTAGCTGAAATCCGCGCCCATCGGATTGGCCTGCTCCGAATGCTGGTGGAGGACCTGCAGGTCCAGCTGGTTCGGCCACCAGTCCCGGTTCGTCCTGGGGCGCGTCGCCGCCGGGGCCGGGGAGGGGATTGCTGGGTTTTCGCTTTCGCTGCCGGACACGTCCGTCCTTCTTCCTGTTTCGGTGTTTCCCTCTGCTGGCTGCATGCTGTTGGCGCTGTCTGCTGAAACTATGTCGGCGTCCGTTATGGTCGCGCACCGCGGACCACACCGCTACGAGAACACGCAGGGCACCCCCGCGTGGAAAACCGACGGCGACCTCGCGAAAGGAGATCGGCTCTTCCGATATCGCGACCTGTTTTCCCCGGGGTCGCGAGTGGAATTGCTCTCCGTTGCCACCCGGCCGGACCCGCCGCCCGAGCGCCTGCCGGTAGAATCCCGTCATCCTGCCGATCCCGAACTGGTGAACCGAACATGAGTGACCTGCTGGAGCGACTGCGAGGGCGTCGCTGGCGCATGACCTCCCAGCGGCGTGTCGTCGCGGAGGTCCTCGACGGAGAACACGTCCACCTCACGGCCGACGAAGTGCACGCCCGCGCGGCGCGGCTGCTGCCCGAGATCTCCCGCGCGACCGTCTACAACACGCTCGGTGAACTGGTCACCCTCGGTGAGGTCCTCGAGGTCTCCACGGACGGCCGGGCCAAGCGCTACGACCCCAACGCGCACCACCCGCACCACCACCTGGTCTGCTCGGGCTGCGGCCTCATCCGCGACGTCCACCCGACCGGTGATCCGCTGGCCGGGCTCCCGGCGGGCGAGCGGTTCGGCTTCGCCGTGTCCGGGGTCGAGGTCACCTACCGGGGCCTGTGCCCCGCCTGCGCCTCCGACGCGCCGCAGGTCTGACCGGGCCCGCTCCGGATGAGCCGGGTACCCCGGCAGGCGCCATACTGATCGGTGTGGGCTGGCCGCCCCCCGGCGCCCAGGTCATGAAGTGGAGGCGAGCTGCGCATGACCGAAAGCGCGAGTCCCTACATCTCGGCGGCGCGGGTCACGGTACTCGGCGTGCAGCCCGGCGACCCGCCGTTCCGCATCGTGGAAATCGACGGCGAGGTCGTCAGCACGGCCCGGTCCATGACCGACGTGCTGCTGACCGCGGCGGCCAACGGCATCACGGTCCACGACCTGGACGACCCGGACGAGGTCCGGTGGGTCGGCGGGGGGAAGTACCGCTGGAGCAGGCACTGAAAACAACCCCCGGATCCGGTGCGCGCCCTTCCGGGCGCCGCACCGGATCCGGGGGTGTCCTCCGATCAGTCCCGGCTGGTGCACCCTGGGCCGAGTTCGGCGGGCCCGCCGGGTCAGCGGGTCACACGAGGGATCCCACGCGGCCGTGCGCCGGGGAGGGCGAGCGGTTCCACCGCATCCGGGACCACGGAAGGGCGAGTTCGGCCTGGTCCGCCACCGGGAGCGGAGCCAGGTCCTCCAGCCGCGCGACCTGGCCGTGGCGGGCGTAGACGGTGTCCACGTAGCGGTGGCCGGTGTCGGGGGCGATGAACAGGACGGTCCGCCCGGGGCTGCGGTCGCGTTCCCAGCGGGCCGCGAGGTACCCCGCCCCCGTGGAGAGCCCGGCGAAGAGGGCGTGCCGGCGCAGCAGGTCGACGCTGCCCGCGCGGGCCGCGTCGAAGGAGATCCAGTGCAGGACGTCGTACAGCTCGTGCGCGACGTTCCCGAACGGGATGGAACTGCCGATCCCGGCGATGATGATCTCGGGGTCGGAGACGTGCTCGGCGCCGAAGGTGACGCTGCCGTACGGCTGCACGCCGACGAGTTCGACGCCGGGGTCGTCCTCGCGGAGGTACCGGGCCAGGGATCCGGTGGAGGCGCCCGTCCCCACGCCGCCGACGATGGTCAGGGCCTCGGATCCGGTGGAGCGCCGGACGCGCTCGGCGATGGAGCGGTAGCCGAGGTAGTGGATGTCGTCGTGGTACTGGCGCATCCAGTGGTACTCGGGGTGCTCGGCCAGGATCTCCCGGATGCGCTCGACCCGGCGGCTCTGGTCGAGCTTGAGGTCGCTGCACGGTTCCATCTGCTCCAGCGTCGCCCCGAGTCCGGCGAGCTGGGCGCGCAGGGTGCGGTCGACGGTGGTGGAACCGACGATGTGGCACCGCATGCCGTAGCGGTGGCAGGCCAGGGCGAGGGCGTGGGCGTAGATGCCGCTGGAGCTGTCCAGCAGGGTGTCGCCGCGCCGGACGGTGCCGGTGTCGAGCAGGTGGCGGACCGCGGCGAGCGCGGAGACCACCTTCATGGTCTCGAAGCGCAGGCAGACGAGACGGTCGTCGAGGCGTATCAGGTCGGGGCGGCCGACCGACTCCGCGATGTGCTGGTCCATGCGGGAACTCCTTGTCGTGAGGACGTGGGGCAAGCGCCGCGGGCGCCGGCGCGCGGGGTCGCCGTCAGGCGCCGGCCGGGGCGCGGTAGCGGTACAGCCGAGTGGGGTCGGCGCTGAACTGGGAGAAGGGGAACGGCTCCGCCGAGACCGCGCTCACCCCGGCCCCGAGGAAGGCGCGGGCCACGGCGCTGCCGCTCTGCGCGTACACCACCAGCGGGATCCCCCGGGACCGGCAGCGGTCCAGGATCGTGTCGAACGAGCCGTTGCTCAGGGTCATTCCGGTCGCCACGACGGCCTGCGCCCCGTCGAGGACCTGGTGCATGTCGTCGGTGACCGGGTCTCCCCACTGGGTGGTCTTCAGGTTGAAGTCGCAGGGCAGCGGTACGCCGCCGCGCTCGCGGATCGCGGCGACCAGCGGGTTGACCACGCCGATGAGGCCGACCCCGGCACCCGCCGGGATGTCCAGCAGTCCCGCGATCGCCGCGTCACGGGCCTTCGCGCGGACCTCCGGTGTCCCGGCCGGAAGGACGACCGCCTCGGCTTCCCCGGCGTCCACGGCGCCCGTGTGCGGGCGGACTTCGGCGAGGTAGGCGTCGAGAGCCGCCATGCGCAGGGGGCGGGGTGCCTCGCGCAGCAGGACGTCGAGGGGGCTGCCCGAGGCATCGCGGCAGACGGCCGGGTCGATCTCGCCGGCTTCGAAGGCGCATCCTCCGAACGAGCCGCCGAGGCGCACCAGGACGTACTGGTTGAGGTAGGTGGTGTCGCCGCCGGCCAGGCGGGTGCCGTGGTGGATCCAGAACACGCTCGTCGCGACGAGTGCGGAGGGCAGCGGGCCGTGCTCGCCGGCGAGCACGGCCGCCGTCAGCTCGTCCACGGTCCGCGGGGACGCGGCGGGCGCGGCGGGCGCGGTGTACGTGGTGGAAATGCGGATCATGGAAGAGTCCTTGTCAGTGGGGGAGCGGGGTGGCGGGGGTGCGGGCGCGCCGGCGGTAGGCCACCGCCCGGTTGCCCAGGGCGTCGGCGGCGAGTTCGGCGTCCACTTCGAAGACCTCCGCGAGCCGCTCGGCGGTCAGGACGGCCTCCGGGGTGCCGGAGGCGACCAGCCGGCCGTGGTGCATCAGCACCAGCCGGTCGCAGTACCGGGCGGCCAGCGACAGGTCGTGCAGCGCCACCAGGACGGTCTGATCGGTCCTCGCCAACAGTTCCAGCAGGTCCAACTGGTGTTTCACATCGAGGTGGTTGGTGGGCTCGTCGAGCAGCAGGCCGTACGGCTGCTGGGCGAGCGCGCGGGCGATGTGGGCGCGCTGGCGCTCACCGCCCGAAAGGGCCCGCCAGGAGCGGCCGGCGAGCGCGGTCAGTCCGACGCGGTCCAGCGCGGCGGCGATCACGGCCCGGTCGGCCGCGTCCGGCCCGCGCCAGCGGTCCCGGAAGGGGGTGCGGCCCAGGCCGACGATGTCCGCGACGCTCAGGTCGCTGTCGGAGCCCGAGTCCTGCTCGACGAAGGCGACATGGCGGGCGATGCGCCGCGCGCTCCACCGCCGTACGGGCTCGCCGTCGTACCGGACGGTGCCCGCGTCCGGGGCGCGCAGGCCCGCGAGGCAGCGCAGCAGGGAGGACTTGCCCGACCCGTTGGGCCCGAGCAGCCCGACGGTCTCGCCCGGGGCGATGTCCAGGTCGACCCCGCGGACCACGGGCGTGCCCGCCACGGACCAACTCAGCCGTTCGGCGGTGATCCTCACAGCTCACCCCTCTTGCGCAGGACCAGCAGGAACAGCGGCACACCGAGCAGCGCCGTGATCACGCCCACGGGCAGTTCCCGCGGTGCGAAGGCGACCCGCGCCAGCGCGTCCGTCCACACCAGGAACACCGCGCCCGCGAGCGCCGCGTACGGCAGGAGCACCCGGTGCAGCGGCCCGATCAGGAACCGCACCCCGTGGGGCACGATCAGCCCGACGAACCCGATGGCGCCGACGGTCGCGACGGCCACCGAGGTCAGCACGGCCGTCACCGCGAGCAGCAGCAGTCGGGTGCGCCGTACGCCGATCCCCAGGGAGGCGGCCGTGTCGGCGCCGAACGCGAGCCCGTCGAGGGCGTTCGAGCACAGCCAGGCGGCCGCCAGCCCGAGGGGCGTGACGATCGCGCAGACGAGGACCGCGTCCCAGCGGGCGGGCGCCATCGAGCCCA
Organism: Streptomyces subrutilus; assembly: GCF_001746425.1. Taxonomy (GTDB): domain Bacteria; phylum Actinomycetota; class Actinomycetes; order Streptomycetales; family Streptomycetaceae; genus Streptomyces; species Streptomyces subrutilus_A. The sequence continues at coordinate 776,137 of NZ_MEHK01000001.1, read as the reverse complement.
GCAGCCAGTGGGTGACGGCCCGGGTGGTGTCCGCGTCGGCCGAGGCCATCAGGGTCAGCGAGGTCAGTGCGGTGAAGAGCTGTCCCACGACCACGCCCGTCAGCACGATGCGCACCGAGTCCAGGCCGGTCCTCCTCAGCAGCAGCAGGAGCAGGCCGAAGGAGAGCAGCGCGCCGACCAGGGCGCCGCCGGTGACCCCGAGGACGCCTGCGCCCACGCCGAGGACCACGACGGCGACGGCGCCGGCCGAGGCCCCCGAGGACACGCCGAGGAGGTAGGGGTCGGCCAGCGCGTTGCGGGTGACGGCCTGCAACACCGTGCCGCACACCGCCAGGGAGGCCCCGACCAGGGCGGCCATCAGTACCCGGGGCATCCGCAGGTCCCAGACGAGCGAGTCCACCAGCGGCGGCAGCGGTTCGACGGCCAGGCCGAGCCGGCTGCCGAACACGGCCCCGACGTCGGCCCATCCGACATCGGCGGTGCCGATGCGCACGGCCCAGGCCATCGAGAGGGCCAGCGCCGCCGCGGCGGCGAGGAACAGCCCCGCCCGGGCCGGCGCGGACCGGCCGGCCGCGGGGGAGCGTCGCGGTGCCGCCGCCGGCGGCGGCGGGGTCCGGCGGGCCGCCGGATGCAGCAGATCCACCGGCGGCACGAGGTCCACCGGTCCCGGCCGGGCGGGCGGATCAGCGGGCATGGCCGAGGTCCCGCATGCCCGCGGCGACCAGCTCCAGTGCGTGCACGGACCGTACGGACGGGTCGAGTTCGATGCCCGGCACCTCGAGGATCTTGCCGCCGCGCACGGCGTCGAGCTTGGAGATCACCGGGTGCCGGTTCATGGCCTCGCGCTTCTCGGCGGCGCTGTCGCCCGGCCGGCCGCGCTCGGAGAGGTCGCCGATGACGATGAAGTCGGGGTCGCGCTTGGCGACTTCCTCCCAGGAGACCTCCGGCCAGTCCTCGTTCACGTCGTCGAAGGCGTTCCGGGCGCCGACGATCCGGCTCATCTCGCTGGGCAGGCCCGTCTTCCCGGCCACGTACGGCATCCCGTTGAAGACGGAGTAGAGGTAGACGACGGTCGGCTGGTCCTCGACCTTCGCGGCGGTCTCCCCGGCCTTGGCGACCGCTGCGCGCTGCTCGGCGGCGAGCCGGGCGGCGGGCTCGTCGGCGCCGAAGGCCCGGCCGAGGCTCTGGTAGTCGGCGAAGAGCAGGTCGAAGGCGGTCCTGCCGGGCTCGTTCTGCTGCGGGCAGTCGACGGCGCTGACGAAGGTGGGGACGCCCAGGGCTGCCAGTTCCTCGCGGGTGCCGGCCCGGTCCTTGGTGTAGAGGTCCCCGGAGCCGGCGACGACGAAGTCGGGGGTGGCGGAGCGCAGCTGCTCGCTGGTGGCGATCTTCGGCGCGATGACGGGGACCTTGGCGTAGGCCTCCTGGTACTTCGGCGGGATCTTCGTCTTCAGGTTGGCCGTTCCCGCCATGCGTTCCTGGAGCCCGAGCTCCAGCAGGATCTCGGTCGAGCTCTGGTCCAGCGCCACGGCGCGTCGGGGCGGCCGGTCGAAGGCCAGTTGCCGGCCGCAGCTGGCGAGGGTCGTCGCCTTGCCCCCGGCGCCGGCCGCCGGCTCGTGGTCCGGGGAGGAGCCGTCGGCGGTGGTCGAGCAGCCGGCGGTCGCGAGGACGACGGCGAGGGCGATACCGAGGCGGACGGGATGACGCATGGGTTCTCCGGTCTGGGAAGGGCGTGGTGCCGGTCGCGGGGCAGGAGTGCCGCGGCAGCAGACAGTACCGTAATGGTTATCATGTTCAATAACTACTCCGGGGGTGGCGTTTTCTCGGCGGGCGGCTGCGAACCCTTCGGCGGCGCCGGCCGCAACGGCGCCGACAGCACGGCGCGTTGACGACCCGCCGCCACCGGACCCGTCCGACCGCGAACAAGGGAGCAACACCCCGTGGCGACTCCATCCACGCCCGCCAAGGCCCCGGCAGTGGCCGATCCCGCCGACCCGCCCGCCGCCCCGTCCGTCCTGCGCGATGTCGCGTTCCTCCGCCTTTGGGCTGGAACTACCGCCTCCGGTCTGGCGACCTGGGCCCTGCCCTTCGTCCTCGGTCTGGCCGTGCTGCACCGAGAGCTCGGCCCGGCGGGCCTCGGCCTCGTCCTCGCCGCCCGGACCGCCGGCTTCCTCGCCGCGGTCGCCGTGGGCGGGGTCCTGGCCGACCGCCACTCCCGCCGGGCGGTCGTCCTCTGGTCGGCCCTGGCGGCCGCCGCGGCCGCCCCCCTCCTCGCCGCCGGCCTGGGCCGCTCGGTCCTGCTGATGACCTGCGCCGCGGCCCTGGCCGGCGCCGGACAAGGCGCCTGCCGCCCCGCGTTCCAGGCGCTCACCGCCGAGGTCGTGGCCCCGGAGGGCAGGCAGCAGGCCAACGCCGCCATGACCCTGGCCGTCCGCGGCTCCACTCTGGCCGGCCCGGCCCTGACCGCCCTGCTCGCCGCCTTCCTGGACGTGTGGACCCTGCTGCTCGGCATCGGCCTGCTCTGGCTGGTCGCCGCTCTCGTGCCGGGCCGCGGCTCCGGCGCCCCGTCCGCCGCGCCGCAAGCCGGTCAGCGGGCCTCGTTCCGCGCCGAGTTCGTGGACGGCATACGCGAGGCCCGCCGGCACCCCTGGTTCCTCGCGGGCCTCGCCGCGCTCACCGCGGTCATCGCGCTGGGCTACTCCGCCACCAGCGTCGCCCTGCCGCTGATCAGCCGGGACCGCTACGGCACGGAATGGGTGCTGGCCGCCGCCGTCACCGCGTACACCCTCGGCGCCCTCGGCGGCGCCCTCGTCATCGCCCGCTGGCGGCCCCGCGCCCAGGGCTGGGCCGCGTTCGCCGGCCTCGCCGCGTACGGTTTCGCGCCGCTGAGCCTCGTGCTGCCGCTGCACCCCGCCGCGGTGATCGCGGCGTACGCCGTCGCCGGGATCGGGATCGAACTGTTCAACGTGCCCTGGTTCACGGCCACCCAGCGCGAGGTCGCCCCGGACAAGCTCGCGCGCGTCTCCTCGCTGGACTTCCTGGTCTCCTACGGCCTGGCCCCGGTCGGCCTCGCCCTCATCGCGCCGGCCATCACGGCCTTCGGCGTCACCCCGGTCCTCGCGGTGTGCGCCGCGGTCTGCTTCGCCGCCCCGGCGGCCGCGGCACTGGTACCCACCGCCCGCCACTTCGCCCGCACCCCGGCGGCGGCCGACTGACGGGCCCGGCCGCCCCGGTGCCCCGGCCGTTCCCGCGCCGGGGCACCGGGCCCCACGGCCGTGTTCGGACGCCACGGCCTCGACGGCGGATCCGCCTGACAGCGAGCGCCGTCCGGGCGCCGCCGCCGGTCAGTGCCGGTGCAGGGTCTCCAGCGCCTCGACGAGGACCCGCGGGTCGTGCCCGCCCTTGTAGACGGGCGGGGGCTTCTTGTCGAGGCGCAGCAACTGGGACACCGCGGTCCAGGCGGTGCGCACGGAGTACTCGACGGTGAAGACCACGTCGTCGGGCACCTCGGCGTACTGGCCGATGAACGCGAGGTTGGTGGAGCCCGCGGGGACGACCTGGGGCCGGTCGCCGCTCTTGCGGACCAGGAACTGGCTGGTGATGTAGGGCATCCTCGCGGGGATCACGACGGATCCGTCCAGGATCCGCTGCCGCTCGGCGAAGGGCAGGTGCTGGAGCACCTCGTCGAGGATCTCGCGGCCCGTGCACGCGGACATGGGCTTGCCGACGTAGTCGCCCTGCTTGTCGGGGAACAGGGCGTAGCCCCACCACACGAACGTGTCCTCGGGCTGCTCGCGGAAGTGCGGCTGGTGGTTCAGCACGATGGTCAGCAGCCAGCTGGACTCCTTGAAGGTGATCAGGCCGCCCTTGCCCGCCTCGCTGCCGCTGAACTCCTCCATCAGTTTGAAGAAGAGCGGGTCCTTGGTGGTGACCGTGAACGACTCCCAGGTGGAGTCCTGGGGCGAGGAGTTGAACACCTTCGGGTCGCCCAGACCGGCTTTCGGCCGCTTCGCCGCCAGGGTCTCCCACAGCTGCCAGGCACCGCTGGACGAGGTGGTGTCCAGCGCGGGGACGGTGTCGGTGGAGCCCAGGGTGGAGTTCGCGGTCATCGAGCCGTTGGTCACCAGCACCAGGTCCTCCGGGCCGACGGCCGTCTCCCCGCCCTTCCCGCCGCGCTCCCAGGCCAGCGCCTCCACCGTCAGCGCGTCGCCGTCGGCCAGGCGCAGGTCGGTCACGCGCGTGCCCAGCTCGACGGTGACGCCCTGGCCGGTGAGCCAGGCCAGCAGGGGCCGCACGATCGAGTCGAACTGGTTGAACCGGGTCCGGTAGATCCCCGACATGGTGTCGAAGGTCTTGAACAGGTGGACGAAGCGGTTGAGGTAGCGGCGGAACTCGATCGCGCTGTGCCAGGGCTCGAACGCGAAGGTGGTGCACCACATCGCCCAGAAGTTCGTGGAGAAGAACTCCTCGTGGAACAGGTCGGAGATGCGTTTGCCGTTCAACAGCGCCTCGGGTGTGGCCACACACTTCACGAGCTCGAGACGGTCGCGCTCGGTGAAGGTCATCGAGTGCGCGTCGATGATGTTCCCGTGCCCGTCGACCAGGCGGGCCCGGTCCTCCCAGGCGAAGTCCTCGTGGAACGCGAAGGTGTCCTCGGTGACCGACGTGCCCGGGTCGTCCAGCGAGGGGATGGAGGAGAGCAGGTCGTAGGTGCAGTCGAAGTGGATCTCGAACATGCGCCCGCCGCGCATGGTGTAGCCGGTGTCGGGCGAACCCGCCGCGTCCAGGCTCCCGCCCTCCCGGTCCTGCTCCTCCAGGATCACGATGTCGCTCCCGGCGAACCCGCCGTCCCGGATCAGGAACGCCGCCGCCGCGAGCGAGGCGATCCCACTGCCCACCAGATAAGCCTTGGCCACAACCGTCCCTCGTTCCCTGGGCTGAAAACAACCCTTCACGGGTCCCCTGAACCGCTCGGCCCGACACCGGCGCGGGCCCCGGATCCCCGGATCGGACCAGCGCCCGGACCGCCGCGGTGACCCTAGGTGACGGGGAGGCGGCAGGGTGTGGGCGAGGCCGACCAGCAGGCGGCCGCACGCCGACCGGCAGACGATGGAACGGGAGCACGGCTCCCGGACGGTCCGCGTGAGCGACTCGGGGCCTGACTGCGGCCGCGGAACGCAGGGCGAGGACACCGCGGCGTCGGATGCGGGTGGCAGATGAACGAGCACAACCCGGTGCACGACCTGATCAGCAGCGCCGCGCAGGCCGCGGGCGGATGGCTGGGCGCGCTGCCGGTCGCGCTCGTGGCCACCAGCGCCGACGGCACGATCGTGCGCTGGAACCAGCTCGCCCAGGAACTGCTGGGCCACGCCCCGCAGCAGATGCTGGGCCGCAACATCGCGGACCTGCTCCATCCGGGAGCCGACCGCAGTCTGGGCCGCTCCCTGTGGGAGGCCGCGGCCATGGGGCGGGGCGTGATGGGCACGGTGACCGCCTGGCACCGCGACGGGCACCCCCTGGAGGTGGAGATCTGGGCGGCTCCGGTCTCCGACCGCGGGCACGGCACGGCCACGGTGCTCGTCTTCGCGGCGGACGCCCATGCGGCACGGCGCATCCGGGGCTCGTCGGCGGTGTGGGACGGGCTGTTCGCCCGTTCCCCGGTCGGCATCGCCATTCTCGACACCCAGCTGCGGTTCCTACAGGTCAACGCAGCACTGGAAGCAATGAACGGCCTGCCGGAATCGGCGCACGTGGGCCGGCGCCTGGCCCAGATCCTCCCCGAGGTGAACGCCCAGGAGATGGAGGACGCCATGCGCCAGGTCCTGGAGACCGGGCACCCCGTCCTGGACCGCCGCCGGGTGGGCCGGACGCCGTCCGAACCGGACCACGACCGTGTGTGGTCGTGTTCCTACGTCCGGGTGGAGGACCCCGCGCGGATGCCGATCGGCGTCATCGCCTCGCTCGTCGACATCACCGAGCAGCAGCGCGACCACGTGGAGGCCGAAGCGGGACGGCGCAGACTGGCCATGCTCAGCGAGGCCAGCATGCGGGTCGGATCCAGCCTCGACCTGGAGCGCACCGCGCAGGAACTCGCCGATCTCGCCGTGCCGCGGCTGGCCGACGCCGTCACCGTGGACGTCCTGGACGCCCTGGCACGCGGGGACGACCCCGGCATGGGGCTGACCGGCGGCGTCGCCCTGCGGCGGCTGGGCAAGGCACCCCTGTCCGGATCCGAGGTGACCGACATCCTCGATCCCCTCGGCCGTACGCTCATCTTCCCCACCGTCGCGCCCTACACCCAGGCCCTCGCGGCCCGGCAGCCGTACCTGATCGCCCGCCTCGGCGAGGAGGCCGCCGCGCCCGCCACCCGGCACGCGTCCGGGGCCGCCCACCTGGTCTCGGTGGGCGTGCACTCCGTCATCATGGCGCCCCTCGTGGCAAGGGAGTCGGTGCTCGGCGTCGCGACCTTCTACCGCACCCGCCCGGTGGGACCCTTCGGCGCCGAAGACGTCACCCTCGCCGGTGAGCTCACGGCCCGCGCCGCACTCAGCATCGACAACGCCCGGCTCTACCACCGCGAGCACGAGACCGCGGTCATCCTCCAGCGCAGCATGCTCCCCCAGCACATCACCCCGCCGCCGGGCATCGCCGTGGCCCACCGGTACCTGCCCGCGAGCGACGTCAACGAGGTCGGCGGGGACTGGTACGACGTCCTGTCCCTGGCCGGCGGGAAGGCGGGGCTGCTCATCGGCGACGTCATGGGGCACGGCATCGCCGCGGCCGCCGTCATGGGCCGGCTGTCCGCCTCCGTACGGGCCCTCGCACGCCTCGACCTCTCACCCGTGCGCCTGCTGCACCATCTGGAATCCACCCTCGCCGACCTGGCCGAACCGATGCTGGCGTCCTTCCTGTACATCGTCTGCGACCCGGCGACCGGGCACTGCACGGTCACCCGGGCCGGACACCCGCCGCCCGCCCTCGCGCTCCCCGACGGCACGGTCCACCTCCTGGACACACCGCCCGGCGTGCCGCTGGGGGTCGGGGAAGTCGCCTTCACCCCCACCGAGATCGAGGTTCCGCCCGGCAGCCTCCTGGTGCTCTACACCGACGGACTGATCGAGGCCCGCGGCCGCGACATCGACGAGCGGCTGGCCGAACTGACGCGGCTGCTCGCGGATCCCCAGCGGCAGTTGGACCACGTGTGCGACTCCCTGATCACCCACCTCGTCCCGGCGGCGGCCGACGACGACATCGCCCTCCTGGTCGCCCGCGTCGGCGGCTAGGTTCTGTCTCTTCGGCGGCCCGCCGGGGGCCGCGTCCTTCAGAAGGTCCACCGCGTGTGCGTGTACACCCCGTCGTCCCGGCCGAAGCCGTACGCGGTGGCCGGGGCCACGGCGAACACCGCGTCTTCTCCCGTGCGGAACGCGTCCCCCATCCCGTGGAAGGTGCCCTCGGGCGAGGTGATGTGCGGCCCGTACTTCGTCTCGAACGCCGTGATCACCTCCTCCAGCACCACCGGATCGGCGACCCGCCGCGCCGTGCCCTCGACCACGAGGTCGAGGCCCTCGGCGAGCGAGTTCCGCCCGGTGGTCAGCGCGCAGTGCCCGTCGTGCGCGAGGTTCCGCGCCTTCTGCTCCGCCGGGCCGGTGGAGAAGTACAGCACCCCGTCGTGCCAGGCGGCGATCACGGGCGTGACGTGCAGCCGGCCGTCGGGCCGCACCGTGGACACCCAGAAGATCTCGGCGGCCTCCAGTTGCCGCAGGGCCTCGTCCCACCCGGTGGCGGTGACGTCCGCCGCGCCCGGACGCGGATGGAGCGCGGAGCTGTAGCGGGCATCGAGTTCGGTCGTGGGCTGCTGTCCCGGTCCCTCAGTGGGCATGGCGCCTTCCTTCCCTTCTTCCCCGTCCGACCCTCTGCCGGCGCCGGGCTCACCGCCGCGCCGGACTCCAACCCCACGCGGTGAGCATCCCCGGGGACGGTCCGGTGTCACCTGGGAGACGTCGGTACCGATGCTGTCGCGCAGCCCCTGCCACATGGCCCGCATGGCGCGGGGTGTACGGGGTCGTGGGCGCCGACTCCGGGGTCAGGTAGCCATTGTGGCAAGGGGGAGCGAATGCCACATGTCGTACGCCGCGCCGCCGGGTGCCTGCCGGCGGCTCTGGCTCGCCCCCGCGGGTGTCACCGCACCTGCTGGTACCAGCGCCGGTGCACCGCGGGTTCCACGCACAGGACGGCGGCGCCGGCGATCGTGCCCACCAGCAGCGCCGGCCCGCCGCCGTTGACGAGCGCGCCCAGGCAGGCGGCGGCGACGGCGAGCGGGCGCAGCAGGGTCAGCGGGCCGAGGCCGACGACCATCGCGAGGGTGCTGGCGCGGAACGGCAGGACGAAGTAGGCGCCGAGCGAGAGCAGCACGGCGGTGGCGTAGACGGCCAGCGGGAGCAGGTAGCCGAGGGCTCCCGCGGTCAGCGCGTCGTAGGTCCGGGCCGGGTCGGATGCCGTCAGCAGGACGAGGGCGCCGGTGAGCACGGGGGCGAGCAGGACGACGGCCCCGACGCCCAGCCCGCGCAGCGCGGCCCGGGCGGTGGCCCGGTGTTTGCGGATGCGGGCGTCGCGGCCGGCGTAGGCGCGGAAACCGCTGAACGCCGCGTCGACCAGGCCGAGGAGCACGAGCAGTACGGCGAGCCTCATCGGACGGCCTCGGCGAGGTGCTCGGGGCCGACCAGACGGCGGGCGGCCCGCCCGAGGGCCCGGCGCAGCGGCGCCTCCAAGTGCGGGCGGACCCCGAGGACCGGGCGCAGTGTGGTGCAGAACGGGTTCACCGCGCCGCGCGGCTCGTACAGCAGCGGCCGGATACCCGGTACCGCGGCGGCGCGCAGCAGGGTCCCGTCGCTGTGCGCGCGCCGCGCGGAGACGACGCCGTCGTGGCGGCCGAGCGGGTGGCGCATCCGGGCGCGGTGGAACACCCAGGCGCCGATCGGCGCGAGGCCGGTCGCGGCGATGTCGAAGTGGCAGAAGGCGAGCGCCGGCGAGGCGGCCTGGGCGCGGAAGAACTCGGCCAGGGCGGGGCCGCGGAAGTGGTGCAGCACCCCCGTGGAGACGTAGACGGTCGCCGCCTCCGGCAGGTCGAAGGCGTTGCCGTGGACGAAGCGGCAGTCGAGGCCCTCCGCGCGGGCGAGCCGGCCCGCCTCCCCGACCAGCGCGGCATCGAGGTCGACGCCGACCAGTTCGACGTCCGCGCCGAGGGCGTCGGTGGCCGCCAGCCAGCGGACCAGGTATCCCAGCCCGCACCCGACGTCGACCAGCCGGTACGGCCCGGGCTGCCCGCTCGTCTCGCGGATCGCGGTGAAGAGCGGGCCGAGCAGGTGGACGAGGCGTTCGCCCATCCGCAGCTCCTCGCTCAGGCGCTGGAGCTCGGTGTGGACGCTGATGAGCAGGCGGTCCACGGCGCGGGGGTCTAGCACGCCGTCCTCGTCCGCGGGCAGCCCGGCGACGATCCCGGCCGCGCGCTCGTCACCGCTCTCGCGGAGCAGCCGGACGGCCTCGGCGCGCCGGACCGGGAGCCGGCGGCCGCTGTGCGGATCCACCGCCGTGATCAGATCGGATATCTCGAGTCGCTGCACGGGGCAGACCCTACGGCCTCCCCGGACCCGGCGGTTCTCGCAGGTCGGGAACGTGCGGGCGCCGCGGGTCGATGCGGTAGAACGCGGCGGCGTTGTCCCACAGCACCGCGTCGAGGTGTTCCCCGCCGACGGCTTCGGCGACGAGGGCGAGGTCGTCGTCGGAGAACGGCCGGCGGGCGCGGGTGGAGGGCAGGTCGGTGCCGAACATCAGCGCCGCGGGATCGGCCCGCACGATGGCGGCCATGGCCGTTGCGGGGTCGAGGTCGACGCGCCCGAATCCGGTGGCCTTGACCTTCACGCCCCGCTCGACCAGGTCCAACAGGTGGGGAAGCCCGTCGCGGTGCAGACCGAGGTGGTCCACGCTCACGGCGGGCAGGGCCGCCAGGGTCGCGGCCAGGTCGGGCAGGTCGCGCGCGTCGACGTAGAGCTCGGTGTGCCAGCCGGCGACCTCGTGGACGCGCCGGGCGAGGCGGTCGAGCTGGTCGAGGGTGGCCGAGCCGCCGCGGCGGACGTTGAAGCGGACCGCCCGTACGCCGGCCGCGTCGAGGCCGCCGATCTCCTCGTCCGTCACCGTGGCCGGTACCTGGGTGACCCCGGCGTAGCCGGGGCCCAGCGCGGCCAGCGCCGCGCGCAGGTAGGCCTGGTCGAAGCCCTGGAAGGAGCCGGACACCACCGCCCCGCCGCCGATGCCGAGTCCGGCGACGCGCTCGCGGTACCGGGCCACCGTGAAGGCGGGCGGCAGGTAGCCCTGGTTCTGGGTCAGGGGGAAGCGCGGGTCGACGATGTGCAGGTGGGCGTCGAACACCGGACGCCGCGGCTCTGCGCCCGCCCGCATTCAGCGCCCCCCGTCGGCGGCGTGCAGGCCCGGGGTCCGGTTCTGGCCGACGAGGTCGTGACCGGCGCCGTAGCCGGTGACGGTCCCGGCCGCCGGCGGCTCGACGTCGGTGTTCCAGCCGAACCGCGCGTCGTGGGCCTCGCCGGGCGCCCGCAGGGCCCAGCCCAGGGCACCGGGACGGTCCGCGCGGCGCACCACGGCGTGCGGACGGGGTTCCTCGTACGGCATGACGCCCTCCCGGGGCTCCTCGGCAGCTGCCGCTGACACCACTGTTCCCGTCACGCCAGGCGGGCCGCCCCATGCCCCCCGGTCAGCGGCTCCGGTGGTGGGCGTTGAGCCGGGCGGCCTGGCGCGTCAGGTGGTCGCGCTCGGCGAGGTCGGACGCCTTGCGCGCCGCCTCGGCGTAGAGCCCTGCGGCCGTCGCCAGGTCGCCGTCCCGCTCGTGCAGGTAGGCCGCCACCGCGGTGTACCGGGGCAGGGAATCGTCCAGCGCGGCGAGCGCGGCCAGGCCGGCGCGCGGTCCGTCGGCCTCACCGACGGCCACCGCCCGGTTGAGCCGCACGACCGGGCTGTCGGTCAGCCGCGCGAGCTCGTCGTACCACTCGACGATCTGCACCCAGTCGGTCTCCTCGGCCGTGGGCGCGTCGGCGTGCAGGGCCGCGATGGCGGCCTGCGCCTGGAACTCGCCCAGCCGGTCGCGGGCGAGGGCCGCCTGCAGGATCGCGATCCCCTCGGCGATCGACGCGGTGTCCCACCGGCCGCGGTCCTGCTCGGCGAGCGGCACCAGGCCACCGTCGGGCGCGGTACGGCCGGCGCGCCGGGCGTGGTGGATCAGCATGAGGGCCAGCAGCCCCGCCACCTCGGGGTGGTCGATCGCCGCCGCGAGCTGCCGGGTGAGCCGGATGGCCTCCGCCGAGAGGTCCACGTCGCCGGAGTAGCCCTCGTTGAAGACCAGGTAGAGGACGCGCAGCACGGTGGCGACATTGCCGGGCCGGTCGAAGCGCACGCCGGAGACGGTGCGCTTCGCCCGGCTGATCCGCTGCGCCATCGTCGCCTCGGGCACCAGGTAGGCCCGGGCGATCTGGCGGGTGGTGAGCCCGCCGACGGCGCGCAGCGTGAGCGCGACCGCCGACGACGGCGACAGCGAAGGGTGGGCGCACAGGAAGTAGAGCTGGAGCGTGTCGTCCGCCGCGGCGGCGGGCCCCGGCGCCGGCTCCTCCTCCACGCCGACCTCACGACGCCGCCGGGCCGCGTCCGCCCGGGTCGCGTCGAGGAACCGCCGCCAGGCCACGGTGACCAGCCAGCCCTTCGGGTCCCGTGGCGGCCCGGCCGGCCAGACGCGGACCGCTTCCACGAGCGCGTCCTGCACGGCGTCCTCGGCCGCCGCGAAGTCGGCTCCGCGGCGGACGAGGACGGCGAGCACGCCCGGTGTGAGGCTCCTGAGCAGGACCTCGTCCATCGGTGACGTCACTCCGTGATGGTGGGCGGCGCGGACAGGAAGGGGCGCACCTCGAGCCACTCGTGGATCGGCTTGCCGCCCGCCCCGGGGGCGGCCGACAGCTCCCCGGCCAGCTCGACGGCGCGCTCGTAGCTGTCGACGTCGATGATCATCCAGCCGGCGATGAGGTCCTTGGTCTCCGCGAACGGTCCGTCGGTGACCGGCGGGCGCCCCTCACCGTCGTAGCGGACCCACGCTCCCCCGGGGGCGAGCGCCTGGCCGTCGACGAACTCGCCCGTCGTCTCCAGCCGGGCCGCGAAGTCGTTCATGTACTGCACGTGTGCCGAGATCTCCTCGGGGCTCCACTGGTCCATCGGCACGTCGTTGACCGCGGCCGGAGCGCCGCGGTAGTGCTTCAGCAGGAGGTACTTGGCCATGACGATCTCCTCGGTGTGGTGCGGCCCATTGTGGTCGCGTTCCTACCGGGGACGGAGCCGGTCACGCGTTCTCGACATCGCCGGCCGAACTTTTTTTGGCTCGCGTGGCCGAGCCGCACCGGTCCGCGCCTCGGTGTCCGGCACACCACCGTCACCGTCACCGGGAGTCGTTGTCAGACCCGTAGGCGAGGATCATGTTCATGAAGATCACCCCCGCCGTCGAGGCGTTGTCCGTCCTGTCCGGCCGCGATGACTACGAGGCCGCCCTCGCCCGCCTGCGCGAGCTTTCGCGGGCGTACTACGGCGAAGGCGACAGCCCCGTGGACGACGCCGCCTACGACCGGCTGCGGCTCGCCGTGCTGGCCTGGGAGCAGGCGCACCCGGACGAAGCCGCCCCGGAGTCCCCGACCGGCCTGGTCGGGGACGGCGCCGCCCCGGCGGGCGACATCGCGCACACCACCCGGCTGCTCAGCCTGGACAACGTCTTCGACCCGGCCGGGCTCCTCGCCTGGGGGGCCTCGCTCCAGCGCCGCCTGGGACGGGCGCCCGCCGGCGGGTTCGCCGTCGAGCCGAAGATGGACGGTGCGGCCGTGGCCGCCCGCTACCGCGCCGGGCGGCTCGAGCAGATCATCACCCGCGGCGACGGCGCCCACGGAGAGGACGTCAGCCACGTCATCGGCACCGTCGAGGGCCTGCCCGAGCGGCTGCCCGTACCGGCCACCTTCGAAGTGCGCGGCGAGGTCCTGTTCACCCAGGCGCAGTTCGAGACCGCGAACGAGGTCCGCGCCGCCCACGGCGCGCAGGTCTTCGCCAATCCGCGCAACGGCACGGCGGGAACCCTGCGCGCGAAGGACCGGCCCTACCGGCTCGCGATGACGTTCTGGGCGTACGGCGCGGTCGAGCTCGACGGCGTCGCGTTCGTGCCCGCCGGCGCCACCCACGCCGAGGCCCTGGCCGCCGTCGCCGAGGCCGGGGTGCGGACCACGGCCGATACACCCGCCGGCCTGCACGTGGTCGCCACCCTCGCCGAGGCGCAGCAAAAGGTCGAGGAGACGGCCGCGATGCGCGCCGCCCTGCCGTTCGGCATCGACGGGGTCGTCGTCAAGGCCAACGACGCGGCCGAGCAGGCCGCGGCTGGGTCCGGCAGCAGGTTCCCGTACTGGGCGATCGCCTACAAACTCCCGGCCGTCGAGCGGCAGACCGTGCTCAAGGACGTGGTCTGGGACGTGGGCCGTACGGGAGTGCTCGCTCCGACGGCCATCCTCGAACCGGTGGACATCGACGGTTCCACGGTCACCCGGGCCACCCTCCACAACCCGGCCGACATCCGCCGCCGCGACCTCCACCTCGGCGACACCGTCACCGTCTACAAGGCGGGCGACATCATCCCCCGCGTGCAGGCCCCCGTCACCGCCCTGCGCCCGGCGGGCGCGCGGGAGGTGCCGCTGCCCACGGCATGCCCGCACTGCGCGGGGGAGATCAACAAGGACCAGGAGCGCTGGCGTTGCGCGAAGGGGACCGCCTGCGCCCTGCCGGCACTGATCGAGTACGCCGCCGGACGCGACATGCTCGACATCGACGGCCTGGGCAGGACGTACGTCAACGCCCTGATCGAGGCCGGCGCCGTCACGGACGTCGCCGACCTGTTCACCCTCACCGAGGACCAGCTCACCGCCGCCTCCGGCAGTGCGAAGCGGGGAGCGAAGCTGGCCGAGCAGATCGGGGCCGCCAAGTCCCGTCCGCTCAGCCGTGTCTTCTGCGCCCTGGGCGTCCTCGGCACCGGGCGCAGCATGTCCCGCCGCATCGCCGCGCACTTCGGCAGCATGGACGCCATCCGGCAGGCCGACGCCGCGCTGATGCAGGAGGTCGAGGGCATTGGCGGGGAGAAGGCTCCGGTCATCGTCGAGCAGGTCGCAGCCCTGGCTCCGGTCATCGACAAGCTGGCCGCGGCCGGGGTCAACATGCAGGAACCCCAGGAGGCGCAGCCGGCCGGCGACGGCCCGCTGGCGAACGCCACCGTCGTCGTCACCGGCAGGATGAGCGGCCCGCTGGCGGACCTGGGCCGTTCCGAGATGAACGCCCTGATCGAGCGGGCCGGAGGCAAGGCGGGCAGCAGCGTCAACTCCAGGACCGCCTACCTGGTCTCGGCGCCGTCCGCGGCCGGCAAACCGAGCTCCAAGGCCCTCAAGGCCGCGGAACTGGGCGTCACGGTCCTCACCCCGGAGGCCTTCGCCGACCTGGTCGCCGACTACCTGGGCTGAGGCCTCACCAGGAAACCGGCCCGCCGCCGTTGGCGCGGCGTCCCGGGGGAGCCAGGCCTACGGCGGCCGGCGCATCAACTGGTCAGCGCCGCGAGTTCCGCGTTGGCGCGCTCGGTGACCAGGGCGAGGACGCGGCCGGCGGCGGCCAGGTCCTCGGTCGGTATCCCGCCCCAGACGCGGGCGGAGAGGGGGGCGGATTCGGCGGCGACGGCGGCGAGCCGGTCGCGTCCGGCGTCCGTGGCGCGAAGGCGGGCGCCGTCCGCGACGAGCAGCCGCTCGGCCAGCAGTTCGTCGAGGGTGGTGCGGATGTCGGCCGGATCGGCCTTGAGGGAGTCGTGGACCTGGGCGACGAGATCGTCGGGCGTCGGCGGGGCCTCGGCGGTGACGGCCGCGCGCAGGACGATCTGCTGCTGGAACGTGATGCCGTGCCGGGCCAGGACGCGTTCCAGGACGCCGCGCGCGGCGTAGTGGGCCAGGCCGAGGGTGCGGGCGTCGGCGAGCGGTGCGGTGGTGGACGCGGTGGTGGTCATGGCGGGGTCCCCTGATTGCTCTCGTCGTCGGGTACGGGTGGAGCGAGAGGTGCGTCGAGCAGGGTCGTCAGCTCTTCGGTGAACGCGCGTGTCCGCGGGGCGTCGGGGCCGCCGAGCGGTTCCAGGAGCCGGCCGAGCAGCTCCTGGACCACCGCGACGGCCTGCCGCGTGACGGCCTGGCCCTGCTCGGTGAGGGCGAGCTGCACGGCGCGCGGGTCGCGGGGATCGCGGGTGCGCTCGATCAGGCCGGCCGACTCCAGGGCGCGCGCCAGCTTCGAGACGTACAGCGCCTCCAGGCCGGTGTGGTCGGCGAGTCGGCGCTGGCTGGGCCGGTCGCCGGCGCGCTGCATCCCGTACAGCGACGAGACCAGCGAGTACTGCGCGTGGGTGAGGCCCAGCGGAGCCACCGCGCGATCGACCGCGACCCGCCATTTGTTGGCGAGCCGCCATACCAGGAAGCCGGGCGTGGGACCCGGTGAACCCTTGCTCATGGCGGATAGATTACATGGCTACTATGTCCATGGCTACTATTTTTCGGCGGGTGCCGGGGCGGCCATTCCTCCTGGTCGGCGGCGGCCGTTGGGCTTTCCGCCGACGGGATCCGGCCGCCATGGTCGGGAACGCGCCTTGCGCGCGCCGCGGCGCGCGGTTTTGGATTGCCAAGATCAAGACGCGGGGGAAGTCAATGACCACCATGCTCGACGGCTGCACGCCCTGGCCCCGGGAGTACGTCGACCGCTACTGGTCGGCCGGGCACTGGCGCGGCAACACCCTGGACAACCTGCTGCGCGGCTGGGCCCTGCAGTACGGACCGCGGACCGCCCTCGTGCACGGCGGCACCCGCCTCACGTACGCGGCCCTGAACCGGCGCGCGGACCGCATGGCCGCCGGCTTCCGGCTGCGCGGCCTGCGGCCCGGGCAGCGGGTCGTCGTCCAGCTGCCGAACGTACCCGAGTTCGTCACCACCGTATTCGCGCTGATGCGCGCCGGCGCGGTCCCCGTGCTCTGCCCGGTCGCCTACCGCGCGCCCGAGGTCTCGCACCTCGTGCGGCTCACCCAGGCCGTCGGCTACGTCGGCCCCTCGGTGCGCGCGGGTTACGACCACACGGCGATGGCGGCGGACATCGCCGCACAAGGCCCCTTCCTGCGGCGGGTGTTCACCCTGGACGCGCCCGGCACCGCCTCCCCGTACGGCGGCCTCACCACCGACCCCGCGGGCTGTCAGTACAGCCCGCTGGGCTCCATCGACGCCGCGCCCGAGCCGCCGCTCGCGCTGAGCGCGGACCAGGTGGCGTTCTTCCTGTGCTCCGGCGCCGCCGCCACGGCGCCCCGGCTCGTCCCGCGCACCCACAACGACTACGCCTACCAGGCGCGGGCCGCTGCCGAGCTGGTGTCCCTCACCGAGAGCGACGTGTATCTCGCCGCGCTGCCCGCCGAGTCCGACTTCGCCTTCGGCAGCCCCGGTATCGTCGGCACCCTCTCGGCCGGCGGCACCGTCGTCCTGGCCGAGGGCTCGGAACCCGCCGCTTGCCTCGCGGTCATCGCGCGCGAGCGGGTCACCGTCACATCGGTGGTGCCCGCCGTCGCCCGGCTCTGGCTCGGCGCGCTTTGCGCGGCCCCGGCCGACGTGAGCAGTCTGCGCCTCGTGCAGTTCGGCGGCGACGCGGCCCTGGACCGGCAGGCCGCCGAACGCCTGGCCCGTGCATGGGGCTGTCGCCTGCAGCAGGTCTTCGGCATGCCCGAGGGCGTACTGGCCCTCACCCGGCCCGCCGACCCGGAGGAGACCGTGCTCATCACCCAGGGCCGCCCGCTCTCGCCCGACGACGAGATCCGCATCGTCGGCACCGACGGCAGGGACGTACCCGAGGGGGAGTCCGGCGAACTGCTCGCCCGCGGTCCGCACACCCCGCGCGGCTACTACCGCGCGCCCGAGCACAACGCACGCTCCTACACGCCCGACGGCTACTTCCGCACCGGCGCCCTCGCCCGGCGCACCCCCGACGGAGGCCTGGTCGTGACGGGCCGCCTCGGAGACGACCCGTCGGGGCTCCCGGCCACTTCGGGGTGATCGGGCGTGCCGGGACGGGGCCGGCCGGAGTCGAACCGGCGTCCTCGCGATGGTGGAGACCGCGCGCGTCGACCTCTGCGCTACGACCCCGTCCTCCCGGCATCCTAGGGTGTTCGGATCGTGCGGGCGCCGGTCGCCGTCGCCGGTGCGAACTGGCCTGTTCGAGGCGCTCCTGAGCCCCCTTCACCGTTCCGGCCTCGACCGGGACAGCTGCTTGCGATCGCCGTCTTCCTCTCCGGCGCCGTACGCGACCTGGCGCGGGTGGCCGCGGGGCTCGGACCCCGCGGGCGCCGCCGCCCACGGCCGGGCTCTGGCGGCGCGTCTGGGCCCCGAAGCGCTCTGCCGCGCCGCCTGGCCGGCCCGCGGACCGGAAGCGGTCGACACACCCTGACTCTACAGATGTAGAGTCGGGGTGTGCGGCCGTACGGGGCGCGCGGACCGAAGGGGAGTGGTGTGCCATGCCGAAGCGTCACGCAGTGGTGGCCGGGGCCGGGATCGGCGGCCTGACGGCAGCCATCGCACTGCACCGCCGCGGCTGGCACGTCACCGTGTGCGAACGCGCCCCCGAACCGCCGACCACCGGCGCCGGCATCGGCCTCGCGCCCAACGCCCTGCGCGCCCTCGACCACATCGGCGTCGACCTGGCCCGCGCCGCCGGCAGCGCCGTACCCGCCACCATGGGCGTACGCCGCTCCGACGGCCTGTGGCTCACCCGCGCCGAGACCGCGGACATGGCCGCCCGGTACGGCGTGGCCCCGATCGCCGTCCCGCGGCCGGCCTTCACCGCGGCCCTCGCCGCCGCCCTGCCGCCGGAGGCCCTTCGCTACGGCACCACCGTGACCGGTGTCGACGATGCCGCGGGCCGCGCGAGCGTCCGTACGGCAGCGGGCCCGAGCCTTCCCGCCGATCTGGTCGTCGCCGCGGACGGCATCCACAGCCCGCTGCGCCAGGCGTACTTCCCCGCCCACCCCGGCCTGCACTACCTCGGCGAGATGGCCTGGCGGACCATGGTGGACGCGCCGGACCTCCGGATCGCGACCATGAGCGAGACCTGGGGGAGGGGGGAGCGGTTCGGCGTGACCCCGCTGTCCGACGGCCGGTTCTACCTCTACGCCACCGCGGTCGTCCCGGCCGGCACCCGGTCGGCCGACCCCCGCGCCGAACTCCGCCGCCGCTTCCGCGCCTGGCACGACCCGATTCCGGCCCTGCTGGACCGTATCGACCGCCTCGACGCCGGCGACCTCCTCTGCAACGACCTCTACGACCTGGCCGCCCCGCTCCCGCGTCTGCACCACGGCCGGATCGCCTGGCTCGGCGACGCCGCCCACGCCATGGCCCCGAACCTCGGCCAGGGCGGCTGCCAGGCCATCGAGGACGCGGTGGTCCTCGCCCACCTCCTCCCCGCCGGGGACACGGGAGACGCGGGAGGCGGGACAGGCGCCGCCGACCGCGTCCTGGCCGCCCTCGCCGCGTACACCGCGGCCCGCCGCGACCGTACGGACGCCGTCCGGCTCCGCGCCCGCCGCGTCGGACGCCTGGGCGCCGCCCGCCACCCGCTCGCGGTGGCGGCCCGCGACCTCGCGGTCCGCGCCACCCCTGGCCGGCTGGCCCTGCGCGGCATGGACGACCTGTTCAACGGCTTCCGCCTCCCCGGGTAGCGGGCACCTACCGGCGGGGGGCGCCCGGCGTCGGCTCCAGGCCGGTGAAGTAGTTCGCGTCCTTGGGGCGCGCGGCGTCATGGCTGCCGGGGCGCGGGGCCGGCTCCAGGTGGGGTATGTACTTCGAGCAGTGGATGTAGGCCTCTTCGACGCTCAGCTGGACCCACAGCTCGGGCGTGCGCCCCGGCGCCACGTCGACCGGCAGGCCCGGATGGAGCGAACGCAGGCCCATGTCGGTGTAGAGCCGGGCCACGCCGTTGACGTGGAGGCCCACGTGGTGGTGGGTGAAGTCCACGAACAGCATGCCGAGATGGGGGTTCTCCGTCATGTTCCCGGCGCTGGCGAGCACACCGTTCCCGCGGAACTCGGGGTACGCGAGCGTGCGGTCGTCGATCACGTGGACGAACCCCGGCGGCCCCGCCCGGAAACTGGCATCGCACTCCCCGTGCGCGTCGGCGGTGGCCAGGAACATCATCGACTGGCGGCCGATGAACTCCCGCATCTCGGACGTGAGGCAGGGGCGCACCTGCTGATCGTAGAACCGGGCGGCGCGCTCGACGGTGCCCAGCTGCTGCTGCAGCCGGTGTTCACCTGCGGATCCGAAGGGCGGCGGGGACGAGGTCACGGGGTGTTCTCCTGGCAGGACGGGCGAGCGGGTGCGTCAGGGCATGGACAGGACGGGCGTCTCGAACGGGTCGTAGTGGATGCGTTCGGGCAGGGTGCCGCCCTGGGTGAGCGTCTCGTTGGCGGAGACCACCATCTGGGCCGGGCCGCTGAGGTACACGTCGTGCTGGTACCACGGCCCGTACTCGGCCAGCACCTGCGGCAACGACCCCCGGATGCCGGGGACGTACTCGTGGGAGACCGCGCCCCTGATGGACAACCAGTGGTGGCGCTGGGCCATCCGCAGCATGTCGTCCACCCCGTACAGCTCGGCGCCGGTGCGGGCGCCGAGGAAGAGGTCCACCTGGTGGCGTCCGCCGCGGCGGGCGACCTCCTCGACGAGCGCGCGGATCGGAGCGAGGCCGGTGCCGCCGGCCACGCAGAGCAGGTCGCGGTGGACGGCGGCGTCCAGCACCATGTCGCCCATCGGGGCGCCCAGCTGGACCACGTCACCCACCGTCGCCCGGTGTACCAGGGCGCCGCTGACCGAGCCGCCGGCGACCGCCCGCACGTGAAAGGTGAGGGTTCCGTCCTCGCGGGGCGCGTTCGCGGGGGAGTAGTAGCGCCAGTGCTTCGGCAGCCAGGGGGTCTCGACGCTCACGTACTGTCCGGCGGCGTAGGCGTAGGGCATGTGCGGGCGCACGGTGATCTCGGCGATCCCGTTCCCCCGCGACACGCGGTGCACGATGGTGGCGGGCCACACGGCGGGCCGCAGCGCCTCGTCCTGCGCGGCCGCGTCGATCATGACCTGGGCGACCACGCCGTACGCCTTCGTCCAGGCGGCGGCGATCTCCGCGGTCCACGCGGGGCCGGCGTAGCGGGCGAGGGAGGCCAGCAGGCACTCGCCGACGGCCGGGAAGTGCGCGCTGAGCGTTCCGAACTTGCGGTGGTCGCGCCCCAGGTGCCCACAGAAGCGGACCAGGCTCTCCGGGTCGTCGACCAGGTCCACGATGCGCAGCAGGGCGCGCAGCAGACGGCCGCGCTGGGCGTCCATCCCCGGCGGGAACATCGGACGGACCTCGGGGTACCGGGCGAAGAGGATGGCGTAGAAGTACACCGTCATGTCCGCGGCGAGCGGCTCGACCACGGCGACGGAGGCGCGGACGAGGCCGATCTCATGGGCCGACAGGGGCGGCTCGACGGGCGCGGGTGCGACGCGCTCCGGCTCGAAGGCGTGGCCGGGCGGAGCGGGTGCCGGATCTTCCGGAACGGGGAGGTGGGACGTGTGGCCTGAGCGGCCTATTCGGAATCTCAAAAGATCAGCGCTCCTCCTCCCTTGTCCGGGATGGCGTCTCCGCGGTGGCCAGGAGAGCGGTGACGGGGGCGTCGCAGATGGTGAGCATGAGTCCTCATGGCAGAGCGGTGGCGCTGAAACGGATCAAGCGGTTCCGGAGGCTACCTGACCTTGAAGGTGACTCAGAAGTAACCAAGGGCCATGACGGGTGCCGGGACGGTCCGTCTGGACGGGTATCTCCGTTTAGAGGTGCTTCGCGGCCACCCGACCTTCACAGCACCACCACATCCACGGCCGTCAGCGCCGCGGCGCGCCTCGACTTGATAGGCAAGTGTGTGGTTGCCTATTCTGGGACCGTGCCCGACGACGTCTTCAAAGCTCTGGCCGACCCCACCCGCCGCACCATCCTCGACGAGCTCGCGGAGAGGTCAGGACAGACACTGTTCGAGATCTGTTCGCGGCTGGGCGTGAAGCACCAGCTCGGCATCTCGCGCCAGGGGGTCTCCCAGCACCTGGCCGTACTGGAGGCCGCCGGGCTCGTCGAGACCCGGCGGGAGGGGCGCTGCAAGTTCCACGACCTGAACACCGCCCCGCTGCGGCAGATCGCCGAGCGCTGGCCCGTGCCCGATACGCCCGAACCGGAAGAGAGCTCCCCGTGAAGATCCACCTGACCAGCGTTTTCGTGGACGACCAGGCCAAGGCCCTGCGCTTCTACACCGAGGTGCTCGGCTTCGTGAAAAAGCACGACGTCCCGGTGGGGGAGACGGACCGGTGGCTGACCGTCGTGTCGCCCGAGGAGCCCGGTGGCACCGAACTCCTCCTGGAGCCCACCGGCCACCCGGCCGCGAAGGCCTACCGCGACGCGCTCGTCCAGGACGGCATCCCGCTCGCGCAGTTCGCCGTCGAGGACGTGCGGGCGGAGTACGAGCGCCTGAGCGGCCTCGGCGTCCGCTTCACGCAGGAGCCCCTGGACATGGGCCCCGTCGCCACCGCCGTCTTCGACGACACCTGCGGCAACCTCATCCAGATCGCGACCCAGCCCCGGTAGCCGGCGCGGCGGCGCCGAGGTCAGACGGGCGGCTGTTCGTCCCACCGCGCGACGACGCGGGCCGCCTGCCGCTTCAGGGAGCCGACCAGGTCCCGCGCGCTGCGCGCGGTCGTGGAACGCAGGACCGCTACGCTGATCTCGCGGGCCAGGGGCGGGCCCTCCAGGGGCCGCACGGCGAGATCGGCGCGCGGCGCCCCCAACGCCAGCCGCGGCACCAGCGAGACCCCGGTACCGGCCGCCACGAAGCCCTGCACGACGCCGTAGTCGTCGGTACGCATCACGTGCACCGGCTCGAACCCGTGCTGCGCGCAGGCCCACGACAGCAGGCGGTCGCAGGGGTCACGGGGGTCGGCGGCCCCCACCCAGCTGTCGTCCCGCAGCTCCTCCAGCGGCACCCGCTCCAGGGCGGCGCACCGGTGGTCCTGCGGGAGGACCAGCAGCAGCGGATCGGTCAGCAGCGGGTGCACCTCGAACTCGTCCTCCAGGTCGAGCCGGTCGCCCGGCTGCGAGAACACCAGCGCTGCGTGCAGCTCCCGCGACCGCAGCCCGTTCAGGAGCACCGGCAGCTCGCCTTCCACCAGGGAGACGTGGACGCCCTGCTCGTGCAGGGACCGCACCGCGCCCGGCAGGAGGAGCGCGCCGGCGGTGGGGAAGGTCCCGATGTGCAGGGCGCGCGTCCCGCGTTCCGCCTGGTCACGGACCTCCCGCTCGGCCAGGCGCAGCCGTGACAGCACCGCCTCGGCGTGCGGCAGCAGCGTCTCGCCGAGCTCGGTGAGCGTGGCGCCCCGCGGGCCCCGGTGCACCAGCGCGGCATCGAAGTGCCGTTCCAGCACGGTCAGATGATGCGTGACCGTCGGCTGTGAGTAGTGCAGCGCCCGGGCCGCGCCGGCGAGCGAACCCTCGTGGGCGATGGCCCGCAGGACGTGGAGGTGGCGGATCTCGAGCATATAGACAGGGTATGGAGGTCCATAGAAGAACACAGCATTCCTTTAGTCCTCGGCGGCCCCCACACTGAGCGGCGTGAACAGCCCCCTCGCCCTCGCACCCCCCTCCCGCCCGACCGGGACGCGCCAGGACCGCGCGCCCTACGCGGAGGCGCTGCGCGCCCACGCCGACCGCGACTGGCTCCGGCTCAACGTGCCCGGCCACGCCGCCGAGGGCGAGAGCCCCCTGGTGGAGACCTTCGGCTCCGACCTGCTCCGGCTGGACTTCCCGCCCCTCCTCGACGGGCTCGACCTCGGCAAGGACACCCCGATGGACCGGGCCGCCGAGTTGGCGGCCGAGGCCTGGGGCGCCCGCCGCACCTGGTTCCTCACCAACGGGGCCTCCCAGGGCAACCAGATCGCCTCCCTGATCGCGCCGACGCTCGGGCGCACCCTCGTCGTGCAGCGCAGCGTGCACTCCAGCGTGATCGACGGCCTGGTGCTCTCCGGCCTGAAAGCCGCCTTCGTACAGCCGTCCCTCGACACCGAACAGGGCATCGCGCACGGCGTCACGGCCGAAGCCGTCGCCGACGCGGTCAAGGCACATCCCGACGCGGCGGCCGTGTACGTGGTCTCGCCCAGCTACTTCGGTGCCGTCGCCGACGTCCGGGCCCTCGCCGACACGGCGCACGCGCACGGGCTCCCGCTGATCGTGGACGAGGCCTGGGGGTCCCACTTCGGCTTCCACCCCGGCCTGCCCTCCGGGGCCCTGGCCCAGGGCGCCGACCTCGTGACCTCCAGCACGCACAAACTGGCCGGCAGCCTCACCCAGTCCGCGATGCTGCACCTGGGCCACGGGCCCTTCGCCGACCGGCTGGAGCCACTGGTCGACCGCGCCCACAGGCTCGTGCAGTCCACCAGCGCGAGCGCGCTGCTGCTCGCCTCCCTCGACCTCGCCCGCAGGGGCCTGGCGTGCGGGTACGACGGCATCTGCGCTTCCCTCGACGCGGCCGAGACGCTGCGCGGCGTACTGCGTCGGCTCGGCCGCTACGGAGTGGTCAGCGACGGGTTCGGACGGTTCCCGGACATCGTGGCCGCCGACCCGCTGCGCGTCGCCATCGACACACGGAGCGGAGGGATCAGCGGCCACGAAGCCCGCCGCCGCCTGTTCCGCGACCACCAGATCATGGTCGAGGTGGCCACCGACTCCGCCATCGTCGCGGTCGTCGGCGCGGGCAGCGCTCCGGACACCGACAGGTTCATCGAGGCGCTGCACACCCTCCCGCGCCCGCTCGCCGCCGCAGCCGACGGCAGCCCGCGGTTCTCGCTGCCGGCCCCCGGCGAGGCGGTGCTCACCCCGCGCGAGGCGTTCATGAGCCCCGGCCGGGTCGTGCCCGCGGCCGAGGCCGTGGGCCGGGTATCGACGGACACGCTGGCCGCGTACCCGCCGGGCATCCCCAACGTGCTGCCCGGCGAGGTCATCACGACCGAGACGGTGCGCTTCCTCCAGCGCACCGCGGCGGCACCCCACGGCCACGTACGCGGCGCCGTGGACCCGACCGTCGCGCGCCTGCGCGTGGTCGACGCCTGACCGAGCCGGCTCCTGCGCCCGGCCGCCGCCCGCCGCCCGCCGCCCGCGGGGCCGCCGTGCCGGGGCCCGGAGGGGCCCTGATGGTCCGTGTGCCGCACCGAAGTGGCAGGAGTCGTCGCCGGGGGGCAGCGTGGGGCGCAGTGTGGTCCCCCTCCGACCGTTCATGAGGTCCGGCCGTGACGCAGACTTCAGCCGTGGCTCCGCCACCCCCGGAAGCGAAGCCCCGTACCGGCAGCCGGCGCGACGCCCTTCGCGATCTGCGCCTGCTGGGCGGCGTCGCCGCCGTGTACACGCTGGTCCAGCTGGTGGCCGTGCTGCCCGGAACCGGGCTCGGCTGGGACGAGAGCGTGTACGTCAGCCAGGTCAGCGGACAGGCCCCGGCCGCGTTCTTCAGCGCTCCGCGGGCCCGGGGCATCACCTTCCTCGTCGCCCCCGTCACCGGGCTGACCTCCTCGGTCGTGGTGCTCCGCGTCTACCTCGCCCTGCTGTCCGGAGCGGGGCTCCTGGTAGCGCTGTGGGTGTGGCGGCGGCTGCTCCCCACCGGCACGCTCGCTCTCGCCGGCGCACTGTTCGCCGGCCTGTGGGTGAGCGTGCTGTACGGCCCCCAGGCCATGCCCAACCTGTGGGTGGCCTACGGTGCGCTGATCGCCGTCGGGTGCTTCCTGAGGGCCGCACGCGACCACGGCGACCGTGCCGCGCTCGCCGGGCTCGGCGCGGGCATGCTGCTCGCCGCGCTCATGCGGCCCTCCGACGCGCTCTGGCTCGCCCTGCCCCTGGTGGCCGCCGCCTCGGCCGTCCGGTCGTTGCGCCGGCCGGTCCTGCTCCTGGTGATCGCGGCGGGCGGGGCCCTCGGCGCCGCCGAATGGGTGGCCGAGGCGTACGTACGGTACGGCGGGCTCCTTCCCCGGCTGAGGCGTGCCAGCGAGATCCAGGGGCACCTGGGTTGGCACCCCGCTTTCGGCGACCACGTGCGGGCCTTGCAGGGGCTGACGCTGTGCCGGCCCTGCGACGTGCCCCTGCGGTACCCGCTCGCCGCCGTCTGGTGGTTCGCCCTGCCCGTGCTCGCCGCGTACGGGGTCCGGGTCGCGGTCGGCACGCGGCAGGCGGCCGCCGTCGCGCTCCCGGCGCTGGCCGGCCTGTCCCTCGCGGCGCCCTACCTGCTGCTGATCGGGTACGCCGCCCCGCGCTTCCTGCTGCCCGCCTACGGGCTGCTCGCCCTGCCGACAGCGGTGTGCCTGTTGCGGCTCGCCGCCTTCGCGCGGCCGAGCCGGGTGCTGTCCGCCGGCCTGGTCCTGGCCGTGGCCGCCCACCTGACGGTGCAGTTCCTCGTCCTCGACGGCGTGACGGCCCGTGGCCGCGCGACCCACGCGGCGTTCGGCCTCCTGGTCGCGGACCTGCGCCGGCAGGGGGTACGCCCGCCGTGCGTGGTGAGCGGAGAGGAGGCGGTCCGGATCGCGTTTCGCGCGGGGTGCGCGTCCCGGCAGGTCGGCGGGCACGACGGCAGCATCACGCGGGCGGAGTTGGCGGCCGCCGCCCGCGGCCGGCCGGTGGCCGTCATCGTACGGGGGGACGCCCCGCCCCCGGCCTACGCCCAGGGCTGGCGGCGCCACGCGCTCCCCGGGCTGCCGGGCATCGCGGACCTGCGGGCGTACCTGGGACCGGCGGTGGGGCGAAGGCCGAGCGCCGGTGTGTCCCAGCCCTCGCCCTGAGGGTGTTCCCGTCCGGGGGCCGTTCGACGACCCGGCGGCAGGGCCTCCTGCTCGGCGGCCGGTGGCGACAGCTCGTCCAGGGTGTCGAGGCCGCACAGAGCCTCGCGGTGGGCCCGATCGAGAGCCGCCAGAAGGCCTTCAACCCCGTCCCAGGCGGGCGCAGCAGAAGTACAGGCGACCGTCAGCGGCGCCTGGGTGGATCTCGTCGGCCACCACGCGGCCGAGACCGGCGGGGACGACTGCACGGCCTTCGCCGACGGCCACCCCGCACTGCTCGACAAGCGTCTGTTGACCCGCTTCTACCGTTCCTCCACGCTGGCCGGCCCGCAGGCCGGGAACGGCTGGGCCCCGCCGGGCGTTTCCAGCCCTGCCGCGGGATGGCCTCCGACGGCCCGCCGATAGGCCACGTGGCCGCCCAGCGCCCCGCCGGCGCCGACCGCCGCCAGCCCGGCCCACGACCACAACCTGCCCTTCACGGGGTGACCGCGCAGCCGGGCCGTCAGCGACACCGCGTAGCAGCCGACCGCCACCGTGTTCGACGCGGCGTGGACCAAGCCGACCCGGGCCTCCTCGGGCGGCAGGTCGGCCCAGTCCACCCAGCCCGCGATCGCGGCCGGAGCCACCCCCGCCAGCCCGACGGCGGTCAGGGTCGTGGCCGCCGGCCGCGACCCCGGTACGAGGTCCACCACCGCGGCCGAAAGCCAGCACCCGATCGGCACGTGCACCAGCAGGGGATGGAGGGGATGCCCGATCGGCCGGCCCCGCAGCACGCCCCGGGCGCGACCCAGCGGGAGCGACCGGATCGCCCGCTGGAGAACCCGGACGGCCGGATCGACCGCCGTGCTCCGCTCGATCCGGCCCAGGGCCGTCAGCCACCACGCCGACGCGGTGTCCAGGACCGGGGTGTCCTGGGTGGGAGTGTCCAGAGTGTTTGCCTTCATCCCGTGGGCCTACCCGGCATCCGCTTCCGTCCCACGCCGCTGTCGGCCGAATGGGATACGGGAGCAGGCGAGGGACGCCCCGAACCGGTTCGGCCCTCGACGCCGGTGGCCGTATGGGCACTCCCCTCGGCTTTGACTCGGCGACTCGGCCACGGCGAGCAGCGTCACCCGCGCCTGCGCCCTGTAGGCGTCCCCTCCCGCCGCACGTCCGGACGAGGCCGCGCCCCACGCGCCCAGCACCATGAGTGCGGCGCTCCACGCAGGGACCGAGCATGGACGGCAACCGTGCGCCGCCGCGTCCGCTGGGTTGCCCGGGTAGGAGGCCGTCTGCGGACAGCGCCGTCCGTGCGCACCGCTGTACGGCGGCAGGGGTAGACCGCCAGGGTTCGGGTAGCCGCCCCTCACGGCGAGCCACCGGGCCCCTTGCTCCGCGGAGCACCGGGCGCGGTCGAACGGGAGGTACGCATGCCGGCCAGCGCTGCCGCGACCACGAGAGCCATCCCGCCCGGACTGCGGGTCCCGCCCGGCGCCCACCGGTCCCAGGCGGACACCGGGCCGCCGGCCGAGGCGTTCGAGCGGCGCGAGGGCGACACGTGGGAAGGGCTGGTGATCGTCCGTGCCGAATCGCGATAACGGAACCGGGGGATCCGCGGCCGCGCCGACCGTCTGCGCCGCCGCCCGGCGCGTAGCGGTGGACCCGGAGGGTCCCGTCCTGGTCGAAGGTCCGGTGGAGGTCGTCCTGGACGACGGGACGGTGGCCCGCTCCGACCGCTTCATGGTCGCCCTGTGCACCTGCCGCCGCAGCCGTGCCTACCCCTGGTGCGACACCAGCCACCGCCCACGCGAATAGCCCGGCCCCGAGGACAGAAGGCCGACGTCCCGGCCCTCGCCCTCCCGGTCCCGCCCCGGCCTGCCTGTCCGGTCCCTGGCCTGCTGACCCGCCCCCGGCCTCAGGCTCCGGCCCGCGGCTTCCGGCTCCGCCCCGGCCTAAGAGGCTCCCGGTCCGGCCTTTGCCCCCCGGCTGGGCCCTTGGCTCCCGCCCTAGCCCGAGGCTTCCGGTCCCGCCCCGGTCGAGGGAGCCTCCCGCCCGGCCCGTGGCCTCCCGGCCAGCCCCGGCCGAGGGGCGGGGTCTGCCTCCGAGGCAGGGTGGAGGCGCTGCGCGCCGGTCCGCCGCTCGCGTGACGCGGCCGTCGTAGGCGAGGGTGCTACCGGGGCTTCGGGGCGTTGCCCTGCCCGCGCCCCGTCAATCTCGGGCACGCGGGCATCCCGCCCGGGGCTGAGCCGGGAAGAGACCGACGGCGCGTCCGCTCCGCGCGCACGCGCCCGCCTGCTACACAGTCCTCCACCCCCGGATCCTCCGGTCCCGGGACCGTCGCGGAGGTACCAACGGTGACCAGCACAGATTCCGGCCGGCCGGGCCCGGCACCAGCCCCGGCAGACCCGTCGGCAGACCCCTCGGCGGGGCCCCTCGCCGACCACGCCGCGGACTCCCCCGACGTGGGTCGGGCGACGGGGACCCTCATGGCGCTGCTGCCCTGCGACAGCCGCGGCGCCCGACGGGTCCTGGCGGAGGCCGCCGCCCTCGCGGGCCTCACCCTGGCGGAGACCGCCCTGGCGGTGACCGCGGTCCTGCGCGATGACGCGCCCCGGCCGCCGGCCGTCGTGGAGTCGGCCGTGCGGACCGCGATCGACCGGGCTCTGACCGCCGCCCGCGCACCGAGCGCCGTCCTGCTGCCGAACCCGTACGTCCTGCACCGGCACCTGGCCCGCTTCCGGGACCTGCGCCGGCGTACCTTCGCCAACGCGGACGACCCCGGCCTGCGCGCCCGGTACGACGACGCCGCCTACACGCTGTGCGTCCTGCTCGGCCACCGCAGTGTCCACCACGCCCTGACCGCCGCCGAGCACCTGATCGCCGCCCACCGGCTCACCGGCCCCGCGCCCGCCGCCCGCCCGGACAGCTGACACCCCCGAGGGGGCCGCACGGGCATCACCCGGCAGGCCCGGACGTGTCATGCTCAAAAGATGACGGGCGATCCCGCACCCGCCGACGGCTCGGTCGGCCCCGAGGTGCTTGCCCTCGCCAGGGTGGTGTCCAGGCTGCGCGCCGAGCTCCAGGAATTGGAGGGCGCGGCGTCGATGACGTCGGTCCTGGAGCGGGCCAAGGGCGTGCTGATGGGCAGGGAGAACGTCTCCGCGGAGACGGCCGCCCTGCTGTTGCACGAACGCGCGGCCCAGGGCGAGCGGACCTTGATGGAGGAGTGCTGGTACACCCTGGCGGCCGTCGGGGCGGCCGCGGAACCGTCCCCCGAGGGAGCCCGTACCTCCCTGTCGCCCGAACTGCCCGTCTCACCCTTCACCACGGCCCGCTACGTCCTGGGCAGCAGCCGCGCATACGAGGGCCCGGGCGGGCCGCTTGCCCGGCTCGCCGAGGGCCTGGCCAGGGCCGGTACGCCGGACGACGTCGCGGCGCTGCTCGTGGAGGTGCTCGCGGAACCGGGCCGCGTCGATGCCGTCATGATCTACACCGAGGCCGTCGCCGGAAGCCTGGCACTGGCGGGGCACGCCGGGATCTCCCAGGCCCTGGCCGAGCAGTGGTGCCACATCCCGCCGCTCAGCGGAGTCGCCGCGCTGGACGCGGTCGCCGGGCGGCAGGCGCTGTGGCTGGAGGAGCCGGGGCAGGACGCCACCCGCTACCTGCTCATGGGGGATCCGCCCGGACGGTGGCCCTCGCGTGCCTGGCTCCCGGTGCCGGGCGACGAGCCCGCGGCCACGGTCGTCGGATTCCTCCGTACGCATCGAGGGCCTTTCGACGCGGCGACGCGGAAGCTGCTGCGCCGAGCCGTCAGACTGTGCGCCGGCGCCCTGCGGGCGAGGGGGGCGGCCCGCGCTCCCGGATCGGCCCAGGAGCACGTGGGAGAGGTACAGCGGATCTTCGACGCCCTGTCCGGACCCGCGACCCTGCTCACCCCCATCCGCACGGAGAGCGGGGAGGTGGAGGACTTCCGGATCGACGCTGCCGCCCCCCAGTCGCTCGACGTGGCCGGACGCCGCGGCAAGGAGCTGGTCGGCCGGTCGGTCCTGGAGACCTATCCGACCGTCGCGGGCACCGCGCTGTGGGACGGCTACCTGGCCACGCTGGCGACCGGCGCGGTCTACGAGGGCGAGCCCTTCGTGTACGAGGAGGTGACCGGCGGCGCTCCGCGGCGTTCCACGTACTCCGTACGGGCATCCAGGCTGGGCGACCGCCTGATCGTCTCGTGGGTCCGCCACGACACCGACGAGCGGGAGAGCCGCCGGCTCGCCGACATGCAGCGGCTGGGCAACCTCGGCTCCGCCGGGTGGAACCTGGTGACGGACACGGTCGTGTGGTCCGAGCAGGTGTACGCCGTCTTCGATCGCGATCCCGCCCTCGGGCCCATGAGGTTGGAGGAGCTGCCGCGGCACGTCCTCCCCGAGGACCTGCCGAAGCTGGGCGTGGCGGTCCGGCGGCTGCTGGAGGACGGCGAGGCCATCGACCAGGGATTCCGCATCACGACGGAGGACGGGCTGCGGCACGTGCGCATCGTCGCCGAGGCCCAGACCGACGCGGACGGCACTCCGTTCGAAGTGCACGGCTTCTTCCAGGACGTGACCGCCCTGCGGGACGCCGAACTCGCCCTGCTCGCGAGTGAGCGCGCCGTCCTCGTGCAGAGCGGCATGCTCCAGGCCGAGCGCACCCTCGCCGCCCGGCTCCAGCACACCCTCCTGCCCGTACCCGAGCAGTCCCTGGAGCTCGCCGGCCTGCGCGTCGACGTCGCCTACCTGCCCGCCGACAGGGGGCTGAACGTGGGCGGCGACTGGTACAGCGCCATCGGACTCCCGGACGACAGCGCCCTGTTCGTCGTCGGCGACGTGGCCGGTCACGGCCTGGCCGCGGTAGGGACCATGGCCCAGCTGCGGTTCACCGCCAAGGGCATGGCCATCACGGGCTCGGCCCTGCCGGACGTCCTGGACCGGCTCAACCGGCTCCTGCTCCACACCGCCCACGACTCCGGCGTGACGACCGCGACCATGATGATGGGCCGGTACGGCCCCCGGGACCACCGCCTGACGTGGGTGCGGGCAGGGCACCTGCCCCCGCTGCTGATCCGGGGCGGGGAGGCGAGGTACCTCGAGCAGCCCGAGGGCAATCTGCTCGGCGCCGCCTTCGCCTCGGCCTACGCGCAGGCCGAACTGCGCCTCCAGCCCGGCGACCATCTCCTCCTCTACACCGACGGCCTCGTCGAGGAGCCGGGGGAGGACATCGAATCGGGTCTGGCCGGGCTCGCGGTCACGGCTCGGCGGCTGATCGAGGAGGGCCGGGGGGACCTTCTCGCGCGCACCCTGGCCGCCCGGAGGCCGGGGCGCCGCGACGACATCTGCGTCGTGCACGTGCACCTGCCGGGCGATTCCCGTCGCTGAACCGGGGGCCCCGGGTCCGTTCGCAGACGGAGGTTCGGCCGCAGGAGAGCGGGCAGGCGCGGGGGTGAGCAGGCCCTCCGCGAAAGGCCGGACGCACCATGACGAGAACCGCGTACGCGCCCACGGGCGAGCGAAGGCACGCGCCCACGGGCGACCGAGAGCAGACCTTCCCCGGCGATCCGCACACGCCCCGGCCGGTCCCGATGCCCGTTCCCGGACCGGACCCGGTGCCGGAGCCCCCGCCGACACCTCCACCGCGGTAGTGCCGGCGCCCCCACGTTCCCGACCGAAGAGGACAGCCATGGGTACCCCTCCCAACGATCCCGTTCCGCCCAGTCCCACCCCGGCCCCGGGCCCCGGTCCCGGTCCGCAGCCAGGACCGCTGCCCGGCCCCGTCCCGCCTCCGGGCGGGCCCGACCCCGTGCCCCCGGCCCCGCCGCAGCCCGAGCCCGACCCCCGGCCGGCGCCTGCCCCGCAGCCCGATCCGCACCCGCAGCCGGGCCCGCTGCCGGGGCCCGTACCGCCACCGGAGCCCGTCACCTAGGCTCACGCCTGGGCGGCTGACCGGCCGGCCGGTCAGCCGCCCAGCGACTTCATCAGCTCGGGGGCGTACCGGTCGCCGGAGGCCACGCCGTGCGGGGCCACGGCATCGATGGCGGCCAGGTCCGCGTCGCTGATCGTCACGGCGGTGGCGGCGACGTTCTCCTCCAGGTAACGGCGGCGCTTGGTGCCCGGGATGGGCACCGCGCCCTGCCGCAGGGTCCACGCCAGCGCGAGCTGCGAGGGCGTGACCCCCTTGTCCGCGGCGAGGCGCCGCACCTGGTCGACCACGGCCAGGTTGCGGTGGAAGTTCTCGCCCTGGAAGCGGGGGTCGGTACGGCGGAAGTCGTCGGCGGCGAAGTCGTCCGGGCTGGTGACGGCCCCGGAGAGGAACCCCCGGCCGAGCGGGGAGTAGGCGACGAGCCCGATGCCCAGGTCGCGCAGGGTGTCGAGGACGCCGTCGTGCTCGATGCCGCGCTCGAAGAGGCTGTACTCGGTCTGCACGGCGGTCAGCGGGTGCACGGCGTGCGCACGGGCGATGGTGGCGGGCGAGACCTCGCACAGTCCGATGTGGCGGACCTTCCCGGCGGCGACGAGCTCCGCCAGGGCGCCCACGCTCTCCTCGACGGGCACGCCCGGGTCGATCCGGTGCAGGTAGTAGAGGTCGACGTGGTCCGTGCCCAGGTGGCGCAGGGAGCGGTCGAGCGAGTGGCGGATGTACTCCGGGGTCGCGTTGTGGCCGAGGAAGGCGCCCTCGTCCGTGAACTCCACGCCGGTCTTGGTGGCGATCACGGCGGCTTCCCGGCGGCCGGCCAGGGCCTTGCCGAGCAGCTGTTCGTTGTGGAAGGGGCCGTAGCCCTCGGCGGTGTCGAGGAGGGTGACGCCGAGCTCCAGGGCCCGGTCGATCGTGGCGAGCGATTCCGTCTCGTCCGTGGCGCCGTAGTGGGCGCTCATGCCCATCAGGCCGAGTCCCTCGGCGCCGACCTTCAGTCCCTGACCGCCCAGTGTGCGGATGTCCATCGTGATCTCCCGGTAAGTAACTAACTGGATAGATAGAGCATGCGGCGGGTGTGGGCCGCTTGTCAATAACCAGATAGTTACTTGCTAGGCTCGGGGCATGGCACGGGATTCCAGCGCGACCAAGGCGCGTCTGCTCGACGCGGCCTTCTCCGAGTTCGCGACGCACGGCATCGCCGGCGCGCGGGTCGACCGCATCGCCGAGGCGGCACAGGCGAACAAGCGGCTCATCTACGTGTACTACGGCAACAAGGAACAGCTCTTCGACGCCGTGCTCCAGCGGGCGCTGGAGACGGGCTCGGAATCCGTGCCGTTCGATCCCGACGACCTGCCCGGCTACGCGGGCGCCGTCTTCGACCACCTCATCGAGCGGCCGTCCCTGATGCGTCTGGTGCTCTGGAAGCAGCTGGAGCGTCCGGAGACGACTGGCACGGAGGCGGCGTCGTACGCGGGCAAGATCGCGGCGGTGCGGCAGGCGCAGGAGGCGGGCCGGATCGACGCCGGGATGGACGCCGGCGACGTGCTGACGCTGGTGATGGCCCTGTCGCAGGCGTGGTTCGGTGCGGTGGGCGCTCCGGCGGATGGTGAGACGGACAACGGCTGGGCAGCCGAGGGGATCGCCCGCCACCGCGCGGCGGTGGTGGAATCCGTACGCCGGATCACGGCCCCGGCCTGATCGGCAGCACTCCCCTCCCGCGGAGCCGCGCGAACAGCCGCCTTTGGGAAGCACGGTCGTGAACCGCACCCGCCGACACCCCGGAGCGGGCCAAGGACGCGGCGGCCCGCCCCGGCCGCGTCCCTGGCCCGCGGCCGGGGGCGCTCGGGCCCCGGCCCCCGGCGGGGGAGACGACGGGGAAGGGCCCGAGCGGCTGGTGCGGACCTCCGTCCCGGCGCTCGCACGTGCGTACGTCAGGTGGCGGCCGCACCATGGCCTTGTACCAGCCCCGCGGCGAAGGAGACGACCATGCCCGTGGAACCCGCGGCCCGCGCAGGTGGAGACGGTCGCCGACTGCTGCTGGTCCGGCACGCGAAGGCCGTGCCCAAGGGGCAGACGGAGGACTTCGACCGCGCCCTGAGCGACCGTGGCCGCAGGAACGCCCCGGGGGCGGGGCGCTGGCTGGCCGAGTCCGGGTACAGCGCCGACCTGGCCCTGTGCTCCCCGTCGCGCAGGACGCGGCAGACCTGGGAGCTCATGCTCCCCGCCCTGACGAGTCCGCCCCCGACGGTGTACGACGACCGGCTCTACAACGCGACTCCGAGCACCCTGGTCGAGGTGCTCGCCGCGCGGGGCGGGAACCTCGGCGGTGTCCTCCTGGTCGGCCACAACTCCGGCATCCACGAGCTGGCCACGGCCCTGTGCGGAAGCGGCCCGGCGGAGCTGCTGGAACGGCTCCGGGAGGGGTTTCCCACCTCGGGCGTCGTCGTGGTGGACCTCCCGGACCGGTGGGACGGCCTCGCGCCGGGCCACGGCAGTCTGGTGGCCCTCTGGTCCCCGCCGCGCTGACGGGGCAGGCGCGAGGCCGGTGGGCTTGCTATCTGCGGGCGCAGGTCCAAGCGCCCATGCCCTGCAGCGCGGCAAGCCGCTTGGCGGTGGCGATCTGCTCCGACTTCGTGGCCAGGTCGGCCCGGGCGGCGTACTTCCGGCCGCCCGCGGCCTTCCAGCTCGACCGGCTGAACTGGAGTCCGCCGTAGTGCCCGTTGCCCGTGTTGGCGCGCCAGTCGCCACCGGACTCGCACTGGGCGATCGCGTCCCAGTCGACGCGGGGCTTCCAGGGCGCGGCCGCATCGGCAAGGGGGGCGGTCAGTATCGCCTGGGACAGGAACACGGCACACAGCAGTGCCGTAAGAGTGCTTCCGGTTCGCCGGCTGTGGTGGAAACGAAACATGCAGTGCCTTTCGTCGTCCGGCAGACCGGCCCACAGGTCCGGGCCGGTCCCGCCTACGGCCGTCGGGCCGTGTGCGCAGCACGACACGGCCCCTTGCCGCTCCCGGCGGCGTGCCACGGCGACTCGCCGCGGCGGCACGCCGTACGGGAGCGGGGGCGGCTCACCTGCGTGGCTGCCGCGGGTGAGGGGGCCGGCTACTGGCGGCGGTTGTCGTGGTGACCGCGCCGGCCCCACGACTCGGTGTCGACGACGCGACCGCGGTCGTCGCGGAGGGTGGCGGTGTCCCGCTCGTCCCAGATCTGGTGGCGGCGGTCCTGGTAGACGTCGCGGCGGGTGTTGTTCCCGTAGCCGGTGTGGACCCTGACGCTGGAACGGCCGTCGAGACGGAAGCCCTGGAAGCGGTAGCGGTTGCCGTCGCTGTCGGTGAGGGTGAAGCCGCGCAGGTCCACGGAGTGCCGGCCGGTGTTCTCCACCTCGACCCATTCGCGGTTCAGGGCGCGGTTGTCGCGGCCGCGGGTGTCGTGCTGTACCTCGCCGATGACGATCGAGGAGTGCCGGCCCCGGTGGTCGCGCCGGTCGTCGTCGTGGGCGGCGGCCGGGAGGGCGGCCGCGCCGACCAGCGTGCCGGCGGCCAGGACCGCGGCGAGAAGGCGGCGGGTGGCGGGAGAAGCGGACATGGAGACGACTCCTTCGGAAAGTCAGCCCGGTCCGGCGTGATGCGGGCCGGCCCGGGTTTCGTGCGGTTTCCGGCGTCCTGCCGGCGAGCCACACTCTGGCCCCATCCGCTTTCAAACGCCACAACTCAGGACTCGTGTTGCTCAATGCGGACATGTCAGTAACTCTCCCGTGTAAGGGGCATATGTCAATGCCGTGTTGACGGAGATTCGCGCGGGGGGCGCGGCCGACGGGTGCAATATCGAGACAGGGGGGTTTCGGCCATCGGGCCCGGCCGTGCGCGTCGGTCTGCGGGGTGTGCTCCGAATGGGTCCGGGGCTCTGTAACAGCTGCTCCCACCGCCCGTTCGCATGGGGATGCGCAACGCCAATGGGTGTGCGATTTTCGGTCACGCGTGATAGTCACTACCTTCACGAGGGGGTGATCCATTGCCTCCCCGTTCGGACTCGGCAAGGGGTGGGGACATGGCGTTGCTCCGTCAATGGGGGCTCACGCTGGGGAAGTGGGCAGGCCGGCCCGTCGCACGCGTGCAGGAGGACTCCGGAGACCCCGGTGTGCGGCGCGTGCGGGACGCCGCCTCGGCGGGGGACTGGGCCACGGTTCGGGAGGTGCTCGAAGCGCGTCCCGAGAGCGAGGACCGGACCGAACTGCTGTGGGCCGTCGGTGAGACCGCGGGCGTGGAGCGCTGGATCGCCGGAGTCCTCGAAGCGGAACCCGAGGCGCCGCTGCCCCGGCTCGTGGCCGGTATCCGCCACATCGGCTGGGCGTGGGAAGCGCGCACCGGCGCCCGGGCGAAGGATGTCTCCCGCGAGCAGTTCGAGGTCTTCCACGCACGGCTGCACACGGCCGAGCAGTGGCTGTACGAGGTGGCGGAGCGCGAACCGCGGTGGAGCTCACCCTGGTACGGCCTCCAGATCACCGGCCGCGGACTGGAGGTCGGCCAGGCCACGGCGCGACGCCGGTTCGAGGCCACCGTGCGCCGCGACCCGCACCACCTGGGAGCCCACCAGCAGCAGTTGCAGCAGGTGTGCGACAAATGGGGTGGATCGCATGAGGAGATGCACGCCTTCGCCCGTACGTCCGCGTTCGGCGCACCTGGCGGCACGCTCCTGGGCCAGCTCGTCGCGGTCGCGCACCTGGAGGAGTGGCTCTCCCTGGACGCGGGCGCGGACGCCGCGTACATGCACCGGCCCGAGGTGGCGCAATCCCTCCGGGAGGCGGCCGCCCACTCGTTCCGGCACCCGGAGTTCGTCCGGAGCGGAGCATGGATCCAGGTCCTCAACACCTTCGCCATGGCCTTCTCCCTGGCCGGGGACCGGGACGCCGCGCGGGAGTGCTTCCAGGCGACCGAGGGCCGCGTCACCAAGTTCCCCTGGTACTACATGAACGGATCCGACCCCGCCGCGGCCTACCGGAAGCAGCGTTCGTCGACCGGACGCTGAGCCGGGATCACCCACGCGGGGCGGGCGGCCGGCCGCGCCACCGCCTCCCTCGGCGGCAGCCGCCGGTCCGACGCCGGGCGCCCGGCCGAGGCCGTGCGCGCCGGGTACTGCTCCCGAGCCGCCCGCGTCCTTGCGCGTCCGCCCTCCGGCAGGCACCGGTCCGACCGTTCCCCGTCGTACCCCGTACCCCTCCCGTCAGCCTTCCCGCCGACGCCGCCCGCGGCGCCGGCGCGCCCACCGAAAGACTGTGCCAGGTGCCCCACTCCGAAACCGCCCACACCTTCCAGGTCGACTTGCGCGGCCTGGTCGACCTGCTCTCCCACCACCTGTACTCGAGCCCCCGCGTCTACCTGCGCGAGCTCCTGCAGAACGCCGTCGACGCCATCACCGCACGTCAGGCGGCCGATCCCGGTGCGCCCGCCGGCATCACGGTACGCACCGGTGACACCCTCACCGTCACGGACACCGGCGTCGGTCTGACCGAAGCCGACGTGCACCGGTTCCTCGCCACCATCGGCCGCAGCTCCAAGCGGACCGCGGACGGCATCCTGGACGGCGCCGGACTCGACGCCGCCCGCGGGGAGTTCATCGGCCAGTTCGGCATCGGACTGCTCGCCTGCTTCGTCGTCGCCGACGAGATCACGGTGCTCAGCCGGTCCGCGGCCGACCCGTCGGCGCCCGCCGTCGAATGGCGCGGCCACTCCGACGGCCGCTACACCATCCGCACCCTGCCCGTCTCGGCCCACCCCGAGCCGGGCACCACCGTGCGGCTCACCCCCCGCGCCGACAACGCCGAGTGGACGAAGCCGGAGCAGGTCGTGTCCCTGGCCCGGCACTACGGCGGTCTCCTGCGGCACGAGGTCACCGTCGTCGGACCGCGGGGCGAGACCCACCGGATCAACGACACGCCCCCGTGGGAGCAGACCCACCGCTCCCCCCTGGCCCGCCGCGAGGCGCTGACCGCCTACTGCCGCCGGCTCTTCGACTTCACCCCGCTCGACACCATCGAGCTCGACCTCCCCGCCGCCGGACTGCGCGGCGTCGCCTACGTCCTGCCCACGGCCGTGAGCCCGGCCCAGCGCGCGGGACACCGTGTGCACCTCAAGGGCATGCTGCTCACCGACCAGGCGCCCGAACTCCTCCCCGAATGGGCCTTCTTCGTGCGCTGCGTGGTCGACACCACCAGCCTGCGGCCGACCGCCTCCCGGGAGGCGCTGTACGAGGACGGCACCCTGTCCGCCGTACGGGACGCCCTCGGCGAGCGCATCCGCGACTGGCTCACCGGCCTCGCCGCCAGCGACCCGTCCCTGCTGCACCGCTTCATCGACACGCACCACCTCGCGGTCAAGGCCCTCGCCCGCTACGACGACGAGCTGCTGCGCATCGTGCTGCCGTGGCTGCCGTTCGAGACCACCGACGGCAACGTCACGCTGGAGGAGTTCGCCCGGGCGCACCCCACCCTCCTGGTCGCGCGCAGCGTCGAGGAGTTCCGCCAGGTCGCCCCCATCGCCTCCGCCGCCGGCCTCGGCGTCGTCAACGGCGGGTACACGTACGACCGCGACCTCGTGCACCGGTTGCCGGAGATACGCCCCGGCACGAGCGTCACCGACCTCGACCCGGCCACCGTCACCGCGCACCTCGACGCCGTCGACCCGGCCGCCGAACTGCGCGCGGCGGCCTTCCTCGCCGTGGCCCGGGAGACGATCGGCGTCCACGACTGCGACGTCGTCCTGCGCGACTTCCAGCCCCTCACCGCTCCCGCGCTGCTGCTCGACAACCGCGAGGCACGCCACGAGCGGACCCGGTCGAGCCTCGCCGCCGACAGCGACGGCCTGTGGGCCGACATCCTCGGCTCCCTGCGCCACGAGACCCCGCGCGCCCAGCTCGTCCTGAACCACCTCAACCCGCTGGTCCGCCAGGCGATCACGATCACCGAGCGCGGACTGGCCGTCACGACCGCCGAGGCCCTCTACGGCCAGGCCCTGCTGCTCAGCCGGCGCCCGCTCCGGGCCGGCGAGAGCGCCCTGCTCAACCGGGCCTTCATCGGCCTGCTCACCCATGCCATGCACCACCCCGGCACGGGGGCGCCCGGCTCCGACCCCCGGAAGGAACTGTAATGCTGGACACCCCCGAGGCCGTGGTCGAAGCGCTCCGCGAGAACCACGACCGCCCCCACGGCCTGCAGCGCACCATCACCGCCGAGGAACTCGTCGAGGCGGCCGAGCCCTTCGACAAGCCCGACGTCCTCATCACGGCCCTGCTGGAGCTGATGACGTCCTACGAGTTCACCGGCGAACACCGCAAGTCGCCCGTCGTCTTCGCCCGGCTCCTCAAGCTGTGGGAGACCGCTCCCGAATCCTTCAGCCAGTGGGAGGCCCACCAGGTCTTCTGGCGCTTCAAGTGGGTGACCACCTCCCTGCTGCAGGTGCCGGAAGTGCCCCTGGCCGCCATCGGCGGATGGATCGACCAGATGCGCACCCGCTACGAGGCGGCCGACCACGGCATGCAGCCCGTGGCGGCGATGCGCTACCACGTCGCGTCCCACACCGGGGCCGGCGTCGCCGAGGCCTACGACCTCTGGGCCACCCGCCCCCGTACCGAGCTGAGCGATTGCGAAGCCTGCGAGACCCGCCACCTGGCCTGGCACCAGGTGAGCTCGGGCGACGACGCCGGGGCGCTCGACATCTGGCGGCCGGTCCTCGACGGAGCCCTGGGCTGCAGCGAGGAACCGCAGATGAGCCAGGCACGCGCCCTGCTGCCCCTGCTGCGCGCCGGCCGTACGGACGACGCACGCTCCCACCACCTGACCGGCTACCGGCGGGTCCGGGGCAACACCGGCATGCAGGACGAGGTCGGCCTGCACCTCGAATTCTGCGCCCTCTCCCGCAACGAGGGCCGGGGACTGGAGATCCTCGCGGAGAACCGCCCCCTCTTCGAGGCGGCCGGCGCCCCCCTGGCCCGCCTGCACTTCCTCACCGGCGTCGAGGTGCTGCTCGCCCGCCTCGTCGAGGACGGCAACGCCGACACCGCCGTCGCGGGCCCGCCCGGCCGGAACTGGAACGCCGGCGAACTCCTCGCCCACGTGCGGACCGAGGCTGACCGGCTCACCACCGCCTTCGACGCCCGCAACGCCACCACGGCCGTCGGAGACCACCGCCGGGCCCGCCTC
This sequence comes from Streptomyces subrutilus, assembly GCF_001746425.1. Classification (GTDB taxonomy): domain Bacteria; phylum Actinomycetota; class Actinomycetes; order Streptomycetales; family Streptomycetaceae; genus Streptomyces; species Streptomyces subrutilus_A. Next base: position 736,012 of record NZ_MEHK01000001.1, on the reverse strand, counting down.
GCGCGGCGCCCGCTGCTCGACCGGCCGCTCCCGCTCGGACTGCGGCCGTCCGTCACCCTGACCCCGGCCGCGGGCAGCACGGCGGCGGCCGGCCCCGCGCCCGCCGCCCGGGCGGAGGTGCCCGACGACTTCGTGTCCCTGGTGCGCGAGGCACGCCGCATGGCGGCCGCCGGCCACCCCGGCGAGACCAGGCTCTGGACCCGCATCGCGGAACGTCTGGCCGAGGGCACCGGCCCGCACGACGACCGGCTCGGCCCGGAGGACCTCCTGCACGCGGAGCTGGCCGCGCACCGCGCGTACCGGCTCGCCAAGGAGGAGCGCGTACCGGAGAGCGGCGCCGAACTGGAGCGGGCCGCCGCACTGTACGAGGGGCTCGGGATGCCCTGGCACGCCCTCGCCGCACGCACCCGCGCCCTCGCGTGGGCCTCCTCCGACCTGGAGACCGACGGCGAGGCCGCGCACGAAGACCCGGTGGCGGACCAGGGTGGCCAGGTGCCGGACGCCGCCGCGATCCGGGCCGGCCTCGACGAGGCCCTGCGCGAAGCGGAACGGCTCCAGGCCGAGTTCCCCCTCACGGACGGGGACTTGGGCGAGGGCGAGGCGGACTCCGCGGCCGACGGGCCGGCGGAGCGGGTACGGGAATACCTCAGCGTGCTGTTCTCCTGCACCTTCGCCGCCTACCGGGAGGCCCTGCGCCAACCGCCGGAGGCCACGGGCCCCGTCATAGAGAGGTTCGAGCGGCACGCCGAGAGGCTGCGCGCCGAGGCCGAGCGCCTGTCCGTACCCCACCAGGCGGCCAACGCGCGGCAGCTCGCCTCTGATCTGGCCGGCCGCCGCGGTGACACGGTGCGCGCCGAGGAGGAGCTGCGCGCCGCCCTGAAGGACGTGGACGCCTCCGCACGGCCCTGGCGCGGTTCGCGCCCGCGCGCCATGCTCGCCCAGATCCTGCTCTGCAAGGACGAGCCGGCGGAGGCGGTGGAGCTCCTGCACCGGGCGCTGTCCGACGCGACCCGCTACGACGACGCGGACTTCGCCCTGGCCCCGACGTACGCCCTGCTCGGCCACGCGGCCACGCACCTCGGGGACTCCGGCGGCGCCGTGCGCCACCTCTCGGAGGCGGCCGCGCGGTTCGACCAGGACGGCGAGCACGAGCAGGCCGCCGACGTGCGGCTGCAGCTCGCCGATGTCCTGGCGCGCAGCGGACAGCAGGCCGACGCCGTCGCCGTGCTGGAATCCGTCCTGTCCGACGAGGCGGCCGCCGCGTTCGACGGACGCATGCTCGCCCAGGCCCGGTTGACCCTGGCGCGCGGACTGCGGGAGCTGGGCGAGTACCTGCCCGCGGCCGAGGAGTTCCTGAGGCTGGCGGACACCGTCGCCGGATGGGAGGACGACCGCGCGGTCCACACCCTGGTGGCGGCGGAGGCGGCCTCCGTGCTGGCGATGGCCGACCGCTGGGACGCGGCGGGCACGGCGTACGAGCGCGCCGTCGCCTCGCACGCCGAGGCACCCAACCCGGCCTTGATCGTGCACATGATGTGCGAGTTCGCGCGGCTCACCATGGAGGCCCGGGGGGCCGAGGGCCTCGACACGGCGCTGGACCACCTCGCGCAGGCCGACGGGGTCCGGGCCGCGGTGCCGGAAGACGCCGAGGACTTCACCCCGTGGCACGCGCGGGGAACCGTGCACTACCGCCGGGCCCGCGTCCTGGCGCAGGCCGACCGCTTCCCGGAGGCACTCGCCGAGGCGGAGGCGGCCGTCGCGGCCCACGAGAACGGCGGGGAGCACGGGGAGGTGCCGCGCGCCGAAGCGGTCCGCATCGCCGCCCTGATCGAGGGGAACGGCCTCGGCCGGCTCAAGGAGGCCATCGCCCGGCTGACGGCGGCAGCGGCGCGCTGCCGCGCGGCGGACCTGCCCGAGGCGGCCCACATCCTCGACGCACTGCGGCAGGACTACCTGTCCCGCTAGCAGGCCCCGGCCCCTGCCCGGCGGACGGCAGGGGCCGGGACCCGCAGCGCTTCAGGCCAGGAGCGCGGCCGCCTCCCGGCGCGCCTGGTCCAGCCAGTCGGCGCGTTGCGCGTCGGAGGAGTCGGCGACGGTGCGGAAGACGACGCGGCGCACATCGGCGACCCCGACGTAGGGCAGGACGCACGCGGACCAAATCCGGTCCAGCGGGTCGCCGAACTCGGTCTCCTCCCGGTCGGCGGGGGTGTCGGAGGTGTTCAGCACCAGGGCGCGGCCCGCCCTGAGCAGTCCGGCGGGCTCGCCCTGCGCCGAGCCCAGCTTGTAGGCGACGCCGGGCACGAGGACGCGCTGCACCCAGCCCGTCAGGACCGCCGGCGGCATGCCCCACCAGTTCGGGTGGACGAACACGAGGCCGTCCAGGGTGGCCACTTCCGCCCGGTGCAGCGCGACCTGGTCGTCGCGGGCGCCTGCCGCCGGGTCGACGGTGCCCGTCTCCTCGGCGGACAGCAGCGGTGCGAACCCCTCGGCGCAGAGGTCGTGCGCCATCACCTCGGATCCCCGCGCGCGCAGTTCCTCCACGACTGCCTCGAACACCGCGTGGTTGAAGCTTCCGGGCCGCGGGTGCGCGAGGTACACCCCTGTACGGATCTGTGGCGTCATGGACATGATCGTATGGGGCGGTCGAGGTCCCGGCGAGCTCTGTCCCTCGCGGTCAGGCGTGAGGTCCCACGGCGACCTCGCCGAGGGTGAGTTCGGCGGCTGCCTCGAGGATCGCGCCCGTACGCTCCGCCTGTTCCGCCAGCGCGCGGCGGTGGGCCGCGCCCAGCCGGCCCAGCGGCTCCACGGTGAGCGCGACGCGGCGGCCCGAGCGGCGCTGGTGCCACACCCCGGCGACCACACCGTCGACCAGCAGGACGGGGCGGTTGCCGGCCTGGCCGCGGGACAGGGCGCGGGCGGCCGCGGCGCCGGGGAAGAGCTCCTCCCGGGGACGCCCGGCGATGACGTACGCGTCGAAGTAGGGCAGCAGCCGCACCCCGCGCGCGGGTTCGTCGGGGAAGGCGGTGTCACCGGCGGCGAGCCAGGCCCGGCCGGACATGAACGGCGCCTCCTCGATGCGCCCCTGCTCGGCGAGGGAGGCGAAGAGCGCGGCGGCCCACCCCTTGGGGGCGGCGAGCCAGGAGGCGAAATCGTGGGCGGTGGCCGGTCCGTAGGCGTGCAGGTAGCGGGTCACCAGCTCGCGCAGCGACCGGGTGGGGGAGGCAGGGGCCGAGCCGGGGTTGGTGTAGGTGACCTTGCGCCCGCGGTCCTGGCCGAACGCCAGCACGCCGCGGTGGGCGGCGGTGTGCGTGATCTGCCGCCAGCGAGGCCACATGGTCTGGAACGCGGGCAGGACCGGGTCCGCCGCCCACGAGCCGGTCCGCGCCACGATCGCCTCGGTCAGCTCGTCCACCGTCAGCTCGGCGCCGCTCAGCGCGTCGCCGATCGCGGCGACCACCTCGTCCGTCTGGGCGGCGGTCATCCCGGCCTCGGGCCCGAGCGCGCCGGCGCGCTCGGGCAGCGCGCCGAGGGCGCCGGTCCACCAGGACAGGTCCCGGGCCGGCAGCAGGTGGATGGTGCCGCGCGGCCCGAAGGTCTTCACCAGCGTCGGCCGCGGCCCCCGGCCCGACCCGGGCCCGCCGGTCAGCGCGTCGCGCACGGCCGTACGGGTCGCTCCGTCCAGGCGCAGGGCGAGGGAGAGCTCCGCCGCGGACGCCACCTGGGCGTGCGCGCCGAGCATCCGCCCGGCGACGTCGGCGGGCGAGGTGTCGCCCGCCGGGAAGGGGGTGAGGAGCCCCTGCCGGTCCATCCGGCGGGCGCTCGCGGCGGTCCAGGACACCGGGATCGTCTGCATGCCTCCACGCTACGGCCCACCGGGAGGCATGCCGCGACCGGCTTCGACAGCCGCCCCATCGCGCCCTTCGAGCTGTACGTGCAGGCCGGCCGCGACGAACGGCTGCGCGCCGCGGCCGCCGAGTGCTTCGCCGCCTACGACCTGCTCGCGACCCGGATCCCCACCCAGCTCGGCGTACCGGACCCCGAGCGGCTGGCCGGCGCGGCCGTGGCCCCGGTCTTCGGGCAGCAGCTGCGCCAGGCCACCGGCGCCCCCGCCGAGGACCCCGTCGCCACCCTGCTGGTCCTCACGAAGTTCGCTCCGGCGCAGACCCCGTAGCCGCCGCGGGGCAGTACTCGGCCTCCATGATGCTCTGCGGGGATCCCGTGCTCCAGTCCCCGTTGCGGTTGTAGGCCAGCTGGTGGCGGCCGTCCTCGGTGGAGACGGCCAGGGAGGTCGACCCGACCATGCCCCCGCCGTGCCCCCAGAGCGTGGTGCCGCAGCTCGTCCGGAACCGGGCGAGGCCGAGCCCGTAGGCCATGTCGGGGTGTTCGGCGGAGGAGACCGTGGTCTTCATGGCCCGCAACTGCTTCGGCGAGAGCAGCTCGCCGCCCAACAGGGCGTTGTAGAAACGGTTCAGGTCACCCGCGGTCGAGATGATGTCGCCGTCGGCCCAGCCCTGCGAGCCGTTCATCTCCGTGACGTCGTCGATCCGGTCGGGCGCCGACGCGAACAGCTTGGAGTAGTGGCGGCTGCCGGGGCGGGGCACGTGGATGCTGTTGCCGGGGTTGGAAGTGGCCCTCAGCCCCAGCGGTTTGATGATGCGGTCGCGGACCTCGGCCTCGTACGTCCGCCCGCCGGCCTTCTCGATGATCAGCCCGGCCAGGACGTAGTTGGTGTTGGAGTACGAGAACCGCTCACCGGGCTTGAACAGCGGCTCGTGGGAGAGGGCCACCTTCACGTGCTTCTCGGGCGGCACGGTGTCGTAGCGGTGCTTCAGGTAGCCCTCGCCGAAGATGTACGTCTCGAGGTACTCCTCGTCGGCCAGGTAGTCGAAGAGGCCGGAGGTGTGGTTCAGGAGCCGGCGTACGGTGATCTCGCGTCCGTCGTTGCCGTTGCCCCGCACCAGGCCCGGGAGATGGTCCTCCACCCGGTCGTCGAGGCTCAGTTTGCCCTCCTCCTCCATCTGGAGCAGGACGGTCGCGACGAACGACTTGGTGATGCTGCCGACCCGGAACCGGTCGTTCACGCCGCGCGGGGCCCCGGTCGTGAGATCGCCGACACCCGACGCCGCCTTCCAGACGCCCTTGGCGTCGCGCGCCTGGGCCGTGATGCCGGGGATACCGGCCTTGACCTCCGCGTCCATCGCGCGCCGGGTCGCCTCGTGCCCGGCCCTCGCGGGACCGGTGTCCGAGGCGGCCTGGGCGGGGGCCGAGAAGGCGGTGGCCGCCATCGCGGCCGCCGCCAGACCCACCAGGCCGGCCCGTGCGGTCTTCCGTAACGTCATGCCGTGCTCCTCGTCGTGCTCGGAACTCCGTGGTCCGCGTGCGGTTCACGCGGACCAGCGGGAGCCCTCTCCCCACAAGACCGCGAACGGCCGGCGGATGGTTGAGCGTCCGGTGGCAAGCGGCGAGCCGCGCCGCCGCGGCCCTGCCCGGCCTGCGAGGCCTTCGTGACTCATGAGTACTGCACACCACACCGGTGACAGCCGGGACTGTCGCCGCCTGCGCCCGGCGTGACACGGTCAAGTCAGCCACCGACCGAGGGAGCAGGTGTGAACAAGGGGTACGCCGCCTTCTGCGACGCCGACCGCTGGTTCTACGACGCGCCGTACCGGCGGGCCGGCGAGAGCTACCCGGCCGCGCTCGCCCCCGTCCCGCCGGGGTGGCGCTCGCACCGCAGCGGCGACTGGCTCGCCCTGCGCCCCGACGGCATCGAACTTCCCGCCCAGGGCTGGAAGATCCACCTCTCGGCCACGCTCGACAACGCCGAATCGCTGCTGGCGGCGGTGTACGAGTACTGCACCGCCCGGCGCATCGCCTTCAAGTTCATACCGAGCCGGTACCTGCTGCACCTGCGCAACGCCAAGTACGCCGACCGCGCGGCGAGCGGCAAGTTCATCACCGTCTACCCGGCCGACGACCAGCAGTGCCGCCGGATCGCCGAGGACCTCGACGCCTCGCTGGGCGGGGCGGCCGGCCCGTACATCCTCAGCGATCTGCGCTGGGGGGCCGGACCGGTCCACCTGCGCTACGGCAGCTACACCCTGCGGCACTGCTACGACGAGACCGGCGAGCTGGTCCCGGCCATCGAGGCGCCCGACGGGCGGCTCGTACCGGACCCGCGCGGCCCGGTGTTCCAGCCGCCCGAGTGGCTCGAACTGCCCGACTTCGTGAAACCGCACCTCGAAGCGCGCTCCGCGGTCACCCTGACCGAGATCCCCTTCACGGTGGAGCGGGCGCTGCACTTCTCCAACGGCGGCGGCGTGTACGTCGGCAAGGACACCCGCACCGGCGAGAGCGTCGTCCTCAAGGAAGCCCGGCCCCACGCGGGCCTCGCGGCCGACGGCGCCGACGCCGTGACCCGGCTGCACCGCGAACAGGCCGCGCTGGAGCGGTTGGCGGGCCTGGACTGCGTCCCCGCCGTCCGCGGCACGTTCACGGTCGGCGACCACCACTTCCTGGTGCTGCAACACCTCGCCGGCAAACCGCTCAACACCTACTTCGCCCGCCGCCACCCGCTGATCGAGGCCGACCCCGAGCCGGCCGAGCTCGCCTCCTACACCGAGTGGGCACTGAAGATCCACCAGCGGGTGACGGAAGCCGTGGACGCCGTGCACGCCCGGGGCGTGGTCTTCAACGACCTCCACCTCTTCAACATCATGGTGGCGGAGGACGAGACGGGCGAACCCTCCGTCGCGCTGCTCGACTTCGAAGCCGCCGCACACGTCGACGAGGGACTGCGGCAGACCGTGGCCAACCCGGCCTTCGTCGCCCCCGCCGAACGGCGCGGCTTCTCCGTCGACCGATACGCCCTCGCCTGCCTGCGGCTCGCCCTGTTCCTCCCGCTGACCAGCCTGCTCGTCCTGGACCGGGCCAAAGCCGTCCACCTGGCCGCCGTCGCCGCCGAGCAGTTCCCCGTACCGAGACGGTTCCTCGACGAGGCCGTCGAGGAGATCCTGTCCGGCATGCCGAAGGGCGCACCGGGCGACCGCCTCCCCGCACCGGCCGGACCGTACCTGCCCGTCGAGCCACGGCAATGGCCGGCCGCCCGTACGTCGATGACCGCGGCGCTCCGGGCGAGCGCCACCCCGGACCGCGAGGACCGCCTGGTCCCGGGCGACATCGCCCAGTTCGCCACCCCCGGGGGAGGCACCGGCTTCGCCTACGGCATCGCCGGAGTGCTCCACGCCCTCGCCGAGACCGGCGCCGAACCCTGGCCCGAGGCCGAGGAATGGCTGCTGGACCGGACCAGGGACACAGCCTCCGGCACTCCGCTCGGCTTCTACGACGGCCTGGCCGGCACGGCCTGGACGCTGCACCGGCTCGGCCACCGCGAACGTGCCCTCGCCCTCGCCGACCTGCTGCTGAGCCAGCCCTGGGAGAGCGCCGGCCCCGACCTGCACAGCGGCCTCGCCGGCATCGGCCTGGCCCTGGACGCACTCGGCACCGCGAGCGGCGAGAGCGGGCTGCACTCCGCGGCCCTGCGCTGCGCCGAACTGATCACCAGCCCCGAGCACCGGCCCACCCGCGCCGGCCTGCTGTACGGCAACTCCGGCCCCGCCCTGCTCCTCGTACGGCTGTACGAGCGCACCGGCGACAAGGAACTGCTGATCCAGGCCGCCCAGGCCCTGCACCGCGACCTCGACCGCTGCGTCACCAGCGCCTTCGGCACCCTCCAGGTGAACGAGGGCTGGCGCACCATGCCCTACCTCGGCGAGGGCAGCGTCGGCATCGGCATGGTGCTCGACGACTGGCTGGAGCACGGTCCCGACGAGCGCTTCGAGCAGGCCCGGCGCGAGATCGTACGGGCGGCGCAGGCGACCTTCTACGCCCAGCCCGGGCTGATGCGCGGAGCCGCCGGGATGATCCTGCACCTGGCCCGGACCACCACCCCGGGACCAGGCACCGAACCCGAGGCCATCGCCCGCCAGATCGACGCACTGGCCCGGCACGCCGTGCCGTACCAGGGGCATCTGGCCTTCCCCGGCGAGCAGATGATGCGGCTGTCCATGGACCTGTCCACGGGCACGGCCGGCGCTCTGCTCGCCCTCGGCAGCGCGGCGCCCGGCGGGCGCGCGCACCTGCCGTTCCTCCCGCCGCTGCGCGAGCGCGCGGCGGCCCCCAAGCCGGTCCCGTCCGGGGCCGTGACCCATCGCACCATCCAAGAGAAGAAGAGGAATCTGACATGACGCTTCTTGACCTGCAGTCGATGGAGACCCCGAAGGAAGAGGCCACCGAGGTCGCGATGACGGGCGGCGGAAGCCGGGCCAGCCTGCTGCTCTGCGGCGACAGCAGCCTGAGCCTCACGACCTGTAACTGACCAGGTCACCTCGGGCCCGGGCGGTTCACCGCCCGGGCCCGCACCACATCACGGGAGGCATCCGCCGATGAGGCCCACCGAAGCGGCGGTCGACGGAGCCGAGACGCAGGCCCTGGAACGGGGCGCCGACCGCGCGCTCGTGGCAGCTGCCCGGCACAGCGGCGGGCGCACGGCCGCCGTACTCGGATGCACGGTGGCGGCCGCCGCGGCAGCCCTCGCCGAACCGGCCGTCCTCGGCCACACCCTCGACCTCCTGCTCAGCGGATCCCCGTCCGGCCCCGCCTGGACGCTGCTGTGCGCCGCGGTCATCGCGGCCGAAGTGGCCCTGGACGCAGCCGCCGCACGGCTGACCGGCGAGGTCGACGGCCGTACCACCGCCCGACTGCGCAGGCTCGGGCTCGCCCGGCTGCTGCGGACCGCCCCGCACCACGCGGCCCGCCACGCGTCCGGGGAGACCGCGGCGCGGCTGACCGCACACGCCACCGAGGCCGGCAGGGTCCCGGCCGCCGCCGCGCACGCCGTCGCCGCCCTGCTCCCGCCGATCGGCGCGGTGGTCGCGCTCTTCCTCATCGACCTGTGGACGGCCCTCGCCTTCCTCGTGGGCGTTCCCCTCCTCGTACTGCTGCTGCGGGCCTTCGCCCGCGACACCCTCAACAGCGTCGCCCGCTACCAGCAGGTGCAGCTCGCGACCGCCGGGCGCCTCCTCGAAGCCCTGGCCGGGGCGCGCACCATCGCCGCCGCGGGCAGCGCCGACCGCGAACGCGCCAGGATCCTCGCCCAGTTGCCGGAGCTCGGCACCGAAGGCAGGCGCATGTGGCAGGTCTACGGCGGCACGACGGCCCGGTCCGCGGCCCTCATGCCGATGCTCCTGTACGCGGTCCTCGCGGTCGGCGGCATCCGCCTGTCGGCCGGGGCCATCGGGATCGGCGAACTGCTCGCCGCCGTACGGTACGCGGGCCTCGCGGCCGGAATCGGGGCCGTGACCGGCGGGCTGGCCGCCGTGGTCCGCGGCCGGGCCGCCGCCCGGCGGACCACCGCGCTGCTGGCCCTGCCCGTGTTCGGCCACGGCCGGAAGGAGCTGCCGGCAGATGGCCCGGGCGCCCTGGAACTGCGCGACGTCCGGGTGGTGCGCGAGGGATCGACGGTCCTGCACGACATCAGCCTGCTGATCCCCGGCGGCAGCACCGTGGCGGTGGTGGGCCGGTCCGGCGCCGGCAAGACACTGTTCGCGGCCGTCGCCGGCCGGCTCACCGATCCCGACGCCGGCCAGGTCCTGCTGGACGGCGTGCCCCTGCGGGAGGTGACCGCCGAAGCGCTGCGCCGCGAGGTGGGGTACGCCTTCGACCGGCCCGTGCTGCTCGGGGACACGGTCGGGGACGCGATCGCGTTCGGCGCGGACGCGGGCGCCGGCGCCGGTACGGGCCCCGCCGGCCCCGGCCCGGAAGCCGTCCGCGCCGCGGCCCGGGCCGCGGGCGCCGACCTGTTCGTGCGGCGGCTGCCCCACGGGTACGGCACGCGCCTGGCCGACGCTCCGATGTCCGGGGGCGAGGTCCAACGGCTCGGACTGGCCAGGGCGTTCCTCCGAGCGGGTCGGCTGCTCGTGCTGGACGACGCCACCTCCAGCCTCGACACCGTCACGGCCCGGCAGGTCGAGCGGGCGCTCGCCCACGAGATCCGGCCCGGCACCCGGATCGTGGTCGCGCACCGCCTTTCCTCCGCCGTCCGCGCCGACCTCGTCGTATGGCTCGAGGACGGGCGGGTGCGGGCGTCGGGCACGCATGACGAGCTGTGGCAGCGCGACCCCGGCTACCGGGCGGTGTTCGCCGCGGACGCGGAGGCGGGGGCCGAAGGCGCAGCGGTGCCGGAGGCGACGAGGGAGGCGGCGCGGTGACCCGGGACGGCAAGGGAGGCGGCGCCGTGACGCGGGAGGGGACGGTGACCGAGGGCGAGACCTGGCGGCGAGTGGCTCCCGAGGGCCGCCGGTTCCTGCGCGGCCGCAAGGGCGCCGCGGGAAGGCTGGCGGCATGGTCGCTGCTCGAGTCCGCGCACACCTTCCTCGGGGGCTACGGCGTGGCCCGCGCCCTCGACGACGGCTTCCTCGCGGGCCGCACCGCCACCGGTCTCGCCTGGCTGGCCGCGGCCGGCGCCGGCGCACTGCTCGGCGGATTCGCCCTGCGCGGTGTGTTCGCCGGACTCGCCGACCTCGTGGAGCCGCTGCGCGACGGCCTGGTGCGGCGGGCGGTACGGCAAGCACTGGACCGGGCCCTCGCCGATCCGGCCCGCGCACCCGACGCCGGCGCCGTGTCCCGGCTCACGCAGCAGACGGAAATGGCCCGGGACTCCTTCGCGGGGCTGGTCCTGACGACCCGGTCGTTCGTCTTCACCGCTGTCGGCGCCTTCGCGGGCATGGCAGCCCTGGCGCCCGTGCTGTTGCTGATCGTGCTGCCTCCGCTGCTGCTGGGCGTGGCCGCCTTCCTGGCCACGCTCCGCCCCATGGCCTGCGTGCAACGCCTGTCCCTGGACACCGACGAGGCGCTCGCGGACCGGGTCGGGGAGCTGGGGGAGGGGCTGCGCGACATCGCGGCCTGCGGAGGGCAGGATGCGGCGCAAGCCCGGGTGGAACCCCTGATCGCGGCCCAGGAGCGGCTGGCGCGCAGGCTCGGGCGCTGGGCGGCCCTGCGCACCTTGGCCCTGGGGACGGCGGGCCGGCTTCCGGTGGTCGCCCTGCTCGCCGCGACACCCTGGCTGCTCGCGCACGGGGTCACCGCCGGAACGCTGGCCGGCGGGCTCACGTACGTGGTCACGGCCTTGCTGCCCGCCCTCAACTCGCTGATGACAGCGCTAGGTTCGGCCGGAACTCGACTGCTGGTGGTCCTCGAACGCTTCTGCGATCCGGTGCCGCCGGCCCCGGACGGCCCCCGCCCGAAGACATCGCACCCGTCCGGCCACGCCGACGGGCAGACCGCCGCCGGGGCCGGGCTCCACGCTGGTCCGCGGACCGGCGCCGCGGCCGAGCTCCGGGGCGTCACCTTCGCCTACGGCCCCGGCGCGGCCCCCGTGCTCGACGGACTCGACCTGGTGGTGCGGCCGGGCGAGCACCTGGCCGTGGTCGGGCCGAGCGGCATCGGCAAGTCCACGCTCACCGCGCTGCTCGCGGGGATGCTGCCCCCCGACGCCGGGACGGTCCTGCTCGCCGGTGCGCCCGCCCGCCGGGAACCGGGTGCCACCGGACCGGACCCGCGGCGGACCCTGCTGCCGCAGCAGGCCTACGTGTTCACCGGCACCGTGCGGGAGAACCTGACCCACCTGTCCCCGCCGCCGGTCGGTGCTCCCGCACCCGGGGACGACCGGCTGGGGCGTGCCATCACCGCCCTGGGGCTGGAAGACCTGGTCGAGCGGCTGGGCGGCCTGGACGGCGAGGTGTCCCCCCGGCAGCTGTCCCGGGGCGAGAGCCAGCACCTCGCACTCGCCGCCGCCTACCTCTCGCCGGCTCCGCTGCTGCTGCTCGACGAGGCCACCTGCCACCTGGACCCGCGTACCGAGGAGCGTGTCGAACGGGTCCTCGCCGAACGTCCCGGCACCCTCGTCGTCGTGGCCCACCGGGTGTCGTCCGCGGCGCGCGCCGACCGGGTCCTCGTCCTCGACGGGACCCGCGCCGTGTGCGGTACGCATGCGGAACTCCCGGCCAGGTCGGCCCTGTACCGCGATCTTGTGGGGGAGTGGAACGGGACCGCGGACGAATGACGCGGTCCTCGCCCCGTCCGCGACGGATCAGACCCAGCCCTCCCGCCGGGATATCCGGATCGCGTCGATGAGGTTGCGCGCACCGGTCTTGCGGGTCGCCGCGGCCATGTAGTTGCGCACGGTTCCGCTGGCCAGGTGCAGGGCGCGGGCGATCTCGGCGATGGAATCGCCCTCCGCGGCCCGGGCCAGCACGCTGACCTCGCGCGGGCTCAGCGGTACGGGGTCGGCCGCCATGAAGGCGGAGGCCAGTGAGGCGTCGATGAACCGCTCTCCCGCGGCGACCTTGCGGACGGCCCGTACGAGGCGCCCGGGCGAGCCGTCCTTGTCGACGTAGCCGCGGGCCTCGGCCTGGAAGGCCCGGTGCAGGGAGCCGGGCGCGCCGGTCGAGGCGAGCATCAGGACGGAGGACGGGGACGCGAGGACCTGCCGGTCCCCGCGCCGGCCGTCGGCCAAAACGGCCGTCGTACCCGGACAGTCGAGGTCGACGACCGTGACGTCCGGTCGTAAGGACTGGGACTGGCGCGCCGCGGTCCGCCAGCCCGCGGTGGTGACCTCGAAGGGCCCCTCGGATCTCAGCAGGGCGGCGAGTGCCGACCTGACCAGGCTGACGTTGTGCAGGACGAGGACCTTCGTCATCGTGCGCTCTCCTCGGTAGACGAACCCAACAGCACCACGCGGGTGCCCCCGTTCAGGGGTGATGGAACGTCACTGCGGGGGGCGTGGAGGGGCGTACGCGCAACTTGGCCGAGATACCCAAGGATTCCCGCTTCCGTTCGGCGGGTTATCGACTTGAAGACCGGCCCGGTCCTGCTCCGGGGCGCCTCGTCCTGTCCTGTCCGCGCCCCTGAGGTCCGCCTGCGGCGCGCCCGCTCCTGCCCGCGGCCGCGCCGTTCGCGGGGATCAGACCGTGCCCCGCCAGGCGCCCGTCTCGACCCCGCGCGATTCGATGAAGAGCTTGAACCGCTTCAGGTCGCCCGTGACCTGGCGCTTGACGAATCCGAGCTTGTCGGCGGCCGTTTCGGCCAGGCCGTCGGGTGCCCAGTTCATGTGCAGGACGACCTTGGTGGTGGTCGCGTCGATCGGCTGGAAAGTGACGAGCCCGGCCTGGCGGGCCTCCCCGTCCACCGTCATCCACGCGACGCGCCGGTCAGGGAGCTGCTCGGTGATCTGGGCGTCGAACTCGCGCTGCACACCGTTCACGTTCGTCACCCAGTGGGTGAGGATGTCCGTGCGCTGTTCTATGCGTTCGACCCCCTCCATGAAGGCGGGGAACTCCTCGAACTGCGTCCACTGGTTGTAGGCCGTGCGTACGGGGACGTTGACCTCGACATACTCCTCGACGTGCGACATGCGCGAATCCCTTCCGTTGCGTCGGCGGCCCCGCTCCGGGCGGGGCGGTCGTCCGTCAGGACGTCTCGAAGCGCGGGTGCCCACCGCTGAGAGGCCCATGCACCGGCGCGGACGGCCCGCGCGGCGCACCCTCGTCCAGGCGGCCGGATCGACGCGGCCCTGCGCGCGCTCTGCTTCGACCCCGGGCCTGGGTGCGAGCCATCACGGCATGCGGGTTCCGGCCGGCTCAGCCGGCGGGCGTCGGCGCGGGGGTGGCGGCGGTGGTCTTGCGGAGGACGCCTATCTTGTCGATGCGGTGCTCGGGGTTGCCCTGGGCGTCGCTCCAGTAGTTCCCCTCGGCGTGGTCCTCCGGGGTGGCGCAGGTCGACAGGGTGATCATGGCCTGGGTGGGTTTCGCCCCGGGCCGGCCGGGCACCGCGGCGCGCTGCTCGCTCAGCGAGCGCTCGGACCGGAAGGACGTCTCGCGGGTCGCCACTATCTCGTAGGTGTGCACCACGCCGTCCACGGCGACGAGCACCTCGTCGCCCTTCTTCACGGCGGGCAGATCGCGCAGCGGTCCGCCCGCGGACAGGCGGTGCGCGGTGACCAGGAAGTTCCCGACCTGCCCGGGTCCTACCCCGCCCCCCTTCCCGTAGGGGCTGGCGGCCACGCCGCGATCCTGGATGCGGGTGCCCGGCACGTCGTCCGTGGTGCCCTCGTACGGGATCACGCGCAGTCCGGTGACGCCCGCGGAGGGTATGGACAGCGTGGAGGCCCGGGGCTGCGCGGTGGGGGCCGGGGACGGCTCCCGCACGGCCGTGGCCGACGGGGAGGCCGCGGCAGGGGCGGCGGGGGTCGAGGCCGCGGCCGGGGCCGCCACCGTCGCCCGCACCGGGCTCGCCGGACCGGCGGCGGCCTCGGGTGCGCAGGCTGCCAGCAGGGCGGTCGCGGCGGCGGCCAGGACGGCGGCGGTCGCTCGGTGCGGGTACGGCAGGGGCATGGACGGGTTCCGTGTCGCTCGGTCGGCCGGTGAGGGAGTCGTGCGGCGGCGAGGTGACCCCGCTCCGCTCCGCCAGAGTGACATACGGAGCAAGGCGTACATAAGCCCCTGCCGGGCCGACGATGTCAGCGGGCGGTGCCGAAGCTCTGCGTCCAGTAGGAGTTCGGCTGGGCGAGGCCGACGCCGATCTCCTTGAACGCGCAGTTGAGGATGTTCTGCCGGTGGCCGGGGCTGTTCATCCAGCCGGTCATGACTTGCGCGGGCGTGCTGTATCCGTAGGCGACGTTCTCGCCGTAGGTCGTCCAGGCGTAACCGGCGCGGGTGATGCGCCCGCCCGGGTCCGAGCCGTCGGATCCGGTGTGCGACATGTTGGAGTGCGCGGCCATGTCCTTGCTGTGGTTCAGCGCGGCGGCCGTCAGCTTCGCATTGACGGTCAGCGCCGAGCAGCCGGCCTTGGCGCGCTCCTTGTTCACGAGCGCCACCACCTCGGCGGCCGGACCGGACGGCGCGACGGTCGGCGGTGTGCTCGGCTGCTTGGGTGCGGCCGGGGGCTTCGGCTTGGCCGGGGCCGGCGCGGCGGGCTGCGGCTGCGTCGGCGGCTGCGTCGTCGCGGCGGGCGGCTCGACCGGCTGCGGTTCCACCGTGGGCTGCTGCTCCGTCGGCTGGGGCGCCTCGACGGGGGCGGCCACGGGGTCCGCCTGGGTCTGGGGCGGCACGGTGGGCGACGGCGCGGCGGGGGAGTAGGGGCGGGAGCCCTGCCTCTCGGAGGCCCTCGCCGCGCCCGTCTCCTGCGTGTCCCAACACGCGATCGCGGCCGTGGGTACGGCCACGACGCCCAGGGTGACGGCGGCGATCGATATCTTCCGGTAGTGCTTCTTCTTGCGGTGCTTCTGCATGCTGGCCTCACTTGGTCTCTGCGAAGCGTCCTGTGCCTGAGCTGCTGGAGCGCCGGGCGGGCCGCCATTCTTAAAAGGCCGGTAAGAGCCTGGCAAGTTTCGGGCTGGGGTCGCCCGGCGGCGCCGCACACCGGGCTTGAAATGGGCGCGGAGTCGTGCTGGCCGCGCGTTCGGCGCGCTGCCGCGAGGGGGCGGCCACCGTCAGAAACGCCTGTGACGTGGCGTGTTGCGGAAAGCCGATCCGTTCCCGGAAAGGCCCATTTCGGGGGGCAGGGGGAATGTCGGCTCCAGCGGGACAAATCTCGACATTTGTGGGAAGCCTTAGTGGACGTAATGCTTCCGTGATCCTGGAACCCGTTGTGACGCATATCACTGTTTCGCGGCGCAACCAACGGCGTCGCAGGGTGGGCCGGTCCCCGGCGTGTCTGCGGCGTACCGGTCGGGCCGGGCGGTACCAGTGGCGAGCGGGGCAGTCAGTGCCGGGGTCGTGGTGCCGGTGCCGGTGCCGAAGAGACGAGAGCGGGAGTCGGTTGTGGCGATGGTCGGACTGTTCTGGGTCACCCCGGACGCGGTGTACGTCGGTTCGCCGCCGGCCGCGGACGGGGGCTGCGTCCGGCTGAGCGCCGACGGGCTGGAGTCTCGGGACCCGGAGGGCTCCCGGACGTGGGCGTGGGACGGGCTGCGCTCCGCCGTCGTGGCGGACGTGCCCGCCGAGGGCCGGGCGGGCCGTGCGCCCAAGTTCCTCGGGTCGATGGTCTCGGCCGCGCTCGGCGCCTTCCTCGGTGAGGGGCCGCCGGAGATGACGCTGCGGCTCGGGACGGAGTACGGGCCGCAGGAGCTGAAGGTGTACTCGGCGGCGGCCGGAGGGTACGGAGCCGAGGAGGCGGCGCTCTCGCAGGACCTCCTTGCCCGCTTCGTGGCGGGCACCGCGGACCCGCGGGTCGTCGAGGCGTGGGGCCGTGCACACGGCTTGGAGGGCACTCCCAAGCCGCGCGAACGGGAGGCGCTGCTGCGCGCCTGGGCGCAGGGCTGACCCGGCCCGGGCTGGTCGCGGCGGGCGTCACCGCGACCGGCACCATGCCCCCGTGACTTCGAGGCCGCTGATCGCCGCCGGTTTCCGGCTCAGAGGCGGGGCAGGGCCCCGACGATGCGGTTCCACACGGAGCGGGTGGCTCCGAAGCCGCTCTCGTGCACCCAGACGTGCGTGCACGCCGGGCACTGGAGGTGCAGCAGGCTGCCGGTGTTGGTGAGCAGGTAGCGCCAGTGGGTGGAGCAGGTCCGCCGCTCCTCGCAGGGCTCACAGCCCTGGGCGTCCGCGCACTTCGGGCAGGCCACCCAGGCGCGGCGCCCGGGATCGGCCTGCGGGTCAAGCGGCAGCACGGCCGTCTCCCCTCGCGGGCAGCACGCCGGCCGCGACCAGGTCGTCGTACAGGCGCTGCTGCCGCGCGTCGAGTCCGGAGTACAGCAGGTCGTACGCCGCCTCCTCGCCGAGCAGCACCTCGACCGGATCCCAGTCGGGGCCGAGGGCTTCCATCACCTGGGCGCGCCGCAGCACCTCCTGCGAGGTGAGGTCCACCGCGAAGTCGACCAGCGCGGCCGCGTCGCCGGAAGCGCCGGAAGCGCCGGAGGAGTCGGAAGCGCCGGAGGCGCCGGGCTCGTCCGGGGCGTGGAGGGGGTCGTGGGGGGCCATGACATCGAACTTAGGTATCCCTTCCTTCCCGGGTCAAGGGAGGGTGGGCGGAGTCACAGACCAGGGCCTTTCGCGCAAAGTGACGCCCCGCTCGGGCGCGCGCCGAACTGCGCCGGCTCCCGCGGCGGGATATCAAAGAGCGTGAAGGCGAGCGCGAGGCCCGGTGGTCGAGGCCACCGCCCGGCTCGCGTTCGACGGTGCCACCATCACGCACGCCGCCGTCGCGGCGGGCGCGGTGGGGCGGGTCCCGCTCCGGCTGCCGGAGGTGGAGGCCGCCCTGATCGGCCGCGAGCCCACCCCCGGCCTCCTCGCCGAAGCGGCCGCGACGGTCCTGGCCCGCTGCCGCCCCCTCCCGCAGACCGCCTACAAGGCCACCCTCTTCAGGGACACCGTCCTGGAGGTCCTGGAACAGGCCGCCGCCCCGCCCGGCGCGGGTCGGGCCCAGCCCCGCGACTGACCTCCCGCCTGCACGCCGGCGGGCCCGCCCACGCCCGCTTCAGCGGAACTCGTGGACCACCTGGATCTCGCCCACGATGTGGGCGTTGAAGTCGTCCAGCTCCTCGGCCGGCACCCAGAGCTCGAGGATCGCCCGCCCGCCGGCCTGCTGGACGGGATACCGGCTCAGGAACTCCGACGCGACCTCGAACCGGGTGACGAAGCCGGCGCCGTCGTGCTTCACGTTCCAGTCCCGCGCGATCATGATCGCGTAGTCCTCGTTGAGGACCGGGTAGAAGATCGGCTGCTCGGGGAGCCGAGGCGGCCACGCACGCCAGTTCAGCTCGCGGACCAGGTCCAGCTCCTTGGGGCCGGTGGGGCGCCACAGGGTCGTCGTCGCTTGCCGGCTGGTCATGTGCATCGCTCTCTGAACGTGGGAACCCGCTGCCGGCGGTACGGCCGGGCGGGAGGCCAGACCCTACCGGCAGCGTGAGTTCGGCGCCCAGCGGGTTTCCGCGCCCGCCGGTGCCGTCGCGCTGACCCCGCCCCGCCGGGGCGTCAGGTCTCGATGAGCCGGACCACCAGCACGAAGCCTGCGGCCAGCAGCAGGACGATGGTGTACCCGGCGAGCAGCTTGCGGTGCCCGCGTCGCAGGCTGCCGACCGCGGAGGCGATGCCGAAACCGGCGGCAAGCAGCCCGAGAACGCCGAGCACCGCGGCCGTCCAGTACGCCCAGGCGTGCTCCCCGAGAAAGCGCAGCAACAGGAAGGCGGGCACCAGCAGCGCCAGGGCCGGCATGCTGTCCGCGGAGCCGACCTCGTCCGGCCGCTTCGCCGTCTCCAGCCCCGTCGTTTCCGGCTCAGCCGTGTCCCGCTCCGACATCTCCCACGCCTCCCGCGTACCGGCGCGCCCCGTACGCGCCGTCCCCCCGCGAAGACGCCCGTTCCGCCCGCCGGGTTGCGTGCGGTACGCGGTCATCCCGGTCAGGCGAGGCAGCCGCTGAGGCCGACGATCACCTGGTGTCAGTACACGAGCTTGTACGTGACGTCCTTGGCGACCGGGACCGGTGCGGTGTCGGTGTAGAGGAGCCGGATCATCGTGAAGCGCTGGACCTCGGGGTGCTCGGGCCAGGCCTCCGGATGGCTCAGGGTCACCGTGACCGGGTAGGCGCGGAAGCGGCCGGCCGCACAGTAGGGGCGGCAGTCGTTCACCATGTCGGTGCCGGTGGCCGTCGCGGTGCTCGGCCCCCAGGTCTCCCAGCGGAGCTTGACCAGGCGGTTGTTCCCGTCGCCGCAGGCCAGCAAGTACTCCTCGGGGCGCGTCTGGGCCTCGGAGAAGCAGTCGACCACCACGGGATCCAGGGGGGCCGCGTTCGGCGCAGGAGCCGTCGCGGCGGGCTGCGCGGAGGCCGGGATCACGGCGGCCGTCAGGGCGGCCGCGGTGCACAGCAGGGTGGTCATCCGCACCTTGTACCGGGGAGCGCGTGCGGGTCGGTCGGCTGCTGAAATGTTCACGGAGGGACCTTCCTCGCCACTTTCGGCCGCCGTCGCTGCGGCCTCACCCAGCTTCCCCCATTCGTGTCGGCCGTGCACCCGCTGGGCATCGCTCCGCCCCGCGGTGCCATGATCAGCGGAGCCGCCCGGACCGCCCGGCGGTGGCGCGCCGGGCTACTTCCCCAGCGCCAGGACCGCCTGCCGCTCCAGCTCCAGGCTGCGGTCCACCCGCTGCGCACACGCGTCGAACAGCGCGCGCCGCTCCTCGGCCCCGGCCTGGGGGTCCGCGTCGCGGGCGAGCGCGGCCAGCTCCGACCAGTGCCCGGCGGACTCCCGGAAGAGGCCGGCGGCCTCCGGGCGCCCGACGAGGTCCAGGAAGTCGGCGTACAGCGGCCGGGTCGCGCCCGGGGCGGTCCATTCCTCCTCCAGGCAGGCGTGCAGCCGCCCGGTACCGGCCCGGAAGGCCTCGGGGGAGCCGCCGAAGCGGCGCTCCCAGCCCGTCTTGGTGGTGCTGTCGCGCAGCTGCGCGGCGAGCTTCTCCATTCCGGTGAACCCGAAGTTCACGTCGAACTTGTTCCCCAGGACCGGCCCCGTCAGGCGCGTGACGGTGGCGGCGACGGCCCCGGCCACGTCCGGCTCCGTCTCGGACGGCCCGGTGGGCACGATCAGCTGGTGGCGGCCCTTGCGGTGCGCGGTCCAGGCGGCCCCGAACTCCTCGCGGTCGATCCGGTGCGGGGTGTCGGCGCCGTCCTCGATCAGCAGGTCGTCGCCGTCGTACCCGGCGATGACGACGGTGTACGGGTCGGCGCCGGTCATCTCGGCGTCCGGGTCGGCCTCGTGCCAGGGCAGGGAGGAGCGGTCGACCACGCAGAAGGCGGGCTGCCCCTGGTCGAGCGCGGCGCGGACCCGGCCCCAGCGGGGGTTCATCGCGCGCGTGGCCTCGTACGGGACGCCCAGCCGGCCGAGCGCGACCTGCACCCAGGGCTCCGGGTGGGCCTGCGCCACGATCGTGGCGATCGGCACCCGGCCCGCGTACTCGAAGACGAAGTACATGAAGCCGATCCCGCCCGCCAGGCCGGCCACGAGCTCCTCGTCGTGGACGCTGCCGAGGGCGTGGCGGATCAGGGAGGCTTCACGGTGGCGTCCGGTGCCGAAGTCTTCGTACGCGAGCACAGTCATGCGATCAGCCTATCCGCGGCACGGGCCTGCCCTGGCGGCCGCCATAAACCGCTATCCCTGAGCAAACCCGGACGAACAGAACGTACGATGGGCGGGAACCGGCGCGGGCGGCTCGCCGCGCCGCCGGTCCGGGCCGTTCGTGGGAGGCGCATGGCACAGGTCGCCGACACCGCGCGGACCGTCATCCTCACCGTGGACGACGATCCGGGAGTCTCCCGTGCCGTCGCCCGTGACCTGCGGCGACGCTATGGCGCCGGGTACCGGATCGTGCGCGCAGAGTCCGGGGAGTCCGCGCTGGAAGCACTGCGCGAGCTCAAGCTGCGGGGCGATCTGGTGGCCGTGATCCTGGCCGACTACCGCATGCCCCAGATGAACGGCATCGAGTTCCTCGAACAGGCGCTGAACGTGTACCCGGGCGCCCGCCGCGTACTACTGACCGCGTACGCCGACACCAACGCGGCCATCGACGCGATCAACGTCGTCGACCTCGACCACTACCTGCTCAAGCCGTGGGACCCGCCGGAGGAGAAGCTCTACCCGGTCGTCGACGACCTGCTCACGGCCTGGCGCGCCGGCGACCACCGGCCGGTACCCGCCACGAAGGTCGTCGGGCACCGCTGGTCGGCGCGCTCCTCGCACGTGCGGGAGTTCCTGGCCCGCAACCAGGTCCCGTACCGCTGGTACTCCTCCGACGAGCCCGAGGGACGGCGGCTGCTCGACGCCGCCGGGGCCGACGGACAGCGGCTGCCCGTGGTGATCACCCCGGACTGCACCGTGCTGATCGAGCCGGAGGCCACCGACCTCGCCGCCCACGTCGGGCTCGCGACGACCCCGGCCGCCGAGTTCTACGACCTCGTCGTGATCGGCGGCGGCCCGGCCGGCCTCGGCGCGGCCGTGTACGGGGCCTCGGAAGGGCTGCGGACGGTGCTGGTCGAGCGGTCGGCCACCGGCGGGCAGGCCGGGCAGAGCTCCCGCATCGAGAACTACCTCGGCTTCCCCGACGGCGTCTCGGGGGCGCAGCTCACCGAACGAGCCCGCCGCCAGGCCGGCCGGTTCGGCGCCGAGATCCTCACGGCACGCGAGGTCACGGGGCTGGAGGTCAACGGCGCGGCGCGCGTCGTCCGCTTCTCCGACGGCTCCTCGGTCACCGCGCACAGCGTCATCCTGGCGACCGGCGTCTCGTACCGGCAGCTCCGGGCCCCGGGCTGCGAGGACCTGACCGGCTGCGGGGTGTACTACGGCTCCTCCCTCACCGAGGCGTCGGCCTGCCAGGGGCAGGACGTGTACATCGTGGGAGGCGCCAACTCCGCCGGCCAGGCGGCTGTGTACCTGGCGCGGGGCGCGAACTCGGTGACGCTGCTGGTCCGCGGGGAGTCCCTGGCGGCGTCGATGTCGTACTACCTGATCCAGCAGATCGAAGAAGCCCCGAACATCACGGTGCGGACCCGGACGGCCGTCGAGGCGGCGCACGGCGACGGGCACCTGGAACAGCTGACGCTGCGCGATGTGGACAGCGGCGCGACCGAACGCGTCGACGCCCAGTGGATGTTCGTCTTCATCGGAGCGGCCCCCCGGACCGACTGGCTGGACGGCACGGTGCTCCGCGACGAGCGGGGCTTCATCCTGGCCGGGCCGGACCTCACGCCGGACGGCCGGCCGCCGGCCGAGTGGGAGCTGGACCGGCCGCCCTACCACCTGGAGACCAACGTTCCCGGAGTGTTCGTGGCGGGCGACGCACGCGCCGAGTCCGCGAAGCGCGTCGCGTCCGCCGTCGGAGAAGGAGCCATGGCCGTGATGCTCGTCCACCGGTACCTGGAGCAGTCGTGAGCGGGCACGCCATGCCCTGCGGCCCGCAGGAGATCGCCTCGCTGTTCCTGTTCGAGAAGCTCACCCCGGAACAGCTCGGACAGCTGTGCGCCGAAGGCCGCGTGGAGCGGTTCGAAGCCGGTCCGGTGTACACCGAGGGCGAACCGGCGACCTGCTTCTACGTGATGATCGAGGGCACCGTCGTCCTGTCCCGCCGGGTGGGCGGCGACGACGTCGAGGTGAGCCGGACCTCGCAGCGCGGGGTGTACGCGGGAGCCATGCAGGCCTACCTGGGCGACCGGGTGCCCCAGACGTACACCAACTCGATGCGGGTGACCGAGCCGACGCGGTTCTTCGTGCTGCCCGCCCAGTCCTTCGCGGGCTTCATGCGGGACTGGTTCCCGATGGCCGCGCACCTGCTGGAGGGACTCTTCTTCGGCGCGAAGAACACCCAGCGGGCCATCGGGCAGCGCGAACGCCTGCTGGCGCTCGGATCGCTGTCCGCAGGGCTCACCCACGAGCTCAACAACCCGGCCGCGGCTGCCGTCCGGGCCACCGCGGCGCTGCGCGAACGAGTGGGCAAGATGCGGCACAAGCTCGGCGTCATCGCGCACGGCCCCTACTCCCGCGAGACGCTCGCCGACCTCATCGAGATCCAGGAGCGCACCGCCGAACGCGTCGCGAAGGCCCCGTCGCTCAGCCCCCTGGAGGCGTCCGACCGGGAGGACGAGCTCGCGGACTGGCTCGAGGACCACGGCATCGCGGAAGGCTGGCGGATCGCACCGACCTTCGTACAGGCCGGGCTGGACAGCGACTGGCTGGAGCAGGTCGCGGCGGCCGTGGCCGAGGACATCCTCCCGGGGGCGATCGGCTGGCTCAACTACACGGTCGAGACCGAGCTGCTGATGGACGAGATCGAAGACTCCACCACCCGCATCTCCCACCTCGTGGACGCCGCCAAGCAGTACTCACAGCTCGACCGCGCCCCGCACCGGGTCGTCGACGTCCACGAACTCCTCGACAGCACCCTGCTGATGCTGTCCGGCAAGATCGGCCCCCGGGTCCGGGTCGTGAAGGAGTACGACCGCTCCGTGCCGGACGTGCCCGCCTACCCGGCGGAGCTCAACCAGGTGTGGACCAACCTCATCGACAACGCCGTCTTCGCGATCGGGAGCACCGGACGCGACGGCACGCTGACGGTGCGCACGGCACGGGAGGGGGACCGGCTGCTGGTGGAGTTCCGGGACACCGGGCCCGGCATCCCGGCGGACATCCGCAGCCGCATCTTCGATCCGTTCTTCACCACGAAGCCGGTCGGCGAGGGCACGGGCCTCGGCCTGGACATCTCCTGGCGGATCGTCGTCAACAAGCACCACGGAAGCCTCCAGGTCGAGTCCGCACCGGGCGACACCCGTTTCCAGGTGCTGCTGCCGCTGACCGCCCCGGAACCCGGGACCGAGGCAGGCACCCGGACCGACACCGAACCCGATACCGCGACCGAGATCGCCGAGGAGCCCGTATGACCGACATCAAGGGAATCGATCCGGGCGCCGCGCCCAGCGGCCCCGGCTGCGGCGACTGCGACGCGGTGGGCGGCTGGTGGTTCCACCTGCGCCGCTGCGCCCAGTGCGGCCACATCGGCTGCTGCGACTCGTCGCCCGCCCAGCACGCCACCGCCCACTGGAAGTCGACCGGACATCCCCTGGTACAAAGCTTCGAACCGGGCGAGGAGTGGTTCTGGGACTACGACAGCGGCAAGCTGTACGAGTCCGGGCCCGAGCTGACACCACCGGGCGGCCACCCCGCGGACCAGCCCGCGCCGGGACCGGCGGACCGGGTGCCCCAGGACTGGACCCGCCTGCTGAACCGCTGAACGCCCGGCCGGCGGCGGCCGTGAGTTCCGCGGCGGGGGAGTCCTACCGGTGCCGGGCCAGGGTGTGGACCAGGACGAGGAGGGCGAAGGCGATGACGGCCAGGTGGACCCAGACCGGGCCGGGTGCCGGGGTCAGGGCCAGCGAAGTGAGCTGATGGGAAGTCATACTGCGCGCCTGCCCCGGTCTGCCGCAATCACGCTCCCGTACGGGGACGAGGGGCGCGGGCCGGCTGCGGGGGCGGGGGGCGCGAGCCGGCCGGTTCGCACGATCGCGGTGTGGGGCGGGGCGGGCCCGGCCGGGTCACGTGCCCGTGAACGGGGGGTCGCCGGGTCACATGCCCGTGGACCTGCCCGAGGTCAGCCGGGACGCCTCGATCTCGGCCCAGACGGCCTTGCCGTTCTCACTGGTGACAGTGCCCCAGCGGTCCGAGAGACGGGCCACGATGTACAGCCCGTGGCCGCCCGGCAGGCCCCGCTGCGGGTTCGGGTGCGGACGGGGCAGCGTCGTCGTGCCGTCGTAGACCTCGATCCGCAGGGCCTCGCCGGACGTGAGCGCGAGCTCGATGCAGCCACCCGCGTGCAGCGAGGCGTTGGTCAGCAGCTCCGACACGAGGAGCAGCACGTCATCGGCGGTCGCCTCACCGTCCCAGCCCCAGTCCCGCAAGGCCTCACGGGTGAAATCGCGGCCCTTCGCCACGTGGCCCCGGACGCCGGACAGGGCGAGCCGACGGCGCTGCCCCACCACGGAAGGTCCGGTGCGCAGCGAATCGCCGGCTTCCGCTCCGATGGTTTCCACTGAGAACTCTCACCCCCACCGTTGGCACTGGTCTGTGATCGCGGGGACCCCTGTGGTCCCCCCAGGCCTCTTCATGATCGATGTCCTGGATCCGTCCGTACCCCCCGGACCCGGACACCGAGCGTGCCGACAGTCTAGGGGAGCTCCCGCCTCAGGAGGCTGCCATGTGCAGTCTCAGAATGAGGCCGCTGTCCGAGGCCCGGACCTCGACCAGGTCGCACAGCTGGTGGATCATCCACAAGCCGCGGCCGCCGTTGACCGAGGCCAGGGAAGGGCGGCGGCGACCCGCAAGCGGATCGGCCAGGCGGCCGCCGTCGCGGATCTCGGCCACGATGCCGGTACCGGTCCTCCACAGCCGCAGCGCACCCCGCCCACCGCCGTGGGCCAGGGAGTTGGCGGCGGCCTCGCTGAGCGCGAGGATCAGGTCGCCCTGCCGCGCGGCACTCAGGGCGGTGCCGCGGGCCCAGGCCTCGGCGTGGTCGCGCACCTCGCCCAGGCCCCCGTGGGTGTACTCGAGCCAGGGCGCGTCCCCGTCGGGCTCGGGCAGGGGGTGATCGCAGTCGGCGCTGACCGACGGGGCGTCGGCGTAGTCCGTGCTGAGCAGGTCCACGCCCTTCTCGATCAGTGTGGGATGGGTACGCCGGGCATCGGACACCACCGCGGGCGGCAGGCCCACTACGTCGTACGGGCACAGGATGGTGGCCTGCCGCCCCGCGAAGGCCGTGTTGATCAGAGCCTCGTGGCGCGTGGCCTCCAGCACCTCGGCCTGCGAGCGGCCGGGCCAGATGGGCTCGCCCACGATCCGGGCGGCCCGGCCGGCGTGCCGGTCGGCGAAATCCTGCAGGGCGGCCAGGATACGGCCGGGGTTGCGGCCCAGCTGCGTCATGTCCGTCCAGGTGACCTCGTCCGCGCCCGCGCCGACGCTCTCGCGCAAGACGTCCAGCCGCGTTCCGGGCACGGCCACGAGCACCGGCTCGTCGGCCGCGAGGGCAGCCCGTACGAAACCCCCCACCCCTGCCAGGTACTCCGCCTGACCCTGGTAGAAGAGGGCGGGGTGGACGAAGGCCCCAGGGTCGGTGGGCGCAGGAAGGTTCATCATGCTGCGACCTCCAGCGCGGCACATTCGTCCGGGAACATCGCCACGATCTTGCGGAGCGAGTACGGGGGGTGGTGGAGCAGCAGGCGGCGCCCCTGTCCGGTCACGGTAGTGGCCGCCTGCAGCAGGGCGGCGACCGCCCCCGTGTCGAGGAAGGCCACCTCGGAGAGATCGAGGTGGACCACCGGCCCCGGGATCCGGGTGACGACGCCGAGCGCCGCACACAGGATAGGCCGGGTGTCCAGGTCGCAGCTGCCGCTCAGGAGGGCGCCGGGACGGTCGCGCAGCGGCTGCGCGGTCAGCGTCGTCGTCGTGTCCGCGTCCGTGCCCGCCACCGAGGGGGCACACCGGACGACCGCGTCCGCCCACGCCACGGCGTCGAAGAGCGTCTGGGCGCCGTCGGGCGGGGCGGACCGGTCGGGGGATGGCATGTGCTCAACCTACGCCGAGAGCATGCCGGCGCGCAGCCGGGTCAGGGTCCGGGACAGCAGGCGCGAGACCTGCATCTGCGAGATGCCGAGCTCGGCGCCGATCTCCGCCTGGGTCTTCTCCTCGCCGAAACGCATCTGCAGGATCAGGCGGTCCCGCTCACCCAGCTGCTCCAGCAGCGGCGCGAGGGTGTGGAAGTCCTCGAAGAGCTCCATGGCGGGATCGACCTCGCCGAGCCGGTCCGCCAGCGGCCGCGCCGTCCGGCCCGCCGGCGACGGCTCGTCGCCCTCGGCGCCGGTGGTGTCCAGGGAGCCGCTCGTATAGCCGTTCGCGGCGACCAGCCCGTCGATGACCTGCTCCTCGGTCAGTTCGAGGTGCTGGGCGACCTCCTTGACCGTCGGGGCCCGGCCCAGGACGTCGGTCAGGGCCTCCTGCGCCTTGGCGAGCTCGGTCCGCAGCTCCTGCAGGCGGCGGGGGACGTGCACGGCCCAGGTGGTGTCGCGGAAGAAGCGCTTGATCTCTCCGGTGATGTACGGCAGGGCCAGCGTGGAGAACTCGACCTCGCGCTCGAGGTCGTACCGGTCGATGGCCTTGATCAGGCCGATGGTCCCCACCTGGATGATGTCGTCCATGTCGAGGCTCCCGCCCAGTGCGCGGGCGCGGAAACGGCGCGCGGCGAACTGCACGAGGGAGAGGTTCATCTCGATCAGGGTGTTGCGGGCGTACTGGTACTCGGGCGTGCCCTCTTCCAGCGTGCGGAGCCTCTCGAAGAAGACCTTCGACAGCTCGCGTGCGTCGGCGGGCGCCATTTCCCGGGCGTTGTCCACCTGGACCAGGTCCACGTCCTGCGTCGGTGCCCCTGCGTCGGCGACCGGAGCGGGCGTGACCTGCGTCTCTGTCGCAGGCATGTGGCTTACGGCGGTGGCCGAGCGAGACATAGGGCCGTTCCCCTCCCGATTGACTGATTGCTGCTCGGCCGCTTCTGCCCGCACTTCGCGGTCTTACACAGCCTGATCCAGATTCTTTTTTCCCGTTCCACCGGGCAGGCGGCGCCGCGCATGGTCCCGGGGGCTCTCGACGGGTCCATGAACAGGCATACTCCCTTGCGGAAGCCGTACAGGTGTGACGATCCGGGGAGGCGGACATGACCGGAGCACAGGACGCGTACCACGATGGCGTGGTCGGCGAGAGCTACCCGGCCGGGGACGGGGCGGGATGGGTGGTGGCCGCCCGCGGGGAGCTCGACCAGGACACCCTGGGGCCGCTCGAGGAGGCGCTCGTCTCGGCGGCGGACGGGCACCGGATGGTGGTGCTGGACGCCCGCTGCATCACCTTCGGCGACTCGTCGTTCCTGAACCTGCTGCTGCGGATGCACCAGCTCACCTCGCTGCGCATCGCCGCCCCGGGCGAGCAGCTGCGCCGCCTCTTCGCCCTTACGGGCGCGGACACCATCCTCAGCCTGTACCCGGGTGTCGAAGACGCCCTCGCCGGGTGACGACCGGCGAGGCCCGGACGGCCGGTCAGCCGGTGCGGAAGTCCGGTCCGCCGGCGTGGGGGTCGGGTCCGCCGCGGGGGCGGAAGCACGCCGTGATCGCCTTGCCGCCGTGGCAGGCGTGCACGTCCCAGGAGTCGGCCAGTGTGGTGACGATTCCCAGCCCCCGGCCGGACGTGGCACCGGCATCGGCCGTCGCGTCGGCCGGCCGCGGGGCGGGCAGCTGAGGGTCGGAGTCGGAGACGCTGACATGCAGGCACGTGCCGTCCCACGTCAGCACCAGGTGCGCGGTGCCCGCCGCGTGCACATGGGCGTTCGTCACGAGCTCCGAGACGCTGAGCAGCACGGAATGCGCCGTGTCCGGAGCCCAGTTGTCCCAGCCCAGGGACGTCAGGTGCCCGGCGGTCCACAGCCGTGCCGCCCGTACCCCCTGCGAAACCGGAAACGAGCCTGCCCAGCCCACTGCCTTGACCGCCAACGACCTCACCTCACTTCGTCCGATGTGGTGTTTCTCACCGGTCCGCATACCCCCCGCTCGCCCGAGCACCCCCGGGCAAGTGTGCGGAAGCGTGTCTTCAGGGTGATCGCGGTGCCTTAAGGTCCCTCCGGCGGCGTTAGCCTTCAACGGCCGTCCGAGCGGCGAAGGCGGAACCGGCCGAACCAGGGACCCGGTGCGTTCTAGAGTGAGGTTGACGATGGCTGAAAGGACGGGCACGGAACCACTGGGCAGGTCGTCCGCGCTTCCTGGCGAGGGCGGGATCGGCGAAGCGGAGCTGCGCTTGCTGCTGGCCGGCCTGACAGCCGTGCGCGACGGGGACTTCCGTACCCGGCTGCCCGACACCGCGGACGGGCTGCTCGGCGAGATCGCCACCGTGTTCAACGGGATGGCCGACCAGCTGTCGCTGTTCACCTCCGAGGTCACGCGGGTGGCCCGCGAGGTCGGCACCGAGGGAACGCTCGGCGGTCAGGCCGACGTGCCGGGCGTCGGCGGCGCCTGGCTGGACCTCACGGATTCGGTCAACTTCATGGCCGGGAACCTCACGGCGCAGGTCCGTTCGATCGCGCAGGTCGCGACCGCGGTGGCCAAGGGCGACCTCTCGCAGAAGATCACCGTCACCGCGCGCGGGGAGATCCTGGAACTGAAGGAGACCATCAACACGATGGTCGACCAGCTCTCCGGGTTCGCCGGGGAGGTGACCCGGGTGGCCCGCGAGGTCGGCACCGAGGGCCGGCTCGGCGGTCAGGCGGACGTCAAGGGCGTCTCCGGGACCTGGAAGGACCTCACGGAGTCGGTCAACGTCATGGCCGACAACCTGACCGCGCAGGTGCGGTCGATCGCCGAGGTCACCACCGCCGTGGCCCAGGGCGACCTGACGCAGAAGATCCGGGTGGACGCCCGCGGGGAGATCCTGGAGCTGAAGGAGACCATCAACACGATGGTCGACCAGCTCTCCGCCTTCGCCGACGAGGTCACCCGTGTCGCGCGCGAGGTGGGCACCGAGGGCAACCTGGGCGGCCAGGCCACCGTGCGGGGGGTCTCGGGCACCTGGAAGGACCTCACCGACAACGTCAACGTGATGGCCTCCAACCTGACCGGCCAGGTCCGCTCCATCGCCCAGGTGGCCACCGCCGTGGCGCGCGGCGACCTCTCGCAGAAGATCGTGGTGGAGGCCAAGGGCGAGGTCGCCGCGCTGGCCGGGGTCATCAACACGATGGTCGACACGCTGTCCGCGTTCGCCGACGAGGTCACCCGCGTCGCCCGCGAGGTCGGCACCGAGGGCCGGCTCGGCGGCCAGGCACAGGTCCCCAACGTGGCCGGCACCTGGAAGGACCTCACCGACAACGTCAACTCCATGGCGAACAACCTCACCGGCCAGGTCCGCAACATCGCCCTCGTCACGACGGCCGTCGCCAACGGCGACCTGTCCAAGAAGATCGACGTGGACGCCCGCGGCGAGATCCTGGAGCTGAAGACCACCATCAACACGATGGTCGACCAGCTCTCCGCCTTCGCCGCCGAGGTCACCCGCGTCGCCCGCGAGGTCGGCAGCGAGGGCCGGCTCGGCGGCCAGGCCGAGGTGGAGGGCGTATCGGGCACCTGGAAGCGCCTGACCGAGAACGTCAACGAGCTGGCCGGCAACCTGACCCGCCAGGTCCGGGCCATCGCCGAGGTCGCCAGCGCCGTCGCCGAAGGCGACCTGACCCGCTCCATCACCGTCGACGCCTCGGGCGAGGTCGCCGAACTCAAGGACAACATCAACTCCATGGTCGGCTCGCTGCGCGAGAGCACCCGGGCCAACCAGGAACAGGACTGGCTCAAGTCCAACCTGGCCCGCATCTCGGGCCTGATGCAGGGCCACCGGGACCTCGCGGCCGTCGCCGAACTCGTCATGGACGAGCTGACTCCGCTCGTCGCCGCCCAGTACGGCGCCTTCTACCTCGCCGAGGACCGCCCCGGCGGCACCGTCCTCACGCGCGTCGGGTCCTACGGCCGCCCCGCGGCCGCCACGGTGGGCACCACGTTCGCCCTCGGCGAGTCCCTCGTCGGGCAGGCGGCCCGCAGCCACCGGATCATCGCCACCGACCAGGTCCCCGGCGACTACGTCATCTCCTCCGGGCTGGGCCACACCACCCCCGGCAGCCTGATCATCCTGCCGATCGTGGTGGACGACCAGGTCCTGGGCGTGATCGAGCTCGCCTCCTTCAGCGCCTTCACCCCCGTACACCGCGACTTCCTCGCCCAGCTGATGGAAACCATCGGCGCCAACGTCAACACCATCGTCGCCAACGCCCGGACCGACGAACTCCTCGGCGAGTCCCAACGGCTGACCGGCGAACTCCAGGCCCGCTCGGAGGAACTCCAGGTCCAGCAGGAGGAACTCCAGCGTTCCAACGCGGAACTGGAGGAGAAGGCCGCCCTCCTCGCCAGCCAGAACAGCGACATCGAGGCCAAGAACCTGGAGATCGAGCAGGCCCGGCAGGAACTGGAGACCCGCGCACAGCAGTTGTCGCTGGCTTCCACCTACAAGTCCGAGTTCCTGGCCAACATGAGCCACGAGCTGCGCACCCCGCTCAACAGCCTCCTGATCCTCGCCCAGCTGCTCGCCCAGAACCCCGCGCGCAACCTCACCCCCAAGCAGGTCGAGTACGCGGGCATCATCCACTCGGCCGGCTCGGACCTGCTCCAGCTGATCAACGACATCCTCGACCTGTCCAAGGTCGAGGCCGGAAAGATGGACATCAACCCCGAGCGCGTGCACCTGCCGCAGCTGCTCGAATACGTCGACGCCACCTTCCGCCCGATGACCACGCAGAAGAGCCTCGACTTCACCGTCACCACCGCCCCCGGCGCCCCCGACGACCTGCTCACCGACGACTCCCGGCTGCGCCAGATCCTGCGCAACCTGCTGTCCAACGCCGTGAAGTTCACCGAGCGCGGCGGCGTCGAGCTCCGCATCGAACCCGCCACGGCCTCCGAGATCCCCGCCGGTCTTCCCCGGCGCGTGCCCCTGCTGGCGTTCCGGGTCCGGGACACGGGCATCGGCATCCCCGAGCAGCAGCTCGAGTCCGTCTTCGGGGCCTTCCAGCAGGCCGACGGCACCACCAGCCGCAAGTACGGCGGCACCGGCCTCGGGCTCTCCATCAGCCGAGAGATCGCCCAGCTCCTCGGCGGGGCCGTCGTCGCGGAGAGCACACCGGGCCAGGGCAGCACCTTCACCCTCTACCTGCCGGTCAGCCGCGCGGACTACGAGGACACCGCCCCCCTCACCGACGCCCCGGCCGCGCTCCCGGCCGGCGCCACGGGCGGAGCGGGCGGTCCGGGCCGCCCGGACACCCCGGCGCTGCCGGCGCAGCGGCGGGCCCGCCGCCTCCTGGTGATCGAGGAACGGCAGAACGGCCTGCTCTCCCTCGTCGCCGAGAGCGCCGCCCGCGACTTCGCCCCCCGCCACGAGGTGACGGGGGAGCGCGGCGGCATCCAGGTGGTCAACGCCACGAGCTCGCAGGAGGCCGCCGCCGCACTGGCGTCGGACCCCTTCCACTGCGTCGTCCTGGAACTGGACATGCCCGAAGGCGAAGCGCTGGACTTCCTCGACGCGCTCGACGGGGACCCGGCCCTGGCCTCGCTCCCCGTGCTCGCCCACAACAACCCCCGGGTCAGGACGGGTCAGGAAGAGGCCCTGCGCCAGCGGTCCGCCTCACGCCACGTGGAACTGCTGTCCAGCCTGGACGAGCTGCGGGAAAGAATCGCGCTCCACCTGTCCGCCGAGCAGCCGGGGGACGTGCTGCCGCCCGTCTCCGGGGTCACCGACCGCCAGCAGGCCGCCCAGGTGCTCGACGGCGACCTGGCCGGACGCACCGTCCTCGTCGTCGACGACGACGCCCGCAACCTCTTCGCCCTGAGCGGGATCCTCGAACTGCACGGCATGCGCGTGCTCCACGCCGAGGACGGCCGCAAGGGCATCGACGCCCTGACCCACAACGCCGGGGTCGACCTCATCCTGATGGACGTGATGATGCCGGAGCTCGACGGATACGCGGCAACCGCCGAGATCCGGCGGATGCCGGCGTACGAGAGCCTGCCCATCATCGCGGTCACCGCCAAGGCGATGCCCGGGGACCGGGAGAAGAGCCTCGCCGCGGGCGCCAGTGACTACGTGACCAAGCCGGTGGACGCCGACGACCTCATCGCGCGCGTCCGGCACTGGCTCACGCGATGACCGGGGACACCCAGCGGCACGGTGAGGCCGGGCCGCGGGGCACGCCCGTCGGCGGCCGGCCCGCGGCCGGCATCCCGCACCAGGCCCCGACCCCGCTCGGCCGCCTCGTCGCGACCGTCGAACGGCTGCGCCGCGAGGTACTGGAGGCACAAGCGGCGGCGGACGGCCGCGCCCTGGTCGAACTGGCCAAGGGCATCCTGATCGGGCAGCTGCACTGCACACCCGCCGCGGCGGCACGCCAGCTCGACGTGCTGTGCCGCGACAGCGGCATGTCCCTGCTCGAACTCGCCGCCGACATCGTCAACCAGGCGTCCCGCGACCACGTCAGCGCCATCGCCGCCGAATTCGTCGAGCGCACCGGCACGGCGGACGTCCCGGCCGAGGAGCACACCGCGGTGTCGGTCCGGCTGCGCACCGCCGAGAGCGGCATGCTGGCCGCCGCCGCCGACACCCAGGCGGTCGCCGAGTCCCTCCTGACGAACGCCCTGGGTCCGCTGGGGGCGGTCGCCGTCGCCGTGTGGACCGCCGTGCCCGACGGCTCGCTGGCCCTCACCGGCCACGCCGGATTCCGCCCCGGGGAAGCCGCCCGCTGGCGCCACGTACCCCCGGGCGTCTCCACCGTCGCCCGCCTGGCGCTGACGGAGCGGCGGCTGGTCACCCTCGCCGGCCAGAAACGCGAAGGGCTGCCCTCGATCGGCCACCTCCAGTGGTCCGACGGCGGCCGGATGGCCGTACCCACGGGAACCGGCGGACGGATCCACGGAGTCCTCGAAATCTGCTGGCCAGGACCCCTGGCACCCCAACCCCCGCAGATCGAGCGCCAGGTCGAGGCTCTCGCCGACCTGTGCGCGCGCACCATGGACGCCTCGCCCCCGCGCGACCTCACGGCCGCCGAGGCGGTGCTCCCGGACGTCGCGGAACTCATCGACCTCGCCGAGGGGCTGCAGGATCCCGCCGTGGTGCTCACCCCGGTCCTCGACCCCGAGGGCGGACTCGGCGACTTCCGGATCCGGCACGTCGGCAGCCGGTTCGTCGACCCGCTGGGACGGCCGCGCGGCGACGTCAACGGCGCCCTGCTCCTGGAGGCCTATCCGATGGCCGCCGGCGAGAGCGGCCTGTTCGACATCATCGAGCGCGTGCACGCCACGGGCGAGCCCTTCAGAGCCGAGCGCATGAGCCTGACCGCGCTCGTCGACCAGATCCCGCTCACCTCGGTCGCGGACATCAGCGTCAGCCGGCACGGCGCCGCCGTCCTGCTGATCTGGCGGATCGAGGACGAGACGGCCCGGCTGGCCAACCTCCTGCAGCACGCCCAACGCCTGGGCCGGATCGGTGGTTTCGAGGAGAACCTCGCCACCGGAGAGACCACCTGGAACGCGCAGCTCTACGCGCTCCACGGACTCCCGGCCACCGCGCCCCCGGTACGTCTGCACGAACTGCCCGGCTACGCCCACCCGGACGACTCCGCCGCCCTCGGCGGCTTCCTGCGGGCGGTGCTCCGCCACCGGCGCCCCGCCTCGGTCAACTTCCGCCTGCAGAGGCCCGACGGGATCACCCGCCACATCCGGGTCGTCGCCGAGCCCGTCCTCGACGCGGAACAGCGGCTGTACGCGGTGCGCGGTGCCTACCAGGACATCTCCGCCCAACACTGGACCGAGGTCGCGCTGGCCGCGACCAGGGACCAACTCGCCCACACCGAGGCTGAGTCCGCCGAACGCAACCGGCTGGCACTCCAGCTCCAGCACGCCATCATGCCCCCCACGCCACCGGCCATCGAAGCCCCCGGCCTGCGGGTCGCCGTCCGCTACCGGCCGGCCGAGACCGAGTCGCTCGTCGGCGGCGACTGGTACGACACCGTCGTGCTGCCCTCCGGACTGATCATGCTGTCCGTGGGCGATGTCGCCGGGCACGGCATCGAGGCGGCCACCGGCATGGTCGTCCTGCGCAACGCCCTGCGCGGCCTCGCGGTGACGGGTGCGGGCCCCGCCCAGCTGCTGTCCTGGCTGAACACCGTCACCCACCACCTGGCCAAGCACGTCACGGCCACCGCCGTCTGCGGCCTCTTCGACCCCAGCACCAGGGTGATGCGCTGGGCACGCGCGGGCCACCTGCCGCCCGTACTCGTCCGCGCGGGCCGGGCCGACGCGTTCCCCCTCATCGACGGCCTGCTCCTCGGAGCCCTGCCCGATGTCACGTACGTCGAGCGGGAGGTGCGGCTCGAACCGGACGACACCCTGCTGATGTTCACGGACGGCCTGGTGGAACGGCGGGACTCCTCGGTGCAGGACTCGCTCCGCCATCTTATGAACGCGGCGGGCGCCGGATCCGGGGAGCTGGACGGGCGGTTGGACCGCCTCCTCGCCGAGAGCCGGTCCGACACGGACGACGACACGTGCGTGATCGGCATCCAGGTCGGCTGACCGTACTGCTCAGGTCGGAGGTCCGGCCGCCGGAAATCATCATCAGGGCGCACCGCACGCGAGCATGGGGCCGCCATGATTCCGTCATGGCACAAGAACTCGCGACGCTCGCCCAGAAGACCGCGGACCGGTTGGCCGAGCAGCGCGTCGGCGCGGTGGTCGCCGCGCTGGCGGAGGACACCGTGGAGATCCGCGGGTCAGGACGCACCGGCGCGGACCACGGCGGCGCCCCCGGCCCGGACACCCTGTTCGAGATCGGTTCGGTGACCAAGCCGTTCACCGCCCTGGCCCTGGCCCGCCTGGCGTCCGGCGGCACGGTGGGCCTGGACGAGCCGCTCGGCGACCTGCTGCCCGACGGGACGACCGTGCCGTCACGGGACGGCAGCCGGATCACCCTGCGGCATCTGGCCACTCACACCTCCGGCCTGCCACGGCTGCCCCGGGGCATGCTGCTCCAGGCCCTGCTGCGCCCGACGAAGCCGGATCCGTACGCCGACTGCACCGCCGAGGCCCTGCTGTCCGGACTGGCCAGGACCCGCCTGGGGGCGGCGCCGGGGAAACGATTCCGCTACTCCAACCTCGGAGCCGGCCTGCTCGGACTGGCCCTCGCCCGCCGGGCGGGCACGGACTACGAGGCCCTCATCACCCGCGAGATCTGCGCCCCGCTGGGCATGACCGACACCCTCGTGACGGTGGACGGCGCCCGCGCGGAACGTTCCGCCCAGGGCCACAGCGCGCGCAGGCGGCCCGTCGAGCCGTGGGACCTCGCCGACCTGGCGGGAGCCGGCGCCCTGCGCTCGACCGCCACCGACCTTGTGGCCTTCGTACGGGCCCAGATCGACGGCGGCCCCGAGGGGCTCTCCGAGGCAATCCGGCTGAGCCGTTCGGTCGAGCACCGTACGAGCCGCTTCGCCTGGGTACACCTCGGCTGGATGGCCCACCGCCTCCACCCGCGGCAGGGCGGCCACCTCCAGATCTGGCACAACGGAGGAACCGGCGGCTTCTCCTCCTTCGTGGGCTTCGACCCGGAGAAGCGGGTGGCCGTCATCGCGCTCGGCAACACCCAGCGGCCGGTGGACCGCCCCGCCTTCGACCTCCTGCGCACCCTGCAGAAGGAGCACGGCTGACCGCGCCGGCACGGACGCGGCCTCCGGGGGGAACCGGACATCGTCCGGACCGCCGCAGGCCGCCCCGCCCGGCGGGGGAGTGCCGCCGGGCTGATGGGCGGCGTGGGGCGGGGCGCGGCGCGGCGCGGGGATCGCGGTATTCGGCCAGGGAGGCGGCGGGGAAAGCGGCCCACGCGTATTGACCGTATCGCGTCCTTCCCGCCCCAGCGGCGCTGTGATGGCATGTGCATGTCCAATTCCGTGCCCGTCCGCACGAATGGAGAACCTGGAAATGCCGTTCCGCAGAATTGCCGCAGGCGCCGCCATCGCGGTGTTGTCGGCCGTGGCGGCCCCCGCGCAGGCCCAAGCCGATTCCCCCTATGTTCCGCCGCCCGGCCGCATTACGGTCGACGTGGTCGGGGTCAACGGATCGGGCTGCCCCCAGGGGACCGCGGAGGTCGCCGCCGCCTCCGACAACACGGCCTTCACCGTCACGTACAGCAACTACCTCGCGCAGACGGGAGCCGGCTCCGGAGGCACCGAGTTCCGCAAGAACTGCCAGCTGGCCCTGCGCATCCACGTGCCCCAGGGGTTCACGTACGCCATCGCCCGCGCGGACTACCGGGGCTTCGCCCACCTCCAGCGCGGAGCCTACGGCCAGGAGCGCGCGAACTACTACTTCCAGGGCTCCGCGCAGACGGCCCGTACGACGCACCAGTTCAACGGCCCCTTCACGGACAACTGGCAGGCCAGCGACCAGACCGACTACGCCGACCTGGTCTGGGCCCCGTGCGGCGAGGAGCGCAACCTCAACGTCAACACCGAACTGCGGGTCTACGCGGGCACGTCCAGCCCGCAGGCGCTGAGCTTCATGAGCATGGACTCAACGGACGGCAGCGTCAGCACCGTCTACCACTTCGAGTGGCGGGAGTGCCCCGCGGCCTGACGCGGGCGCGTGAGCGCCGCGAGCGCTGAAAACCCGACCGACCCGACGGCCAGGAGTGACAACGATGTCTCATCCTCTGTCCCGCACCCGCACCCGCACTCGCACCGGTAGCCCTACCCGCACCCTGCTCGTCGCCGGCGCGGCCGCCGCCCTCGTCACCGCGTCGACGCCCGCCGTCGCCGGAGGCCCGATCACGGCCCCGCCCGACAAGATCGTCATCGAACTCGCCACCGTGAACGGCTCCGGGTGCCGCGAAGGCACCGCCGAGGTGGCCGTCGCCCCGGACAACACCGCCTTCACGGTCACCTACAGCGACTACCTCGCGCAGGTCGGCCCGGGCGCCCCGCCGACCGCCTTCCGCAAGAACTGCCAGCTCAATCTCCGCGTCCACGTGCCCTCCGGTTTCACCTACGCCATCGTGCAGGCCGATTACCGCGGATTCGCATTCCTCCAGCCCGGCGCCTGGGGCCAGGAAAGGGCCAGCTACTACTTCCAGGGAATGCCGCAGACATCCCAGCGGACCCACACGTTCAACGGCCCGCTCAACGACAATTGGCAGACGAGCGACAAGACGGAGTACGCCGACCTGGTCTGGGCCCCGTGCGGCGAAAAGCGCAATTTCAACATCAATACGGAACTGCGCGTGAACGCCGGCACGTCGAACCCGCAGACGTCCACGAGTTTCATGGCCATGGACTCCACCGACGCCGGCGTCAGCACCCTCTACCACCTCGCCTGGCAGGTGTGCCCCAACCCGAAGAAGTCGTAGCGCCGAAGGAGAGGGGGTGCGGGCCGGGACCGGACAGGTCCCGGCCCGCCACCCTTTCGTGCCGTGGCCCGGCGGCCATGGCATCGCGCCGTCTCGCACGTCGGCCCCGCCGCGACCGGTCAGGCGCACGAGCCGTTACCGTCGCACGCGTAGAGAGGTGTCCGCCGACCCACCCCGAGCAGGAAGAACGCGTCATGACCCAGCAGATCCTCGAGCGTGTCGCCGGCCACGAGCAGCGGTTCAACGCGCTCTTCGAGGAGTACTTCGACACGGTGGGCGCCGGACTCGACGCTCCGTCGTTCAGCCGTTTCACCCCGGAGTGCCTGCGGCTGCTGCGGGAGTTGTCCCTGCGGGGCGGGAAGCGGATACGGGTCGTGCTGTTGCACGAGGCGGCGCGCCTGGTGACGGACGGGCCGGTCGAAGGACTGGACGCCGCCGCCCTGAGCACCGAGTTGCTGCAGACCCACGGCCTGGTGCACGACGACCTCATCGACGACAGCCCGACCCGGCGCGGCGGCCCGTCCACCTACTACTCCTACCGAGACCGCTTCCCCGACCACCCGCGGGCAGCCGTCGGTCTGACCGTACTCGCGGGCGACCTCGCCCTCGCCCTGTCCCTGCGGGTGCTGCTGGAGGCGAAGGTGCCGGTGGCCCTGCGGCAGGCCATGGTCGAGGCGCAGACCCGGGCGGCGGCCGACACCTTCGTGGGCCAGATCATCGACCTGGAACGGGACTTCGCCGCCGCACCGGACGAGGACGTCCTGCACTGCGTGGCCGACTACAAGTCCGCCCGCTACTCGATCCTCGCGCCCATGCAGCTCGGACTCCTGGCCGCGGGCGAGCAGCCGGCGCTCTTCGAGAAGGAGCTGCGCGCCTACGCGCGGCTGGTCGGGATCTGCGGTCAGATGCGCGATGACTACCTGGACCTGTTC
This sequence comes from Streptomyces subrutilus, assembly GCF_001746425.1. GTDB lineage: Bacteria > Actinomycetota > Actinomycetes > Streptomycetales > Streptomycetaceae > Streptomyces > Streptomyces subrutilus_A. The sequence continues at coordinate 697,489 of NZ_MEHK01000001.1, read as the reverse complement.
GGGGACGCGGCCACCATGGGCAAACCCACCGGGACCGACATCCGAGAGGGGAAGAACAGCTACACGGTCCGTGCCCTGCTGGCCTCGGTCGACGACGCCGAGCGGTGCACGGTGGAAGCCGTACTCGGGGACGCGTCCTGCACGCCCGAAGCCATCGCCGCCGTCCGGGAGATCGGCGAGCGCCGTGGCGTACCGGCCGGGATGCGGGCGGACATGCGACGCCATGCCCGGCAGGCGTCGGAGGTGGCCGCCGGCTGGCGGTCACGGTGGCGGGAGGAGTCGGTCGCCTTCTTCGAGCAGCTGCCGCTGTGGAGCGTCGAACGAGCCGGGTGACCGGAACGACCCGCACCCGCGCCCGCGCCCGCCGCCCCGCCAGGCTGCGCACGTCAGCCGGGCGAGGTGGCGGTGCGCGCTTCAGGAGGCGGCCAGGGCCTCCAGGGCGGGGACCGTTTCGGCCGGGGACGGCAGCGCGGCGTTCTCCGCACGGAGGCGGGCGGCGGCCTCGCGCAGGGCCGGGTCGGTGATGAGGCGGGTGAGGAGCGGGGCGTCGACACCGTCGGAGGCGGAGCGCAGGGCGGCGCCGGTGCGGGTGAGGGCGTCGGCGTTGGTGAAGTGGTCGGCGCCCTGGGGGAGCAGCAGCTGCGGCAGTCCGGCCTGCAGGGCGGTGAGCATCGTTCCGGAGCCGCCGTGGTGGATCAGCGCGTCGGAGGTGGTCAGCAGCTCGGCGAGCGGGATCCACGGCAGCGGGCGGACGTTGTGCGGCAGGGTGCCGAGCGGGCTGAGGTCGGCGTCGCCGACGGCGAGCAGGAACTCGGCGTCCACCGAGGCGGCGGCCTCGATCAGCCGGACGATGGCGCGGACACCGTCCATCTCGGTGAGCACGGTGCCCAGGGTGACGGTGACGCGCGGACGGGCGCCGCGGCGGAGCAGCCGGGCGGGGACGAAGCCGCCGCCGTTGTAGGGGAGGTAGCGCATCCGCAGGCCGCCGGGGTCGCCGCCGAGGGAGGCGGGGACGATGTTCAGCGCGGTCGGTTCGGCCGGCCCTTCCACCCCGTACGTCTCGTACGCCTCGGTGAAATTGGCGGCGAGCCGGCCGACCATGTCGAGGCCGGAGGTGACGCCGAAGTTCTGGATCACCGAGGGGATCTTGAGCTTGGCCGCGACCAGCGGGGCGGAGGCCTGGAAGGAGTCGTAGACCAGCAGGTCGGCGCGCCAGCTGTCGGCGGCCTCCAGCAATCCGTCCACGGTGGCGCGGGAGACGAGCGCGAAACCGTGGGCCGCCCGGTCGAGGATCTCTTCCGAGGTCATATCCGGTGTGACGTAGCGCAGTTCCTCGTTGGTGGACTGCTCGAAAACGTCCCGGATGGTGCGGCCGTCCCCGATCTCGACGATCGGGAATCCGGCCGCGCGAAGCTGGTTCAGCGGCTGCGAGCCCGCGAACAACACCTCGTGTCCGGCGGCGCGCAGGGCCTGCGCGGTCGGGATCATCGGGAAGATGTGGCCGGCCGCGGCCGGGCCGGTGAAGAGAATGCGCACGGGTTCTCCTTGCCGTTGTGCTGACGCTCGAGGACGAGTCGTGCGGGCCCGCCCCGGTTCCCTTCGGTGAACTGCCCGGACGGCGGGCCGTGTTCCCCCGAGGGGGTCGACAATCGGACGTTCTGGGACGGTCCTGTCCGGTTCGGACGGTCGGCAGGGCTTGACTCGCAAAAGTGTGAGTGGTTGAGTACTCACATGAAGCCAGAACGTCCCCGCCAGTTGTCCACCGCGGAGGAGCGCCGCGCGACGGTGCTGCGCACCGCCATCGGCGCCTTCGCCGCACGCGGCTACTTCGGTACCACCACGACCGAGGTCGCCAAGGCCGCGGGCATCTCCCAGGCGTACGTCTACCGGCTGTTCCCGAGCAAGGAATCACTGTTCGTCGCCGTGGTGGAGCACTGCTTCGTGCAGGTGCGGGCCAGTCTGGAGCGGGCTGCGGCCGAGGCCCGGGGCAGCAGCGCGGAAGCGGCGCTGGCGGCCATGGGGGAGTCGTACGCCAAGCTGATCGGCGACAGCGACCTGATGCTCATCCAGCTCCAGGCGCAGGCGGCCGCGGCCTCGGAGCCGGCGGTACGCGAGGCCGTACGCCAGGGCTACGCCCGCCTGGTGGAGTACGTGCGCGGCGCCTCGGGTGGCAGCGAGCAGCAGATCCAGGAGTTCTTCGCGCGCGGCATGCTGTGCCACCTGATCGCCTCGATGGGCGCCGACCAGGTGGACGCGCCCTGGAGCCGCACCCTGTCGGCGGGCATCAGGCACTACTGAGTCCGCCATACGGTCGGACGAAGCGGTCGGCGGGGCGGACGTGCCCCGCCTTGCCTTCGGCCTCGCTTATGAGTGGTTGACCACACAATGGAGAGCATCGTGCGGAAGTACGCCGGAACCACCGCCCGCCCCGGGCCCGCCCTCGCGGCACTGGCTGCGGCCCAGTTCACCGTCATGCTCGCCACGTCGATCGTGAACGTGGCCCTGCCGCAGATCCGGGCGGGCGTGGGCCTGTCGGACAGCGGCACCACCTGGGTCGTCAACGCGTACGGCCTCGCCTTCGGGGCCCTGCTGCTGGCCGGGGGCCGCGCGGCGGACCTGCTGGGCCCTCGCCGGGTCCTGCTCGCCGGCCTCGGGCTCTTCGGGGTCGCGTCCCTGGCGGCCGGACTGTCGACCACGCCCGAAGCGCTGATCGCCGCCCGCGCCGTGCAGGGCCTCGGCGCCGCAGCGATCGCGCCGAGCGCCCTCGCGCTGGTGATGCTCCTCTTCCCGCCCGGCCCCGCTCGCGGCAGAGCCCTGGGGGTGTGGGGAGCGGTCTCCGGGGCGGGCGGCGCGGCCGGCGTCCTCCTCGGCGGGGTCCTCACGCAGGCATGGGGCTGGCCGTGGATCTTCCACGCCGTGGCCATCGGGGCGTTCCTCGTACTGGTCCTTACGGCGATCCGCGTTCCACGGGCGGCGTCCGCCACCGAACGAGGTCGCTTCGACCTGCCGGGCACCGCGACCGTGTCGCTCGCCCTGACCGCCCTCGTCTGGGGCCTGACGACCGCACGCAGCTCCGGCTGGGCGGACCCGCAGGTGACCGGGTCGTTCGTGCTGGCGGCCGCACTCCTCGCGGCGTTCGTCCTGGTCGAGCGCCGACACCCGCATCCGCTGCTCCCGCCGCGCCTGTTCACCACCGGCCGGGTCGCCGCGGGCAACCTGCTGATGGCGCTCCTGGGCTCCGTGTGGATCGCCCTCTTCTTCTTCCTGCCGCTCTACCAGCAGCACGTGCTCGGCTCCAGCCCTCTGGTGACCGGCCTGGGCCAGCTTCCGCTCGCCGGAGCCAACATGCTCGGCTCCGCCCTCGCTCCGCGGATCTCCCGCCGCATCGGAGCCCCGGCGACCGTGACGGCGGCCCTGCTCACCGAGGCCGCCGGGATGCTGTGGCTCTCGCGGATCAGTGCCGACGGCAGCTACCTGGCGGGTGTACTAGGGCCGAGTGTCCTGATCGGCCTGGGCCTGAGCATCGCCTTCGTCCAGCTCACCTCGCTCTCCCTCGACGCGGTCCGGCGCGAGGACGCGGGGCTGGCCGGGGGGCTGGTGAACACCACCCGCCAGGTCGGCGGAGCGATCGGCCTCGCCGTACTGGCCACTCTCGCCGGCTCCGTCACCGCCCGGGCCGCGACCCACCAGCCGCACCTGGACGCGCTGACCGCCGGCTACCGCCTCGCCTTCGCCCTCTCGGCCGCGGTCCTGACCGCGACCGCCCTCCTGGCCCTGCTCCTGGCCCGCCGCGGACGGACCGTCGACCGGGCGGCCGCGAACCGGGCCGCGGCGCTCACCCGCACGCCCTGACGCCGACCCGTACACCCCTCACCCGTACACCTCCACACTCACCCCGCCCATCACCCATGACCCATCCCCGAGAGGAAGACCCCATGGTCACCATTGACGAGACCGCCCCTGCCATCGCCCGCCTGTCCACCGTGATCAACGCCCCCCTGGCAACCGTCTGGCACCTGCACGCCGACATCGCGGCCTGGGCGACCTGGAACGAGGACATCGACCAGGCCGTCCTCAACGGTCCTCTGGCACCCGGTGCCTCCTTCACGTGGCAGACCCACGGTCTGGACATCACCTCCACGGTCCACGAACTGGTCCCGGGCGAGCGGATCGTGTGGGGCGGCCCCGCCGACGGCATCACCGGAATCCACGTGTGGACGTTCGAGCAGACCGGCGACCAGGTCACCGTCCACACCGAGGAGTCCTGGAGCGGAGCGCCCGTCGACGCGGCGCCCGAAGAACTCGGCCGCGCCCTGTACCAGTCGCTGCGGAACTGGCTCGCCACCCTGAAGTCCCAGGCCGAACAAGCCGTCTGACGCCCCCGGCTCACCACCTGCCGGCCCGCGCACCGCACATCGAGAAGTGAGGTTTCCTGCCATGACCCGCAAGCCGTTCCTGACCGGCCACTACGAGCCCGCGGTCGACGAGATCACCGCCGCCGGACTCACCGTCGAGGGCGCCCTGCCGCCGGAGCTGACCGGTCGCCTGATCCGCAACAGCCACAACCCGAAGCCCGGTGTCACCCCCGCCCACTGGTTCAAGGGCAGCGGAATGGTGCACGGCATCCGGCTGCGCGACGGCCGCGCCGAGTGGTACCGCAACCGATGGGTCCACACCCCAGCCCTGGACGGCGCCCCGTACATGACCGAGCACGGGCCGGACCTGACCGCCAGCACCGCCGGCACCCACGTCATCGAACATGGCGGACGCCTCCTCGCCCTGTGCGAGGCCAACCTCCCCTTCGAGCTCACCCGGGACCTCGACACGGTCGGCGCCCACGACTTCGGAGGCAAGCTGCGCACCGCCATGACCGCCCATCCCAAGACCGACCCGGCCACCGGCGAACTGCACTTCTTCGGCTCCTCGCCCTTCCCGCCCCACCTGACGTACCACGTCGCCGACGCACGGGGCGAGATCACCCACAGCGCCGAGATCCCCGGGGCCACGGCCTCCCTCAAGCACGACTTCGCCGTCACCCGCCGCCACGTGGTCTTCATCGAGGGCAACGTGACCTTCGACCCCGCCGAGCACTCCGGCATCCCGTACGGCTGGAGCGACGACCAGCCCGCCCGCATCGGCGTGATGCCCCGGGGCCCCGAAGGCGCCCGGCACATCCGCTGGTTCCCGATCGAACCCGGCAGCATGCTGCACGCCGCCAACGCCTACGAGGACGGCCGAGGCCGCATCGTCCTCGAAGGGCCCACCGTCGACCGCGAGGGCTTCCGCCTCTCCTGGAACTGGTGGGTCGGCGCACCCGGGCGCGGTACGGAACCCAACGCCCGCTCCTACACCCGCCGCTGGGTCCTCGACCTGACCGCAGGACGCGTCGACGAACAGGTCATCGACGACCTGGCCGTCGAGTTCCCGACCCTCAACGAGGAGTACCTGGGCGCGGAGCACCGCTACCAGTACGCCGTCTCCTTCCCCGACCAGAACGGCCTCGGCGGCTACGGCGTCGTCAAGTACGACCGCACCACGGGCGCCCGCCAGATCCACGAGGTCGGCGACGCCCGCCTGCCCGGCGAGGCCGTCTTCGTCCCCGCGGCCGGCGCCACCGGCGAAGACGACGGCTACCTGCTCACGGTCGTCTCCGACCTCAAGCAGGACGCCGCGCAACTCCTGGTCCTGGACGCCGCCGGCCTCGACCGGATCGCCACCGTCCACCTGCCGCGCCGCGTCACCGCGGGCATCCACGGCTCCTGGATCCCCGACACCGCCCTCGACGGCAGCCGGACCTGACACGCCGTGCCCGGGGGAGACGGCGCGCCCCGCCCTCCCTCGACGCCGAGCCCGCGCAGGCGGGCGAACGCGGAGGAAGCCCCGCCTGTTGGGTCGGCGGGGCTTCCGGAGTGTCAGTTCATCAGGAGGAGGCGGGTGCTCGGGACCAGCTTGCGGTTCACGCTGGTGCTCTGCACGAAGATCGTGAAGTCGTCGTTGTGGTCCGGCTTGACGCGGGCTTCCGTGTCCGGCAGGCCGAGCAGGGCCCGGGCTTCCGGGCCCGTGTAGACCTGGTCCGTCTTCTTTTCCAGCACCGCGATCTGCTTCCGCGGCTGGATCTTCTCCGTCTTGCTCAGCTGGTAGAACGCACCACCGGTGCGGTAGGTGTGGCCCGATTCGATGACCCACTCCCGGATCCCCGCTTCCCGGGCTACGGGAATCAGCTGGTATTCCGACGGATTCGCCGGGGTGAGACCGGCCGCCTGGATGCTCTTCTTGTTGACCGCTTCCCCACCCGTGGAGAACACCGCCCGCGATCCCCGGATTCCCTTCGCGCGGCCCACCATGAATTTCTCGGTGGCCTTCAGGATGACCTTTCCGGCCTCCTCCAGGCCCTGCGTGCTCGTGGCGTCCCAGATGGCGATGTTGTCCTTGGGGAAACCGCACTGCATGGCCTCGCGCTTGCCCATCTGGTCCGGAACGAGGACGGCCAGCGTCCAGTTGTCCTGCTGCGTCTCGATCATCGCGGCCACGGCCTGCACCAGCTCACGCGGGCTCTGGGAAGGGGCGTCCGGGCAGCGGTGGCTGGCGTTCTCCTGGCCGTCGGTCAGGACGAACGTCAGGAAGCTGTGGTCGCCGTACAGTTGCGCCGTCTGCGCCAGCTCCCGCTGTGACTTCAGCGTGGCCGCCATCAGGGCCGTCATTCCACCGACCCGGTACAGCTGCTTCAGGGACGGCATGCGCAGCACGTCCTTGTCGTAGATGACGCATTCCACCTTGTCGGCGAACACGTACACCGTGACACGGGTTTCCTGGTCCAGTTCCTGCGATCGACGGGCGAGATACGCGATCTGCTCGTCGGCCACTTCGACGACCTTGCCGCTCAGGTGCGACATGGACGAACTGGCATCCAGTACAAGAGCGACGTGATTGATGTAATTCTGGTTCCCCGACATGAACTCCCCCTTTTCCGAAGCGATGTACTGATCCTCTCACCCACCACTGACAATCGGCCGGGGGAGATTCCGGAGCCGGGATCGCGGCCGTCACCCGGCCGGCAGGCACACCCGCAGGGCCGCGGCGGCGTGGAGGGCGGCACCGGTGGCCAGGGCGGCCTCGTCGAACACCACGCGGTTGGAGTGGCAGTCGGGGGCGTCCGCGGCCGGGACGCCGGGCGGGCGCGCCCCGAGGAAGGCCATCGTGCCCGGCACGCGCCGCAGGACGTACGAGAAGTCCTCGGCCCCCATGAAGGGCTCGGCCAGGTGGTGGACCCGGTCCGGCCCGAGGAGCGCGGCCGCGGTGTCGTACAGGGCCGCCGTGCCGGCGGGGTCGTTGACGACGGGCGGGTAGCCCTCGGTCAGGGTGATGTCGGCCTCCGCGCCGTGGGCGGCGGCCACATGGCGGGCGACGCGGGTGATGTTGTCGCGGACCAGCTGCCGGGCGGCGGGGGACAGGGTGCGGAAGGTGCCGTGGATCTCGGCTGTCTCGGGGATGACGTTGGCCGTCGTGCCGGCGTGGATCGAGGCGATGGTGACCACGGCCGGATCGAAGAGGTCGACGGTCCGCGTGACCATGGACTGCAGGGCCTGGACGATCTCACAGGCGACCGGGACGGGATCCAGGGCCCGATGGGGAGTAGAGGCGTGTCCGCCGCGTCCGCGTACGGTCACCCGCAGGCCGTCGGAGGCGGCGAAGGTCGGGCCGGGGCGCAGGTGGACGGTGCCGCTCTCGAAGCGCGTGGTGACGTGCAGGGCGAACGCGGCCGCGACGAAGCCGCCGTCGGCGGTCTCCAGTACTCCCTCGTCGATCATGTGCTGGGCGCCGCCGCCGGATTCCTCCGCGGGCTGGAACATGAAGACGACGCGGCCCGCCAGCCGGGAGCGGCGGGCCGCGAGCAGCCGGGCGGCGCCGACCAGCATGGCGGTGTGGGTGTCGTGCCCGCAGGCGTGCATGGCGCCCGGCACCTCGGAGGCGAAGTCCAGGCCGCTGTCCTCGGCCACGGGCAGCGCGTCCATGTCGGCGCGCAGCAGGACCGCCGGACCGGGCCGGGCGCCTTCCAGGGTGGCGGTGACGGAGCTCAGGCGGGAGCCGGTCGCCAGATCCAGCCCGAGCCCGGCCAGTGCCTCCAGGACGGCCTGTTGCGTGCGGGGGAGGTGAGAGCCCAGCTCGGGGAAGCGGTGGATGCCGCGGCGCAGGGCCACGATGCCGGGCAGGGCGGCGTGTGCCTCGGCGAGCAGCCCTCCGAACGCCCCCTGGGAGGCGGTGCCGTGAGAACGGGTCATACGGCGATCACTGCCCCGCATCCCGGTCCGCCACGCCGGGCGGATCCACGCGCGTCAGATGCTGTGATCGCATGTCGGAACGTACAGGTGTGCGGACCCTCCATTGGATCTTCGGCCACACATCGCTCACAAGCGGAATCAATCCCGCCGTGATCGGGAGAGAATCCCGGCCCACGGGCTCCGGTGCGCCACGCCCGGCCCGCAGTGACATGAGCCGTATCGCGATCCAGTAGAAGATCAGGTGAAGTAGCCCGTGCGACGACGAAGGATTTTCTGCACGTCCGCGACCGCGGTTGTGTTCGGTCTGTTGATACCGCTGTCCGGATGTGGGAGCTCCGCGGACGGGGCCGGAGACGGCACGCTGCGCCTGGTCGCCGCCGAATACGGCGATACCCCGGCCACCAGCTCGAAGGCCTACTGGGACAAGGTGACGGCGGCCTTCACCGCCGCGAACCCCGGGATCAAGGTCGAGGTCAAGCTCCTGCCGTGGGCCGACATCGACCGTCAGGTGTCCCAGATGGTCAAGGCCGGCAAGGCGCCGGACATGGCGCTGATGGGCTCCTACTCGGACTTCGCGGCCCAGGACAGGCTCTACTCCGCGGACGAACTCCTGCCCGTCGCGGCCGAGGCGAACTTCCTCCAGCCGCTCGCCGAGGCCGGCACCGTGGGCACCCGCCTCTACGGCCTGCCGTTCATGGCCAGCAGCCGCCTGCTCTTCTACAACGAGGCGCTGTTCGCCAAGGCCGGGATCTCCCAGCCGCCCAGGACCTGGTCCCAGCTGAAGTCCGCCGCCAAGGCGCTGAAGGACAAGGGTGTGAAGTTCCCGTACGCCCTGCCGCTCGGCCCCGAGGAGGCGCACGCCGAGGCGATGATCTGGGAGCTCAGCAACGGCGGCGGCTACGCCGACAGCAGCGGCAACTACAGCCTGGCCTCCGACCCGAACATCGAGACCTGGCGCTGGGTCAAGGACAACCTGGTCGCCCCCGGTCTCACCGGCCCCACCCCGCCCTCCCAGCTGAACCGCGCCGACGCCTTCGCCGCGTTCCTTCGCGGCGAGGTCGGCATGCTCAACGGGTACCCCTCGCTCGCCCACGAAGCGGCCGCCAAGGGCATCACCGTCGGCACCGTCTCGATGCCCGTGTCGGACACGCTCGGCACGGACGAGGTCCCGCCGACCGTGGGCGTGGCCGACTGGATGATGGCCTTCAAGCAGAACGGCAACCGCGCCGAGATCGGCAGGTTCCTGGACTTCGTCTACCAGGACAAGAACCTCTCCGAGTTCGCCAACCGCTACCACCTGCTGCCGTCCACCGTGACCGCCTCGCGCACCCCGGCCGGCGGGGGCCTCGACAAGACCGACGAGCAGTTCCTGGCCGCACTGCACGGCGCCCAGCTCTACCCGGTGAACGACCCGGCCTGGATGGCGGTCAGCGACACCATCAAGCGCAGCATCGGGCGCGCGGTGGAACCGAACGGCGATCCGGCCACCGTCCTGCAGGACATCGCCGCCAAGGCGGCCGATGCCGCAGGTGAGCGGAGCTGACGGCGCGCCGGCCGCCGCGCGAGGAGCTGCGGAAGGGGAGATGACCCGCCCCGGGGGCCGCTCCTCCCCGGACGGCCGGCCGACGAGCCTGCTCCGCACCCCCTGAGCAGTGGTCAGCGGGTCTGGTGGACCCGCTGGCTGGTCAGCTCGTACCGCGCTCCGACCACGGCCAGCTCGCCCGAGGCGGCTTTCGCCGCGATGCTCGGCTCGGCGACGAGCCGCGAGCGCACCTGCCGCACGTTCGCCGTGATGGCCGCGTCCACGCGCGCCGCCCCCTGAACGCCGGGGTCGATCACCGGGCGGATCTGGTCGGCCAGGTACTGCATGTGCCCGGGCAGCCGCTCGCCGGTCCTGGCGGCCTGAACGGCGGCCGTGACGGCCCCGCACGACTGGTGCCCCAGGACGACGACGAGCGGGATGCCCAACTCCAGGACCCCGTACGTGATGCTGGCGAGGACCGCCTCGTCCAGAACGGGGCCTGCCGAGCGCACCGTCAGCAGATCGCCCAGCCCCTGGTCGAAGACCAGCTCGGGCGGGACGCGGGAGTCCACGCACCCGAGGACGGTGGCGAAGGGGTGCTGACCGGAGACCAGGGTCTGCCGCACGGCCCGCGTCTGGTCCGGATGCCGCTCGTGGTACGTCCGCCAGCGGGCGTTGCCCGCGACGAGCTCCCGCAGCGCGGACTCGGGAGTCCCGGGCCGCGCGCTCTTCTCCGCGCGGGTGGCTTTCGAGGGGGAGTCCGACACCAGCCCGGCGGTCACCGCCACCGCCCCGGCCAGCGAGGCCTGGACGAGCCGGCGGCGTCCGAAGGGCCCATGACGTTCAGCATTGCCTGTCATATACGGGCAAGCTAGACGCATCCGGGCCGGTGTGCGGGCTGCCGCTCCAGGCGTGGCCCGGCGGGGTCCTTCAGGTACGGCCGACCGGGTCCTGGTCCTGGACGGCTTCCGGGGCCCCCGGCTGCGAGGGCACGCCCAGGACGGGCCCGGACGGGGTGCGCCGCCGGCTGACCCAGGCCGCGGCGGGTTCGGTGTAGCGGGCGGTGAGCGGTCCGACCACCACGAGGATCAGGACGTACGCCGTCGCGAGCGGGCCCAGGGCGGGCTCGATCCCGGCGGTGACGGCGAGGCCGGCGATGACGATGGAGAACTCGCCGCGGGCGACGAGGGTACCCCCCGCCCGCCAGCGGCCCTTGACCCCGACACCGGCGCGCTTGGCCGCCCAGTAGCCGGTCGCGATCTTCGTACCCGTGGTGACCAGCGCCAGCGCGAGGGCGGGCAGCAGGACCGGCGGGATGCTGGCGGGGTCGGTGTGCAGGCCGAAGAAGACGAAGAACACGGCGGCGAACAGGTCGCGCAGCGGGCTGAGCAGGGTGTGCGTGCCCTCTGCCACCTCACCCGACAGGGCGATGCCGACGAGGAACGCGCCGACGGCGGCCGACACTTGGAGCTGCTGGGCGATACCCGCGACGAGCAGCGTCAGCCCGAGCACCACGAGGAGGAGCTTCTCCGGGTCGTCGCTGGAGACGAAGCGCGATATGTGGCGCCCGTAGCGGACCGCGACGAACAGGACCGCCCCGGCGACGCCGAGCGCGATGGCCAGGGTCGCGCTGCCCGCGGCGAGGCTCACCCCGGCGAGGAGCGCGGTGACGATCGGCAGGTAGACGGCCATGGCCAGGTCTTCGAGGACCAGGATGCTGAGGATGGCCGGGGTCTCGCGGTTGCCGAGCCGGCCGAGGTCGCCCATGACCTTGGCGATGACTCCGGAGGACGAGATCCAGGTGACGCCCGCCAGGACCACCGCGGCCACCGGGCCCCAGCCCATCAACAGGGCGGCGACCGCCCCGGGCACCGCGTTCAGGCCGAAGTCGACCAGCCCGGCCGGGTACTGGGTCTTGAGGTTGGACACCAGGTCGCTGGCCGTGTACTCGAGGCCCAGCATCAGCAGCAGCAGGATCACGCCGATCTCGGCGCCGATCGCGACGAACTCCTCGCTCGCCCCCATCGGCAGCAGTCCGCCGGTGCCGAAGGCCAGCCCGGCCAGGAGGTAGAGCGGAATGGGAGAGAACTTCAGGCGGCCGGCGACCCGGCCGAGCAGGCCCAGGCCGAGGATGATCGCACCGAACTCGATCAGGAAGAGAGCGGAATGCACGGCTTCTCACTCCCGTCCGAGTAGGGCGGCTGCGGCGTCGACGCCCTCGCGGGTGCCGATGACGATCAGCGTGTCCCCGCCCGCCAGGCGGAAGTCCGGCGCGGGCGAGGGCCGGGCCTCCGCGCGGCGCAGCACGGCCACGATCGAGACACCGGTCTCGGTGCGCATCCTGGTCTCGCCCAGCACACGCCCGTTCCAGTACGAGTGCGCCGACAGCTCGATCCGCTCGGCGACCAGTCCCAGATCGGTGGTGTGCAGGAGGTTCGGGCTGTGGTGGGCCGGCATCAGGGCGTCGATCAGGGACGTGGTCTCCGCCGAGGTCAGGTGCAGCGACTGGGCGCAGGCGTCGGGGTCGTCGGCCCGGTAGACGTTCACCGTCCGGGTGCCGTCGCGGTGGGCGATCACCGACAGGTGGCGGTGCTCGCGGGTGGTGAGGTCGTACTGGACCCCGATGCCGGGCAGTGGTGTGGTGCTCATGCGTGGAGCAGGCACAGCTGTCCCCCCTCGTGTTCGTTCCGTACGTGATGCCGGGGGCGGTTGCTGTCCCGGGCAGGGGACGGCCCCTCGGCAGCCCCATCGTGCCATTTTCCGCAGGGCCGAAATATGGGTGCCGGCACGGATGGACGGAGCCCCTCCGCTCGGTCAGGATGAGCCGGGGACGTAGGCTCTGCCGCAGGTCAGCGCGCCGGGATACGGGAGGGTCGCGGGGCTGTGGCGGATGCCGGGGGACCGGCCGGAAAGGCGTGTGGCCGTGTCGTTGTACTGGCGGATCTTCCTCCTGAACGCCTGCGTGCTGGCCGTCGCCGTGGCCCTGCTGCTCGGCCCGGTCACCGTCTCCACCCCGGTCCTCTTCGGCGAGGCGCTCATCCTGCTCGGCGGACTCGCCGCGATGCTGGTGATCACCGCGGCGCTCCTCAAGGTCGGTCTGGCCCCGCTCGCCCGCCTGAACCGCGCGATGGCCAACGCCGACCTGCTCAAGCCCGGAGCCCGCCCCGCCGTCACCGGAGACGGGGAGATCGCCGCGCTGACGCAGACCTTCAACGCCATGCTCGACCGGCTCGAAGCCGAACGGGCCACCAGCAGCGGGCGAGTACTGACCGCGCTGGAAGCCGAACGCAAACGCATCGCCCAGGAGCTCCACGACGAGATCGGCCAGACCCTCACCGCCGTCCTCCTCCAGATCAAGCACGCCGCCGACCAGGCGCCCGAACCGGTCCGCACCGACCTGCGCCAGGCCCAGGAGACCACCCGCACCAGCCTCGACGAGATCCGCCGCATCGCCCGCCGGCTGCGCCCGGGCGTCCTGGAGGAACTCGGCCTGCACAGCGCACTGCGCTCCCTGGCCGCCGAGTTCACCACCCCGCGCCTGGGCGCCACCGCCCACATCACCCCGGGTCCGCCCCACCTGGACCCGGCCGCCGAACTCGTCCTCTACCGCGTCGCCCAGGAAGGCCTGACCAACGCCGTCCGCCACTCCGGCGCCACCCGCGTCGAGGTCCACCTGCGACCCCTGCCCCGCGGCGGAGTCACCCTGCTGGTACGGGACAACGGGCACGGCCTCGGCGAGGCATCCGAGGGCGCGGGCATCCGGGGGATGCGCGAACGCGCCCTGCTGATCGGCGCGGAACTCGTCGTCGAGGCCGGCGCGCACGGCGGCACCCAGGTCCGACTCGACATCAGGGAAGCCACCGCCACCGCCGACGACGCCATCCCCGAGACCACGAGGGCCCCACGATGACCCAGCCCGCCCCCGGACCCGTCCCCGGCTCCGCCGCCCGCATCCTGCTCGCCGACGACCACACCCTCGTCCGCCGCGGCGTACGCCTCATTCTCGACGCCGAACCCGACCTGAGCGTGGTCACCGAGGCGGCCGACGGCGCCGAAGCCGTCGCCCAGGCCCGCGGTCTCGACATCGACCTCGCCGTCCTCGACGTCGCCATGCCCCGCCGGACCGGCCTGCAAGCCGCCCGCGAACTCGCCCGCCTCCGGCCCGGCCTGCGGATCCTGATGCTCACCATGTACGACAACGAGCAGTACTTCTTCGAGGCCCTGCGCGCCGGAGCCTGCGGCTACGTCCTCAAATCCGTCGCCGACCGCGACCTCGTCGAAGCCTGCCGCGCCGCGCTGCGTGACGAACCGTTCATCTACCCCGGCGCCGAGACCACCCTCATCCGCACCTACCTCGACCGCGCCCGGGGCGGCGGCCCGCTCCCGGACCGGCCCATCACCGAACGCGAGGAGGAGATCCTCAAACTCGTCGCCGAAGGCCACAGCTCCAAGGAGATCGGCGACCTCCTCGTCATCAGCCCCAAGACCGTCGAGCGCCACCGCGCCAACCTGCTCCAAAAGCTCGGCCTGCGCGACCGCCTCGAACTCACCCGCTACGCCATCCGCGTCGGCCTCATCGAACCCTGAACCCGCCCCGCGGGAACCGGCCTCGCGGGGGAGGCCGGCTACGAGGAAGAGTTCCGCACCCCCACTGCTCGTGCCAGCGCCTGAGCAGCGCCACGTGGTCAGCGGGGGTGACGTGCCGCCCCGGCGCGTGGCTCGCGGCCGCGGGGAACTTCGGCCGGAGGTGAATCCTTTTCTCGCCTCCCCGCCTCTTGTTCGTGTACCGGCCGAACGGGCCGGCGGAACGGAACCGGGAGGAACACCAATGATGGTCACTGGCCTCGTAGTGATCGGAGCCCTGCTCGTGGGTGCCTGCGGCCGGCACCTGATGCGGCGCTACCGGAGCCGGGGGTGACGGGCACCAGCAGCGAGGGAAGTCCTCAGGGAATGAGCAACAGATGACCCAACGCTTCCGCTGGCCGGACGAGCGACTGATCCGTGCCGCTCAGGACGGCGACGTCGCTTCGCTCACCACCGTCGTCACGCAATCGCAGCCCCACGTACGCAAGTTCGCCCTGTCGCTGTGCGCCTCGCCGCAGGACGCGGAGGATGCGGCGCAGGAGGCACTGATCATCCTCTATCGGAAGATCGGCACCCTGCGGGCGACCGGCGCGCTCGCCTCGTGGATGTTCCGGATCGTGCGCAACGAATGCCTCCGGCAGGTACGGCTGCTCGTCTCGCGGAACGACGAGGCGTCGGCCGAAGCGGAGGCGGACGGGGGACCGTCCGCCGAGGACACTGTGCTGCACCGGCTGGAGGCGGAGCGGGTCGCGGCCGCGGTCAGCGCCCTACCGCGCGACCTGCGGCAGGTCCTGATCATGCGGGACGTGCAGGGCCTGCCCGGCAGGACCGTCGCCCACGCGCTCGGTCTGAGCGGCGCCGCCATGAAATCGAGGCTGCACAGGGCACGAGCGGCGCTGCGTCTCTCCCTGGCGGCGACCGGCCAGGCCATCGACCGACCAGTGGCAGAGGACTCACGAGGATGACCACCATGAACAACGTGACGCCCGGACAGGACGCGAAGACCGGGGCCGGCCCCCGGTCCGCGGCGCCCGGCAGGAACTTCGCCAGCAGGTCCGTCCCGCGCCACCTGGCGCGCGGCGCCATCGGCTTCGGGCTGCTCATCGGCTCGCTCGCCCTGGTGCCCGTCGTCGGCCCGGCCGTCCTGCTGGCGGCCCCGTTGGCACTGATCGCCTTCCGCGGCTGCCCCACGTGCTGGATGGTCGGGCTGGCGCAGACCATCTCCCGCGGCCGTCTGGAGCGACAGTGTGCGGACGGCGTGTGCACCCTGACCGACCGCCGTCGGCAGGCGCTGTGACCCCCCCCGGTCATGCACGATGACGATGACGATGACGATCACACCACGGTCCGTCAGGCATCAGGGCACCGAGCACGGCCAGCAGCTGCGGAGGCTCTCCGTCCTCACCCTCGGTGTAGTGGCCGGTCCTCGCCCCCTCGGGCAGCTTGCGCTGCGCCAACCCCTGGGCCTCGAGCCGCTCCGCGGCCTCACCCGTCAGCAGCCGGAAGCCCGCGAAGCCGTCCGGCAGGGAGATGGTGCGCAGGGCGTCCGCATCCGCGTCCGCGCCCTGGCCGTTGGAGACGAGGCCGGGCGCCCTCGTTTCGGACGACCGCGGTTCCGGGTGGTACGAGGCCGTGGCCTGTACCCCCGCGACAGCGGCGATCAGCGCGGTCGCGCCGATGACGACCCTGCGACGCTTGCTCTCCCACCGCGCGGTCGCGGCAGGGTGGTAGCCCGGCCGTCGGCGCAGAACACCAGCGCGCCGGTCCGGATCCTGTTCCAGGAGAACGGGGCTGCCGTGGCAGGGGTTTGGGTGATGTCGACGAGTACCCCCGGGCCGGAGGCCGGTCGGCGCAGTGCCGGCGGCCGCGGGGGCTCGGTCGTCGAATAATCGGTTGCCCCGCGGCGGTGGCGGTGGATGCAATGCCCGGCAAGGTCTCCCGGGTGCGCGGCCGCGACAGGACACGACGACCGCGCCGTGCGGCCCGGGCGAACCGCGACCACCTCGCCACACGGGAGACGCCAGCGCATGAACACACCCCCCTCGCCGCCCGGAGCGGACCGGTCCGACGCGGCGCCCGTCCGGATCGGCGCCCTCGTCCCGCTGACCCGGCCCGGCTGGGCCGAGGCAGGCAGGCACCTGCTCGCCGGTCTCGAGCTGGCCGCGCGCGAGGTCAATGCCGCCGGCGGGATCGCCGGCAGCCCACTCGAGCTGGCGGTCCGGGACACCGCGGCTGATCCCCGGCGGGCCGCGGCGGCCGTTGACGAACTGGCCCGGCTGGGTGTGGCCGCCCTGGCGGGGGAGTACCACAGCGTCGTCGCGCGCACCGCCGCCGCCCGGGCCGACGCCCTCGGCCTGCCCTTCCTCTGCTCGTCAGCGGTTCTCGACGCACTCACCGACCAGCCCACGGAGTGGGTCGCGCGCCTCGCCCCGGCGCAGTCCCACGGCTGGCGCAGCTACGCGGACTTCCTCCTCGGCGCGGGCCACACCCGCATCGCCGCGGCCACCCAGCCGAGCGTCTACTGGGCATCCGGCGCCCGCATCCTGCGCGACCACCTCACTCCACGCGGCGGCACCCTCATCGAGTTCGACATGAGCGCGCTCAGCCCCGCGACCGTGTGCGAGGCACTCGTCGACAACCGTGCGACGGCCCTCCTCGTGCTGGTCGGCCACCCGGAACCGGCCGTACCGATCGTCCGATCCGTCCGAGCCGACCGGCGCCTCACCGGGATCACGATCGGTGCTCCGGCCGGACAGCCGGAGTTCTCGGAATGGAAGGCGCTGCTGGGCGACGGCGGCGCGGCGATCCCGTTCCTGCGCTACCTGCCCGAGCGCCTCACCCCCCTCGGCACGCGAGTCGAGACGGCCCTGCGCGAGCGGCTGGCCGAAGCGCCCTCCTTCGTCGCCTTCGAGGGGTACGACACGATCGCCGTCCTCGCCGAGATGCTGCGCAGCCGCGGCACGGACCGGGCCGGCGTGGCCGGATCCTGGCCGCACGTCGCGGTCGACGGCACCCGCGGGCGGATCGAGTTCACCCGCACGCCCGGCATCGGCGTCTGGCAGTGGGCCTGGGCCCCGGTCCAGGTCGTCGACCGCGATCCGGCCGAACCCGATCGCTTCCGGATCCTCCACACCGGTTGACCGACGGCCGCGGCCGCCATCGCGGTGCCGCGGGAAATGCGAGTGCCGCGGTGGGCAGGCCGGCGTTATGGTGAACGCATGAACGTCACCGGCCTGAACACCACCGCGACCGCGCGAGCGACCTGCTCGCCGGTTGCCGCCGCCTGACGCTTCCCCCTCCCACCGGCGACCGGAAACGGTCCGTCGGTGATGCCGTGGCCCTTCCGCCCCGGCCGGACCCCTGAACGGTCCCGTTTTCCGGTGCCTCCCCGCTTCACGCGAAGGAGCCACCCCATGCACACAGAACAGCTGGTCAGGACATTCGTCGAGTACTTCGAAGAGCGCGGCCACCGCCGCATCTCCGGCTCGACGCTGCTGCCACCGCCCGGCGATCCCGTGCTCTTCACCACCTCGGGCATGCACCCGCTCACCCCGTACCTCGAAGGCCGCCCCCATCCGCTGGGCAGGCGGCTGGTCAACGTGCAGCGCTGCCTGCGCACCACGGACCTGGAGGAGGTCGGCGACGCCACCCACCTGACGGTCTTCGAGATGCTCGGCACCTGGTCGCTGGGCGACTACGACGGCCCGGTCAGTCTCGACTGGGGACACGGGCTGCTCACCGAGGGCCTGGGCATCGACCCCGGCCTGCTGCACGCCACCGTCCACGCCGGCGACGACCGGACCCCGCCGGACAGCGCCTCCCTTCGGCTGTGGCAGGACCGCGGCGTCCCGGTGGAACTCACCGTGGACGACAACTGGTGGTCCAACGGACCGGTCGGACCCTGCGGTCCCGACTCGGAGATCTTCCTGTGGAGCGGTGACGGTCCGCCCAGGTCGACACCCACCCGCGACGACCGCTGGGTGGAGGTGTGGAACCACGTGACGATGAGCCACCGCCGGCTCGGCGACGGCTCCCTCGTACCGCTTCCCCAGCGCAACGTGGACACCGGCCTCGGCCTGGAGCGGCTCGCCTCACTGCTGCAGGGCAAGCCCTCCGTGTTCGAGGCCGACGTCTTCGAACCCTGGCTGCGCCTCGTGCCGACGGTGTGGCTCCTGGAGGAGCCGTCGCTGCGTCTGGTCTGCGACCACCTGCGCTCGGCCGTCGTGGTACTCGGCGACGGAGTGCTCCCGGCCAACACCGCCCGGGGCTACGTACTGCGACGCCTGGTGCGACGGGTGCTCACCGTGCTGTGGCGGGACGATCCCTCGCGGAGCGTGGAAGACCTGCCGGACGAGCTGGTCCGCCACACCCTGGACCGCTTCCGGCAGGACATGGGCCCGAGCGATGTGCGGCGGTTGCTGCGCGACGAGGAGCGCCGGTTCCGCCGGCTCCTGGGGCGCGGCCGGCAGGTGCTCGCCCGCCCCCGGTTCCGGGGCCCGCTGACCGAGGAGGACTACCACTACCTCCACGACACCCACGGTCTGCCCCGCGACCTGGTCAGGAGCCTGCGGCAAGAGTGAGAGGGCCGGAGCGGGGCACCCCCGCTAGCCCGTCGCGGGTCCGGCCGCAGGACCGGGGTCGCGCCACATCGGCCAGACGGTCGGCCCGCCCTCCGGGATCCGGATCTCACCCGTGACGCGGAAGCCCAGCCCTTCGTAGAAGGGGATGTTGGCGACCTTGCTGGATTCCAGGTAGGCGGACTGGCCGAGCCGGTCACAGTCGGCCAGCTGCTGGCGCACCAGTGCCGAGCCGACCCCGGCTCCCTGGAGCCGCGGGTCGGTTCCCACCGACGGCAGGTACCAGTGCGGTGCGTCCGGATGGGCCTCGTGCATGGCGTTCTGGACTCCCGCGGCACGCTGCATCCCGCCGAGGCCGAAGATCCGGGCGTAATGGGGGAGCGCCGCCAGCTCCCGTACCCCGGAGGGCTCCCAGCGCCCGGGCCCCGACCACAGTGCGGCCGCCAGCAGCCGCCCCTCGCCGGTCGCGGCGACCCGGACCCCGCCGGCGCGCGGCCGCTGCTGCCGCTGGGCCAGCCTGAAGTAGCGGGCGATCCTGCGCTCCCGGTCGGCGGCGCCGGGGATCATCCATGCCATGACCGGGTCGTCGGCGAAGGCGCGGGCCAGGAGCGCGGCGACCGACCCTGCCTCATGGGGCCGGGCGAACCGGATCCCGTATCCGGCCGACGGCAGCGCTGGATGTGTGCTCATGGGGCCACGGTAGGCAGCGGGGCCGCCCCGCCCCCGCCGTGCGGCGGGGACACGCCGTACGGGCCCCCCGCTCACCGATCGGCCGCAGGGCGCTCGGGCCGCGTTCGTTTCCAACCGGCGGTTCGGTGTGCCGGGCCCCCACGGCCCCGGTCGCATAACCAGTGGACGCCCGCGGCGGGTTGGGATACCCGTAGTCGACCGTCCGCTGAGTTCGATCACGTCATCGGGACCCGACCATCAGGGCGTGGCCACCAGCCTCGTGAGCGCGGTGATGTCCGCCGCCCTCCTCATCGGCGGACTCGCCCCCCTGCTGGCGGACCGGGCCAACCGGAAGCTCGGCGTGCGCCTGCTGGTCCCGCCGACCCTGGCCGTCCTCGTGGCGGCTCTCGGCCTCGGCGGCACGGAACGGGCCTGGCTCACCATCACGGTGTTCCTCCTCGCCGTGGGAGCCCCGGCCATCACCGCCGTGGTGGTGGACGACGTCTTCAACCAAGGCGTGCCCTCGCGCTACCGCTCCGGCCTGTTGTCCCTCATCACGTTCGTCGAGTCGCTGCTGATCGCCGGCGGATACCTTCTGCTGGGCCGGCTCATCGACACCTTCGGTTCGGGGGCCGGCTTCGCCTGGTACGCGGTGGTCCCCGCCGTCGCCCTGGTGCTGGGCATCCCCTCGATCCTGAAGGGCCGTTGGGTGAAGGCCGCCTGACTCGGGGCTTCGGCGATCACGACATGCCTCGGTTCCGGAGCCCCGAAGGGGTCCGGAACCGAGGCATGTTCGCCGGTGGGGTCAGGTCACCGCTTGAACATGTCCTTCATCTTTTCCTTGGCCTGGCGGGCATCGCCCTTCGCCCCTTCGCCGCGGCCTTCGGCGGTCAGTCGCTCGTTGCCCACCAGGCGACCGGCCGTCTCCTTGAGCTTGCCCTTCGCCTGCTCGGCCTTGGCCTTGCCCTTCTCGTCCTGCGACATGGTGGATCACTCCCTGGGGGTGCGGGGAACTGCCTTGCTCTTCCCGTCTGACCCGGATCGCGGTCGGCAAACGGGGGCACTCGACCGGGCGCGGTATCCGATCAGGCGGGCGGGACGCCGAACGGCATGCGGGAGAGGTAGTGAGTCACCAGGGCCTCGCGATGGTCATCGTTCCCCAGGTGCTCCTCCCGGTGGAACTCCGGAGCCGCCTTGATCTCCGCCTTCGTACGGTCCACGTAGACCTTCTCCGCCGCATGGTCGACCCGGGTCACCAGACCGGCCGGGAGCAGGACCTCCTTGCCGAGGATCCACACACCGGTGTCGACGACCAGATAGGCGTCGGTCACCTCGTCGGAGTGCTTGTCGACCTTGCCGATGCCGCCGTCGACCGCCTCGACCCGGTAGCCGGTGAGGTCCGCCGCCAGGTAGTCGACCCCGGCACGGTAGGCCCACACGTTCTCCGTCATGCGAAACAACTCCTTCGATCGGAACCGCGGCCCCTGTGCGCGCTCCGTCGTCCCGGGCACGGAGGGGCTTTCCGTTGAAGGCGCGCCTGCCCCGTCACCCGCGGCTCCACTCCCGGCAGTGTGCGGCCGCCGGTCCGCTCCGAGAAAAGGAGTGCGTTCGGACCGTTTGAGCCGGCGGAGAGCGGCCATACGCGCGGTAACGGGAGGCTGCGGCGGTGAGCGGCGCGGCGTCCCGAGCGGGCCCGAGCCGCGTGGTGGCATCCCCCCGCCATCACGCGGTCGGCGCTCCCGCCCGATTCGACGCGTACGTCCCGCCCCGTGACATCCCGGCTGGCGAGCGTGGTGCGCATAATTGGTGCACGTTCGCGCGATATTGATGCAACCATGGTGCACATCTGACCCCCAGAGAGGATGTCGTCCCCATGGAGCAGCAGCAACTTCCCTCCCACCCGGACAGCGAGCGGTACTCCGTGACCCTGTGCCCCCCGGCCGTCACCATCGTCTCCGAGCTGACCGCCGAGTCCGGCGTCAGCAAGTCCGACGTGATCAACCGGGCGGTGCTGCTGCTCGGGTTCGTCGAGAGCGAGCGCGCCAAGGGCAACGACCTGATGATCCGCGACACCGCCGGCGCCCTGGAGCGCATCCACATCATCTGACGGTCGGGAAGGTGGCCCTGCTCGTCCTCGCAGGGCCGGGTCGCCTCATTCGTCCCGCTCGTCGGCGGGCGGCAGCTCCTCGATCACATGGACGGCGGCCTCTTCGGCGGATGCCGCGCCGCCGTCGATCCCGACGTCACGGGCCAGTACGGAGGTGTGGCGCTGCGGCGCCGTATCGTCGACCGCGGTCAGGCGGCCTGCCCGGTCCGGTCCGGCCAGCATGGGGTCGCCGACCTCGTCGGAGTTCTCGTCCTGTGCGGACACCTCCGGTTGCTCCCGCGCGAGCCGCTGGTCCAGGGTCTCGCCGCTCTGCCCCTCGGCGGCGGTCGTGCCCCTGTCGTCGACCGCCACGGGCCGGTCGAGCGGTACGAACGCGGTGTCGAGCGTGTCGTCGAGGTCCGGCTCGTCGAGGGTGTTCTGCAGGTCGGGCTGTGCCTCGGCGGACTCGTCGCTCTCCTGCGGCTGGTATACCGCGTCACCGTAGGCTTCGTCGGCGCTGCTCATCGGATGCTCCGTTCAGTCGGTTCCCGCGTACGGCCCGCGGCATCGGCAGAATTCTTGAACCCGCAGGTCAACGCGGTCTCGGCCCCTTTCCGACGCCTGTCGCACGGACGGGGCGCGGGCGCGCCCCGGCGTCCGTGACCTACCCCACGGACCCCTCGTACAAGGGGGCGCCTGCCCGTCGCAGGCCCTTTCAACCGCCCTCCCGTCCGGCATCCCGCAGGGCGGCTTCCCGGCGCATACTGGGCGCATGACCAGGGCGACGACGGCCGCCCGGCGCATCAGGCGGCAAGCCGGCGACGCGGTGTTCCTACGCGTCGCCGGGCCCGACGGAGCCCGCAACCGGGAGCGGATCCATTCCACTCCCGGACCTCGCTGGTTCGCTCCCGACCGGCCGGTGCGGCGGGTCCACGGGGACGCGTCGATGTTCGTCGGCGGGCTCGCCGCCCTGCTGCTCCAGTCCCTGCACCCCGTCGCCATGGCGGCCGTGGCGGCTCATTCCGGGTACCGGGGCGACCCGTGGGGGCGCCTGCACCGGACCAGTACCTTCCTGGCGGTCACCACCTTCGGCACGAGCGCCGACGCCGAGGCGGCGGTGGCCCGCGTACGCGAGGTGCACGCCCGCATCCGGGGCCGGACGGCCGAGGGAGTCCCGTACCGCGCCGACGATCCCGAGCTGCTGACCTGGGTGCACATCGCCGAGGCGGACTGCTTCCTGCGGGCCCACCAGCGGTACGGCATGCACCCGTTGGATCCGGCGGACTGCGACGCGTACCTCGCCGACACGGCGCGGGTGGCCCGGGCCCTGGGCGCGGACCGGCCGCCGGAGAACGCGCGGGAACTGGCGCTGAGGATGGCGGACTACCGGCCCACCCTGCGGCCGACGCCTGCCTCCCGGGACACCGCCCGGTTCCTGCTCACCGATCCGCCGCTGCCGGGGGCCGCCCGGCTGCCCTACGCGCTGCTCGCGGCGGCGGCCGTGGAGCTCCTGGCGCCGTGGGCCAGGGAGGCCGTCACCCTTGGTTCGGGTTCTACGGCCGGCTGGATACCCGGCCCGGCCGCTCGCGCGGGCGGCCACACCGTGACCCGGGCGATCCGCTGGGCGCTGCCCCCGGCCCCCAGACCGTCCCGCACGGCCGAGACCTGACCGTACGGCGCGGCTGCGCGCAGGTCAGTACTCCTCGTCCGGGTAACCCCAACGGATCTCCGGCTTGGCATCGGCGGCCACTTCGGCGACCGTTGCCGCGAAAAGCCCTTCGAAGTGCGGTTGCCACAGGTAGAAACGGGAGATGCCGAGCGGGAAGTCGCTGTCCCCGGAGACGAAGAACGAGCCGTCGTCATCCACGGCGATCCCGATGCTGACCTGGTTGTCCATGGACTCGTCGCGCATCAGCTCCTGCAGAGCGCGGACGATCTCCTGCGCCTGCGGTTCGCCGGTGACCCCGGTGACGGTGAAAGCAAGATCGATGTTGACTGACATGCCGGGAGACTAACCGGTGCCACTGACAGAGCCGGCGGCGCGCGGCCTGGTCGTGCGACTGTGCGCGGGGCGGGAACCGGCCGGCGCACGGGTCGGGCTCACGCCCGCCGTACGCGCGATCTCCGAGGGACCGCGCCAGGAGTCCGCGAACGGCAGCCTGGGCGCGCGTCACGGGCAGGGCGGCGGAGGGCGCTGCCGGCGGCGGGAGTCATCGCGAGGCCCCGCTGCCGGCGCTGATCGCGCGCCGGGAGCTCCTTCGCAGCGGTGAGCAGGGCGGGGAACCCGAGACGTTCGGCCTCCCGCAGCCCGAACGCGCGCATACGGCCACCGATGATCCGTACGCGCACGGGTCCGCGGCCTCCCGGCAGGGCCCCCACACCCACCCCATCCCGCCCCTGCCTCCGGCTCCGGCCGTGCCTGGGCACCCGTGCCTCCTTCGGCATCCGATCCGGCGCAGGCCCATCGTGCGGGCCCGGCCCGCCGTAGGGAAGCCCTGCGACAGGGGAAGGCCGCGCCCCGACCGCGGAACTCCGCCGTGTGCGCCGCGGCCGGGGCGGTCGCCGTCAGGCGTCAGGCGGGCGCCGGCTCCCCGGGGTCGGTCGGCGGCGCCGGCCGCGGGTGGCGGCCGGGGCCCAGGGGAGGACCGGCCAGCGGGGTGGGGGAGAGGTCGGTGTCTTCCTCGCCCGGTTCCAGGAGGGTGTCGGCGTTGCCCACGATCAGCGGGTCGGGGTGGCCGACCGCCGCCTCGTCCTTGCGGTCGTAGTCGGTGCGCGCCAGGAGGCTGCGGATCGCCTCCAGACGGCCCCGCCGCTTGTCGTTGCTCTTCACGACGGTCCAGGGCGCGTGCTCGGTGTCGGTGGCCCGGAACATCTCGATCTTGGCGGTGGTGTACGCGTCCCACAGGTCCAGGGAGGCGAGGTCGGTGGGGGACAGCTTCCACTGCCGCACCGGGTCGACCTGGCGGATCGCGAAGCGGGTGCGCTGCTCGGAGCGGGACACGGAGAACCACAACTTCACCAGCAGGATCCCGTCGGCCACCAGCATGGCCTCGAAGGCGGGGCACTGCCGCAGGAACAGCTCGTACTGTTCGTCGGTGCAGAAACCCATCACCCTCTCGACGCCGGCGCGGTTGTACCAGGAGCGGTCGAAGAAGACGATCTCGCCGGCGGTCGGCAGGTGGGCGACGTAGCGCTGGAAGTACCACTGGCCGGCTTCCCGCTCGTTCGGCTTGTCCAGGGCGACGATCCTGGCCCCGCGGGGATTGAGCCGCTCGGTGAACCGCTGGATCGTCCCGCCCTTGCCGGCCGCGTCCCTGCCCTCGCAGATCACCACCATCCGGGCTCCGCTGTCCTTGATCCAGCGCTGCAGCTTCAGCAGCTCGATCTGCAGGATCCGCTTGGTCCGCTCGTACTCGGCTCGGCGCAGCTTGCGGTCGTACGGATAGTTCTCCTGCCAGGTGCGGATCGGTGCGCCGGCCGAGTCCAGCAGCACCGGCTGCTCCGGCCGGTGGTCGTCCACGCTCAGCCCCGCCAGCAGGTCCAGGTCCTCGACTTCGGGGCGCATCGGTTCTGGTTCGTTCACACACCACGCCTACCCGCGAAACGCGGGATGCATCGGCCCGCCGCAAAAACGCCGTGCTCGGGGCGAATCAATATCTATGGCCGCGGTCGGAGGATTTGACGGACCCCGCGGAGAGATTTTCTCCCTCGACGCGCTGGGCGGAAATATCCGACGTACACAGAGGGCTGCGGCGTGCTACTGTCGATCTCGGTTGCAGTTTTGGTACCCAAAAACTTCAAGCGCTTCCCCGGCCTCGCGCCGCAGGACGCGCTTCGTATTTCCGGTCATTTCCGGTGGGGCATCATCGCGGCGACACGGTGTCCGCACGGTGTGGATGCTGCTGTACTGCCCCAAAGGAGATATGACATGGCTACTGGCACAGTGAAGTGGTTCAACGCGGCCAAGGGTTTCGGCTTCATCGAGCAGGAAGGCGGCGGCGCTGACGTGTTCGCCCACTTCTCGAACATCGCCTCCCAGGGCTTCCGCGAGCTGCTCGAAGGCCAGAAGGTCAACTTCGACATCGCGCAGGGTCAGAAGGGCCCGACGGCCGAGAACATCGTTCTCGCCTGACGTTGACGCGTAGTTCGTAGCTGGGGCCCGCATCCCTCGGGGTGCGGGCCCCAGCTGCACGCATTTCCCGCAGTGGTTTCACCTGCGGGAACGTGGATTTTCCGGGATGCCGCCCCTTTCGGGCAGCGCCCCACCGATGTGACGGATTCACTTCCGAGTGGCATCACCCATTTCAGCGATTGCGCCGGCACGGCTTATCCGTGGGTCACGTCCGCTGTCGCATTCCATTCGGCTCGTTCTCGTGATTACCTGCGCTGCTTTTCCGCTGCGGGAATTCCTTGATACGCGCCGTATCAAGGAAGGTTCTGCATGAACCCCGTACGTACGAACAACCGTTCCTCCCGCAGCCGCACCGGCGGCCCTGCTTTCGGCTCGGGATCCGGCGCCGGTTCGGGTTTCGGTTCGGTCCGGGGCAGCCGCTCCGGTTCGTCCGCACCGAGCCGTTCGTCCGCCCCGAGCCGTTCCGGGGGCCCGAGCCGCTCGGGCGGCGGCTACGGCCGCCGGACCGCCTCGGTGCAGGGTGAGTTCGCCCTGCCGAAGACGATCACACCCGCGCTGCCCGCGGTCGATGCGTTCGCCGATCTCGACATGGCCGCGGAACTGCTGGCCGCGCTCGGGACCCAGGGGCTGTCGGTGCCCTTCCCGATCCAGGGCGCGACCCTGCCGAACTCCCTCGCCGGCCGTGACGTCCTGGGCCGCGGCCGTACCGGCTCCGGCAAGACCCTCGCCTTCGGCCTCGCGCTCCTGGCCCGCACGGCCGGACGGCGCGCCGAGCCGCGTCAGCCCCTGGCGCTGATCCTCGTCCCCACTCGGGAACTCGCCCAGCAGGTCAACGACGCCCTCGCCCCCTACGCCCGCGCCGTGAAGCTCCGGCTGGCCACCGTCGTCGGCGGGATGTCGATCGGCAAGCAGGCGGTCGCCCTGCGCGGCGGCACCGAAGTCGTCGTGGCCACCCCCGGGCGCCTCAAGGACCTCATCGACCGCGGCGACTGCCGCCTCGACCAGGTCGCCATCACCGTCCTGGACGAAGCCGACCAGATGGCCGACATGGGCTTCATGCCGCAGGTCACGGCGCTCTTGGACCAGGTGCGTCCGGAAGGCCAGCGGATGCTGTTCTCCGCGACCCTGGACCGCAACGTCGACCTCCTGGTCCGCCGCTACCTGACCGACCCCGTCGTCCACTCCGTGGACCCCTCGCAGGGCGCGGTCACCACGATGGAACACCACGTCCTGCACGTCCACGGCACGGACAAGCACGCGACCACCATCGAGATCGCCGCCCGCGACGGCAGGGTGATCATGTTCCTCGACACCAAGCACGCCGTGGACCGCCTCACCCAGGACCTCCTCAACAGCGGGGTCCGTGCCGCCGCCCTGCACGGCGGCAAGTCCCAGCCCCAGCGCACCCGCACGCTGGCCCAGTTCAAGACCGGACACGTCACCGTGCTCGTCGCGACGAACGTAGCCGCCCGCGGCATCCACGTCGACAACCTCGACCTCGTCGTGAACGTCGACCCGCCGACCGACCACAAGGACTACCTCCACCGCGGCGGCCGCACCGCCCGCGCCGGCGAGTCCGGCAGCGTCGTCACCCTGGTCACCCCCAACCAGCGCCGCGAGATGACCCGCCTCATGGCCGCGGCCGGCATCGTCCCCCAGGCCACCCCGGTACGTTCCGGCGATGACGCGCTCCACCGCATCACCGGCGCACGGACCCCCTCGGGCGTCCCCGTCACCATCACCGCTCCGGCCTCCGAGCGGCCCAAGCGCAGCAGCTCCTCCCGCGGCCGGCGCAGCCCCGCTTCGGCGGCCCGGCGCGTGGGTGCGCGTCAGACCGGCTACAACGCGGCGGCCTGAGCCGGCCCTCGCACGCTGAACCGCCTCGCCGCGGTCGGACCATCCAACTCTTCTCCCTGTGAGGCACCATGCGCTGCGTCATCGCCCGCTTCCCGTTCGACCTGACCAAGAACGGCGTCCTGGAATCGATGAAGGGCGTCAAGCCCGAGGAAGTCACCGGTGAGTCCGTGATCATCGGCCGCCGCCACTACCCCGTCAAGCAGGTCGGCCAGGTCATCACGCGCCAGGACCGCCGCGACTTCAGTGCCGGCGAGGTCGTCCGCGCCATGACCCAGCTCGGCTTCACCTGCCGCGGCCTGCCCATGGTCGCGCCGCCCGCGCGCGTCCTCAGCCCGCTGCAGCACGCCTCGGCGATGCTGGGGACACCTGCGGCCGTCTGACCGGATGACCGCGGGGCACGGCGCGAGCCGGCACCCGTACAGCGAGGAGGGCCCGACCGGCACACGCCGGTCGGGCCCTCCTCGCTGTACGGGGCCTTTTTGCCCCGGGTCGGCCGCGCCGGTACCGCTCTCCTCGGAGCCCTCAAATCTATCGCGGCCAGAGTAGACATTCATCGTCGGCATGGTTATGGTTTCTCTCGTAGCTGAGAACACAACAGGGTCTGGCAGAGACGAACTGCCGGGCAGTAGTACGCGCAGTCGCAGTTCGCAGAAGAGCAGTACCAGCAGTACGCAGTTCCCCGTTTGGCAAGCAGTTGATCACCGAGGGAAGAACGGAGGAGCCGAGCGCCATCAGGATCGCCCGGGCGGAAGTCTCGAGCCCGGGTACCGCAGGACATCGATAGTGAGGTGGTCCACGGTCAAGCAACCGCGATCCCCGCGTCTCCGACACGAACTCGGTCGGGTCCGCGGAAACAGCAGGCCGGCGCAGTACCAGAGCCGGTAGATGGTGTAGTAGTTCCTTCGGGGCCCTGGTGCCGTACGGCGCCAGGGCCCCTCCACGCGTTCCATGAGAGAGGTTCAATGACAGCAGACGACTCGTTCGGCCGTCTCGACGACGACGACTATCCCGCCTACACCATGGGCCGGGCCGCCGAGATGCTCGGAACCACCCAAGGCTTCCTCCGCGCCATCGGCGAAGCCCGCCTCATCACCCCGCTCCGCTCCGCCGGCGGCCACCGCCGGTACTCCCGCTACCAGCTGCGCATCGCCGCCCGCGCCCGGGAGCTCGTCGACCAGGGCACCCCCATCGAGGCCGCCTGCCGCATCATCATCCTCGAAGACCAGCTCGAAGAGGCCCAGCGCCTCAACGCCGAATACCGCCGCGCCGCCGAATCCCCCGGCCCGTCGGCCTCGGCCTGAGTGGTGGAAGTCGCAGTCGACGCCCGGCGGCCGGGGTGCGGAACGGGCGTGGTCGGCGGATACGGAGAAGGTGACCTCTCGGGCCTCGTACCCCCGGAGTCCTGCCGTTTCAGGTACCGGCGGCCCGGGCCGAGCGGAGTTGCGTGCGGAGGTCGGGCAGTCGGGCGCAGTCTTCAGCAGTGGCCGAGCCCTCGCCCAGGGCCAGGAGCGACAGGAGCTGCACCGGCCGGCCCGCTGTGGCCGCAGCCTCCAGTTCGTGGTGGCCGTCGAGGAGGAAGTGCGTCAGGCCCCAGTGCCGGTAGTAGTCGGCCGACAGGTCAAGGGCGGGTTCGCACACGTCCAGCGTGGAGACCGCCACAGCCGTCGGGGCCGATCCTCGGGCCATGCTCTCCGCGTGCTCTGCGACGCGCTTCCTGTCGTTCCACGTCGGCGGGACCATGGGCACGATGAACTCGTAGAGGTGAGCGCACGCGTCGACTGCGGTCTCGAAGGTCCGGTAGTACGGGGTGCGCGGGTACTCGGGGAGGCCCCAGAACTGGTCGACCCCCCACGTGGCCACCTGCTCGCCGCTGTAGTAGTCGCCCCCCTTGCCGGGGATGGTCAGGCGGGGTTCGACGCGCAGCAGCATCGGAAGGTAGTCGCCTTCCGGTGGCAACGCGCCGAACGCATCGATCACGCCGCCGTCGTCGCCCGGGCCGGGCAGCGTGCCGCTGAGCCGCTCCCGCACGTGCTCCAGCGACAGCGTCTGCCTGCCGGTCTCCAATCGGCGGAACAGGAACGGGCAGGTCCCGCACCAGGAGCTGAGTTCGAAGGCGGGTTCCCCGTCGACCACGAGCAACCTGCGCCCCATCCGTCCCCCGGCTCGCGTCGGCTCCGTCTCGAAGCGCAACCGCGCCTCAGGGCCGGGCACGCCGAGCCTGCGCGGCTCACCCCACTTGATCATCACGGCTTGGCCGTAGGGGACTGCGGGAAACGGCGCCACCGGCTGACAGGCGCGGTCCGGCGAGGCTCAGGTCACGGGTTCGCCCGGCGCAGGGACATCGCGAAGGCGCAGCTGGTCACCGCGAGGACGGCGATCGGGGGCGGCGGCAGGAAGAGGGCGGATATGGCCAGGCCGGCGAGGGAGACGGCGAGGAGGGTCCAGCCGAAGGCCGTGCGTCGCTCGACCAGGGACGGGGAGTGCCGGGCGGCGAACAGGGCGAGGAGTGCGCAGGCGATGACGAACAGGGCCATGACCGAGCTCATGCCGTTGACGACGTCGAGGGTGCTGCGCTCAAGACCCAGCAACGTCATGCTCGATGCCCGCATGGCCGCCGAGGAGGCTTCCTGCTGCGGGGTCGGGTCGCCCCAGGCCGCGGCGGCGGCAAGGGCGAGGTGACCCGTGGCCAGCAGCACGAGGCCGCCGGCACCCACCCTGAAGGGCCGCAGCGCATCGGGCTTGTTCCTGGGGGTGGAGGGGGCGTAGGCGCTCATCGTGACTCCTTGGAAGTGGGCCAGATCGCCCTCTACATCCGTAGAGGGTGATCGCTGGCCCGCACTCTACACCTGTAGGGGCGCTCGCGGCGGGGTCCCGGGGTCGCTGCGGGCCAGTGCGCTGGGCCACCACGCGCGCGGCCCGATGTCGATGACCAGGGCCGGTACCAGCAGGGAGCGCACGACGAGGGTGTCCAGCAGTACGCCGAAGGCGACGATGAACGCGATCTGGACGAGGAAGGCCAAGGGGATCACCATCAGCGCGGCGAAGGTCGCGGCGAGGACCACGCCGGCGGAGGTGATGACCCCGCCCGTGGTGACCAGCCCGCGCAGGACGCCCTGGCGGGTGCCCAGGGCGAGGGATTCCTCGCGGACGCGGGACATCAGGAAGATGTTGTAGTCGACCCCGAGGGCCACGAGGAACACGAATCCGTAGAGCGGTACGGAGGCGTCCGTACCGCTGAAGCCCAGCACGTGCTCGAAGACCAGCGCGGACACCCCCAGCGTGGCGAGGAAGTTGAGACCGACCGTCGCCACCAGCAGGACGGGCACGAGCAGCGAACGCAGCAGCGCGATCAGGATCACCAGGATGATGCCGAGCACGACCGGGACGATCACGGCACGGTCGCGCGCCGAGGTCTGCTGGGTGTCGAACTGCTGGGCCGTGTAGCCCCCGACCAGCGCGTCGGCCCCCGGCACCGCGTGCACCCCCTCGCGCAGCCGTTGGACCGTTTCCTTGGCCGCGTCGCTGTCGGCAGCCGCCTCCAGCGTGGCGTCCAGGCGCACCCGGCCCTCCACGACGAGCGGAGCCCCCGCGCCCGGCCGCCCGCCCTCGGTGGCGGGCAGCACCGCGGCGACGCCGTCCGTCCGCTCGGCGGCCGCCCGTACCTCGTCCGCCCGCCCGGCATCGGCGATGATCACGGCGGGGTTGCCCGAGCCGCCGGGGAAGTGCCGGGCCAGGGTCTGCTGGGCGGCGACCGAGGGCGCGTCGTTGACGAAGATCTCGTCCAGCGGTACGCCCTTGGACGACAGGGCGGGGGAGAACCCGGCCAGCACCACGAGCAACAGGGCAGTGGACACCCACACCCGCCGCGGCGACCGGTCGATCAGCCCGGCGATACGGCGCCACACGCCGTGGCCCTCACCCTCGGCGTCGTCGGCCCGGGGCATGGCGGGCCAGTAGGCGGCACGGCCCAGCAGGGCCAGCACGGCCGGCAGGAAGGTGAGGGCGGCGAGCACCGAGCAGACGATGCCGATCGCCCCGACCGGCCCGAGGGCCCGGTTGTTCGTGAGATCGCTCGCCAACAGGGCGAGCAGGCCCAGCGCCACGGTCGCCGCGCTGGCGGTGATGGCTCCGGCCGACCGGCGCACGGCCGCCAGTGCCGCCTCCGTACGGTCGCCCCGTCGGGCGAGTTCCTCCCGGAAGCGGGCGGCCAGGAGCAGGGCGTAGTCGGTCGCCGCCCCGATCACCAGGATCGACAGGATGCCCTGGACCTGGCCGTCCACGCGGACCGCGCCCCGGTCGGCCAGCGCGTAGACCATCGCGCAGGCCAGGCCGAGTGCGAACACCGCGCTGACGATGATCACCAGGGGCAGCAGCACGCTGCGGTAGACCAGCAGCAGGATCAGCAGCACCGCCCCGAGCGCCACCCCGACCAGCAACCCGTCGATGCCCGAGAACGCATCGGAGAGGTCCGCCTGGCTGGCTGCGGGACCGGCGATCTGGACCGAGGTGCCCGGCACCCGCTCCGCCGCCTGCCGGACCTCCTCCAGGACCGCCGGGAGTTCCTCGCCCAGATCCGGGGCGAGCGGGACGACGGCCTGGACCGCCCGGCCGTCATCGGAGACGAGGCCCGGTGAGGGCGTGCCCGCGATCCCCGGCTCCCCGACGAGGCCCCCGACCGCCCGCGTGGCCGCTTGCTGCTGCTCGGAGCTCATCGCCGCCCCGGCAGCCGACCCCGACCACACCACGATCGCCGGGACCGACTGCTCCTTCTCGAACACCTTGCGGGCTTCGAGCACCTGCGTCGACTCGGCGCTGCGCGGCAGGAACGCGGCCTGGTCGTTGGTGGCGACCTCGCCCAGCTTCCCCGCGTACGGTCCGAGCGTCCCGCCGATCCCGAGCCACACGAGCAACAGCGCGAGCGGAACGATCCAGCGGGCCCAACGCGGCGTGTTCTTCAAGTGAGCCCCTTGGCGGTGAGTTCAAGCCGGCCGTGAAAGAAGGTCGATCGTCGAGGGGCCGGCCGGCCCCTCGACTCCACTTCTGGCCGACCGACCGATCCGGATGCACTGGGGCATCACGGCCGTGGGGCTGCCACTGCCCCACCAGGGGTCGCGGACCGGACCGAGGCGGCGCTCAGCTGCGCTCGGCCAGGTCCGGAACGACCGTACGGAGTTGTTCGGCGGTCAGCGCGCCGGCCCGGACCAGGGTGGGGGTGGGGCCCGTGACGTCCACGATCGACGAGGGCACGAGGGCCGCGCTCGGTCCGCCGTCGAGGTAGACCGCGACGCTGTCGCCGAGCATCCGCTGGGCGGCGTCGCAGTCCTCCGGGGCCGGCCGGCCGGTGAGGTTGGCGCTGGACACGGCCATCGGGCCGGTGTCGTGGAGGAGTTCGAGGGTGAGGGGGTGGTGCGGCATGCGGACGGCGACCGTGCCGTGGGTGTCTCCGAGGTCCCACTTCAGCGTCGGCTGGTGCCGGGCCACGAGGGTGAGCGCGCCGGGCCAGAAGGCTTCGACGAGCTTCCGGGCGATGTCGGGGAGGCCGGTGACGAGGTCGTCCAGGGCGTCGGGGGAGCCGACGAGGACGGGCGAAGGCATGTGGCGGCCCCGCCCTTTGGCGTCGAGCAGAGCCGCGACCGCCCGCGGGTCGAACGCGTCGGCGCCGATGCCGTAGACGGTATCGGTGGGCAGCACCACGAGCCCGCCGGATCGCACGGCTGATGCGGCGGCGCGCAGGCCGGCCATACGTTCGGATGTCTTCGAGCAGTCGTACCGCTCTGCCACGGCTCCGCCCTTCGGTCTCGGTGGTTTCGGACGCGGACCCCGACTCGGTCCCGGTCCCGGTCCCGGACTTTGTCCCGGTCCCGGTCCCGGACTTGGTCTGGGTCGCTCGGCGGCATCGTACGCAGTGCCCGCGACCCGCTGTGCACCTTCACCCGACCGGGGCGGGCCCGGTGTTGATTTCAGCCGAGTGGGTGATCACGTTGGCAGGGCCATGAGCAGCAGGGGGGCCGTGGTGGGCTGGGGGGATCCTCCGGCCGGTTCGAGGGTGAGACCGACGGCGCCGGCGTCGGCGCTGTTCCCGTCGATCAGGACGGTGCCGTCCTGGTGGATGAACCCGGCCGGACGCATGGTCCCGTCGTGGTCCAGCCACAGCTGGTACGTCTTGCCCGCGGTCGGGGCGGGCAGGCCGGTGGCGGTGAAGACGGCCTTGTTCCGCCGGTCGGAGGCGACGACGGCGGCGAAGGCTCCGTTGCTGGTCCGGCCGTGGGCGGTACGGGCGTCCGGGGCGGCCAGGACGGTGCTGACGGCGTCCATGCGCTGCTCGCTCTGCCGGGCCCGCTGCTCGAGCTGCCGGTTCTCCTGGTGCTGCCGGGCGGCGAGGCCGGCGAACGACGCGGCGGCGGCCAGGCTCGCGGCCAGGGCCACGGGCAGGGCCCCGCGCCGCAGCATCCCGCGGAAGGCGGCCGGGGTGGCCGCGGGCACGCGGGGCGGGAGCCGGCGGACGTGGTCGACATCCGCCATCGTCCGCTGCTTCATCGAGGCGGGCGGCGCCTGGGCGGTGGCGGCTGCCAGACGCGCGGCGGTGGCCTGGAAGTCCGCCACGTCGTGCCGGCAGGCCTCGCACTCGGCCAGGTGTACCGCGAACTCCTCGCGCTCGGCGGGATCGAGGGAGTTCAGCGCGTATGCGGCAGCGAGGACATGGATGTCGGATGCGTGGTGTTTCATGTGGTCACCCCCATGCAGTCGCGAAGCCGGATCAGCCCGTCGCGCATGCGTGTCTTGATGGTCGGAAGCGGCGTGCGAAGCGTCTGGGCGACTTCACGGTAGGTCAGCCCCTGGTAGTAGGCCAGGGTCACGGCCTGACGCTGGAGTTCGGTCAGGCCGCGCAGACAGCGCCGTACCTGCTCGCTCTCCAGCCGGGTCTCGACCTGCTCGGCGACCTGGTCGAACGCCGTCTGGTGCTCGCGGGCGGCCTGGGCCTGGTCGCGGTCGGCGGCTGCCTGGGCGGAGCGGACGCGGTCCACGGCGCGGCGGTGGGCGATGGTCGCCGCCCAGGTGCTCACGCTGCCCGCGTCGGGCCGGTAGCGGGCGGCCTGCCGCCACAGGTCGATCATGACCTCCTGGGCGACCTCTTCGGACTGGGCCCGGTCGCGCACGACCTTGACCACAATTCCGAAGATCATGGGTGCGAGGGCGTCGTAGAGGACGGAGAAGGCCTGCTTGTCGCCGTGCGCGACCTTCTGCATGACCTCGGCGAGACCGGTGTGGCTGGAATGACCGGTGGCGCCGAAGGGGAGCGGTTGGTTCACCGGCCGGGCTCCGGCTGGGGCGGCCAGGCGAAGGGGCGGGCGGCGTCGGCCGTCCGGGAGCGGGGTGTCCATCGCATAGTGGTCCTTGTCGGTCGAGCGTGGCCGGACGGCCACCGTGGGGTGGTGCCGGTCCACAGCCGCTGGGGGTGTCTGCGGGTTCTTCGTAGCGGACGTGCGTGCGGATGGGTGGGCATTTGGTCAACGGGAGAGCCCCGGTCACCCTGATCGAGACAACCGCACCGGTGCGCCGGTCGCCCCGCAAAGGGCAAGGTGAGCACCCCGAGGACCTGCTTGCCGCGGGGCGAGGGAGTGACGAACAGTCGACTCCTCCGGGTGGCAGACCAATCCGCCGGGCGGGTGCCACCGAACCCCGGGTGTGAGCAGCTTCCGCACCACCATCGACCGCACCGCCAGTTGCGGACTGGCCGGGCTTCTGGCCGGGTTCACCGCGCTGGCCGCCGCCGAACTGGTCGCCGGCCTGGTGCGGCCGGCCGCCGGACCGGTCACCGTCGTGGGCGGCGCGGTCATCGACAGGACTCCGGCCGCGGTGAAGGACTTCGCGATCCGCGCGTTCGGAGAGAAGGACAAGCTCGTCCTCCAGCTCGGCATCCTCCTGCTGCTGGCCCTGTTCGCGTTCTTCCTGGGCGTTCTGGCGGTGCGGCACCGGCGCGTGGCCGCGGCCGGGGTCCTGGTGTTCGGGATCGTCGGCGCTGCCGCGGCCCTGAGCAGGCCCGACTCCGCGGGTGGTGGTGACGCGCTGCCCGCCCTCGCCGGCGCCGCGGCCGGTGCCGCCGTGCTGTACGTCCTGGCGGGTGGAGCGGGTGGAGCGGGTGGAGCCGCCCCCGCCGGCCCCCCGTCGGGTGATGCGGGCACCGGGAGCGGGTGGAGCCGGCGGGGGTTCCTCACCGCCTCGGCCGTGACCGCCGCGGCCGCCACCGGGGCCGGCCTGCTGGGACGCGTGCTGGCCGGGCAGCGCGGCCAGGGCGCCGTTGCCTCCCGTAGCGGCCTCACCCTGCCCGCGCCTGCCTCACCGGCTGCGGCCGTTCCCTCCGGAGCGGAGCTGAAGGTGCCGGGGATCAGCGGGTTCACCACACCGAACCGGAACTTCTACCGCGTCGACACCGCCCTCGTCACCCCCAAGGTCGATGCCGGCGCCTGGCGCCTGCGGATCCATGGCGAAGGCGTCTCCCGGCCCCGCACCTACCGCCTCGAAGAGCTGCTGGCCCGCCCGCTGATCGAGCGCGACATCACGCTCACCTGCGTCTCCAACGAGGTCGGCGGCCCCTACGTCGGCAACGCCCGCTGGCTCGGTGTCCCCCTGGCCGGCCTGCTGGCCGAATGCGGGGTCAGGCCGCCGTCGCAGGGCGGCAAGGCCGATCAGCTGGTGGCCCGCTCCGTGGACGGCATGACCCTCGGCTCCCCGGTCGAGGACGTCATGGACGGCCGGGACGCGCTCCTCGCGCTCGGCATGAACGGCGAACCGCTCCCCTTCGACCACGGCTTCCCCGTCCGCATGGTCGTCCCCGGCCTCTACGGCTACGTCTCCGCCTGCAAGTGGATCGAGGACATCGAGCTGACCACCTTTGACGCCTACGACCCGTACTGGGTCCAACGCAAGTGGGCCCGGCGGGCGCCGGTCAAGACCCAGTCCCGCATCGACACCCCCAAGCCCTTCGCCCGTCCCGCCGCCGGCACCGTGATGGTCGCCGGCGTCGCCTGGGCCCAGCGCCGCGGCATCACCCGCGTCGAGGTCCGTATCGACGACGGCCCCTGGCAGGACGCCGAGTTGGCGGCCGAGGACACCGTCGACACCTGGCGGCAGTGGTCCTACCGCTGGCAGGCCGCTCCGGGCGGCCACACCATCGCCGTCCGCGCCACCGACGGCACCGGCCAGACGCAGACCGAGCAGCGCGCCCGCACCGTCCCCGACGGATCGAGCGGCTGGCACAGCGTGTTCGTCACCGTCCCCTAGACCACCGGACCGCGCCTCACCGTCCGGCGCGGGTCCGGAAGAAACACCCCAGAGAACCGAACCGAACCCCCTCAAGGAGAACCATGAACAACACGAAGGTCCGCCGTACCGGGATCGCCGTCGCCGCAGCCGTCCTGCTGCCCTTCGCACTGGCAGCCTGCTCCGACTCCTCCAGCGACACCTCGGCCGCTCCCGCCGCGACCGCCGGCGACTCGGCCAACACCGGCGAGGCGCCGCCTGCCGACTCGGTGACGGCCGACGAGCCCTTCGGCCCGGCCTGTTCCGGAGTCCCGAAGGAAGGCGCGGGCTCCTTCGACGGCATGGCCGAGGACCCGGTCGCCACCGCCGCCTCCAACAACCCGGCCCTGTCCACCCTGGTCACCGCGGTCAAGCAGGCAGGTCTCGTCGACACCCTCAACAACGCCGAGAACATCACCGTCTTCGCCCCGACCAACGCGGCGTTCGCGAAGATCCCGAAGGCCGACCTCGACAAGGTCCTCGCCGACAAGGCGATGCTGACGAAGATCCTCACCTACCACGTCGTCGGCCAGAAGCTGACGCCGCGGCAGCTGGACAACGGCACCTTCGCAACCCTGCAGAAGGGCATGGTCACCACCAAGGGCTCGGGCGAGGCCTACAAGGTCAACGGCAGCGCCTCGGTGGTCTGCGGCAACGTCAAGACCGCCAACGCGAACGTCTACATCATCGACACCGTCCTGATGCCGAAGTAGCCGCGCGGTAGCCCCACCCGCGCCCCCGCATGTTGCCCGGCACCCCTCCGGAGGGAGGGGTGCCGGGGGAGCCGTGGCCCGGGGGTGCTACCGGTCCTGCGCCTGCATCAGCAGGTGACCCCGGCGAAACCGCTCCCCTTCGCGGGGCTCGCGCAGCATCCGGCC
This sequence comes from Streptomyces subrutilus, assembly GCF_001746425.1. Lineage (GTDB taxonomy): Bacteria > Actinomycetota > Actinomycetes > Streptomycetales > Streptomycetaceae > Streptomyces > Streptomyces subrutilus_A. The sequence goes on along the minus strand of NZ_MEHK01000001.1, from coordinate 659,605 downwards.
GACTTCGGCGAACCCGGCCTCGCCGGCCAGCCCGGCGAGGTCGTCGATCGGCCATCGGTAGGCCGTCGTCACCTTGTGGTCGAACGCCGCCACGGGCCCGCCCCCGGACTCGAAGAAGCCGAGCAGGAGGATGCCTTCGGGGGCCAGGACCCGGCGGAACTCGGCGAAGTACGAGGGTATTTCCCGCGGGGCGGCATGGATCACCGAGTACCAGGACACGATGCCGCCCAGGGTGGCGTCGGCCAGGTCCAGGGCGTCCATCGAACCGACTTCGAAGCGCAAGTCGGGGTAGGCCGCACGGGCAAGGCCGATCATCACGGGGGAGACGTCGACTCCGAAAACGTCCAGTTCCAGGTTCCGCAGGTGCGCGGTCAGATATCCCGGGCCGCATCCCAACTCGGCGACGGGCCCGGCAGCGGCGTCTCGCGCGAGCTCGGCGAACGCCGCGAGGACCGCGCGATCCAGCGGAAGGTCGTCGAGGGAGTCGCGAACGAGATCCGCGTAGAGAACGGCGACGGCGTCGTAGGCGTCCGCCGTCGTACGGAGGTGCGAGGGGAGTTCGGTCACAGGAGACGACCATAGAGCTTCCGCGAGGGGCTCCGGTGACCGGCCGTCGGACAGGTCCTGGGCCATCAGGGGCGCAAACCGGCCTGCCTGAGTGCCACCCGGGACAGCTCGCCGATGACCTGCTCGTCTCCGCGGCGCCAGGCATCGGCGAGACCCCCCGGCGGGACGGCGACCGCGGCGAGGTCGGCCACCGGCCCGGTCAGGGCACGCAGGGCGAGCAGGTCGGCACCGCCGGGAGCGTCGACAAGGCCGCGGATCCGGGCACTGCGCCGGATCCAGCGCACGCGCGGGGGAAGCCAGAGCGCCAGCACGAACAGCACCGAGGCGACGATCAGGCCGAACGCGGCCAGGTCGGCCACACGGCTCACCGTGTCCTGCATCGACTGCCCGGCCTCGGAGAACCCGTTGCTCGCCTCGGCCGCGGACAGCAGCGGCTTCTTCAGGATCCCCCCGACGAGCGGCACGTTCGAGGCCGCTTCGCCCGCGTCGCCGAGGCCGGAGGCAAGGCTGCCGCCCGCGTCCTCCACCTTCCGCCCCGGCTCGGCCAGCAGCATGATCCCCTCGTGGACGGCCAGCGCGAACCTCACCGCGGCCGCGACCAGGACCACGGCGATGAGGTCGGCGAGCACCTGTCGCAAACGATGTGCTCGGGTCTGGGCGTAGAGGCGCATCTGCGTGCTCCTGTTCCGGCGGCGACATCAACGGACAAGACCGGTCTGCGACCGGGGGTGAGGCACGACAGCCGTGACAGCAGGCCACGGCCCACCGCCCGACCGTATGCGGAACCTGCCCCGTCCGGGCCGGTTCACATACCGTCGCCGCCCGGCAGGTCCGCCTCGACGTCTCCGGCCGAGGTCGCCGACGCACCGCTGGTCTGTGGACGCCCCCTCGAAGCCGGTCGCTGATCTCTGATCCTGTCGGGCACGGCGGCTTGCTCGAAGGGGCGGGTGCAGGCCTACCCGTGCCCCAGGGCGCGTTCCATCTCCCAGGGATCGTGCGCACTGAAGACCATGACCTCTCGCGCGTGCTCGCTGCGCAGTGCACGCAGTCGGTCGCGGGCGGCGACGCGGGCGGCGGCATCGGTCTGTGCGCCCTGCTGGATCGGATCGAGGACGGGGTGGGACAGGGGCGGCGTGTGCTCCACCTCGCCGTGGTGGAAGTACGCGTCGCCCGCGTGGAGCAGCCACCTCCCGCCACCGTCGCGGACGGCGACGCCCGCGTGCCCCGCCGAGTGACCCGGCAGCGGTACGAGCAGCAGCTCGCAGCTCAGACCCTGCGGGCGCGCCACGCCCGGGAAACCGAACCACTCCGTGTGCTCGTCCACGCGCGCGGGGGTCAGCAGCGGGCCGTGCGCCCGGTGGGCCGGCATGAACCGGTCGAGGCTGTGGCGGTGGTGCGGTGCCCCGGTGTCGGTGACCGCCCGGTACTCCTCCGGGTGGACGTGAACCCGTGCGTGAGGGAAGTCCGGCAGCCCTCCGGTGTGGTCGCGGTGCAAGTGGGTGAGCACGATGTGCCGTACGTCCCGCGCCGTGTACCCGAGACGCACGACCTGCCGCAGCGCGCTCTCCTCCGGGTCCGGCGAGGGCTGGGCGTAGGCCACCCAGTCCGCGCCCAGCGTCTCTTCGGGGCGCTGCCGGTCGGCGGTACCGAGGCCGGTGTCGACCAGGATCAGCCCGTCCGAGTCCGTCTCGATCAGGAGGCAGTGGCAGACCGCGGCCAGTTCGCGGTGAGCCGTACCCGCGGCGAGCTGCTCGCCGAGCGGTGGAATCTTGCGGAGAGAACCGCAGTTGAGGTGGTGGATGCGCATCGAGCCCCCTGAAGGCGAAACAGGCGTGTGGTCGTTCGCAACGGACGTTAGGAGCAGCTTTCGTGACTCACCAAACGGTTGGCCACGCACACCCCGGTGACAACGGCGGCCCGCTGGCGGACTGCCCCGAAAGCGCCCTCGTTCCGCCCGTCCAGGATCCGCACTGTCCCGTCGACATCACCCTGGCCGTCCTGGGGGGCCGCTGGACCCCGCTGGTGCTGCGGGAGTTGCTGCGCCGCCGGCAGGCCACGTACTCCGAGCTGTCCGCCGCCCTGCCGGCCCTCTCGGACAAGGTCCTCTCCGACCGGCTGACCCAGTTGACCGGTGCGGGCGTCATCGAGCGCCATCGCACGCCCGGCTGGCCTCCGCGGGTCCGCTACGTCCTGACCGCGCAGGGCCGGGCGCTGGAGCCGGTGGTGCGGAGCATGTGGGAGTGGGGCACGGCGCGGCGGGAGGCCCACCACGAATCGGCGGACCCGTGGGCGGGGGCTCTGACGCCGAGCGACCATGAGTGAGCGTGATCGCCGGCGTTCGTAGGCCCCCAGACGATCCGCCCGCCAGTAGCGCACAAAGGGCGCCGGGGCCGGCCACGATGTCGGGGGCGGCTCCCTGCCGGCCCGATCCTCGTCGGCCGCGGAACGCCGGTCGCCACCGTCGGTCAAGCCCTGCGCTGATCGGCGAACGGTACGCCCCAGCCAGCTGGCCGCCCTGTTCCCTACGCCTCGAACCGAGGGCGGGTGTGGGAGCGGAAGGTGCGGCGGTAGGTGTCCGGCGGGACGCCCACGGTCCGGTGGAAGTGCCGGCGCAGAGTGGTGGACGTGCCCATGCCGGTGGCCGAGGCGATGGTGTCGACGGTCTCGTCGGTGGTCTCCAGGAGTTCCTGGGCGTGGCGGATGCGCTGGGCGTGCAGCCACTGCAGCGGCGTGGTGCCGGTCACCGACCTGAAGTGGCGGCCCAGATGGCGCGAACTCATCCGCGCCTGGCGGGCCAGGTCCTCCACGGTGAGCGGTTGGTCCAGCCGCTGGAGGACCCACGGGAAGAGATCCGTCAGCGGGTGGTTGCCCGGGGCGGGGACGGGAGTGGCGATGAACTGGGCCTGCCCGCCGTCGCGGTGGGGTGGTACGACCAGCCGGCGGGCGATCCTGTTGGCGTTCGCCGCGCCGTGGTCGAGGCGTACGAGGTGCAAGCACAGGTCCATGGCCGCGGCCTTGCCGGCGGAGGTGAGCACGTCGCCGTTGTCGACGTAGAGGACGTCCGGATCCACCGTGACGTTCGGGTGGCGCCTGGCCAGTTCCCCGGTGTGCGCCCAGTGGGTCGTGGCGCGCTTGCCGTCCAGCAGGCCGGCGGCGGCCAGGACGAAGGCCCCCGTACACAGGGAGACCACGCGGGCTCCCGCCGTGTGGGCCGCGCGCACCGCGTCGACGAGGTCCGTCGGCGGGTCCACGTCGGTGTCGGCCCAGCCCGGGACGATCACGGTGTCGGCGTGCGCGAGGTGGTCGAGCCCGTGGTCGGGCTCCAGGCGGAAGCGGTCGACCCGCACGGCGCTCGTTCCGCAGAGCGAGAACTCGTACCAGGGGTCCACGATGTGGGTCAGGTCGGAGCCGAAGACCTCGATGGCCATGGACAGCTCGAACTGCAGCATGCCGTCGGTGACGGCCAACGCGACGGTATGCATGTCCGAAAGTGTATGGGTCATGTCGTTCCAGACACTCGTGCGGGGTGGCCGTTCCTCGTCAGGATGTCCATGACGGCCGGCGGCGAACCGGCTGCGGATCAGCGAGTGCGGGGGAGCGACCTCATGGGATCGGTTCAGACGGTGGCGGTGTTCGGTGCGTACGGGCACACCGGGCGGTTCGTGGTGGCGGAGCTGGTGAAGCGCGGGTACGCCCCGGTCCTCTCCGGCCGCGACGCCGACAAGCTGAACGCGCTGGCGGACGAGACCGGGCTGGAGGTTCGGGTCGCGTCGGTCGACGACCGGGCCTCGCTCGACCGCGCCCTGGCCGGCACCGCGGCCGTGATCAACTGCGCCGGGCCGTTCGCCTCGACGACCGCCCCGGTGATCGAGGCGGCCCTGCGGGCCCGGATCCCGTATCTGGACGTGGCGGCCGAGATCGAGGCCAACCTCGACACCTTCGCGCACTTCGCCGACCGGGCCCGCGGGGCCGGGGCGGTCGTCGTCCCCGCGATGGCCTTCTTCGGCGGTCTGGGCGACCTGCTGGTGACGGCGGCGATGGGCGACTGGACGAAGGCCGACTCGGCGCACATCGCGTACGGACTGAGCAGTTGGCACCCCACCACCGGGACGCGCCTGTCGGGAGCGGTCTCCCGCGAGCGGCGCGGGGACCACCGCCTGCGCTACGTCGGCGGCCGGTGGGAGCACCGCACCGACGCCCCGCCCACCCTGGACTGGGCCTTCCCGGAGCCGATGGGTCCGCGTCCGGTCATCGGGGAGTTCACGATGGCCGACGTCGTGACCGTACCCAGCCACCTGTCCATCCCCGACGTGACGACCTACATGACGGCCCAGGCGGCCCGCGACGTCGTCGCCCCCGACACGTCCGCGCCGGCCCCGGCCGACGAGAGCGGCCGGTCCGACCAGACCTTCCTCATCGACGCGGTGGTGCGCTTCGGCGACACCGAACGGCGAGCCGTCGCACACGGCCAGGACATCTACGCCGTCACCGCACCCCTCGTCGCGGAAGCGCTCGAGCGCGTCCTCACCGGACGCACCCGTGCGGTCGGGGTCGCCTCGGCGGGAGAGATGTTCGACGCCCCCGATTTCCTGGCGGCGCTGTCCCCGCACATCACCTGGGTGGTGCCGGACGCACGGTGAAGCGGGGGCGCCGGGGGAAAAGTGGCGAAGTCCGGGCCGGGGGTGCCGTAGGGTGGGGGTTGTCGACGCGGGGTGGAGCAGCTCGGTAGCTCGCTGGGCTCATAACCCAGAGGTCGCAGGTTCAAATCCTGTCCCCGCTACTGCTCGGAAGGGCCCGGATCCCCACAGGATCCGGGCCCTTCCGCTGTCGCGCCAGCAGATCGGTGACGTGACTCGGGCGGCTGCCGGTCGGCACGTGCGGTGGCACCGCGAACATCCGGTGGTCTCGGTCTCGCTCCAGAACGGCGGCGTCCCCCGCGCCGAGAGCGCGGGGCAGCGGTACGTCCTGGGCACGGACGACCTGTGCGTCTTCCACGAGCTCACGTCCCGCGTCTACGGCTGGTCCGGGTACGCGGATTCCAGACCACCACCGTCGACATGGAGTACCTGGTACGCCGTCTCCCGGCGCCAGTTGCACGTGGTCCTCGGCCGGGCCGGCATCAGAGCCCGCGTTCGCCGGACCGGCGGTCCACGGCCCGTCGGTGCGGCGGCGGGCCTCGGTGCGGCCCAACCCCTCCCGGTCCGGTCCCGGCCCGGGTCCGGCCGGGCGGTGTGGGCCTAGGGGACGCGCCACACGTTGGCGAAGGCCGCGTTCTCGATGGCGCGCCGCTGGCGTACCGCTTCCAGTTCCATCACGGCGTCGTTGACGGCGGCCAGCACGGTCGTCACCGCTTCGCCGTCCGGGGCGGCATCGTCCTCGGCAGCTTCGGAGCGGGGCATGCCGATGGCCGCGGCGAGGGCCCCGAGGACGGGCTCGCCCTCCTCCCAGCGGCTTTGCGCGAGACGCCGCGCGGGCGTGTCGACGAGCTCCATGCGCTCGTCCCCGAGGTTCAGGAGCCCGCGCCGGGTGCGCGTCAGCAGGCCGTCCTCCTCGAACGCGGCCTGGTAGCCCGCTGCCAGGTCACGTCCCCTGCGCCACAGCCAGTCCTCGACGTGTTCGTACGGCGTCTGCCGGACGAGCGCCGAAGCCGCGTCGCCGAGCAGCCGGTCGTCCGGGGCCGGCTGCGGGCCCGGCACGATGAGATCGCCGTCCAGGTCGACGGCCCGCGCATGCAGCAGGTCGATCAGTTCGGCACCGGCGAGGGACAGGGACAGGTCGCCCTGCCCCACGGAGCGCTCCGGCTGGGGCGCCATGGCAATCGTGAACAGGTCTTTCGCCGTGGTCATGGACGGCTCCCTCGTCATCGGCCGAACCCGCGTCCCGTCGCGGGGCGGGGTGCGGATCAAGTATCACTCCTGGGCGCGGGACGAGTCCTCGTATCGGGCGGCCATCGCGGCGGCGCGGTCGCGCAGGGACGTGCGCAACGACCGCGGGGCCAGGGCTTCCGCGTCCGTACCGAGCTGCCACAGTGCCCATTCGGCGTGCCGGGAATCCTGGAAGGTCACCTCCAGCCGCAGCCGGCCGTCCGCGTCGGGTGCTTCCGCGCGGACCGCCGACGCGGTGTCCAGCAGCTCCTCCCGCCGGGCCGGGTCCACCCGTACCAGCACGGTGATGTGGCCGTCGGACAGGAACCGCGCGGAGCGCTCGCGCCAGATCCGGTCCAGGTCGACCCGGTGCGGCCGCTGTGCCGTTTCGGGGAGCTCCTCGGCGGCCAGGATCCGCGACAACCGGTAGGTGCGGTCCGCGCCGGAACGCGTGGCCAGCAGGTAGCCCCGGTCGCGGACGGTGACCAGCCCGATCGGGTCCACCGTGCGCCACCGCGGTGCCCGGCCCGTGGCCGCGTAGTGGATGCGCAGCTTGTGTCCGGCGAGCACCGCGCGCCTGACCTCGATCATCGTGGAGCCGGGTACCTCCTCGGTGACCAGCCGACGCGACAGCAGATCGGTCTCCGGGTCGACGAGGAAGCGCTGGGCCGCGTCGCCCGCGGAAGCCCGGTGGCTCTCGGGCAGCGCGTCGACCACCTTGCGCATGGCCGAAGCGAGCGCGGAGCCGAGGCCGAGTACCCGCTCGCCGCGCCCCGCTCCGGCGGTCAGCAAGGCGAGGGCCTCGTCGTGGTTCAGTCCGGTGAGCTCGGTCCGGAATCCGGGCAGCAGCGCGAAACCGCCGTGCCTGCCGCGTTCGGAGTAGACCGGGACACCGGCGGCGGACAGCGCCTCGATGTCGCGCAGCACGGTGCGGGTGGAGACTTCCAGCTCGCGGGCGAGCGCCTGCGCTGTCAGTCGACCGTGCCGGCGCAACAGCAGGACCAGTGAGACCAACCGGTCGGCGCGCATACGAGAACCCTATCGGAATACATGACAGAGGGTGTCGTGATGGGTTGCGAGGCTCGTGGAGCGAGGTCGAAGCCGGTGCCACCGAGCTGGCGGACGCCCGTATTCCGATCAATCGAATGGAGTCGTTGTGGCAGTGGAACGAACGGCGGTCAACCCGGTGACCTGGTCGCAGGAGCTGGGATTCAACCAGGGCGAGCTCGTCTCCGGGCACACCCGGACCCTGCACATCTCCGGGCAGACAGCGATGAGCGACGAGGGCGAGCCCCGGCACGAGGGCGACATGGCGGCGCAGTTGGCGCTGAGCGTCGACAACCTGGAGGCCGTCCTCGGCAAGGCCGGCATGTCCCTCGCGAACCTCGTCCGGCTGAACGTCTACACGACCGACGTCGATCAGCTCTTCCAGCACTACGGCGTGCTGGCGGGGCGATTGGGTGCCGCCGGGGTGGCGCCGGCCTCCACGATGCTCGGGGTGACGCGACTGGCGATCCCCGGCCAGATGGTCGAGCTGGAGGGGACCGCCGTCGCGTAGTCCGCGCAGCGCGTTCGGATTCAATCCGACAAGCGCGGCCGGAGCGCCGGTTGTGCGGAGCCCCGGCAGGGCTAAGCTCGGCGGATGACCTTGGAATGGGAACAGGTAGTCGTCCACTCGGTAGACCCGGCGGCCTTGGGACAGTGGTGGGCCGAGGCGCTCGGCTGGGTCCTGGTCCACTCCTCGGACGACGAGTTCGAGATCCGCCCCGAGCCGGACCGCATGCCGGGGCTGGACTTCGTCCGGGTCGAGGAGAGCAAGAAGGCCAAGAGCCGGCTGCACCTCGACTTCAGGCCCGACGACCAGGACGCCGAGGTGGCGCGCCTGGTGGCCCACGGCGCACGGCGTGTCGACATCGGCCAGGGCGAACAGCCGTGGGTCGTCCTGGCCGACCCCGAGGGCAACGAGTTCTGCGTCCTGGGTCCGCGGCGTCAGTAAGGCCCGGTCCCGCGCGGTGGACCGGGAGGAGCACGGCTGGCGTGCGGGCCGGGTCAGTGGGGGAGCGGGACATGGAATTCGGGGTGGGGCTGCCGCGGTACGGGCGCCGGCCAGGCGTGCGGCGACTGCCGCCGCATGCGCGTCGGACGAGGTGGAGGTCCCTGGGCCTGGGGCTTCTGGCGGCCGATCGGGCATCCCTTCCCTGAGGTTCGGCGGCGTCCGGCGTCCGGCGTCCGGCGTCCGGCGCGACCGGCGTCTGCTCGACGGGCTCCGGGTCAGGGAGCCGCGGGAGCCGGCCGGTGGCGGGGCGCTGCCTCCCGCGTCCCGCCACCGGCCTGCGACTACTTCGACGCGCCGCTCAGGACCTGGTGGTCCCGCGCGGCCGCCTCCCCTTCACCGAGCCACGCGGTGCGCAGCCGCTCCCGGGCCGCGGTCAGCGCGGACTCTATGTCACGTGTCCCGGTCGATACGCACAGCGTGTACACCAGGTCCTCCATGCGCTGCCGCGCCGGTTCGCGCCGGGCCGGATCCGCGGCGTGCGCTTGCGCCACCATCTCGTATTCCTCCACCAGATGCGCCAGCACCGCGGGGTGAGCCATCAGCACGATCTCGCTCCTTCACCAACGACGACTTCACGGGAGGCCGGAACGCCACCGACGCGTCGTCTGCCCCCGGTCGCGGATCCCATGCGCCACGGGCGTCGCCGTAAGTGCCGGTTCACATATGAGGCTTACGAGTCCTGGCGGAGTCGTCGTCAGGTGCGGCCGCCCCGGTGGCGGGGGCGGTGGCTTTCGCGGCGGGTCACCAGCAGCAGGGCCAGCAGCATCGGTGTGATCAGCAGGATCATGGTCCCCATGGCGATTCTTCTCCTCGCGATCGGTACCTCTTCGACCTCTTCGGCCTCTTCGCGCCTTTCCGCCCCGGACGCCGCCGAAACCCCCTGAACGTGCGGCGACACCGGATCGAAGGCGCCGAATCGTTCCTTCTTTCAGCCCATCGGCCGCTTCCCTGTGCAGAGCGCCGCCGGGCGGGCAGGCGCGGGTGGACCTGGCAGGCGCGAGGGAAGGACGGACACCGTGGTACGACCGAGGATTCTCGTGGTGGGAGCCGGATTCGCCGGGGTCGAGTGCATCCGGCGGCTGGAGCGCAGGCTGTCGCCCGCAGAGGCGGACATCACCCTGGTGACCCCGAACTCATACCAGCTGTATCTGCCGCTGCTGCCCCAAGTCGCCTCCGGCGTGCTGACCCCGCAGTCCATCGCCGTCTCGCTGCGTCGCAGCAGCCGCTACCGCACCCGGATCATCCCCGGCGGCGCCGTCGGCGTGGACACCGAGGCAAGGGTCTGCGTCGTACGGAAGATCACCGGCGAGCTGACGGAACACGCGTACGACTACCTGGTGCTGGCCCCCGGCAGCATCACCCGCACCTTCGACATCCCCGGACTCACCGAGCACGCCCGGGGCATGAAGACGCTCGCCGAGGCCACGTACCTGCGCGACCACGTCATCGCGCAGCTCGACCTGGCCGACGCGAGTGAGGACGAGGCGGAGCGCGCCGCCCGGCTCTGCTTCGTCGTGGTCGGCGGCGGGTACGCCGGCACGGAGACGGCCGCCTGCCTCCAGCGGCTCACCCACCACGCCGCGAAGCGCTACCCCCGGCTGGACCCCGGCCAGATCACCTGGCACCTCCTCGACCTCGCCCCGAAGCTGATGCCCGAACTCGGCGACAGCCTGGGCCGGGTGGCCCTGGACGTGCTCCGCCGCCGCGGCATCCAGGTGTCCCTCGGCGTCAGCGTCGCCAAGGTGAGCTCCACGGAGGTGACGCTGACCGACGGCCGGGTGCTGCCCAGCAGGACCCTGATCTGGACGGCCGGAGTCGCCGCGAGCCCGCTGATCGGCACGCTGGGGGCGGAAACCGTCCGAGGCAGGCTCCTCGTGACGCCGGAGATGTCGGTGCCCGCCGCGGCCGGGGTGTTCGCGCTCGGAGACGCGGCGGCCGTCCCCGACCTCGCCGCACGCGAAGAGGGCGCGATCTGCCCTCCCACGGCGCAGCACGCCCTGCGCCAGGGGCGCGCCGTCGCGGACAACCTGATCGCGACGCTTCGCCACCAGCCCCTGCGGCCGTACGTGCACAAGGACCTGGGGCTCGTCGTCGACCTCGGGGGCACCGACGCCGTGTCCAAGCCGCTGGGCATCCCGCTGCGCGGGCTCCCGGCCCAGGCGGTGGCCCGCGGGTACCACTGGTCGGCGCTGCGCACCAACGTCGCCAAGACGCGCGTGCTGACCAACTGGCTGCTGAACGCGGTGGCCGGGGACGATTTCGTCCGCAGCGGGCTCACCGCCGCAAAGCCGCCGACGCTGCGCGAGTTCGAGTACACCGACACCTACCTGAGCGCCGATCAGGTGCGGGCCCACATGGCGGCGCTACGGGCCACCGGCTGACGGGACGGTCCTCGGCCGGCCGGGAGCTACCAGGCCAGCTCCGCGTGGACGGTCTTGCCGCCTTGGCGGGGGACGACCCGCACCCGGCGGGCGAGGGTCTGGATGATGCCCCACCCGCGTCCGCCGGTCCGGTCGGGAGGCCGGGAGTGCGGGGGGTGCGGGCTGGTGTCCCGCACGGCGATCTCGATCCCGCCGGAAACCAGGCCGATCTCCAGGACGAAGGGCCCGGGCGCGTGGCGGACGGCGTTGGTCACCAGCTCGGAGACGACCAGCAGGACGTCGTCGTGAAAGGTACGGCGGGCGGGCTGCGCGGCGTGGTGGCGAAGGAACACGGCGGCGGTTTCCCGCGCTTCGGCGATGCAGCCGGGTGCGCCGTCGAAGTCCACGCGCACCTCCGCCTGACGGGGGTCCTGTGGAACGGCGGACGGGAGCTCCAACCCCATGCCCCTTCCCTGCGTGCCTGCCGCTCGGGTGCCCCGCCGCTGCCTTGGGAGCACGTAGCGCTGTAGGGACGCCGGCCCTCGGCGTTTCCCCGCACAGCAGGGTACCCAGCCCGCTCGAAACGTTCACGGGTCGCGGCCCCCGCTGTGCCTTCTCGGGCATCTGATGTCACACGCTGTCACACGCGGTTGCGCTGATCCGGCCACACCGAGGTGGCCCGTGAGGAGAACGGGTTCCTTTCTAGTGCAGATTCACTACTCTTGACTGGTGCCCATTACCCAGGCTGGGGGCTGCCGTATGAAAGCAGACGTAACGTGACCGGCCGCCCGGTGTTCCACATCAGCACCGCACTCGGCGACGACGTGGTCGCTCTGCGGCTCGTCGGCGCGTTGGACCTGGACGCCACCGCTCAGTTGCGTGCCGCCGTCGCCGAGTGCTTCGCGCGGCGGCCCGAACGTGTCGTGCTCGATCTGCGCGGCCTGCGGTTCTGCGACTGTGCGGGGCTCCACGTGCTGATGGAGGCCAGAGCCACAGCGGATAGGATCGGCACGGAGCTGCAGGTGGAGGGCGCCCGCACGCAGGTGGCCCGACTGTTCGCTCTCACCGGCGTCGACGACCTGTTCGCCGACGGCGTGCCCCGCCTACCCCCGAGGACCGTGTGATGCCTTCGACACCGCAGACCACGCCGGACACCGTGCGGGGCGCAGCGGTAGAGCGCATCACCATCCTCCTCGTCGAGGACCACGACATGGTGGCCGAGGCGATCCGGCTCGCCCTGGACCGCACCGACGACCTGGAAGTGGTCGGCCGCAGCCTGTCCCTGCGGGACGCGCTGGCCGACGCCATCCGGCTGCGCCCCGCCGTGGTGGTACTGGACCGGCGACTGCCCGACGGCGACGGCATCGCCGCCATCGCCGCGCTCAAGGCCGCCGCACCCGGCACCCGGGTCCTGGTGCTGACCGGCGAAGGGACACCGGCGCTCGCCGCCCGCGTCGCCGAGGCCGGTGGCTCGGGGCTCATCCTCAAGGCCGGAAACCTCGCCGAACTCCAGGACGGCGTACGCCGCGTGGCGGCGGGCGAAGTGGCCTTCAGCAAGGGCCTGCTCAGCGGGGCGCTCGACCGGCTGGCCGGCAGAACCGCAGGCCTGGGCGCCACGCTCACCCCGCGCGAACGCGAGACCCTCTGCCTGCTCGGCGACGGCCTGGGCACCGCTGACATCAGCCGGCGGCTCGGCGTCGCCCTCAACACCGCCAGGAACCACGTCCAGCGGGTCCTGGAGAAGCTCGGCGCCCGCTCCCAACTGGAGGCGGTCGCCGTGGCCCGCCGTGAAGGCCTGCTCCGATGACCGACAACAACGACCGCGCAGGACAGGGCGACCGCGCCGGACAGGGCGGCGTCCTCGCGCCGACCGAGACGGCCTTCACCCTGCTGGTCACGAGCGTCCTCGACTACGGCATCTTCATGCTCGACCCCGAAGGCCACGTGTCCAGCTGGAACGCGGGCGCGGAACGGATCAAGGGCTACCGCGCCGGCGACATCATCGGCAAGCACTTCTCGGTCTTCTACCCGCCCGAGGACATCGCCGCCCGCAAGCCCCACCTGGAGCTCGAGACGGCCATCACCGACGGCCGGCTGGAGGACGAGGGCTGGCGCATCCGCAAGGACGGCTCCCGCTTCTGGGCCAACGTCGTGATCACCGCGCTCTTCGACGCGACCGGCGAACTGCGCGGCTTCGGCAAGGTCACACGGGACATGACCGAGCGCCGAGCCGCCGAGCAGGCGCTCACCGAACGCCGTCGCCTGTTCACGCACCTGGTCCAGGCACAGGAGCTGGAACGCCGCCGCATCGCCTGGGACGTGCACGACGACTCCATCCAGGCCATGGTCGCCGTGGGCATGCGGCTCCAGCTCCTCGCCGACCAGGCGGGCGAGCCGTACGCGCGTGAACTCTCGCAGCTCGACGCGTCGGTGCGCGAGGCGGTGGGCCGTCTGCGCAGTCTCACCTTCCGGCTCCAGCCGCCGGGCATCGACCGGCACGGCCTGATCGAGTCGCTCTCCCAGCACCTCAACGACGTGGTGGCCGGGAACTGGGGCCTTGAGCCCGCCCTGGAACACGACGTGGAGAAGGAACCGGGCCCCGAGACCGCGATCACCATCTTCCGTATCGTGCAGGAGGCGCTGCTCAACGTGCGCAAACATGCCCGAGCGCGCACCGTACGGGTCAGCGTCACGACGGAGAACCAGGGGCTGCGGGTGCGCGTGGCAGACGACGGCATCGGCAAAGCGGCGGCCCCCCGGCGGCTGCGCGAGCACTTCGGGCTGATGGAGATGCGGGAGCGGGCCGAGACCGCCGGCGGCTGGTGGACCCTGCGCAGCGAGCCCGGTACCGGCACGACCGTCGAGTTCTGGGTGCCCGACCTGCCCACCGGCGAACTGGACGAACCGCTGCCCGGTCCGTACGGATCCGGACCCGGACCCGGACCCGTCAAGAGCTTCGACTCCCTGACCGCCTCCCAGGGGCCGCTGTGACCCCGCACACCCCGTCCGTCCCGCCGGCCACGCCCAGCGCCCCCGTGCGGGTGCTGATCTGCGACGACAACACCATGCTGCGCACGGCGCTGGCAGACGTGATCGAGGCCCAGCCCGACCTCGTCCTGGCCGGCAGCGCGGCCGACGCCGACGAGGCCATCCGGCTCGCCACCGTCCGGAGGCCGCACGTCGTGGTGCTCGACGTGCGCTTCCCCGGCGGCGGCCCGTACGCCGCCGAACAGATCCTCCGCGCCGTCCCCGGGGCCCGCGTCCTGGCGTTCTCCGCTTACGGCGACCAGGGCCCGCGCACCGAGATGGCCGCGGTCGGCGTCGCGGGATACCTCGTCAAGGGCATCGCCAACGCCCAACTGCTGGCCGAGATACGAGCCCTGGGAGCCGAAGCCCTCAGGGCCGCTTGATCCTGGCGCGGGGTCCACTCCCGGGCCCCACTTGGACGCACCTCAGGAATTCCCCCCGTATCTCTGTGCCTTCCACCAGTACGAAGTCCCAGGGATGAGGGGGGAGACTTCCCGCCGAGGGCCGCGGCTCGTTCTGAGAGCCGACGCCACAAATCGAGGGGATCCACCACGATGAGTGGTCAGTTGTACGACGGAATCGGCGAAGCATTCGAAGGCTTCAAGACCCTGCCCATCATTCAGTACACCGAGGTACCGGGGTTCCTGGCCCTGGTCGGCGACGTCACGGGCAAGTCCGTGCTCGACATCGCATGCGGTACCGGCTTCTACAGCCGTGAACTCAAGCGCCGCGGCGCGTCGCGTGTGCTCGGGTTCGACATCTCCGGCGCGATGGTGGACGCGGCCAACGCCCGTGAGGAGTCCGAGCCCCTCGGCATCGCCTACGAAGTCGGGGACACGGCCGCTCTGCGGACCTTCGACGAGCCCTTTGACGTCGCCGTGGCCGTCCAGGCATTCAACTACGCGAGCCACGTCGCCGAGATCGAGCGGATGATGCACAACATCCGGCGCAGCCTCGTCGCCGGCGGTTCGTTCTTCCTGTTCGTGCAGAACCCGGCCTACGACTTCAGCGGTCCGTCGCTGGAGAAGTACGGGTTCCTCTGCGAGGCGACGGGCAAGGACAACGAGATCGGCCTGGGGACCCGCATCACGGCCCTCCTGGACCCGCCCGTCTCCTTCGAGGCGACCACGCCGTCGGCGGAGACGTACGAGAAGACGCTGACGGCGGCCGGGTTCACCGGCATCGAGTGGGTTCCGCTGGATGTCTCCGACGCCGGCGTGGAGAAGTACGGCGAGGAGTTCTGGGCGGACTACTCAGCGAACCGCCCGCTGATCATGATCCGCTGTACCGCCTGACGCACGATCCCGTCGGCGGCCCCGCCCTTCGGGGGCGGGGCCGCCGCTTACGGGGAGGGGGCCGGCCGCGCCGTGACCCCTGGCATCCCGGCCCGGCCCGCCCGGGCCCGACCGCCCGAGGCGCCCCGGGCCGAGGTCAGCGCTTGCTCCGAAGGCGCCCGAGCAGCCCGCGGGCCTGCTCCCGCTTCCGCGGGTCGGAAGCCGCACGCCGCACCGAAGCGATCGTCCGCTGCCCCTGCGGGGTGCGGCTGAACTGCTTGATCTTTGCGAGTAGTCCGGACATAAGCCCTCCCGATAGCCGTCGTGATGCCAGGTCGTCTGCCCAGGGTCTCTCTCTCGAAACAAGAAGCCCGGTGAGCTGCTCTGCCGGTCGGCCGCGAGGGCTCACGCGACGCACCGCTCGCAGACGCCGCGGTCAGGATCCGCTGCTTCCTCGGGTTCCATTAGCCGAAGCCCCGGACGTGCCGCGAGCGGGAGGGGCGGCTGCCGGTGGGGCGGGCAGGCCTCGGCGCCGCTGCCAGCACCGGCCCGCACGACGGGGAGATCGTCGTGACCCTCCGTGTGATCACGATCCAGTGCTACGCCGACGCAGGCCAGGGCCTACCGTGTGTCCTGGAGGAGCCTGCATCGGGGAGAGATTCCCGGTTCCGCGGTCTCCTCCACAGCAGCAAGGCGAGCCATCCGGCGCTGCCCAAAGCACACATCTCACGGAAACCTGACTATGACGCAACTGACCCCCTCGCCCGCCGGGACCGAAGGCGCCCGGGACGCCGGGGATCCCTTGGCGGAGGGCCGTTCCCGCGCGGGATGGTGGCACGCCCGCTGGGTGGTGCCGTCGGCGCTCGCCGTCGGATACGCGCTGAGCGTGCTCTTCCGGCTCTCCCTGGTCACCGATCAGGACCACCCGACGGTCTCCCCGGACGAGCAGATGTACCTGGTGATGGCCAGGTTCCTGGCCGGCAGACCGACCACCGAGATACCCGGCGACCAGATCATCCCGAGCGGGTACTCGCTGCTCATATCGCCGGCCTTGCGCCTCACCCAGGAACCGGTCCACGCGTACCACCTGATCATGGGCATCAACGCCCTCGTCAGCTGCCTGATGCTCCCCCTCGCGTACTGGGCCCTGCGCCGTCTGAACGTCTCCCGGCCGGTCTCGTACGCGGTCGGCGTTGCCGCCGCGACGCTGCCGACGGTGCTCTTCTACACGCAGTACGCGATGGCCGACACCCCGCTGCCGGTCCTGGTGCTGCTGTGGCTGATCGGTGTGCACGGCCTGTTCTCCGAGGGCAGCGGGCGTCGCAGGGTCTGGTTCGGCCTGCTGGCCGGCCTCGCCGCCGGGTACTGCCTGCTCACCCACGACCGCGGCGGCGTGATCATCGCACTGACCGCCGTGGTGCTGCTGGCGGCGCTGGCCTTCAACTGGGCACCGCGCGTCGCCAGTGCGCTGGCGCTGGCCTCGCTGGGGGTGATGTTCGTCGTCAAGAAGCTGATGACCGCCTGGCTGATGGCACGGATCGACGGCGCCCGCCCGAGCGAGGTCGGCAACGCCGTCTTCGACACCCTGGCGAACACCCAGCTGATGCGCCGCACCGTCATGCGGTGCGTCGGCCACCTCTGGTACTTCATGACCTCCACGTGGGGCCTGGGCGCGCTGGCCCTGGTGGTCTGCGTGTACGTGGTGTTCAGCAAGCGCTTCGGCCTGGCCGATCGCGTGGTCGCCTTCCTCATGGTCGCGCTGCTGGCCGGCATCACCCTGGCAGCGGCCGCCGGCCTGCCCGCCGACGGCCGGATCGA
Source organism: Streptomyces subrutilus (assembly GCF_001746425.1). Lineage (GTDB taxonomy): Bacteria > Actinomycetota > Actinomycetes > Streptomycetales > Streptomycetaceae > Streptomyces > Streptomyces subrutilus_A. Next base: position 642,639 of record NZ_MEHK01000001.1, on the reverse strand, counting down.
CACCATCACCTACGCCCGCTACCTCTCCCCGCTGGCCCCGGTGTACATCCTGGTCGCGATGGCGGCGCTCTACCGCGTCCGCGGCTGGAAGAAGATCGCCGCGCTCGGCACGGCCGCGTCCGCCGTGACCCTGGTCCTCCTGGCGGTGCTGCTCCGCCTGGCGGGCGCCGAGCTCGTCAAGTCCTACTTCGTCGTCTGGGGCCTGCCGGACGCCACCTTCCTGTCCAGCCTCTGGCCCGCGAACGGTGACTGGGGCGGCTTCCACGCCGGCCGCACCACCGTGATCGCGCTGCTCGTGCTCGCCGTCGTCCTGCTGCTGCGCCTGCTCGCCGGCAACCGCAGGGCCGCGCTCGCCACCGGCGTCGCCGGGCTGTCGCTGGCGGTGTTCGCCGGCGTCGCGAGCGCGGCCATCACCGAGCGCATCACCGAGCCCCGGACCAAGGGAACCCAGGGGATCGCCGCCGGGTTCATCGAGGCGGCCGGCATCCGGCCCGGCGACCGCATGGTGATGGACGACGGCCTCGTCTGGGAGATCCGCGCGACGATGACCTTCATGGTGCTCGACGGACGGGTGTGGTCCCGCGCGCTGAACAAGAACGCCCCCGTGCCGGCCGAGGCCGACGTGGCGGTGTTCGCCCTCGCCGACCAGCAGGCCCCGGCCACCGACAGCTGGCGCAACGCCCCGGCCGGCTGGCACGTCGACCGGGACGTCCGGGAGCACCAGTTCGTCGTCTGGCGCCGAAGGTAGCCCTGTCGAGTTGTCACAGAACGTCATGGCCAGGCCCTGCGCAGAGGGGGGCCTGGCCTGTCCGCCCGCAGCTGAGCTGATCGGGTACTCGGCGAGCCGGCGGCCCCTGTTCGGCGCAGAGGGCCTCACCGACCCTCGAATGTGCGGCGAGCACCGGGGAATGAGAGCAGGCGATACGAGCCGATGAGGCCGCTGTGCAGGCTGTCGAGGACGAGGAGATCGCTCAGTGGGTACCGTGTGGACATTCGGGCAAGCAAGCGGCTACACCCCGCGGCAGTCGCTGGTGGGTTTCACCGTGGAGGCTGCTGACGGTGTCATCGGGCACGTGGACCGACAGCAGGACCAGACCGGTATGCAGCACTTGGTGGTCGACACCGGCGTGTGGGTGTTCGGCAGGAGCGTGCTGATTCCGGCCGGCGCCGTCACCGCCATCGACGCGGAAGCGCAGACGGTGCAGGTCGCACCCAGCCGGGAGCAGATCAAGGCCGCTCCCCGGTTCGCCACCGACAGCGACACGGCGGACCACGACTACCTGTCCGCAGTCGGCGAATACTATCTTTCCCTTGGTCTGTGAGGGTTTCCGCGCACCCCCTCGCGAGGTGACGGGCCCGGCATCCCGCGCGTGACGGGGCGGCGAAGCCGGGCGGTGGCCGAGGCGGGGCGGCGCAGCGCCGAGGGCCGTCACCCCGCCTGCGGGTGACGGCCCTTCGCCTTGCGCTGCCGGAAGGGCGCCTCGGTCCCCCGGAGCGCGGGACGTGGGCCGTGGGCCTTTCCGCCCCGGACCGGCGGCGAGTGGGCGATCATGCTGGTGGCGGGGTTCGGTGCGGGCACGGGGGGTACGGCGATGGAGGATGTGCGGGGAGCGGAGTTCGTGACGGTCGCGGGTCTGGTCGCGGCGGTGGCGCAGGGGCAGAGCGGCGCGCTGTGGCGGCTGGAAGGCGTCGACCGGCAGCTGGACGCGAACCTGGTGCGCCACCTGCCCGGGGCCGGCGCGGCGCCGCACACGGAGGACGAGGTCGACGTGATGATGGTCGTCGTCGCGGGCACCGGCACCCTCACCCTCGACGGCACCCAGTCTCAGCTGGCCCCCGGATTCCTCGGCCTGCTCCCGCGCGGCACATCCCGGGCGCTGCTCGCCGGCCCGGAGGGACTGCTCGTCCTGACTGTCCACCGGCGGCGCCGCGGCATGCGCATCGGACGGGCCACCCCTGCCGCGCCGCCCCAGCCGTGCGCGCTGCACCGGGTGTGCGGCCGCTGTCACCGCCACGCGATCGAGGCGGACGCCCGCTACTGCAGCGGCTGCGGCACGGCTTTGACGGCCAGTCCCGGACGTTGACATGCCGACACGGAGGTGTGCGGTGTGGCGCGCGGGCGGGGTGGGCGCCCGGTTCTCGGATCCGCCAAGCGGCGGGCCGCTTACGGAGCCGCCTCCGGGCCACGGGGCTCCGCAACGTCACCCTCCTGGCCCTGGTCCCAGGGCCGCCGCAGTGGACAGGTATAGGGACATGAGCAACGAGAATGCCGCCCCCGACGGCCTGAAGGCGAAACACCGTGCGATGTGGGCTCTGGGCGACTACCCCTCCGTGGCGACGCACGTCATCCACGGGCTGGGTGGCGAGCTGGTGCGGGCGTGCGGCGTCCGGCAGGGCGACCGGGTCCTCGATGTCGCGGCCGGATCCGGGAACGCGGCGATCCCCGCCGCCCTCACCGGCGCCGACGTCGTCGCCTCCGACCTCACCCCCGAGCTCCTGGAGGTCGGACGCCACCTCGCCGAGACGCGCGGCGTCCGGCTGGACTGGCGGGAAGCGGACGCGGAAGCCCTGCCCTTCGCGGACGGCGAGTTCGACACCGTGATGTCCTGCGTCGGCGTCATGTTCGCCCCGCACCACCAGCAGGCCGCCGACGAACTGGTCCGGGTCTGCCGTCCGGGTGGCACCATCGGCCTGATCAACTGGACCCCGGAGGGGTTCATCGGGCAGATGTTCGCCGCGATGCGCCCCTACGCGCCCCCGCCGCCGCCCGGTGCACAGCCGCCGCCCCTGTGGGGCGATCCGGAACACGTCCGCGCCCTGCTCGGGGACCGCGTGGGTGACGTCGACGCCCGTCGGCAGCGGTTGCGCGTCGACCGGTTCGCGCGGCCGGAGGAGTTCCGCGAGTTCTTCAAGGCCTGCTACGGGCCGACGATCGTCACCTACCGCTTCATCACCGAGGACCCCGAGCGGGTGGCCGCGCTCGACGCGGCCCTCGACGACCTGGCTTCGCGGCACCTGGCCGACGGCGGCATGGACTGGGAGTACCTGCTCATCACGGCTCGACGGGCCGCCGCGGAGTAGGCGACGGGTGGGGCCGGTCGCGCGCGTGGGCGGGCCGCCGGTACAGCAGCGCCGGGGCCGCTCCCGTATCCGGTGGCGGCCCCGGAGCATGCGTGGCGCCGGTGAGTGACGTGACACCAGCTCCCACGCGGGCTGTCGGGGCCAGGGTCGGAGGTTGTCACGGACGACCCCGGTGCGTTTTAATAAATGAACAAGCATTTACTAATGATTGGCGGCGGTGATGGGTCGTCCCCGAGGGGTCGAGGATGAAGTGATCCTGCGTGCGGCGGCGCAGGTCATGGGCCGGGTGGGGCCGATGGGCCTCACCCTGGCCGCCGTGGCGCGCGAGGTCGGGCTGGTGCCGGGCACCCTTGTGCAGCGGTTCGGGTCCAAGCACGGTCTGCTTCTGGCCCTCGCCGACCAGTCCGAGAAGGACGCGAGCCTGATGACGGGGCGGGCACGTCAGGCGCACGCCTCGGCCCTCGCGGCCTTGGCGGCGCTGACGGTGGAATCGGTGGCGGCGATGGCCACGCCCGAGAGCTTCGCCCACCATCTGGCATTCCTTTGTACGGATCTCGTCGATCCGCAGCTGTACGAACGCGCTCTGGCCATCCACCTCACCCAGCGGCGGGGCATCGAGGAGCTGTTGGCGGAGGCGGCCGACGCGGGCGAGCTCCGCGCCGACACGGATGCCGCGGCACTGGCCCGCACGGTACAGGCGGCCCTCGCCGGCGCCGGCCTGACCTGGGCACTCGAACGCGAAGGCACCCTCGAACAGCGGCTCCGGCAAGAGCTCGACACGGCGCTTTCCCCCCACCTGCCGACCCGGCGCAGCCACCCTCTGGAGGAGTCATGACGACGGACACACGCCCGCTGGCCGGGAAGGTGGCCCTGGTCGCCGGCGGTACCCGGGGCGGCGGACGGGGCATCGCCGTCGAGCTCGGTGCCGCCGGCGCCACCGTGTACGTCAGCGGCCGCAGCAGTACGGGCGGACGCTCCGATCTGGATCGCCCGGAAACCATCGAGCAGACGGCCGAGCAGGTCACCGCCGCAGGCGGTCGGGGCATCCCCGCCCGAACCGACCACAGCCGTCCCGACGAGGTCCGGGCCCTCGCCGACAGGATCGCCGCCGAACAGGACGGACGGCTCGACATCCTGGTCAACTCCGTATGGGGCGGGGACCCGCTGACCGACTGGGAACACCCCCTGTGGGAGCAGGATCTGGACACCGGTCTGAGGCTACTGCGGCAGGCGGTGGAGACCCACGTCATCACCAGCCGGTTCGCCCTCCCCCTCATGGTCCGCCGCAAGACCGGCCTGGTCGTGGAGGTCACGGACGGCAACACCGCCCGCTACCGGGGTACGTTCTTCTACGACCTGGCGAAGTCCGCGGTCATCCGCCTCGCCGTCGCCCAGGCCGCCGAGCTCAAGCCCCACGGCGTCGCGGCCGTCGCCGTCACGCCCGGCTTCCTGCGCTCGGAAGCCATGCTGGAACAGTTCGGTGTCACCGAGGCCAACTGGCGCGATGGCGTGGCCCGGGACCCGAACTTCGCCCACTCCGAGACCCCGGCCTACCTCGGCCGGGCCGTCGCCGCCCTGGCCGCAGACCCCGGCATCATGGCCAAGACCGGACGGGCCCTGGCCACCTGGGGCCTGTACCGGGAGTACGGCTTCACCGACGCCGACGGCACACAACCCGACTTCGCCGCCCATTGGGCCGCGAACCTGGAAGAGGAGTACGGGCCCCTCGGAGACCCGCTGTAGTCCTGGCGGTCGGGGCAACCTGCGCGACGCCTCCGCCTTCCCGCCGCCGCGCGCTGCGAAGAGGTCCGCTCCGCGGTGACGTGGCGTGCCGGGCCGGAGGCGGGACGTCACAGAGCGGCAGTCTCCCCGCGTGCGGGTGGGCACCTGCTCGGAGGGGGAGGTAGGGGCAGGTGCCCACTGGTTCGGCGGTCGGGGGCCGCTCAAAGGCCCGGCCGCCTGCTTCCACCGTACGGCGGGAGCGGTCCTGCCTCCACCTGCGGGGCCGCGGCTCCGGTAGGGGGCTGCCGGTGCGGCGCTTCAGCGGAATGCGTCGGTGCCGGCGGTCATGCGGTCGTTGCCGATCGCGCGGCCGGCGGACTCCTTGACCTTGCATTGGCCCGGTCGGCGCACGCCGTGCCCATTGCGGCGCCCGGGGCCGCCGTCTAGTGGCCGGTCGTGCCGTCGAGCATCTCGCGCAGGATGTCCAGATGGCCGTTGTGGCGGGCCGTCTCCTCGGTGAGGTGGAGGAGGATCCAGCGCAGATCGACGTGGAGGCCGTCGCGGACGGCTCGCTTGGCGCGGGCGGTGTCACGTGTGTAGTCGAGGAACGTGGTGAGCTGGGTGCGCTCGTCCCACGCGGGCGCCGTGTCGTTGATTCTGGTCATCGCGCGAAGCGTCCCCGACCACCGTGACCGGTGTCGAGGCATTTTCATCGACAGCCCCGACCTTCCGCGCCTGGCTGCTCTTCCGACGGTCACCGAGGACCGCGAACGCCGCCCGCGACGATCACGAGCGCGACCCGGCCTTCCCGGGGTCACCGCTGCGTGGACGCCGTGTCCGCCTCGCGCCGGCCGCAGATCGGGCAGCGCTCCCGGCCGTCCCATGCGGACCAGCCGAAGTCGGTCGGGGTGAGGGCCTGGCCCTCCAATTCCTCGCGGACGGCCGCGCGATAGGCCCAGACGGCATCCAGGTAGGGGTGGTAGATCTCGTGGAACGCCGGGCTCGAGGTGCCGGCGCCCGCGGCGACCGCCTTCCGGAGGGTGCGGAGGTGTTCGAACATGGTCTGGCCCGGGCCCGCTATCCGGGCGCTGGCGTCGATGAAGAGCCGCTCGCGCACCTCGTAGATGCGGGCGTCCGCCAGGGCCGCGCGGCTGGCCTGCTCCAGATCGGTCTCCCCGGCGCCGTCCTGGGCGAGGCGGCGCAGTTCGGTGTGGGCCGCGCCCGCCGCCGCGATGAACTCCGTGTAGACGTCGCGGCGGCGCTCCTGAAGGCCGCGGCGGTGTTCCTGGCGGGTGCGCAGGCGGTCGGCCAGCACCGTGCCGCCTATCGCGATCAGACCGCCCCCCAGCGTGGCGACCAGCGTTCCCCACTCCATTCCGTGCCCCCAGTCCGTGTTCCGGCAGGCACGCCCTCCGCCCCTTCCGTCCCGCAGATCATGCCTGAACGCCCGGGTTGGGCCCAGTACTTCGGGAGCGGAGAGCCGGGCCGGCCATGGGCCCCCGCCGGCACCTCCACCTTCTCGGGGACGAGGACCGGCCGTTGCGCGGCCTTCCCGGTTGGCATCGAGGAGGCCTGCATGCGGCTCGTTCCAGTACGTCCTGATCACGGCCGACCCATCCGACCCGGGGCCCGTCCCCGCGCACCGGGAGGGCCGTTCTCAGGCCGTCACCTGTGCCTCGACCTCGTCGGCGCCGTCGGGGTCGAGGACCGTCGGCATCCCGTCCACCAGCACCACCACCTCGGCCACCTCCCCGTCCGCACAACGCCCCACCCACACGGGGTAGGTGCCGTCGCCGGTCGTCGCGAAGGCCACCAGCTCGCCGCCGGAGGCCCCGTCCCGCGTGCGGAGGAGGTACATGGAATCGCTGATGTCCTCCCCGGCGCCCGGCTCTCCCCGCACGAGGTGCCGCTCGAAGAGCTCCTGGAGCGAAGCCCAGGCCCCCGCGTCGGCGAAGCAGCCGGTCGCGCCGTCGGTATTGAACCCGAACACCTCGTCCTCCACGAGGAGCCGAGGGTCGTCGTCCCGCCCGAGGCCCATCTCCCATGTTTCGGCTGGGGTCTCGCCGACGCGCAGCCGGACCGCCGTGGTGGCCGTGCGCGTGGTCCGGCCCTTGCTCCACTCGCAGTCGTAGACGGCCTGGACCAGGCCTTCTTCGAGCACGTGCGTCCCCGGGGGGACGGGAACCGTGATGGCGGGCCCTTCGCCGTGGAGATCGTCCGGCCCGGATACGGCCAGCAGGCCGCTGGGTACGGACAGGGTCCCGGTCTGCCGCGGCTCCACGACGGTCATCTCGAGGTGGTACCCGTCGCTCAGCCGCGTCCCGGGCCGGAAGAATGCGTCGAGCGGTCCGGGCTGGGCTGGGCGGGGCGGCCGCCAGCAGGTGGCGGGGGCACCGGAGCTGTCGTCCGGCGTGGTGGAGGTGACTTCCGCGGCCCGGAGGGTCACCGGTTCCGGCAGCCCGCGCCGGCGAGCGGCGACCACCGGCCAGTCGTCGAAGTCGGGTCGGCCCTGCCAACGCCGCGTGTCGGCGCGGGGAGGCGTGACCAGTCTGCCTCCGCCCGCACCCTCGGGCTCGTGCGAGACGGATCCCTTGCCGTTCGGAAACAGCTCCATCTCCGACCGGGAGCACGCGTCGTCGAACTCCGCCATCTCCGGTCCGCTGTAGCGCCACTTGCGGGTGCGGCGGCTGAGCAGCCGCGTCGGGTCGTCCAGCAGCCGGAGGTCCAGTTCGTCGGTGCGGCGGCCCTGGTCGTCGTAGGCCCACAGACCGACGTAGTGGTCCCGCCAGGAGACCAGCCGGACCTCCAGCGGAACCTCCTGCCCCGGAATCCGGTACGTCACGACATACGGCAGCCCCGCCACATCCCGCTCCCGCGCCGCCTTGACGGACAGCGGCCGCCAGGGCGCACGGGCCTCCAGATCCCACGCCAGCGCGTACGCCACCTCCACGACCGTCCCCGGCCCCTGTTCCCCGCCCATACCGCCACCGTCCGCCGTTCGCCGTGCCCGATCTTCCGACGCCTACGGTAGCCAGCGCCACTGACGGCGGGCGAGGGCGGACAGCCCTCGGCGCGATGCCGGCGTGCACCGGGCGGCGGGCGAAAAAGTTGACGTATCAGTACAACCGTTGGCCCAGGTCACGGGTCTCACGGGATGAAGAATCGTTTCCAGGGGGTTTTGTCTGTGAAGTTGTCCCGGATCGCCGCAGCGGTCACCACGGCCGCTCTTGCTCCGGCCGTCCTCATCGCGTCACCGGCGTTCGCCGCCGGTTCGGACGCCCCGGCCGCCGGCCACCAGCCGGGCCCGACCGCGCCGGACCGGTCCGTGCCCGACCAGTCCGTGCCCGACCAGGCCGAAGACGACCGCAAGACCATTCTCGAGATCATCGCGCACCCGATGGCCAGCCAGTACATGAAGACGGCCGGCCTCCAGGCCATCGCCGACGGCCCGCAGGCCATGCGGAAGTTCATCGAGGTCGACCAGCACAGGATCCGCATCGACGACTACCGCGTGGCGATCGCCCGTCTCGCCCACGAGGCCGGCCCCGGCCTGCGGGAAGGCATCGACAAGATGTTCCGGGACGGGGTGACCCTGGAGCAGCTGCGCCACTTCTACGAGGTGACCCAGCACGAGCTGCGCGACGAGGACAACAAGGTCGAGATCTCGCGGCTGATCGGCACCGGCGGCCCGGCGGTGAAGGAGGCCGGCAAGAAGGCGCTCAAGGGCACCCCCGCCGACCGCGCCGCCTTCCTGAAGACGGGCCGGTTCCTCGCCCAGGCCTCGGACGACCGGGTCGAGCTCGCGCGCATCGACGAAGGCTGGCAGGGCCCGATTCTGAGCGAGGCGATCAGCAAGCTCCTCAACGGGTCGCCCACCCCGGCCGAGCTGCGCCACTTCCTCGAGGTCACCCAGTACGAGCTGCGCGATCAGGACAACCGTGTCGCCATCGCCAAGATCATCGACGCTGGTGGGCCGGAGCTCGTGAAGGCGGGCCTCGCCGCTCTGGCCGGCACCGCCGCCGAGCGGGCCGAGTTCCTGAAGACCGGTCAGCACGAGGCCCGCGCAAAGGACCAGGCCGCAAAGGACCAGGCGGCCAAGGACCAGGCCGCCAAGGACCAAGCCGCCAAGGACAAGGAGAAGGACGGCCAGGGCAACGGCTCCGGACCGGCTTCCGGCAACGGTGGTACGGCGGGCGGCAGCGGCTCCGGCAACGCCGCCGTCACCGCCCAGGGCGGCAGCGGTGCGGCCCTCGCCAGCACGGGCGCGGGCGACGGCACGACCCTGATCGCGGGCGGCGCGGGTACCGCACTCGTCGCCGGCGCCGGCCTGCTGCTCGCCGCCCGGATGCGCCGCACCGGCGCGGAGAGCTGACCGGGGCGACCCGTCGCGCACCCGCACGGTGCGCACGGCCGGGCCCCGCCCCTTCCCGGGCGGGCGGACCGGAACGTGCCTGAGGGCCGCCACCCGCACGGGTGGCGGCCCTCAGGCGTTCGCGCACTTCACCGAAAGTCGCGGCCGGTCTCAGAACTCGCCCTCGATACCCGTGACGGCCGGAGGCCCCAGGGGTGCGTCCTTCTCCGAGAACCCCAGCTCACGCAGGGCGCCGCCGGCCAGGCGGACGGCGTCGTCCTCGGCCGTGGCCCGGTCGGCGGCCTCGATTTCGAGCCGGACGGAGAAGGTACCGTCCTCGTGGACCGTCAGCAGTTCCACCTCCTCCGCCTCGCTCAAGTCCGTGTGGTGCGGCGCCAGGCGCCGCGCCAGCTGGGAGCGGGCTGCATCGTCGACGTCCCTCAGGAACGTGCCCGGCACGGTGATGACGTAGGTGGTCACTGCTGCCTCCTGTCGGCCGGCAAAGGCTGACTCTCGTTGTGGGATGCCACGGTAGCCCGCACCGGCCGTACCTGGGTCCACTCGGCGAACCACCACGCGCCGGTGACCACGCCCGCCCACACCAGCCCCCTCAGGAAGGCCGACTGCCACGGCGCGTGTTCGACCACCCGTTCCACTCCCGTCATCACCACCCAACTGATCATCAGAACAACGGCTGTACGCACCCTCCGATGGCTGAACATGTCACCCGCCTACCCCGGCAGCGTGCGTTGAACAAACAGGCCGCAATGGAGAAGCGGTCGCTCCCCGCCTGCATAGACCGGCCGCCACCGGCCAGGAGGGTAGGGAAGGAACCGGTCGAAACGGATGGAGGAATGACGATGAACTGGCGCCACGAGGCCGCCTGTCGGTGGGAAGACCCCGATCTGTTCTTCCCGGTGGGATCCAGCGGCCCGGCCCTGCTCCAGGTCGAGGAGGCCAAGACGGTGTGCCGCCGTTGCCCCGTCGTGGAGGAGTGCCTCCGGTGGGCCCTCGAAGCCGGTCAGGACATCGGTGTGTGCGGCGGCATGGGCGAGGAGGAACGACGGGCCGCCAAGCGCCGTGCGGCCCGGGCCCGCGCCCGATCGGCGAACTGAACCGGGGCCGGGCCCGAGCCATCGGGCTCGGGCCCCCGGTTACCCGTCGCCGCGCCCGGGGTGGCCTTCGCGGTCCCCGGTGCGCGGCTTCGTGCCGTCCGGGCCGGGCCGCAGGTCCAGCATGGCGAGGAGCGAGGCCAGGTCGTCGGGGCTGGTGGTCCGGGACACGACTGCCTCGTGGGCTCGTTCACGAGGATCGGGGGCATCCGGGAGGTTCTCCCCGCATCGTGGCCCCTTCGCGGAGCCGGATCCGGACTCGTCCTCCCGCACGGGGCACGAGCGGTGCTCGGCCGCGGTCGGGCAGACGGCTTGGGTGCCCGCGGTACGGCGGTGCCGCGTACTGCGGGTGACGTCGGCCAGGGTCCGGATCAAAAGCCGCGGGCAGAGCGCGGTGGGCCGGAGCAACGAGCCGAGGGACCGCCGATGGGCGGTGGCGGTGCGGTGGTCGTCTGCCATGTGGTGCTCCTCGTCGTTCCGGTCGGGTCCCGGCGGCGGGCGCCGGGACCCGGATGACGTGCGATCCGTGGAGGTGCCGACCGCGGGGCCCGCCCCGCGGCAGCCGATGCGGCCCGCCCTCAGCGGGAGCCGGTGAGGGAGCCGGTGACGGCCTTGGCCCGGTTGACCGTACTCGCCGCCGCCGCTTCGGCGGGGCGGCGGACGGCTTGGACCGGGTGCCGGTGGTCGAGTGCGTGTCGGGAGCGGTAGGCGAGGGAGGGCTTGCCGTGGGTGTCCGCGGCGGCGATCAGGAGCCCTCCCAGCGCGGAGAGGTCGGTCAGGAAGTGAGCGCGCTGCCGTGCGCGCTCCTCGGGTTCCTCCACCGTCCAGAAGGCGTGTGCGGCGAGGGAGGTCGGCACCAGCGTGGCGGCGAGCGCGAGCGCGGCCAGGCGCGGGGCGCGCCCCGTCGCGAGCATCAGACCCGCCGCGGCCTGGACCGAGCCGGTGACGCGTACCAGTTGGCGCGGATCCCCGGCCAGGGCCGGGGCGTACTTCCCGATCACCCGGACGACGGGTTGGGCGACCTCCACGACGGCCTCGGGGCGGCGCAGGGTGCGCAGCCCGCCGGTGAGGAACGGGGCGGCGAGTAGGGGACGGGCGAGCTTTCGTAGGACAGCCATGTTCCGCTGCTGCCCAGCTCCGGCCCGTCCATCCGGTCCGGTACCGGCTGTCTGCCGGCGGTCCGCACGCGAGCTGCGGCGCGGGGCCGGGCCGCCCGGGCGAACCGGCTCGGTCCCCCGAGACAGCGCCCGTCCCGGAGCCGTGCGCAGAGCTCACCTCTCGTCCGGCGCCGCATCCTCCCGAGCGCTGCGCAGGACCACGGTGCTGAACGACTCCAGCCGCAGCGTGCTGCCCGCCTTCAACTCCCGTTCGTCCGGGGCGTCGGTGCTCGCGGTGTCGACCAGCTGGGTCCAGCGGACGGCGAACCGCTCGCCGGGCAGGCGGAAGTCGATCACCGTGTCCGAGCCGTTGAACATCAGCAGGAAGGAGTCGTCGGTGACCCGGTTGCCGTAGCGGTCCGGCTCGGTGATCGCCTCGCCGTTGAGGAACACGGTCAGCGCGCCTGCCTTCGGCCACGTCCAGTCCTCGTCCTCCATCGGCGTGGCATCGGGGCGGAGCCACTCGACGTCCGCGGGCAGCCGGCCGGTGTGTCCGGCGGCCCGCCCGGAGAAGAAGCGCCGGCGCCGCAGCACCGGGTGGTCGCGGCGCAGCCGGATGAGGCCGGAGGTGAACTCGAGGAGCCGCCGACCGGGTTCGTCGACGTTCCAGTCGATCCAGGTGGTCGGGTTGTCCTGGCAGTAGGCGTTGTTGTTGCCGCCCTGGGTACGGCCCAGCTCGTCCCCGTGGCTGATCATCGGGATGCCCTGGGAGAGGATCAGCGTGGTCATGAGGTTGCGCTGCTGTCGTTCGCGCAGGGCCAGGATGCCGGGGTCGTCCGTCTCGCCTTCCGCTCCGCAGTTCCAGGACCGGTTGTGGTCCTCGCCGTCCCGCCCGTCCTCCCCGTTCTCCTCGTTGTGCTTGCGGTCGTAGGACACCAGGTCGCGCAGGGTGAACCCGTCGTGCGCCGTGACGAAGTTGACGCTGGCGAGGGGGCGTCGCCGGTCGTGTTCGTACAGGTCGGCGGAGCCGGTGATACGGGCGGCGAATTCGCCGAGCGTGCCGTCGGCGCCGCGCCAGTAGTCACGCACGGCGTCGCGGTAGCGCCCGTTCCACTCCGACCACAGGGGCGGGAAGTTGCCGACCTGATAGCCCCCTTCGCCGAGGTCCCAGGGTTCGGCGATGAGTTTGACGCGGCTGATCACCGGGTCCTGCTGGATGACGTCGAAGAACGCCGAGAGCCGGTCGACCTCGTGGAACTGGCGGGCCAGGGTGGCGGCGAGGTCGAACCGGAAGCCGTCGACGTGCATCTCCTGGACCCAGTAGCGCAGCGAGTCCATGATGAGCTGCAGCACGTTGGGGTGGCGCATCAGCAGGCTGTTGCCGGTGCCAGTGGTGTCGTAGTACTGGGAGCGGTCCTCGTCGACCAGACGGTAGTAGGCGGCGTTGTCGATCCCCTTGAACGCCAGGACGGGACCCTTGTCGTTTCCCTCGGCGGTGTGGTTGTAGACGACGTCGAGGATCACCTCGATGCCCGCCGCGTGCAGCGCCTTCACCATCTGCTTGAACTCGGTGACCTGCGCTCCGCGGCCCACCGCGGCCGCGTAGGCGTTGTGCGGTGCGAAGAAGCCGATGGTGTTGTAGCCCCAGTAGTTGGACAGGCCCTTCTCCGCCAGGTGGCCGTCCTGGATGAACTGGTGCACCGGCATCAGTTCCAGCGCGGTCACCCCCAGGCCCGTGAGGTGGTCGAGGATGGCGGGGTGGGCGATGCCCGCGTAGGTGCCGCGCAGTTCCTCGGGCAGGGCGGGGTGGGTGCGCGTGAGTCCGCGTACGTGGCCCTCGTAGATGACGCTCTCGGCGTACGGGTGGCCGGGCGGCCGGTCGTCGCCCCAGTCGAAGCCGCGGTCGGTGACCACGGACAGCATGGTGTGGCCCGCGCTGTCCAGGGTGTTGGGCTCCGCGCCGTCCGCGAAGTGGTGGCCGTAGAGCGACTCGTGGTGGTCGAGCGCCCCGTCGAAGGCCGTCGCGTACGGGTCGAGGAGGAGCTTGGCCGGATTGCAACGGTGCCCGGCGGCCGGGTCGAAGGGGCCGCTCACGCGGTAGCCGTACCGCTGGCCGGGGCCCACGTCCGGGAGGTGGATGTGCCACGCGGACCGGTCGATCTCGGTCATCGGTACGCGGGTCTCGTGCCCCGCGTCGTCGAGCAGAACCAGCTCCACGGCCTCGGCGACCTCGGAGAACAGTGCGAAGTTCGTCCCGGAGACGTCGTACGTCGCTCCCAGGGGATACGGTTTGCCCGTCCATGTGCGCATGCGGTCACGCTACTGTCGGCGGGGCCCCCGGGGCCGCTGGTCCGTCGGTTCAGGGTGTCGCAGCGCCTGCCGGGCCGCCCGGCGCCGCCCTGCCGGCCCGGTCCCGGGCCCGTTCCGCGTTGAACTGGGCGCCCGTGAGCAGGGCGAGGTTGGCGAACCACAGCCAGACGACGAAGACGACGATCCCGGCCAGCGAGCCGTAGAGCCGGCCGTAGGTGTCCAGCTGGGTGTAGAGCGTGAAGAGCCCCGAGGCGGCGAGCCACAGCAGGGTCGCCAGGACGCCGCCGGGCAGGCCCCGGCGCTTGCCGCGGGTCTGCGCCGGGCCGGTACGGAAGAGCACCAGGACGAGCAGGGTCACGACCACCAGCAGCACCGGCCAGCGCAGCAGCGCCACGCTGTGCACGGTGCCCGACCCCGCGCCCGCGGTCCGCATGGCCCAGTGGGCCGCCGGCCCCGACACGACCAGCCCGGCGGCGCCCGCCACCAGCAGGACCAGCAGCAGCGTGGCCGTCATGAGCAGCGTGTGCGCCGCCCGCAGCGGCGGCCGCGTGTCGGGCACCCGGTGCATCGTGTGCAGGGCGCGGCGGAACACCGCCAGATAGCTGCACGCCGACCACAGCGCGCTCACGGCACCGCTGGCAAGCAGCAACCAGATCGAGGTGTTCGCCGCCGAGAGCCCGTCGAGCGCCTCGCGCAGCACCTGCGCCGACTGGGGCGGCGCGTACGAGGTGAGCTCGGCGACCAGCCGGTCGCGCGTGGCCCCGCCCAGCAGCCCCACCAGCGAGACCGCGATGACGAGGGCGGGCAGGAGCGCGAGGACCGCGTAGTAGGTGAGTGCCGCTGCCTGGTCGGCGACGTTGTCGGTCCAGACGCGCACGGCCGTACGCGCGAGCGCGCCGCGGGTGCGGACCGCGACTTCGGCGAGCCGGCCTGTGCCGCGCGATGCGGTGTTCGGGATCCCTGTCACGGAACGCACGTGCCCGAAGGTGGCCGGGGCCATGCGTGGGGCGACGTGTCGGCGCGCCGCTGGTGGGCAGGCGCGGGGGCAGTCCATGCCCCCGACAACCGCTGAGGAGACATGAACACCGTTCTTCGCCTGCTGACCGTTCTGGGCGGCTCGGTCCTGCTCACCGTCGTGGCCGGATGGGCCGCCGGACTGCTGCTGCGCCGGGCCGACACCCGCCACCCGGAGACGCCCCTGTGGAACAAGCTGCGCCGCTGCCTCCCCGCGTTGCAGATCGTGCTGCTCGCCGCGGTGCTCAGGGGCGCCTACCGGCAGACGGCGTGGCAGCCGCTCCAGGAGAACCAGGCAGCCGTCGGCCGGATCCTCTCGCTCGCCCTGATCGGCGCGGGCGCCTGGCTCGTCGTGGGTGTGGCCTCCGCCGCCGTGGAGACCGGGTACGCCCGCTACGCCACCGGCACCCGCGACCCGGCCCGGGTGCGCAGGGTCCGCACCCAGGTGAGCCTGATCATGCGGGTCGTGACCGCCGTCGTCGCGGTCGTCGCCGTCGCGGCCATGCTGCTCGTCTTCCCCAGCTTCCGTGCGCTCGGTACCTCTATGCTGGCCTCAGCCGGGATCATCGGCATCGTCGCGGGCATCGCCGCCCAGTCGACGCTGGGCAACCTCTTCGCCGGCTTCCAAATCGCCTTCGGCGACATGGTGCGCATCGGGGACACGGTCGTGGTCGCCGGTGAGTGGGGAGTGGTGGAGGACATCACCCTCACCTTCCTCGCCGTACGGACCTGGGACGAACGCCGCATCACCATGCCCGTCTCGTACTTCACCTCCCGCCCCTTCGAGAACTGGTCCCGGGGCGGCGTGCAGATGACCGGCACCGTCTTCTTCCACTGCGACCACTGCGCGCCCGTTGACCTCATCCGCGACAAGGTGCACGAGATCCTGAACCACTGCCGGGAGTGGGACGGCCGCGGCTGGGACGTCGCCGTCACCGAGACGACCCCGTCCACCATCGTCCTGCGCGCGATCGTCACCGCGAAGGACGCCGACGACCTGTGGACCGTGCGCTGCGCCGTACGGGAGCAACTGATCGCCTGGCTCTCCGAGAAGCACCCCGACGCCCTGCCCCGGGTGGTCCTCGCGCCGGCGCCCGAGGCGAACGCCTCCTGGCCGGGCGGGATGACAGGAGCCGTACCGAAGCCGTGCCGGACCTGACGACCCCTCAACGCTCCCCCCTGGCTCCCGCTCCCTCGGCAACTCCCCGCGTACGGACGCCGACACAGGGCAAACGCCGGGCATGACCGTACCCAAGACGACCGTTCTCGTCCTCGACAGTGCCGAGCCCGAGCTGCTGGCACGGTTCTACGCCGACCTGCTCGGTGCCACGGTGGAACCGGCGCCCGGCGACGGGGAACTCCTCCTCGTCACCGGCCCCACGGGCGCGGTGCTCGGCATCCGCCGCGATCCGTCCCACGTACCGCCGAGCTGGCCGCTCCCGGAAGGCTCCCACCAGGCCCACGTGCTGATCCTGGTCGACGCGCAGGACCTCGACGAGGCCGAACGCGAGGCCGTGGCCCTCGGGGCCCGCCCGATGACCGCGCAGGACGACGGCGCCGCGCCCGGCAGCCGGACCACCGTGCGGCGCTATGCGGACCCGGCCGGCCACGCGTTCGCCCTGGAGGCAGAGGCCCCTCACCTGAAGCCGTAGACGGCAGGGCCGTCCAGACAGGCTCCCGGGTCGGCGGGCACCGATGAGTTCTCCGGTGGCCGGCGGTCTACCTCTCCGGAAGGCTGAAAGCCAGCCCCAGGAGCAGCCCGGGAAGGGTGAGGAACATGAAGTACATGATCCAGATGAACGTGCCGGTCGAGCAGTGGGACGCCGTCATGTCGTCGTACTCCAAGGACGACATGGAGGCCATGTTCGCCCACATGAACGCCCTCAACGAGGACCTGACCTCCGCGGGGGAGTGGGTGGACGGGCAGGGGCTGGGCGGTCCTTCCCTGGTCAAGACGGTGCGGGCCGGGAGCGACGGACGGCCGCAGGTGACGGCCGGGCCCGGCCAGGCCGGCGGACACATCCTGGCCGGGTACTGGGTGGTCGACGTCGAGAGCGAGGACCGGGCCCTGGAGATCGCCGCCCGGGCATCGGCGTGCCCCGGCCCGGGCGGCACGCCCGGCAGCGACCCGGTCGAGGTGCACCCGATCCCCGGGGACCCCACGCAGGCCTGAGCCCGCCCTCCGCCGCCGACCAGGGGATGGCGGGAGGGGCCCTGCGCAGGCTGGGGACGCTCAGGTTGAGCTCCTCGGCGGGGCCCTCGGGGCCCGCCTCCTCGAGCGCGGCGCGCTCCAGCCACCTCCGCACGCGCTCGGCCGCGGTCGCGGCGGTGGACAACTGCTCCAGGAGCCGGTCGGCGTAGGCCCGGTGGAGGGCGTTGAGCGCCGGGTCGTACAGGGGGCGGTCAGCACGGCGTAGCGGCATGGCGGCGAGGGCGCCCCCGGCTCGTGCGACCCCGGCGGCCCCTCGTGGCGGGAAGGCGGCGGACCTCAGCCCGGCGGACCGGGAGGCGGCGGCTGCGGCGGGTCGCGGGGGGCCGGGGCGGGGGATCCGAACGGCGCTGCCCCGGTGGCGCTCGCGTCGGCCTCCGCCGCGTCGGCGAGGGCCTCGGCGGCGGCCTCCGCCGCTTTCGCCGCGTCGTTCGCGGCCTGGACGGCCAGGTCGTCGGAGGAGGCCTCACGGGTGGCGGCGGACTGGGGGAGTACGTGGGAGAAGGCGCGGGTGACGTTCTGGAGGGCGGAGGTCACCTCGCCGGGTATCACCCAGAACGTGTTGCCCGGGCCTTGCGCGAGCTGGGGGAGCATCTGGAGGTACTGGTAGGCGAGCAGCTTGGGGTCGGGGTCGTTGCGGTGGACCGCCTGGAACACCTCGTCGATGGCCCGCGATTGGCCCTCCGCCTTGAGGATCTCGGCGGTCCGGTTGCCCTCCGCCCGCAGCACCGCGGACTGCTTGTCGCCTTCCGCCGTGAGGATCTGGGACTGCCGCTGCCCCTCGGCTCCGAGGATGGCGGCCCGCTTGTCCCGCTCGGCCCGCATCTGCTTCTCCATGGCGTCCTTGATGGACTGCGGCGGGTCGATGGCCTTGATCTCCACCCGGTTGACCCGCAGTCCCCACTTGCCGGTGGCCTCGTCGAGGACGCCGCGGAGCTGGTTGTTGATGGTGTCCCGTGAGGTCAGGGTCTTTTCCAGGTCCATCGACCCGACGACGTTGCGCAGGGTCGTCACCGTCAGCTGCTCCACCGCCTGCAGGAAGTTGGCGATCTCGTATGCGGCCGCGCGGGGGTCGGTGACCTGGAAGTACAGGACGGTGTCGATCTCGACGACCAGGTTGTCCTCCGTGATGACCGGCTGGGGCTTGAAGGAGACGACCTGCTCGCGCAGGTCGATCACCGGGTGGACGCGGTCGATGTACGGGATGACGATGTTGAGGCCGGGTTTCAGGGTGCGGTGGTAGCGGCCGAGGCGTTCGACGTTGCGGGCGCGGGCCTGCGGGACGATGCGTACCGCGCGCAGCACGGTGAACACGGCGAAGACGGCGACGAGCAGGCCGACGACGAGGAACGCCGATGCTTCCATGGCTCACTCCCGGGGATAGACGAGCGCCGTGGTTCCCTTGATCTCGATGACGTCGACGGTCGTGCCGGGTGGGATCACCAGCGTCTCGTCGTACGCGCAGGCCGTCCACTCCTCACCGCCGATGCGGACCCTGCCGCCCCATCCCGTCACCTCGGACGTGACGTAGGCGGAGCCGCCGACCAGGGCGTCCACGCCGAACCGCGCCTCCGGGGGAGGGGCCAGGCGGCGCAGGGCGATCGGACGCACGAACAGCACCCCCGCTGTCGCCACGACCGCGAACAGCAGGAACTGCAAGGGGAGGGGCAGCCCCAGCGCCGCGAACGCGGCGGTGATCAGTGCGGCGCCCCCGAGCAGCCCGAGCGCAGCGGTGAGGGTGAAGATCTCCGCCGCGCCCAGAAGCAGGGCGGCGGTCAGCCAGATCAGCCAGGGATCCATCGCTTGCGCCTCCTGACCACGGGGAGGGAGCGCGGCATCTAGTACTTTTCCGATGCTTTACCCATTTTATGGGGAATGAACCGGAAGTGAATGTTCCGGTCACGCGCCGCCACTAGGATGCCGGGGTTCGGCAGGACGTGGGCATCGGGGGTGCGTGGCATGAGCGGATACGGCGGCGGCGGGTACGGCGGCGGTGGCCAGGGCGGCGGCGGGTACGGCGGCCCGGCGGGCGGCGGCGCCGCGGCCTTCCCGCCGGGACACCCCTCTGCTGCACAGGTCCCCCGGCAGGGATACCCGTACGCCCAGGCGGGTCCGCCGCCGGGATACCCGTACGCCCAGTCCGGCCAGCCCGCTCCGCCGCCGGGATACCCGTACGCGCCGCCTTACGCACCGGGCCCGCCCCCGCCCGCAGAGCCCTCGCGGGCCCGGAAGATCCTGCGCGGCCTCTACAACCCCTTCTACGCCGCCCAGTGCACCTTCCGCCCTTCGCGCCCCGGGATCGTCGCCGACCCGCTGGTCCGCAAGCTTCAGTTGTGGCGGACCGGGCTGGGACTCGTCGCCTGGGTGGGCCTGATGGTCACCTACAACGCCGTCGCGAGCGCCGCCGACGTCCAGGGCGTGGCCGGCGAACGGCTCGACCAGAGCTGGACCAGTGTTCTGGTACTCGTCTGTACGTTCCCGGTGGTGGTCGGCGTCTTCGTGGCATCCGCGCGGGACGGGCTGCGCCGGGTCTACCTGCGCCGGGCGCTGCGCCCGCTCGGCTCCGTCGTGGCCATGATGGTGTCCATGGGCACCGGCGCCCTCGCCATGGCCCCGGAGCTGTCGGGTCTGCGCGACGCCGTGGGGCTGCCCGGCAAGATCGTCATGGTCGTGCTGTGCCTGTGGTCGATCGGCTTCGCCCTGTACGGCATCGGGCTGTCGCTGGTGCACGTCTTCCGCACCGCCGACATCCACGAGGTGCTGCCGCCGATCCTCGCCGGTGTCCTGGTCTGGGAGATGGCCCTCCTGGACCTGGTCACGGGGTCCTATGCCCAGGTCCCGGCGGGCGCCCGGGTGGCCTTCATCCTCGGCGCCCCCCTGACGGTGACGACCTTGTCCTGTTGGGAGCTGTACCGACTGCGCCACCACCACGGACTGACGCTTCGCACCGCTCTGCGCCGCTGATGGCCGGCTCGGCGCGGCGTGTTCTGGAGTTCAGGATCATCGGCTACCGGCGAGCGCGCGCCGCCGGGCGCGATCTCTAGAAGGGGGTGAATCGGCTGAAACCATTCCTTCGGTGCGCGCCGCATGTTCGGCGGTCTGCGCCAGTCGGCGTCCCCGCTCGCTCAGGTGTTCGATGTGGCCGTAGGGTGGCCCGCCGGGCAGTCGACTCCGTACGTCGAAGCGCTGTGCCCATATTGCGCGGATAGTCTGGTGAGGTGATCGAGTCTGGACGGCCGCGGCCCCGCAGGCGCACCGGCCCCGGAAGACTTGTGCGGCTGTCGCCGGTCATCCTGACCGTCGTCATCGCCGGCCTGGCCTACGCCACCCCGCCGGAAATGGCCTTCAGCCGCCTGCTGCCCGCGGCGCCGGCCCTCGCCGCCGCCATGTGGCCCGTCCTTCCCACCGTCCTGCTCGGTACGGTCTGCCTCTTCCTGATGATCGGCCTCGGCCTCGTCTTCCCCGACCTCGGAACGTGGTGGACGGCCGCGGGGATCATCGCGGTCACCGTGGCCGCCGCCTACGGAAGCCACGTCCGGCTCCAGCGCGAGCGCACCCTGTTCCAGGTACGGCTCGTCGCCGACGCGGCACAGCAAGTGGTGCTGAGCCCCATGCCCCGCCGCTTCGGCAGCATCGAGATCGAGTCGCTGTACCTCGCGGCCGCCGCGGAGGCCCGCATCGGCGGGGACTTCTACGAGGTGGTCGACACGCCCTACGGGGTCCGGCTGCTCATCGGTGACGTGCGAGGCAAGGGCCTGCCCGCGGTGGGGGCGGCCGCGGCGATCGTCAACGCGTTCCGGGAGGCGGCCTACAGCGAGAGGGACATGGTCAGCGTCGCCCGCCGACTGGACGCCAGCAGCAGCCGGTACAACGCCGCTTTTCCCCCCGACGGGCCGATGGAGCGCTTCGCCACCGCCCTGCTCGTCCAGATCCCGCACGGGGGCGGACGCATCGACATCCTCAACTGCGGACACCCCCCGCCGCTGCTCCTGAACCCCGGCGAACTCCGTGTCCTCGAGTCGGCCACCCCCTCGCCCCTGCTCAGCCTCGCGGAGCTCATCGGCGACCACTACAACGTCGACACATTCGACTTCGCCCCCGGCGACCTGCTGCTCCTGTACACCGACGGGATCGCCGAGGCCCGCGCCCGCGACGGCGAGTTCTTCCCGCTCGCGGCCTGGATGCGCGGACAGCCCCCGACACCGCCCCGCGAACTGCTCGCGGCCCTTCACCGCGACCTCCTCCGCTACAGCAGAGGACGCCTGGACGACGACATCGCCGCCCTCGCCGTACGCCTGTGTGAGCCCTGAGCCCTGAGCCCTCAGCCCGCGCCGCACCGAATGGCCGAATGCACCCCCGGTCGCCCCCTGCTGTGCGCCGCCATCACCACGTAGGGGGGGTCAGCCGGACGCCGCTGACAGGAGCACGTCCACGAGCCGGTCCGCGGCGTCCGGCCGCCCGTACGCGCGAGCCCGTTCCGCCATCGCCGCCCGCCGGGCGGGGTCGGTCAGGAGCGGGCCTACGGCGTCGTGCAGGGTGTGCGCGGTGACCTCGCCGAGCAGCGCGACCGCGGCCCCCGCGTCGGCCAGGTGGCGGGCGTTGTGCGCCTGCTCGTTCCCCGCGGAGGTGGCGAGCGGCACGAACACGGCGGGCTTGCCCAGCGCGGTCAGCTCGGCCAGCGTGCCGGCGCCGCTGCGGGAGACGACGACATCGGCCAGCGCCAGGACGTCGGGCAGTTCGGCCCCGACGAACCCGGTCAGGTGGTAACGGGCGGCGAGGACCGGATCGAGGCCCGCGGCGGCCGCCCGGAGCTCGTCCACGTTCGCCGGCCCGCATTGGTGGATCACGTTCGCGTGCGTCAGGAGCCAGGGGAGCACGTCCCGGACGACACCGTTGATCTGCTGGGCGCCCTGCGCTCCGCCGGTGACGTAGACCGTGGGCAGCCGCCGCTCGAAGCCGTGCAGGGCCAGCGCCGCGACCGCCTTGTCCGGATGACCGGTCAGGACCTCCGGCCGCACCGGGTTCCCGGTGACGACGGCGCGCTCGCGCACCTCGGCGGGCAGCAGCGGCAGTGACGACTCCGAGGACACCGCGATCCGCGTCGCCGAGCTCGCGAGCTTCCGGTTGGCCAGGCCGAGCCGGACCGTCTGTTCGTGCAGGACCAGCGGACGCCGGCACAGCCGCGCCGCCAGCCCGGCCGGGACCGCCACGTACCCGCCGGTCGCGAGTACGACGTCGGGCTGGAACTCGGACACGATCGACCGCGCCTGGGCGACGCCGAGCGGCACCCGGGCCATGTCCTTCACGTTCGCCGCCGACAGCATCTTGAGCGGGTTCGCCGAGCGGCGGATCTTGCCGGTGGCCACCGTCCTGAACGCGATGCCCTCCGCCGGCGCCACCCGGGCCTCCAGGCCGTCCGCGGTCCCGATCCACAGGACGTCCAGCGTGCCGCCCGCGGCCGCGAGGCGTCCTTGCAGGGTACGGATCGCCGTCAGGGCCGGGTACGTGTGACCGCCGGTCCCGCCGCCCGTCACGAGCAGCCGGAAGGAACGAGGGAGCGAAGAAGTGTCCACGCCGCAACCCTACTGGCCGTGGCCCGGTGCCTCGTCGGAGGCCTTTGTCGATCGCAAACCGTACAGCCGGTAAAGCCCTGGCCCCTATGGAGTGAATCCCGCCAGAAGCCCGTCACCCTTGGCCGGAACCTTCCATACGGTGGCCGCACTTTGCTCATCACCACAACTGGGGGGCCGGTGCGCAACCACCGACTCGTAATGACCGCTGCCCTCGTCGCAGCCGGTCTCGGCATCATCCCGGGCACCGCGCAGGCGGCGGATCCCGTGCCCGTCGCGGCGGGCGTGGCCGAGGCGATAGCCGAGGCAGCAACGTCCGAGGGCTTCCACAGCCCGGCCGAACGCACGATCCGCACCGCCCTGCCCGTAGCCGCCGAGGGGAGCGGCAAGGCGAACGCCAAGACCGCCGCACCGCAGACCGCCCGGACCGCGGAGGTCCCGCAGACCAGCCAGACCGGGCAGGCCGCACTGGCCGCGGGGGACAACCCGGCTCTCGCGGTGGACGTCAGCGGCACCAGCTACACCGCGCACGGGATCGAGCTCACCGCCCTGATCACGAGCGCCGACTTCGCGCTCGACGTCGTCATCGACTGGGGCGACGGGAAGACCGACACCGTCACCGCGCGGGGCAACGCCGAACTGCACCACTCGCACACGTACGACAAGTCCGGCGAGTACCAGGTGAAGGTGACGGTGACCGACACCGCCAACGCCGTCCAGGCCGCCAACGGCGGTGCCTTCCTCACCCCCGGCTCCGACTTCACCCCGCACACCCCCACCCGGCTCCTCGACACCCGCGACGGCACCGGCGCGCCCGCGGGCAAAGCGGGCAAGGTCGCCGGACAGGGCTCGGCCCGGGTCAAGGTGGCCGGCAACGCCGCCGTCCCGGCCGGCGTCACCGCGGTCGCCCTCAACGTCACGGTCACCGAGACCGTCGACAGCGGGTACGTGACCGCGTGGCCCGGTGCGGGCTACGACCGTCCGGGGACCTCGAACCTGAACTACACGAAGGGCCGGTCCGTCCCCAACCTGGTGATCGTGCCGGTCGGCGAGGACGGCTACGTGGAGCTCTACAACGGCGGCCCGCAGCCGGTCGACCTGATCGCCGACGTCACCGGCTACTTCACCCGGGCCTCGGCCGGCGGCTACACCTCGATGACGCCCGCCCGATTCGTGGACACCCGTGAGGGGCTGGGCACTTCCCGGGGCCGGCTCGCCGCGCGCACCGCGTTCGCGACCCAGATCGGCGGCCTGCGCGGGGTGCCCCAGGGCATCACGGCCGTGGCCCTGAACGTCACCGTGACCGAACCCGGCGGGCCGGGCCACCTGACCGCCTACTCCGGCGGCGGGCCGGTCCCCACGGCGTCGAACCTGAACTTCGTGCCCGGCCAGACGGTGGCCAACGCGGTGATCGTGCCGGTGGCCGCCGACGGGACGATCAAGGTCTTCAACGGGTCCTGGATGCCGGCCCACGTGGTGGTCGACGTCGTCGGCTACTACAGCAAGGACAGCAAGGCCGCCTTCCTGCCCTTCACCCCGTTCCGGACGCTCGACACCCGCGAGGAGGCCTACGGCTGGACCGGAGGCAGGCTCCGGGCCCGGGAGTACATCACGCAGGGCTTCACGCCCGAGGCCGCGACGGGGGTCGAGGCCTACGTGCTGAACACCACCGTCACCGAGACCGGCGGCACCGGATTCCTCTCGGTGGCGCCGAGCCCCCACCCGCTGCCGGCGGACGGCGCACCCGCCGCGCCCGCCGGACCGCGCCCCGGCTCCTCGACCCTGAACTGGACGGCCGGGGAGACCGTCCCGAACCTGGTGCAGGCGAGCGACGGCGACCACGGGGTCATCACCTTCTGGAACCAGGGCCACGAGGACGCGGACCTGGTGCTCGACGTCTTCGGCGTCTACCAGTCGAAGTGATCCCGGGGCGGCGCGCATGAGGCGGGCCACCCCCCAGGGGGTGGCCCGCGGCCTCAAGTGGGAGCAGCCCAGGCCCTCACAGTTCCGGGGAGGTCTCCGCGGCACCCAGTGTGGGGGGATGGCCCGCCAGTTCGTCGAGCGGGCCGTCGCCAGGTCCGGCCGATGCCGTGAGCAAGCGCTCGCCCTGCGCCGGCGTCGCCTACGCCGTGCGCGACATCGAACTCGACATCGCACAGCATGAGTTCTCTCCGGCGGCGACGTGGCGCGCGACCCCGCTGTCCGGACCCCGGCGGGTCAGCGGGCGTGACGCTCGATTCCGCGCTGAGCGGGGACCCGGGTCAACCGGGGCGCGGCCGGGCGGCGGTGGGTGGCCGGCAGCCGGCGGCCCGGGACGGGATTGCGCCGGGCCGGCGCGTGGGGCGCCACGGTCAAGAGGGCGATGACGGCGAGGACCGCGACGAGGATGAGCACGGTAACGACGTTCATGTTCCTGCCTTCCGTCGGGTTCTGACTTCCTGTAGCTACTTGTTGTTACCGAAATCGCGACCGCTAAACACAATGAGTGATACTCCTGCCGCGGTACTTCGCGGCAGTAAGCACCTCCGTGACGGCTGCTCCGGCTTTTCGCCGACAGCCACGAGGACGAGTACGCGGTCCTCGCCGTCAACGTCCTCGCCGGGCTTGGTTCGTAGGCCGCGCCCTCCTGGCCCATGTCCTGATCCAGCCCATCGGTGCGCCGCCTGACCCGCTCTGACCTCGACTTATCGTTGGCCTAAGCTATTGCGGAGAGTGATCGGTTCGGGAATGATTTCCCGCCGTGACCATCTTCCTCGCCATCGCACTCGGCGTGTTTCTCATCGTGCTCTACCTCCTCTTCATCACCCCCCTCCGTGTCGACCGCTGGGTCGAGACGCACTTCGCGGCATCCGCCTACGGCCTTCCGCCCCGTGAAGTGCTCGACGACCGGCGCCCCGGCCCGCCCCCGGCGGCACACCGGGCACAGGAGATGCAGGCCGTCGCCGACGCCGCGTGGGACGGGGACTGGAAGCCCGCCGAACGGTACGTCCGGGAAGCGGGCGAGGACTGGGACGAGCGCTGGGCCCGGCTGGAGCTCCTGCAGCAGATCGCGCGGGAGGACGGCGCCTGGTTCGACGCCTGGCGCGCCGCCGAACCGGGGAACTGCGACGCGGCGACCCTCCACGCGAGCATCATGGTCCGCCGTGCCTGGGAGATCCGGGGCGGCGCCTTCGCCCACGAGGTCCCGGCCTCGGACATGAACCGCTTC
Source organism: Streptomyces subrutilus (assembly GCF_001746425.1). Taxonomy (GTDB): domain Bacteria; phylum Actinomycetota; class Actinomycetes; order Streptomycetales; family Streptomycetaceae; genus Streptomyces; species Streptomyces subrutilus_A. The sequence continues at coordinate 616,965 of NZ_MEHK01000001.1, read as the reverse complement.
CGCGCCATGCTCCCGGCCGCGATCGAGGAGGCCCGCAAGGCCGCGCTGCTCGACCCCGCGAACCCGGGCCCGTGGGTCGTCATGGTCACGGCGGCGCGCGGAGCCCAGTACGGCCACTCGCAGTTCAACTGGCTCTGGGAAGGACTGATCGCCCGCGCTCCCCACCACTACGAGGGACACTGGCAGGGCCTCCAGTACTGGTGCGCCAAGTGGTACGGCAGCAACCGGCAGATGATGAGGTTCGCCCGCCAGGCGGTCCGCAAGGCCCCGGCCGGCAGCCCGCTCGCCGGGATCTACCTGCACGCGCTGAACGAGCTCACCGACCGGTCCCCCTCCCTCGCGCTGCCCGTCACGCCCATGACGAGGAGTCTGCTGAAGCGGATCGCCGCCTCGTTCGACCAGGTCGCGCCCGACGACGAGCGCCTGCCGGTGCTGCGCCACCTGCTGGCGTACTACATGCTCCGGTCGATGATGTACGCGCCCGCCCTGGAGCAGTTCCGCCGGATCGGGCCTTGGTGCGGAGCCGAACCCTGGCGCAAGGAAGGCAACCCGGTCGTGGCGTTCGAAGCGGCACGCGGCAGGGCCGTGAAGCTGTCCCGCACCCGACCCGCCCCGACCCCGCAGGCCTTCGGCCTGTCACGCTGACAGCACCTCTCCGTCGTCCTGCTCGAAGGGGTGAGGGTGTATTCACAAAGGTATTCAGGGGTGCATACTCAGAGTCTTGGCAAAGACAACCGTGAAGACCGACTCCGAGACCCGGGACCGCTTCCGTTGTCCGCGAGCACGCACGAGGCGGACCGACTCTTGAAACTGCACATCGACATCCGGTGGCTCCTGGACCGGCAGGAAGAACTCCTGGGCAAGGACCTCGGCATCCTCGACTATTCGGGCCTGGTCGCCGCGGTCGCCCGCCACCGCGTGAACACGCCCGCACTCGGCGACGAACCCGACGCGTACTGGCGGGCCGCGGCCCTCCTGGAACAGATCGTGCTCCTACGCCCGCTGCCCGCCCGCAACGAGTACTTCGGATACGGCGTCGCCGTCGCCTACATCAGGGCCTCCGGCAAGACCGTGGACGACGCGTTCGAACCGTGGCGCGACCTCATCACCCAGATCCGCGCCCTGCGCCTGAACGTCTACGACATCGCGGACCGGCTCCGCTCCCTGCGCCCCGGTTCCTGACCGGACCCCGGCTCGGCACCGTGTGCGCCTGAAGTGGGCGGCCTGAAGTGGGCGGTCTTCAGGGGCGCCTTGTGGTGATCGGGTCGAGGGAGTACCCGAACAGGCCTTGGTCGCCGCCGACGTACAGGGAGCGGCCGTCCGGTCCGAAGGCGAGGGCATGCAGTGCGCTGCCGGTGCGCATGAGGGTCAGCGCGCCGTCCCGCGCGGGGTCCCAGACGCGCACGGTCATGTCGGCGCCGGCCGACGCGATCAAGGTGCCGTCCGGGCTGACGGCCACCGCGTTCACCCGGCCGGTATGGCCGGTCAGCGTCCGTAGCACTCGACGGCTTCGGGTGTCCCAGATCTGGATCTCCCCGTCACGGTCCTGGGCGGCCGCCAGCCACGTGCCGTCGGGGCTGATGGCCACGCCGGTGGTCTCGGTCCACGCGTCGTTGCGCAGTTGGCGACGATCCTCCGGCGACGTTCCGTCCCCCGTGTACATCTGGACGCCTCGCGAGGCGCCGATCGCGAACCAGGTGCCGTCGGCATTGACGGCCGCGGAGCTGGCCCCACTGGCGCAGGGGATCTCATACGCCAGCGAAAGCGTTCGCCGGCCCGCGGTGCCGTCCTGGTTGATCGCGATGACCGTGGTGTTGTCCGGCCTGACGGCCAGTGCCCGGACCCGGCCTCGCCGGCTCGAGACCGACTCCTGCCCGGTGACGCGGTTGAACAGTCGGACGGAACCGTCTCGGGCGCTCGTCGCGACCACCGTGCCGTCCGGGCTGATGGCCACCGCGTCGAGGTGGCCGCGGTGCCCGGTCAGTGTTCCCGTCTGCTCCCCTGTCACGGGGTTCCACGTGCGGGCCGGCCCGTCGTCGCCCGTCGTCGCGATCCAGGTCCCGTCCGGGCTGACCGCGAGGGTACGTACGGGGACGGCCGGCCGGGGGCCGGTGGGCCGCCCCGCCCCGACGGCGGTGTCGCAGATGCGCACCGTGCCGGCTGGTGAGAGGGCGGCCAGCCATGTGCGGTCGGGGCTGATGGCGATGCTCCGCGCGTGGCCGATCCCGGTCAGACGGTGGAGTTCGGCGCCGCTCGCGGTGTCCCACAACCCCACCGCGCCGTCGGTGGTGCCGGTGGCCAGCCACGCGCCGTCAGGGCTGACGGACAGGGTGTCCACCGCTCGGGCACGCGGGGTCAGCGTCCGGATCTCGGTGCCGGTGTCAACGGCGTACAGCCCCACCGCGCCGTTGCCCCCGGCGAGGGCGAACCACCTGCCGTCCGGGCTGACGGCGGCGGCACGCGCGGAGCCCGCACCGCAGGTCACGGCGGTCAGGAGGGTGCCGTCGGCCGTGCTCCAGGTCCGCGCCGTGCCGAGGGAGTCGACGGTGGTGAGCAGGGAGCCGTCGGGGCTCGCGCCGACCGCGAGCACCGCGTTCGGGGACCAGATCGCCGGTGTGCCGTTCGGGAGGGCCAGAGCGCGAAGCCGACGCCAGGAGGCGGTGCTCCACAGCTGCGCGGTGCCGTCGCGGTTGACGGTGGCGAGCCACGCCCCGTCGGCATCGGCGATCAGCGCGGTGACCCAACTGGTGTTGCCCGTCAGGGTGTGCACGTGCGCTCCGGACGCGGTGTCCCAGACGCGCACCCGTCCGTCCGAACCGGCGGTGGCCAGCCAGGTGTCCGCCGGGCCGACCGCCAGCGTGCTCAAGGGGCCGTTCCGTGCTCCTCCCAGCACCCTGGTCTCCGCGCCCGTGCTGACGCTCCGGATGCGAACGGTGCCGTCCCGGCCGGCGGTGGCGAACCAGGAGCTGTGCGCGTTGACGGCCAGGGCGGCGGCGCCGTGGTCCGCGTCGGTGTGGCTGCGCATCAGGGAAGGATCGGGGAGGTCGGGCGGGAGCCACTTGTTGACCAGCGTGGGGCGGGAAGAGGGGAGGGGAATGTGGCCGGTGTGCCAGTGGGGTAGCGGGCCAAGGCGGCTGCGGAGCACTGCCTCGAGGGCTTCGGGAGGGTCGGTCGGTGCGAGCAGGTGCGCCACACGGGCCAGGTCCCGTGCCATGGTGCGCGCGGTCGGGGTGCCTACGCGGTCGAGGTCGCGGATGGCCGCGTTGGGCCCCAGCCGCTCCACGTGCGCCCTGACCCAGCGCAGATCACCCGCCAGCGCCTCGGCGACGTCCGGGCGGTCGGCGTCCACGAGGTGCTCGACGAGGTGGTCTCGTACGTAGCGGCTCTCCGTCTGCCACCAGGCTCTGGCGAGCGGTGCCGTCCCCGGGGCGGAGGCGATGCGAGGAAGGTCCACGGCCAAGGAATCCACGAATGCGCGGTTCACCACGGCCAGTTCGCTGCCGAGTTCGGCGCGCTGGTAGTCGCGGACGACGTCGTGGATCCGTACGGCGCCTTCGGCCACGGTGGTGTCGAGGGTGAGCAGGGACAGGTCCGCCATCTGCTTGCACAGGGCCCGCGCCCCTTCCTCCGCCAGCTGACCGGTGGTCTGCCAGAGCCGGAGCAGGAGTGGTACGGGGACGGTCTCGTCCTCGGCGAAGATGCCGAGCTCGGCGAAGCGGCGGGCGCCGTCCGGCGGCAGGAGAGGGGTGGCGGCCTGGATGCTCGCGCGCACGGCGGCGTTGCGACGCTTCGGGTCGTTCAGGTCCAACGGGGCATCGGGATCATCCGCGCCGGTCGGTCCCTGCGCACGCAGCCGGGTCAGGAGCTGGTAGGCAGCGGTGGCGGGGTCGGCGCCGGTGGCGGCCTGGGCGGTCAGGCGCTGATTGGCCATGCGCAGGAGCAACGCCCACCGGCCCGTCGCGTCGACCAGGGCGCGTGCTGTCGACTCGGGCAGGTCCAGGCCGTGGTTCAGGACCGCGAGCGCCTGCTGGGACGACATCCGGTCCACGGTGACGGGCCTCGATCCCGAGGGCAGCACACCCGGATTCCGCGTGGTGACCAGCCTGACGCACGTGCGGGAAGCGCCGTGCATGAACGGCGCCAGTTGCTCGGCCTCCCAGACGTCGTCCAGGACGAGCAGCATGCGGGGCCCCTGTGCGAGGAGGCCCGCCAAGTGCCGGCCCGCCAGGTCGGGATCCTGGCCGATGTCCCGTGCGTCGCCGGTGAGATACCGGGTCACCTCGGCCACCTTCGCCGCGATCGCCGACCGGCCGCGCACCTCGCGCCCGATCGTGACGATGTAGACGTGCCCGCGGAAATGGCGGCGAACCTTGGGATGCGCACAGACCACGGTGGCCAGCATGGTCTTTCCGAAACCGCCCGCTCCGTGGAGACCCGTGGTGATGCCTACGGATCCACCGCCCCGTCGCCCGCACACTTCAGCGACGACCTCCCTCACCTGGGCCCTCTCCACCACCCAGTCGGGCACCACCGGCGCAGCGGTCCGGGGGAGTCCCGCCGGCGCGGCCTGGTCGGCGCGGGGCGTGCGCAACGCCGCGACGAGCGCGGCGATCCCCGCCGTGGCTCCCAGCACGCTGGCGACGGGGTCGGCCCCGCCCCAACCGTCACGCCAGGCCATGGCGCCCAGCCACACCACCGCGGCCACACAGCAGGCCACTCCCGCACGGACGCCCCAGTTCCTTCCCCCACCCATGGAGACGATCCTCGCTGCCCGGCCCGCAGCGCGCCACCCTCAGCCGGAAAAGCCGGTCCCGGCACCCAGAGGGGGTGCCGGGACCGGCTTCAAGCTGGGTGCGCGATCAGGCGGGGCGGCCGCCGAAGGGGGCGCCGGTGCCGTAGTACGTGCCCAGTTCCTGCCGGTACCCGGCGTCGCCGAGGTGCTCGTCCCGGTGGAACTCCGGGGCGTTCTTGATCTGCTCCTTGGTGCGGTCGACGTAGAGCTTGCGGTCGTCCGGTTCGATCCTGACGACCGTGCTCGCCGGCAGCAGGACCTCCTTGCCGAAGATCCACACGCCGGTGTCGACCACCAAGTAGGCGTCACCGACCTCGTCGGAGTGCTTGTCGACCTTGCCGATGCTGCCGTCGGTGGCCTCGACCTTGTAGCCGGTCAGGTCCGTACCGGCCAGGTGGCCCGAGGTCGGCTGGTAGCTCCACACATGTTCAGTCACGCGAAAAACAACTCCTCCGGTCAACGGGGGGCAGCGGGTGAAGGATCACCCGCCGGTCCTCCCAGTTCCGTACGTCGTGCTCGGCGGGGTGCCGCTTCCGCCGGAACCTCGCCTGCCCCGCCTTTGCGACTTCACGCACGCGGTTCCCGAATGCGGGACCGGGGCGGCCGTCGATCAGTGGAGGTGAGCAGGTCCCCTGCTGCGTCACGGCGACCGTCCCGGCTGCTCTCCGGATGCCCCCGATATCCGCCTTCAGCAGTCGCGGGCTCGCCATTCGTGCGGAACCGGCAGCCGAATGGGATGCGTGGACGAGATGGGGCACACGCCAGGTACGGAAGGAGAAGCACATGACAGGTACACCCTTGCGAATGCCCGATCTGAGGTGTGAGGACGCCCGGCAGGTCGCCCGCGACGTCCTGTCGGCCCACGGCGTGGGGGAGCGTCTGGCGGCCGACGTGCTGCTGGTGGTTTCGGAGCTCGTCTCCAACGCGGTCCGGCACGCCGGCGGCGTGACCGGTTTCCACGTCCGGCATCTTCGGGACTGCGTGGCGGTCGACGTGTCGGACGCGACGTCGGCGTGCCCCCGCGCCCCGGGAACGCCGGCCGAGGTGCCGGGAGGGTTCGGCTGGCAGCTGGTCAACCGGATCGCCGCCCGTACGGAGATCCGCTGCGGCCTCGCCGGCAAGACGATCACGGCGCTCATCCCGCTGCCCGCCGCGACCTGAAGCGGCGGGCAGCGGCGCCCGTCAAATCCGCTATCGCGGGTAGGCGCAGCAGGGGAGCGCCACCCGCGTGCCGGGTGGAGCCCGGGGAAGGGCGGCTGCCCAGGCCCGTGGCGCGCTCCCGCGTTCGCCGGACTACGGAAAGTGACTTCGATCATGAACCCCTCCCAGACGGTGCGTCCCCCTCCCGCGCGGGCGGACAAAGGGAGCGACTTCGCCCGTCTCTCCCGGAAGATCCAGGAGGCCGGGCTCATGGCCCGGCGCCCCGGGTACTACGCACTGCGCATCGCGGCCGTGACGGCCCTCTACGCCGCCGGATGGACGGCCTTCGTGCTGATCGGCGACAGCTGGTGGACGCTGACGGCGGCCGCCTTCCTCGCCTTCGTGTTCGGGCAGGTGGCCCTGCTCGCGCACGACATCGCCCACCGGCAGGTCTTCCGGCTGCGCAAGGCCAGCGAAATGTCCGGGCGCATCGCCGGCAACCTCGGCATCGGCATGGGGTACGGCTGGTGGCAGGACAAACACACCCGCCACCACGCCAACCCCAACCACGAGGACCTCGATCCCGACCTCGACCCGGACATCCTCGTCTGGACGCAGGACCAGGCCCGCGTGGCCAGGGGACTGCCGCGGCTGCTCGGCCGCTCGCAGGCCTTCCTCTTCTTCCCGCTGCTCACGCTGGAGGGGTTCAACCTGCACGTGTCCGGGGTGCGGTCGCTGTTCGGCCGCTCGCTCGACCACCGCGTGTGGGAGGCGGCCCTGCTCGCCGCGCACGTCGTCGCCTACCTCGGCGCGCTGTTCCTGGTACTGCCGCCCGGCAAGGCGGTCGTGTTCCTCCTCGTCCAGCAGTGCCTCTTCGGCGTCTACCTCGGCTCGATCTTCGCCCCGAACCACAAGGGCATGCCGGTCCTGCGGGGCAGCGTGCGGCCCGACTTCCTGCGGCGCCAGGTCCTGACCTCCCGCGACGTGCGCGGAGGCAGGTTCACCGATATCCTCCTCGGCGGTCTCAACTACCAGATAGAGCACCACCTCTTCCCGAGCATGCCCAGCCCCCACCTGCGCAGGGCGCAGATCATCGTCCGCGCGTACTGTGAGGAGCTCGGGGTCAGCTATCTGGAGACGAGCCTGGTCGGCTCCTACCGGCAGACCCTCGCCAGCCTCCACGCCGCGGGAGCCCCCCTCAGAAGGCCCCGGACCACCTGACCGCCTGATAGACGCACGACCACCGGCCGGCCCGCGGGGGGCCGGCTCCGGGTGGCGCACGGCGGCGTCAAGCGTGACGCGGCGGACGGCGCTGGTCGGACCGGGCGCAGCGGACGCAGGTGGTCGCCGCCGGACGGATCTCCAGACGCTCGGGCGGAATCGTCCCGCCGCAGCCTTCGCACCGCCCGTACTCGCCGCGTTCGAGCCGCTCCAGCGCCCGGTCCAACTCTTCCAGGTGTTCGCGCGCCCGCGCCAGCAAGGCTGCCACGTGGGCCCGCTCGAAGGCCGTGCTGGACCCCTCGGGGTCGTGCTCGTCGTCGACCGCGACCAAGGCGTTCGCCGCGACGATCCCGTCGAAGTCGCGGGTCAGCGCGGCCGTCCGCGCGAGCGTGTCGGCGCGGTCGGCCGCGAGGCGTGCGCGGGCGGCACCGACGGCGGACGAGTCCCGCTCACCCTCGCCATATCGGTTGGAATCGACCATATGGGGTACAACGCCTGGCCGCGGTCCCCGATTCCCCGGTCCCGCGTCCGGACGTCCGGGAGGGATTCCGGGAGCCCACGCGAGGGAGGGTGCCGCTCACGGCGTCGTGGCGGGCACGCCGCCCGCCGCCGGTCCAGTCCGGCCCGCCCAGCGGCCCTTTGACGCCTCGTCAAAACCCCTGGTGAAAGGGGGTTTCCCGGGAGTTTCCCGTTTCCCGTTGCGGTGGGCCACCCGCGCCTCCTCGACACGGAGAGGTGCGGGGGCCCAGTCTCGGAGTGCCGGCGGACGGCCGGTGCGGCTCGGCACGACGAGCACGCCGAACGAACACCACGACGAGAACGGCGACCCGCGGAACACCACCACGGGGACGGGGGAACGGACATGGCGATGCGGAGAACGCTAGGGGCGGCGTTGGCGGCGGTGGCGCTGCTCGCCGCGTGGGGAGGTGCTCACGGCACCCCGGCGGCCGCGGCACCCAGGGCGGCAGGGGCGTGTGACGTGCTCGCACCCGGGGCTTCCGCGGTGGCGGAGGGCGCCGTACGGGCCGCGTGCGAACAGATCGGCGTCTGGTACACCTGGGGCGGCGGCCACGGCCCGCAGCCCGGGCCGACGTACGGTCAGGTCGACCCGAGCGACCCGGACAGCGCACACGATCCGGAGCGGCTCGGCTTCGACTGCTCGGGACTGGTCCGCTACGCCTACGCCCGCGCGGCCGGCGGGGATCCGCTGCCCGGCAACGCGTACCACCAGTTCAACTCACCGGAGGTGAAGCAGCGTTTCACGGCTGCCCAGGGGACCGCGCCGCTACTGCCGGGGGACCTGCTGGCCTGGGGCTCGGGTGGCTCCGTCCACCACATCGCCATCTACCTGGGTGCGGGGAAGATGGTCGAGGCCCGGGAATCCGGCACCCGGATCACCGTCAGCGACGTACGGCTGGGCGGGGACTACGCGGGAGCGGTCCGCATGGCCGCCGCGGCGGCTCCCGGCACCTTCAGCACCTGGGGCACCGATGTCTGGACCCACAAGGAGCCCTCCACCACGAGTCCACGGGTCCACCGGTTTCCCGGCCCGACCATCGTGCGCATCGACTGCCAGAAGCACGCCGAGCCGGTGACGGCGGAGGGCTACACCAACGACGCCTGGTCCTACCTGCCCGAGTACGGGGCGTGGATCACCAACATCTACATCAAGGGCCCCGCCTGGCTGGACGGCGTACGCACCTGCCGCTGAATACCCACCGAACCGCTGCTCACGCACACCCGTCACTCATCACCCATCACCCATCACCCGGCTCCCGAGGGAGCCCACTCCGAGGAGGAAGCATGTCCGCAAGCAAGAAGATCGCCCTGGGTCTCGCCGCCGCCGCACTGGCGGGCGGCATGGCATCCGTGACCGGGCCCGCCGCGGCGACGCCCGCCACCGGAAAGAGCGCGGCCGCCGAATGCGGCGTCCGCGCCGACGGCAAGCTGTGGTGTGGCAACCGGGTCGGAGCCAAGGGCTACGAGCACCGCCGGTACAACTCCGCGGTGCGCGGACCGCTGAACACGAGCCCCAGCTGGTTCCAGTGCTGGGGCCGCGGTGACCAGCACGCCGGCGGCAACAACGTCTGGTACTGGACCAAGCTGGACAACGGCCAGTGGGGCAACGTCCCGGCCGTGGACGTCCACACGTCGGTCGACCCCGCGCCGGGTCTGCGCGAGTGCTGACGCCCTGAGGGCCGCCACCTCCCCGCCAGGAGGTGGCGGCCCTCGCGTGTCGCCGGCGGCCCCTGGGGTAGACGCGGCCTACTGCCAGCGAGTCGAGGAGGTTGCGGATGCCTGCGCGCCCGAGCTCAGCACAGACCGTGGAGATCCGGCCCGGCTCGCTGCTGGGCGACCGATACCGGCTTCAGACCCTCATAGGCTCCGGTGGGACGGCGGACGTGTACCGGGCGGTCGACCACGTCCTGCGGCGCGAGGTCGCGGTGAAGGTGTTCCGTCCCGGAGCGGACACCGTCACCGCCGACCGCTTCTGTGACGAGGCGCGGATACTGGCGCGGCTCTCCCACCGTGCCCTGGTCACCGTGTACGACACCGGCCGCCACGAACACGGCGCCTACATGGTCACGGAATTGATACCCGGCACCACCCTGCGCACGCGCATCACTGCCGGCCCCCTCGCCCCCGTCCAGGTGATCCGGCTCGGCGCCGAGATCGCCTCGGCCCTCGACCACGTACACGCGCACGGCATCATCCACCGGGACATCAAACCTTCCAACGTGCTGCTCGGTGAGGCCGGTTCGCCTTTCCTTGCCGACTTCGGGCTCTCCCGGGCCGTCGACGACCATTCCCGCAGCGGACCGGACACGCTCGTCGGGACCCTCCCCTACATGGCCCCCGAGCAGCTCCTCGGCCAGGGAGCCGGTACGGCCAGCGACGTCTACGCCCTGGGGCTGACGCTGCTGGAAGCGCTCACCGGCGTCCGCGAGTATCTGGGCAATGCCGTCGAGGTGGGTGTCGCGCCGCTCCTGCGTCCCCCGCAGGTGCCCGACCTGCTGCCCGCCGCTCTGGTACGGCTCCTGAAGGCGATGACCGACCAGGACCCGCATTCCCGCCCCGACGCCGCCCGCATCCACCTGGCCCTCCAGGCCATCGGCGCGGCGCCACAGCCGGGCAGGCTGCCGACTCCGCCTCGTGCCCCGACTCCGATGAGCCCGGCCCCGGCGACCCACCGGGCATCCGCCCTGCTCAACCGGCCCTCGAAGACACCCGGCGGCACAAGGCGCCGGTCCCACCGGCGTAGGACGGAAGGGGCCCTGCTGGCCGCGAGCGTGACCGGCGCTGCCCTGTTGCTCGTAGGGGCGACCGCATCCCCTCTCGCGTCCCACGGCAGTCGGCCGACGGCGCCCGAGGCGGCCGCGCGTCCGTCGCACACGCCCCCGCCCCCCACGGCCTCCGCCGTGCCCGCGGCCGCCACCTCGCGCCCCACCCCGCCCGCGGCCGCGGCCCCCGACCGCCCCGCCGCGGCCACTGCGCCCGGCGGGGAACCGACCGGGCCGCGTCACGCGGGCAAGGACAAGGAGCGCAAGGTGAAGAAGGAGCGGAAGAAGTAGCCGACGGTGATGCCCGGCTCGTACGCGGCCGGCGAGATCGGGGGGGGGCCTGGAGTGCGGCCGCGGATGGCCGCCGTGGCGGCGGGTAGACGTCTCCGGTAGGCGTGAGGCGCGTAAGCAGCCGAGAAACGAGGGGTGCGGGAAGTGATTCGAAAGCTGCAGGCAGTCGCTCTCGACTGCGCGGATCCGGTACGGCTCGCACAGTTCTACGCGGACCTGCTCGGCGGCCGGCTGGTCGCGGACCCGAAGGAGCCCGACTGGGTGGAGGTGCACGGCTTCGAGGGAACGCCGCTCGCCTTCCAGCGGGTGGACGGCTACCGACCGCCCGAGTGGCCCGGCCAACAGCACCCGCAGCAGGTCCATCTGGACTTCGACGTGGACGACCTCGAGGCGGAGGAGGAACGGGCCCTCGCACTCGGCGCGACCGTGCTGGAGCGGACGGACCAGCTCCGCCCGGAGGCCGACTGGCGGGTGTACGCGGACCCGGCCGGCCATCCGTTCTGCCTCTGCCGGCACTGAGAGGACCGCAGACCTGCGCGGGTGCGAGAGCGCAGGCCGACTCGGATCAGGTCAGATCAGGCCAGTGGCAGTGTGATGCCGATGGTCTTGCCGGTGGTGTGCATGCTGATGGTGACACGTTGGGCGAGGTGCTGGACGAGAGGCCATCCGAAACCGCCCGGTTGCTCCGGGCTGCCGGTGCGGGTGGCGGGCGGCCGCGGGTTGGCGTCGCTGACGGACAGGTGGAGCATGCCGTCGGCGACGTGGCAGGTCATGGCGGTGACGCCGCCGCCGTGGCGGAGCGCGTTGGTGACGAGTTCCGATGTCGCCAACAGCGCGTCGGCGGCCGCGACGCCGGCGAGGCTGATGCCCGCCTGGTCCAACAGGTCGCTGACGCGGGCGCGGGCGGCGGCCGCGGTGACGGGTGCGTCGGCGCCCGTACGGCCGAGGGCCCCTGCGTGTCCGGGCCCGCGGGTGTCGTCGGCTGCTGCGAGCGGATTCATACGGTCATCGCCTGCCCTCGGTCACGCGGGTCATGCCGCCACGGGCCGGTTCGGATGGGGGCCGGGCTCAGCATGTCATCGCGGTCTCCAGGCTGTCCGTCACGCGCAACGCGCGCCCGGCTCCGGTGATTTGGAACAGTCGGCTGACCGCCGTCCGCAGCGGCCCGGCGATGACGAACGCGGATCCCGCCGCAGCGTGGATCTTCTGGCCGTGGAACAGGGCGTGCAGGATCGACGAGTCCGCGAAGCCGGTCTCGGACAGGTCCACCACGGTGCGGGCCGATCCGTTCGCCACGGCTCCGTCGAGGGCCTCGGTGAGGAAGGGGGCGCTGTCTTCGTCCACATGGCCGCCGACGGTGATGACGGTCACGCCTTCGTCTGTGGTCGCGGTGACCACCGGTTCATCTCTGATCACCCCGACATCTTCCTATACGACCAACCCCGAGATGCCACGTGCTCAAAAGCCTCAACCAGCCCGGCTTCGGGCATTTGCCGCCTGCTTGAGGAGGAGGTGTGATCGCCCGGTGTGGGTGAGGTGGTGGACGGCCGTGCGAACGGGGACGGGTTGCCAGAGCCGCGAAGGGTGGAGGATGGTTGCCGGACGGCAAGGGTTTCCCTTCGATCCAGTGAGGTGAGGGGTTCGCGCAGCGGGCCTTCTATGTGTGCTGAATGACACCCAGGCGACATCCGCCCCGTCCACGGTGGGTTTTCCGTGGACCGAGGCGCCCTATCCCGTCTTCGTAGCGGACTCCCGAGCGACCCTGCTGTTCGTCAACGAAGCGGCCGGGCTGGTCTTTCCCGGCGCCAGCCCGGGCGCGCAGATGCAGAGCGTCCTGCCCGGCTGGCTGACCTCAGCCCACCGGGATGTCGTCCGAGTTCCCCCTCAGAGACCGCAAGCCGCACCGCTGACCACCGCGCACGGCCCGGTCGACGACCGCACCTTCGAGGCGCACCCGACGGCCGCGGAGGACGGCACGGTGGTGTGGTGGCTGGTGGACGACACCGATCACCGCCTGGCGCGCGAAGCGCTGCGCATGGAGAGGGAGCGCACGGCGTTCCTCACGCAGACCTCGAACCTGCTGCTGTCGTCGCTGAACCTGGAGCGGTGCATGGACGTCACGGCGCAGATGGCGGCCGAGCACCTCGCGGACGCGGCGCTGGTGATCGCCCCGTCCCACGGCCGCGTACTGCCGATGGTGGCCTGCCGGCGCGGCGGGACGCCGGCGACGTCGCATCGGGCCGTGGACCCCTCCCAGGTCCCCGGCCTGGGGGAGGCACTGCAGGGGTTCCCGCCCGTTCCGTCCCGCTGGATCGACCCCGCCACCGCGCCGGACTGGCTGGTCCCCGACGGGTTCGGCACGGTCGGCTCGATCGTCATCACCCCCTTGCCCGGACACGGTCTGTCCGCCGGGGCCCTGGTGCTCCTGCGCGGTACGGGCCGGCACGCGTTCACGGAGGGCGAGGAGGTCTTCGCCCGGCTGTTCGCGGCCCGCGCGGGAGCCGCGATGTCCGCCGCCCGCCTCTACGCGGAGCAGGCGTCGATAACCGAGATCCTGATGCGCGAGCTCCTGCCCCCCAGGTTGTGCCAGGTCTCCGGTGTGGACTACGCCGGCGGCTACCGGCCGTCGAAGGACCACGAGAGGGTCGGCGGCGACTTCTACGACGTCCACCCCGCGGCCGTGCAGGGCGACGCGTCCCTCGTCGTCCTCGGTGACGTGTGCGGCAAGGGCCTGCAGGCCGCGGTCATGACGGGCAAGATCCGTACCACGATGCACGCGCTCCTGCCGATGGCCGACGACCACCATCGGGTGCTGAGCCTGCTCAACACCTCGCTGCGCAACACCGAGAACGCCCGCTTCGTCACGATGGTGCTGGCCTCGGCGTCCCGGGTCGGCAACTCGGTGCGGCTGCGGCTGACCAGCGCGGGTCACCCCGCGCCGTTCATCCTCCGCAGGGACGGCCTCGTCGAGGAAGCCCCCACCCGGGGCACGCTCGTCGGCGTGCTGCCCGACCTGGTCACCGAGACGGCAGAGGTGACGCTGGCGCCCGGCGAGACCTGCCTCCTCTACACGGACGGCATCAGCGAGGCGCGCGGCGGCCCGATGGGCGACACCATGTTCGGCGAGGAGCGCCTGCGCCGGGCCCTGTTGGAGTGCGCGGGCATGCCCGCCGAGGCAGTCGTGGAGCGGGTCCAGATGCTCGCCTCCCAATGGGTGGGCACCGGAAAGCACGACGACATGGCCGTCGTCGTCATTGCCGCCCCCCGCACCAACCACCTCAGGGCAGTAGACGGCCACACCCGGGGCAGGTTCACCGCATGAACGCCACCACGACCGCCGCCGCCGGCCCCCGGCAGCTGACCGCCGCACTGTGGGAAGCGGTCCTCGCATTCGACGAGCCCGCCGCGATCACCGCCGTACTCCGCGCCCTGGACGACGGCATGGACGCCGAGACCGTGCTGCTCGACGCGATCGCCGCCGTCCAGGGCCGGGTGGGCGAGGAGTGGGCCGCCAACCGGATCACCGTGGCGCAGGAACACGCGGCGACGGCGATCAGCGAACGGGCCATCGCCGCCCTGGCCCAGCACACCTCCGCCCGGACGGCCCCCGCACTCGGCCGCATCACGGTCACCTGCGTGGACGGTGAGTGGCACGCCCTGCCCGCCCGCCTCCTGGCCGAGGTCCTGCGGCTGCGCGGCTGGCACGTCGACTACCTCGGCGCGCAGGTGCCCACCCCCCACCTCATCGCCCATCTGCACCGCACCGGCCCGGACGCCGTGGCCCTCTCCAGTTCGATCCCCACCCGCCTGCCGACGGCCCACGCGATGATCACCGCCTGCCAGGCCGTCGGCGTCCCGGTCCTGGTGGGCGGCGCCGCCTTCGGACCCGACGGCCGGTACGCGCGCCTGCTCGGCGCGGACGCCTGGGCCACCGACGCCCGTACCGCCGCCGACGACCTGGCCCGCGGCCCGCTGCCCCGGCCCCAGCCCGACCACCAGGCCATCGACGACCTGCCCCACCTGACCGACCAGGAGTACACCCTCGTCGCCCGCACCCGCCCCGACCTCGTACGAGCGGTCCTCACCGGTCTGGAGGAGGCCTACCCGGCGATGCGCGGCTACACCGAACAGCAGCGTGAACGCACCGCCCAAGACCTCGCCCACATCGTGGAATTCCTCGCCACCGCCCTCTACACCGGTGACCAGCAGCTGTTCTCGCGATTCCTGTTGTGGACCGCCGACGTGCTGACCGCGCGCGGCGTACCCGCCCACTCCCTCCTCCCCGCCCTGGAGCTCCTGGGCCGGGAGCTGAAGGACTTCCCGCGCGCGGCCGGCATGCTCCGCGCCGGTGCCGCCGGCCTGACCCGTACTCCCCAGACCACCTCCGGGACCGCCGCATGACGAACCTGCCTTCCGGCCCGCTCCACCTGACGCGCCTCGACACGCCGTACACCACCCGCCTCGAGCTGCGCGGGGAACTCGACCACTACTGCGCCGACCTGCTCCTGGCGGCGGTGGAGCGGGTGCTGGCCGACCGCGCGGACCTGCGAGACCTGCACCTGCAGTGCGCGGGGCTGACCGCGGTCGACTCCGTCGGGCTGTCGGTCCTGCTGATGATCCGCCGCCGCACCGGCACGGCGGACGTGCGCCTGCACATCGAGAAGCGGCCGCTGCGACTGGACCGGCTCCTGGAGCTCACCGGTACGCTGGGCTACCTCACCACCCCGGAGGCCGGGGCGCAGCACACCTCCTCGACGCCGGAGCGGCGATCCGCCGCTTCCGAGGAAGCCATATCGGCCCGCCCCGGGACCACGGACAGCGTCTGACACGGAGCGCGCCGACCCCACCCGCGACCGTGCGGAGCACCCAGATGCCGGCACCGGACCCCGCCGTCCACCGCACCGACAGCCGTGCCCCGGCCCCGGTCAGTGAACTCGGCTCCGTCACGGAGCTGGTGGAACTCCTCGACTCCGTGTGGGAAAGCGCCCGCCGCAGCACCGGCACCACCGCGATCTCCACCGCGCAGCTCCGCCTCATGCACCTGGTGGACCGCCAGCCGGGGATCCGCATGCGCACCCTGTCGCAGCTCCTCGGGGCGGCAGCGCCCTCCGTCACGCGGCTGTGCGACCGCCTGGAAACGGCCGGATACCTCGCCCGCCACCCCTCGCCGCACAGCGGCCGCGAACTCACCCTCCGCCTGACCGCCGCCGGGGCCGCGCGCCTGGCGCAGATACGCGTGCACCGCAGCCGACGGCTCTCCCGTGTCCTCGACACCATGAGCGCCGAGCAGCGCACCGCGCTGACCACGGCCCTCACCGCTCTGTGCCGAGGCATCACGGACACCGCCGACACCCCCTGAGCAAGAGCACCGCGGGGCGCCTGCCGATGTGGTGTGTGCATGGGGTCGGGAGGACCGGAAAGACGCACCCCATGGGGACACCGGAGACGCCGCCGGTCACGGAGGGCCGGTTCCGCCACCGCGGGGCCGAGCTCGTGTACGACGACGCCGGGGCGGGGCCCCTGGCGGTGTACGCGCACGGCGGATTCGTCAGCCAGGCCGTCGAGCGGCGGATGGACCTGTTCGACTGGGCGCCGGTCCTGCGGGCGGGGCGGCGCCTGGTCCGCTACGACGCACGCGGGCACGGCCGCTCCACCGGCCGCCCCGTCGCCGCGGACTACACCTACGCCGCGCTCGCCGACGACCTGCTGAGCCTGCTCGACCACCTGGGCGCCACGGACCGCGTCGACGCGATCGGCGCGTCGATGGGCTGCGGCACCTGTCTGCACGCCGCCGCCCGGGCGCCGGACCGCTTCTCCCGGCTGGTGCTGCTGCTCCCGCCGACGGCCTGGGCGACCCGGGAGGCGTACGCCCGGGCCAACCGGGCCGCAGCTGACACCGTCGAACGGGAAGGGGCGGCGGATTGGCTCGCCGCCCGGGGCGACCCGCACCGCCCCGCCGTCGTCGCCGACGTCCCCGAGTTCCCGCCGACGCCGCCGGAGCCGATCCTGCCGTCCGTCCTGCGCGGTCTGGCCCGCTCCGACCTGCCCCCGCCCCGCACACTGGCCGCGCTGCGCTGCCCGACGCTGATCCTGACCTGGGCGGGCGACCCGGGCCACCCCGTGTCGACGGCGACCGCCCTGGCCGACTGCCTGCCGGAGGCCGAGCTCCACCTGTCCCGTACCCGCGCCGACGTGCGGACCTGGGGGCCGCGCATCGCGGACTTCGTCACGCGTCCCCGCCCCCGCCACGGCCCGGGCGGGTAGCGGCCCCGTCCGCCGGCGGAGCGAGCCGCCGTACGGGGCCCGGTCGGGATGGTCCGCGGGTGGGCCGGCGGTCCGGGGTGGCGGATCCTTTCCCCAGTACGACTGATCCACCCGCACGGGTGGCCCTGGTGCAGCGCGCCCGGCCGGGCCCGGCAGCCGCGCCTATAAAGGGCCCGTCACGTTGATCGACTGATGGGTTCTCACCATGCTGCAGGCCGCTCTGCGAGTGCTCGCCGCCCTCTCCCTCCTCTCCGCCGCCGCCGTCGTCCCGGCAGCGGCGGCTGCCGCCCCGGCCACCGCCCTCCCGGCCCCGGCCCCCGCGGCGGACGACCTGACCACGCCGTGCGGCCCGACGGTCGAGTACCGGGCCTGGGACTGGTGGCGTACGACGACCAATCCGTCGATCGCCCGTTCCGTCGCCTCCACCGCGGTGTCCGAGCGCTGGCAGTGGCGTACGGACGTCAACGCCCTGTGGCGCGGTGACACCCGGGAGACGGTCGAGGAGATCTTCGAGACCGGCTTCACGCCGCGGGGCGAGCAGGTGACCCCGCTGGCGGAGTACATCGTCAAGGGCGGCGGCCAGAACAGCGCCCACCTCAGCACCAGTTGTGAGAAGTGGGTCGCCCAGAAGTTCGCCACCTACGGCAGCGCCAAGACCGGCTGGGTCTACGAGATCCACGCGCCCGGCGGGATCGACGTGAACGCCACCGCCCACCTCAACGACTACAGCTCGCCCTACCTGTGGAACAAGGAGATCGACTTCCCCGGCGGGGTCAAGGGCCGCTACATCAAGGGCGCCTGCAAGTTCCGGCTGACCCACACCGACCCGCAGACCAAGGTCAACACGTACGAGGAGCTCGGCTGCAAGGACAACTCCGGTTTCGCGCCCTACGCAGCGGACGCCGTCCTCGCCGCGGCCCGTCGCTGAGATCGCCGACTCGTCCGGCTCCTACCCGCGCCGCGGGGCTCCGTCGTCCTTGAGGAGTGCGCAGGCGAAGTCCTCCTGGACCGTGCGGAGCCGGGCGAGGAGGGCGGGCTTGTTGCCCTTGCTGGTCTGGGTGTTGATCGAGAAGGTCAGTGACCGGGTGCCGTCGGGGGTGGTGGCGGCGAGCTGGGTGTAGCCGGGGAAGTTCCCGGTGTGGCCGTGGAGGACGCCGCAGCGGGTCGTGTACTGGAAGAGCGCGAGGCCGGCGGCGTTGGTGCCGGGGCCGGCCGGTTCGGACGAGTCGCCGGGGCGGAAGGCGAGCTGTTCCTTGCGGGTCTTCTCCGACAACAGGGCGGGGCCGCCGTACGCGCGGATGAAGACGCCCAGTTCCCGGGGGGTGGAGACGATGCCGCCGGACGCCCAGATCCCCGAGGTGCCGAGGGCTTCGCTGACGTCCTCGGGCTCGGCGGGCGGGCTGACGTCGTAGCCGTGCAGGTACGGGCGCGGGAGGCGGTAGCCCAGGGGCAGGCTGGTCCGGCGCAGCCCGAGGGGGCGGTACACGAGGTCCCGCAGGAGGTCCTCGTAGCGGCGGCCGGTCGCGGCCTCGGCCATGAGCGCGACGGCGATGTTGTCGGAGTTGGAGTACTCGTACAGGCTGCCCGGGCTGAAGAGCAGCGGCTGGTCCGCGACGAAGTCGAGGAGCCCGCGGGGGTCGAAGACGTGCCGGGGATCGGCCTGCAGGATGCTCAGGAACTCGGGATCGGCCGAGTAGTCGGGCAAGCCGCTGGTGTGCTGCAGGAGCTGACGAAGCGTCACCGCGTGCCAGGCGGCGGGCTGGGCGGGCAGACGGCTGCCGATGGTGTCGTCGAGGGACAGGACACCCTGGTCGACGAGTTGGAGCGCGACGGCTCCGCTGTACGCCTTCGCGATGCTGGCGATGCGCATGTGGTCGTCGAGGTCCGGCTTGCGGCCGGTGGAGACGTCCCCGACGCCGGCGGTGTAGACCCGCGTCCGGTCGCCCCGGGTGAGCACGGCGATCACCCCGGGCGGGCCGTCGTCCTGCGCGACGAGCCGTTCGAGCTGCCGCTGGAGGCGCTGTTCGTGGTCCGGGCGTCCACCGGTGGGACCGGGGTCCGCGCCGGCCGCCTGCGCGGAGGGGAGGAGCGCGCCGAGTGCGGCGCCGGTGACGGCGGCGGCGGACAGTCCGGTGCGGAAGCGGCGTACGGCACGGGTGGGCACGGGTGTCTCCCGGTGGGCGGCAGGCGGTCGGCAGAGCCGGTGGGTACCGCCTGCCTAGCAGCCGGGCGTCGGTCGCGGGCCCGCGCCGCGCGCGCCCGCGGCCGGTCGGCGGACACGGAGGTCCCCCGGCACCGGGCGTGTCGCGTGCCGGCGCCGGACGGATCCGGCACGCCCACCGAGCGGCGTCGACGGGGACCCCGCCCGTGCTCTCCGAGAGGGGGATGCCCGCGTCCGGCCGGAACGGGACCGGCCGGCCGAGGGCGAGCGGGAAGCGCGTTCCCACGAGCCCGGTGCGCCCTCTTCGGCAGCGGTCGGAGCGCGCCGTCCGGGGCCGACCTTGCGGCGCGGCCCGGTCGGAGACGGCGTTCGGGCTCCACCCCGTCCCGCCCGCTCCACCGCCGGACGGGTTCGCGGACGCGGCGTCCTGGACAGAATCGGCGCATGTACTCCATGAAGACCGCCCTGACGGCTGCCGCAGCGCTCCTCGCCCTCGCTGCCCCGGCCGCCGCACTCCCCGCCGCTCCGGCGGGCCGTTCCGAGCCCGCCGCGGCGAGTCCGTGCGGCGGTGCGCCGACCTGCTACGTCGACGTGACGGTGGCCCAGGTCTGGGTGAGCCCCGAGCAGGTCCGGCCCGTGGACGCTCCCGCGACCGCCAATCCGGCGGACGTCCGCGGCTGGTTGACGGCCATGTCCCTGGACGAGCGTCGCGACGTGGCCGGGGAGACGCAGGCGCTCCACGGCGCGAAGGTGACCGTCGACCGGACGATGTGGCACGGCGGCCTCCTCTGGGACCACGTATGGGTGCACGGCCAGCCCACCCCCAGGGACGAGGCCGGACGCGGCGCCTACCCCGGTTGGATCCCCGACCGCCAGCTGACCTCCGACAACCGCCGCCCACCCGGTGGTACGCACGAGGAACGGGTCGTACGCCCCACGGCCCGGGGGTTCACCACCGCCGACGCCGCCTTCTCGGGCGCCGGCTCGGGGCCGTTACGCGAGTACTCGTACAACACCGCGTTCCCCGTGAAGGCCGGCCCGCTGCCCGGCGTCGTCACCGCTTACTCCCGCACCGGTGCCCGGGTGTTCTTCCGGGCCGGTGACCTGGCGAAGGCGCCGGCCGCGCCGACCGGCGAGGACGTGGTCGCCGCCGCACGCACCTTCATGGGCCTGCCCTACCTGTGGTCGGGTACCTCCGGATTCGGCTACGACTGCTCCGGGCTGACCGGCCAGGTCTACTCCGCCCTCGGTGTGACGATCCCGCGCGACGCCCAGCCGCAGTTCGACGCGGGCGGCGGACAGGCACCCGCCGGATCGGCCGCCGGGGTGCGCGTCACCGACACGAAGGACCTGAGGCCCGGCGACATCGTCGCCTTCCGCCCCGCCACCGGCACCGAGGTCACCCACGTCGGCATCTACTCCGGGACGAGGAACGGCGAACCGATGATGATCAACTCGCCCCGCACCGGTGACGTGGTGAAGGAGGAACCCTTCGGTTCCACCGGCCGGGTCTACGTGGGCGCCACCCGCTTCCTCACCCGCTGACGGGTGTGCGGCGCCGTCTGGCAGCTGGTGGGCAGGGGGCCTCAGGGCTGTGGGCCGCCGTGTTCGGTGCGGTGCACCAGCCGGGAGAGCTCCGTGCGCGAGCGCACCCCCAGCAGGGCGAAGACGTTGCGCAGGTGGTGGTCGACGGTGCGGGGGCTGACCGAGAGGTTCAGGGCCACCTCCCGGTTGGTCGCGCCCTCGGCCACGCAGCGGGCGATGCGCAGTTGCTGCGGGGTCAGCCGGCCCAGACCACCCGCCGGTACGGGGTCGGGGGCGTCCCCGGTGGCCCGCAGCTCGGCACGGGTCTGCTCGGCCCAGGCCGGGGCCCCGCAGCGCTCGAAGCCGACCAGCGCGTCCCGCAGCCGGTTCCTGGCCTCGGCCGGACGGCGCCTGCGGCGCAGCCACTTCCCGTACAGCATGAGGGTGCGGGCCCGCTCGAAGTCGCCGTGTCCCGTCTCGTGCCGGGACAGGGCCAGGGCGTAGAGGGCGTCGGCCGTGTCGTCCGGGGGTGCGGCCAGGGCGCGGCACCGGGCCAGCTGGGCCGGTGCCTGCGGGTCGGCGCCCTGGTCGGCCCAGAGGGCGAACTCCTCGACGGCCGCTCCCGCTTCCGCCGCGGCCCCGGACAGCACGGCCGCCTCGACGAAGCAGGGCAGGGCGAGCATGCGGACGGCGAAGTGGCCGCGCCCCGGACCCGGCCGGGTCAGCGGGCCGAGGCGGGCGACGGCCTCGAGGGGCCGGCCGCGGCACAGGTCGGCGCGCGCCAGGGCCCATTCGGCCAGGGTGACGGCTTGGAGGAGCCCATGCGGCCGGGCGATCTCCAGGGCCGCCCCGGCGTGTGCGGCGACGGCGGCCGCGTGATCCTCGACGGAAGCGACCAGGGCCAGGATCGCGTGCTGACTCGCCGCCACGTTGCGCTGGCCCGCCCGGTGGGCGGCGCGCAGGCCCTCCTGGGCGTGGGCCCGGGCCCGTGCGTGCTGGCCGGCGCGCAGCTCGGCGTACGCGAGGTGTTCGAGGATCCGGGGTGTCAGCGCGGCCAGCCCCTTCGACCGCGACGCGGCCAGGGCCCGGGCGTTGATCCGGCACGCCGCCGGGATGTCGCCGAGCACCAGCGCGGCGGCGCCGGCCCGTACCAGGCGGGTGGGGTCGTCGTCGTGGTGCGCTCGGTCGAGTACCCGGCGCAGCGGCTGCGCCGCCTCGGTCAGGTGTCCGTCGAGCGCGGTGCGCAGTCCCGTTCTGTAGTCACGCCTCGGATCGGGCGGGGGCGAGGGGAACGGGGGGTGAGCCTGTGACAACGCCTCGTCCTGGGCCGGTACGGGCGGATCGACCGCCGGCGGTGCACCGGCTAGGGCGGGGTCCTGGGAAGGCGCCGGGTGCGGCCCGTCGGCGAGGGCGGCGAGGCACGCGTGGTGGTCACCCGCGGCCCACGCCGCGTCGACCGCCTCCATCCTGGCTTCCAGGGCCGCCTCGGCGTCCAGCGGGTCGAGCCGTTCCGCGGCCATGAGCAGGGCCTGGTAGGCGTCGCCGACCGGCCCGTCCCCGAGGCCCAGGCTGCCGCGGACGCGTTCCGTGCGGCCGTGCACCGTGTCGGGTGAGGCAGCGTCCCGGGTGGCCGCCAGCAGCCGACGCGCCCTGCGGGCGTCTCCTGCCATGCGGGCGTACTCGGCCGCGGCCGTCAGGTGCGCGGTACGGGTGTCCTCGTGGGCGGTGAGATCGGCGGCGCGGGAGAGTGCGGCGGAGCGCTCCGTCGGGGAGGTGGGCGTGCCGGGAGCGGCCGCGGCGACGAGGGCGTCGGCGAGAGCGGCGTCGGGGCCCTGCGCGGCCAGGGCGAGGTGGAGCAGGTGGCGCAGACGGTACCGGTCGGCGTCGGTGACGGAGGCGAGCAGGGCGTGGGCGGCCCGGCGCTGTGATGACGGCGCGCCGGTGTAGACGGTCCGCCGGAGCAGGGAACTGCCGAACGTGACGCGGTCGCCGGCCTGGTACACCACTCTCGCCGCCTCGGCGGGGTCCAGGGCGGCCGGATCCAGTCCGCCCTCGCGGGCGGCGCGCAGGACCGGGGAGGCGTCCGCGCCCGCCGCCGCGGGGTCGGGTTCGTGTGCGGCCGCCGCCAGGAGCAGCAGCTGTCGCGTGGGGGGCGGCAGCGGGGCGAGGCGGGCGCCGAAGACGGCCCACAGGGCGCCGTCCACCAGCGGGCGGGGCAGCGGGCGGTGGCCGCCGAGTTCGTCCGGTGTCAGGCGCTGGGCGAGGGCTGCCAGGACGGCGGGGTTCCCCTCGGCCTCGGACAGCAGCTCCGACCGTACGGACGGGTCCACGTCGGCTCCGGCGAGATCGTGGAGCAGGGCGGTCGCCGCGCGCTCGTCGAGGGGGCCGAGGCGGACCAGGGGCAGCCCCGCGAACTCGGGCTCGTCCGCCCTGTGCTCCGCCGTCGACAGCAGGAGCCCGATGGGGCGGTGGGGCTTGGGCTCGGGGTGACGTGCGGCCGAGGCGAGGAGGGCCCGCGACGGCCCGTCCCACAGGTGTACGTCGTCCACGCAGACGAGCAGCGGGGTTTCCCCGGGAATGTACTGCCGCAGCAGCTGGGTCAGACCGGCCGTTCGCAGGCCCGCCCCGACCCTGTAGGGCGGGGGCGGTGGCGCAGCCGTACCCCCGCCCTCGGATGCCGCGCGCAGCAGCGCGCGCATGCCGTCGTAGGGGCGGGGGTGCGCGGGGAGGGGCCGGGGGCGCAGCACGGGCCCGAGCGTGAACGCGCGGGCGGCCCTGGCCAGGAGAGCGCTCCGGCCCAGTCCTGGCTCCCCCGCGAGGAGGAGCGTCCCGCCGCGGGCGGACCGGAGCTGGGCCCAGAGCGCTTCCACGGCTGCTCTCTCGGTCGTCCGGCCGTATATCCGGCAAGGACGTCGCACGGTCGTCGGTCCGGTCACGCCGGTGAGGTTACTGCCGTGTAAACAGTGGCGGAAGCCTTGCCGCAGCCGGTGGAGGGACCCGGAAGGCATCTCCACCGGCCGGGAGGGGGTCAGGACGTGTGGGGGCAGTTCCCCCGGTACTCCTCGATGGTCGGACCGGGGCTCGGCAGCGGGCAGAGGAACTGTTCGTAGCGGGTGTCGTTGTCGATGAACCGCTTCAGCCACGCGAGGCTGTACTTGCCGATGGTGGTGTTCGAGGTGTTCGGCGTGAAGTGCGTGGCGTTGTCAAGTTCCAGGTACGCCTTGTCGAGCGAGTTCGGCAGGCCGGCGTAGAAGGGCTCCGAGTGGGTGCGGACCGGTGCGATCGAGTCGCCGTCGGCTCCGACGAGCAGGGTCGGCGTCTGGATCTCGGGCCAGGACTTGTCGAGGTTCCAGCCGGTGAGTGCGACCGCTGCCTGGAGCGAGGGCCGGGACTTGGCGGCCTCCAGGGTGCCGCCACCGCCCATGGAGTGGCCCATCACGCCGAGCCGACTGCTGTCGATCCTGCCGCGGACGGAGCTGCGCTGAGTCAAGTAGTCCAGCGCGGCCAGCAGTTGACGCCCTCTGCTGTCGGGCTGGTCGAGGGTGGTGAGCGTGTCGATGGTCAGGACGACGAAGCCCTGGGAGGCCAGTCTCGGGCCGAGCCAGGCGATGGACGACTGGGTGGCGGTATAGCCGGGGGAGATGGCCACGGCGCCGAAGGTGCCGTCGCCGGTGGCGGTCGGGTAGTAGATGGTGCCGCCGCCGAAGCCCGTGACGCCCAGGGACGACACGCTGGTCTGCGCGACCGCGTAGGGGCCGCGGGCGGCCTCGATGCTCGACGTGGTCGGTGCGGGTCCGCGCTCGTACGGGTTGGCCGCGGCCTGAGCCCCGGGCGCCGTAAGTGTGGCGAGGCCGCCGATGGTCAGGAGGGCCGCCAGTGCGGCCAGGTGTGAACGCAGCCGCGCCCTCCCGGAGTCGGCGGACCGGCCCTTCGTACGGGCGTCGGGGCGGGCCTGGGCCTGGTGGGCGAGCTGGGCGTTCCCGGTGTGTTGCTGCTGCACGACGGAGTCGTCCTCTCGGTCGTGGCGGAGTCGGCCGGGCCGGCAGCCGGGGCCCGGCTCGGCGCCTGGGACCGTACTGCCTGCCGGTGGTACCGCCGCTTTGGTTGGCCGGACCACTGTCACGGCGTACCCGGCAGGCGCACATCGGTGGAATCACCGGTCTCGTGGGCGCACGGGGCCGAGGAGACCTGCGGCGGGTGGGGACAGAGCGAGGCGGGTGGACCATACTTACCAACCAGTAATCACGTGCTTGCCCGCGCGTACTCTCCGCCGGCCCCCCCCCCCGCCCCCGCCCCCCCCCCCCGGAGGACCCCATGCCCACTCCCGAACGTTCCGCACTGGCACTGGCCGCGCTCCTCGCCTCCGCGGGCGCCGCGCACTTCATCGCCCCGAAGCAGTTCGACGCCATCGTGCCGCGCGCCCTGCCCGGCAGTCCCCGAGCCTGGACCGCCGCCAGCGGTATCGCGGAGCTGGCCTTGGCCGCGGGCCTCGCGTGTCCGTCGACACGCCGGACCAGCGCCCGCGCCGCCGCCGTCTTCTTCGCGGCGGTGTTCCCGGCCAACGTGAAGATGGCCTACGACTGGCGCGACCGTCCCCTGCCCGAGAAGGCCCTCGCCTCTGCCCGGCTCCCCCTGCAGATCCCGCTGATCCTGTGGGCACGTCACGCCGGTCGGGGCGGCCGGTAGCGCCAAGGCGAATCCGGCGCCAGGTGCATCCGGTGGACGTGGCCACGGCGAAAGGGGAGCATGGAGCGCAAGGACACCCACCCGCAGTGCGACGCACCGGCCGAAGCCCTGAGACGAAGGGGGACGCCACCGATGCGGCAGACCCCTCCCGACGTCATCGTCGTGGGCGCCGGGCTCGCGGGCCTGGCCTGCGCCCTCGACCTGTCCCGGTCCGGGCTGCGGGTCCACCTGCTGGAGGCATCCGACGAGGTGGGCGGGCGCATGCGAACCGACCGCCACGACGGTTTCCTCCTCGACCGCGGTTTCCAGGTCTTCAACACCTCATATCCGCAGGTCAAGAGCCGGGTCAACCTCCGGGAACTGCGCCTGCGCGCCTTCACCCCGGGTCTCCTGCTCAACACCCCGGGGGACGGGCAGGTGCGGATCGCCGACCCGACGCGGGAACCGCGCTCCGCCGCGGCGCTGCTGCCCGGACGGTACTTCGGGGCCCGCGACCTGCTGGGGCTCGCGGCCCTCACCGCCCGGGACGCGCTGCTGCCGCCGAAGCTCCTGAAACGGCGACCCGACCGGACGACGGCGGCCGCTCTGCGGGAGCTCGGCCTGTCCGCCAAGGTCATCGACGAACTGCTCCGGCCGTTCCTCTCGGGTGTGTTCCTGGAGGACGAACTGGAGACGTCCGCCCGGTTCTTCCACCTCGTATGGCGGAGCATGGCACGCGGCAGCCTGTGCCTGCCCGCCGAGGGCATCGGCGCGGTACCCGCTCAGCTGGCCGCGTCCCTGAAACCGGGCACACTGCGGTTCGGGACGCCCGTGGCCGCCCTGACAGATGACGGCGTCCTCCTCGATGACGGCTCCGAACTGCCGGCCGACGCGGTCGTCGTGGCCACGGCCGCACCGGCCGCCGCCCGCCTCCTGCCCGGCCTCCACGTGCCCGGCGGGCGAACGGTGACGACGTACTACCACGCCACCGCACGCTCCCCGCTGCGCGAACCGACGCTGCTGATCGACGGCCGGCACGCGTTCCTCAACACCGGCGTCCTCAGCGAGGTCGCCCCCACCTACGCCCCGCGGGGGACGGCGCTCGTGTCCACTTCGGTCCTGGGGGCCGACCGGCCGGGCCGGGAGCACTCCCTGCGGGACGCGCTCGCCGAGGCGTACGCGGCGGACACCGCCGACTGGCAGTTGATCACCGCCCGAACCGTCGAGCACGCACTCCCCGCCATGGCACCGCCCTGGCCGCTGAGCCGCACGACACGTCACGCGGCCGGGCGGTACGTGTGCGGGGACCACCGCGCCACCGGGTCGGTGCAAGGAGCGCTGGCCTCGGGCACCCGCGCCGCGCGCGAAGTGCTGGCCGACCGCCCGGGACGGGCGCGGCACCCCGCCTGACGCGGCGGCAGCAGCCGTAAGGAGCCCGGCCGACAACTCCGACCGGGCTCCTTCCCCCCGGCGTGTCAGGCCTTCCGGCGGGCCGCCCTGTAGAGCTCGGCGGTCAGCGCGGCGGCCTCCTCCCGCGAGGCGCCCGGGCCGCCGGTCACGGACTGCGTCAACTCGAAGACGTTGGCGCCACCGAGGGTGGAGTAGTCGGCCCAGGCGCACACCGGGATCCGGAAGTCCGCCTCGTCCCCCTTCGGGGAGCCGGCCCCCTTGTCGTGGGTCACCTTCACGTCCTGGCACTTCATCAGAGCGCCCTCGAAGCCGGCGGGCTTGACGACCGTGGCGCTTCCGACAGGCTCTATCACGAGCCCCCGCTTTTTCCCGTCGCCTTTGAAGCCCTTCTCGCCGACGCCGGCGAGGTACTTGTCGAGAGCCGCGGCGGGGTCGGCGATGTCGCCGTACAGGCCGTCGAAGCTCAGCCGCCTGCCGCCCACCTTGGCCGGGTCGCCGGAGTCGGGGCTCGGCGCGTTGTAAATGCCGGACACCGCCCGGGCGTTGCCGACCCCGAGGCGCTCGGCCTCCTTCTGCTGCTCGGCGTTCAGCTTGGCGGGCGCGCTGCCCGGGCTCGACTTCCTGTAGGCGCCGACCGACTCCGGGGCGACGAGCTCGTACCCCTTGCTGTGCACGGTGACCCCGCTGTTGCCCACCCGGTCGACGGCACCGGCACCGGCACCGGCACCGGCCCCGTCGCCGTCGCCGTCGAGTACGAAGTACGCGGTGGCGCCGATCACCGCGAGGGCCACGGCGATGCCTGTGATGATCAGGGCCGTCTTCCTCCTCGGAGCCGGCTGCTGCGGGTACGGACCGGGCCGGTCGTGGCTCATGTGTGCTGCCCCCTGTTCGCGCGGACGGCGTGCTTGATCGGCTGGAGAAGAGCCGGGTCGTCCGGGTCGTACGACCCGCCCGACGTCAGATCGACGCAGCGGTCCCCTTCCCGCATCACCGTGCCGTTGCATGGGTCCGCGCTGACGTTCCACTCGATGGCGAACCCGCCGAAGACGATGAGCGCGCCGAGGATGCCCGCGACCAGAGCGCGTGCGTGTCGCTTCACAGCAATCTCCCGTTCGGGACCGCGGATGACGTACGGACCGCTCAGCCCGCCGCGGCGAAGGCGGCTTCGAGGCGCGGGACGTAGTCGGCGAAGGCGGGCGCCCAGCACCCGTAGTTGTGGCCGCCGTTGCAGCTCGGGGCCAGCGAGGCGCCGTTGCCGTAGTTGACGAGGCGGCTGGGAATGCCCAGCTGGTCCAGGCGGGCCTTGACGGTGTGGGAAGCCGCGGCGGTGTGCACGTCGATGAGGTCGTTGTCACCGGTGTAGAGCGTGATGCCGGTCCGGGAGAGCTTGGCGAGGTTGACCGGCGCGGCCGGATCGACCGCCTTCCACACGCGGTCGGCGTTGAAGAACGGGTACGGGGAGCCGAAGATCGCATCGCTGTCCACGTAGGGGCCGTGCCCGGTGCAGTCGCCGGAACCGGAGCCGGACGAGCTGCTCGCCGCGCACCAGGCGCCCGCGAGGTTGAGCTCGGTGGCCAGGACGGCCCCGCGGACCTCCCACATGCCGAAGTCGATGCCCCCCGACAGCGCTGCCACGTGGCCGAACAGGTCGGGCCGGGCCTGGGCGTAGTGGAGGGAGCCGTAGCCGCCCATGGACAGCCCGACGACGGCGCGGTGGGCGCGGTCGGCGCGCGTACGGAGATTGGCGTCGATGAACGGGACGACCTGAGTGAGGTGGAAGGTCTCCCAGTTCGCCTTTCCCTCGGCGGTGTTCTGCATCAGCCAGTCGGCGTACCAGCCCTTCAGCCCCCCGTCCGGCACGACGGTGATCATCAAGTCCGAATGCAGCGCCGGCGCGGCCGCGACGTCGTTCACGTTGCCGCCACCGCCGTGCAGGAAGTACGTGACCGGCCAGTCACGGCCGGGATCGGTGTCGTAGGCGGCCGGGAGGAGGATGCGGATCGGGTGCTTCCCCGAGAGCTGCGGGGTGGTGACGGTGATCGTGAAGTCGGTGGGGCTGCGCACCTGCGTCTCTTCGCGGAGCACGGACAGGCCGTAGCCGTCGCTGAAGGCGGGCACGGCGGCGGAAGCCGAGGGCGCGGTGCGCACCGGCGCGGCGGCCGGTGCCGCTGCCGGTGCCGCGGCCTGTGCGGCGCCGGTGCCCAGCAGTGCGGTGAGCGCGAGTGCCGTGCCGAGCGAGGCGAGGCGCGGGGACGTCATGGGTGACCCTTCGTCGACGGGGCTCGCGGCGCGGTGACGCCGCGGGCCGGACATCCCGATGGTGGCGGCCCGGGCCGCCCGGCCGACAGGCCAAGCCACCGGCCATTGGTGACCGGTACCCGCAAGGCCCGTCGCTCCGGTGGTCACCGATCGCCGGTCGACGGGGGTGTGAACGTGGCCGGTGCGAAGTCCCGGTGCCGGCCGCGGAAGGCGCGGCCCAGATGGTGCTGCAGCCGGACGTGGCGGAACTGGTACACGGCTCCGGTCTGGCGCAGCCCCCCCCGGTGGTAGGCATCGTCCAGGAACGCGGCGGGGTCCCAGGGGAGCCGCCCGGCCAAGGGCAGCCAGACACGTGCCAGCACGATCCAATGCCCCCAAGCCGTGAAGGCGAGCACGTAGGAGGCCGCGCCGCCCAGGCCACCGACCGCGCCGATGAAGAGGCTGTCCTGGACTCCCCAGTTGAGGGGGCCCATCGTGCCCTGGAGCAGATGGACGATCAGGTAGCCGCCGAAGGCGATGGCCAGGGTGAAGGCCGGCGCCAGGATGAGGAACTGCCGTCCGGCCGTCGCACGGTTCGAGGCCAGCAGACTGATCGGGGTGGCCGCCGCGGCCACGTCCACGGGCACTTCGAGCGCGGCCATGAGCCCGAAGACGAGGCCGGCGGCCGAGCCGAAGATCAGCCCGAGCACCAGCATGTTGATCAGGGTGCCCTCGATGATGCGCGGGTCGGTGACGGATGTCCCCGCGGCCAGCGCGCGTCCGAGGGTGAGGGCACAGGCGCATCCGATGCCCATGACGGCTCCGCCGATCAGACCGTGCCCGAACCGGACGGCGAAGGTGCGCAGGGGCCGGCGGCCGAGGCTCTCGTGCGTGGCGCGCAGGGTCAGCCGGATACGGGCCGGTTCGACCGCCGCGCCGCCGCGGGACCTGTCCGCGAGCGCGTAGACGGCTCCGAAGGCGAGGCCCGCGGCGGGGCCCATGAGACTGCCCTGCAGGAGGAGCTCGTGGAGGGGGAGGGGGGTGAGCAGGAGGCCGACCAGCCAGTCGGCCAGGGTGATGCTCACGACGCTGGCCAGGACGAAGGCCATGGTGCGCGTCGAACGGGGCAGCGAATCGCCGAGCTGCCACCACGCGAGGTCTTGGCGCTCGCGGTCGAGGCGGACCAGGTGGTGGGCGAGGTAGCCGAGCCGGCGTTCGGCCCGGGCGGAGTCCGCGTACGGCGCCCGGGGCTGGTGGCCGGCCGCATCCCGCTCCGGGGCGCGGCGCCGGTAGACCGCCGGCACGAAACCCGCCAGCAGGTGTTCGTCCAGGCTCTTCACCGAGGGGAACCGGGTGGTGTCCAGAAGTTCGGCGGGGTCCCGGTCGGGTGTCTCGCTGTACAGGGTGCGGGCGAGGATGACCATGAGCGGGGTGGTCAGCACCGCGGCGAGGTTCGCGTGGGCCGGGCCCCGGCCCGTGCGCAGTTCCGTGAGGACCGCGTCCCATGGGGAGCCGGGCACGCCCGTGCCGTGGTCAGTGCTCGTGTCGGACGGGACGCCGCGGGTGGTGCGGGGCAGGTAGTCGGCGAGGTCGTCGAGGGTGAGGTCGGTGAGTTCGATGCCCCCCGCCCAGACGAGCGGAGCGTGCGCCGCCCGGACCGCCTCGGCGTACTCCTCGCGCCGGCTGGTGAGGACGAGCGGGGTCGAGGTGGCGTTCAGCGCGTCCAAGGCGTCGCGCCGTAAGCCTTCGGCGATCTCGTCGAACCCGTCGAGGACCGGCAGGATCAGGTCGGCGTCGACCAGTACGGCCGCCAGGGTCGCCCCGCCGGAGCTGCGGCGGGCCAGATGCGGGTGGTCGCGCAGCAGTCGGCCGATCAGCCAGTCCCGCAGGGCCGTGGTCGACGGGTCCCAGGAGCCGATGCTGAAGATGACCGGCACACGGGGGTGCGGGGCCGGGGATTCCAGGAGGTCCAGGACGAGCCTGATCGTGAGGATGGACTTGCCCGAGCCGGCCCGGCCGAGTATCACCAGCCGCCCGGAGGGGATCCGGAGGTAGACCTCGGCCATGCTGCGCAGGTCGCCGCCCAGATCCACCTCACGGGGAGTCCCTCCCGGTCCGAGGCGCTGGATGTTCTCCGCCCGGTCGGTCAGAAGGGCGGGAGCCGGCTTCCACCGGACGGGCAGGGGGAACGGGTCGTGGACACGGCGTTGCGCCTCCTCGCGGCGCCAGCGGCGCCGGACCTCCGTCGCCAGCTCCTGCGAGGCCTCGGCGAGCGTGCCGTGGACGGGCGGCCGAGGGGGCGGGGCGGGCGCGGGACCCGGCATTCCCTGGCTCTGGCGGCCGGCACCGGGGGCCGCCGCCGATGAGCCGGTGAGGGCAGCCGCCAGACGCAGCCGGTCTCCTTCCTCCAGGCCGAGCGCGTCCGCGAGCAGGTTCACCGTCCCCATCCGGTGGTTCGTGGATCCGCCGCTCTCCAGCCGGCGAATGGTGCGCACGCTGACCCCGGACCGTTCGGCCACCTGCTCCTGCGTCAGGTCCGCTCGATCGCGCAGCGTGCGCAGCAACGTGCCGAGGTCCTCTGTCATCCGGCATCTCCCCATGATCGCCTGTGTGAACGGCGGTGAGCCTACCCGTGGCCGCCGGTCACGAATGGCCGGGCGTCTGGCCTGTACAGCCGCCACGTCCCGGGCCACCGTCGGGTCGGTGCCCGTGTACGGACGGCAAGGCAAGGAGCCGAGGTGGCCAACCGCTTCTGGTGCGGAGAGTGCGGTTTCAAGACGCCCTGGGTCGACACGTCCGAGGGGCTGCTCCGGCAGCTCGAGCACTACGCCCGCAGGCACCCCGGCACGACTCCCGCCGGCCAGGTCGAGACCCGGAGGCGTGGCCCCGGCGCGCGCCATGGATGGCTGCTGCTGACGGCCGGCGCCCTCATCCTGCTCACCGTGGTGGCCGCGTGGCGCCACTGAACACACAGCGCCGCCGGGGCGCGGGACGCCAAGCAGAGCACGCCGACTCCCAAGTCCACTTCATCTTTCGGAGGTTCGCCCATGTCACACCCGCCCACCACCCCGCGCCGCGACGGCCGTTCCGGTCCTCCCGCGCGGCGACGCCCCGGCACCGCCACGGCCGCGGGCGCACTCGGTATCGCGTACGGCCTGGTGGTGCTGTGCGCCGGGGTGAGCGGGATGCTCTGGGGGCTGAGCTCGTTCGGCGAGGTGGGCTGGTTGGTCTTCCTCTGCGCGTTCGTCATCCCGCTCGGAGTTGCCTTGATGCGCAACGGAGCCAAGCTGCTGTCGGGCGAGCCCGAGGCCGGCCCGCGGCTGAGCCAGCTGCTCATGGTGCCGGCGGGCCTGTCCGGAGTGGCGATCGGGTCCATGGTGGCTCAGGCGGACCTGGCCACCAGCGCGGCGCAGAACCAATTGGTGGGCTTCAACACGGCCTTCGTCCTCTCGGCCGGGGCGATCGTGCTGACCGAGGCCCGCTCCACGAAGGCCTACCTCGGCTCGTTCTGACCCCCGCGCGATCGCCGAGGCGTCGACGGTGCGGCCCGCGGCCTGGGTGCGGTCCGTGATCTCAGGCCGGGCGCCTGACCGCGACCAGGGCGTCCTTGACCTGCCGCACCACGCGGGCCGCGTCCTCGGGGTTGTTCACCACGTCGGTGTGGTTCATGTCGATGACGAGGACCTCGCTGGCCGAGTAGTGCTCGTGCACCCAGTCGTCGTAGCCGGACCACAGCGTCCGGTAGTACTCGATCAGGCCCTCGTCCTGTTCGAAGTCGCGGCCGCGCAGTCCGATGCGGTGCAGCACCGTCTCGAAGTCCGCCTTGAGGTAGACCATCAGATCGGGCGCCTTGCGGTACGGCAGGCCGTCGATCTCGCGCATCATCTCGTCGAGCAGCCCCTCGTACACCCGCATCTCGAGGGAGCTGATCCGGCCCAGGTCGTGATTGACCTTGGCGAAGTACCAGTCCTCGTAGATGGACCGGTCGAGAACGTTGTCGCCCCGCTTGTACGCCTCCTTGATCGAGGCGAACCGCGTCTGCAGGAAGTAGAGCTGGAGCAGGAAGGGGTAGCGCCTCGCCTGGATCTCCTCGGGGCTCGCCGTGTAGAAGAGCGGGAGGATCGGGTTGTCTTCCACGCTCTCGTAGAAGACCTCGCTGCCCAGCTCCTTGGCGAGCAGCTCGGCCACGCTCGTCTTGCCGATGCCGATCATGCCTCCGACGCAGATCACTGGCATTCCTCACTTCTCCCCGGGGGTCTTCTGTTCGTGGCCGGGTGCGCTCGGCGCGTCACACTCCTGAGACGCACCCCGGCGGTCACGCGACTCCGCGGGAGTTTCATGATCAGCGTCATGTGGTCCCCGTACCGGACCGAGGTCCTGGCCCGGGCCGTTCTCCTCGACCGGCCCGAGCGTTCCGCAGTCGCCGCGCACAGTGACGGTCCGCAGCCCCGCAGCCGCCTTGAATCTTAAATGACGTTTCTCCCCGTCCCGGCCAGGGCGTCGGCGCTCCCCGCGGCCGTGGCGGTCGAGGCGGTGAGACGGGGAGCGGAACCCTGGGGGCTCCGCCGTTGTCAGTGCGTGGGCATCGTCATCCCCCGCCCGACACCGAGTGGGGCAGGCTGCGCGAGGAGTACGAACTCCTGCGCGACCGGGTCTTCGAGAAGCTCGATCGGCAGCAGGCGCAGGGGTAGGGGCAGGGGCCCCCGGGAGGATCAGCGGGTGCGTTCGACCAGGGTGACCTGGAGCGTGCCGGCCGTGGTGGTGCCGACCACCTCGTAGTGGTCCCTGAGCGCCTTCTCCTGGTCCGGCGGGAACCCGTGGTAGGGGTTCGAGGTCCCGCTCCAGGTGACCACCCACACCCTCCGGACGCCGTCCAGACACCGCGCGGGACGGCCGCACTCCGTCGGGAAGAGGTCGTGGGCGGCCACCGCCGAACGCTCGGCGAAGACGTCCCTCGGCTTCACGTGCTCGGGGAGGTAGTACTCGACCATGGGGCCGAACATGAACAGCCGTTCGCTGCGGCCACCGACCGGGGCGAGGCCGTCACCGGGCTCGTAGCCCGCGGCGATGAAGGCAGCGGCCCGCTTGCCGTCGCCGGGGCCCTTGGCGTGCTCGGTCCGCAGTCGGCGCTGGTCGCCGACGCCCAGCGCCATCAGGAGCACCAGTCCGACCACGCCGAGCGGCCGCGGCCGCAGCGCCCCGAGGCCGGCGGCGGCGAGCACCGCCCAGGCCGGGAGGGTGAAGAGGAGGTAGCGGTCCAGGAAGTAGGAGGGCCCGGTCTGGGATATGAGCCAGGCGGCGGGGACCGGCAGTGCGGCCACCAGGGCCAGCTCCGCGGCCGGCCGGCGCCCCCGGGGCCAGGCGAGCGGCAGCGCGGCCGCCGCGAGCAGGGCGTACGAGACGGGCACCGAGAGGGACAGGGTGCTCCACAGGCCCGCGAGGTCGCGGAAGTGCGGAGGGTGGAGCCAGCCGATCTGGCGTCCCACCTGCCCCCGGGCGACGACCATCAGAGGGAGAAGAGGGAGCAGCGAGGCCAGAACGGCCAGGGCGTAGCCGGTGGGCAGGCGCCAGGAGCGTGCGTCCCACCAGCGTCCGAGCACGATCAGGGCGTGCGGCAGCAGGACGATCAGCGAGACGATGTGGAACAGACCGGCGCAGGTCACCGCCACCCCGTACGGCAGCCAGCGCAAGGCGGTCGGCCGGTGCAGGGCCCGTACCAGGAACCAGGTGGCGGCGGCCACGGCAAGCGTCACGAAGGCGTAGGCGCGGGCTTCCTGGCCGAACCGCGAGACGGCGGGGATCGCCGCGAAGAGCACACCCGCGAAGAGCGCGGCCCGGCGGTCGAACAGGGTACGGGCGGTCAGCACCACGAAGGCCGCCGCACCGCCCATGGCCAGCGCCGAGGGCATCCGCAGCATGGCCGGGGAATCGCCGAAGAGGGAGACCCAGCCGTGCAGGAGCAGGTAGTAGGCGCCGGAGCCGGCGTCGACGTTGCCCAGCATCGCGAGGAGTTCGTCGGGGCTGCGCAGCGCGGCGCTCCAGCTGGCGAGTTCGTCCCGCCAGAGTTGGACGGTGCCGCTGCCCGCACAGGCGACCGCGAACGTCAGCAGGGCCGCCCCGAGCGGATCGAACCGGGCCGATCCCCGTACCCGCCCGGCGCCGGGGTCCGGCGACACGGGCAGCCCCCGGGGACGGGCGGCGGCCGGGCCGATCGCGCCGCGGGAGTCACACTCGTCGATCACTGAAAGCACCTCATGGGAGTCGGCAGGGGGTGCACAGCCCGCAGTGTGCCAGGGCCCGCTTCCGGCGGTAGCGGCACCCCGGGTCCATGGGGCAAGCGGTGGCGCGCCCGCCGGCCTTATGATCGCGAGCGGGACGGGGCTCGTAGCGCAGTGGTCGTCGCGCCTCCACCGCATGTAGGAGGACGCCGGTTCGAATCCGGTCGGCCCCGTCCCACCCGGGCGTTGCCGCCATCCTGGCGATGCCGGCGGCCCGGTGCGGTCCGTGCCCGGTGCGGTCCCGCGTGCCCGGTGCGGCCCGGCGCGGTCCTTCAGTCCGGGGCGCCGCGGGCAAGGCGCGCGCCCCGTTGTGCGCCCGCACGCCTCCGCACGCCCCAGCGGGAGGGATGGCCGACAGGCCGGGGCCCGCCGACCATGAACTTCCGCTGTCCGGCGGACACCGCGCACCACGGACGCTTCGGGGGCACGATGGCACGACGCTGGCTGGTCACGGGATGTTCCTCCGGCCTCGGACAGGCCCTGGCCGTCGCCGCGGCCCGGGCCGGAGACGAACTGGCCGTCACGGCACGCAAGACCGCCGACCTGTCGGAGCTCGCCGCCGCCTGGCCCGGCCGCATCATCCCCGTCCCGCTCGAACTGCGGGACGCCGACTCCTGCGCGGAGGCGGTCCGTACCGCCGCCGACCGGCTCGGGGGCATCGACGTACTGGTCAACAACGCCGGCGCCGGACTGTTCGGTGCCGTCGAGGAGGTCTCCGACACCGAACTGCGCGACCAGTTGGAGACCTTGGTCGTGGGCCCGTGGCGGCTGATCCGCCTGGTCCTGCCGTTGATGCGGGCCCAGGGGCACGGGCACATCGTCAATGTCTCCTCCGTCGTCGGCCGTATGGCCTTCCCGGGCCTCGCCGCCTACGGAGCCGGGAAGCACGCCCTGGAAGGCATGAGCCAGGCCCTGGCCGTCGAGGCCGCACCCCACGACATCCGCGTCACCGTCCTCGAACCCGGCATGTTCGCCACCCGCTACGGGACCGCCATGGCCGAGGCCCGTGCCCGGGTCCCCGCCTACGACGTCACCAACCGGGAGATGCTCGAAGGCGCCCGCGGCCTCGCGGAGAACCCCGAGACCGGCAACCCCGAGGACTTCGCCGCGCGGGTCCTGGACATCGTCGGATCAGACACCGACACGCCCCTGCGGATCCCCGTCGGCGACGACGCCTACGGATACCTCGACGAGGCCGAACAGGCCTACCTCGCGGAGTTCGCCGCCGCCCGGACCATCGCCCAAGGCCCGCCGCGCGCTTGACGGTTCCTCAGGCAGCGGCTCCCGCGTGCCCCGGCAGCCGGCGGGGCTCGCGGAGCGCGCCGGCGTTGTCAGTGGTCCCGCTTAGCGTTCCGATCATGACGCGAACCGCACACACCTTCGCCTACGCGCGCTCATCCTCGCTGACCACCGCCGGTACGGGACGGATGCTCGGTCTGGAGACCGCGGGCGGCCTGACGCCCGCCGGCGCCGAGGCCCACCCCCAGTTCTTCGCCGGGTTCCTGAACAGCCCCCAGGCCGCTGCCCGCGCCCTGCTGGCCGTCGCCGACGTGGCCGCCGCCCGCTACTACCGGCGAACCCTGCGGGCCTCCCTCGACCCGGTCGTCACGGGCAACGGCGACCGGCTGCGCTTCGAGTCCTTCTCCGGGTGCTGCGGGGTGTACGCCCGGCTCGACGTGCTCCCCGAGGGACTCGGCGGCGCCGACACCGGCCACGGCACCACCAACGTTGACGTCAACAACCCGCTGCGCGAGGCCCTGTCCCGCCTGACCGGCGACGACCCGCTGCACCTGCGCGTCGGCCCCGACGAGCTGACCGTCACCACCCTCGACGGTCCGGTCGTCGAGAAGAAGGTGCCGCTCCCGGACCGCTGGCTGCGCGGTTTCGCCGAGTCCCAGGCCATCACCACCGGCTTCGACCTGCGCGCCGAACTCACCGCCGCCGAAGCCGTACGCTTCCTGCGCTCGCTCCCGCGCACCCCCGCGGCCGGCGGCGCCGCGAGCGCCGCCCTGTGGGTGGTCCCCGCGGGCCGTACGCTGCGCCCCACCACCCGCCCCGTGCCCGGCGCGGTCTGCCTGCCCGGACCGGACCGGCTCGCCGCCCTCCAGCGGGTCCTGCGCAACGCTACCGGCCTGCGCGTGTACGGGCCCGCGGCCGACGGCGCCGGACCCACCGCCTCCGCCTGGGAGGTCGGGCTGCCCGGCATGCGGCTCACGCTCACCCTCTCCCCGGAGCCCGACCGCGGGTTCTCCGGCGAGGGCGGCGTCCTGGAGGCCCTTGCCACGGACACGGCGGCCGAGGACGCCGACCTGATCTCCGTGCTGCTGGCCTGGGAGCCGCGCATCGACCCGGCCGACCTCGCCGAGCAGTCCGGGCTGCCCGTGGAGCGCGTACGGGCAGCCCTCACTCACCTCGGCACGGGCGGCCGCGTCGGCTACGACCTCGCCGAAGCCGCCTACTTCCACCGCGAACTGCCCTACGACGCCCGTCGCGCGGAACGACACAACCCGCGCCTGGTCGCCGCCCGCGCGCTGCTGGCTCAGGGCGGCGTCACCCTGGACGGCGGGGCCGCCGTCGTCGCCTCCGGGGACCGCCGCTACCAGGTCCGCGGCACCGGCGGCGCCCTCAGCTGCACCTGCCAGTGGTGGGCCGACTACCGCGGCCGGCGGGGGCCCTGCAAGCACGCCCTCGCCACCCGCATGGCACGGCGGGCAGCCACACATCCGGGCCCGGCGCCCAGTTCGCGAACCCACCCCGACACCCCGCACACCACCACCCCCGCCGGAGCCGCACGATGAACGCCGCCACCCAGGAGACCACCGCCCCCGCCCCGCAGCCCGACGCCCCCGCGCGGAGGATCCTCGCCGCCGTCCGCGCCGGACGCCCAGCCGACCTGCCGGGACTGCTGAAACCCCTCGACCCGGTGCAGCGCCGGGAGCTGCTCGCCGAGCTGAAGGCGCTGCGGGCCGACCTGCGCGCCCAGGGCTGGGAGAACTGGCGGGAACGGGACCTGGTGAGCCCGGCCCTGATCGTCGCCGGCGCCGGATGCACCACCGGTGCGGCGGCCGCGGCTTCCTGGATCGCCGCCCGTGACCTGCGCCGCTGGCGGGAACTCCCGGCCGGCCCCCTGCTCGACGTCCTGTCCGACCGGCAGCCGCAGTGGCTGGGCGACCTGGCCCACCGGCTCGCCGCGCGGGCCGCGACCGCGGAGCAGGACTACCCGCTGATCCGCGAGCTCGTCGGCCTCGCCGGATGCGCGATGCCGACCACCGACGGCTGCCTCGAAGGCTGGGCCACGTCCCTGCCCGCCTCCGGCACCCCCCTCGTCGACTCCTTGCGCGGCGACCCGTACACCGCCGAGCTCGTCCCGCGCCTCTTCGAGACCGCCGAGCCGGTCAGCTCGCTCAACTGGTCGCGCGAGCCCGCCGGCCCGCACCACTGGCCGACCGCGCTCGCCACCCTCGCCGGGGAGGGCCTGGTCGACCGCACCGCCCTCCTGGACGGGTGCACGGCCCGGCTGCTGCGCGGCGGCACCGCCCCCCACCTCAAGCCGTACCTCGCGATCCTGCAGGCCCTGCAACCGACCGCGGAGGAGGAGCGGGAGCGTGCCGCGGACTGGATCGCGCTGGCCGCCGACGCCCCGTCCGCCGTCGCCGGGCACGCCCAGCAGGCCTTGGCCCGGCTCGCCGCAGCCGGCGGTCTCGCCCCCCGCCTGCTGGCCGAAATGTCCCTGACCGTCCTCTTCCGGCCCGAGAAGAAGCTGGTCCGCGCCCAACTGGTGCTGCTCGGCCGGGAGCTGGTCCGCGAACCGGCCGCGGCGCCCGAGCTGCTGCCCGTACTCGGCGAGGCCTTCGGACACACCGACACCGACATCCAGGAACGGGCCCTGAAGCTCGTCGCCGCGCATCTGGTCGCCGACCCGGAGGTGCACGCCGCACTCGCCGCATGCGCCCACCTGTTGAGCCCCCTGCACCGGGCGCGGGCCGTGGAGGTCCTCGGCCCGGACGCCGCGCCCGCCGACGCCGCCCCCTACCGGGAGATCCTTCCGCCGCCCCCGGCCCAGGTGCCGATCGAACCGGCCCCGGAGAGCGTCGAGGAGACCGTGGAGCTCGTCGCCGCGGTGGTCAACTCCCGCACCACGAACGTCGAGGAGTTCGAACGCGCCCTCGACGGCCTCGTCCGACACGCCCGCCGGGACCGGGCGGCCCTCGCGGCAGCGCTGCGTCCCGCGCTGGCCGGACGCTGGTGGCTCGACCCCGAACGGTCCTTTCACTACACCGGCGACCTGCCCGGCATCGAACACGTCGCCGCCATCGTCCTGGACGCGCGTCCCGCGGATCCGGCCCACCCGCCCCAGCCGGCGCTCGTGTCCTGGCGCAGCAGCTGCCACCACCCCGCGTTCTCCGTCGCCGCCCACGCCCGCGTGGCCGAGGCGGCACGGCACATCGCCGGCCGGCCGCTGCCCTTCCTGCTCGCCTTCCCCACCCATACGAGCGGCTCCCTGGACCCCCACACCCTGATCGAGCGCCTCGCCGCGTACGCACGGCTCGGCGAGGCCCCCGGCCCGGCGGACTTCGCGCAGGCCCTGCTGCGGACCCGCCGCGACCCCACCGCCATCCCCGGTGCGGCCGCCCTGGGCACACCCGAGGGAGACCGGCTCGCGGCCTGGCTCGGCGAGGACGGCGCGCCCGCCGCCGTCACCCGCCGCACCGCGCCGGCCGTGTCCCGCCACTACGACGTGTGGCCCGAGCACCTCACCCTGGACACCGGGGAGCGCCCCACCGTCATGCGCCGGTTCCCCAAGCCGTTCCGGGAGTTGGGACAGCCCCGCACGGCGACCGGCCGCTGCTGGGACGGCGGGGACGACGCCGCCCTGGTCGCCACCCTCCCCGAGGACCGGGAGACCCTGGCCGCCTGGTCGCTCCCGGCCATCACCTCCTGCGCGCTCCACGAGGACCGGGGCGGGACCACCGTGCTGCCCCTGCTCGCGGCTGCCGGAGGCCCGGCCGGCCCGGCGCTCCACCTCGCCGTCGCCACCGGACTGGGCGCCCGGCACGCGGAAGACCGGCTGAGAGCCGTCGATGCCCTCCTCGCCCTCGCCGCCCGCGGCGAACTGGACGCCGTACGCCTCGGCTGCGACCTGGGGGAGCAGCTGACCCTGGGCACGGTCAAGCCCAACCGGCTCGCCGACTCGCTGCGCACCGCCGCCGCGACCGGCGCCTGCACGACGATCTGGTCCGTCCTCGCGGCCGCCCTGCCCGCCCTGCTCACCGGTACGGCCGACCCGCGCGGCACCGGCGACCTCCTCGAGATGGCCGCCGACTGCGTGGAGGAGTCCGCGGCAGCCTCCCCGCACCCGGCCGGCCTCGCCGCCGTCGCGGCTCGCGGCGGACGGTCCCGCCTGGTCACGCAGGCCGTCCGGCTGGCCAAAGCCCTCGACCGCAACCAGGAGCCGGCACCCGCCTGACCCGCCGCCGGCCCCGGGTGTCCGGCCTCGCGCGCGGCCTCATGGACGGACCGTGAGGCCGCCCAGGCCGACACCCGACCGCCCGACGCCGGGAGGAAGTGCCGACGGGGATCTCAGTACACGTACCCGGCGTGCGCGAGCGCCTGCTTGAGCAACACGCCGTGCCCGCCCGGCATTTCGCTCTGCACGGCCGGGGAGACCGCCTCCTGCGGACTGAACCAGACCAGGTCCAGAGCGTCCTGCCGGGGGCGGCAGTCGCCGGCCACCGGTACGAGGTAGGCGAGGGACACCGCGTGCTGGCGCGGGTCGTGGTAGGAGGTGACGCCCGCCGTGGGGAAGTACTCGGCAACCGTGAAGGGCTGCAGGGAGGCGGGGACGCGCGGCAGGGCCACGGCACCGAGATCCTTCTCCAGGTGGCGCAGCAGTGCGTCACGGACCCGCTCATGGTGCAGGACGCGCCCGGACACCAGGGTACGGCTGACCGTTCCGTCCGGACCGATGCGCAGCAGCAGGCCGATGCTGGTCACCTCGCCACTGTCATCCACGCGTACGGGGACGGCTTCGACGTACAGGATCGGCATGCGCGCCCTGGCCGTCTCCAGCTCGTCCTTGCTCAGCCAGCCGGGTGTGGTTTCGGTCGTGTCGGACATTGCTTGATCATACTTTCCGGGGGCGCCCGGCGACAGGACCCGCGCGCCGGTTCCCGTGCGGAGGTTCGTTCGGGCACCCGCTTGCGTGGAGAGCGGGGGCTCCGTTCGTGACCGATGTCCCCTGACGGGCACGGTGATCGAAATGAATCGAGGTGACCGAGAGAGGTCGGCATACTCGGCGCCATGACTCTCCACAAGCCGCTCGACGCGCTGACCGTACCCGACAGCGCCGCCTGCGCCGCCGCCCTCGAAGTCGCCACCGCCTACTGCACCCCGGCTCTGCTCAACCACTCGGTACGGTCCTACGTATGGGCCTCCGCGTACGCCGCGGACCGGGGCATCGAGCACGACGCGGAGCTGCTGTACGTGGCCGCGCTGCTCCACGACATCGGGCTGGCCCCGGAGTTCGACAGCCACACCGTCGCGTTCGACGAGGCCGGCGGGCACGTGGCCTGGGTGTTCGGCGCCGGGGCGGGGTGGCCGGTGGAGCGGCGGAAGCGGCTGTCCGACGTGATCGTGCGGCACATGTGGGACTCGGTGGACGTGCGGGAGGACCCGGAGGGCCACCTGCTGGAGCGGGCCACCGGTGTGGACATCTCGGGGCGGAACGCGGACGACTTCACCGCCGGATTCCGGGCGGAGGTCCTGGCCCGGTACCCGCGCGAGGGCCTCGCGGACGAGTTCCTGGCCTGCTTCCGCGACCAGGCCGCCCGCAAGCCGCAGAGCTCTCCGGCGGCAGCCGTGCGGGGCGGTCTCGCAGAACGCATCCTGGCGACCCCGCACCCCCTGGAACGCTGACCGTCCCCCGACGCCTTCCAGGCCGACTTCCTCGGGTGCGAGCCGGGCCCGCGGTGCGCGGCTCGTGCCGGAACGGCGGGCCCGGTACGGCCGCTCAGCCGTCTCAGACCGGCGGCGGCTCGATACGGTGGGCGGACTCGGCTTCCCAGCTGGGCGGATAAGAAACGGGTAAGAAGTCGTGCATGGTCTGGAATCGCAGGGGCATTCGGTTCCTCGGAGGTTGATAACTATGGTTCCCCTGCTTCTCGTTCTTCTGCTCGCTCTGATTCTGTTCGGTGCCGGTTTCGCGGTGAAGATCCTTTGGTGGGTCGCCATCGCGGTGCTGGTGATTTGGCTGATCGGTTTCGTCGCCCGCCCGAAGGGCAGCAGCGGCCGTTGGTACCGCTGGTAGGCAGATAGCGGCTGATCTGCGGTGATGTGGCGTGTGGCCCGCCCTCCTTCGAGGGGGCGGGCCACACGCATGTCTCCGACCCAAAACTGGCCATGACGGTGGCCGCCCCAACCGGCTCTTTGGGTATGAAGCACCACCCGCGGAGGAAATTTCGGGTCCAGGTGCGTGAGACCGATTCGGCGGGGCAGGCGGCCTTTCGGCAAGGTTGCTCATCCCAGTCTTTTGAGGGTCGAGCGGCCGCTGGGTTTTCAGCTTTAAGGGAGTGGTTTTCGTATGTCTGAGAACGTGTGGGGTTACGGCGAGACGTCCGGCCATCTGGCCGGCGCCGATCTGACGGGCTACAAGGTCGAGGCGACGGACGGCTCCATCGGCAAGGTCGACAAGCACTCCGACGAGGTCGGTTCCGCGTACATCGTGGTCGACACCGGTCCGTGGATCTTCGGCAAGGAAGTCCTCCTTCCCGCGGGCACGGTGAGCCGGATCGACGCGGACGACCAGAAGATCTATGTCGGCCGGACGAAGGAGCAGATCAAGAACGCTCCGGAGTTCGACAAGGACAGGCACCTCGGCGACGCGGACTACCACCGTCAGGTGGGCGGCTACTACGACGGCCCGCACCGCCTCTGACACGCCGGCACGGGCAAGGCCCCGGGGCGGGGGCGGCAACCGCACGGTTGCCGCCCCCGCCCTCTGCCATGCCCACGCCGCGACCGCGTCACCGCGCGCCGGCGCCTGCGGCACAGGCCGGGGTTGGTTGCCCGGGGGACGCAGTGGTTGCTGCCGAGACCGGTCAAGGGCGGTGCCGCGGCCCGAGCGCCGGGCCAAACCGACTGGTGGCGTGGACTGCCAGCCCGCCCAGTGCGATTCTTCAACCATGACGACGACACGCCGAACCCAGGCAGAACGAGACGAGATCACTGTCGAGATCGGCTATGCGCTGCTGAGCGCCTGCTTTCTCGGCGCCGTCGTGTTCGCGACGATCGCCGGACCGGTCGCTGTCTGGGACTTTGCTCCCGCGGTCGAGAAGTCCCTGCTGGTTGCCGGGGCTTGGGTTGGCGGAGTGCTCGCGGTGATCCGGGTCGTCCATGTCCTCTGGCGATACGGACAGCGCAACCAGCACCTCGCCGACCCATGCGAAGGGCAGCACCGAGCGGCCAGCCGGGTGGGATGTCCAAGGTGCGGGTGATCGTCAGGCGAGCGCAGCCGGGGCGGTTGTTGCGTGTCGTAGGGTGATCGGCGCAACCCCACGCAGTACCGCACGACGTTTGGCACCAGAGGACGGGACCCATCACGATGAAGCAGCGCATCGCGCACATTTCATCACCGTGCAGATCCGGGTCGTGACGAGGGCGGGTTCGGGGCATCCGCATCGCAGGACGGCGCCCGGGCCGGGAGCTCATGCTCCCGGCCCGGGCGCCGTGTCGTGTTCCCGCCGCTTCCGCTGCGGGGCTGCTCTGCGGTTCGGGACGCGGCTGGGCCCCGACCCGGAGGGAGGGGTCGGGGCCCAGCCGGTATGAAGGGGCGGTGGCCGCCGGGTCAGTGGCGGAAGGCGTCCTTGACGTCTTCCTTGGCGTGACGCGTCTTGCCCTTGGCCTGGTCGGCCTGGCCCTTGGCGGTCATGCGCTCGTTGCCCGTGGCCCGGCCGACGGTCTCCTCGACCTTGCCCTTGGCCTGCTCGGCGTGTGCCTTGCTCTTCTCCGTGCCCGACATGGGGACCTCCTCGTGTAGTACCGGATTGGTCGTGACCGCTCTTCTGCTCACGATCGCCGCCCGCAAACCCCCCGCCCTGCGGTCGAGGGGCCGGGGTCGGGGAGGCGGGGCAGTTTTGCCGTGCATCGGTGGGGGGCAGGCGACCACCGTGACTACCGACTCCGCTTCCCCTGCCACCCCTGACGATCCGACTCGCTACGTGGGCCTCGGCGCCGACGAAGCCGAACGCCGCGCGCGAGGGCGCGGCTGGACGACGGTGCGTACGGTCCCGCCCGGAACGATCCTGACCATGGAGTACCGCGAAGGCAGGCTGAACTTCGAAGTCGAGGACGGGACGGTGAGGCGCGCCTGGACCGGATGACGGCATGCGTTCGGCTGCCGCCGAGCGGGGAGGGCCGAACCGGCAGACGGGTGGGTCAGGGCTGGCGGCGGCCGCGGGCGCCGTCGTGGTGGCCGGGGCGTTCGTCGTCGAACCAGTAGTCACCGGCGGCGAGGTAGCGGAAGGAGCGCCTGCTGTCGGTGGGGAGGGAGACACTGGCCGGGCGGGCGCCGTCGCTCCGTGGCTTGTGGGGGCGGGCCGCGGGGTTTCCGTGGATGAAGTCCCCGACGACGCCTGCTTTGAGCCGCTCACGTTCCAGCACGCAGATCTCCAGCCGTTGAAGAGACAGGGAACGAGCGCCCGCATCCTCGCGCGCTCGGCG
Source organism: Streptomyces subrutilus (assembly GCF_001746425.1). Classification (GTDB taxonomy): domain Bacteria; phylum Actinomycetota; class Actinomycetes; order Streptomycetales; family Streptomycetaceae; genus Streptomyces; species Streptomyces subrutilus_A. The sequence goes on along the minus strand of NZ_MEHK01000001.1, from coordinate 571,983 downwards.
GCGGGCGGCCGTACTGGTACGGGGCCGCATGCCGTGCGCGGGGCACCCAACCGGATCATCGCCCGCGGACCGTGCCGGGGAGCTGCAGCCGGGGCGCCCGGGGCGGGGCCCGGCCGGGGTGGCTTCTTCGACCGGCCGCGCCCCGCGTGCGGGACCTCTCGTCGCCCCCCACCGTGACACGCACGGGGCGGGACCGCGCGCCGAGGGGACGGAACATTGCGCCGTGCGGGTGACACCGTCGCGGCCCGCCTCGGCGGGATGGACGTCGGCCCGGATGTGGACGAAGCTGGTGGCGCACTGCGGCCCCACGAGGAGCGGGGAGGCGGACATGACCACGATCGAGCACGAAGTCCCTCTCGACCCCCCGGCGGCCGAGGGTCTCGAGATCGGCGTGGCCCCCGCCCCCTCCGGGATGGTCGACGTGTGTGTGAGCGGCGAGATCGACTTCCACAACGCCGCCGCCCTGCGTGACGTCCTCCTGATCGCCCTCACTTCCCACCGAGGGACCCTTCGCCTCGATCTGGCGGCGGTCACCTTCTGCGACTGCGCCGGCCTCAACGCACTCCTGGCCGCCCGTGCCGCCGCTCTGCGGGCAGGCCGCGGCTTGCACATCACCGCGGCCGGCCGCCCCGTCGAACGGCTCCTGGACCTGACCGACACGCGGTCCCTGTTCGCCTGACCGGACCGGACCGGTCAGGCGAGCAGAGCGCTCGTCTGCTCGCCGTGTGACCAGTCAGTAGGTGGGGCAGAGGTTGGTCTGTACGGCAGCGAGGATGAAGGCGGCTTTGGTGGGGCCGAAGCCGTCGGGCTGGTTGGGGCTGGTGAAACGGCGGTTCGTGGACTCGACGCGCTTGGTCGGGTCCTTCTCGTCCTTCATGGACTGGCACTGGTTCAGGCCGCGGCTGATGGCCCTGTCGTCATCGCCGCCCACGATCTCGGGGTCGATCCCGTTGAGGGCGGCGAGGTAGATCGTGCGCTGCGCGGGGGCGGGACTCGGCGGCAGGCCGGCGGCCGAAGGCGCGGCCTCGGGGTCGGCGGCGGGCGCGGAGGAGGGGGCGGACGGGGTGGGCTTGGGCTTGCCTTCGTCGCCCATGCCCGGGCGGTCCGCGTCTGCGTCGGAGCAGCCGGTGAGGGCGAGGAGCAAGGCGGCTGTGGCGATGGCGAGGGTGTGGTGTGGGCGCATCAGGACATGGTGGGCTCCCGTCGACCCGGGGTGGGGCGGCGTTGCAGTGCTGTGACATGACAGGTGAAAGCCGCAGGCGTTGGCGGGGCTTCGGGTTCCGGGCAGGCAGCAGACGGGGCCAGGGTGGTAGGGCCGGTCGTGAGCCGCTACACCCAGTCGCCCTCCGGGGTGGCTGCCCGGAGCGCCGCGCCCGCGTCCTTCAACAAGGGTTCGCCGTGCGGCACGCATATGGTCTCGGCGTCCAGTGCGGCCAGCCGCCGGAAGGACGTGATGGCTTGCTGCCTGTCCACGTTGAACGGACCGAGGATCGCCCGGCCTTCCGCGGTGGCGACGAGGTCGCCTGGGAACAGCACGTCGCTGGACGTGAGGTGGAGCGCGATGCTTCCGGGAGTGTGACCCGGAACGTGCAGGACGCGGACGGGCTCGGCCCAGCCGTCCAAGGTGTCGCCGTCGTGCAGCTCGATGTCCACCGGGACGTGTCGGGCGCAAGACACGCCCGCTTCGGCGAGTCCGGCCGTGACCTGCTCGAAGAGGGGACGCTCCGAAGCGGTGAACACCGGCTCGGGCTCGGGGGCGGTACCGCTGATGAACGGGGCGTCCAGCGCACCGGCCAGGACCCGGGCGCCGGTGGCGGCGACGAGATCCGCCGCCGAGCCCGTGTGGTCGACGTGGAAGTGGGTCAGGACGATCTGCCGCACGTCTCGGGGACGGCCGCCCACCTGAGCGAGCGCGTCCAGCACTGCTGGGGCGGATCCCGCTACACCGGTATCGACGAGGGCGTATCCGTCCGGCAGACGCACGATGTGTACGTGGCCGACGGGCATGGGCAACTGCCAGACGGCGGGGGTGATCTGGATGAGTTCCATGGCGTGACGCTAACCGGCGGCCGAGGAGCAGCCGGTCGTTTTGCGCTGCGGGTGGATTATGCGCACCGTGAACGGCGTCCCACGCACGTCACCGGGTGTTTGCCGGGCTGGGGAAGACGATCGGATACGAGACGGTCGGCGTGGGCACGGTGACGGGGGTGTCCCAGCCGGGCCACTTGATCGGATAGGTCGTCGACTGCGGGCCCGGCTGCTCCGCCGGCGTGGCGCCGCCCATCGGTTTGCTGCCCAGGACGAACATCGCCAGCACGAACATGACGAGCAGGCCGACCTGCTTGCCTGAACCGGCCGGGTTGCGCCAGTGCGCCCGGACGATCGATCCGTTGCGTAAGTGCTCCCGGATGGACGGCATTCGAGATCCCCTCCCCAGTCGGCTGTGCTCCCCGCACAGTCCCACCCATCAAAGCACCGGGGACTGACACCGCGGCACCCCGGCATGGCTTCGGGTGATCATTCCCGCCAGGATCGAGCCCCCCACGCGCAGTCGACTCGGCGCACCGCTGGAGGAGTCCCGGCAGACGTTCGACCTCACCGCGCCGCACGATGTGGTCCGTGAATGGCAGGGCCGGCTCGACACCGCGCCTGCCGTCGCCGCACTGATCGCCTCGGGGTTCGAGGACGCGGACAGTGTGGCCCTGGAGGACGTCATCGGAGCCCGCCCACCGCAGTGAGGTGGTCACCCGCCAACCGGGGCCGGGGTGCAGGCAGCTCGGCTCGGCCGCCTACCGGCCGATCTCCGGGGCCACCGAGCACACCTGCTCCGTCGACCCGGTCTACCGGCGCATGATCGTGCGCTACCACACCAGCGCCGGCAAGCGCATCGCCGGGTACCCCCTCTCCGCCTTCGAGACGCGCGGCTTCGGCTCGCCGCTGGTCGACTTCAAGCAGCCGACGATCCCCGGCACCGCACAGGGCTACACCCTCTGCGACTCCTACATGTACTTCGCGACCGGCGTGGAGGGCGACCGCCGCTCCAGCATCTCCTACAAGAACGTGCTGGTCCGAGCCAAGCCCCCCGGGCGGCCGCCCGCCGGTGCTGTGACGAGATGCGGTGGAGGTTTCGTGAAACGCCGGGTGCCGGTTCCGCGGGGGGCGGAGCGTAACGAGTACGGCCTGGACGAAACGGGTCGACCGCAACCGACCACCAGGAGATGAAGATGCGGCGGTTGAAGGATCGGTTACGCAAGCCCCAGCTGTTGGGCGTCGGCGTCATGGCACTGCTACTCGGTCTGGTCGCTTCCCCCACCGCCCAGGCCGCGCCGGTCGCGGCCCCCGCCGCCGAGGAGTGCACCGGCAGCTGGGACCGCATCACGTACTGGGCCAAGAACCCGGCGGGGCGCAACGGGGGCGGCTACGCGCGCACCTACTGGAACAACACGACCAAGAAGAACTGCGTGAAGTTCTGGTCCAGCCCCTACGACGGCCTCGCCTCACGCATCACCCTGGCGATCTTCGACGAGGGCGGCGACTACTCCATCGACCCGCCGAAGGAGCATCCGGAAAACTACCGCTACTACGCCGGACCGCTGTACACCTGGTTCAACTCGACGGGCCAGTGCATCAGGGTGAGCGGCTCACTGGTCCGGGGCGGAGTGACCTACCACCTCAACACCGGGCCGATCCGCTGCGGTTGATCCGCCTGTCACTCGGCGTCGAGGCGGCGCCACGGCCCGGCGTACGAGGGTGTTATGCCGCTCCTAGTGGGGCCTCCGCGTCAAGGGCCACGATGAGGAAGGCGTCCTTGTCGAGGTCCATCACGACGGTCGCACGCTGGCCCTGCTCCCGGCACCGGGCCGCGTACTCCTCTGCGGGCCAACTGCCGTAAGGGTCACCGGCGGGAAAGGAATTCAGCACCTTCATGGGGCGCACTGTCTCCACCTCCTGAACGACGGGCCGTACTGACCGCTCTGGTGCCCCGGTCGCCGGGTCCCATGCACCGCGACGCCCCGCCGGCCCTCCCCATTCCGTTGTGCGGCTTGTCAGGTGAGTGCGCGGACCACCGCCCCGAGGAGGCGCGTGTTCTCCGGGGCCGCGCCTCCGGGGAAGGCGTACCGGCGGCGGGTGTAGGCGTAGGCGAAGCCCTGCCGGGGGTCGGCGAGGGCGAGGGAGCCCGAGGCGCCGCTGTGGCCGAAGGCGCCGGCGCCGAGGACGGGGAAGTGGGCGCCGTAGCTCTGGAAGCCGAGGCCGAAGGCCTTGGGCATGCCGCCCACCAGGTCCGTGCCCTCGGAGTGGATCCGGGCGAACTCGGCGGCGGTGTCCGGCTTCAGGAGGGGTGCGCGGCCGTTCAGACCGAAGGCGGCGGCCGCGTACATGCCGGCCAGGCCGCGCGCCGACCCGAGACCGCCCGCCGACGCCTGGCCCCCGGCGCGCACGGCGCGGGAGTTGGGGAAGTCGTACAGCTCGCCGTTGCCGGGCGCGTGCTCGTTGAAGGCGATGCCGCCCAGGCTGTACGGGCTCGCCGCGGCAGCCTCGATCTCAGCCGCTTGTTCCGGCGTCGGCAGCATCGGCAGCGTGCTGAGGAACCGCGGCTCCTGCGACTGCGGCAGGCCCAGCCACAGGTCGAGGCCGTACGGGGCGCGGATCCGTTCCTCGTAACACTCCTGCAAGGTGCGCCCGGTGGCCCGGAACACCACCTCGCCGACCAGCGCTCCGATCACGAAGGCGTGGTAGCCGAAGAACCGTCCCGGCTGCCAGAACGGACGCTGACCGGCCAGGCGGGCCGCTATCGCCCGGTCGTCGGCCAGCTCCTCCGCGGTGAAGCCGGCATCCAGGCCGATCACCCCGGCCCGGTGGGCGAGCAGCTCGCGCAGGGTCACCCCGCCCTTGCCCTCCGCGGCGAAGTCCGGCCAGTAGGAGGCGACGGTCCGGTCCAAGTCCAGGAAGCCGTCCTGGACCAGGAGTGCGGTCACCAGGTACGCCGCGCCCTTCGTGGACGAGAAGACACCGAGCAGCGACTCCCCGCCCACCCCCTCCGACCACAGGTCCACCACCCGCTCGCCGCCCTGATGCACCACCAGCTGTGCGCCCGGTGCGTGCTCCTCGTCGGTGAGGAAGGCGCTGAACTCCTCCCGGACCCCCTCGAATCCGGCGGCCACTGTGCCGTGGACTCCCATGACCCCTCCTCGATTGCCGCATTGATCTTTCGGTTCCGGCAACCGGTCGGGTCAGGCCGCTATTCCCCGGCATCCCGTCCCGTGCGGTGGGCGACTCGGAGCCGGATTACGCCGCTCGGCCCAATCGGCCGCCCGGCCACCCGTTTTTCGGGCAGACCATCATCCATGGACAGCAATCGCGAGATGGACCCGGCCCACCAGGTGCCGGACGGGGTGGACGAGAAGACGGTGCGCGCTCTGGGCGCGCTTTCGAAGGCGCTGGAGACCACCGAGCGGGCCCGTGGCCACCTCTACGGATTCCATCAGCTGACCGGGACCGCGGACTTCGAGCTCGGAGACGCGGTCCGGCTCCTGCGCGAGGCGGGCCTGGAGGAGCAGGCCGCGCGGATCGAGCATGACCTCGTCGGCCGCAACGTGATCCCGGGCCACTGGACGTTCCAGATCATCGAGGCGTACAACTCCACGTACTACCGGCCCTTCGCCGCAGTGGAGCGCGACATCGTGGACAAGGTGGCCGGTGGGCGCGACCACCTCCTGGAGGCCCGCCTGAAGACGATCCGCCGCACCCCCCACCACCCGGACCACAGCGCGACACCCCCCTCCGCCTGAACGAAGTGGTCTGCGGAGAGGGGGCTTCAGTCGACCTGGCCCTGGGTGCGCTCCTCCGGGGTCTGCCAGGAGTCCTCGCGGCGCTGCGCGACAGGGTTCTGCCCGGCCGGGGGTGCCTCCGCCTCCCGGCGCCTGCGCCGGCTCCCGTACCAGAACGCACCGATCAGAAGGGCCACCAGGACCACTCCGGCGAAGATGAGGAAGAGCGAGGCCTGGCCTTCGGCCGCGAGTGTTTCGAAAGCAGTCATGCACGGCCTCTACCCGCGATAGCACGCGCATACCGACGCCCAAACGCGTTTACGGCGACTGGTGCCCGCGCGCGGAGGGGCGCCCCAGCGGACGGCGTAGGCGCGTCGCCCATCCGGGCCAAACCCTCGTAGCGGACGAGCTACAGGGCCGTGCGCGGGGTACACGGGCGTGGGGCGGCCGGACCGCGCCGCCCGCTACTGCGAAGCCCAGGAGGCGTCGGTGGACGGAATCGTCCTGCTCAAGGAAGACCACAAGACGGTCGAGAAGCTGTTCAAGCAGTTCGAGAAGGCCGCCGACGACGCTCACGCGGAGAAGCGGAAGATCGCGGACCAGGTGATCGAGGAGCTGACCACGCACACCTGGATCGAGGAGAAGATCTTCTACCCGGCGGCCCGGGAGGCGGCACCCGACACCAAGGACCACGTCCTCGAGAGCATCGAGGAGCACCACGTCGTGCTGTGGATGCTCTCCGAGCTCAAGGACCTCGACGCGGCCGACGAACGGTTCGACGCCAAGATGAGCGTGCTGATGGAGAACGTGCGCCACCACGTCGAGGAGGAGGAGAAGGAGTGGTTCCCCGACGTCCGCAAGGCCATGGGCCGAAACCGCCTCACGGCACTCGGCGAGCAGATGGAGGCGGCGAAGAAGAAGGCGCCGGGCGAGCCCCTCGCCGTCCCGAGCGCCAAGCACTGACCGCGGGCCCGGCCGGCTCCTTCCTGCGGGCGTACCGCGCCCCGACGCTGCTCAGGTCCTCGCGAGACTTTCGCGGCCCGACCGGAGATCGACCAGGAGGCGGCCGGCGTCCGTGATGAGGGTGCCCTGCAAGGCGTGTACGTCAGGCGAGGCGTCCGGGGCGGACCGTTCCTGCTGTTGCACGCGGTCGAGTTCGGCCGCAACCTCGTCGATCTGTGGAACGACGACGTCCCGATCCGTGGGAGACGCCCGGCCGATCTCCTCCATCGCGGTGGCCACCGCACGCAGGACGGCGCTGAAGCGGGGACGGAAAGTGCCGGGGAGATTCCAGAGTTCCCCGCTCTCGAGGGCGTAGTCCAGGGTCCGGGTCATGGAGCGCAGGTGGTCCATGCTGCGTTCGGCGACGGTGATCGCTTCCCGAGCACGGGGGAGGGCCTCGCCGGCGCCGCTGATGGTTCGGCGCGGGTTCATGCGGCCGTTCTCGATCTCGATCTCGATGCTGTGGCGGATGCGCTCGCACTCGGCGGACAGGCTGCGCCAGTCGCGGCGCCACTGGCGCAGGTGATCCCGGTCGGGATCGCTCGCTTCGAGGGTGTCGGCGAGGTCGTCCAGGCGCCGGGCGATGGTGCCGTAGAGGTCGGTGACGGCTTGCTGCCGGTGGTTGGTGTGCCGGGCGGGAGCGAGGACGAAGTGGGCGGCGAGGCCGCAGAGCGCCCCGATGCCCACGGACGCGACCAGATCGCCGATGTAGCCGATCTGTCCCTGGCCGGAGGAGAACGCGAAGAAGGCGACGATGGCGACCTGGACGCCCTGATGCCCGAAGCGCCGGATCCTGCCGACGCAGAGGGCGATGAGGGTGAGGAGCCCGAACGTCCAGCCGTGGATGCCGACGACGGCCGCCAGGGTCGCGGCCAGGGTGGCTCCGGCGGACACGGCGCCCACGTACTGGAGGCAGTCGCGGACCGAGCGGTACACGGTCGCCTGAAGTGCCACCAGCGCCGTGAACGGCGCGAACGTCGAAACGGCGGGCGGCAGCAGGTACCGCGCCAGTACCCAGGCCGTCATCGCGGCGACCACGGTCTTGGCGACGAGCAGTACCTCGTCCCGCTCGCTCCCGGCTCCGCGCGCGGCGCGGCGCAGATAGCCGGCCCGCTCCGCGGCCGCCGACCGGACCCTCCGTGCCGCATCCATCCATGTGCGCAAGATCGACCACCTCCGAGGCGCGCCTGCCCCGCCGACCCGCGCTCCACGCTAGGACCCACGTCACAAGGGCCCGACGGGCCGCGCAGCGGGGCTCGGGGCGGGGCACGGCTCTGCCCTGCGCTCCGGGACAGCCCGCGGGGCCGGGTTCAGCCGCGTGGTGCGAGCACGGTGAACAGGGCGCCCTCCGGGTCGCGGACGGTGACCCACCGGCCGGTGTCCGAGGTCTCCACCGGGGAGACGATGCTCCCTCCCGCGGCGGTGGCCGACTCGATGGCGGCTTCCAGGTCGGGCACCCGGAAGTGGACGTGCCACCGCGGACGGACATGGGGATCGGGATCCTCGCCCACTGCTCCGCCACTGATCCGTGCCACCGTGTCGTTGCCGTGGCGCAGGACGACGTGATCCTGTTCGTAAGCCACCACGCAGGACTTGGGGGGCTCGCCGGCCCAGTCGAGGACCTCCCCGTAGAAGATGGCCGCGGCGAAGGCGTCGCGCGTACGGAGCTCCAGCCAAGCCGGCGCGGTGCCGCGGCCCACCCTCCAGTCCTCGAGGATCTGGCCCTGCCAGAGCCCGAAGACCGCCCCGGCGGGGTCGGCGGCGAGGACGGCGCGGCCCATACCGAAGGACAGCGGGCCGACGGCGACGGTGGCGCCGCGCTCGCGGATGCGGGCGGCGGTCACGTCGGCGTCCTCGACCGCGAAATACGGTGTCCATGCCGCGGGCAGCGAGAAGTTCTCGGCGAGAGCGCCGAAACCCGCGACCGGGGCGCCGTCGCGAAAGGCGAAAGAGAACCGCTCGCCGAGACGGGTCCGTCGGAACGTCCAGCCCAGCACGGCACCGTAGAACCGCTGGGCGGACTCGAGATCCCCGGTCATCAGGCTCACCCAGCAGGGCGCGCCGATGACCTCATGGCTTGACGTGGACACAGCTGCGGTCGCCTCGTTTTGCTGCTCACCTCGTATGGGACCTTCCTACCGTAGCCCGGTCGGGGGGTGAAGGCCGGGAGGTGGCGCGCCCCCTTCGGCGTCCAGAGCCGCCAAGCCGTCCGTCCAGCGGGCGTGGCGTTCCGCGTCGGTCTGCTCCCACCAAGGGGTGCCGCGTTCGCCGAGAGCCACCTTCGCCGTCTGCACGCGACTCCTGGCCTCGTGCTCGGCGTCCTCGTCGTGCGCGCGCAGGGCGGCGCCGACGGCTCGCCGGGCGGCCATCAGGTGAGCACGCAGGCGCGCGGCGGCGTCGGCGGGCAGGTCCGGGTCGGTGGCACGCCAGCGCCTGCCGTCGATGAGGACGTAGTGTCCGTCCGCGGTGTGTTCCGGCGGAGGGTTCCGAGTCATCGGGAGTGCGCCCGTGGAGGTTCGCGATCCCTCCCGGCGCCCCCACGCGCCGGCCTGCCTGACAGCATGGCTCGCCTCCTGACAGCGGGGGAAACGGGGCGGTACCCATCTTGGGCTCGAGAGCCGCGGGTCGCACTCCGGCGGGGCGTCGCCCCGACAGGCGGGACAGGGGAATACCGGGGTCCTGGTCGGGGACGTCGTGGCCCAGCCGCGCAGGCTCCGCCGCGATGACCGCGAGTGCGGGGGCGGTGACTGCGCGGCGACCGCCGCCGGGCGCGCTCGTCAGACGCGTTGGGCGCGGTGGAGGAGGGTGTGCAGTCCGTGGGGCCGCAGGGCGGCGCGGGCGGCGTTCGCCCCCGGCGCGCCGTGGACGCCGCCGCCTGGGTGGGCGGCCGCGGAGGCGAGGTAGAGGTGTTTGACGGGCGTCTCGGGCCTGCCGGTGCCGGGGACGGGTCGGAAGATCGCCTGCTGGTGGAGGGCAGTCGTGCCGTTGTTGATGGCTCCGTTGTGGAGGTTCTCGTTCATGGCCTGGAGGGTGGTGGGGGCGAGGATCCGGCGGGCTCGGACGAGGTTGCGGAAGCCGGGTGCGAACCGTTCCACCTGCGCCTCGATCCGGTCGGCCATCGCCTCCTGTTCGCGGGCGTCCCAGCGGCCGGTGATGCGGTCGGGTCCGGCGTCGGAGACGATGCGCTGCGGGAGATGGGTGTAGGCCCACGCCGACTCCGTCCCGGCCGGTGAGCGGGTGGGGTCCGCGGTGGTCATCTGGCCGAAGAGGGCGAACGGCTCCGCGGGCACCTGTCCCATGGCGATCTGCGCGGCGAACCGGGTCAGGCCGTCCATGCCGTCGGCGACGTGCACCGTTCCGGCCCCCGACGCCTGCGGCGCCGTCCACGGCACCGGGCCGGACAGTGCCCAGTCGACCTTGAAGGTGGCGAAGTCCCACTGGAAGCTCTCCAGGTCCCGCAGGAGGCGGTTCGGCAGGTGTTCCTCACCGACGAGGTCCCGGTACAGGGCGGGGGCCGAGGTGTCGGCCAGGACGGCCCGCCGTGCGCTGACGCTCTCCCCGCCCGCGGTCCGCACCCCGACGGCCGTGCCACCGCGTACGACCACGGACTCGACGCGTTCCCCGCAGCGCAGGACGCCTCCGCGGCGCTGGAGACGGCTCACGAGCGCCGCGGTCAGCGCGCCGGCGCCGCCGGTCGGGACGGGGAAGCCGTGGCTCTGTCCTAGCATCGACATCAGCCAGCCGAATCCGCCGCTGCCCGCGGCCTCGGGGGCCAGATCGGCGTGCAGGGCGTTGCCGGCCAGGAGCAGCCGCCCGCCCTCGCCCCGGAACTCCTCCTCGCCCAGGCGCCGCACCGGCAGGGCGAGTTTCCGGGCGATCCGCAGACCCCCGGAGGCGCGGAGTTTCGCGGCCACCCGGAGACCGGAGCGGACCGGGGGGAAGGGCGTGAACAGGGCCTGGACGAGGTCCGGCCCCACCCGGGCCCACGTCCGGTACATGCCGTGCCAGGCGTCGGCGTCCGCAGCCGCGAACTCGGCCAGGCCGGCGCAGGTGTCCTGCACGCGCCGCTCCAGCACGGCGCACCGGCCGTCCGCCAGGGGATGGGCCAGTACGGAGGGGGCATGGCTCCACCGCAGGCCGTCGGCGGCGAGGTCGAGGCCCGCGATGACCGGAGAGGCGGCGGCGAGCGGGTAGAAGGCGCTGAAGACGTCCGACACGTAGTCCGGGTGCGCCCCGCGGTCGCTTCGTACGGCTCCGCCGGGCTCCTCCTGCGCCTCCAGGACCTCCACGCTCCAGCCGGCGTCGGCCAGCAGGTTCGCGGCCACCAGGCCATTGGGACCGGCGCCGACGACCACCGCGTCAGGCACGGAGCACCTCGTCGGGCTGCTGTTCCACGACTTTGGCCAAGCGGGCCAGCATCCCGCGGTGCCGCAGTTGGAGGGCCGCCTCGCTCACGGGGTTGTGCAGGGCCCCTCCCAGGCCGCGCAGGGGGTGCTCGTCGCAGATGACGAGGGTCTCCTCGCCCCACGGCCGGAGCTGGAGGAAGATCCTCGCCGTGCCCAGCGCCTTGAACGCCGCCTCCAGCTCCAGCTCCCTGCCGGACTCCTGGTGGCGCACGGTCGTCACCCCTTCGGTCGACCAAGGGCCCACCCTCACCGTGTAGCGGAGCCGGGAGCCGACCCGGGGCCACGTGTCGTCGAGCGGCGCGGACTCGGACGGGCCCACCACCCACTCCCCGTACAGGCTCGGATCGGCAAGCACCGCCCACACGCTACGAGGGGGACGCCGGATGAGCTGATGGCGGACGGCCACGGGGACTCCTTCTGCTACCGGCACGGATGTGCTCGAACGGACGGCTCGCGCGGGGGCTGGTTCCCCGGGGGTGACGGAAGCCCTTCGTCGACGGTGTGGTGCAAGGGTCATGGTGCGCCTACCCCGATCACGCCGCACCTCACGCGATGCGGGGCGTGCGCCCTCGTCGCCGGGCAGCCGGCGCCGTTCTCCGACCCGCCGCGGGGGAGGATTCGGCCCGGCGAGAGGCCTGCCTCGCGGGCATCTGGCAGGCTCGCACCGTGCCCGCAGCTGGGATCACGGCGCTCGGGTGCGTTGCACCGCCGCCTCGGAGGGAGACCCTGTGCAGACGTTCCTGCCGTTCCCGTCGTTCGACGCCTCGGCAGCCGTGCTGGACGTGCGAAGGCTCGGCAAGCAGCGGGTCGAGGCCGTGCAGGTGCTGCGAGGCCTCGTCGTTCCCGGCTACGGATGGCGCAGGCACCCGGCGGTGCGGATGTGGGCGGGGTACGAGGAGGCCCTCGTCCGCTACGGGTTGGACATCTGCGGGGTGTGGACCGCCGAGGGGCGCGCCGATACCTGTGCCGTCACCCTGGTCCGGGACTTCGGGGCGTGGCGGCCGGGGGGAGCCCCGCGGACGCAGGAGCAGCTGGCGGCGGACGGGGACCTGCCGCCGTGGCTGGGCTCACCCGACTTCCACCGCAGCCACCAGTCCGCGCTGGTGCGCAAGGACCCGACTTTCTACCGGGAGCGCTTCCCGGGTGTGCCGGACGACCTGCCGTACGTATGGCCCCGGTCCGACCGGGAGACCGACGGGGCGTCGTGAGTCCGGGAAGACGCCGGTGTGCCGTACGCGTGCCCATGGGGCGGGGGAGTGCGTAGGGAGTCGGCGAGCGGCAGACCCGGTCGCTCGAAGACCGCCGGTACCTGGGCAATACGCCGGCCGTGTGCCGTGCGTCCTACATCAACCCCCGCGTGGTCGAGCTCTTCGAGGAAGGGGTCACGATCCGGCCCGTACTCGACGCGCTGGGTGCGAGGCCGCGAAGGGGGACCCGGCGACGCACGGCGCCGTGGAGGACGCCGTACGCGGCCTCCTCCTCGGGGGCCGCCCCTGAGCACCGCCGACCGACCTTCGCCGACGGACCGACCGACCGGCCGCCCCGCCCACGTGCTCGGTGTGAGGGAGACTGGATAAAGCAAACCAATCGGACAACCGGCCCGGGCTCGCGGGGCCGCCGACGACGGAGGCAGTGGCTCGATGCCTCATACAGCGCTCATCGTCATCGACATGCTCAACACCTACGCGCACGAGGACGCCGAGGCCCTGGTCCCGTCCGTCCGTGAGGCGCTCCCCGGGGTGACGACCTTGTTGAAGCGCGCACGGGCCAGCGGCTCGCCCGTCATCTACGTGAACGACAACTTCGGGGAGTGGCGCTCGCACCACGGGGAGATCCTTCGGGCAGCGCTCGACGGGCACCACCGCGACCTGGTGGAGCCGGTCGCACCGGACGAGAACTCGCTCTTCGTCGTCAAGGCGCGGCACTCGATCTTCTTCGAAACCCCGCTGGCCTACTTGCTGGGCCAACTCGGGCCCGAGCGCCTCGTCCTGTGCGGGCAGGTGACCGAACAGTGCGTGATGTACTCGGCTCTGGATGCCCACATCCGCCACTTCGACGTCGTCGTACCGGCTGACGCGGTCGCCCACATCGATGCCGAGCTGGCCGGAGCGGCCCTGCGGATGATGCGCTGCAACATGTCCGCGGACCTCTGCGCGGTGGACGACGTCGCCTTCGACGCCCCCGGCTGACCTGTCTCACCGAGCCGGGGAGGAGGAGAGCGCCCCGGTGGCACGGTCGGCGAGGAGTGCGCCGCCGGGCGGCGGGTAGGCGCCGGACAGCCCCGGCCGACCCGCCGACAGGGCGGGTCCGGCCTTCGCGGCGAGGAGGCAGACATGTCCGCACCCGTTCCCGACCCAGGCCCTCAGAACACGCCCCCGCCGCACGGCGGCGTTCCGCCGGGCGAGACCCCGCCCGGGGAGTCGAGCACCGGCACCGGCGCGGGCCCCTACCGCCCCCTCACGCGCGGCTGGGGGAAGGGCCCGCTCGTGGTGATCTGCCTGGTCGCCGTGATGTGTGCGCTCTTCTTCCTTGCCTACGCCGTCATGCTGAACCTCTGACCGGGGCCGCCCCGGAAGCCGGCCCTCAGAGCATCGGCGGCGGACCCGGGCTTCCACGGGCAGCGGCCGCCGCCGCGGATCACAGCCCGCGGCAGGTCAGGGCGGCGGGGCCGTCAGAAGGCGTAGCGGACCCGCAGCCAGGGAGCGTACGACGCCACCATGCGGCGGACCGTCTCGACGGCTTCGGCCTTGTCGCGGTTGCGGTAGCGAACGTTCCAGCTGCCGTTCTCGGAGCGTTTGGCCTGCTGGAGATCGGGACGCCACAGCATGTCCTCGGCCCGTGGGTGCCAGGCGAGGTTCAGCTCGTGGAGGTCCCTGTTGTGCGTCAGCATGATGACCTCGGCCGCGGCCTGATCCTTCACGGCACGGGGCAGGACGTCGTCCATATGGCGCAGCAAGGCCGTCCAGTCCTGTTCCCAGCCGGGCCGGATGACCACGGGGGAGAGGTTGAAGTGCACCTCGTAGCCCGCCTCCAGGAAGTCCGCGGCGGCCGCGATGCGCTGCTCCACCGGGCTGGTCCGGATGTCCAGCAGCCGTGAGTCCTGCGGCGGCATCACCGAGAAGCGCACCCGGGTGCGGCCGCGCGGGTCGAGCAGCAGCAGGTCGGGGTTGACGAACTTCGTGGCGAAGGAGGCCTTGGCCGTGGGCCAGCGCGCGAACGCCTGCACCAGGTCCGCCGTGTTCTCGCTGATCAGGGCGTCCACCGAGCAGTCGTTGTTCTCACCGATGTCGTAGACCCAGGCGGTCGGATCGCACTGGTTCGGCTCCGGCTTGCGCCCTTGCCGCGCGATGTGCCGGCCGAGGTGGGCGATGATCTGCTCGATGTTGGTGAAGACGGTGATCGGATTCGCGTAGCCCTTGCGGCGCGGGACGTAGCAGTAGGCGCACGCCATCGCGCAGCCGTTCGCCACGCCGGGGGCGATCCAGTCGGCGGACCTTCCGTTGGGTCGCGTGGCGAGCGTCTTCTTCTCGCCCAGGACGAGCACCTCGCTCTTGATGCGGACCCAGCGTTCGAGGTTGCCCTCGTTGCCGTGGAGTTCCGGGATGCGCCAGTGCGATTCCACGTCGATGACCCGGGCGTCGGGGAAGCGCGCGAGGATCTGCCGTCCGCGGGGCGACGCCGCGGCCGCGGGCTCGGCGTGGATCTCCCGTACGGACAGGAGCCTGCGAGCGGCGGGGGAGTCGCGGAAGGAGGGCCCCACGAGCGGTCCGGATCGCGCCGAGCCCGCACGGGCGGGACCCGTTCGCAGGTCCTCCAACCCGAACAGTGCACCGGCGTCGTCAGCGGAGGGCTCCGGGGGAGACCGGCGGGCCCCGGCGGGCGGGGGCTGGTCCATGGCGCACTCCGAGATCTCGAGCCCGACCGCGTTCCGTCTCGACGGGGCGCTCGGGTCGGCGGGTGGAAGGGACTTTCCACTCTAGGCGGATGCCGCGCCGGGGCGGCGAGAGGGAGCGACCGCTTAAGGGGCGTTCGGACGGGCAGGCGCCTCCTATGTCGATCGCCCGTCCGGGCCGGCCCGCTCCCCGTGGGTCGAAGGGGTACAGGAGTCAGTGATGACGTACATGGCGAGGTGCTCAACGGAAAGTGCGGTTCCGTGGGGGTGCCGCCCCCGGCGTGCCGTGGACCTGGGAGGTGCCCCGTGTGCGGGTTGAGCGGGGAGATGCGTTTCGACGGTAGACGGCCGGACCTCGCCGCAGTCGAACGCATGACCGACACGTTGGAGCCGCGGGGGCCGGACGGCCGAGGGGCGTGGTCGCAGGGCTCGGTGGCGCTGGGGCACCGGCGCCTCAAGATCATCGATCTTTCGGAGGGCGGCGCCCAGCCCATGACCGACCCGCAGCTGGGCCTCACCGCGGTCTTCAACGGCTGCATCTACAACTACCGGGAGTTGCGCAAGCGCCTGGAGGGGCTCGGCCACAGCTTCTTCTCCCGCTCCGACACCGAAGTCGTCGT
The DNA here is from genome assembly GCF_001746425.1 of Streptomyces subrutilus. Classification (GTDB taxonomy): domain Bacteria; phylum Actinomycetota; class Actinomycetes; order Streptomycetales; family Streptomycetaceae; genus Streptomyces; species Streptomyces subrutilus_A. The sequence goes on along the minus strand of NZ_MEHK01000001.1, from coordinate 556,295 downwards.
CAAGGCGTACGCCGAGTGGGGCTGGAAGTGCGTCGAGTCCCTCATCGGCATGTTCGCCTTCACCGTGGTCGAGCACCACACCGGCCGTGTCGTGCTCGGCCGTGACCGCTTGGGCATCAAGCCCCTGTACGTCACCCACGACGGCTGCCGGCTGCGCTTCGCCTCCTCCCTGCCCGCCCTGCTGGCGGGCGGGGGAGTCGACACGTCCCTCGACCCGGCGGCGCTGCACCAGTACCTGAGCTGGCACGGCACGGTCCCGGCTCCGCGCACCGTACTGGCCGGCGTACGGAAGATCCCGCCCGCCACCGTCCGCGTCGTGGAGCGGGACGGCACGTACCGTGACCACTGCTATTGGCAGCCGACGTACACCCGGCACTCCGAACTCGGCGAGGACCCGGCCCTCTGGCAGGAGGCCGTCCACGACGCGCTGCGCACGGCGGTCCGGCGGCGCACGGTGGCGGACGTCCCCGTGGGCGTGCTGCTGTCCGGCGGGCTGGACTCCAGCCTGATCGTGGCGCTGCTCGCCGAGGCGGGGCAGGAGGAGCTCGCGACCTTCGCCATGGGCTTCGAGGCGGAGAACGGGGAGGACGGGGACGAGTTCCCGTACTCGGACCTGATCGCGCGGCGGTTCTCGACCGACCACCATCAGTTCATGATCCCGTCCGACCGGCTTCCGTCGGCGCTGGAAGCCGCGATCGGCGCCATGAGCGAGCCGATGATCAGCCACGACGCCGTGGCGTTCCACCTGCTGTCGGAACAGGTCTCCAAGGAAGCCAAGGTCGTGCTCTGCGGACAGGGCGCCGACGAGGTGTTCGCCGGCTACCACTGGTACCCGGGCATCGCGGCGGCGGCCCGGCCGGACGCGGACGCGGCGTACGCCGACTCGTACTTCGACCGGACGCACGCCGACCTCACCGCCATGCTGCACCCCGCGTTCACCGCCGACCACGACACCTCGACGGAGTTCGTCCGGGCCCACATGGCCGCACCGGGGGCCGAGACCGCCCTCGACGCGGCCCTGCGCATGGACATCCACGCGCTCATGCCCGACGACCCGGTCAAGCGCGTCGACAACATGACGATGGCGTGGGGCCTGGAGGCGAGGGTGCCCTTCCTGGACCACGAGCTCGTCGAACTGGCCGCCGCCTGCCCTCCGCAGCTCAAGCTCGCGCAAGGTGGCAAGGCCGTGCTCAAGGACATCGGACGCAAGATCCTGCCGCCCGAGGTCGTCGACCGTCCGAAGGGCTACTTTCCGGTGCCCGCGGTCCGGCACATGGCCGGTCCCGTGCTCGCCCGCGTACGCGACGCCCTCATGGCACCGGAAGCGCGCCGACGCGGCATCTTCGACCAGCGCCTGCTCCACGAGCTGCTCGCGGCACCCAACCGCCACCGCACCAAACGCGGGGCGAACACCCTGTGGCAGGTCGCCTCGCTGGAGATCTGGCTGCAGTCGCACGGTATCCGCTGAGCGGTCCACACCCGGCAGACGAAGCCCTGGAAAGACGAAGCCCTGAAAGAGCCTGGGAGAGGCGGCCCATGCCCCTGGAGCACACGAGTCCCCTGAGGCACGCGCCCCAAACGCCCCGCGGGGCCGCCGACCCCCCAGGAGCCGGAGCGCCCCCGGCCGGGCCGGCACCCGCACCCGCCGCCCCTGCCCCGGCCCCCGCGCCGGTACGGATGCCCGGTCATCGCGCCGCCGACCCGCCGACCCTGCTGACCGCACACGGCTGCTGGTACCCGTCGGCCGATCCGACCGGGGAGCACGTGGCGTTCATCTGCGACCGGGCCGGGGTCCCCCAGCTGTGGAGCGGGCCCGCCCGGGGCGCCGAGGCGCACGTGCTGGACGCAGATCCCGACCCGGTGACCGAGGTCTCCTGGTCGCCGGACGGGCGGTGGATCGCCTACACCTCAGCGCCGGGAGGCGGCGAGCACACCCGGGTCCTGGTGGTGCGGCCCGACGGCACCGGACGCCGGGTCCTCGCGGGCGCGGAGCCGGAAAGCTCGGCCCACCTCGGGTGCTGGACGCACGACGGCACCGCCCTCGCCGTCACGGTCGCACAGCCCTCCCCAGCGGGCTCGGAGCACAGCGGACCGGGCCACCTGCCTCCGGACACGGACGCGGACGGGGCCTCGCCGGCCGGCAACGGGCCACCGGGCTCGGAGTGGCCGGGGCGCGACGGCCCCGCGACCCTGCTCGAAAAGGGGGCAGCGCAACGGGTGGCCCCGCAGAACTTGGCCCCGTCCGTAGGCGTCGCGAGCCTTCCGGTAGGGGGCGGTGCGCCGGTCGCCGACCTCGGGCCGGCCCGGAGCGGCGGGCTGGCCGCCTACCTGGTGGACCCCGACGGAGCCGCCGCCCCGGCCCTCCTGTTCAGCGAGGAGGGAGCGGCCTCCCTCCGGGTGTGCGACACGAGCGCCGACGGCCGCCTCGCGCTCGTCCGCCGCGGCCCGCGCGGCCGACGGGAGGCCCTCGTACTCGACACCGGCACGGGCCGCACCACTTTCGCGCTGCACGTCGCCGACGGGGACCCCTGGATCGGCCGGTTCTCCGCCGACGCGCGGACGCTCTGGCTGCGCAGCGACGCGGAGCGGGAGTTCGCGGCCCTCCTGCGGGTTCGGCTGGACGAGGAGGGGAGGCCCCGGGGTCTGTCCGTCGCCGCCGAACGGGAGGAGTCCGCCCTCGACCTGCTGAGCGTGCCCGACCACGGCCGGTGGGCCGTCCTCGCCTGGAACGCGCACGGCGCGACCGAACTGGAAAGCGTGGGTCTCGCCCCCGGCCGTACGGACGGCGAGATCGGGCCGCGAAACCGTCCGGTCCTGCCCCACGAGGTGGTGACCCGCATCGCGCCCGTGGAGCGCGGCGGACTGTTCGCCGCCCTGTCGGGATCCCGGCGCAGGCCCGGCATCTGGGAACTGGACGGAGGTCTCGTGCCCGCGCGCACCGGCTGGTCGGCGCGGGACGCGGACGCGGTCCCGCCGGGGCGGCCTCCCGTACGCCCAGTGCCCCTGCGCTGCGAGGCCCGCGACGGGCTCGTACTCGGCGGCTGGTACTACCGTGCGCCGGAGCAGGACCCGGGCCGGCCGGCTCCGTGCGTGATCCACCTCCACGGGGGGCCGGAGGAACAGGAACGGCCGGTGTTCAGCCCGCTGTACCACGAGCTCCTCGGCAGGGGGCTGGACGTGTTCGCCCCCGACGTCCGCGGCTCGTCCGGCTGGGGGCGCTCCTTCGTGGACGCCGACCTCGGCGCGGGCCGGTTCGCGGCGATCGACGACGTCGCCGACTGCGCCGCACACGTGGTCTCGCTCGGCTACGCGGACCCCCTGAGGCTCGGGGTGATGGGCCGCTCGTACGGCGGCTACCTCACCATGGCCTCCCTGGTCTGGCATCCGGCCCTCTTCCGCGCCGGGGTCGCGGTCTGCGGGATGTCGGACTTCGCCACGTTCTTCGCCGGTACGGAGCCGTGGATCGCGCAGTCCGCCGCCGCCAAGTACGGGCACCCCCACCATGACCGGGAGCTGCTGCGCGCGCTGTCCCCCATGAGCCGCATCGATCAGCTGCGCGCCCCCGTACTGGCCGTCCACGGGGAGCACGACACCAACGTGCCGCCCACGGAGTCCGAACAGTTCGTCCGCGCGGCACGCGACCGCGGTGTGCCGGCACGGCAGCTGACGCTGCGCAACGAGGGCCACGAATTCCTGCGCGCGGACAACAGGCGGCTCTACCGGCGCGCTGCCGCGGACTGGCTGGAACAGTTTCTCGGCCCGACCCCGTGACGAGGCCCGCCGCGAACGAACCGCGATGTGCCGCGGCCCGCTCGCCGCCGGATGCCCGGATGCCCGGATGCCCGGATGCCCGGATGCCCGGATGCCCGGATGCCCGGATGCCTGCGGCGGCGGCATCGGCGCGATGACCTCGACCATGGATCCATGGACCTCATCGAGCTTCGGGACGCGGACGCGGTCGACCGGTTCCTCACCCGGGACTGGGTCGTACTGCTGTTCGTCGACTCCGGCCGGGACCAGCAGCCGGACGCGGTTCTGGCGGCACTGTGCGCGCGGGCGCCGGTCGGCAAGGCCGCCCGGACGTACCCGTACGGAGGCGCCGCCGACAGGCGGGTACGCGCATTCCTGGCGCACCTGCCGCAGACGGACCGGGCGTGCCTGGTCCTCATGCAGGGCGCGGTCGTGCTCGACCTGCTGCGCAGCACGGATGTCGAAGCCCATGGGGCGAGGGGGGCCGCGGCTCGGTTCGCGGAGCGGTTCCTCACCCGCCTGGCGGACGGCTGACCCCTCGGCCCGTCCGGTCCAGCCCCATGCCGGGACGCCCTTCCGGCGGTCCGCGACCTCCTGCACCCGGGTGCGGGTCCGGATGGTGCTCCACACACTGGAGCGGGTCGGCAATGCCTGCCGTGGTCCGTCGCCGCCTCCCCTCGTCGAAGGAGTACACCGTGACTGATCGGCCGCCGCTGTCCGCCGCGCCCGCTCGAGAGATCCGGGTCGCCTCCGTACCCGCCGGCCACGTGTACGTCCGGCACTGCTCCGCGCCGGAGCCCGACGGCGTCCGGCGGTTGCGCGACCCCCGGCCCAACGGGGCGCCCAGCACGTCGCAACGCTGGTGGCCGCCGGTCATGCTCGACCCGGACTGGGTGAGCAGCCACCACGACGACTTCGACGTGTTCCACCTGCACTTCGGCTTCGACGCCCAGAGCCCGGCCCAACTCTCCCAGCTGGTGGAGACCCTCCGCCGGCACGGCAAACCGCTCGTGTACACGGTGCACGACCTCCGCAACCCCCATCAGCCGGACCCCGCCCCCCACGACGCCGCCCTCGACGTGGTCATCCCGGCGGCCGACCACCTGGTCACCCTGACCCCCGGCGCCGCCCAGAGCATCCGAAGCCGCTGGAACCGGACGGCAACCGTGCTGCCCCATCCGCACGTGGTCGAGCTGCCACGCCTCAGCCGCCCCCGGCCGCGCCGCGACCGGTTCCGGGTCGGAGTGCACGCCAAGAGTCTGCGGCCCAACATGGCCGTCCTCCCGGTCGTCCGGGTCCTGGCGGACACGGTGGCCGAGCTCCCGGACGCCGAACTCCAGATCGACATCCACCGGGAGGTGGCGGACCCGGCCTCCGCCGCCCACGCCCCGCACCTCCTGAAGGCGCTGGAGGAATTCGCGGACCAGGGCCGTCTCACGCTCAGCGTCCACGACTACTACGACGACGAACAGCTCTGGGACTACCTCGCCTCACTGGACCTGTCGGTGTTGCCCTACCGCTTCGGAACCCACTCCGGGTGGCTGGAGGCGTGCCACGACCTGGGCACCGCCGTCGCGGCCCCGGACTGCGGCTTCTACGCCCAGCAACGCCCCTGCCTGACCTACGGGCACACCCAGCGAGGCGGCCTCGACGAGGAATCGCTGCGCGAGGCGGTGCGGACCGCGTACGAGGAAAGGCCCGCGCCCCGGGCCTCCGCGCGGCAGCGTGCCCAGGAGCGCGACGCCCTCGCCGCCGCGCATCGCGCCCTGTACGCGAGCACGCTGCAATGAGCCGCATGCGGGTGGCTCTCATCGCCTCTGCCCGCTTTCCGATCAGCGAGCCGTTCGCCGGCGGGCTGGAAGCCCATACATGGTGGCTCGCGCACGCCCTGCGCCGGCGCGGCCACTACGTGGAGCTCTTCGCCGCACCCGGCTCCGACCGGGCGCTGGGCGCGCGCGAACTCCCCGTGCGCCGGACCGTGCTGAGCGATGCGGCACGTTCCGATGTGAGCATGCCCAGCGGGCGGTGGATGGCAGAGCACCACGCCTACCTGGGGCTGATGCTGGACCTTGCGCGGGACGGCGAGCACCGTTTCGACGTCGTACACAACAACAGCCTGCACTACCTTCCCGTCGCCATGGCGTCGGCACTCCGCGTCCCGGTGGTGACCACGCTCCACACGCCGCCCACCCCGTGGCTGGAGTCCGCCATCAAGGCACAGGACCACTGCCCCGTGACCTTCACGGCCGTCAGCCGCTTCACCGCCGGTGCCTGGCGGCCCACCGTGCCGGCCGCACGCGTCGTGCGCAACGGCGTCGACACCGACTTCTGGAAGCCGGGCCCCGGGGGCGGTGAGCTCGTGTGGTCCGGTCGCCTGGTCGCCGAGAAGGGCCCCCACCTGGCGATCGAGGCGGCTCGCGCGGCCGGCGTGCCGCTGCGGCTCGCGGGCCCGATCTCGGACCGCGCGTACTTCGAGGACCGGGTCGAGCCCCTGCTCGGCGGGGACGTGCGGTACGTCGGCCATCTGGACCGGCGGGGGCTCGTCGCACTGCTGGGGTCCGCGAGCGCCGCTCTCGTCACACCCAGCTGGGACGAACCGTACGGACTGGTGGTCGCCGAGGCGCTGGCCTGCGGCACACCCGTGTGCGGCTTCGACCGGGGCGCCCTGTCGGAGATCCTCACACCGGACTGCGGCCTGCTGGCCCCGCCGGGCGACGTGGACGCCCTGGCGGAGCTCATCCCGCGCGCCCTGAAGCTCGATCGCCGAGACGCCCGCAGACGGGCGGAGCAGTTCTGCTCCCTCGACCACACCGCCGACGCCTACACGAGCCTGTACGGGGAGGTGGCGCGATGATCGGCTACTACGTACACCACCAGGGCCGTGGCCATCTGCACCGGGCCGAGTGCATCGCCGCGCAGGTGGAGGGTTCCGTGACGATCCTGTCCTCCCTGCCCAGGCCCCCGTCGTGGACGGGCCCCTGGGTGTCCCTTCCCCCGGACGCCGCCGACGCGCCCGACGACCCCACGGCCCGGGGACGCCTGCACTGGGCCCCGGTCCGTCATCCGGGGCACCGCGAGCGGATGGGGATCATCGCCGGGTGGATCGGCCGGGAGGACCCCGCCCTGTTCGTCAGCGACGTGTCGGTCGAAGCCGCCGCCCTGGCCCGCCTGATGGGCGTCCCGGTGGTGGTCGCCGCCATGCGCGGCGACCGCGGGGACGAGGCCCACCGTCTCGCCTACGACCTCGCGGACGCCCTCATCGCCCCCTGGCCGCAGTCCCTCCCCGAGCCGGGCTGGCCCCCGCACTGGCATGCCAAAACCCTTCACACCGGGGGCATCTCCCGCTACGACGGCCGCAGCCGTCCCGTGCCCGGCCGCGGCGGCCCGGCCTCGCGGAGGGAAGTGGCGGTGATGCTCGGGGCAGGAGGGACGGACGTCACCGAGAGCCAACTCGGTGAGGCGGCCCGCGCCACCCCCGCCTGGTCGTGGACGGTGCTCGGCGGCCCTCGGGCCGACTGGACCGACGACCCGTGGCCCGTACTGTGCCGTGCGGACGTGGTCGTCACCCACGCGGGGCAGAACGCCGTCGCGGAGTGCGCGGCAGCCCGCGTTCCCGCCATCGTCATCCCCCAGGACCGGCCCCACGGGGAGCAGCACGCCACCGCGCGGGCCCTGCACGCGGCAGGTCTGGCGACCGTGCGGAAGGACTGGCCGCCCCCTCAGGCGTGGACCGGACTGCTGGCGGAAGCAGCCGCCCGGCAAGACCGCTGGGAGAGCTGGTCCCCCGGCGACGGAGCGCAGAGAGCAGGACGCCTGCTCACCGATCTGTCCCTGCGCGCACGGAGGCGGGCCGGATGCGGACCGCGGTGATCACCATCGCGGCGGGCCGGCACCCCCATCTGCTCCTGCAACAGGACGGCCTGGCCCGCGGCACGCTCACTCCGGGGCACTACGTGGTCGTCTCGATGGCCGACCCCGGGATCCCGGCCCTCGTCGCCGACAGGAACCCGGCCGCGGACGTCATCACCGTCCCCTTGCGGAACGGGCGGCTGCCGCTGGCCGCCGCCCGCAACGCGGGCGCTGCGGCCGCCCTCGCGGCCGGTGCGGACCTGCTGGTCTTCCTCGACGTGGACTGCGTGCCGGGCCCCGCCCTCCTGCACGGCTACGCCCGGGCCGCCCGGCACGGCGCCCTGCTCTGCGGCACGGTCGCCTACCTGCCGCCCCCGCCCGCCGGCGGCTACCGGCTCGACGACCTCGCGGCCATGGCCCCGCCGCACCCGGCCCGCCCCGCCCCCGCGGACGGCCAGGTCATCCGGGGTGCGGACCCCCGGTTGTTCTGGTCGCTGTCGTTCGCCCTCACGGCCCCCACGTGGGACCGCATCGGGGGATTCTGCGAGGACTACGCCGGATACGGGGCCGAGGACACCGACTACGCCGCCACGGCAGCCAGGCGGGGAGTGGACGTGTGGTGGGTGGGCGGAGCTCCCGCCTACCACCAGCACCACCCGACCCATAACCCGCCCGTGCAGCACGTCGAGGACATCCTGCGCAACGGTGCCCTCTACAAGGACCGCTGGGGCAGCTGGCCCATGGAGGGGTGGCTGCGCGACTTCGAGAGGCGGGGGCTGGTGAGGTACGTCCCCGCCACCGACACGTGGTGCACGGCCTGAGCCGCCGGCCGCGCGGGCCGCACCGGGCGGGGAAGGCTCAGAGCTCGCCGGGATCCCGTCGTTCCAGAGGACGGAGCGCCGGGCCTTGGAGGATCTCGCCGTCGACACCGAAGCGGGAACCGTGACACGGGCATTCCCAGGTCCGTTCCGCGTTGTTGAAGGCGACGAGGCAGCCGAGGTGGGTGCAGACGGCGGACACGGCGTGCAGCTCGCCCTGGTCGTCGCGGTGGACGGCGCACGGTGAGCCACCCGCACGGACCACGGTCCCCTCACCCGGCCGCAGGCTTTGGACGGGCCCGTTGGTGCCGTCGCCGCGTGCGTCCAGGCGGTCCTTGACGAAGTGCTTGCCCGCGTCCCACTGAGCTTTGAGGAGCGTGGGCGCCGAGCGGAGAGCGGAGCCGAAACGGCCGGGGTCGTAGAGGCCGTCCCACGGCTCCTGTCCGCGAGCGACGAGGGAAGCGATGATCGTTCCGGCCAGGACCCCGCCCGTCATGCCCCAGCCGGCGAAGCCGGTCGCGACGTAGACGTTCTCTCCGCCCCCTGGCAGTCCGCCGATGAGGGGCAGGGTGTCGGTCGCGCTGTTGTCCTGGGCCGCCCACCGGTGGGTGATCGTGACACCGGGGAAGTGCTGCTCGGCCCAGGCCTGGAGACGGGCGTACCCGGCCTCGGTGTCCCCGCCCTCGCCGGGGGTGAACGCCTCGCCGGTGACGATGAGCAGCCGGCCGCCGTCCGCGAGCGGGGCGGTGCGAACGGACCGCTTGCCGCCCTCCTCCGTGATGTACATGCCCTGGGGATCCTGACCGGCGGCCAGCGGGCCCGCGATCACCAGATCGCGGTGCTGGGTCAGCCGGCCGGCGAGCAGGGCGTGGTCGAACACGGGGTGGTGCGTGGCCACCACGGCGTGCCGGGCCAAGACGGTGGCCCCCGAGTCGGTGGTCAGGCTGCACGGATCCCCGTCGTCGAGCCGGGTGACGCGGGTGCCTTCGTGGATCCGGCCGCCGAGCACGACGATGTCGTCGACGAGGCCGCGCAGGTATTTGAGCGGATGGAACTGTGCCTGGTCCTCCACCCTGACGGCCCCCGCGACGGGGAAGGGCAGGTCGGTCCGGGTGACGAACGAAGCGTCGAGCCCGGCGGCCCGGGCCGCTTCGGCTTCCGCGCGCAACGCCTCGACGCCCTCGGGCCGCTCGCAGTAGGTGAGGGCGGGCCGCCTCTCCACTTCGCAGTCGATGCCGAGTTTCCCGGCCACCTCGATGACGTGCCGCAGCGCGGTGCTCTGGGAGGCCGCGTACCGGCGGGCGGCGTCGTCTCCGTGCTCGGACCGGAGGGTGTCGTACACGGCGGTGTGCAGTGCGGTGAGCTTTCCCGTCGTATGGCCCGTGACGCCTCCTGCGAGGCGGTCCGCCTCCAGCACGATCACCCTGAGCCCCGCCCGGGCGAGTTCCCACGCCGTGCTGAGACCGGCGATGCCGCCGCCGATCACCGCCACATCCGCTTCTGCGGCCCCTGAGAGCGGGGCGAAGGACGGCATGGTGGCCGTCTGCATCCAGTGGGAGGGCCCGGTGTCCGGAAGTCGGTTCATAACCGGCGACTGCCCACGCAAGCCGTCCTGATGCGCCGCAGCCGATCACCCGGACGGGAGCGGTACGGCGTCCCAGCGCCGGTGAGTCCGCACTCCGACCTCCGCCGGACACCGACGGTGCTTCCGCTCGGGGTGGGGAGCCCAGGCCGGACAAGGGGTCGTACCCGTTTGCTTGCTCCGAATGGTGCGGTCGATCGCGGTGCCGCACCGTTACGAGGAGTGAACTTCTGTTCGCGAGCTGAACCCGCGCAAGCTTCTCGCGCATGGCCGCGTACACGGTGCGTTCGGACGGAGCGATCGATGAGTGACTACGCCATACCCGAGGCCGCCGCCGAGCCCGGCGCCGGGGACGAACAGCCTCAGGCGGGCGGGGCCGAGGCCCCGCACCCCGCACCGGCCTCGCCCCCCCCCGCACCCGCCACCGCCCCCCTGTCGGGAGAGGACGCAGACCCGGACCAGGCGTCGCGCGCCGCCGCGGCCAGTCTGCGCACGCTGCTGGAAACGGCGGTGACCCGACGGTCCGTGGACGAAGTGGCCGATCTGGTGACGCTCCTGCGCGGGACCGGACATGGTCCCGACGCGGCGGACCAGGCCCTGCGGGCCGCCGCGGTCGGCCGCCCCATCGAGGACGTCATCTCCCTCGCCGTACTCCTCGCCGGAGAGGACGAACCGCAGCAGCGGCCGTCCGAGGACCAGCGGGAGTCCGAGCCCCGATCCCGGGCGCGCAAGCGCACCGGCCGCGCGCCGCGTGAGGCATCGAAGGCGGAGGCCGAGCGCACGGTGGCCGGCCGTGTGATGCGGTGGCCGGTGGCGGTGACCCTGACCCTCTCCGCACTCCTGTACCTGCCCCGCCGCCCTGCCTCGCTCCTCGCCCACACCGGCCTGTCGGCATGGCTCCTGCTGGGCCTGGCGGTGCTGTGCCTCGCCCTCGCCGTGCTGGTGACGGTGCGCGACCGCGCCTGGGTGTGGTCGGTCACGACCGGGACCGGTATCGGTCTGGTGGGGGTCCACGCGGTCGCGACGTTGATGGGCCTCGACCTCTGGGGCAGCGCGGCGGGCGGCCTCCTGCCCTGGCCCACCGGCGCGGCGATGCTGGCGGCCGGCCTCACGGCCGTCCTGTCGGTGATGGCCCTGCGCTACCGCCAGGAGCGGCAGCGTCCCGCACCCGGCCTGCCGGTCGCGGCCCTCCCCGACACGGGGAGCGACCCGCTGGACGGACCCCCCGCCCCGACGCCGGACCTCGCCCATGAAACAGAGGCCTCAGCCCCCTGAGGTCGCCGACGCGCGGCGATCGTGCCCGCACGCTCAGCCGTTCACACGGTGCCCGCCGAGCGAGGCGACCATCTCGGGGTCGCGGTGGTCGAAGAACAGCGATGCGCCGGTGTCCAAAGTGGCGATCCGGGCCATCTGCTCGTCGGTGAGTGCGAAGTCGAATACGTCGAAGTTCTGCGCCATCCGGTCGGGGCTGACCGACTTGGGGATGCTGACGATGCTCCGCTGGATCAGCCAGCGGAGCACGACCTGCGCCGCGGACTTGTCATACGCCTCCCCGATCTCGCCGAGGAGGGGGTGGGTGAACAGGTTGTTCCTGCCTTCGGCGAAGCCGCCCCAGGACTCGTGCTGGACTCCGTGCCTCCGCATGAGGTCGTGGTCGGCGGCGCGCTGGAAGAACGGGTGGGTCTCGATCTGGTTGACCGCAGGGGTGACCTCGTTGTGGAGGATGAGGTCCAAGAGCCGGTCGGGGTAGAAGTTGGAGACGCCGATCGCCTTGGCCAGCCCCTCACGGTTGACGTCCTCCATCGCGCGCCACTGCCCGTACACGTCGCCGTAGGGCTGGTGCATCAGGTACAGGTCCACGTGGTCCAGGCCCAGCTTGGCCAGCGACGTCTCGAAGGCGCGGCGGGTGCTGTCCTCGGCCGGCGCGTCCTGAACCCACAGCTTTGTGGCGACGAACAACTCCTCGCGGGGGACGGCGCCGGCCTTGATGGCGCGGCCGACGGCCTCTTCGTTCCCGTACGCGGCCGCGGTGTCGAGGAGCCGGTAGCCGGCCTCGAGCGCGTCGGCGACGGCCTGCTCGGTCCGCTCCGGCGCAATCTGGTAGACGCCGAAGCCGAGGATCGGCATCCGGACGCCGTTGTTCAGGGTGACGTGCTGCACGGGGATCTTTCCTTGTCGCTCGGTGTGCGGGAGCCGTCGGGCGGCCGGACGGCCGCGACCGGGTCAGCGTTCGAGCATCTGTGCCTGGGATGCGGTGTGGGTGTCGCCGGCGGCGGGCGGCAGACTGCCCAGCTTCTCGATCTGGTCGCCGGTCAGCGTGATGCCGTCGGCGGCGGTGTTCTCCTCGACCCGGGCCACGCGCTTGGTGCCGGGGATCGGGGCGATGTCGTCGCCCTGGGCGAGCAGCCAGGCCAGCGCGACCTGCGCCGGGGTGGCGCCGACCTCGGCGGCGAGGGCCTGGACCTCGTCGGCGATCGCCAGGTTGCGCCGGAAGTTCTCGCCGGTGAAGCGCGGGTTGTCGCGCCGGAAGTCGTCCTCGTCGAACTGGTCGGTGGAGCGGATCGTGCCGGTCAGGAAGCCGCGTCCGAGCGGGGAGAACGGCACCAGGCCGATGCCCAGTTCGCGCAGCACCGGCAGCACCCGGTCCTCCACGCCCCGCGTCCACAGGGAGTACTCCGACTGCACCGCCGTGACGGGGTGGACGGCGTGGGCGCGGCGGATGGTGTCCGGGCCGGCCTCGGACAGGCCGAAGCAGCGGACCTTCCCCTCGGCGATCAGCTCGCCGACCGCACCGGCCGTCTCCTCGATCGGTGTGTTCGGGTCGACCCGGTGCTGGTAGTACAGGTCGATGTGGTCGGTGCCGAGCCGCTTGAGGGACCCCTCGACAGCGGTGCGGATGTTGGCCGGGCCGCTGTCGAGATTCCACGCACCCTTGCCCGCGTGCGAGACCAGGCCGAACTTGGTTGCCAGCACCACCTGTTCGCGGCGGCCCTGCAGTGCCCGGCGGAGCAGTTCCTCATTGGTGTAGGGGCCGTAGATCTCCGCGGTGTCGATCAGCGTGACACCGAGCTCCAGCGCCCGGTGCACGGTGCGGATCGACTCCGCCTCGTCGGTGCCCGAGCCGGTGTAGCCGGCGGTCATCCCCATGGCACCCAGACCGACCCGGGAAACCTCCAGGCCGTTCAGCTTGATGTACCGCATCCGCTCTCTCCGCTCCGTCGTCGACTCCGGCCATGTCCACCCTGGCCGCCGCCCCGCGCCCGCTCACCGCGACGCGCGGACACTGACACGATTCGACTACCCGCTGCCGCCCATCCTCGGGCCCGCCTGCGGCCCCACCGCATCGCATTCGCGCACACCCTGGCCCGACTGCCGGCCGTCCGGCGCCCGCTGCTGCGCGCGTACTGCCACCGGGGCCGCGGGCCGCATTGACCGAGCGGCTACAGACAGTGGGCCGCTGTCAGGTCGTCCGCGATCACGAACAGATGCGTCGTGCCGGTGCGCGTGAGCAGCACGTCCAACTGCCGGGGGAGGGGGCCGGCCAAGATCATGCGGTGCGCGGGGCGCGCGTCGAGCAGGACGTGCAGGAGCGCGGAGTCGGTGAAGGCGATGCGGGTGCAGTCGATGATCGTCTTTCGGGCGGTCGAGTGCGCGACCGCTTCCAGAACCTCACGCACGGCCTGGGCGGCCTCCCCTTCGAACTCTCCGGCGGGGGTGATCACGCACACACCGCCCCCCTCCGTCGTGCAATTCACCGATGAGCGGCCCACGGCGCGCTGATCGCTGCCGAGTGAGGGGCGTTTGCGGAGATCAAGCATGTCGGGCCCCCGGGGGCGACGGTGGGAGAGACGGCCTGCGGATGGCGAGCCGAGCGCGCTCGGCGACTGACGGGACGTGAGGCCGGAGCCGGGACATGCGGCGAGCCGAGGGTTGCTCCTCAAGGATGGCACCGCCTACCTCCCAGGGCCAGCAGAGGTCTCAGCGGGTGCTGACTTCGCCTGGCGGGCTTGACCTGGGGATCTACGCCCGGCCGAGCAGGGCCCGTGGGACCGACCGGCTTGCTGGGCCCCGGCGGACTCGCCGACCGGCCCGCGGGCCTACGCGGCACCGCTGACCCGCCGGCCCCCTCCGGCGCGGCACCCGCGCCGCCGCCGGGCATCCCCCACCCGCAGGCGCCCCGGCACGACGCGGCCGAGCAGGCGGATGCACCCATCGGGTGGTTCGCGGGCCGCGCAGGCTGAGACAGCGGCCGTCGGGGGACGCATAGCGCGCGGGGCAGGGGAGAAAGCGATCGACTGCATCCGTCCGCCCGGAGAACGAGGAACTGGCGGTATGTGCCACCTCACGACACGGAGGATCGAATGCGAGCGCAGTCCGCAGAGCGACATCCGACGGCAGGCCCCGAGGGCCAAGGTCAGGACACACCGGGTACCGGCCCCGCTCTCGCGGCTGCTGTCGACACGGACGTGGTCGGCGCGGTGAACGGTGAGCTCGCCCGCTGCTGCGAGGACTTCGCCTCGCTGAGCAGGTCCCTCGACGCCGTCTTCGCCGGCGACATCGCCGAGCGGCTGTGTGCCTACACCCTCGGCGGCGGCGCGCGCATCCGGCCGCAGCTCCTCTGGTGGGCCTTGCGGGCTTGCGGAGGCAGGGACGCCGAGACGCCCGCGGCTCTCCGTGTCGCCGCCGCGCTCGAACTCATCCAGAGCTGTGCCCTGATCCACGACGACATCATGGACCGTTCGGCCGAGCGCCGCGGCAGGCCCTCCTTCCACGCCCAGATCGCGCTGCGGCACACCGCGCACGGCGAGGAGGCCGATCCGGGCGCTTTCGCCCGTTCGGCCGCCGTCCTGGCCGGGGACCTCGCGCTGTCATGGGCCGACGACCTGGTGGCCGGCGCAGACCTCGCGGCAACCGTGCGCCCGCACATCCTGCGGATCTGGCGGCTCATGCGGACCGAGATGGTCGCCGGCCAGTACCTCGACCTGCACGGTCAGGCGACCTCCTCCCGCTCAGCCGTCCAGGCCATCCGCACCGTCTGCCTGAAGACCGCCCGCTACACCGTCGAAAGGCCCCTGGCGCTCGGTGCGGCGCTCGCGGGCGCCGATGAGACGACGGCACGTGCCCTGACCGCCGCCGGCCGGTGCGCGGGGGTCGCCTTCCAGCTGCGTGATGACCTGCTGGACGTGTTCGGCGACCCGAAGGCGACCGGAAAGCCCGCCGGGGACGACATCCGGTCCGGGAAGGCGACGTACCTCCTCGCCGTGGCCCACTCCCGGGCCCACGCCGTCGGGGCGACGAACGTCATCGACCTCCTGGACGACTGCCGCGGCAGCGCCGACCTGTCCGAGGCCGCGCTGTCCTCGGTGCGCGACGCCCTGCGGTCGACCGGCGCTCCGGCGCAGGTGGAGCGGCGTATCAGGCGCCTGGCCCAGGCTGCCCGGTTCCACCTCGCGGCGGCACGCCTGCGCGGCCCGGCCGCCCGGCACCTCGCCGAACTGCTGACGGCCGTGGCCTCACCCCCGGGAGAGGCCGCCGCACCGCCCCCGGCTCTCGACGGGCACCAGGCGCCCCCAGCGCTCGCCGGGCACGAGGGCGGAGTGCGATGAGGACGGTCACCGGGCGAACCGACCACGTGGTGGTCGTCGGAGCCGGCCTGGCGGGCCTGTCCGCCGCCCTCCACCTGCTGGGCGCGGGCCGACGCGTCACCCTCGTCGAGCGCGACCCCCTGCCCGGCGGCCGAGCCGGCCTCATCGAGCGCGGCGGCCACCGCTTCGACACCGGGCCCACCGTACTCACGATGCCGCACCTCCTGGAGGAGGCGTTCGCCGCGGTCGGCCAGACGATGTCCGACCGGCTCACGCTGCACCCGCTGCACCCCGCCTACCGTGCCCGGTTCGCGGACGGCAGCAGTCTCGACGTCCACACCGGCGCCGAAGCCATGGAGGCGGAGATCGAACGCTTCGCCGGGTGCCGGGAAGCGGCCGGATACCGGCGCCTGCGCCACTGGCTGCACGCCCTCTACCAGGCACAGATGAGTCGCTTCATCGACACCAACTTCGACTCGCCCCTCTCCCTCCTGCACCCCGACCTGGCCCGGCTCGCCGCGCTCGGCGGGTTCGGCCGCCTCCAGCCGAGGATCGGCCGCTTCCTGGCCGACGAACGGCTCCAGCGCGTCTTCTCGTTCCAGGCCCTGTACGCGGGCGTGCCGCCGGCCCGCGCGCTCGCGGCGTACGCCGTCATCGCCTACATGGACACGGTCGCCGGGGTGTACTTCCCCGAAGGGGGGATGCACGCCGTACCCACCGCGCTGTCCGCGGCCGCCGCCGATGCGGGTGCCACCCTCCTCAACGGGCACCACGTCAGCCGCCTGGAGCGCACCGGCGACCGGATCACCGCGGTCGTCACCGACCGGCAACGCATCCCCTGCGACGCGGTCGTCCTGACCCCGGACCTGCCCGTCGCCTACCGGCTGCTCGGTGCCCGCCCGCGCCGCCCCCTCGCCCTGCGGTACTCGCCGTCGGCAGTGGTCCTGCACGCGGGCACCGACCGGACGTGGCCCGAACTGGCCCACCACACGATCTCTTTCGGCGCCGCCTGGAAGCAGACGTTCCACGAGCTGACCCGGAGCGGCCGCCTGATGAGCGACCCCTCGCTCCTCATCACCCGGCCCACCGCCACCGACCCGGGGCTGGCCCCGCCCGGGAAGCACACCCACTACGTGCTCGCGCCCTGCCCCAACACCTCCGTCGGCCCCTCGGCGGCCGCCTGGACGGAACTCGGCCCCCGCTACCGCGACAGTCTGCTGCGCGAACTGGAACGGCGCGGACTGACCGGCTTCGAGGAGGCCATGGACACCGAGGTCCTCGTCACTCCCGCCGACTGGACCGCCGACGGCCACGGTGCCGGCACCCCCTTCTCCGTCTCCCACACCTTCCCCCAGACCGGGCCCTTCCGGCCCCGCAACCTCCCGCGGGGCACCGCCAACGCGGTCCTGGCAGGCTGCGGCACCACACCGGGCGTCGGCATCCCCACCGTCCTGATCTCCGGCCGCCTAGCCGCCGCCCGCATCACCGGCATCACCCCGGCCCGCCGCCCGGCGGCGGCATCCCCGCCCGCGACGCCGAAGGGCGGCCCCGCATGACACGACGCGAACTCGACGCCGCCGCCATCACCGGCCCCGCCCTGCGCGCCGCCTTCGAGCAGTGCCGCCGTCTCAACGCCCGGCACGGCAAGACGTACTTCCTCGCCACCCGGCTCCTGCCCCCCGCCCGGCGCCCCGCCGTGCACGCCCTCTACGGCTTCGCACGGCTCGCCGACGACATCGTCGACGACCTGAGCGCCACCACGCCCCACGACCGCGGGCTCCGGCTCGGGGAACTCTCCCACGACCTCCGTACGGCGATGGACGCACGGGCCCCCGGCCGTCACCCCGTGGTGACCGCCGTCGCCCACACCGCGCAGCGCTACCGCATCCCGCACAGCCACTTCGACGACTTCCTCGCCTCCATGCGCAGCGACCTGACCGTCACCGACTACGGAACACTGGACGCGCTGCGCGGCTACATGCACGGCTCCGCCGCCGTCATCGGCCTCCAGATGCTCCCCGTACTCGGCCACACCACCCCGCGCGACGAAGCCGCCCCGCACGCCGCCGCGCTCGGCGAGGCGTTCCAGCTCACCAACTTCATCCGCGACGTGGGCGAGGACCTCGACCGCGACCGCGTGTACCTGCCCGCCGACCTGCTCACCGCCGACGGCGTCGACCGCGAGCTGCTGCTCTGGAGCAGGCGCACCGGCCGCCGCGACCCGCGCATCACCCGGGCGCTGCGCTCGGCCGCCGCCCTCACCCGGCAGTTCTACGCCGCGGCGAAACCCGGCCTCGACATGCTCGACCCCGTCTCCCGACCCTGCGTCCGCACGGCCTTCGTCCTCTACGGGGAGATCCTCGACGCCGTCGCCCGCGACGGATACGCCAGCGTCCACCACCGCTCCGCGGTCCCCCTCACCCGCCGGGCCGCAGTCGCCGCGGCCGGCCTGGCCGCGATCACCGCAGCCCGGCTCCGGGCCCCCGCAACCAGGACCACCGCAGCGCCGTCCGCTCTGGAGGAGCCCTCCCGATGAGCCCGCGAGCCTTCCGCCGCCCCCGCCTTCCGCTCAGCCTGCGACGCGACCCGGTGGCCTGGCACCGGCAGGAGCCGACGTGGCGGGCCGCCTCGCCGCGGCTCATCGACGCGGCCCTCAAACGCGCGCGGGCCCGCCCGACGGGAAACTGGTACGTCCTCGGACCCAGCGCCGCAGTCCGCCGCGACGCCGCCTACGGCAGCACCGTCGCCGGCACCGAAGTCGTGGCCTGGCGCGCCGCCGACGGCACCCTCGTCGCGGGCCCCGGCGCATGCCCGCACCTGGGCGCCGCGCTGGCCCAGGCCCCGGTGCGCTGCGGCACCCTCGTCTGCCCCTGGCACGGACTCGCCCTGAACGGCGCCCCCTTCGCCGGCTGGGCCCCCTACCCGGCCCACGACGACGGCGTCCTGGCCTGGGTACGGATCGACGACCACGGCGGCGAGGAGCCCCTCGACGCGCCCGCCGCGCCGGCCCGCCCACCCGCAGCCGCCGCCCTGACCGCCGTCTACACCGGCACCGGCACCTGCGAACCCGAGGACATCGTCGCCAACCGGCTGGATCCCTGGCACGGTGCGTGGTTCCACCCGTACTCGTTCGTCGACCTCGCCGTCCTCGACGACGGAGCCGAGACCGACGTCCTGACCGTACGGGTCTCCTTCAGGCTGTCCCGCCGCGTCGTCGTGCCCGTGACCGCCGAGTTCACCGCCCCCGGCCCCCGTACCGTGGTCATGCGCATCACCGGAGGCGAAGGCGCGGGCTCCGTGGTCGAAACGCACGCCACCCCGCTGGGTACCGGCCCCGACGGCCGCCCCCGCACCCGCGTCACCGAGGCCGTCGTCGCCGTCTCCGACCGGCCCGGCTTCGCCCTGGCCCGGACGGCGGCTCCGCTGCTGCGTCCCCTCGTGCGGCGCGCGGCGGGCCGTCTGTGGCAGGACGACCTCGCCTACGCCGAGCGCCGCTGGGAGCTGCGCAGCAGCGGCCGCTTCCCCGGCTGAGCGGGCCGCTCCCTCCGGCGGCCGGCAGCAGCCTGCCGGAAGGAGCGGCCTACGGGGGCGGCCCGCCGCAAGAGCGGCCCACGGCGGTCAACGCCGGCCCAGCCCGGTCAGCGCCGGCCCAGCCCAGCCAGTGCCCGCCCCGCCGCGGACCGGCCCCGCCGCGGCACCGTCCACAGCGTCTCCCCCCTGACCCCCCACCGCTCCAGCAGAGCGTTCGCCGCCTGGAACCCGCTCGTGGCCGCCCGCTCCATCAGCGCGACCGGCAACCCCGTACGCACCATGTCACCGGCGACCACCACGCGGGCGTCACCGGTGCGCACACCGGGCCGGTCCCGGTACCCGCCGACGGTGAACAGGGGGCAGTCCGCCCGCCATTCGTGCCGGGCATCGACGATCCTCGCGTCCGCCGTCTCCGGGTAGACCTCCCGCAGCCGGCGGACGAGCCGCTCCTCCACCTGGGAGCGCCGCTGCGCCGGATCGACCGCGTAGGCGTGCAGTTCCACCACGGAGCCGCCCGTCGCGAGCGCCCAGCGGTGCGCCTCGCCCTCCCACCGGTCCAGGACGCTCACGTTGTCCAGGCCGTCGTAGCCCGCGGTCCCCAGGAACCCGTGCCGGTCGCCCGCCACCGGCCGCGACAGCCACAGCCGCGACACCAGGAACGGCGGCGCCGTCCGCAGACCGGCGATCCGCTCCCGCCAGCGCGGGTCCACCAGCTCGGGCGAGGCGCCTACGACCGCCTGCAGCCCGCCCGTGTCCAGGGCCAGCACCACCCCGTCGTAGCGGTCCGCGCCGGCCCCGGCGGCGACCGCCACCCGCTCCTCGCCGTCGGGCCGCACCTCGGCCACGGCCGTGCCGGTACGGATCCGTACGCCGAGCCCGTCCAGATACCTGGCCAACGGGTCCCACAGAGCCTGCGGGAACGGCTCGCGCGGCACATCGAACAGCAGGCCCTCGCTCGAGCCGAGGAAGTAGATGTGGAACATCAGCACCAGCTCCGCGGCCGACAGCGTCGCCGGATCCGCGAAGAAGCTGCGCGAGAACACCTCGAAAGCCAGATGGTGCGCCGCTTCGGGGAAACGGATCGCGGCCAGGAACTCGGCGGCGCTCACCCCGTCCAGCGCCTCGTACACCTCCGGAACCCCGACGTCCAGCAGCGGCAGTGCGGCCCGCGGGTTCATCCGCCCCAGATCCCGCCAGCCGAAGGAAGGGCTCTGTGCGACGAAGCCGAGGGCGCTCAGCGGAGGTGTGCGCGGCACGCGCGCGAAACCTTCCTGTCCGCCGTCGCGGTGGCGCAGCGGATAGTCCGGAAGCCCGGTCAGACCGTTCAGTCCCGGATCGGTACGGCGCAGCAGCGCCCGCAGGTTGTAGTACTGCCGGAAGAAGGCGTGGAAGCCGCGGCTCATCGTCGCCTCCGAGCCGTCCGCCAGCCGCGTCCCCCACCCCGCGAGCCGTCCGCCGAGCTGTGCGTCCCGTTCGTACAGGGTGACGCCGACGCCGCGTTCGGCGAGCACGGTCGCCGCCGACAGCCCGGCGATGCCCCCGCCCACCACGGCCACCCGGGGCACGTACCCCTCGACCCGGGCCAGACCACCCCGCGCTTCGACCCGCTGGGCCCGGCGGTCCCGGCCCGGGCGGGCCCGGTTCACGAGGCGACCCGGGCGACGAAGGTGTGGGTGATCCCCGTCTGCCACCCCGGCAGCGGCAGAACCCGTACGTCCGTGAAGCCGGCGGCGCGCATCCGCGCGGCGAACCGTTCGGCCGTGTCGAAGCCGAGCACGCTGCGCCACAGGTGCTCGTACAGTCCCGCGTCGCCGCCCGCCCGGCCGAGCGGCATGATCACCGCCCGGCACACCGCCGTCCACAAGGCGCGGTGCACCGGCTTCCCGCTGAGCGCGTACTCGTGCACGGCGATCCGGGCGCCCGGCGCCATCCGGTCGCGCACGGCGGCCAGCGTGTGATCGGCATCGGGCACGTTGCGGAAGAGGTAGGCCGCGAACACGGCGTCGAACGGCCCGTCGACCCCGGCCGCCCCCAGCCGGTCGGCCGAGGCCTGGACGAAGCGGACGTGGGCGGGCCAGCGTTTGGCGGCGGCCCGCTCCAGCATGCCCGATGAGGCGTCCACGCCGGTGATGTCGGCTCGCCCCGCGGCCGACAGCAGGGCGGCCGTCGAGGCACCGGTACCGCAGCCCAGGTCCAGGACGCGGGCGCCGCGGCCCTCGTAGGGCAACCCCAGTCGGCGGGCCGAGCGGCGCAGGTGCCCGTGGTAGCCGGGACTCGCCGCGACCAACAGGTCGTACCGTGCGGCCGCGTGGTCGAAGGCAACCGACAGGGCGTCGTCGCGCAGGAGTGACATGACAGCCTTTCAGCGGCGCCCCGGCCCCGCGGCCGGGACGGATCGGGGGAGCAAGGGCAGTTCCAGCAGCGAACGCAGCATGGGGCCGACGGGGGTGCGCAGCCCGACACCGAGGTCCTCCCAGGGCGACGTCGCGCCGTCCAGGAACCGCAGGACCCGCTCGGCCGGCACGGACGAGAACAGGTGGGTGAAGAACGGCGCCCCGGCGACCCGGCCGGTGTCGAGCGCGCGGAGCAGCACCGCGTCCATGGCCCGGGCCCGGCGGCCGTGCACGGGCGGCACCCGGGCGGGGGAGCGGCCGGCGCGCACCGCTCCGGCCAGGTGGCGGCTGTGGCGTTGGATCGCCGCGAAGGTGTAGCCCGTCGAGGGGCGGGTCGCCCCGCCCGCCGTCCCGATGAGGAAGACCCGGCGCCCGGCGCGGCGTGGGAACCGGCCGTCGCTCATCGGGATCACCCCGCGCTCGCGGCCCGTCACGGTGTAGTCGCCGAGGCCCAGGGCCGACGCGCAGTAGTCGCGCAGGGCGCGCTCGTAGGCCGCCTCGTCGAGAACGGCGGAGGAGAACTCCGTGTACTCGACCAGCGCTTCGTACCGGCTGAGCGGCAGCACGTAACCGAAGGCGAGGCCGCGGGCCGGCTGGGGGAGCCTGAAGTCCATCAGGGTGGCCGCGCCCGGGTCGAAGGCGGGCTCCGCGGTGCGCACGAACCAGCCCAGGAAGTGCTGCAGCAGCGTGGTCCGGGCCGCGGGCAGCCGTCGCGGCGGCCGCGAGTCGAAGACCAGGCCCGACCGGATCACCGAAGGCGCCCCGGAGGCGTCGCGCCCGCGGACCGATGCCGCCCCGCCGGTGTCGTGCACCGACTCCACCGTCAGCCGCCGCACCTCGACCCCGTTCGCGCCGAGCCGCTCCGCCATGGCCGCCTCGAAGCGGTCGGACCTCAGCATCTTGTACCGCAGGGAGTCCAGGGGCCGTTCGATCGGCGTGCCGTCCGGGGCGTGGAGGCGCAGCCGGTCCCAGCTCGCCGCGAGCAGCCCGTCGTACGGCCCGGCCCCGGCCTCCCAGTAGCACCAGGTTCGGGTGGGCGGACGCAGCGGGCCGGGCGGTGCCTCGACCACCACCACCCGCGGCGCCGCCCGCCCCCCTGGGAGGGGCTTGGACAGCTCGACCGCCAGGGACAGCCCGGCCGCCCCCGCGCCCACCACGGTCACATCCGCGTCCCAGCTCAATCCGGCCTCCTGCCCGCGTGCCGACGCGTCCTTCTTCTGTGGCGGACACGTCGACGGATGCAGTAAACCGCCAGCCGGTGCCCGGCCCGGGGAGGACGCGGCGGCAACGGCGCCGCGGACCGGTCCCCGCTACAGGTAGCGGCGGATGGGGAGCACCGAGGCTTCCCGGGCGCGCTGCAGCAGCGAGCGCCGATTCCAGCGGTCCGGGCGGATCGGTTCGCTGGCCTCGAGGTCCTCGTCGTAGTGCGCGTCGAGGACGGCGGTGAAGTCGGCGTCCATGACGGCGAGCATGACCTCCTCGTCGTGATCGAGGGAGCGGCGGTTGAAGTTCGTGGAGCCGATCAGCGAGACGATGCCGTCCATGGTCATGATCTTCGCGTGCATCATGGTCGGCTGGTACTGGTGGATGCGTACGCCGCAGGCGGTCAGCGCCTCGTAGCGGTGCTGGCCCGCCAGCTGGCACACCCGCTTGTCGGTGTGGGGGCCAGGCAGCAGGATCTCGACCTCCACGCCGCGGCGGGCCGTGGCACAGAGCAGGTCGACGAAGTAGGTGTCGGGGGCGAAGTAGGCGGTCGCCAGACGGACCCGCTCCTCAGCCGATTCGAGGATCACGCGCATCAGGGTCTGCATGTCCTGCCAGCCGAAACTGGCCGAGCCGCGGACCACCTGCACGATGGCGCCCCCGCTGGGCTCGTGGCCGACGAACCGGTCGCGCTCGTCGAAGAGCTCCGCGTGGCATTCGGCCCAGTTCTGGGCGAAGGCGGCGGCGATGCCGTCGACGGCGGGCCCTTGGACCTCGACGTGCGTGTCCCGCCACTCGCCGGGGTTGCGGGCGTCACCACACCATTCCTCGGCGATGCCGACGCCCCCGGTGAAGGCGGTCCGCTCGTCGACCACGAGGACCTTGCGGTGGCATCGGTGGTTCTGCTTGAGCGGCGAGAGGTAGAGCGGCTTGCGGAACCAGGCGATCTCGACACCGGCCCGGCTCATCCGGTCCAGCAGATCCCGCTCTATCAGACGGCTGCCGAATCCGTCCAGCAGCAGCCTCACCCTCACTCCCGCACGCGCCCGACCGGCCAGCGCTTCGGCGAAACGCCGTGCGATGTCGCCCCGCCAGTAGACGAAGGTCATCATGTCCACGGTGTGCCGGGCGCCGCCGATCGCGTCCAGCATCGCGGTGAAGATCTCGTCCCCGTTGCGCAGCGGCCGCACGGCGTTGCCCTCGGTCGCCGCGATGCCGATGAGCCGCTCCAGACGCCGCCGTATGCGGTGGATCCGTTCGTCGACCAGGGCGCTGCCGCCCGCGGTCACGGCCGTCGCACCGCTGAGCGGCTGCTCTCTGTCACTCACTAGCGGCACTCCTGGGTCGGTCGGGCCATGGGCGCTCAGGACCCTATACGACGGCGTCGAAGCCTTTGGGCGCCGGATGCCACGGTCGCGGGGCGAGCTGCCCTTCGATACCCGCGCCCGGGCGGGCCATGCACCTGCAGAGGGCCGTACATGTCGATGTCGACAATTGCGAAAACCTGCAACTCGTGGGCATGGCTAAAGGGGACTTCGCTAGACCTCGAGGTCGGCTTCGATGCGGCGGAGCTGGTGGCGCGCCATGGCCAGATTGGCGTTGTGCTTGTCCAGCACGAGGTAGAGGAAAAGGGTCTCCTTGCCGCGTCCCGTGCACAACAGGATGAGGTGGTATTGGTTGCCGAGGGTGATCAGGACGTCTTCGAGGGCGTCGGTGAGCCCGAGGTGTTCCATGGTGCGGGCATTGGCGCGGAGGACATCGGTGTTGCCGGCAGCGGCGACGGTGAGGTCGAGGTCGCGTCCGCCGCCTACGGTGCCGAGGGCCATTCCGCTGTTGTAGTCGACCAGTGCGGCTCCGAGGGTTCCCTCGACGCTGGTCATGATGTCCTTGAGGGCAGTGTCCACGTTGGCCATGACGTCGCCTTCCGGTGGGTCGGGGCGCCCGCTGGGCGCGGGCTGTCACCGGACGCTACCCACGGTGGAGGCCCGCCCGTGGACGATTGGCCAACTTCGGGTGGGACGGGCGTGATCCTGGTGCAGCGCTACCGCGGCGGGCGGGCGGTGAGGTCGGCCAACAGATCGGCCTGGCCCTGCAGGACACCGGTGAGGATGCTGCGGGCCACGCGCAGGAGTTCGGCTACCTCGTCGCTGGCGAGGCGGTAGTGGACGCTGGCACCCTCGCGACGGGTGTGCACGAGATTGGCCTTCCGCAGCACGGCGAGTTGCTGGGACAGCGCCGCGGCTTCCACACCGACCTCGGTGAGCAGTTCGTACACGGCGTGTTCGCGCCGGCTGAGGAGTTCCAGGACCCGGATGCGCACCGGGTGGCCCAGGGTTTTGAAGAACTCCGCCTTCAGCTGGTAGAGGGGAGTACTCACCTTCCGGGGCTCGTCGTCGTTGGCTTCGTCGGCGCGTCCTGGCACGGCGTAGGCCCCATCCTGGTGTCGGGCGGCTCTCGGAGGTCTGCCGCGCTGTGACCGCCACGATCGCAGATGCCTCCCCGGGGCGGGGAGTTGCCGGGGGTATTGGGGAACCGGGGCCCAGCTCAGCGCCCTCGGGCGGGACGGGTGCCGTCGTCCTGGAGGGCGGTGCGGACGCCGGTGACGACCACGGCGATCAGGCACAGGGCGATGACGGTCTCGGCCCACAGGAAGGCGAACCAGTCCAGCACGCAGCCGATCGGGGGTGAGCCGGGGGCGGTGTTGCGGAACGCCGCGAGGGCGAACAGGGTGGCGGCCATCCAGGCGAGGGCCGGCCAGGTCAGGCCCTGGCTCCGGGTCGTCAGATACCAGGCCCCGACGAGCACGGACGCCGCCAGTGCCCACATCACGAGCATCATGAAGACCGCGAAGACGAGCAGGCTGCCCGATCGGGTCAGCTCCAGTGCCAGCAGGGCCTCTTGCCCGGAGGGGGCGGGTGCTGCCGAGATCGAGAAGAGGGTGTCGTTGTTGGAGAACAGGACCCGTACCGGTACCTCCTTGCCGTCCAGCTGCGCCCAGAACTCGATGTCGGTCTCGTAGGTGTCGAACGGGTAGTCGCTGATCGATCCGTCCGTGAGCGCGACCTGCACGTCCGTGGTGGCGAGCCGCTCGTGCGCCTGGAACTCCAGATCGCCGAGGGTCGCCAGAGAGGTCTGGATGCTGAGATCGCCTGCCGGCGCCGTTCCCTCCTCCTCGCCGAGGGTCCCCCGGGGGGTGATCTGGACCCGCAGGAGCAGTTCTCTGGCCGCAGCGTCGACATGTTGGACGGTGGCCTTCACGTCCACCCGGTCCGCGGCCTGGGATCCGACCGTGTGGACCGTGTCGATCGCCCGTCGCTCGGAGAACTGCAGCCACGACCCCACGCCCACCGCCACCATGACCAGGACCGCGAGGGGGAGCAGGACCGGCAGCAGCGAGACCCCCGCCCGGTGCGGGTGACGTGGTTCCCAGGTGGCGGCCATGGCGACTCCGACGCGGCGGGCAGCGCGTCTCAGGGCCCGATCTCGAACTCGGGCGCCTCGAGGTCCTTCACGCATCCGGTATCGGGCGCGGTCGGGTCGTCGAAGAACGAGAGGGCGATCTCCTGCGCGCACTTCGAGGTCGCGAACACCACGTGCGGCTCGTAGGGGATCGTGACGACGGTCGCCTTGTCCAGCGTGCGGGCGACGTACGGCCCGTTGTCCGCCCCGGTCTGGGCGTCGAACGCACCCGACAGGGCGAGGGTGGGGATGTCGCCGCGGGTGGCATCCCGGATCGAGGGCGCGGCCGCCGGGACGTCCCAGACGTCGCAGTCCGGACGCAGCGAGGCGAGCAGCGGAGCCTGTTCCTGCACCGAGCGCGGGAACGAGGGGAACTCCTTCTGTCCGCCCCGGAGCGCCGCGTCCTTGCTCTCGTACGGTGTCCACTCGCTGCAGAAGACGCCGTAGACGAGGCCGTGCGCGACCCTGCCGATGGCCTGGGGGCTGAGCTTGCCGCCCGCCCACTGCTGGGCGATGCGCTGCGGCTTCCCGTGCGCCAGTTCGTCGAGCGCCGCGGGTACCTGCGTCGCCACATGGGTGGCGGACACCAGCCAGTTCACCAGCGCGCCGCCGTCCAGGACGACCTTCACCGGCTTGTCGCCGCCGGGGAGCGTGACGGTGGTGGTGACCGGCTCGGCCTCCAGGTCGCGGACGAGCTTCTCGAAGGTGGCCGACAGGTTCGGGTAGCGCTTGTTGCACGCCGGCTGGTCCGCGCAGGCCTTGAACAGGCCGTCGAAGCCCTGCCGGGCGCTGCTCCAGGTCGACGCCTCCCCGGACCGGGACGGCGGCAGGATGCCGTCGATGCCGACCGAGCGGAGCCCTTCGGGGTGCAGGCGCATGTAGGCCAGGGCCAGGTGGGTGCCGTAGGAGATGCCGTACAGGTTCCATTCCTTGATGCCCAGCGCGGTGCGCAGGTCGTCGTAGTCGGCGGCGCTCTCGGTGTCGTTGTAGGCGCTGAGGTCCGTCCCGCGGTCCGCCAGCCTGTCGCGGCAGGCCTTCGTGGCCTCGACGTGCAGGCGCTCGGTGGACGGGGCGTCGAAGACGAGACCGACCGCGCGTGCGTTGAACTCGTCGATGTTGGGGCAGAGGAGGTCCGGGTCGGCCGAGTACGTACCGCGCTGGGACATGAAGATCACGTCACGGTCGCGGTTCAGGCCGCCGTCGATCGCCATCTTCGCCTCCCCGACGGCGTCGTCGCCGGGCCCGCCCGCGAGCCACACGACCGGGTCGGGTTCGGGTTCGCCGGTCGCGGCGGGCACGATCGCCACACCGAGTCTGATCGTGCGACCGCTCGGCTCGGCGCGGTTCTCGGGCACGGTGAGCGTTCCGCAGCGGGCCCCTTCCAGGGCTTCGATCGGCTCCGGTGTCTTCGGGCAGGGGCCCGGTTCGAAGCGGGCGTCGCCCACCGTCCGGGCGACCGTGCCGATGGGCGCTCCTGGGCTGGGGCTCGTGCCGGTACGGGGCTGTGCCTGGGCGGGCGCCGCGAGCAGGGCGGTGACGAGGAGACCTGCCGCCACGCCGGCCGACGGGGCCAGGAGCCGTCGCACGGTGCGCCGACGACGGGGCGCGTGCTGACGTGTCATCTGCCCTCCCGGCTACTTCGGGATGATCGTGAACGGTCCGGGCTCGACATCGTCCACGCAACCGGTGTCGGGCGCGGTCGGTCGAGCGAGGAACGAGGCCAGCACGCGTTGCGCGCAGGGCGACTGCGGGACCACCCAGTGGCCGATCCCGGGAACCTGCACGGCAGTCGAGTGGGACAGGTTGCGGCTCACGCCCTGCGCCCAGCTCGCACCGGTCTTCACGTCGAACGTGCCGGAGACGACGAGCGCCGGCACCGAGCTGACCGTGGGCACCCGCTGGACGGGGGCGCGGTCCGGAACGTTCCAGATCCCGCACGCCGCGTACTGGAAGGGCAGCTGCGGCACCTGGGCCAGGACCGTGTCCGGCCAGCCGGGGAAGGCCTTCTGTCCCGCCTTCAGCACGTCGCCCTCCGTGAATCCCGGAGCCCACTCGCCGCACGCGATCGAGTTCGTCAGGCCGTGCGCGAACTCGCCGACCTTCTGGACCGAGCCGGCCGCGCGGGCCTGCGCGAAGCGCTCCGGATTGCCGCGGCTGAGTTCGTCGAGCGCCGCCGGCATGTCCTTGGGCCGGGGGTGGAAGGCCACGATCTGGTTCAGCAGCGCGCCGCCGTCGAGGACGGTCTTGACGGGCTTCCCACCGTCCGGCGGCGTGACGTCCAGGGTCAGCGGCTGTGCCTCCAGCTTGCGCACCTGTTCCGCCAGCAGGCGCGGAAGGTCCGGGTACCGGTCCTTGCAGGCGGGCTGCGCCGCGCACGCCTCGAAGACGTTGCGGATCCCCTCGGCGGTGCTGCCCCACGTCCACGGCAGCGTGACCTCCTGGGGAGGTGCGATCGAGTCGACCGCCACCGCGCGGATGCCCTCGGGGTGCAGGCGCAGGTAGGTGAGGGCCAGGTTGCTGCCGTAGGAGTAGCCGTAGACGTTCCACTGGGGGATGCCCAGCGCCTTGCGCAGGTCGGCGAAGTCGGCGGCGTTCTCGGTGGTGTTGTAGGCGCTCAGGTCGACGCCGTCGGCTGTCAGGCGGTCCCGGCAGTCCTTCACCGCTTCCAGGAAGAGCTGCTCCGCCTGCTGCGCGGCGTAGCCCAGGCCGACGGCCTGGGCGTTGAACCGGTCGATCTCCGGGCAGGCGAGGTTGGGCTGGTCGTAGAGGTTGCCGCGCTGGGCCATGACGATCAGTTCCCGGTCCTTGTTCAGACCGGAGTCGACGAGGAAGGGAATGTCGTCGAACGTGTCGGCGCCGGGGCCGCCCGCCATGAACACCACCGGATCGGGGGCGGGTTTCGCGGAGGTGGCCGAAATGCGCGCGACGGCCAGCTTGATGGTGCGGCTGCCGGGACGGGAGCGGTTCTCGGGGACCTCGAGGAAGCCGCAGCGTGCGTCACCCAGCGCTTCGATCGGCTCGGGCGGTTTCGGACAGGGACCGGGCACGAACCGGGACGGGGGCACCGGGCTGGGCTGCCCGGCGGGCGCGGCGGCGCTGGGCGTGAGGCCGAAGGCCGCCAGGCAGCAGACCAGAGCGGCCGCCGCAGTCACCGCGTGGATGCTGTGCTTTGGCATGTGATCCCGTTCCTCTGCCGACATCCGCGGCGGCCCTGCCGGACCGCGGCGTATTGGGCGGAACGCACGTTTACGACGCTACCGGCTGGCTGCTCCGCGTGCACTCGGAATGGACACGACCCCTGGTCAGGGCCGTGTCCGTCGCGGTCGTCACCGATGCCGCACCGGGCCTGCCCCACGACCCGCGGGTCGACCGACGGTTCGTCGGACTGGACGCCATGGCCGTCGTGCTGCCCATGGGCCATCCGTACTCCGAGCGCGGCCCGGTACGCCTTCAGGCGCCGGCCGACCAGACCTGGGCCGAGGACAACGACGGCTCGGCGGCGCTCCCGCGCCCGCACGCCGCCGGTGCCGGCGTCGACGCCCGCACCGACCTCGACGCGGCCGATCCGCACGGCAAGCCGGCCCTGGTCACGACCGGGTTCGCCATCGCGGCGATGGATCGGCCTGGTCGCGGCCGAGGACCGCGGCTCGGCGAACCGGGTCAGGTCGGCCGGCCGGTCCCCCGGGCGCGGAACGCCGGTCACCGCCGATGGCGGGGCCTGTCGCGGCCCCGCCATCAGGACGCTCCGGCCCGTGCGGAGCGATCAGCGGCGCTTACGGCCGCGGCGCAGCAGCAGAAACACCACAACGGCGGCGGCTGCGGCGGCGAACAACGGCGTCCGATTGGCCTTCGCCATGGTCGCGGCGGTCTCGGCCTTCTCGCGGACCGTGTCGGGGGTCCGCTCGGCGGCGATATGGCCGGCCCGGGCCGCACCGTCGCGGACCTGCGCCGCGGCCTGGGCCGCCTTGTCGAGGACGGGGTCCGGGGTCTTCTCCTTGACCAGCTGTGCGGCGAGCGCCGTCTTCTCCCTGAGCTGGTCGGCGACGTACGCGGCCTTCTCGGCGGCCTGTTCCTTGAGCTCGGCCGTCTTCTCCTTGGCCTGGGCCTTGACATCGGCCTTGGCCGCCAGCGCCTCCACGGTCTGGCCGAGCTCGTCGCGAGTGTGTTCGACCCGCTCGCGCAGCTCCTCGGGGGTGGGCGTGGACTCCTGGTCCTCAGGTTGCTTGGTCACCGGTGTGCCTTCTCCTTGATTTCGGCCACGTCGGCCTTGAGGCCGGCGATGGCCTGTTCAGGTGCGGGTGTGCCTGCCTTGGCGATCTGCTTCTTCCCGGCGGCGGCCATCACGGCGGCCACCGCCGCCAGCAGCGCGGCGACGATCAAGGCCGAGGCCCACACCGGCAGGAGCAGGGCGAGGGCCGCGATCACAGCGCCGATCAGGGCCTGCGCGGCCAGAATGCCGACCAAGCCGGCGCCGCCGACCAGGCCGCCGCCCAGCCCGAAGCGCTTGCCCTTCTGGGTCATCTCCGCCCGGGCGAGCTGCATCTCCTCGCGGACCAGCTCAGACATCTGCTGCGACGCTCGTGACACGAGATCGCCCACCGACTCGTCGGTACTGCCGTGGCCCGGCCGTCCAGCAGTGCTCATGGAGGGCTCACCTTCCTCTCCGTGCTCGGCGAGGCCGCGAGTGCCGCCCGACGGCGGCCACCGGCCCCGCTCATGGGTGCCCGCGCTGATCAGGGGCGTGCCGCGGCGGTACCGGACTCGAACCGAGCCATGGCAGACCCCCTGGTTGAGGTGTGTGTACACGCTACTGTCACGGGCACGCCTACCCCACAGCCCACCGATCACGCGTCCGGGGGAAAGAACAGAGGCCCCCGGCCGTCCCGCGTACAGGCGGGCGGCCGGGGGCCTCAAGTCGGTGGCGAGGAAAGCGGAGGGACTAATTTCAAGGAGTTGGAGAAGGAAGCCCCTTCATGGCCTCGCCACGGCCACGTTAACAGTCAGGCGGGGATCAGGTCACGCAGGTTTTCGGGAGTGACGATCCGCGACTGCGGGTGCAGCCCGGCCGGCCGCTCCAGGCCGATGTAGGTGACGGGCCCCGCCGGCACCGTCTTGCCGTCCCACAGGGTGAGCGTCGTCGCGCTGCCGCTCATCAGCTCGGTGAGGTAGCGCACGCTGAGCTGCTCGCACTCCACGATGCCGCGCAGCAGCGCCGCGACCGTCACCCGGTTGCCCTCGACCGTGTTCGACGACGGAGCCCCCTTCAGGTAGAGGTGCAGCCACTTGGCGCGCCACCGGCCGTCGCCGCCGCGCAGGAACACCAACGGCAGGGCGACCCGGCCGGGACCGCGCAGCTCCGACTTCAACCGCACCGTACGCGCTTCGAACGGGCGCCCCTGCTGCTCGCCCTCGCGCAGCATGAACCCGAAGAAGGACTCCTCGACCTCCTCGAAGCCCTCCCCGGAGAAGATGTTGACCTGCGGCACGATGCAGTCGGCCCGCACCGCGTCCAGCCGCAGGTTGATGAACTCCGAAGCCCCGTCGGGAGCGTTCGTGATGTCGCCGGAGTGCTCGCCCTCGACAGCACGCAGGTTGGTGTACGAGAGCCAGGAGGCGGTCGAGTAGTCGGCGTTCAGGAGCGCCGCCGACAGGTCGTAGTCGGTGGAGTTCGCCGTCTGCTTCCAGTGGACGAAGAAGCGCAGCAGCTCTCCGTCGACACGCGACACCGAGCCGCGCGGCAGCACACCCAGCCCGGACGCGGTGGCATTGCCGCTGAGCGGCAGCGCCACGTCCAGGACCTCCGGGTCGATCAGCAGGTGGTCCGCGGCGGGCAGCCGGCGGCGCAGCTCCGCGTCGAGCACGGAGATCAGCCGGCCCCGCTCGCGCGCGAACACCGGCCGGCGGACGTCGTCGGTGACCCAGGCCCGGCCGAGGCGGTTGACGAACACGCGCTGCCCACCCGTCTCCTGCTCGCGGTTGTGCAGGTGCTGGCGCACCGACAGCACGACCCTGCCGGAGACGTCGCGGACGACGTGCCCGGCGGCGGCCACGACCACGTCGCGCTCGTCCTGTGTGAAGGAGTCGAGCAGCAGCTGGTCGAGGGACCGGAAGAGCTTGCCGGGCGCGGCCTTCAGCAGTTCGACCGCGGCCGTGGTGTCACCGCGGGCGAGCAGCTCCGCTACCCGGCTGTCCAGCGAGCGCGCCGTCTTCTCGCCGCGGGCGACGGCGAACACATCTGCCGCGTGCGGCCACTGCGGGTACTCGTGCGGGTGCAGCCGCTCGCCGAGCCGCTTCCACCGCTCGCGGTGTGCGTGCACGTCGGCGAGCTTGGCCGGCGACACGGCGACCACCGCGTCCAGGCCCGCGAGCAGCGCCCGGCGCACCGACCGGGGCAGGGCGCGCAGCCGCGTCGGCTCCCGCAGGGTCACGTCGCCGCCGACGAGCGCGCAGGCCAGGCGGAGCACATCGGTCACCGTGTCCAGCAGCAGGCTCGAACCGGTCATCAGGCGGGCCTGGTTGACCACGGCACGGTTCTCCCGGACGGGGATGTCCTCGGGCTGCGGCCCGTCGGCGCAGTGGCCGGCGAGGTCCCGCAGGTCGCCCAGGCCGTCCTCGCCGAGCGGGGTGGTGCTGCCGGCCAACGCCAGGTAGAGGGAGGTGATTTCCTCGTCGAGGGTGCCGCCCAGGTGCAGGACCGTCATACGGTCTCCCGCCGCGGCGATCAGCTCGTCGTGGTGGGCGAGCATCTCGGCGTAGGTGTGGCGGTAGTTCCCGTACGACGGCAGGGTGAGCAGGTTCACCACACCGGCGCTCAGCTGCTCCAGCGTGCTCGCGCGCGTCTCGTCGTCGGCGAGCGCGTCGGCGATGCAGCCCATCCAGAACTCGAAGGTGTCCGGCACGTTGGCGGGGAAGTCGATGAAGTACACGTTGTGCCGGACGTGGTCACCGACCATCTCCCGTACGGTGCCCAGCGTCCGTACGGCGGTCTCGACGACCGCGCCCTCGGAGAGCCCCGACAGGTGCGCGAGCAGTTCGGCGGAGAGCTTGAAGCCCACGGACATCAGCGCGGCGTCGAACTGCTGCGCCGCGACAGCGCCTTCCCCGATGGCTCCCGTGGGGCGAGGGAGGCGGTGGGTGTGCCGGATGACCAGGGGTTCGAGTCGGTGGACCATTCCGCGATGATCCCAAGGCGGGGGGAGCGGCCGCACCCGGTTTTCCCCTCCGGGGCGCAGCCGCAGGTCACCCGTCGTTGCGGAAGGTGATCCCGCCCTTGCCCTTGTCGCTCACCCCGGCCGTGCCCGGGTCGGGCAGCTGCCTCCTCAAGGGCGCCGGTCACGCATCTTGCCGGCTCCTTCCAGGACTTGCAGGGCTGCGGTCTTGAGATGGGGGCGCTCGCTCACGAAGCGGCGCACAGCACGTGCAGGCTCCCGGCTGAGCCAGTGGAGAGCCGCACCGGGGCTGCGGCGCAGAAGAGCGCCTTCATGAACCGTCAGCTCTCGTGTCTTGAGGTGATCCTTGTAGGAGGCGTCACCTCTGCCGAGATCGAGCAGGTCGATGCCGGCGGCTGCGGCCGCTTCGATGATGCGCAGATGGAGGACGAGACCGGGGGAGAACGGGGCGACGTCCCGGTCGTACGCGGGGAACCAGTACGACAGCACGGTACGTGAGCGCAGCCCGAAGTGTGCGGCGACAAGCCTTTCGCCTGCGTAGAGCGCCGATAGCAGGCCCGAACAGCCGGGTGTGTCCGTGGCGGCGAGGATGTGTACCAGGTTGTTGATCCATTCCTGGGCGAATCGGTCGCGCCGCCCCGTTCGGCGGTACTGGGCAGATTTCCACGCCACCAGCGTCCGCAAGGCCGTCGGGTTCCGTTCGTCGAACACGAACCTCAAAGGCCCGATCCGGCGAGCCAGACGGCGCTCCTGCGCCCGGGTCGACTTCAGGAATGTGCGGGAACGGGTTCGGAGCAGATTCTCGTAATGGGTGTAGCCGCCGCTGAGATCGATGACGGGCGAGGCGTATCGCCCCGTGGCGAACGGCAGAAACAGGTTCTGGCCGCTTTCGAGATGGTTGAACTCCCAGACACTCAGGCGGCTGGCGCGCAGAAGCTGGTGCGGATCGACGTGTACATCGGGGTGCAGGACGGCTCCCTGACAGTCGGACACGCCCAGACCGATCGCGCGGCCGCGGCCCCACCGGCCGCGCTCGAAGGGGAAGAAGCCGGCGGGCTCGCCGTCCTGGCGCACGACCGCGACCCTGGCACCCGGCCGGACACGGCCGACCGCCTGGCTGAACTCGGGGCTCATGAAGGGATTGGCAACGGGCGCGGTCCTGGCCCGCAGCGCGCTCCACAGCCGCAGGTCGGCAGGGCTCATGTCGGCAGGGTGCATCACGTCGATGCGTTGAGTGGGCACGTCGGCTCCTGATTCATCGGATTGCTCGCGGGGCCTTTTCGGATTGCCGCCACGGGAGCAGTGGGTCGCGGCCGGGGTGGGACGACGGGCCGCACAGGCATGGCCCGGCCGTCGTCAGCGGCCCGCGAGAGCTCCCCCCTCCGGCGGCGCTGTTCGATGGCGAAGTGGCGTCGAGATGTGTGGGCTCCTCCCGTGGCCTCACGACTGCCGAGGTCTCGGACAGCCGCAGGCGGCGACGCCGAGGCGGACCTCGGCGCACCACCGTGTCGGCCAGTGGGCTTCGCCCCCGTGGTGCACCCGTCCAGTCCCGGTACGGCAATCAGACGGGTGCTTGCCGACCGCGAGCCGGCGGAGATCAAGTGGTGTCCTGCGGCTGTCGGCGCCGTTGCCATGACGGCAAAAGACGCAGCCCACGTCACCCCCCTTCCGGACGCCGAAACCAAGCGAGGAAGAAGGGGTGAGGGAACGAAGAAGGAGCACGCCGTCATGACCCCACCCATACTCGGCAGAGATCGCGTTCGGCGGTGTGGAACGAGAAGGCTGGTGTATCCGAACCTTCGCTCTAAGCCGCCTTCGAAAGAGTGGGCCCGGTGTGCAGGCGATCCACTCGCAAAGGGCACCCTCTCTCCGTCAGCCTCACCCGTACAGGACAGAGCGAGGCGAAGATGAGTGCGGCAGCTCAGCCGAGGGCTGTCATCGCTCGGCTCAGGGTGTCGTCGGCGGACCTGCCGAGGGCTTGTGCGCGGACGTACGAGGCGGTGATCTCGCACCAGCGGGCGGCCTGACGTTCGGTGAGTGTGCCGCGGAGGGCGCCGAGCTTGAGGAGGTTGGCCTCGGCTCCGGTGGTGAGGGTCTGGGCCTCCGACGTGTAGTGGTCGTCGATCACGGCGGTCAGTTCGGCCTCGTTCATGGCAGGCGAGAGGCGGGCCGCGATCTTGTTCATGTTGCGGTAGGAGCCTTGCAGGCGGAAGGGCGGCTCGGTACGGCCGGCCTCGCTCTGGGACGCGGAGGCGATGTAGGCGTCGTTCACGGCGAGCACCGTCTGCCGGGCGGTGAGCAGGTGGCGGAGCACGGCGAGGATCCGGTCCAGTTCGACCGGCGGGGACGGGTGGACGAGCCGGTCGCGCCGTGCGGTGGGGTCGCCTGCGGCGAGGCGTACGAGTAGCTCCAGGTCGGCACGGTCCCGGGCGGCGAGCGGGGCCAGGACCGGGTGGGAGGTGAGGGAGTTCTCGACGAAGCTGAGGGCGAAGGCGTCCTCCTTACCGGTCAGTACGTCGCCGAGGTTCCACACGTCGGCGCGGTTGGCGAGCATGTCGGGGACGCGGAAGCGCTGTCCGGACTCGGTGTACGGGTTGCCGGCCATGCAGACGGCGAACCGCTTGCCGCGCAGGTCGTGCCCGTCCAGGGTGCGGGTCGCGTCGCACAGTGGGATGAACTTCTGGAGCAGTTCGGGCGAGGTGTGCTGGATGTCGTCGAGGTAGAGCAGGACGTTGTTGCCGGCGGCGAGGGCGAAGGCGATCTTCTCCAGTTCGCGGCGGGCGCCGGCATCCGGGGCCTCGGCCGGGTCCAGAGAGACGGTGTGGTGGCCGAGGGCCGGGCCGTCGACCTTGACCAGGAGCAGCCCGAGGCGCTCGGCGACGTATTCCACGAGCGTGGTCTTGCCGTAGCCGGGTGGGGAGACCAACAGGAGCAGGCCGTTGCTGTCGGTGCGCTTGGCGTTTCCGGCCGCGCCCAGCTGCTTGGCGAGGTTGTCACCGATGAGGGGGAGGTAGACCTCGTCGACGAGCCGGTTGCGGACGAAGGAGGACATGGCGCGGGGCCGGTGCGCGTCGATGCGGAGCCGTCTGTGTTCGGCGGCGATGAGGGCGCTGCGGCGCTGCTGGTAGGCGCGGAAGCCCGGCACGGCTTGGGCGGTGAACTCCGCGGTGCGGGCCAGGAACTCGTCCAGGCGGAGCGCGAGGGAGCGTCCGGTGATCCGCCGGTGGGCGCCCAGGAGCCCGGCGACGGTCGCGGTGGTCTCGCCGATGGCCTCGTAGCGTTCCAGGGAGGGGCACAGCTCAACGGCCGCGGCCTCGGAGATGTCGCCTGCGTCGATGCGTTCGCCGGAGGCACTCGCGTAGGCGGTGAGCCAGCCTTCGACGAGGTGCTGCCGTGCCGCGAGCTCGGGCAGGGCGGTGAGCTCATCGTCGTAGGGCGAGGCGCCCACGGTGCGGCGGAACTTGTCGAGGAGGGCACGGGCCGAGGCGGAGACGGCGAAGCCCAGGGGGCCGGAGGTCAGCTCCTCGAAGAGGTACTCGGCGGCGCGTGCGGGATCGGCCGCCTTCGGGGCGAACCCGGTGATGTCCTGAGCGATTTCGGCTTGCAGGCCGTCGATGGCGGGGACGCGTCCGAACGTGTCGCGGGCCCGTGCCAGAGACACCGCACGCCGGGTGAAGGATTCGCGGTACTCAGCCGTCGTCGCGTGGGCCCAGAACAGTGTGGCCGCCGCCCGCTCGAGCGGCGGGTAGCGCAGCAGCCCGGCGTTCTCGTGCAACCGCAGGAGCACGGTGAGGATCGCGGTGGCGTCGTGATCATGGACGCCCCGCTCGTAACCCTCGTCGTACGCGGCTTCGGCGGCCTGCCGTACGAGTGCCGGCAGGTCGGCTGCGGCGAGGGCCTCCGCGCCGCGTTCGGCCAGCAGCCGGGCGGCCAGGTACTCGGCCCGGTACACCTCGGGTGACTCGGACGGCAGCTGCCGGTCCCAGTACGGGCGGGTGGCGGCGAATTCCGGGTCGGTGACCGGGCTGCGGTAGTCGGTGCCGGTCAGGGCGAAGGCCAGGCCGTCCTGGTGCGGTACGAGGGCCAGTTCGGGGGCCCGGCGGGTGACGGCGAAGCGGTGGCGGCCCAGGCGGATGGTGTCGCCGCCGTCCGAGAACAGCTCGCTGCGATCGCGCAGGGCGCGTCCGGCCTCCTGGCGGGCGGCGAGCAGCCGGCCTTCCACTTCCTCTGCCCTGACCGTGTCGTCGAGCTGACGCAGTTCGCCGGCGGTGCGGCGGACCTTGGCCGCCATCGGGTCGGAGGCGAAGTAGATGTTGATCTCGTCGATGCTCTGCAGTCCTGCGGCCCGACGGGTGACCGTCTCCAGGACCCTGCGTGCGGAGTCGGCGAGGGCCTCGCCGCGCCGGGCGCGGGCGTCCCGCAGGGTCTGCTCGCGTGCCGAGAACGCGTCGTGGATCTCCGTTCGCTTCTCGGTGATCTCGGTGAGGAAACCGTCGTGCTCGGCGAAGCGCGATTCCAGGTTCTCCAGTTGCACCAGCAGCCTGGCGAGTTGTGCTTCGCACTGCTCGGGCGTACCGGCTGCGGCCAGGGCGCCGGTGACGGCCTGGCCGAGCAGGGCGAACTCGGCCGCGAACTCGGCGCGCCCTTCCTGGTCGAGGAGTTCGCGGCGACGGGCGGCCAGGGTGGCTCGGGCGCGGTTGAGGCCGCCGAGGACCTCGGCGATCCGCTCCAGGATCGTGGTGCGTACGGTCGCGTCGCCGACGTCCAGGTCTGCGATGACCTCGACCAGGGTCCCGAGCCCGAAGACCGCCCTTTCCAGGCGTTCCTCGACCGGGGCGGCGCCGGCGACGGTGTTGATCGCTTCGGCGTCGGTGGTGAGCTGTTCGGCCTCGGCATGATGGTCCGTGAAGGCGTCCTGGCGGTGCAGGAAGGCCACGGCGCGCTGGGCGGCGGAGGCGATGTCACCATCCAGGTCGGCGGCGAGGGCCTCGATGCCCGTCGTGTCCGCGTACCGCATCTCCTTGAGGGTGAGCAGGTGACCCTGCGCGCGACGCAGCTCGGTGATGCGGTCGATCCACTCCTCGGCTCCGGCCGGTGATTCACCACGGATGCGGCGGACCAGCCGTGCGATCTGCTGAGCGGATGCGGCGAAAGCTTCGGAGGCCTGCAGGGTGAGGGCCCGTACCGTCTCGAACTCCTCCAGTACTCGAGCGGCGGTGGACCGGACGTCCTCCAGGGGGCGGCGGAGGCCGGTTTCCGGTTCGCCCAGCCAGTGGTGGATGTCTGCGGCCCGGACGCAGGCGGCGACCAGGGTCTCGTAGACCGCGCGGGTGGGCGTGGTCTCGGTGGACTGGCGGGCGATGGACAGGCAGTCGGCGATGCCCCGTACCAGGTCGGCGTTCCCGATCCGGCCGAGTGGGCCGTCACCCGTGGACACCGGGTGGGTATCGGAGACGTACGGGGTCCGCCACATCTGCACCGGGTGCGACCGCGCGGGCTCGACGCCCTCGGCGCGCAGAACGACAAGGGTGCCGTCATCGAAAAGGGCGTGGCCGTGGCAGGAGATCGGAGCGGCGACCTCCTTGCGGATCAGGTGGTAGGGCAGGAGCAGGCTCCTCCCCTGGACGCGGGCATGGAAGACGTACAGCACGTCTTCGCCGTCGGGGGAGTGGACAGCGCGTTCGAACTCCAGGTCCGCGGTGTCCGTGTCGAAGCTCTTCACCATGCCCGAGGCGAGGCAGTAGCCGCCGGGGAAGACGATGCCCTGGTCCTCGGGCAGCCGGCGGCAGGACTGGCCTATTCCGTCGAGGCGGACCACGGCGTTCGTGAGGATGTTGAAGACCAGGTGACGCCGCGTCTCCTCCTTGTAGGGGCGGATCCCCAGCAGGATGAGTGGGCCCACGGTCGCGTACGCGATCTCGGCATCGGCGAGGGACTGGAGCGGCTCGTCGACCGGCTCGCGGTGAACGCCATCGGCGGTCTCCGTGTCGTCGTCGGTCTTGACGGTGAGCGCACCGCCGACCGTCGAGACGAAGACCCGTCCGCAGACGGAGACGTGCGGGTGCCGACCCAGGACGTGGTCCTCGCGCGTCGTCTGCGTCCACTCGACGTCGTGGGCGGGCGGGAAGACATGGTCGCGTTCGCCGCGTGCGTCCAGGAACCGCGCCTCGCCGGACGAGGTGAGGGACCAGCGCAGGACGCGGATGTCCTCCGCCTGCTCTCCGGTCTGGAACACGGCCAGCAGCTTGCCGTCGACGTGGCGGAGCCGCAGGAGCCGCGCGCCCTGGAAGTAGCGGTGCAGGGCGCCGAATTCCCGTACGAAGGCGGCGTCGTCCAGGAGACCGGGCGCCGAGTCCTGGGAGAGAGGGTTCAGATCGCGGTCGTACAGGGCGAAGACATCGGCTACCGCCCGCTCGGCACCTGCGCTGGCGGAGCGGTGATAGCCGAAGAGCAGGACGTCCCCGACGGCGACGATGTCGCGGGGCACCACCCGCACGCCGTCGGTTCGCAAGCGTTCGGACCCGGCCAGGGAGAGTTCAGTCGATCCGAACTCGGCGATACGGGCGGCGTTCACGATCTCGGCCCGCCGGGCCAGCTCGCGGGCCTGCGCCGCCAGCCGGTCGCGCAGCACCTCGTACGACAGCACCTCGGGCGTACGGGCGTCCATCGCCGTGGCCGTGGTCATGTGATCCAGCTCCCTCGTATGCGAAGTGGTGCTCTTCCGGAGCCGCCGCCCCCTCCGCGGCGGCTCCGGAAGGTGACCGCACCCCCGTGGCGGTCAGCTCTTGGCGGTGCCGTTCATGCCGGCGAGTGTGGTCACCGGCGTGTCGGACAGGCCCAGCTGCCGGGCCTTGGCCATCAGCTCGTCCAGCTGCCCGGATCCGGCCGGCATGAGCTTCATCAGCAGGGCCGAGACGGTCAGGTTCTGCACGTCGGACGTGGACACCGAGCCCAGCACCTTCGTGAGGTCTTCGGTGAAGGATCCCGAGCCGTCCAGCCAGGGCCCCGCCAGGGTCTGGGCGGTCTGGGAGCTCTCCATGAACCCGTCCACGGCGCGGCCCATCGACATCGCTCCGACGATGCGGTCGAAGAACGCGGACTCGCCGCCGACGATGCTGATGTCGGCGCTCTCCAAGCCCGTCGCCAGGACGGTGGCCTGGGCCTCCGCGACCTGCCGTTGGACGTCGAGTCCGGCGAGTCGGATCTCCTTCTCCGCTTCCAGCCGCA
This sequence comes from Streptomyces subrutilus, assembly GCF_001746425.1. Classification (GTDB taxonomy): domain Bacteria; phylum Actinomycetota; class Actinomycetes; order Streptomycetales; family Streptomycetaceae; genus Streptomyces; species Streptomyces subrutilus_A. The sequence goes on along the minus strand of NZ_MEHK01000001.1, from coordinate 515,729 downwards.
GTCGGTACTCCTCGTGGCCGCGCGAGGCCTCGTCCAGCGCGGCCATGGCCGCCGCCTTCTCGGTCAGGCCCTCGGCCTCCGCCTTCAGCTTCTCGCCGATGGCGGTCGCCTCGGCGAGAGCCATCTCGCGTGCTCCGTCCGCCTCGGCCTTGAGCCGCGCCGTCGTCGCTCCGGCCTCCGCCCGGCCGGCCTTCTCGATGGCGTCCGCTTCCTTCTCCCGTACGGCCACCGCGGCCAGACCCTCGGCGGCGGCCTCCGCCTGGATGCCTTCGGCGAGGCGGATCTTGGCGCGGGCGTCGAGGTCCGCGGTCTTGTTGCGGGCCTCGGCGAGCGTGAGTTCCTCGGCCGCCCGGTGCACGGCCGCCTGCTCGGCGGCCTCCGCTGCCTTGATGTCCTTGACCAGCTTCTCCTGGGCCTGCGCCTCTGCGGCGATGACGATCGCCTGCCGCTCCCGCTCGGCCTCCTCCACCGTCCGCAGCCGCTTGATGGATTCCTCCTGCTCGGCGACCGTACGGTCCACCGCGATCCGCTCCCTCACGACCTCGGCGATGTCCCGCTTCTCGGTCTCTACCTCCTTGTCGGCGGCGATCCTCGTCAGCTGCGTCTCCCGCTCCCGCGCGATGACCTCCAGCAGGCGGTCCTTCTCGATGCGCTCGTTCTCGACGGCGATGACCCGCTCGCGGTTCTTCTGCGCGACGGCCACCTCGCGCGCCTGGTTCTCGCGCTGGATGCCGAGTTGCTCCTCCGTCTTCAGGAAGGCACCCTGCGCCCGCAGCCGCTCCTCCTCCACCCCCCGCGCGGTCTCCGCTTCCTCCCGCGCCCGCACCGTCTCGATCTCGCGGCGCTGCTTGATCTCGGCGTCCGCCTGCCGCCGTTCCAGCTCCAGGATGGCCTCGCGGGCGTCGACGTTCTGCCGGGTGAGCTCCTTCTGCTCGTGCTGGCGGAACTCGTTGGTGCGTACGCTCTCGACGGCTGTCAGCTCGGTGATCTTCCGGATGCCCTGGGCGTCGAGGATGTTGCCGGCGTCCAGCTGGGAGAGCGGGGTCTGCTCCAGGTAGTCGATCGCCGCGTCCTCCAGGCTGTAGCCGTTCAGATCGGTACCGATGACGTGGATGATCCGGTCGCGCAGTTCGTTGCGCATCGTGTAGAGGTCGGTGAAGTCGAGCTGCTTGCCGACCGTCTTGAGCGCCTCGGAGAACTTGGCGTTGAACAGCTCCTGCAGCGTCGCCTTGTCAGAGGCCCGCTGGGTGCCGATGGCCTGAGCCACTTTGATGACGTCCTCGACGGTCTTGTTGACGCGGACGAAGAACGAGATGCGGATGTCGGCGCGGATGTTGTCCTTGCAGATCAGACCGTCGCGCCCCGTGCGGGAGATCTCGATGGTCTTCACCGAGATGTCCATGACCTCGGCCTTGTGCAGAACGGGCAGCACGACCTGCCCGGTGAAGGTCACATCGACCTTCCGCATCTTGGAGACGATCAGGGCCTTGCCCTGCTCGACCTTGCGGAACAACCGGGTCACCACGAGCAGAGTCGTGATCACGAGGACGAGAACGACGATGACGAGCGTGCCAAGGCCCAAAGAGAAGGCATCCATGAGGAATCCCCACGTGAGAAGTCGAAACCGATAAGCCCGGGAAGGCCGAGAGAAGCGGCGGATCAGCCGCGCGGGTCGAGCGCCGCATCGAAGGGCGCGACCCAGAAGAACTCGCCTGCGTCGTCGTACGCGTAGAGCAGCGCGGTGCTGCCGAGCATCAGCGGATCACTGCCGTGCTGGCGGACCTGGACGACCGCGGTGGAGCCGTCCCCTGCCGTGACCTCGGCCTGCCCGAAGGCCGCGTCCACCCGCCCCGTGCGGATGACGCAGGTCAGACCGACGAAGTCCAGCCGGGACGGCCCGGGTTCGTCGGGGAAGAGTTTGGCGAGTGGCCGTACGAGCAGCCGCGTCACGCGCCACGAGAGAATCAGCGAGCCGAACAGCAGGACCGTGCCGAGGAAATGGACCCATGTGCCGGGCCATCCGGTACGGGCGAGAGCCAAGGAGCCGGACAGGTTCGTGAACCAGGCCACGGCGATCAGCAGTGAGACCGAGAGCGTGACGGGTACTCCGCCGATGCCCAGGGCACCGCCGTCGACGTCGGGACCGATGCCGTCATGGTCCGTCGCCCCGCAGAGCACCAGAAGCCAGAAGCCGAGGACGACCGCCAGGGACGCGGTGAACAACAGGGTGGGGAAGCCGAGGGCGGCAGCGATGAACTCGTCCATGAGCCTTCCCCCTCCCGTATGGCCGTCCGCCGGAGCCGGAGCGTTGGCTTCCGTCCTACGGCATTCACCGTGGCGCCCCTCCGGCTGCGCCCCATCCTGCCTGGCACGCGCGTTCTGGCACATTGCCGGTGGTCGGCAATCTTTACGGCTCCTTAACGCCGCACGCTGAAAGTGACGCTCGTCGTGCCGGGCGCCCGCGACTCCCAGACCATGGCGAGCCGTCGCGGGGGCCGAGGCCTCGGACTGTTCGGGCGGTTGCCCGCAGCCAGGCAACGCTCGGCAGCCCTCGCCGCCTCCCTGCACGAAGGCGGTACGACGCCGCCGGCCTCGTGTGGGACCTGCACCCCGGTTACGTTCGGGGGTTTTCCCACATTCGGGCCCGTCCCCGCGGCCGTGCCGGGGGAGAGCCATTGTCCTCAGCACCGGATCGCGGCCAGGCTGATCCCGTCGTCACCGCGGCGGCTGCAACGCCGGTCGCTATGCCGCCGGTTCGCCGGATCCGTCGAGGGCCCGGCCCGTGGCCTCCGCCGTGATACGCGCCGCGATTCCGTCCAGCAGGATCTCCAGAGCGGCCAGGAACACCGTCGTCCCGTCCAGCCGTGCCATGTGGGCCACGCTGCGTGCGATGGCCGGGAAGGCGGCGGGGTCGGCCGCAGGGTACTCGCGGGTCCAGGCCAGCTCGTCGCCCGTCCGGGCGGCCCCGTCCAGCGTCTCGAAGGCCGCGTCCATTCCGGCCCAGGCCAAGGAGAAGTCTCCGTAGACCCGGTGCAGGACGGCGGCCAGGGCGGGGGAGCATCCGGCTCGGCCGAAGGCCGCCAGGATGTGCTCCACGATCCGCATTTCGGCAGGGCGCCGCGTGGTGCGGTAGGTGGCCAGAACCGCCGCGCCGGGATGGCGAAGGGCGGTCTCCCGCGTGCGCAGCGCAAGGTCGCGCAGCGTGTCGCGCCAGTTCGGCGACGGTTGGAACCCCGTCAGGGTCTCCTCGAAGAGGCGGTCGGCGAGGGCCAGGTGGAGTTCGTCCTTGTCTCTGACGTAGCGGTACAGGGCGGAGGGGTCCACCCCCAGTCTGGCGGCGAGCCGCCGCACGCTGAGCGCTGCCGCGCCTTCGTCGTCGGCCAGCGCGAGCGCGGCGTCCACGATGATCCGCAGGTCCAGCTCGACCTTGGGGGGACGGCCCCTGCCTCGTACTGCCATGGGGCGATCAGACCAGGCCGGACAGTGCTTCCGCAAGCCCTGTCGCCCGGCGGAAAATCTTTTACCCACACCGTTGACAAAATAGTGCGGCGAGCGGTTGTCTGCGGGGCACCCAGAACCGAGGAGTGCTGCTCATGGACCAGGGAAGACCCGCCACCGGTGAGGCGCCCGTCGCCGCGTTCCGCAAGACCCTCAGCACCCGGCACGGCGTGGTCATCGCGCTGGCCAACATCAGCCCCACCGTGAGCGTCGGCATCGGCCTCGCCTTCCTCGCCGCACTCGCCGGCACCGCGATGCCCGCCGCCTTCCTGCTCGCCGCCCTGCCGATCCTGGCCGTCTCCGGGGGCTACGCCCGGCTCGCCGCCCGCGACCCCAACTGCGGCACGGCGTACGTCTGGGTGCGCCGAGCGCTCGGGCCGTGGACCGGCTACCTCACGGGGTGGACATCGGTCGCCACCAACATCCTGTTCCTGTCTTACGCGGGCCAGCTCACCGGGCAGTTCACCCTCGGCCTGCTCGCCGAGGCCGGCGTCAGGGCCGTCTCCCCGGACGACCCCCTCGCAGTCACCCTCACCGGCCTGGTGTGGAGCGGCCTGATCGTGCTGAGCGCGCTGCGGGGAGTGAAGGGCGCCACCGCCGTTCAGAGCCTGCTGCTCGGCATCTCCGCGGTCGTGGTCACCGCCATCGTGATCACCGCCTTCGCCCGGGGCGACGCGGCCCCCGTTTCCGCCTCGTGGTTCTCGCCGTTCGCGTTCCCCGACACTCTCACCCTGCTCGGAGCGACCGTGATGGCGGCGTACATGTTCTGGGGGTGGGAGAGCGCCTTCTCGGTGGTGGAGGAGTCCACGTCGGTCCGCTCCCCGGGCCGGGCGGGAATCATCGCGATCCTGGTCACCACCGGGTTCTTCCTCTTCTCGGCCACGGGCTTCCTGCACGCGTTGAAGCCCGAACAGCTCGCGGATCCGCTGTCCGGTGTCACCGAACTGGCCCGCACCTTCTACGGGACCACCGGCGCGACGGCCGCCCTCGCCGCGATGCTCTTCGCCACCGTGGCCTGCATGCAGTCGAGCGTCATCGCGGGAGCCCGGCTCACGCTCGCCATGGGCCGCGACGGTGTCCTGGGCACGAGCTGGACCCGGCTGCATCCCGCCTGGGGCACGCCGGTCACCTCCACCGTGCGGATCGCGGTCCTCGCCGTCGGAGTATCGCTCGCGGGGCTCGCGGTCGGCTCGCTGTCCGAAGTGGTCGTCGCCGTGGTCAACTCGGTCGGCATCCTGGTCTCGCTGATGTACGGGGTCGGCGGCATCGCCTGCGTCGTCACCTTCCGCCACGAACTGCGCGGCCGCATCCGCGACGCGCTCGTCGTGGGCTTGCTGCCGCTGCTCGGCGGTGTCGCCCTGCTGCTGCTCGGCGGCCTCGTGGCCTATCAACAGTGGACGTCAGTGGACCACTTGGCCTTCGACGCGGAGAACGGGCGCTTCCTCACCGTACTGCCCATGACCGTCATCGCCCTCGGCGTTCCCGCAGCCCTGTGGACCCGCTACCGGCGCAGGGCCGCCTACTTCACGCAGCCGCCGGCTCCGCTCGCGCCCGCCCCCGCACCGGTCCCCGCAGGAAGCTGACCACCACGCCGAGACCACCACGCCGCACAGACTGACCACCACGCCCCACGGGCGAACGCTCACCCGCCCGGCCCGCCCACCAGACCTCACCCCTCTCCCTCACCGCGTCGCCCTCTCCCCTCTCCGCCTGCCACCCGTACCTCACCAACCTGCCACCCACCGGAGCCCGCATATGCGTCACGCAGACCTCGTCCTCCTCAACGGCACCATCTGGACGGCCTCCCCGGTGCGCCACCGGACATCGGCGCTGGCCGTCACGGGCGGCCGGATCACCGCCCTCGGCACCGACCGGGAGATCCGCGAACACATCGGTCCGCGAACCGAAGTAACCGATCTCGAGGGCCGGTTCGTGCAACCCGGCTTCACCGACGCGCACGTACACCCGGTGATCGCCGGTATCGGCATGCTCGGCTGCGATCTGAGCCCGGGGCGTACCGCCCGTGAGTACCGTGAAACGATCGCCGCCTACGCCGCCGCCCATCCCGAGGCCGCCTGGATCCAGGGCAGCGGGTGGTCCTTCGACGCGTTTCCCGGAGGCCTGCCCCACCGCGACGAGCTCGACGCCATCCTCCCCGACCGGCCCGCCTACTTCCCGGTCCGCGACGGACACTCCGCGTGGGTCAACTCACGCGCCCTCGCCCTGGCCGGACTCGACCGGCACGCACCCGATCCCGCGGACGGCCGCATCGAACGCGACGCCGCAGGCGAACCCACCGGCGTACTGCACGAGGGCGCCATGGCGTTGGTCGGGACGCTCGCGCCCGCTCCCTCGGCGGCCGAGGCCCGCGCCGGGCTCCTGGCCGCCCAGGAACTGCTGCACTCGCTCGGGATCACCGGCTGGCAGGACGCCCTCGTCGGCGCGTACGCGGGCTTCCCGGATCCGCTCGACACGTACCTCGCCTGCGACGCCGACGGCTCGCTGACCGCGCGGGTACGCGGAGCGCTCTGGTGGGAGCGGGACCAGGACCTCAGCCAGCTCGACTCGCTGCTCGCCCGCCGTGAGAAGGCCGCCCAGGGCCGGCGCTTCACTGCCGGCAGCGTCAAGATCATGCAGGACGGGGTGGTGGAGAACTTCTCCGCCGCCATGCTCGAGCCCTACTTGGACTCCTGCGGCTGCCCGGGCGACAACGCCGGAATCTCCATGGTCCACCCCGCCGTGCTCCGCGAGGCCGTGATCGCCCTCGACGGGCACGGCTTCCAGATCCACTTCCATGCTCTCGGTGACCGGGCGGTCCGCGAGGCGCTGAACTCGCTCGAGGCGGCCGTGGCCGTGCACGGCCACACCGGCCTGCGCCACCATCTGGCCCATCTCCAGGTGGTGCACCCCGACGACATCCCGCGTTTCCGCACCCTGCGCGCCGCCGCGAACATGCAGCCGCTGTGGGCAGCGCACGAACCCGCGATGGACGAGCTGACGTTGCCCTTCCTCGGCGAGGAACGCGGCCGGCGCCAATATCCGTTCGGCGCCCTGCACGCGGCTGGTGCGGTGCTCGCGGCGGGCAGCGACTGGTTCGTCTCGAGTCCGGACCCCTGGCACGGCATCCACGTCGCCGTCAACCGCCAGGTGTGGGCCGAAGAACTCGGCGAACCGGATCTGCGGCCCCCGTTCCTGCCCGAGCAGCGGCTCGCCCTCACCGACGCCCTCACCGCGTACACGGCCGGCTCGGCATGGGTGAACCACCAGGACGAGGCCGGTGTGATCGCCGTCGGCCGGCTCGCCGACCTCGCGGTCCTGGACCGCGACCCCTTCGCCGTCGCCCCCGCCGAGCTGCACGCGGTGCGGACCGTGGAGACATACGTCGGGGGTGTACGGGTCTACAGCGCAGGGTAGGGCGACGAGCTCCACCCCGCGCCTGACGGCCGGCGGCCGGCGGCGAGCGGTCGTCAGCCGCCGGCCGCCGGCCGCCGGCCGCCGGCCGCCTGGCGCTGGACGTGGCCCGCCTGGAGGCGGACCGGCAGTCCCCGACGGCGAGCCTCTTGCCGTAGCGGAGTGCCACGAACAGTGGCTCTCGCGTGGCAGCCGTGAATGGCCCGTCTTAGTCTCGTTCCGCATGCTCGCACGGGACGGATCGTGAGGTGGTTGGGCTAGTGAGAGGTCCGCGGGTCGATCGGTCGAGTGCGCTCCGCGAGGAGACCTCCGGGCGCGTTCTGTCAGCCTCCCCCAAGGCACTTTCCAGGGTCCGCCAAACAAGCCGCATCACCCATGAGGCCCGGGCCGCCTGGTTCGCCGCGCTCCTCTCCATGGGCGCCTACTGTCTCGCGATGGCCGTGCACGGCACGTACCCCTTCGGCGGGCGGTCGCGTGCGGTCAACGATCTCGGCAACCAGCTCGTGCCGTTCCACGCCCGCTTGTGGGATCTGATGCACGGCAACACCACCGGTGATCTGTATTTCAACTGGTCCAGTGGATACGGCACGCCGTTCCTGGGTGACTTCTTCACCTACCTGATGAACCCGTTCTCCTGGCTCGTCGGGGGCTTCCCGCGCCACCTCGTGGAACTTCCGGTCTTCCTCGTCACCCTGTTCAGCATCGGCCTTGCCTCAGGCCTGATGACCCTCTTCCTGGGCCGACTGCACCCGGGCTCCCCATGGCTGCGAGCCCTTCTCTCCGTCTGTTTCGGTCTCAGCGCCTGGACGATCTCCGACGGTTTCGCAGACCCCATGTGGATGTGGGGACTGGTCGCGTTCCCACTTCTCGGGATCGCCTACGACTGGTGCCTGCACCGGCGGCGCTGGGTCGCCGGCACCCTTCTCGTCACCCTCTCCTGGGCGGGCAACTTCTACATCGCGGCGATGGCCACCATGGGCATGGCCCTGGTCCTCCTCGTGCGTCTGCTCGTCGACGCGCGGGCGGGCCGGGAGCGGCTGAACACCTTGCTGCGCGCAGCGGCCATGACCCTGTCCGGCGTCCTTCTTGCCGCGCCCGTACTCACGGTCAGCCTCAAGGCGAGCCGGGCCTCGCAGCCGGCGCCGGTGAGGGCCTACCAAGGACCACCCACCATCGCCGACTACCTGGCTCAGCTGTTGCCCGGAGGGCTGTCCGAGGGGCCGCGTGTCTCCGTGGGCATGCTGCCCCTGCTGCTCGTCGCCACTTTGCCCTTCGTCCGCCGGGTGCCACTCAGGGAACGTTGCGGCTGGCTCTTCCTCATCGCTGTCATGGCCGGTTCGTTCGTTTGGCTGCCCACGATCTTGCTCTGGCACGGACAGGCGATGCCGAACGGCAGCCCCTACCGCGCCTCCGTCGCCTTGACCGCCGTCCTGGTATCCGCTGCCTGGCTGGCACTCGCCCGTGAACCCGGCCGCAGGGAACTGCTGTGCGGGGCGGGCGTCGTGCTCCTCCTGGTCCTGTTCGTCCGGAACAGCCCTCACATGAGCCGAGGACCGTGGTTGCTGGTCGCCGCCGGCCTTGTTCCCCTGGCACTGCTGCTGACGCTGGACCGGTACCGGGGGCGTCGCGGATCGCGCGCCATGCTGACCGCGGCCTTGGCCGGCACGGTCTTCCTCACCTCCGCCTACACCGTCTTCAACACCACGGTCATCCGAGACGCCTACGACTGGTGGGCGCCCAAGCGCACCTACGACAGCGAGTCCCTGGCCACGTACGAACTCCTCAAGTCGGCCGATGACTGGCCGGCCACCCGCACGGACCCGGGGCCCCACGAGTACGCCAACAACGACCCCATGCTGCTGGCCGGACAGGGAGGTTCCTACTACAGCAGTTACGTGCCCGCCCGCACCGCTGGAGCATTGCACCGGCTCGGTGCGGGCTGGTACATCCAAGGCCGGCACACACTGAGCTTCACCGACCCGGTCAGTCGGGCGATCATGGGAATCAGCAGTTATCTCGACCGGAGCACGGGCCCCCGCGGCCTCACACGGCGAACGGTGCCGGCACCACCGATCGTGACCGTCCGCCCTCCCGGCACGATCCTCGACCGCGCCGCCACAGACGCCACCGTCTTCGCCCGCCAGGAGCGCGTGCTCGGCGCCCGCGTCTACGAGGTGCCCCGCCTCCGTCCCTCAGACGGCTCTCCCCCCGCACCCGTCGCCGGGCGCGGCTGGGCGTTGGTCGCGCACCCGGAAGGCGGCTTCGTCCGTACGTTCACCGCGCTCTGCAGACCAGGCACTGAGGCGTACTGGTACGCGCCGTGGTTCTTCGGCCGGGTCGAGGCACAAGGCCGAACCGTCAAGAGCTTCGGACGCCCCGCCATGACGAGCAATGGTCTGACCGCTTTGGGGAAGGTACCGGCGAACGGAACGATCCCCGTGACGGTCGTCTCGGGGCGCGGGCAGTACCTTCCCCAGAACCCGCTCGGCTGCCTGGACCGGACCTCACTCGACCAGGCCGTCAGCCACCTCCAGTCCACTGGACCGCAGCAGGTCCGCGCCGGCGGTCACGCCATCGAAGCCCGCTTCACCTCCGGGACAAGGGGAACCGCAGTCGTCTCCGTACCCGCCGCCTCCGGCTGGCAGTGCGCGGTCGACGGGGCCCGGGCCGCCACACCACGCACACTCGGTGGCCTGATCGCCGTGGACCTGGGCGACGGCGCCACCACGCTCCGGTGCACCTTCCGCCCGCCGGGCCTGCGGCTCGGCCTGGCACTCAGCGCCGCTGCCGCGGCCACCGTGCTGCTCGTGGCAGGCGCGGGCCTGCTGCGCACCCGCCGCAGGGCGCCGAGGTGAGTGACCGCTGGCACCGGGGAGGGAGGCGGCGCCGGCGGGACACGTCCACGCGCGAGACACGCTCAGGGACAGGAACCGCTGATGCCTGTCAGTCGCGGACCGCGCGGTGCCACATGGAGCGGGGGCTCGGGGCATCAGGGCGCACGGTGACCGCCGGTCTCGTGGTGACGTGCAGATCGGCGTCCAGACCGAGGACCGCCATCGAGGCGGGGCCGGCCGCCTCCACCAAGCCCGCCGGAGCGCCCGAGTAGAGCATCCGGGACTCACTCCAGACCGGCGAACCGCCCGTGCCCGCGTTGCTGACCGAGCCCGCCGCGCTCGCCACGTCCGGGGTGCGGACCGTGCCCGCCGCACTGGTCATGTCCGCCGTACTGACCGTGCCCGCACTCCCGCGGCCTGCGAGCAGGGGGCCCGCGACACTCACTGCGCCGTAGCCGGCCCTGCCGCCCGCTTCGGCGACCGGGGAGAGACCCGGTCCCGGCGTGCCCGCCGTGGCCAGGGTGGTACGGACCACACCCGAGCCGGGGCCGCGGAAGAACAGCCGGACCCCCTCACCCTCGGGGGACACCGACAACGGGACCGTGGTCGGCGGCAGCTCGGTGGGCAAGGGGCCCTCGAGCGGAGAGTCCGGGGTCTGCTGGATCCAGGCCAGCACGGTCGTGCCGGTGGCCACGTATACGTGGCGCCTGCCCGCCGCATCGATCGCGGTCGCGGGCTCGCCCTGGAGACCGGCGCCGCCCAGCGCCTGCCATGCGCCGAACGAGCCGTTCGGCGCTGCCTGGGCGCGGGCGCGCAGCGTGCGTTTCGAGTCGCGCACGTACACGGATATTCGGCCCGTCCGGTCCACCGCGACCGAAGGCCCACTGATCGCCGAGGTACCCGCAGCGTCCGTCACCTCGGGAGTGCCCAGCGTCTGCCACGGGCCGAACGCTCCGTTGGGCGAGGCCTGGAGGCTGTACACGATGTCACGACCGTAGTCCTGCGCAGTGGCGCCCAACGTCGTACGCGTGCCGAACACCGCGATCCTGCCGTCGGGCAGCCGAGCCGCCGTCGCGCCCGTGTCCATGCCGGTGCCGGGGAGAAGCTCGGGCCCCTGCCACTTCGCCCCTGGGGCGCTGCGGGACCAGTACGCCATCCGCCCGTCCAGGACTGCGAAGGCCCACAACCGGCCTGACGCGCCTTCGGCCATCCACGAGGTGCTGTCACCGCGGCTGTAACGGATGCTCTCGCTCCAGCGGTAACCGGCGGGCCGGGCAGCCGTCTTGCGATCGCCGCATCCTGCGGGGCTACCGCACCAGTCCTGGTGGTCCACCCAGGCGTAGGTCTCAAGGTAGCGGAGCTTCTCCTCGGCCGTCCGCGGGTCGAGCGTCGAGGGGAGGGAGGTGTTGTGGTAGCCACTGTAGTTCTGGACCGAGAAGTGCGGCCGGTCTGTCGACCGCGCGTAGCGCTCGGTGGCTGCCTGGATGAAGCGGGCACCGTACATGTGGTCCTGGTGGTCGATGAATGTGCCACCACTCTCTTCCGACACGCCGGGCGTCGGGTCCTGCAGCCGTATCGTGGTCGGCTTGTACCGCTCAAGCACCTGGGCCACGGTGCGTACGACCTGGTCCTTGGTATAGGAGAACGACTGCTTGACCGGCGTCCCGGAGGTCAGTTGAGCCCCCAGGGCGGCCGTCTTCCCGTCCCACAGACCCCGCAGGCTGTCCGGGTTCTCGCCGCTGATGCTGCGCGCCTCGCGCAGCTGCAGCCATACCAGGTTGATCTGCGGCTTGGCGACGAGGACGTCCACCTGCGCGAACCCGCCGCCGGCCGTGGGCAGGGACTTCCGCACCCAAGGACTCGTGCGGTCACCGGTGGCCATCTGCGCGTAGGCGCCTCGGATGCCGTTCTGCCGGGCCTCCGCGTACGAGGCGCGATCGGCGGGTTGCACGGGATCCTTCAGGTGCCGGCCGCGAGCCTCGTTCCGGCCGTCGGACTCACCGGAGGTGAGGTAGGCGGTCGTCACCTTGGTACCCGCCCGTACAGAGCGGCTCAGGTCCGGGTTCATGAAGAAGAGGTCGTCATCCGGGTGCGCGACGACATGGAGCACGGAGGCCTCGGTCACGCTCGCGCGGGCGACCGTCTTTCCCGCGCCGGACGGCACCACTGTCCCGTGGCCGTAGGCGACGGCTATCGCTCCGCCGGTAGCAGCGCAGAGCGCGATGAGCAGTGCTGCGAGACGGATGCTGCGGAGGAGGGACATCGGCGCGCCTTGAGGGTCGATCCAGCGGCGAATTCCGCCGAGCAGGTGGGGCCGATGCATCTACGGGAAGATGGTTCACCGTGTTTGCGGAATCGCTGCTTCCGGTGGCGACCCGGGCATGATTATGCACTTGCTTATGTGGCTGACCCACCGTCAAGTCGCATATGTAGTAGAAGGATAATGATGCGGCGCTTGATGGTAAATTAGGGCCATTGGTGAGGATGGGGGAGTTTGACCGATTTTGGCGGGAATTTCCCCACCTCAACGCGTCGGCGACGCGACCGAGTGAAGCGGACCGGGAGGCGCCGTAGAAGGCGTGGTGGCGGCGTGGTGGGACGCGGCGCTACTCAAGGGGGAGGGTGGGATCCGGTCTTGATCGTCTCCTGGGATCGGAGCTCCTCAGGCACCTCGGGCCGGCCCTGACGCTGAATTTGTGGCGCAAGTCACCGCAAGTTCGCATCCCGCATCCGTCGTTTGCGGGAGCGGCTTTCAGCAGGGCCATTGCCGCCGAACAGGACATAAGGGGTATGGGTGGCGTGGCCTGGTGGGCGGCTCCGTCCGTGCTGGGTTGAACCGCGCCGCGGAGTGTCGGGGGTGCACGCGGTCCCCGAAGGCCGGGGGAGGGCGTAGCCCTCGCACAGGCCATTGCCGCCGGCCGATCCGGTCCGTGGACGGTGGGGGCCGACCGCCGCCGCACGCGTGAGGCCCTCGCGTGGAAGTACCGCCCGTTCTGGGCGTGCCACCCTGGTCCCCGGGTCAGGAGGGGCGCCACGGGGCGCCATGATCGGGGGAGAGCCGTGATCGACCGGGCAGCGCTGGACGAGCATGTGGCGGGGTATGCCGAGATCTTGCTGAGCGCCGGCGCCACCGGCCGTCGACTGACGCGTGACGAGTTGGAGTCACGCAAGGAGCACGGGCAGCGAGCTGCCGAGGCGGGCCTTGCGCTGCGCGGGCTCATCCGGCTCCACCTGGCCGTGGCGCGAGAAACACTCTCGGAGCTTCCCCAGGGGAGGGGTGTTGCCTTGCTGGCATCCGTCGAGCAGGCGGTGGACGCCTTTGCCGAGGGCTACGAGCGCTCCCAGCAGCACGCGGTCCGCCGAGAGGAAGCCGCACGCAGGGAGTTCATCGACGATCTGTTGTACGGGCGCAGTGATCTGGGCAGGCTCGCGGAGCGGGCCGTGCGGTTCGGTCTGAGCCTGTCGCAGGCCCACGCGGTCGCCGTGGCCACCGGTCCCGAGCCGTACGGCGACGGCTACCCGGTGGCCCGCGGCATCGAGACGGCGGTCCTTTCCCGCTTCGCGGGCCGGCAGATCCTGCTGACCACCAAGGACGGGCGGCTGATCTGTGTCGCCCCCGGGGACCAGCCGGAAGTCCTGGCCTACTTCGCCAAGCAGGCGTACGCGGCCACCGACGGCGGCCGGGTCGCCATAGGCCGCTCCCACCTCGGAGCCGGGGGAGTCGTCCACTCCTACGAGGAGGCACTCAACGCCCTCGACCTCGCGGATCGGATGGAACTGGACGAGCCTGTGCTGCACGCGGCGGACCTGCTCGTCTACCCGGTGCTCACGCGCGACCGACAGGCGATGGCCGACCTGGTGGAGAGCATGCTGGGCCCACTGCGCAAGGGGCGGGGCGGAGCTCAGCTCTTCATCGACACCCTGGCCGCCTACTTCGACAGCGGCTGCGTGGCGACCGAGGCTGCACGCCGCCTGTCCCTGAGCGTTCGGGCGCTGACCTATCGGCTGGAGCGCATCCACAGTCTGACCGGGGCAGACCCGGCCGACCCACGCACGCGCTACACACTTCAGACCGCGGTCATCGGCGCCCGCCTGCTGGGCTGGCCCGGGCAGGAGGAGTGAGCACCGGTATCAGCGGGCGGGTCGGGAGGCGCGGCGCTCACGAAGGAAGCAGTGGAGGCGGGCCAACGCCCCCCACCACAGGGCGACCGAGACACCGTCCGTGAGCCGGTGGCACATCCGCAGATCGGCTCTGCCGCTTCGTGGATGAGGGGCCGTCCTGCTTTCGGGAGGCCACGTTTCCCGGTCCGCTCCCAGCTCATGGCCCTCAGGGTCCTGTCGTATGAGGGACGGGGTAAGGGCGGCGCTGTTTACCAGCGGGCGTCCGCGGCAGTCAGGACGAGGCCGGTGACGAGGACAGCCAGGCCGAACACGAGGACGGGGAAACCGGGGCCGGGCAGGAAGTACATCGCTACCCCGGCCAGGGTGCAGGGCGCGCCGAGGGCGACCATCACCCTGCCGATCCGTCCTTCTGACACGGGTTTGCTCCTTGCTGTGCTGTTGTGTGCGACGGGACAGGGCGCGGGGGGAGCGGACGGCCAGACCGGTCCCGGCAGACCTCTCAGCCGCCTCTTGCCGCCCTGCGACCAGGCCGATCACGATGCCGGGGAATTCGGGGCCGGTGAATTGCTCGGTCAGGGCCCGAGCCGGAGGCGCTCCCCCGGCCGACGAAGAGCGCGAACGAAGGCACGGCAACGCCTGCGGGTCACAAACGGACCACGTGTGCGACGGCGTCGAGCGGCTCGCTCGTCAGCCCCGCTCGCGGGGAGTGGTTTCCGCTTCGCGCTGGTAGATGTCGGGGATGCCGTCAGCATCGGCGTCGATGTTCTCTTCCTCGTACAGGCGCTTGTAGAGGGTGTTGCGTCGCCGCAGCAGTACGGCCGCGAGGACGGCGGCGGTGAGGGAGGCGAAGAGGACGGCGGCCTTGACGTGCTCGCCGACTTCTTGGCCGGGGAAGGCGAGTTCGCCGATGAGGAGGGCGACGGTGAAGCCGATCCCGGCCAGGACGGACAGGCCGAGGACGTCGGCCCAGGCAAGGTCGGGGTTGAGCTGGGCCTTGGTGAATCGGGCGGCGAGGTAGGTCCCGAGGAAGATGCCCAGGACCTTGCCGACGACGAGTCCGATGACGACGCCGAGCGGCTCGGGAGTGGTGAACACGGCGGCCAGCGCCGGTCCGGAGATGCTGACGCCCGCCGCGAACAGGGCGAAGAGCGGAACGGCGACACCCGCGGAGAAGGGGTGCATGAGGTGGGAGACGCGGGCGGCGGGGGACGCGTCCTCGCCCTTGTCGCGGGTGGTGCGCAGGATGAGGCCCATGGCGACGCCGGCGACGGTGGCATGGACGCCGCCGTTGTACATGAGGGCCCAGATGGCGATGCCGAGCGGTACGTACCACCACCAGCCGCGGACCCGGTGGCGCTGGAGGAGGTAGAAGACGGCGAGGCCGGCGAAGGCTCCGCCGAGCGCCCAGAGGTTCAGGTCGCTGGTGAAGAAGACGGCGATGATCAGGATCGCGCCGAGGTCGTCGACGACGGCGAGGGTGAGGAGGAAGGCCCGCAGGGCGGAGGGCAGGTGGGTGGAGATGACGGCGAGGACGGCGAGTGCGAAGGCGATGTCGGTGGCCATGGGGACGGCCCAGCCGTCCATGCTGCCGCCGCCGAGGCCGGCGGTGAGCGCGTAAAGGCCCGCCGGCACGACCATGCCGCAGACGGCGGCGATGACGGGCAGGGCGGCTGTGGCCGGGGTGCGCAGTTCACCGACGACGAGTTCGCGCTTGAGTTCGATGCCGGCGACCAGAAAGAAGATCGCGAGGAGGCCGTCGGCGGTCCAGTGCCCGACGGACAGGTCGAGGCCGAGCGCGGGTATGCCGAAGTGGAAGTCGCGGATCGACTCGTACACGCTGCTGAACGGGGTGTTGGCCCAGATCAGTGCGATAACGGCGGCGGCGAGGAGGACCATTCCGCCGACCGTCTCGGTGCGCAGGGCGGAGGCGATGGCCTGGCGTTCGGGCCAGGGCATGAGCCCGAACACGATGCGGGGGCGCGGACGTGGGTCGCTCATGGTGATGGCCTTCCGGGGCGTCGGCTGAAAATGGGCACACGGCCCCTACATCGCCGACCAGACTTCCCGGCACACCGCGCGTCTCCGGCAGCTCGGCTGCCTCGTTGACGCGTTCTTTACACCCTATGGGAGATGTCGGGATACCGCCAGGGGGGTTCTCACCTGCTGAAACGTAAGCGAGCGGGCTCGTACACACCAAGGCGCGAGGTGTGTACGAGCCCGCTCAGGGGCCGGGCCGCCGGGGGGACGGTCAGACGGTGGTCTTCACCGGCTCCTGGTCTTCGTCCTCGTCCGCTTCGGTGTCCAGGCCGGCGTCGCGGCGGCGGACGAAGTCGAGGAAGGAGTTGAGCTCCCGCTTGACCACGGGGGCCAGCAGGTACAGCCCGATGATGTTGATGACGGCGAGCATGAACAGGACCGCGTCGGCCATGTCGATCAGGGTCTGCAGGGTGAGGAGCGAGCCGGCGACGGCGAACAGGGTGTAGAAGACCTTGAAGGTCAGCTCGCTGGTCCTGCTGCGGCCGAACAGGTGCGTCCAGGCCTTCATGCAGTAGTAGCCCCAGGTCAGCACGGTGGAGATGGCGAACAGCATCACCGCGATGGTGAGGATGTACGGGAACCAGGGCAGGACCGTGCCGAAGGCGTCGGAGGTGATCGTCACGCCGCCGATGGACTCGCCGGCACGCGCCTCGGCCCAGCTGGCCGGGTTGGCGATGACGATCGTCAGCGCGGTCATGGTGCAGATGACGACGGTGTCGATGAACGGCTCCAGCAGGGCGACCAGGCCCTCGCTGGCGGGGTGCTTGGTCTTGACAGCGGAATGCGCGATCGGCGCGGACCCGAGCCCGGCCTCATTGGAGAACGCGGCCCGCTTGAAGCCGACGATCAGCGCGCCGAGGACACCGCCGGCGACGCCCTGCGGGTTGAAGGCGCCCTCGATGATCGAGGAGATCGCGGACGGGACCGCGGAGGCGTTCACGAGGATGACGACCAGGCAGGCGGCGATGTAGATGCCGGCCATCGCGGGGACCAGCCGACTGGTGACGGAGGCGATGGAGCGGATGCCGCCGAGGAGGACGACGCCGACGATCGCGGCGATCAGGATGCCGAAGAACAGCGCGCCGGCGGAGGAGCCCATCATGCCGCTCTCGCCGCCGGTGACGGAGACGAGCTGCGCGTAGGACTGGTTGACCTGGAAGAGGTTGCCGCCGAAGAGGCCGAAGAAGAGGATCATCGCGGAGGCGAGGACCGCCAGGACCTTGCCGAGGGACTTGCCGCGGGCGCCGAAGCGCTCGGCCAGGCCCTTGGGCAGGTAGTGCATGGGGCCGCCGGAGACGGTGCCGTCGGCGTGCACCTCGCGGTACTTCACACCGAGCGTGACCTCGACGAACTTCGTGGCCATGCCCAGCAGGCCGCAGATGATCATCCAGAACGTCGCGCCCGGGCCGCCGATGGAGACGGCGACCGCGACACCGGCGATGTTGCCCAGGCCGACGGTGCCGGAGACGGCGGCGGTCAGCGCCTGGAAGTGGTTGACCTCGCCGGTCGACCCCTTCTCGTCGTACTTGCCGCGCACCACGTTCACCGCGAGGCGGAACTTGCGTATCTGCACCAGGCCGAACCAGCCGGAGAAGACGAGGCCGGCCACGACGAGCCAGGCGACGATCAGCGGGAGCTGGGTTCCCCCGACGGGCACGGAGTAGAAGACGATGTCTCCGAGCCATTTGGCGATGGGCTCGAAGAATCCGCTGACGGCTTCGTCTACGGAGGTGGTGATGCTGTCAAGTGACATCTGGCAAAACCTCGATGGCGCAGAACCGGCGCAGTGCGGTGCGACGGTTGGGGATGCGGGCTTTGAGCGAACGCCGTTGTCCGGTCGGCGACCCGTGGCGTCCTGTCCGTGGACTCGGACGATGCGAACGCCTTGGCCGTGCTGTGGTGGTGCATCCGGCTGGGTGCCGGCCTCCGGCTCCGGCGAGTGATGGCCGAAACGGAGTGGCGCATTCTTAGCACGGTATTTACCAAATCTTTAGTGACGCAGATCACTTTGGCTGTCGGTATCGTGCGTTTCGCCTGGATAGGTGTCTCGATCGTTATCCGGATCTGAGGTTTCGCTGAGCGAACGCCCGGACCCGCTTCCCCCTCCGGCGCTGTGTTCCACCCGCCGACCGCTGCCCTGAACCGCGCCCCGGTCACGGTCTTTCCGGCTGTCGGCATGTCGAAGGAAACTTCTCGCCGTAGGAGTCGTACGTGGTGGCGGTACTCGTCCGGCCCGGGCGCGTCGACTCCACGCGGATCGGTCGGACTTGGCCGTACACGTCCCCTGTCCCCGGGCCCGGTGACCCGTGTGCAGTCCGCGGTCCGGATCCGACCACGTCTCCTGCGCGGCGCGTGGGAAGGCGGTGGTCGTTCCAGACGCGTGGAAGGACTCGCTCAGACTCTCGCTGTTCGTGGCTCCCCTGCGCACATCGGCGGCCGGCCGGACACTCGCCGGCGCGACAAGTCTGTGCCGCCCCGCTCATGCGCCTCGCGTACGTGGGTACGAGCACGGTATGAGCGACTGGCGGCCAATCGAGAAGCGGCAGGGATACCTGCCGGTCGAGGACCACGGGCTGGTGGGCGACGGTCGCGGCAGCGCCCTGGTGGGTCGTGACGGCTCGGTCGGGTTCATGTGCGTTCCCCGCTTCGACTCCTCGCCGGTTTTCTGCCCTCTTCTCGATCATCGCAACGGGGGCCGGCTGTCCCTCGCCCCTGAAGGGGTGCGTGTGAGCCGCCAGCACTACCTCGACGGCACCGGAGTCCTGGTCACGGAACTGATGACGGATTCCGGAACCGTGGAAGTGACCGACGCGTTCGTGCTGCACCCCGGAGCGCGCCTCGAAGACGACGCCGCCGCCGGCACCGGTGCGTTCGTACGACGCGCACGTGTCACTCACGGGCACGTGGACCTGCGCGTTTGTATCCGACCACGCGGCGGTGGCCGCGTCCGGAAAGTGGACGACCGCTGGCAGGTGCACTGCCCCTTGCAGCGGCTGACGCTGCACCTGCGGTCCTCCAGTCCTCTTTCCGGACTGGAAGACACCGTGACGCTGTCATCGGGACAGGACTGGTGGATGTCGCTGAGCTGGGACGAGCCCGCGCGCGAACCGGGAGGGGGAGCAGATCGCCACATTACCGACACGGTGCGGGCATGGCGGCGGTGGTCATCCCGGTTGGTGTTGCCACACGTGCCGAGGGCGGATCTGGTACGCCGGTCAGCCATCACGCTCAAGCTGCTCGACAACGTCGAGAACGGCGCGATCGTCGCCGCACCCACCAGCTCCCTTCCTGAACGCATCGGGGGCAGTCGGAACTGGGACTACCGCTACGCATGGATACGAGATGCCGCGTACACCGTGTTCGCGCTGCGACGCATCGGGTTGCCGATGGAGGCCGGCGGGTTCCTGTCCTGGGCCCTCGCTGCCGTCGAGCGCGACGGCCGTCCTCGCGTCCTGTACGACCTCGACGGGCTGCCTCCGGCGCCGGAGACCATTGATGCCGACCTGGAGGGCTACCGCGGCTCCGCCCCCGTGCGCTGGGGCAACGCGGCGGGCGAACAGGTGCAGCACGACGTGTACGGAGAGATCCTCGACTGCGCGTTCCAGTGGGCGGCCACCGGCGGGACCTTCCGCCCCGGGCTGTGGGACACCCTCGCGGGGCTGGCCGAGAGCGCACGTACGGCCTGGAGCCGCCCGGACAGCGGTATCTGGGAGGTGAGGTCCAGCGAGCGCCCCTTCACCTACTCGGCGGCCATGTGCCAGGTAGCGCTCGACCGGGCGGCACGCCTCGCCCGGCGCCTCGGGCTACCGGGGGACGCCGGCACATGGGCGGAGGAGGCCCGGCGCCTTACGGATCGGATTCTCGCCGACGCGTGGGACGAGAGGAAGGGCGCCCTCACCGAGCACATGTCGCCGGGTGGCGGCCTGGATGCCTCGCTGCTGGCGCTGCCGCTGCGCAGGGTCCTGCCCGCTGACCATCCACGCATGATCGCGACCACACGTGCGATCGCTGACCAGCTGGGAGCGGGCAACGGCCTGCTCTACCGCTACCTGCCCGAGGAGTCCCCCGATGGCCTGGACCAGTCGGAGGGGGCGTTCCTGCTCTGCAGCTTCTGGCTGGTGGACAACCTGGCCGGCCAAGGCCGCGTCGAGGAGGCCGGCGAGCTGTTCGAGCAGCTGTGCTCGCACACCTCGCCGCTGGGCCTGCTGCCCGAGCAGATCGACCCCGGCAGCGGCTGCTTCCTCGGCAACTTTCCCCAAGGCCTCAGCCACGTCGGCCTCATATCCAGCGCCGTGGTGCTGGCGCGGACGCAAGGAGGCGTACCGCCGGAGCTGACCACGGCGGCCTGGTTCGACCACGAATCGGAGGAGCACGCCGGGCATCGGCCGGGACCTGACACGGCAGCGACCGGGTGAATCGCGCCGCGCGACGTCTCCGCGACAGGACGTGATCCGCGAGAGAGGGGAGCCGCTGACCTCAGCGGGCAACACCTGGGCGAGCAGCCCGCACGAGGCGAGGTCGGTGGGGCCAGTACCTATCGGCACCGGCGGCCGCCACGGTGATCCCCACACACGGTTGGGCCCCAGACCCAAAAATCTCCGGTTTCCAAGATCCGGGGGCCAGGCTCCCCTGAGCCCATGCGCCGCCCCCGTGTGATACGTCGGGGGGAACCTGCCGTCGGAGCCCGAACCGCAGTCGGCAGGGACAGCAGCCCTCTCGTGGTCCAACTGGTCATCCTCATGGGCGGTTCTCCTTGGCGACCGCACGTGCTGGGGAGGGAGAGACCACCTCCAAGGTGCTGTCCGGTCCGCGCTGCCACGAGCCGGAACACGGCGCGGCCGTCAGCCGAGGGCGACGGTGATCTTCTGTGTGGCGCCGAAGGTGCCGCTGAGGTCGCCGAAGGCAAGGCTCAGCGAGGCGCCGGTGACCGCTGCGGTGACGGTGGAGGGCTTGGAGATCACCGACGCCACCGCCCGGTTCCAGGTCAGCGTCAGACCGGTCTGCATGCGCATCGGGTCACTGACGCAGATCACCGCGGTGCCATCGCCCTTCTCCGAGATCATCACCGCACAGGGCGCGCTGGCGGTGAGCGTCCCGACCGCGCCGCCGAACCAGAAGTTGACCCCGGTGAACCCCAGCGACGGTACGCGGACGCCCTGCTGGCTGTCGGTGTTGGCGAGGATCTGCAACCAGCCGGTGTCGGCCGCGCGCGCGGCGGTCTGCGCGGTGCTCACACCTGGCATGAGGAGGTAGGCGTAGCTCGCGTCCGACGGGTCGGTGCCGTGGTCGGCGTACAGGGTCAGGTAGCGCCGGGTGATCGGGGTGCCGGCCATGCCGCGGTTGATGTCGCTCCACTTGCCGGTGCGCTCCTCGCGCAGGCCCTTGACCGTCGCGCCGCCGGGGAAGACGTACCCGCCCATGCCGGCGATGTGCGCCCAGGTCGCACCGGTCAGGGTCTGCGACCAGGGGTGGCTGACCGGCTTCACCGTGCCGTCGACGGTGAGCGCATGGACGCCGCCGCGCCCGAGGTTGCGGTTCTCGATGACCGACTCGACCCCGGTGCCGTCGGTGCACTTGATGCCCGCGCCCAGGCACACGACGGAGTCGTCCAGGCAGAACCAGGACTTCTTCGCCGTCAGGGTGCTCTGCGGGCCCCGCAGGTACTGGCCGATCGCGGCACGGTTGCCGTCGGTGGCGCCGCCCACCCAGTTCACGTCCGGCTTGGCCGCGCCCCAGTCACCGCCGGCACCGTCCGCCAGCACCTTGCGGGAGTTGGTGGTGCCGGGCAGCCGGTAGGGGTCGACGGTGGGCCAGAACGCGTCGCTGTACTGTCCGTTGGCGTACGAGTCGCCCCACCAGTACAGCATTCCGGAGCCGGTGTGCCAGCCGCGCAGGTTCTCCCCGTTGCCGGTCTCGTAGTACGTGATCCGCTTGCTCGCCATGCTGATCGAGGCGGCCCAGCGCGGGCGCCGGTGGGTGGCCCGCGCCATGGAGGGGAAGAGCCGGTGCCCGGTCGGCTCGGCGAGGGGCGCGACGGATGCGTCGTCCACCACCGACTTCAACGAGGCCAGACCCGCCAGACTCAGCCAGGGATCACTCAACAGCGGGCTGTAGTAGTCGCGCTGCAGCCACCCCTTCACCAGCCCCCGCCACCGGGCGTTCTCGGCCGCGCTCGCCCCCCGGCCCAGCAGCACGATGGCCGACAGGATGCCATGGCCGCGGAGGTGATCGTCCACTTGGACCTGCTTGGGGTCGTCAGCGTGGACGCCGCGGCTCACTCCGCGCCCGGAAACGCCGTCCATGACCAGGCCGTTGTAGAGGAACGGCGCCCAGGCGTTCTCCACGGCGTCGAAAACGATCTGCCGGTTCGGATCGGTCACCGTCCAGCTCGAACCCGCCAGCAGCGCGAGCAGACTCCCCAGGCCACCCAGCATGACCGCACCGTACGTGCCGGCGTAGGGGACGGAGGTGTGCTGGATGAAGGACCCGTCGGCGTAGAGGCCGTCGCCGGAGGTGACGTACGGGAAGACGGGCGAGAGCGCGTTCCGGCCGAGGGCGATCTTGGCCGAGCTGCCACCGACGATGCCGCGCAGGATCAGCACCCGGCACAGGTCGACCCGGTTGGCACCGGTGCTCGTGCCGGTGTAACTGGCCACGGCCGAATCGGGCACGAAGTGGTCCACGGCCCGGCAGTAGTTCACGATCCGCGTCGCCGACAACTGGTCGTGCATCAGCACACACACGTCGAGCAGCGCCTGCGGGGCGCCGATCTGCCAGCTGTAGAAGTTCCCGAAGCGCGTCTGCCCCTCGTTGTAGATCCCGGCGTACACGTGGTCCAGTCCGGCGACGATGTCGGCCGCCAGGGCGGCGTTCCCGGTGAGCCCGGTGCCCTGCTGACAGTACGCCTGCGCCATGACGGACAGCCGGGAGAAGCTGTCGGTCATGCGCTGTGAGTAGCCGTAGGACTCCTGGTCCGCGTCCGGCTCCGGATCGGCCCACACCAGTTCGGGCCACAGGGACCCGACGGCCGGGACCATGGTCGACCGGTACGCGGCGGCCCGGGCGCCCAGTTCGGCCAGTCTGCTCTTGAACGGCTCGGTCGTCGGGCTGAAGCCCGTACCGAGCATCAGGGCGCGCCACTTGGCCCGCAGATCGCCGAACTCGTCCGCGGCCGTGGCGTGAGCGTCCGGCAGCGGGCCGGTGGTGAGTCCGAGGGCCAGTGCCGTGCCGCCGGTGGCACGCAGGAAGGTGCGACGGGTCGAGAAGCGCGTCATTGCGGTCTCCAGGGGCTGAAACCCAGTCATTGCTGGCCGGTTTCTACACGCCCACGCTCAATCGATCCATAGCCGCGACAAAATTGAGCGCTTCGATCGTTTCCGCAGGAAACCCCCTGTGCATGCGCATACGGTGAAGGGGCCTCCCCGGAAGGCCTGTTCCACTTCCTCCTGGTCTGCGGCCACGAGCCCGAGATCCGCACCCTCGGCGCCCCCGGCCGCCCGGCGCGGAACCACACGCCGCGCAGGCGTGATCAGGTGGGACCGACAGGTGCAGGTAACCAACGAGAAGGGTGGCCCATCCCGTGGCAACCAACCATGCCAGGCGGATCCGACGCGCCGAACCCGACGAGGCCGGCGGGCTCGAAGCGCTCCAGGAGCGATCGTCGACCCACTGGGGGTACCCGCCCGGCTACTTCGACTGGGCGGGTGACGCCCTGGCGATTCCAGATGCCTACGTCCGCGACAACCCGGTCTTCGTGCTGGAGGAGGACGGCAGGAGCGTCGGCTTCTACGCTTTCACCGAGCAGGACGGGAACCTGCTCCTGGACAAGCTCTTCGTCGACGCCGATGAGATCGGCAAGGGCCACGGCAGGCTTCTCTGGCTGCACGCGATCCAGACCGCGCGCACCCTTGGACGATCGGAGTTCGTCGTAGCGTCGGATCCGAACGCCGCCCCGTTCTACGCGGCCATGGGCGCGGTCCAGTACGCGACGAAGCCGACCCCCGAGCCGTCCTGGACCCTGCACATGTTCCGCTACACCCTTACGAACTAACCGGCGCGCTCGGGCGAACCGGGGGGGGGGCAGGCCGCGCAGCGGCAGCCGCCCCGTCACGTCGGCCAGTTCACCCGCCCGAGATGGATCAGCCGGAGCTGGGCACGGGCGGTATCGGTGGCGGCCGACCAGTCCTCCCCCCGGAGCGAGGCGGCCAGGAACGCCGAGGCCGTCATGAACATGTGATCCACCTGCAGCCGGGCAAGCATCGTCACGTCGTCGGCGTCCCAGCCCGCGCTGACGGGATCGGCGGCGAACGCAACGCCTATCTCCTCGGCGAGGACGTCGAGTTGCCCGGCGATGGCCTCGCGTACCGCCGGCACCCCGCCGTGGCGCTCGCGAACCAGGAATCGGACGTGCGCGGGTCGGCTGCGTACCAGTTCGGCGACGAGCTCCACCGCCGCGTCGCCGCGCTGGGCGGCGTCTCCGGTCGCCGCGAGGATGCCCCGCACGGTCTCCTGCAGACTCTCCAGCGCCTCCTCGACCAGCGCGGTCCCCAACTCGTCCATGCTCCTGAAGTGCCGGTAGAAGGCGGTGGGGGCGACTCCGGCGGCCCGGGTCACCTCCCTGAGCCCGAGGCTGCCGAGGCTGCGTTCCTCCAACTCCGCCAAGGCCGCGTCGAGGAGGGCGCGTCGGGTACGGCGGCGCTGGGTCTCACGAAAGCCGGGGTGCGAAGTCATGGCGCGAAGTCAACCGCGTCACAGTTGTACGCCGCCAGCATGAGGCAAAGTGAACTGGGTAGTCAGTGAACAACTGTTACCTGAATGGAAGGACGTCTCATGCTCTTCCTCGTAGGTGCGTTGCTGGTGCTCGGCGTCGTCCTCGGTGCCGTGGCACACGTCCCCGTACCCGTCAGTGTGGTCGCCGGTCTCGCCATCGCCCTCTGGCTCGCCCTCTTCGCCGCACGCGAGCGCTTCTCGGGCCACCGCCGGGCCGGACATCTCGATCACGACCGGGGAGGTCTGCGATGACCCCGCGGACCGCTTCCCGCACCCCGGCCCGTACCCCGGCCCAGATCCCGGCCCGTACCGGAGCCAGTGGCGTGGCCCGGCCCCCGGCCCGTTCCCATGACGCCGACGCGATGGCCGTCACCGCGTTCGTCCTCGGCCTGGTGGGGCTGCTCGTGATGAACCTCTTCCTCGGTCCGACCGCCGTCGTCCTCGGCGCCCTCGCCCTGCGACGGCACACGACCAGGCCCGGCCGGGCCCGCTTGGGTATCGCCCTGGGCCTTGCCGACCTGGTGGTCCTCGCCTGTCTCGTCACCGCGGACGGGACCTGGTCGTGGAGCCTGACCTGATCGCCCCGGCCCCGGCCCCGCCCCCGGCCGACGTCGAACTGCGTGCCGACGTTGTGAACCTGTTTCAGAGGCGCCAGCGACGGTCCCGTTCTGCGGCGGCATGCCACCAGCCGGGCGGAGACACGCCGGTCACCTTGGCACTGGGCTGGTCGGGGTGAAGCCCCATGGCCTCCATGATGCCTGGCACGCGTAACAGTCCAGTGCCTCGGACTTGCCCGGCCGGCCGGCCCGCCTGCGGGGCGCGGCCGGCCGGGCCGCGGCTTCCCGCGCAGTGGCGCTGATCCCTGACATGTTCGGGTCCCGACAGGGAGGGCGCGCCACCGCCGACGGCGGCGAAGGGCTGAGGTCTCGGGGCACGCTCAGCGGATCTTGTCCCCGTACACGTGGTCGACCGTCATCGTCATGAGCACCCGCCGATCGGCCACCATCGTCTCCCGGTACTCGTCCCAGTCCGGATGCTCTCCAGCGGCAGCGCGGTAGTACCGCACCAGCGCCTCCACCTCGGGGCCGCGCGGGTCGGTCCCCGGCCCGGTCAGGGTCACGGTCCCTTCGGCGGTGGCCCAGGCCCAGCCGTCGGAGCTGGTCACCTCCAGTGCGGCGCGCGGATCCCGCCGCAGGTTCGCCGTCTTGGCACGTCCCTCGGTCATCGATACGTAGAGGACATCGGCCTCCGGATCGTAGAAGGGCATGACGGGCGAGAGCTGCGGACGGCCGTCCGATTTGATCGTCGCGAGAATGCCCAGTCGGCTTTCCGCGAGCAGCGTGCGCGGGTCGTACGGAGTGGCGTTCATGTACGGACCAAGCCCCCAACCGGATGCTGGGTATTCCCGGCACCACCCGAAGGGCGCAGCACATGCCGCGAGGCCTCATGAGGCCGCTGCCCCGCCGAAGGCCCGCGGCCTTGGCAGATCAAGCCACTTGAGGAGGGCCCGGGCGCCGTCCGCGCGGCCGAGGTCGACGATACGAGGCAAGGACCTCCATAGCGTTCACCGAATGCACCATGGCGCCCGCCGTACGGGGTTCAGGCGGTGTTCCACAGCGATGACCCTGAGCTGGGACGGTGGACGTCGGACCACACGGTCTTCGTGCACGCCGACAAGCGCGTGACACCCGACCGTGTGCGCGAGATCGCCGGACTGGCGGGCGCGGAGGTGCTCGGGACACCGCGGATCGGTTGGTGAGCCCTGCTTCCGCGTGCAGGGAGCGGCTTCCGTTCACGAGGTCGCAGGTCTGGGCCGGAATCGCGGCCCTGAGCGTTGGTCGATGCCCCGGTTCCGGCGTCGCCGTTGCGACACTGGGGGAGTGGCAGACACCGAACGGCAGACAGAGCGGCGCCTGGAGCGAGCCATCCTGGAGCTGCTGGACCAACGCGCTCCGAACGCGACGATCTGCCCCTCCGACGCCGCGCGGGCGGTGTACGCGGGGGACGACGACGGCTGGCGCGCGCTCATGGAGCCGGCCCGCCGCGCGGCCCGGCGGCTGTCCGCGGCCGGTGAAGTGGAGATCACCCAAGGTGGACGGCCTGTCGACCCCGCGAAGGCCCGCGGCCCGATCCGCATCCGCCGCCGCTGACACCCCCGGGTGAGCGGCGCGGCCGGGCGGTCGTCAGGACATGCCGGCCGAAGACGGTCACCTCCCACGCCGAGCGGGGGCACCGGGCGGGGCCGCCGGCTCAGGTGTCCGGAGAGGTCAGCGGCGCGGACGTGATGTGCGCCATGGGGGCACAACGGACCTGGTAGCGGCCGTTGGGGACGTCCTCGGCCGCGGCGAGCCGCACGGCGAGCGGCCCGGCCCACTCGTAGTCCTTGCGCTCGCCATGGCGCGCCAACCGGTCGGTCAACTCCTGCCCCACGACGGTCAGGTGCGGGCCGATCTCGGCGTACACGTGCGGAGGCAGCTCGACGGTGTAGACGTTCGGCACCACGGTGCGGTGGGAGCTGCACACGACGGTCTGCTCGTCACACGTCCGCAGCAGCGCCTCCACCACCTCCGCCTCCACCGCGTCATTGCCGAACAGCTTTTCCGCCACTGCCTGCTCGGCCCGCTCGATCGCCCGCTCCCAGCCCTTCAGTGTGCCCATGCACCGCGTCTGCCCGGGTTCCGCGGCGGCACGCGCCCGCGATGACGGCGGCCCGCCCTGGCGACGTCTCCCGATACGGAACTCAGGTGCGCGTGAGGTACGGCGCCGTGCGCGACCCGACAGTCCGTGCACCATCCCGATGCGGGGCGGCCGCCCGGTACTCGGACGGGCTCATGCCGTACGCGTCGCGGAAGCTTCGGCTGAAGACGGGGGCACTGGAGAAGCCCCAGCGGGCCGCGATGGCCTGTATCGGGTGACCGTTCGACCGCGGGCGACCGAGGTCGGCGCGCGCACGTTCCAGGCGGGCCTGGCGGATGTAGGCCGCCACGCCGGTGGGGTGGTCGGTGAAGAGGGAGTAGAGGGAGCGCAGGGAGATGTTGTGCCGGTCGGCGACGGCCTGGGGGGTCAGGTCCGGGTCGTCGAGGTTGTTCTCGATGAAACGGATGATGCGGTGCAGCATCGCCTGGGCGCGCGCCTGGGCCGGCGCCGAGTCAGGGGTCCCGGACTGCTGCGCCAGACAAGCGGTCGCCAGGTCGAGGGCGACGGTTCCCATGCCGGCGAGCTCCGAGGGCCGACAGCTCGGGCCCTGGGCGATCAACGAGCTCAGGAAGCTGCCGAGGATCGCACCCGTCCCGCTGTCCCCGCGGATGCGCCGGCCAAGGAGAGCCTCCACCCTGTCGTCCCGCAGCGGGAGGATCGACCGGGGAATCTGCAGAATGGCCACCGTCGACCGCTCCTCGACGTTCGCCCCTTCGCTGGGACGTGAGGTGTCCGTCAGGACCAAGTCCCCCGCGGCCACGGACGCGTGATGTCGCTGGGCTATCCGGAAGGCGCCCTGGGTGACCAGCGCCAGCTGCAACTGCTCCGGGTCACCCTTGCGCACATGGGCCGACGTGCGGCGTGACACCACCGGAGAGAAGGCCAGCGTCGACAGTCGCACGGAGCCGAGCTCCAGATCGGCGATGTCCGCGTGAAAGCCCGACGGCTGAGTGGTGCTGAGGGTGACGGGCATGACGTGGTTCGACACCGCGTCGCAGAACCACTCGAACCTGTCAGCGGGGGACGTACCCTCAGTTCTCGGATCCTCTGACCTCACGTGCTCTCCGTTCCCAGCCATACGCCGGCCATTATCCGGCACGCCTGGACGGGCACGCTGGGCTCGCGATTGCCTCAGGCGCTGCCTGCCACGTGCCACCGGGAGATGACGCCGCGCTCCTCGGCGACGTACAGCGTGCCGTCCGGGCCGAAGGCCAGCCCGTGTGGTTCGCCGGCGGGGTCCGCGAGCGGGTGTTCGGTGACCTTCCCTTCCGGGGTGACGGAGCCGATCCGGCCGGTGGCCCACTCGGTGAACCAGCAGGTGCCGTTCGGGGCGACCGCGACGGCATGGGGGCGGCAGTCCGGATCGGGCAGCTCGAACTCGGCGATGTCCACGGTCCCGACGGGCTCCCCGGCGCCCCCTGCCTCCATGCCAGCCGTGCCCGCCGTTCCGGTGGTGAGCCGCCCGATCCGCCCGACGCCGATCTCGGCGAACCACAGGCTCCCGTCCGGGCTCGCCGCGAGCCCGACCGGGCAGGCGCCGGGCGTGGGCAGGGGATGGATCCGCACCTCCCCGGAGACGGTGATCCGGCCGATCGCGTTCGCCTGGTTGAGGGTGAACCACAGGGCCCCGTCGGCTCCCACCGTGAGGAAGGACGGGAACCCGCCCTCGCAGGGCAGCGGGAACTCGCGGATCTCGCCGTCCGTGCCGATCCGGCCGATGCGGCCGGTGTTCGTCAGGGTGAACCACAGGGCTCCGTCGGGTCCGGCCGCGATCCCGTAGGGGCCGCCCGCAGCGCCGGGAAGGGCGTACGAGCGGGCTTCGCCGCCCACGGTGATCCGCCCGATCCGGTGGTCACGGTACCGGGTGAACCACAGCGCCCCGTCGGGTCCGGCGGTGACGAGGGTGGGGCCGCAGTCGGAGGAGTCCAGCGCGAACTCCTCCACGCGGCCCGTCGACGGGGTGAGGCGCGCCAGGCGACCGCGGTGGACGAGCGTGCACCACAGGTTGGCGTCCGGTCCGACGGCGAGCGCGTACGGGCCGGCGCCGGCGGTGGGGAGGGTGACGGTACCGAGCGGGTGTACGGAGGTGGTCAAGCGGGGGTCCTTTCGAAGGGCGGGGGGTCGGGCAGGTCGTCACGGGCGGGCGCCGGCCGTGACGGGCGCCGGGGCACGCAGGGCGAGCCGGTCGCCCGGCCAGCGGGCGCACAGCCGCCGGTCGTGGCTGACGACGACCACTGCCCCCGGGAACCTGGCCAACGCCTCCTCCAACTCCTCCGCCAGCGCGGGGGAGAGGTGGTTCGTGGGCTCGTCCAGCAGCAGGATGTCGGCCGGTTCGGTGACCAGCCGGGCCAGTGCCAGCCGTTGCCGCTGCCCGACGGACAGGGAGGCGACGGGAGCGGACAGCCGGTCGCGGGCGAACAGCCCGAGCGACAGGAGCCGTTCGGCGTGCTCCTCGGGAGTTCCGGGGCGGCCCTCGGCGTAGGCGGCGAGCAGCGACCCGCGGCCGGCGCCTGCGGCGGTGTGCTGGGCCAGCAGTCCGGCCGGGCAGTGCCGGACGACCCGCCCGGCGTCGGGGGCCAGCACGCCGGCCAGAACCTGTAGCAGAGTGCTCTTCCCCGCCCCGTTCGGGCCCGTGACCAGCAGTCTGCCGCCGGCCGGCACGGTCACGTCCACCGGCTCGAGCCGCCCGTCCACGGCGACGCCGGACGCGGCCAGCAGGACCCGTCGCACCTCACCCGGCCCGGCGGGCCCGGCGGGCATCTCCGGTTCGGCAGCGGCGGCAGCGGGGGCGCCGTTGGAGGCGGTGCGCGGTACGGCCGTGAACCGCAGCGGTTCGGCTGGTGCCGGCACCGGCCGGGCCAGCAGCCGGGCGAGCCGCTCCTCGGCGTTGCGGACGCGGCTCGCGAGGGACTGCTGGACCCGGCCCGCCGCGCGGTCGTACGCCATCTTGTTGCCGTCCTTGATGGCGCGGCCGGGCGCCACCCGGCGGGCGGTGACGGAGGCGGTCTCGCGCAGCCGGGCGGTCTCCGTGCGCCAGGCGGCATGGGCCTCGGCGCGGCGCGCCCGGTCGGCGGCGCGCTCCGCGAGGTAGCCGGCGTAACCGTTGCCGTACCGGACGGTTCGGTGCAGGTCGCCGTCGACCTCGACGAGGGAAGTGGCGACGCGCTCCAGGAACACCCGGTCGTGGGAGACGGCGACCGTGATGCCGCGACGGGCTCGCAGGTGATCCTCCAGC
This sequence comes from Streptomyces subrutilus, assembly GCF_001746425.1. Lineage (GTDB taxonomy): Bacteria > Actinomycetota > Actinomycetes > Streptomycetales > Streptomycetaceae > Streptomyces > Streptomyces subrutilus_A. Next base: position 485,126 of record NZ_MEHK01000001.1, on the reverse strand, counting down.
CAGGTCAGGGCCGCGTCGTCGAGGTGGTTGGTGGGCTCGTCGAGGAGCAGCACCTCCGGGGCGGCGGCGAGCAGCACGGCCAGGCGCAGGCGCACGACCTCGCCGCCGGACAGACCGCCGACGGTGCACTCGCGGGGCAGCCCCGGCAGGCCGAGGCCGTACAGGGAGCGTTCCACGCGGGCGTCCGCGGCGTAACCTCCGCGCAGTTCGAAGGCGTTGAGGGCGTCGGCGTAAGCGCTCAGGGTCCCGGCCGTGGCGTCACCCCCGGCCATGCGCGCCTCCAGCCGGCGCAGCAGCCCCTCCAGGGCGCGCAGTTCGGCCAGGGCGCGGTCGACGACCTGCTGGACGGTCAGGTGCGGGGGGAGGTCCTCCTCCTGCGCGAGGTAGCCGACGCCGCCCTCGGCGCGCAGGACGACCTCGCCCCGGTCGGGGCGCTCGGCCCGGGCCAACAGCCGGAGCAGGGTGGACTTGCCGGAGCCGTTCTCGCCGACGATGCCGAGGCGTTCGCCGACGGCGACGGAGCAGTGGACGGAGTCGAGGACCGGGCGGCCTTCGTAGGACTTGGTGAGGTCAGACGCGGTGAGCTGTGCGGTCACGGGGCGGCTCCAGGAGTTCGGGGGTGGGGGCCGTCGGCGCGGCGACGGGGCGGCAGGCGGTGAAGCGGTGGGTGTCCACGGGAGTTCTCCTTAAAGCGACGAATGTTGCGTTAGAATGCTGGCATGGGTACCCCGAAGCAGGCAAGCGATGATTCCAGCCATCATGAACCGGCCACGCGGCAGCGCCGGCCGGGCGGCCGGAGCGCCCGCGTCCGCGCCCGGGTGCTGGAGGCGGTGGGTGAACTGCTGCTGGAGGCCGGGTACGACGGGCTGACGGTCGACGCGGTCGCGGAACGCGCCGGCGTCCACCGCACGACCGTCTACCGGCGCTGGCGCGACGTCGGGACCCTGCTGGCCGACGTGCTCGACGCGGCGTCCGACGACAACTGGAGCCCCCCGGACACCGGGTCGCTGGAAGGAGACCTGACCGCTCTCAACCAGGAGGTGTACGAGGCCCTGGCGCACGGCGGCCCCCACCTGACCACGGCCCTGATCGCCGCCGCATTCCGGTCGCCGGAGGCGGCGGAGGCGCTCTCGGCCTTCTGGGAGGACCGCTACGCCCGCTGCGCGGCGGTCGTCGCACGAGCGGCCGACCGGGGCGAACTGCCCGGCCCCGCCGACAGCCGGGCGCTGCTCGTCGCGGCGACCGCCCCGCTCTACCACGAGCTGCTGCTGCTCCGGGCGGTCCCCGACCCGACGCTCCCGCACCGCGCCGCCACGGCCACCGCCGCGGCGGCCCGCGCGGACGCCTTCCGCCCCGCGACCCCACCCCGGCCACAAGCGACGCCCGACGCCGCCCCCGACCCTGCCTGCCCCCGACCTTGACGGCCGCCTGCCGGCACGCTGGCGAACCGAGGACGTCCGGGACGCCGGAGCGAGGCGCCCACGGCCGGGGCAGTCGAGATGGTTGCGGTCGCCGTGCCGTCGGCTTCGCCAGGGTGCCGTCTCACCGTCGTGGGAGGCTGGGAGCTCTCCTGACGGGACAGAGCGCGGAGAGGGCTCCGGAGGCTGGCCAGTCATGGCCACAGGATGAGCAGTCAGTGGCCTGATCGGGCGGGGGCCGCACATCTCAACACCGCCCTGCCAGGCATAGACGCTCCGTCATCGGGGCAGGCCTTCGCGCATGCCCGAAGAACCTGCCCAGCTTGTCGACGCCATCGCAGCGGCCGTGCGCAACGGTGACGATCTTCGTATCGCTCTCCTGCTCGACAGGTTCAGGCATGTGGCGGATCTTGCCGACCTGATACGGCTGCGGTACCAGCTCATCGGTGCCCGGCACGGTGCATGAGCACCCTCGGAGCGCTCTCCCGGGTGCTGGGCGGGCACGCCACCGGCCACAGCGCCTCCACCTTCGGCAGTCCGGGTGAGGGCGGTCCCTCGACCGCGTGGCGTGCACGCGCCCTCCGTGAAGGGGGGACGATGAGATGACGGGAAGCGCAGACGCGGCGCACGCGATCACTGCTCGGCATGGACCGCGGCTTTCGGCGGCCGGAAGGAGAGCCCGGAGATGGGTGTCATCGAGCCCTCGCAGGGCGGTACCGACGGGGCGCGGGCCGCGTCGTCCGGGGCGGGTGGACTGCTCGATCTGCTGGGCGTGGCCGCCATTCTCCTCGACGCCGAGGGCAGGATCGACCTGTGGAGCCCGCAGGCCGAGGAGCTGTTCGGTTACACCGCTGAGGAGGCGCTCGGAGAGTTCGCGGGCCGCCTGCTGGTCCACGAAGAGGACCTCCCGGCCGTGTTGGGCATGTTCGCCCAGGTCATGGAGGGAGGGGACAGCTGGGTCGGCGTCTTCCCCGTTCGGCACAAGGACGGCAGCACGCGCCGAGTGGAGTTCCGCAACATGCGGCTCCTGGACTCCCAGCAGGACTACTACGCCCTGGGCCTCGCCGCGGACCAGGCGACGGTGCGGCAGGTCGAACGGGACCTGGCCCTGTCCGAACGGCTGGTGGCACAGTCGCCGGTCGGGCTGGGCGTACTGGACACCGACCTCCGGTACGTATCGGTCAACCCGGCTGAGGAGCGCCTCAACGGAGTACCGGCCGCCGAGCACATCGGCCGGCACGTTCACGAGGTGCTGCCGGCCCTGGGCGCGTCCTTCGAAGCGGCGATGCGCGAGGTGCTGGCCACGGGCATCCCCATCGTGGACCAGTACACCGTCGGCCGCACTCCGGCCGACCCCGATCACGATCATGCCTGGTCGATCTCGTTCTACCGGCTCGAAGCCCCCAACGGAACCGTGCTCGGAGTGGCGACCTCCAGCGTGGACGTGACCGAGCGGCACCGAGCCGTCGAAGAACAACGCCACACCGCCCTCACCCTCCAGCGCAGCCTGCTGCCCCAGACACCACCCCGGCGGCCGGGCCTGCAGGTCGCCACCCGCTACCGCCCCGCCCAGGCCACCATGGAGATCGGAGGCGACTGGTTCGACGTCATCCCCCTGAGCGGCGACAAGACCGCGCTCGTCGTCGGAGACGTCATGGGCAGCGGCGTCGCAGCCGCGGCCACCATGGGCCAGCTGCGCACCGCGACCCGGACGCTGGCCGACCTCGATCTCGACCCGGCCCAAGTGCTCCACCACCTCGATCACGTCACCGACGGTCTCGACACGATCGCGACCTGTGTCTACGCCGTCTACGACCCGCACACCGACCAGTGCCACATCGCCCTGGCCGGGCACCTGCCTCCCGTCGTCCTCCATCCGGACGGCGCGCGCGAGCTCCTCGACCTGCCCACGGGCGCGCCGCTGGGCGGCTGTGGGGTCGCCTTTGACACGACCAGCCTTGCCCTCGAGGAAGGGGACCAGCTCGTTCTCTACACCGACGGCCTGGTCGAGACCCGCGACGAGCCGATCGACGCCCGCCTCGAGGTTCTCCTCAAGGTCCTCAACGACCCCAGCCGGTCGCTGGACGCGACCTGTGACCTGCTTCTGCACAGGCTGCGGCACCCGGGCGATCACGACGACGTCGCGCTGCTCATCGCCCGGGCTACGCCGGGCACCGGGAACGCCGAGTAGGCGTGCTACTGCTTCGCCTTGCACGGACTGGCATCCGCGGTGCCGTCGATCCTGGCGGCCACGTCCAGAAGCAGCATGTCCTCGCCGTGCCGGGCGACCAGTTGCAGCCCGACCGGTCCGCCGTCGGGCGTCGTCCCGGCCGGCACGGTGAGCGCTGGGTGGCCGGAGAGGTTGAAGGCCCATGTGAGTGCCACACTCATGCGCGTTCCGGGACCGTGATGGCCGTGCGGGGGGTGCGGTGTCGTGGGGGTGGCAATCAAGTCGACCCCGTTGAGAACCGCTCGCAGGTTGGCGTTGTTGGCCGAGGTCAGGGCCTCGGTACCCGAGTCGGCAGCGCCGGCGCGAAGGGCGGTCCACGCGGGGGCCGGGTCGTGCAGCGTCACGGGATGGTCGACGATGCTGCACAGGCCGGTCCGTGCGATCCGCTGGAGGGCGCGCAGAGCGGTGTCGGCGACGTCCGGGTCGGTGGCGGCGTACCCCAGGGTGGGCGACCAGGCCACACTCGGCGGGCGCACTACCATGGGTGTGGTGGCGGGGGTGAAGGTGCGGAGGTAGGCAGCGGCGTCGCCGGGGGTGCGGGCCAGTACGCCGGGGGTGTTGAGCCCGGCGCGGTCCCGGGCGGGCAGGAGGCCGTTGGTGGGCTTGAAGCCGATGACGCCGCACCAGGCCGCCGGGATGCGGACCGATCCGGCGCCGTCGGATCCGGTGGCGAGCGGGACGAGACCGGCCGCGACCGCGGCCGCGGAACCGGCTGATGAGCCGCCTGGAGACCACGCGGGATCGAGGGGGTTGAGGGTGGGGCCGCGGTCGGTGGAGCCGTAGGTCTGCCACCCGGTGCCGGCGCGGGGCACGGAAGTCGCTCCGATCGGCACGCACCCGGCGGCGGCCAGGCGCTGGTTCTGCCACGAGGTGGGGCCTTCGCCGGCCTTGACCCCGATCGGTACACCGGCCAACGGCAGGCGGGTCCCGTCGGCGATCGCGGCATCGACCTCGTCCGCCGCGGCGCGGGCGGTGTCCGCCCAGACAGCGGTGAAGGCGCGCAGGGCACGGTCGCGGTCGGCGGTCAGCGCCAGGGCGGTGTCGACGACCTCGCGGGCGCTCACCCTGCCGTGGTTGACCAGGTCGGCGATCTCGATCGCGGACAGCGACGCGTACAGGCGGTCGTCGAGCATTCAGGCTCCTTGTGCGTCGAGGGGCCGGCTGAGCCATGCCGGGCGGGTGAGTGCCCTGCCGGTCGGGCTGCGTTCTCGAACGGGTGATGCTGACGGTTTCCGGCGCGGCCTGTGGCATGTGCGCTCGACACTTGGCCCATCAGCTGGTGCCGCCGCAGGTGGGGAGTGTCATGTCGAACGGTAGTGTCCTTTTGGCCTTGCGCGAGGACCCCATGGGCGGGGGTGTCGGCGGTGACCAGTTGCGCCGGATCGGCAAAGAGCTGGAGAACCGCGGGCTTCAAGTGCGGTGGGCGCGGACGGTTGAGGCAGCCCGCGCCGCCTTGCGTACGGAGGCCGGCCTGACGGCTGCCGTCGTCGCCTGGGACCTCCCGTCCGAGAAGGGGGAGGACGCCGGCGGCGGGGGAGGGGCCGTCCTGCGCCAGATCACCAGCCGGTTCACCGCGCTGCCCGTCTTCGTCGTCATGAGTGAGGAGTCCGACCACGGCCTGGAACGGCTGCCTCTGTGGGTGGCCGAGACCGCAGTCGGCTACATCTGGCCCCTGGAGGACACGCCGTCCTTCATCGCCGGCCGTGTCTTCAACGCGGCCCGCACCTACGGCGACTCCGTCCTGCCTCCGTTCTTCAAAGCGCTGCGCCGGTTCGACGACGCCCACGAGTACTCCTGGCACACCCCGGCCCACTCCGGAGGGGTGGCGTTCCTGAAATCGCCCGTCGGCCGGGCGTTCTTCGACTACTACGGTGAGCGGCTCTTCCGCACCGACCTGTCGATCTCGGTGGAGGAGCTGGGGTCCCTCTTCGAGCACAGCGGCCCGATCGGCGACGCCGAGCGCAACGCCGCCCGCGTCTTCGGCGCCGACCGGACGTACTTCGTGCTGCACGGCGACTCCACGGCCGACCGTATGGTCGGCCACTACTGCGTCACGGCCGACGAGATCGCGCTGGTGGACCGCAACTGCCACAAGTCGGTGCTGCACGGGCTGGTGATCTCCGGTGCGCGCCCGGTGTACCTCGTCCCGACCCGCAACGGATACGGTCTCGCCGGCCCTCTGCCCGCCCGTGAGACCCTGCCCGCCGCAGTGGCCGCCCGGATCGCCGCCCACCCGCTGACACCAGGCGCCGTATCCCCCCACGCCCAGTACGCGGTGATCACCAATTCGACCTACGACGGGCTGTGTTACGACACCGTCCAGACCGCTCGAGCCCTGGCCCCCAGCACGCCCCGACTGCACTTCGACGAAGCCTGGTTCGCCTACGCCCGCTTCCACCCCCTCTATGCGGGCCGCTACGGCATGGCCGTGGGCCCGGACACGTTCCCGAGCGACGAACGCCCCACCGTCTTCGCCACCCAGTCCACACACAAGCTGCTGGCCGCCCTCTCGCAGAGCGCCATGGTGCACGTGAAGTCCTCACCCAGGGCGCCGGTCGAGCACCACCGGTTCAACGAGGCGTTCATGATGCACGGCACCACCTCGGCCCTGTACCCGGTCATCGCTTCGCTGGATGTGGCCGCGGCGATGATGGACGGCCCCCAGGGAGAGTGGCTGGTCAACGAGGCGGTCACCGAGGCTGTCCGTTTCCGGCAGGCCGTCGTCCGAACCGGGCGCCGCATCGCGGACGCGGGCGACCGGCTGCCGTGGTTCTTCGGAGTGTGGCAGCCCGACACCGTCACCGACCCCGCCGACGGGACACGCATTCCCTTCGCCGACGCCTCCCCGGCGCTGCTCGCCGGCGATCCCCGCTGCTGGGAACTCGACCCCGACGCGGACTGGCACGGCTTCCCCGGCCTGGCCAAGGGGCAGTGCCTGCTGGACCCCATCAAGGTGACGCTGACCTGCCCGGGCGTCAACGCGCGCGGAGAGGCGGACTCGTGGGGGATCCCGGCCCGCGTCCTCACCGCCTACCTGGCCCAGCGCGGCATCGTGGTGGAAAAGACCGACACCTACACCACGCTCGTCCTCTTCTCCATGGGCATCACCAAGGGGAAATGGGGCACTTTGATGGACGCCCTCATGGACTTCAAAGCCCTCCACGACGCCGATGCTCCCCTCCGACAGGTACTGCCCCACCTGGTCGAACGCCACCCGCAGCGCTACAGCGGCACGACCTTGCGCGGACTGTGCCAGGAGATGCACGAACACCTCACCAGGGCCGAGCTGATCGACGCGCTGGACACCGCCTTCCAGGACTTGCCCGAACCGGTCGTCCCCCCGCAGAGCTGCTACCAGCAGCTCATCCGGGGCGGTACCGAACGCCTTCCCCTCGCCCGAGCCGCCGGCAGGGTGGCCGCCGCCATGGTCACCGTGACCCCGCCCGGGATCCCCGTCCTGATGCCCGGAGAAGCACTCGGCGCCCCCAGTGGCCCGGTCCTGCGCTACCTCGGAGCACTGGAGGCGTTCGACCGCGCCTTCCCCGGCTTCCACAGCGAAGCGCACGGGGTCACCATCGACCCCCACACCGGCGACTACCTCATCGAGTGCGTACGCCAGGACCACCTCCCCGGCGCAGCCGGGTGACGCCCAGGTCGTAGCCATCCGGGACGGGCCGGCGGTAGGGGGCGCCCCTTTCACCGCGACCTCGGCGCCGTGGCGTGGACAGGGTGGTTCCCGCCGGGCCGGGGCCCACCCGTACACCCTTGCGCAGCATGACGTGCGTGCGTTCACGGGACGGGGTGCACCCCTCACCTGTGCATGCGGGCGCCCTTGAGGACCTTGTCCACGGAGTTGCGCGGCCCGTGGACGGCGATTCCGACCAGGTCGAGCTGGTCCTTGCCCACCGCGGCCACCGCTGCCCTGTTCGCGCGGTCGTGGCCCGTGCCGAACAGGTCCGAGGTGAACACCGCGGTCGGCAGTGCGCGCCGTACTGCCCGCTCGTGCGCCGCCGTCACCGCTTCCTTCCCGCCCTCGAAGACCAGAACGGGCTGGCGGAACATCGGCAGGTAGGGGGTGCCGTCCGCGTCCCGGTACGGCTCGCCGACCACCTCGGGGAGAGCGGTTCCGAGCCCGCTGACGAGGAAGGCGGTGACGTTCAGCCGCTGCCACGTCTCCAGGTCGTCGCGCAACAGCACCGCGATCTTGGTGTCGAAGCGCACGGGCACGTCCGCGCCGCCGCGGTCGCCCCGCGCATCGTTCTCGTTCTTCGTCTCGTCGCTCATGACCCGAGACTGCCGGGCACGGCCGCGTGCCGTCTTGTACGTTCTTTGCGTGCAGCTCCAGCAGGAAGTCTCGGCCTGGCGCCCGCGGATCGCGGGTGTCGTCGAGGTCTTCCACGCCCGCTTCACCGCGCACGCGTACCCCATGCACGTCCACGACGAGTGGACGCTGCTGATCGTCGATGACGGAGCAATCCGCTACGACCTGGACCGCCACCGGCGCGGCACCCCGGGCGGCACCGTGAGCCTGCTCCCGCCCCAGGTCCCGCACAACGGCTCCGCCGCCACCTCGCACGGGTTCCGCAAGCGCGTCGTCTACCTCGACTCGACGGTGCTGGACGAACGCTTCATCGGCGCCGCCGTGGACGGCCCGGACCTCGCCGACCCGGTCCTGCGCCGACGCGTCGGACAGCTCCACCGGGTCCTGACCTCGCCCGGCGACGAACTCGAGGCGGAGAGCCGGCTGGCCCTGATCGGCGAACGGCTGCGCGTGCTGCTCCAGCCACGCCTCGAACTCCCCGGCGGGCACACCGCGCCGCTGGGCTCCAGCACCCGCAACGGCATCGCGCGCAGCCTGCGCGAACTCCTCGACGAGCGTGTGGTCGCGGGGATCACCCTGCCGGAGGCGGCGGGTCTGGTGCAGGCCCATCCCGCCCATCTGGTGCGCTCGTTCAGCGCCGCCTTCGGCATCGCCCCGCACCAGTACCTCGTCGCGCGCCGGATCGCCCTGGCTCGCCGCCTGCTCCTCGACGGCCGCCCGGCCGCCGAGGTGGCGGTCGAGGCGGGATTCCACGACCAGTCCCACTTCACCCGGCACTTCAAGCGAGCCGTGGGCACCACCCCCGGGCGCTACGCACGCCCGGCGGCGTCTGCCACTGAGCAGACCGCCCGAAGAGGGCGAACGGTGTGGCAGCCGACCTCTATGGCCGCTTCGCCGGGACGGGCTGGAGGGCCGGCCAGCGGGCGAGCATGCGTTGGCGCATTGCGGTGCTGAGGGTGCTGATGCCTTGGAGGGAGGTGTCGTCGGCCGTCATCCGGCCTACGACCCCGAGCCGGTGGACGAGCCGCTGGCGGGCGGTCGCGGTGCCCCACGTCCAGTCCCGGTGCGCAATCCTGGCCAGGTGATCGGTGCTTTCGCGGCGGGCCCGCTCGACCAGCGCGTCGCCGCGCAGCAGCCAGCCGGCGCACGCGTCGGCAAGCCCGTCCTGGGCATCGGAGCCGGTCAGGGTGCGCCACTCCCTGCGGTATGCGCCCTCCGCCCGTTCCAGCAGCGGTTCCGAGGCTGAGGTGACACACCAGCAGGTCGGGAAGCCGATGCGCAGGTAGGCGAGTTCCATCAAGCCGCTGCCCAGTGACGCCTGTTCGAAGTCGATGAATCTGACCCCCGTGGCGGTGTGGAGATCGTTCCCGGGACAGGGATCCCCGTGGAGAAGGGCATGCCCGGCAGCCTGGTCGAGCCGGTGCACGAGGTCGTCGAGTTCGCCGGCCACGCCCGAGGTGACAGGCACCTCCAGAGCCCCGGCCAGCCGCAGGAAAGACTCGACATCGGCCTGGGTCGGGCCACGCCACCGGGGAAGCGTCCCCACGTCATCGGGGCGCGCGGTGGCGTGCAGCCGTGCCAACGCGGCTGCGTAGTCCACGATCCAGTCGCCCCCCGGGCGCCGGTGATCCAGATGCTCCAGCACCAGGACCCGCTCGCCGGGATCGGTGGCCAGCAGCGCGGGCACCACGGGAACCTCGGCTCGGGCGGCGAGCCGCAGGGCGGCCACCTCGCGGGCGTATCGATCGTCGGCATCAGGACCGTCGACGATCTGCTTCACCACCACCGTCGCCTCTGGCAACTCGACGCGCCACACGCGCGAGCGAGGGCTGCTGTCCAGTCTGCGAGAGCGCCCCGGCGATCCCAGCTCGGCCCGTAACTCGTCCCCGAACGGCAGCCGCACATTCATGCGTTCATCCTCCCACGCGGCCGCACGACATCCACGCCCCACTCATCTCTCACGGCGGCGCGAGTGCTCAGCGGCGCCCCTGCACGTCTCCCAGCGTCGAGGCGGCCACCGGGTCGCCGTGGACGAAGTCGCCCGGCGGGATGCCCGGATGGTGGCCGTCCGACGGTGCGGCGGGTGCGGTGTCGGCGCGCAGCGTCAGGCGGGACACGATGCGGTAGCGGTCGCCGCGGTAGAGCGAGTGGACGTACTCCACCGGCTGCCCCGCCGTGTCGGTGGTCAGCCGTTCGAAGAGGAGGGCGGGCGAGAGCTCCGGTACGTCCAGCAGTTCGGCTTCCGCGCGGGTCACCACGGTGGGCTCGATGGTCTGCGTCGCCTCGTTCACGTGCACGTCGTGATGCGTGCGCAAATGCTCGTAGAGATCGCCGTGCTCCAGCTCGCGCGAGGAGAGCCCGGGGACCAGGGCGGCCGGGATGTGCAGGTGCTCGATGGCCATCGGGTGGCCGTCGACCAGCCGCAGCCGGGCCACGTAGACGATCTGCGCGGCGGGGGAGAGGTTCAGCCTACGGCCCACCCGGGCGCCGGCCGGTACGGTCGTGAACTCCAGCAGTCGGCTGGCCCAGGCCCCGGAAGCGCGGGGCACGCTGAGCGGGTGGCGCCCGGGAACCAGTTCCTGGGTGATCTTCTCCGGAGCGACGAACACGCCCCGGCCGTGTTCGCGGATGAGAACACCGGCGGCGACCAGCTCGTCAACGGCCGCCCGCAGCGTCGGGCGGGACACCCCGAGTTGTACGCACAGGGTCCGCTCGGAGGGAATCGCGTCCCCGGCCCCGCGCTCCTCGACCATCCCCAGCACCGCGTCTCGGACCCGCTCGCGTTTGAGTACGCCGCCGGGGCGGATCCCGCCGGATCCGCCGACCCCGGACCGGGGTACGAGGGCAGGCTGTGCCGGCGGTACCGGGCCCGCCCCGGCCGACCGGGCCGTGCCCGGGCTTCTCTCACGCATCCGCGTCGTCCCCTCTCCAGCTCCGCTCCCGCGTGCTGCATCCCACCAGCCTCGGCCACTCTGACCACCATCCCGTACTGGTCAGATCCACATTACGAGCTGTTCATGACCTTCCGCGCGAGAAAACGCGCAAAGGGCTTTGTATCCATGGGGGTTGACGGTCGTATTGGTCTATGCCAGCTTCTTCCCTCATCGACAGGTCACTTGTCCAGTGGGTGAGTGGTCAGCTTGCTGGTCTGTCCCGTTCCTCCGTGTGCCGCCCTCTGTTCGGGAAACGCCCGACACCACCGCACCGCCTCTGCGAGGCCCTCCCCGGAAGGCTGCACCGTGCCCGCACACCGTCCCGAACAGGCCCTCGTGCCCCGGCCCACCCGGTACACCCCCCGGGCAGGCCACTTCGCTCTGGACCCCGCCGCCCCCGTCCGCGCCACCCCCGGAGCCGAGGGCGCTGCCGACCTGCTGCGCACCCTCCTCACGCCCGTGCCCGGGCTGCCGCTGGCCCCGGCCACGACGTCGTCCTCACCCACCACCGGGCCACCTACCTCGACTACGCGCAGGACGACCTACCCGACGGGCCGACCGCCCAGCCCGGCCCCGTCGTCGACCTGCGCACCGTGCACGGCGGTGACCCCGAAGCACAGGCTCCCGCCGACGGCCGCGGCCGGATCCTCGGCACCCAGGTGCAGATCTGGACCGAGTTCGCCCCCGACGCCGCCGACCTCGACCGCCTGGCCTACCCCCGCTTGTGCGTCCTCGCCGACCGAGCCTGGACCGGCGCCACCCCCTGGGCCGACTTCGCGTCCCGGCTCCACGGGCACGTCCCCCGAGTGGACGCCCTGGGCGTCCGCCGCCATCCGCTGACCGCGCCGCGGACGACCGCCGCGACGCCCGTCCGTACAGCGCCCTGTGCATGACACCGCGCCCATCGTTCCCCGGAGAGGACCCTACCGTGAACAGCTCGAACAGCTCGAACAGCTCACCCGACCCGACCCGGCCGACCGGCAACGAGAACCGGACGGCCGGAGTACGCCGCAGCCGTCTGCGGGCCGCCGCCGCGGCGGCCGTCGCCACGGCTCTCGGCGCCGCCGCCCTCGCCGCTCTGCCGGGCACCGCCAGCGCGGCGAGCAGCCTGTCCGTGCAGTACCGCACCAGCGCTACCGGCCCCACCGCCGACCAGAGCGAACCCTGGTTCAAGGTGAAGAACACCGGCACCACCGCACTGCCGTTGAGCGAGGTCAAACTCCGCTACTACTTCAAGTCCGACTCGCCCGGCGCCGCCTACCGCTTCGCCTGCTCGTGGGCGGTCAAGGGCTGTGCCAACATCACCGGCACCTTCGGCAACCTCGCCCACCCCACCGACACGGCCGACCGGTACCTGGAGATCGGCTTCACCGCGGGCGCCGGCTCCCTCGCCCCCGGCGCCGACACGGGCGACATGCAGCTGCGCTTCCACCAGTCCAACTGGCAGACGCTGCGGCAGAGCGACGACTACTCCTTCATCGCCGCCCAGACGGGCTACGCCGACTCCGCCAAGGTCACCGCCACCCGCGCCGGCACCCTGGTCTGGGGCACCGCCCCCGCGGGCAACACCCCCACCGAGCCGCCGACCACCCCGCCGCCCACCACGCCTCCGCCCGGCGGCTCCGGCTCGCTCTGGGACGACTTCACGTACACGTCCCACACCGATCCGAAGATCTCCACCAACGGCTGGTCGGTACGCTCCAACCCGGGCGGCCCCGGTGTTCCCGGAGCCACCTGGGACCCCTCCAACGTCACCTTCTCCACCAGCGGCGGCAACACCGTCATGACCCTGGAGACCTCCACCAACGGCACGGCCCCGGGCACCGAACACACCGAGGTCCTCACCAAGTCGACCAAGTTCAAGAACGGCACGTACGCGGCCCGCGTCAAGTTCAGCGACGCCCCCAGGTCCGGACCCGACGGGGACCGCGTCGTCCAGACCTTCTTCACCATCAACGACCTCAAGGCCCCCATGGCCGACGACTACGCCGAGTACGACTTCGAGTACCTCCCCAACGGCGGCTGGGGCGAGCCGTCGAACATCCTCTACACGACCTCCTGGGAGACCTACAACCCGGAGCCGTGGCAGGCGGTCAACGCCCATACCGAGAGCCGCCAGAGCTACGCCGGCTGGCACGACCTCGTCGTCACCATCGACAACAACGCCATCACGTACTACGTCGACGGGCAGGCCTTCGGCACCCACGACGCCTCCTACCTCCCCGAACGCCCCATGTCGATCAACTTCAACCAATGGCTGATCGACCTGGCCGGCCAGACGTCCACGACCCCCCGCGCGTACGAGCAGCAGGTCGACTACGTCCTCCACGTCAAGGACCAGGTGCTCACACCCGCCCAGGTCAATGCCAAGATCGCGGCGTACCGGTCGGCCGGCACCGCCTTCGAGGACACGGTGCCCGCGAGCTGACCGTGCTCAAAGGGCGCGCGGACGGCATCCCGAGGGAGGGATGCCGCCCGCGACTCGCGTACGGGCCGAGTCCGCCGACGTCCTCGCCACCCCGGCGGGCAGCATCGGGGAACTGACAACGCGCCAGCCGGCGTGCGGAGAGAGCGGCGACGAATGCAGCGTCACCGGGCCGGGATCGGCTGAGTGAGGTTGACCGGGTTGCCGTCGGGGTCCTCGATGTGGGCGACGCGCTGTCCCCACGGCATGTCGTTGGGGCCGCCGCGGACCGAGCCGCCCAGCGCCGCCACCCTCCCGAGTGTCTCGTCGACGTCGTCGACACCGATGCTGAGCAGGACGCGCGGCGCGGCCCCAGGCCCCAGGTCCACCTTGGCCACCAGCCCGAGGTCGGAGTCACCGATGCGCAATCCGAGATAAAAGGCCGGGCCTTCCGCCGGTACCCGGAAGATCTCCTCAGCCCCGAACAGTTTCGTGTAGAAGCCGAGCAGCACGTCATGGTCGGCAGTCACGATCACCGGCTGGATGGTGGACATGGCACTCCCGTCGAGAAGGGTCGTATCGCTGGGTAGACCGTTCGAGGACGGTGAACTCATCGGTGGAACCACTTCCCGCCGGACGCGCGACCCACGAGCGGGGGATGCGGGGTTCAGGTGTGGATGCGGCTGTTGGGCCCGTCTTGGTGGTCGGCGGATTCCTCGTTGAACCAGTAGTCACCCGCGGCCAGGTAGCGGAAGGCGTGGCTGGTCTTTCGGGGCAGGTCGACGGTGACGGTGCGCTTGCCGTCCTTGCGGGGTTCGAGGGTGTGGATGCCGGGCTGCCAGTCGTTGAAGTCGCCGACCACGCTGACCGGGCCGGGCGGGGTGTCGGCGGGGAGGGCGAAAGTGATCTGGGTGCAGTCCTTGCACACGCTGCGTTCCAGCACGAGAGGCTCCAGACAGTCGCGGGCGGGATGGAAGTACCGGTTCATCGTCGACCGCCGGCACCGGTTCCGCACGCCGGCCATCGCCCGTTTCGACTGGCCCGTTCCCCTGTCTCTTCGGTCCTGTACAGACCCGGCAGGTCCCCGCAGTCACACCCGCCGGGTCTGTCCATGGCCGCCGCCCACGCGTACGGTCGAGGGGCCACGGGGTGAGTACCCGGTGCGAAGCAGATCGGGAGGGTGTTTGTGGAGTCGCCGACGGTGACGGTTCGGTCCGAGGCGGACGGTGTGTACGTGGTCGCCTGTAAGGGTGAGTTCGACCAGGACACCGTCGGGGTGCTGGCCGATGCGTGTGATGGGGAGGCGTCCGGTGCCAGCCTGCTGGTGGTGGATGTGGCCGGGGTGTTGTTCGCCGACTCCGCTTTCCTCAATGTGTTGATCCGTCTGCGTAATACCCGGCGGTTGGTGCTGGCCGGGCCGGTGCCCCATCAGTTGCACCGCCTGCTGGAGCTGACGGGAGCGCTCGCCCTGTTCGAGTTCCGCGAAGAGGACAGCGCACAGGCGGGCTGACCCGCGGGCGGTGGCCCGTTTGCGTGGCCCGGATGGCGGCGTCTCCTCGGCCGAGGCACTGTTGCACGGAGTGAACATCATTCACGTGCTGTAGCGCGCGCGAGCATGCTCGTGTGTGGGCGCGGTGTGTTCGGACGGAGCGATCCATGAGTGACGACGTCATACCTGAGGCGGGGGCCGAGGCCGTGTCCGAGGCTGCGAACGGGGGCGGGCGCGCCCCCGCCGGTCGCACCGCCGATTCCGCCCCGCCGTCGGTGCCCGCCGATGGGGTCGAGGTATCACGGGACTGTCTGCGGACGCTGCTGGAATCGGCGGTGACGCACCGGTCCGTGGACGAGGTGGCCGACCTCGTGAGGCGCTGGCGGTCCGGACAAGTCCCCGACGCGGCCAACGAGGCCTTGCAGGCCGCCGCGGTCCGCCGCCCCATCGAGGACGTCGTCTCCCTCGCGGAACTCCTCGCCGCGGACCAACCGCGGCACGAATCACCCCCCGCGGCCCCCCGAGAGGTCGAAGCGCAGCCACAACCCCCGTCGGAGCCTCGGCCTGACTCTGACCCTCCTGCTCGGCAGGGACAGGCAACCGAGCCGGAGCCCGAGCCGGAGCCGGAGCCGGAGCCCGAGCCGGAGCCGGAGTCCGAGTCCGAACCGGAGCCGGAGTCCGAGCCGGAACCCGAACCCGAGCCCGACCCGGATCCGGCACGTGGGGCGGCGGAGCAGCAACGGCCGCCGGGCTCACGAGGATCGCACAGGCCAATCGCCGCGCCGCCGCAAGAGGTGGCGCGGGGCCCCGCGCCGGCCAGTGCGCCCGACCGGGGTCTGCGGTGGCTGGTAGCGGTGACCCTGGTCGTCTCCGCGCTGCTGTACCTGCCGCGCCACCCCTCCCGCCTCCTTGCCGACGCCGGTATGACGGCATGGTTCCTCTTGGGCCTGGCGGGCGTGTGCGTGGGCCTGTCCGTGATGGTGACGAGGCGGGACAGTGGCGGGGTATGGGCGGCCACGACCGTGACCGGAATCGGGCTCGCGCTGTTGCACGTACTGGCGACCGTGACGGAACTCGAACTCTGGGCCGCCGCGGCAGGGGCCCTCCTTCCCTGGCCCACCGGTGCGGCCCTGTTCACGGCCGGCCTCACCGCCGTCCTGTCCGTGCTGGCGCTGCTCTACCGTTCGGACAGGCCGCAACCGGCCCCCGGCCTCGACCAGCCCGCAGAGGCTACGTATCCGCTCTACGCACCCCCCGAGCCGGTCGCCAGGCCCCGCGTCGGACCTCATCCGTAGACCCTTGAGCTGGTCCCATGGGGAAGGCCGGGCCGCTACGGCTGTCATCATCACCCCCTCCGCTGCGGTTGGTTCCGAGGGCTCGCCGACGTCCCGGACCCCCGCGGTCCGCTTCCTCGCAACGCCAGGTGCGTAAGACGTGAGAAACCGGTGTGCATTGCACTCGTATCAGCGGGCACACGGTGCACAGGAGCGTGCCGCGGGGCCGCCGTGCGTAGGAGTGTGATCTTGATGAGCGTCGATGTTCTCCCCCCTGCCCGCTCGCAGCAGGAGCCTTCCCCGCAGGCGGTGATGCTGCCCGAGTCGGCCACGTCGTGGGCGGTGGGCACGCTGATGGCGACGGTTCCGGGCTCCGCTCATTTGGCCGAGCAGGTCCTTTCCGCCGCGGCCACGCAAGCATGCTTGCCGGTGACCGAGCTGGCGAAGGCGATGGTCGCCGGATCCCGCGGTACCCCCCTCCCCTCTGATGTCCTCCGGGCACTGGACGACTCGGTACAAGCCGCTCGCCGACAGAACACCGAGCCCCGGCGCTCCGGGACCTATCTCATGCCGACCCGTAAGGATGCCGAAAGGGCGCTGGCCCGGTTCTTCGATGCCCGGGTCCGCCTGTGCGCGGCACCGGACGATCAGGAAGCGCGCCGGGCTGTGGATGATGCCGTCTACACGCTCTGCGTGCTGATGGGGCAGCCCACCCCGTTCGCGGCGGTCAACGAAGCGCTCCAGTACACGAGCGCCTGACCCGGCCCCCTCCGGACGCTACTCGGGCGGGCGGGCACCAGTACGCGCTCACGCACGACCAGGACGACCCTGCCGGGGGCATCGTCACCGGTTGCTCCCCGGCAGGCCGACCTGCCGGGCACCCCCGGCACGAGCCGCCGGCTGGGCGAGGCGGCAAACGAGGCGGTAGCGCATTTCGCCGGCGGCCTGGCGTACCTCTTCGGAGCGGGTCTCTTCTTCGAGGGCGCCGAGAAGCATCGTGACCGCTCGCGCCTCGTCCCCGGTGAGCAGTTTCAAGCGGGTGTCGGTGGAGGCGTCCAGGAGTACGCCCAGGAAGTCTTCATCGTCCATGTCCATGCAGGAACAACGCGGCACCGCAGCGCCGGTCACCCGCGCTGGACCCGGTCCCTGGGTGGAAAGCCAGGCGGATGACGACCGCCGACCGGGGGGCATCAGCTGCCCGAGCGGGGGCAGGAGTGACGCCATGACCATTCTGCTGCTGCTTCTGTTGCCGCTCGGGCTGGCTCTCGTCCTCCTGGCGACCGGTGAACCGGGCCGTCACGGTCGCCACCGGTCCTGAGGTGGATCCCGCCATGGTGATGGCGCGGCCCCGGTACATCGGCGCCCGTCGTGGACGGATCTCCGCTCCCGGATGAGCCGGCCTGCCGGCCGGATCTCGTTGGGTCGGCGACGCGTTGGCCAGGCGCCTGCCCCCCCCCTCAGCGCACCACCTTGATGCCGAAGTGACCGCCGAACCGATGGCCGAGGCCGAAGCCGATGGCCGAGTGCATGTGGGCGTACATCTCCATGCCGCGTGCGCAGACCAGCGGGCCGACGTCGAGGAGCCTGGCTGCGCGGGCGCGGGCGCCGCCGCCGGTACCGAAACTGCGATCTTCACGAGGTGTCTTCGGTTTGTCCTGGTCTGGTGGAGGTTGAACGGTTCCACCGTAGGGTCGTTTCCGGACAGGACCTGTCCTTTGACGCGGTCATAGTGGAGGGCATGACCAGCGAGATGACAGGCAGGACGTTGCGACTGCTGTCGCTCCTCCAGACCCGCCGGGAGTGGTCCGGCGCGGACCTCGCCGAGCGGCTGGAGGTGACCGTCCGCACGGTCCGCCGGGACATCGACCGGCTCCGTGACCTGGGCTATCCGGTCGACAGCGCCCGCGGCCACGCCGGCGGCTACCGGCTCGCCGCCGGCGCCGACATGCCGCCGCTCCTGCTGGACGACGACGAAGGTGTGGCCATCGCCGTGGCCCTGCGCACCGCGGCCGGCGGTCTGGCCGGCATCGAGGAGACCGCCCTACGGGCTTGGCCAAACTGGAGCAGGTACTGCCCCGCCGGTTGCGCGGCCGGGTCTCGGCGCTCCAGGCCGCCGCATCCGGAATCGCCTGGGAGAGCGCAGGCCCGCGCGCCGACCCCGAGGTCCTCGCCATCCTTGCGGTGGCGTGCCGTGACCACGGGGTGCTGACCTTCGACTACGCCACGCGGACGGGAGCGGCGGCCTCCCGGCGAGTCGAACCCCAGCACCTGGTCGCCTCGGGGAACCTCTGGTATCTGCTGGCCCACGACACCGACCGCGACGACTGGCGCATCTTCCGCCTGGACCGCATCACAGGCCCCATGCCCACGGGCCGCCGCGTCCCGCCCCGTCCCCTCCCGGAGGGCGACGCTCCCGCGGACTTCGTGGCCGCCCGCCTCGCCTCGGCCCCCACCCGCTACCGGGCTGTCGCCTCCGTCCAGGCCCCCGCGGAGCAGGTACGCGCGCGCACCTGCGGCCTGGGCACCCGTGTACGCCCCGCCGACGCCACCACTTGCGTGGTCGACGCTTCGGACGACTCCCTGGCCCGCATCGCCCAAACCCTGGCCGCACTCCCGGCCGCGTACACCCTCGACGCGGACGAAACGGTCCTGACGCACCTCCGGGCCGTGGCCCAGCGCCTCGTCCAGGTCACCTCGGAGAACAGCCCTTCCTGCGATTGACTCTCCGAAGGAAGTCGGGCGCCCGTCGTCAATACGGATGCCGATCGCGGGTCGCTGTGCTCGGCGACCACTTGATGCTTCGTCACTTCAGAACAGTTTTCTTCGTGGTCGTGTCCCCGCCCGGCGGCAGGCCGACCCACGCCCGCGGGCCCAGGGCCGCCCCGTGCTGGTCGGCACGGCCCCGGCCTCATGGTCGGCGCGGCCGGGACCCGACTGCCGCCAGGGCTCACGGTCCGATCCCGCTCCGGGCCCGTCCGGACCGGCGGGGGCTCGGGCCCGGGCGGGCCCGGATGCCGGATCGGCCGGGGACGCGCAGAGTGGGCTGGAGGACGCACGGCCGGCGCCACGACGGCGGACACGGCACAGGGCCCGCGGCCGTGCCGGTGCAGCGCTCAGGCGCGGACGAGTGAGGATGCCAGATGGTCCAGCCTGCCCAGTCACCCGAGCCCCCGGCGGACCACGTCATCGTACTGTTCGGCGCTACGGGCGACCTGGCCCGGCGCAAGCTGCTGCCCGGGCTGTTCCACCTGGCCCGAGCGGGACTGATGCCGCGGCGCTACCGCATCGTCGGTACCGCTCCCGCGGCGGAGGCCCTCACCGATCAGGGATTCCGGACCCACGCGCAGCAGGCCGTGGCGCGGTTCGGGCGCTCGCGGCCCGAGGGACCGGCCTGGGAGGCGTTCGAAGCGGCCCTGTCGTTCGGCGCGGCCGACACGGGAGCAGCGGACCCCCTGATGACAGCGGTGCGGGAAGCCGAGACGGCCCTCGGTGGAGAGCCGCGCCGCCTCTTCCACCTCGCCGTGCCGCCCGTCGCGTTCACCTCGATGATCGACCTGCTCGGCACGACGGGCCTCGCCGGGAACGGCCGGGTCATCGTCGAGAAGCCCTTCGGCACCGACCTCGCGTCCGCCCGCGAGCTCAACGCCGCCATCCACCGCGTGTTCGACGAGTCACGGGTGTTCCGCATCGACCACTTCCTCGGGAAGGAGGCCGTCGACAACGTCTTGGCGCTCCGCTTCGCCAACGGCCTCTTCGAGCCGCTGTGGAACCGTGAGCACATCAGCCACGTACAGATCGACGTCCCCGAGCACATCGACATCCAGGGCCGCGCCCGCTTCTTCGAGGGCACCGGCACGTTCCGCGACATGGTCGTCACCCACCTGTTCCAGCTGCTCGGGTTCGTCGCCATGGAACCGCCGGTCGCCCTGGAGGCGGACGCGCTCCGCGACGAGCAGGTCAAGGTCTTCCGCAGCATGCGCGCTCTGGACCCCGCGCACGTCGTCCGCGGCCAGTACACCGGATACCGCGACGAGCAGGGCGTGGATCCGGCATCGGACACGGAGACGTTCGTGGCGCTGCGGGTCGAGATCGACAACTGGCGCTGGGCGGGGGTGCCCTTCCAACTGCGTACGGGCAAGGCTCTGGCAGAGGGCCGTCACGTAGTGACGCTCGGCCTGCGCGAGCCGGCCCTGCGGATGTTCCCCCTGGACACGCGGGCCGCGGCTGACGGCCGGAGCAACGAACTGGTCATCGACTTCGACGATCCGGGCTCCATCACCGCTCGCTTCCTGGTGAAGGAGCCGGGACCGTCGATGCAACTGGCCGACGCCGACATGGCCTTCGACTACAGCACCTCGTTCGCCGCGCAGAACTCGCTGGAGGGGTACGAGCACCTCCTCTTGGAGGCCATGCGCGGCAACCAGTCGTTGTTCACGCGGTCCGACGGCGTCGAACGGCTCTGGGAAGTCGCCGCCCCGCTGCTCGACGCGCCGCCGGCGGTGGAACCGTACGCGCCCGGGAGCTGGGGGCCGGGCAGCATCGACGCGCTCGTCACGCCGTACCGCTGGCATCTGCCCGACCGACGGGCCGCGTCTTCGTAGGCCCGGCCGCTGGTCGAGCCCGAAGGCCTGTACCCGCCCGCGACTTGAGGCCCACCCTGTCGGCGCCGGCACAGGCTGAGGCCTCACGGTTTGTGGCTGACAGATCATCCAGGAGGTGCCTATGATGCCGGTGATGAACACCTTCCCCTCTTTCGGATTGGGGGAATCGTCCACGCAAGGTGAGTGCTGATGGCAGCTCACTTCGTGGAACCGATTCCCGCCCACCTTCTGATGTGGCAGCGCGTACGCGACTACGCCGTGCCACCGTCCATGATCGAGAACGCGACCGCACGCCGTGCGGCCGGTGACTGGGCCGGAGCCTGCGCCGTCGCCCGGATTGATGTCGATCTCGATCTGCGCGCCGTGCGCGACCGCCACGGCACCGACCTCGCCACCCGGCTCCGAGCCGATCTGCGTCGACTGGCGCCGGATCTGCTGCGCTGGAACATGCCCCGGATCGCCCCCGACGGGCGGCTCCGGCCCGGTCTCACCCTCTCGCTGGCCCGCTACGGCGGCCCGGGCGCCGCGGCACCGCAGCTCGTCGTGCGGACGCCGCCCGCCTGGGCGGACTCAGGCCAGCGGATGTCGCTGACGCTTTGGGAAGACTCGCGCGACGGCGCACCGGAGCACCATCCGCACCCCCACCCCGACCGGCGTTTCCGTCTCGACCTGCACCGCCACCTCTGGGACGCCCCGCGCAGCGCCGAGCTGGCACAGCGGTGCGGCGTGGACGCACTGGACCGACCCGCCGAGCGGGATCCCTCGTGGCCGCCGGACCACTGGGCCCACGAAGCGGAACTGCTCCTGCGCGCCGAGGGCCGTCCTCGCGGTGCTCTCACCGTGCGGCTCGGTGCGCGCCGCCACCGCGTGCTCGAACTCGTCGCCCCCGACGACAGTCATGCCCCGGTCCTCCGGCCGGTACGGGAGGCGCTGGCGCCGCACCGGATCGCGGCGCTCCCGCTGCTTCCGGAGGCCGCTGCCCGCAGACTTCCGGACCTGGAGCTGCTGCGGGCCGGCCTGCTCCGTGCCGAACAGCTGCATCCGCTGGTCGCGGCAGCACTGTGCCAGCCGGCAGTCGCGGGCTCCGCCTCCGGTCCGCTGGCGGTGCCCGGCCCCGGAAGGCCGGCGGACGACTCGGCGCCCGGGCCCGCGGATCCGCATCGGGTCGAGTGCCAGGGGGAAGTCCACCGCATTGCGCTGCGCAACGGGACGCTGGCGGCGGTCGACCACGATTCGACCCAACTGGCCCGTGAGGAACTGCTCATGGCGCTCGGAGGTCCCGGACTGCCCTGCCTGAGGGCGATCGACACCGTGCACCGCAGCCCCGAGGCGCTGCCCGCCGTCCGGGAGCGGCTCGGCCACGGCGACGTCACCGGGGCCCTGGCCGTGGTCGAAGGGCTGCTCGGCCCCGGCGCCGTCCTGCGCGCAGGACCCCTGCGGGAAGCGCTCGAGGCGGCTGTGGTCGGCCGCCTCGACCACGGGCTCTTCCGCTCGGGTCTGGTACCGGTGCATCCCGCCGCGGCCGCGACGGCGGGCACGGGCTACCGGCCACGGCTCGACCGCCGTCTGCCAGGGGAGTTGCGCCGCAAGCGGGGCATCCGCGCCCGGCCACGGACGGGTCAGCAGAGCTGAAGGTCCGCGGCGCCCGGATCCGTGCGCCCGGGCGGCGGCACGACCTCGCCCGACCGCCCCGTACCCGACCCACACCGGCAACCGACCGGGCCGGGCCTGACCCGGCAAGCAAACGCGCCCTCTGCAATTGCCGCACGTACCGCACGTACGGCGTCCACGCCGTCGTGCGCCGATGACGACGACATCCAGGACGGCTCCCGTCCCCGAACACACCCAGGTGATGCCCATGACCTCGACCACCGTCCCCTCCATGCCCGCGCCCGTGCCGCTGCCGGCCGGCCGCCCGCAACTCTCCCTCGCCGAAAACCTCCTGACCCTCCTGCGGACGACCACGACCGAGCCGCGCCCCGACGAGCAGTTGGAGGCGCTCACCCTGGCTGTCGCCGCCGACCTGCCCGTGCTGCTCTGGGGTGAGCCCGGCATCGGCAAGACGGCCGCGCTGACCCAGCTCGCCACCTCCCTCGATCTGCCGCTGACGACGGTGATCGCCAGCGTCCACGAGCCGACCGATTTCTCCGGTCTGCCCATCGTGGGCGAGGACCCGGCAGCGAACGGCGTGCCCATGGCCCCGCCGCAGTGGGCCGTGGAGCTGGCGCGCGCCGGGCGGGGGCTGCTCTTCCTCGACGAACTGTCCACCGCCACCCCCGCCGTCCAGGCCGCACTGCTACGGGTCGTCCTGGAGCGGAAGGTCGGCGCGCTGCAACTGCCGCCCGGCGTACGGATCGTGGCCGCGGCCAATCCGCGTGCGTCGGCCGCGGACGGCTGGGAGCTCAGCCCGCCGCTGGCGAACCGGTTCGTGCACCTGTACTGGGTGCACGACCGGGACGTGGTGGTGCGCGGCCTCGGCGGCGTCTGGCCGCGCGCGGAACTGCCCCGGCTCGACCCTGCGGGACTGCCGGATGCGGTGGCGTTCGCCCGCCGCGCGGTCTGCGGCTTCCTGAACGCCCGGCCGACGCTGATCCACCGGCTGCCGACCACCGAGACGCGGCGCGGCGGCGCCTGGCCCTCGCCCCGCAGCTGGGAGGCCGCGATGACCCTGCTCGCCTTCGGCACGGCGGCTTCCGTATCCCGCGACGTGCTGGCGACGCTGGTCCGAGGTGCGGTCGGGGACGGGCCCGGCCTGGAACTGCTCGCCCACATCGACCGCATGGAGCTGCCCGACCCCGACTCGCTGCTCGCCGACCCGGCCTCAGCCGAACTGCCCGAGCGCGGCGACCTGCGCCAGGCCACTTTGGAAGCGGTGGTCGCCGCCGTCGGGGCGCGCCCGGAGCGGGAGCGCTGGGAGGCGGGCTGGGCGGTGCTGGTCAGGGCGTGGGAGACCGGCGCGCCGGACCTGCTGGTCGCCCCGGCGAAGGCGCTGGCCGCGCTGCGTCGCGACGGCTGGGAGGTCCCGGAGACGGTGGAGCGCCTCGCCGCGGTGGTCGGCCTCGCCCGGCGGGCGGAGGACTCGGTGGCCCGTACCGCGGCGGCCGCCGGCGCCAAGAGCGCGGCGGGTGGGCGCCGATGAGCGGGGCCGCGAAGCAGCCGCGGCCGCGCCCGCTGCCGCGCCCGATGTCCCCGCCCCCGCCGCCGCGGCCGGTGCGAGCCGCGGCTCCCGGGGCACCGCCGGGCCCCGTGGTCCCGCTGGACATGGACAAGTTGCTGGCGGCGCGGCTGTACGCGGTCGCCGTCCGGCCGTATCTCGCCGGCGCGCTCTTCGCGCTGCACGTGGTGGAGGACCGGTCGGTGCCGACCATGGCGGTGGACGCCTACTGGCGCTGCTACGTCTCCCCGTCCTTCGTGTCGCGCACTCCATTGGAGGAGTTGGCTGGCGTCTGGGTGCACGAGGTTTCCCACCTGCTGCGGGACCACCACGAACGCGGCGCGCAGTACGCCCGCGAGCACGGGGAACAAGGGCCGGGACAGCGGCTTCGGCAGAACGTCGCGGCCGACTTCGAGATCAACGACGACATCTACGGCGATGGCCTGCCGAAGCCGGCGGGGGCGGTGCTTCCGGCGATGCTGGGCCTGCCCGACGGGCTGCTGATGGAGGAGTACCTGCGGCGGTTCTCGATGGCGGGCCGCACCCCACGGCTGGCCTGGCTGGACTGCGGCAGCGGCGCCGACGGGCACGCGCGGCCCTGGGAGCTGGGGCCCGAAGGAGCGCACGGCCTGAGCCGGCAGCAGCGCGACGCGGTGCGCTTCCGGGTGGCCGAGGCGATCACCGGCCGGCCCGGGGACGCTCCGGAGGGGTGGCGGCGCTGGGCGGACGAGGCGTTCCACCCTCCGCAACCCTGGCGGCAGTTGCTCGGCGCTGCGCTCCGCGCGGCCGTGGGCGCGCCGGGGCCGGGCGAGGACCACAGCTACCGTCGTCCGTCCCGCCGCTCCGCCGGCGTCCCCGGCGTCGTGCTGCCGAGCCTGCGCCGGATGCCGCCCCGGGTCTGCGTCGTGATCGACACCTCCGGGTCGGTGAGCGACGCCGAGCTGGGCGGCGCGCTGCTGGAGGTGGCGGCCATCTCACGGGCGGTGGGCGGGCGGCGCGACCTGGTTTCGGTGATCTCCTGCGATGCGGCGGCCGGCGTCGCCGTCCCGCTGTGCCGGGCCGAGAACCTCGAACTGATCGGCGGTGGCGGTACGGACCTGCGGTCCGGCTTCGCCCGTGCGCTCCGCTCCCGCCCCCGCCCGGACGTGATCGTCGCCCTGACGGACGGACAGACGCCCTGGCCCTCCGAGCAGCCGTCCTGCCGCACGGTCGTCGGGCTCTTCCCACGTCCTGCCCGCACCGTGAACGAGGAAGATCCGGACTATGTCCCTGGCGCTCCGCCCGCCTGGGCCCGCGTCGTCCCCATCGGCTGAACGAGGTTGCCGGCGCTGCCGCTGGTTCACTCCCGTCGCGGATTGCCGTCACCACCACCGTGCACCTGCTGCCGGCCCCTCGGCCCGGGCCCGGCTCGACGAGCCGGTGCCCGATCTCCGCAGCCGAGTAGCTGCCGTACTCACCGAACCCGCGGTGGCTGCCCGCCGGCTCGGTCATGGGCAGGGACGCCATGTTCTTTCGTGGCCCTGCGGTGCCGCCGACGCGTTCGCTGCTCAGCGGCCGTCCGGCAAGGGTGCTGCGTCGGTCGTCGGCTGCCGACGTCGCCGCTGCGCCAGCAAGAGGAGGCCGAGGGCGGCGCCCGCGCCCATCAGGACCAGGCCTCGTGTCCAGACCCTGGCCTCGACCTGCGTCGCCAGGGCGATGCACGAGAGGGCGCCGAGTACGGGTACGACCGTGGGTGCGCGGAAGTGGGCGGCGGGGGCGGACCGATCACGGCGCAGGACGATGACCGCGGTGTTCACGGTGAAGAAGACCACCAGCAGGAGCAGCACCAGGGTGCCCGCCAGCACGCCGATCTCGCCGGTTGCGGCGAGCAGCGCGGACACGGCGGTCGTCGTGGCGATCGCGGCCCAGGGGGTGCGCCGGGTCGGCAGGACACGGGTGAGGAAGGCGGGCAGGAACCCCTCCCTGGCCATCCCGTACGCCAGGCGGGAGCTCATGATGCCGGTCAGGAGGGCCCCGTTGGCCACTGCGACCAGCGCGATGAACGCGAACAGTCGTGGTGGTACCGCTCCGGCCGCCCGGACGACCTCCAGCAGAGGGCCGTCGGACTCGGCCAAGGTGCCGGTGGGCACGGCGGCGGAGGCCGCCGCGCCGACGGCCGCGTACATGACCCCTGCGGTGGCCAGCGCTCCGAACAGCGCCCGCGGGTAGGATCGCGCCGGGTCGAGGGTTTCCTCGGCGACGTTCACGGACGTCTCGAAGCCCACGAACGAGTAGTAGGCGAGCACCGCTCCGGCCAGGACGGCCGCCGCGGGTGACGCGGATTGCGTCCCGAGCTGCGTCAGCCTGCCCACATCGCCGTCGCCCCGGACGACGACCCACGCGCCGAGTCCCACGATGAGCAGCAGGCCGCCCGTTTCCACCAGGGTGGCGAGCGTGTTCAGCCGGGTGGACTCGCGGATGCCGCGCGCGTTCAGGAGCGCCAGCAGGACGAGGAAGACCACGGCGACGAGCACCACCGGCAGCGAGACGAGAGCGGTGAGGTAGTCGCCGGCGAAACCGCGGGCGAGTGCCGCGACCGACACGATCCCCGCGGCCAGCATGCAGTACCCGGTGAAGAATCCCACGGCGGGGCCGTAGGCGCGCGTGGCGTAGTACGAGGCGCCGCCGGCCCTCGGGTACCTCGTGGCCAGCTCGGCGTACGAAGCCGCGGTCAGCAGCGCCAGAAGCAGTGCGACCGTGAGGGGAACCCACACGGCGCCGCCCGACTTGCCGGCCACCTCCCCGATCAGTACGTACACGCCCGCGCCGAGGACGTCGCCGAGGATGAAGAAGTACAGCAGGCGCGTGGTGAGAACCTTGCGCAGCGGTTGCTGCACGCCGGTGTCTGCGGGGCGGGAAGGCATGGGCCCTCATCTGTTCTGTCGTAGGGACGGGACGGTCACCGGCCGGGACAGGCGAGATGCCGATCCGCGCAGGGCACAGATCTACTGACCGCATGAATCACAATCAAACCGGATGTTCTTCGGAAAAAGCGACGATTCGGTGGCCGGCTACGGCAGGATCACGAGGGCCGGGCTGCACGACCGCGGGAACTCCGGCGCCGAGGACGGCGCGGAACGAACGTCCCGGGTGTGCAGGCGAAAGTCCCGTTTCGGCGCACGCGGGTGCCGCGCTGCGCCGCATTTACGTCGCAGGTGGCCCTCGCACGCCTGCCGAACGGATCAGAGCCATCCTGCGCGGGCCGCCTGGACACCGGCCTGGAAGCGTGTCTCCGCGCCCAGTCCGGCCATCAGCTCGGTGAGTCTGCGCCCCACCGTCCGCTCGGTCACGCCGAGGGAGCGGGCGATGGTGCGGTCCTTCATGCCCGAGGCCATCAGTGCCAGCAGCTCACGGTCCTTGGCGGACGGGCCGCACTCCGCGCCGGCGCTGTCGAAGGGCGTGGCGCGTGCCCACAGGCTCTCGAAGCAGCAGACGAGGACGTCGACGAGTGCGGACTCGTGCACCAGCAGCCGGACGCCGGGGTCCTGGTCGGTGTAGGAGACGGGCAGCAAGGCGGTGGTCCGGTCGACGACGAACATCTTCAGGGTGACATCCGGCAGGATCCGGGCCCGTTCGCCCGCCTCGGTGCAGCGGCGCATGGCCGCGATGTGCTCGGGCGAAGCCAGTGCCTCACGAGCGTAGACGAACCGGTAGGCGACGCCGTCCGCGAGCCGACTCAGTTCGAGGTCGTTCGGGTTGCTCTGGCCGCCGATGTACGGCGGCGCGTCGACCGCGATGATCTCCTCGCGTGCCTCGAGCTGGAGCCGGGACACCGCGGCCAGTACGGCGTCCTCACCCTCCACCAGCTCGACGACGGGTGTCCCCCCGCGCGCGGGCCGCGCACGCAGGCGGTCGGCCAACTCCTCGATGCGCATCTGCATCTGGGCGAGATCGCCGCGCCGCCGGCTGATCAGCGAGGGGAGCGCCTCGTCCGGTGCGACGAGGGCGTAGAGCGCCGGGGTGAAGCCGATCTGCTGGACGAGACCGTGGTCGAGGAGACGGCGGAGCGCGGGGCGCAGTTCCGCGGGAGAGCACCCCGCGTTCCCCGCGAGCTCTTCCGCCGTGGCCCGCTTCAGGTCGAGCAGGGCGAGGTAGGCGTCGTTTTCGAGCCGGCCGAGACCGACGGGCTCCAGCAGGAACACGTGTACCTCCTACGCCGACGGTGGGGACGTCGGGTGGGGACTGTAGATGGGGCTCTGGCGACCGTCAAGGTTCCGTGATCGGCGTGGAGGAATGGGCCGTTTCGCGGAAGATGCGGCTTCTGTTGCCTTTCATCCTTCCGATCCCTCCTGAACAGGACATTGTCCGGAACCGGAAGTGCACAGTGATGTACAGGACGTTGCTGGAGCCCCAATCCTTGTCTCCATCCCCGCCGCGGCTGTTCAGCCTTCAGCATCGCGCGGCGGACTGCCGTCCAACCCCACGGTGGCCACCTCCGGCCACGGGGACGGCATGCCTGGACAAGGAGCATCGATGCACCAGAGAACTGCGTTGCCCGCACGGAAGATACTCGGGACGGCGCTCGCCGCCGGTCTGGCCGCCACCGTGCTGGCGGTCGTGCCGGGGACGGCGGGCGCCGTCGAGGGAAGCGCCCCGGCAGCGGGTGCGCCCCTTCCCGCACCGCAGCCGGGCGCCGTGGCGCAGGCGAGCGACGGGCCCGTTGAGCGCCTGATCGTCGGCTACAAGTCCAAGACCACGGAGGCCGAGTCCAACGACGCCGCCGCCAAGGATGCCAAGGACAAGGGCAAGAAGGCCGGCGAGAGCCTCGCCTTCGAGCGACGCCTCGGCACCGGAGCCGCGCTGGTCGGCCTCGGTGCGGAGCTCGGCAAGGAGGAGGCGGCCGACGTCATGGCCGCCTTCCGCGCCGACCCGGACGTCGAGTACGTCGTCCCGGACCGCCGCGTGTACGCCACGGCCGTCGAGCCGAACGACACCGACTACGCCCGCCAGTGGGACCTCTTCGAGGCCGCCGCCGGCATGAACGTCCCCGGCGCCTGGGACAAGGCGACCGGCGCAGGTGTCAAGGTCGCCGTCATCGACACCGGTTACGTCGCCCACTCCGACCTCGCCGCCAACGTGATCGCGGGATACGACTTCATCTCCGACACCCGGATGTCCCGCGACGGCGACGGCCCGGACGGCAATCCCGCCGACACCGGCGACTGGATGAACAAGGGCGACTGCGGCGTCGACCGCTTCGGCCGGCCGGTCCCCGATCGCGACACCAACAACTCCTGGCACGGTACCCACGTCGCCGGCACCATCGCCGCCACCACCGGCAACGGCAAGGGCATCGCCGGCATCGCGCACCACGCGACCCTCCAGCCCGTTCGCGTACTCGGGTGGTGCGGCGGCACCGACGCCGACATCATCAACGCCATCACCTGGGCCTCCGGCGGGACCGTCCAGGGCGTGCCCGCCAACCCGAGCCCGGCCGACGTCATCAACATGAGCCTCGGCGGCGGCGGCGCCTGCAGTCCCGCCACCCAAAACGCCATCAACGGCGCCGTAGGCCGGGGCACCACCGTCGTGGTGGCAGCAGGCAACGACAACGTCAACGCGGCCGACTTCCAGCCGGCCAACTGCAACAACGTCATCACCGTCGCCGCCTCCGACCGTCAGGGCAACCGCGCCGCCTACTCCAACTACGGCGCCGTCGTCGACGTCACCGCCCCGGGCGGCGAGACCGCCCTCGGCTCCGCCAACGGCATCTGGTCCACGCTCAACACCGGCATCCGCAGTCTCGGTAACGAGACGTACGCGGCGTACCAGGGCACCAGCATGGCCGCCCCGCACATCGCCGGCCTCGCCGCGCTGATGAACCAGGCGAGCCCGTCGATGACGCCCGCCCAGATCGAGTCCGCGATCAAGACCAACGCCCGTACCCTGCCCGGCAGCTGCTCCGGCGGCTGCGGCGCGGGGCTGGCCGACGCGGCCCGTACGCTGGGCGCGTCCGACGGCACGAACCCGCAGCCGCCCACGGGCAAGGTGTTCACCAACACCGCCAACGTGACCGTCCCGGACACCAACACCCCGGTCACGTCCTCCCTCGCGGTGACGGGCATCAGCGGCAACGCCCCGACCTCCCTCAAGGTCGCCGTCGACATCAAGCACCCCTACCGCGGTGACCTGCGCATCGAGCTCGTCGCCCCGAACGGCGGCTCCACCCAGCTGAAAGCCGCCGGCTCCGGCGACAGCGCGGCCAACGTCCTCACCACCTACACCGTCGACGCCTCCGGCGCGGCCGCCGGCGGCACCTGGAAGCTGCGGGTCACCGACGTGTACAGCGGCGACACCGGTTACATCGACTCGTGGACCTTGACCTTCTGACAGTTCCACGCCTTCAGCCCGGATCAGGGGCCTGCCGATGTCGAGGAGGGCGTCGGCAGGTCCCGCCCCGTTCGCGCGCCGTAGGTGTGACCGGCCGCATCAGCGGGCGAAGCGGCCCCCGGCACGGCTGCCAGGGGCCGTCGGGTCGTACGCTCGGTACGGCGACACCACGGCGCCCGCGCCGAGATCCGGCTGTCGCGGTCTGCCGCGACGGAATCATGAACCTGCCCGGAACCGGGCGTCGATCAAACACCCCCGCATTCACCCGTGGACGCGCGGAACTTCGGGGTACACGGGTGGGCATGGCACCGAAGCGCGAAACTCTCACCTCCTTGCGGGCCGCACGCCAGCTGCGCCGGGCCCGCTCCCTCTACCTGGCCGGAACCGCGTTGTGGGCGGCTGCGGCCGTCTGGGCGGGATGGCTGCAGCCGGGGAGCCGACAGATGTGGGTCTCTGTTCTCCTCCTGACGGTGTTCACGGGCCTGCTGCTGACGGCCTCCATGTGGCTCCGGCGTCTCCAGCCCACGACGAGGCCGACGCATCACGCCGCGCCCCGAGGGGCCGTAAGCCCCACCACGTGAACGCCTGAACATTCCCGCACCCCAGGCCGTCCTGTATCCGGCTGCCGCCGAGCCGCCGGATACAGGGCGGCCGTCGCTGTCCTAGCGGTACGTCGCGCCGGCCTCGGAGGTCGCGTTCACGGCGCCCGGCTCGGCACGCACCCGTCCTACGGCGGGTGACGCCGGCGAGCGACAGGTTCCGCACTTGGTGCGAAGGGCCGGTGCGCCGACGCGACCCCGTTCGCACCGAGCGACCGCTCGCTGCTCACGCCTCGGCCCTCGCCGATGCCGCACGCCGCCGACCTCGCGACTCTCGTCGGGGTACGCGACCGCCGCCGGCACTGAAGCCTTCGGGCCGGAGCACCGACAGCACGGCGACGCCCGAACCGGCCGCTCAGGGCCGGGTCGAGACCGGGTGGGAAGGCGGTCGACGACTCGGACCCGCGTCCGCCGGATGCCCCAAGGTGGAGCGGTATCACCCTGTCTCGCCGTCTTCAAGCGCCCTACCCGTTGGGAGTGAACGCATGCCCTCGTCCGATGTCGACAGGCTCGAGACCTATCTGCGACGCACGGCGAGCGCGCTCCTGAAGGCGGAGGAGACACTCTCCGCCGAGCGCGCCGCCCGCACCGAGCCCGTCGCCATCGTGTCCATGGGATGCCGCCTGCCAGGGGGGATCGACACCCCGGAGGACTTCTGGGGGCTGCTGGCCTCGGGTGCGGACGCGATAGGCGAGCTGCCGGACCGCTGGTCCGCTCTCGACTTGTACGACCCGGACCCCGACGCGGTGGGCAAGAGCTCCGCCCGCGCGGGCGGCTTCCTGAAGGACGTCGAGGGCTTCGACCCGGAGTTCTTCGGCATCTCCCCGCGCGAGGCACGGTCGATGGACCCGCAGCAGCGGCTGATCCTGGAAGTGGCGTGGGAGACGCTGGAGCGGGCCGGCATCCGTCCGGCCGAACTCGGCGAGAGCCGCACCGGCGTGTACCTCGGAGCGATGGGCTCGGACTACGGTGGTCTGGGCGTCGACCTCGGCGCACTGGACGGCTACGTCGGTACGGGAACCGCGGTCAGCGTGCTGTCCGGCCGCCTCTCGTACACCCTGGGCCTGCGGGGTCCCGCCATGACGGTGGACGCGGCCTGCGCGTCCTCCCTGGTCTCCCTCCACCTGGCGGTCCAGGCCCTGCGCGCCGGGGAGTGCGACCTGGCCCTGGCGGGCGGCGTCACGGTCATGAGCACGCCCGCCGTCTTCGTCGAGTTCTCGCGGCTCAAGGGGATGGCCCCGGACGGACGCTGCAAGAGCTTTTCCGCGGACGCGGACGGCGCCGGCTGGGCGGAGGGCGCCGCGGTCCTCGCACTCAAGCGCCTGTCGGAGGCCGAGCGGGACGGAGACGGCATCCTCGCCGTGATCCGGGGTTCGGCAGTGAACCACGACGGCCGCAGCCAGGGGCTCACGGCGCCGAACGGTCCGGCTCAGCAGCGTGTCGTCCAGGAAGCGTTGGCGTCGGCGGGTTTGGTGCCGGCGGATGTGGACGCGGTGGAGGCGCACGGGACGGGTACGTCTTTGGGTGATCCGATCGAGGCGGGTGCGTTGGCCGAGGTGTTCGGGCCGGGGCGGGCGTCTGGTCGTCCGGTGTGGTTGGGGTCGGTGAAGTCGAACATCGGTCATACGCAGGCGGCCGCGGGTATGGCCGGTGTGATCAAGATGGTGCTGGCGTTGCAGAACGAGATGCTGCCGAAGACCTTGCACGCCGGGGTGCCCAGTCCGCACGTCGTGTGGGAGGGCAGTGGTCTGGAGTTGCTGACCGAGGCGCAGCCCTGGCCCCGGGATACCGCCCGGCCGCGCCGGGCGGGCGTCTCCTCCTTCGGCCTCAGCGGCACCAACGCCCACGTCGTACTGGAAGAGGCGCCGCCCACGGTCACGACCCCGGGCAGCGGGACGACACGGACCGACGGCACGGACGGAGCCACGGAGGCCAGGCGGGGCGCGGAACGCGTGGAGCCCCACACCGTGTTCCTGTCCGGTCGGGACGACGCCGCCCTGCGAGCACAGGCCGGCCGCTGGGCGCGCTGGCTCGAGACCCGTCCCACGACCTCCCTCGCCTCCCTCGCCTCCACCACCGCGCACCACCGGACCCACTTCCCGCGCCGGGCGGCCGTCACCACCCGCGGCACCGGCGACCTGGTCCGACAGCTCGACATCCTGGCCGCCGGCCACACGCCTCCCGGCACCACGGTCAACACCGCCGTCGACACGGGCACCGCCTTCCTCTTCAGCGGCCAGGGCAGCCAGCGACCGGGCATGGGCCGCGAACTAGCCCGCGCCCACCCCCGTTTCGCCGAGGCATTGGAGGCCGCGACCGCCGCACTCGACCCCCACCTGCCGCGCCCGCTCCAGGAGATCCTCTTCGCCCCGGACGGATCACCCGAGGCCCGCCTCCTCCACGAGACCCGCTACGCGCAGCCCGCCCTCTTCGCGTATCAGACGGCCCTCCACCGGCTGTGGGAGTCGTGGGGCGTCGTGCCGGACGCCCTGGCAGGCCACTCCCTCGGCGAGATCACGGCCGCACACCTCGCCGGCATCCTGGATCTTCCCGACGCGGCCCGCCTCGTCACCGCGCGAGCCCGGCTCATGCAGGCCTGCCCGGCAGGCGGCGCCATGATCCAGCTGGACGCCTGCGAGGACGAGGTGCTCCCGCACGTGACCGCGCCGGACGGCCACGTCGGCATCGCCGCCGTGAACGGCCCCCACTCCACGGTGATCAGCGGTGACGCCGACGCCGTCGCCGCTGTCGCCGGCCACTTCGAAGGCCTGGGCCGGCGCACCCGCTCCCTGACCGTCTCGCACGCCTTCCACTCCGCGCACATGGACGGCATGCTCGACGCCTTCCGCGACGTCCTCGACGGCCTGCACTACCGGGCCCCGCACACCCCGCTGGTGTCCACCGTCACGGGCCTGTGGGTCACCTCCGAGTCCCGGCACGGCGACACGATGCTCGCCCCCGGGTACTGGGTGCGGCAGGCCCGCGACACCGTCCGCTTCCACCAGACGCTCTCCACGCTCGTCGACCACGGCATCCGCCGGTTCCTGGAGATCGGCCCCACTCCCGCACTCACCACCCTCGCCGCCTCCCACCCCGGCCCCGGCATCCACCGGATCGCCTCCCAGCAGCCCCGCAGGACCCCTGACCAGAACGAGGCCCTCGCCCAGGCCGTCGGCCACCTCCACACCACCGGTCTGAGCATCGACTTCCGCCAGACCCACCCCCGCGAGAAGACGCCCCTCGCCGGCCTGCCGACGTACGCCTTCCAGCGCGCCCCCTACTGGCTCGAGGCCGGCCGGACGCCCACGCCCGTGCGGGACCGCGTTCCGACGCCGGGAGCGGTGAACGGGCGGCCAGGGAACGCCGGCTCCGTGTCCCCGATCGGGTCGGTCCCCGAGGCCGAACGGTTCCAGGCGCTCGCGGAGTTCGTCCGCTACGAGGCCACGGCCCTGCTGGGCTCCGCGGAGACCGTCCCGATGGACCTCTCCTTCCAGAAGTGCGGCCTGGACTCCATGATGGCCACCGAGCTGCGCAAGCGTCTAGAGGACTTCACGGGCGTCCCGCTCCCGTCCGCGCTGGCCTTCGAGCACCCGACACCGAGGGCGGTGGCGGAGCACCTCCTCGGCGTGCTGTCGGACGCCGGGGCGCAGGCCGAGGCCGCCGCTACCACGGCGCCGCCCGTGCTGGAACGGTCGGTGGAACGCGCCGTCCACCCGGCCACCGACGGGCAGCGGCGCCTGTGGTTCCTCGAGCAACTGCACCCGGGGACCGCCCGCTACAACACCCGCGCGGCCCTGCGCACCACACAGCCCGTCGACCCCGGGGTGCTCGCGCGCGCCCTGGCCTGGGTGGCGGACCGGCACGAGGCCCTGCGCACGCGGCTCGACCTGCGCGACGGCGAACTGGTCCAGCTCGTCGACGAGAGCGCCGACGACGCGCCCCTGCGGTTCGTCGACGCCCCGGACACCGAAACGGCCGCCCAACTGCTGTGGCAGGAGGAACGGGAGCCGTTCGAGCTGATCGGCGCGCGGCTGTTCCGCCTCCTCGTGGTCGACGTCCGCCCGACCGAGCAGATCCTGTGCCTGACCATGCACCATGCGGTGACCGATGGCTGGTCGGCGGGTGTGTTCTTCCGTGATCTCTTCGTGGCGTGTGAGGCGTTCGCGCAGGGGCGGGAGCCGGTGGCGGGTGTGGCCGGTGTGCAGTTGGGTGATTACGCGCGGTGGGAGCGGGAGTGCCTGGCGGGTGGCGGGTTCGCCGAGGGTGTGGCGTATGTGGCGGGTGAGTTGGCGGGGGTGCCGCGTCTGGAGTTCCCGGAGTTGGGGGACGAGGGCCCGGATGGGGTGGGTGACGGCACGGTCGGGTTCGCGCTTTCGGAGTCGTTGCGGCGGGGTGTGGAGGAGCTGGCCGCGCGAATGTCGGTGACGCCGTACACGGTGTTGTTGAGTGCGTATGTGGTGGTGTTGGCGCGGTACAGCGGTCAGTGGGACTTCGCTGTGGGCACGGTGTGGGCGAACCGGCGGGGTGAGACGGCCGATGTGGTCGGCTTCCTGGCGAACACGCTTCCGCTGCGGTGCGACCTGACGGGGCAACCCGCGTTCCAGGACCTCCTGACCAGCATGCAGCCCCGGATCGTCGGCCTCATGCGGCACCAGAGCCTCCCCCCGACGGAGATCGTCCGTACCGCCGCGCTGGACCGCACGGGCGACGAGAACCCCCTCTTCCGCGCCGCTTTCAACTACGTGGTCCTGCCCGAGCCCGCCTGGCCACAGGATGTGTGGGCCCCAGTTACGGAGTGCAGCACCCACGGCGGTGTGGAGAACGTCGCCAAGTTCGAGCTGGGCATGACGCTGGTCGTGGACGGTGAGGGCGGGGGGCTGCTGGGTGAGCTGGAGTTCCAGTCGCCTCTGCTGGACCGCGGCGCGGCCGAGCGTCTGGCGGAGAACTTCCGCACGCTGCTGGCAGCGGCGGTCGCGCATCCCGACCGTGCCGTGAGCGACCTCGACCTCCTGGGAGCCGAGGAGAAGCAGTGGCTGGACACCCGTGGTGCACGGCTCCAGCCGTCCACTCCGGCGGGAGTGAGCACCGCTCTGGACCGGATACGGGCCCAGGCGGACCGGACTCCCGACGCGGTCGCGCTGACCGACCGGGGGCGTGATCTGACGTACCGGCAGCTGTGGGAGGCGGCTGCTTCGCTGGCCGGGAGGTTGCGGGCCGGGGGAGTGGGCCGCGATGTGCTGGTGGGTGTTCACCTGCCGCGGTCGGCGGAGACGGTGGTGGCGATGCTGGCGGTGTGGCAGGCCGGTGGTGCGTACGTGCCGCTCGACCCGGCGTATCCGGCGGCCCGGCTCCAGCACGTCCTGGACGACAGCGGTCTGCGGACCGTCATCACCCGCCCCGACACGACCGGCACCCTCGACACCACCACCGTGGACATCGTGCCGTTCACGGTGCCCGAGGCCGGAGCCCCGACGCACGCCCCGCTCTCGGACACCGCCCCCAACGCCCGCGACCTGGCCTACGTCATCTACACCTCGGGCTCGACCGGCAACCCGAAGGGCGTGATGATCGAGCACGCCCAGTTCGCCAACTTCTGCGATGCGATCGACGAACGGGTCGGAGGCGGGGCCGGTGACACCTGGCTCGCCGTCACCAGCCCGTCCTTCGACATCTCCGCCCTCGAACTGCTGTGGACGCTGACCCGCGGCTACCGGGTGGTGATCGCCGACGGTTCGCTCGCCGACTGGGCCGACAACCGGAAGTACGCGCCGACCCACTTGCAGTGCACCCCGTCACTGGCTCGGATGCTCCTGGCCGACAGTGACGGCCGGGCTCTGCTCTCCGGCCTGGACCACATGATCGTCGGCGGTGAGGCCCTCGACCGCCCCCTGGCCGAGAAACTGCTCGGCCTGTGCGGGGGCAGGGTCACCAATATGTACGGCCCGACGGAGACCACCGTGTGGTCCTCGGCCTGGAACGTGACGGCCGGCGACGTGTCGCTCGGCGACCCGCTGGCGGGCAACTGCCTCCATGTCCTCGATGGTGCGGGGCGGCCGGTGCCGCGGGGTGTGCGGGGGGAGTTGTGGATCGGTGGCCGGGGTGTTGCTCGTGGGTACCTGCACCGTGCGGAGCTGACGGGGGAGCGGTTCGTCGCCGATCCGTGGGCGGTGGAGTCGGGTGGCCGTATGTACCGGACGGGTGATCTGGTGCGGTACCGGGCGGACGGGAGTCTGCAGTACTGCGGTCGGACCGATCACCAGGTGAAGATTCGCGGGCATCGGATCGAGCTCGGTGAGATCGAGGCGGTGGCGGCGGGGCACCCGGCGGTGCTGGAATGCGCGGCGGTGGTGCGTGAGGACGTGCCGGGGGACCCGTACGTCCACCTCTACCACGTGCCGTTCACGACAGTCGGGGACGCGATCGCGGGGATCCGGGAGCATCTGGAGCGGTCCTTGCCGGCGGTGATGTGGCCGGGCCGCGTCACGGAGTTGCCGGCGCTGCCGCACACGCCGAACGGGAAGGTCGACCGCCTGGCGCTGACCCGACTGCCCGCCCCAGAAGTTGCATCCACACCTGTTGTGTCGGGTGATGTCGGTGTTCGGCAGGTCTTGACCCGGGTGTGGGGTGGTCTGTTGGGCGGCGAGGGCCCGGATCCGGATCGGGGCTTCTTCGAGCTGGGTGCGACGTCGATGACGGCGACGCGGGCTCATCAGTTGATCTGTGCGGAGTTGGGGGTGGAGTTCCCGCTCGCGGAGATCTTCCGTCATCCCACGGTCAACAAGCTCGCCGCCTTCTTCGAACGACGCTCGCACGGCACCGCGGCCGTGGGTGTCGTCCCGGTTCGCGCGGTGTCGCGGCCGGTCGCGGATGAGCCGATCGCGATCATCGGCATGGCCTGTCGTCTGCCGGGTGCGGCGGATGTGGGTGCCTTCTGGGACAACCTGCGGGGCGGGGTGGAGTCGATCCGCCGTTTCTCCGCCGAGGAGTTGCGGGCGGCGGGGGCGCCGCAGGAGTTGTTGGACGATCCGGCCTACGTGCCCGCGAAGGGCTGGGTGGAGGATGCCGATCTGTTCGACGCGTCGTTCTTCGGCTATTCCCCGGCGGAGGCGGCCACGATCGATCCACAGCACCGGCTGTTCCTGGAGTGCGCGTGGCAGGGGCTGGAGCACGCCGGGATCGTTCCGGCGGCCTTCGACGGCGACATCGCCGTCTTCGGCGGAACCGGTCTGGAGGCGCGGGGCCGCATGGACGCCGGAGACCTGGCCGCCTTCTACCGGTCGATGACCGGCACGAAGCCCGATTACCTCGCCACGCGCGTGGCTCACAAGCTGGACCTGACCGGTCCGGCGATGACCGTGCAGACGGCGTGTTCAACAGGTCTGGTCGCCGCTCATCTGGCCCGTGAGAGCCTGCTGCGCGGCGAGTCCGACATCGCGCTGATCGGCGCGTCCTCCCTCACCTTCCCCCTGGAGCACGGCTACCTGCACCAGACGGGCTCGTGGTCTCCGTGACGGCCACTGCCGGGCCTTCGACGCGAAGGCGACGGCACGGTTCTCCAACGGCGTCGGCGTGATCGTCCTGCGTCGTCTCTCCGACGCGCTGGCCGCCGGTGACACGGTCTACGCGGTCATCCGGGGCAGCGCGATCAACAACGACGGTTCCGACAAGGTCGCGTTCATGGCCCCGAGCATCACCGGTCAGGCGCGGGTGATCGCCGCCGCGCACGCCGCCGCCGGCACGGTTGCGGACACGATCGGGCTGGTCGAGGCGCACGGGACCGCGACCGCGATCGGTGATCCGATGGAGATCCGGGCCCTCCAGGAGGTCTTCGCGAGCACCACACGCCAGGAGCCGTGCGTGGTCGGGTCGGTGAAGTCGAACATCGGGCACACCGACACCACCGCCGGGATCGCGGGCCTGATCAAGGCGGCCCTGTGCCTGCACCACCGGACCTTCGTGCCGACGCTCAACTACACCCGCCCGAACCCCGAGATGGGACTCGATCCCCGGCTCTTCCACGTCAACACCGAACTCACCGCGTGGGAGAGTGCCGGCCCGCGCCGGGCCGGCGTCTCCTCCTTCGGGATCGGCGGCACCAACGCCCACCTCGTCCTCGAAGAAGCACCCCCGGCACCCGGACACGACGACGAGCCCCGCGCGGGACAGAGCGAAGAGAGCCTGGCGGTAGCCCCCGTGGCGGAGCAGGCCGTCGCCTTGCCGCTGTCCGCGCGCAGCGCCCAGGCGCTCCGCGGCCAGGCGGAGCGTCTCGCCGCCCACGTACGGGCGAACCCCGCGCTGGCCCCCGCCGACGTGGGCCTGTCGCTGGCCACGGGCCGGGCCCTGTTCGACCACCGGGCCGTGCTGGTCGGCAGCGGCTGGGAGGAGTTCCTCACCGGTCTCGACGCCCTGGCGGCCGGCGCCCCCGACGCCGGCGTGGTCAGCGGCGTGGCGGACGACGCCGGGGACCCGGTGTTCGTCTTCCCCGGCCAGGGCTCGCAGTGGCCGGGCATGGGCCGGGAACTGCTGGAAACCTCACGGGCGTTCGCCGCCCGCATGGACGAGTGCGAGAAGGCCTTCGCGCCGTACGTCGACTGGTCGTTGCGGGACGTCGTCAGCTCATCCGACGCCGGCGAGCTGTGGGAGCGGGTGGACGTGGTACAGCCCGCCTGCTTCGCGATGATGGTGTCGCTCGCCGCCCTGTGGCAGGCCCACGGCATCCGGCCGTCGGCAGTCGTGGGCCACAGCCAGGGCGAGATAGCCGCGGCCGTCGTCGCCGGAGCGCTCTCCTTGGAGGACGGCGCGCGCGTCGTGTGCCTGCGCAGCCGCGCCCTGCGGCAGGTGGCCGGCGAAGGCGGAATGGTCTCCCTGGCACTTTCGGAGGCGGCGGCGCGCGAGCTCGTCGCCACGTTCGACGACCTCTCCGTGGCGGCCGTCAACGGCCCGTTCTCCACCGTCGTCTCGGGGGCGACGACTTCGCTCGACGCCCTGACGGCCCGCTGCGAGGCCGACGGCGTGCGCGCCCGCCGGATCGCGGTCGACTACGCCTCCCACTCCCCGGGGATGGCTCGGCTGCGGGACGAGGTCGTCGGGGTGCTCGAAGGCATCACCCCCCGGCCGGCCCCGATCCCCATGTACTCCTCGGTGACCGGGGAGGCGATCCCCACGGAGACGCTGGACGCCGCGTACTGGTACGCGAACCTCCGCCGGACCGTCCTGTTCGAGCAGGCCATGGGCTCGGCGGCGGCGCACGGCGCACGGCTTTTCGTGGAGGTCTCGGCGCACCCGGTCCTCGCCGTCGGTGCCCAGGAGACGCTCGAATCGCTGGACCACCCCGCTTCGGTCATCGGCACGCTCCGCCGTGGCGACGGCGGCCGGGCCCGGTTCCTCACCTCGGTGGCGCAGGCGCACGTCGCAGGCGCGACCGTGGCCTGGCCGGGCCTCTTCCCCGCCGGTGCCCGCCGCGTGCCCCTCCCGACGTACGCCTTCCAGCGCACGCGCTACCCGTACGAGGCGTACGACGCACACGGGACGGCGGACGTGACCGCCGCGGGGCTCCGGACGGCGGACCATCCGCTGCTGAGCGCCTCGACGGACCTGCCCGGTTCCGGCGGGCACCTGCTGACGGGGCGGATCTCCCTGGACAGCCACCCGTGGCTCGCCGACCACGCGGTCGCGGGCACCCCGCTGCTGCCCGGCACGGCCTTCGTCGAACTCGCGGTCCAGGCCGGCCTCCGGGTCGGTTGCCCGGCCCTGGAGGAACTGACACTGCACGCGCCCCTGGCGCTGCCCGCCCACGGCGGTGTGCGGGTCCACGTGGTCGTCGGCGGTCCCGACGAGCACGGCGGGCGCGAGGTGACGGTCTACTCCCAGCCCGAGGCCCGGTCCGCCGAGGACGGCTGGACCCGTCACGCGTACGGACTCCTCTCTGCAGGCACGGCCGCCGCGGACCGCGAGCGGGAGGAGTGGCCCCCACGGGACGCGCGGGCCGTCGACCTCGCGGGCTTCTACGAGCGGGTCGCCGAGAGCGGCTACCACTACGGCCCGGCGTTCCAGGGCCTGCGCGCGCTCTGGCAGCGTAGTGACGAGACCTTCGCCGAGATATCCCTCGACGGGGCGGAGCGGGAGGCGGCCGGGGCGTACGGGCTGCATCCGGCGCTGTTCGACGCGGCCCTGCACGCCGCGGAGACGGGCGTCCGGAGCGAGGACGACGGCGAGATCAGGCTGCCGTTCGCGTGGCGGGGCGTCGCCCTGCACGCGGTGGGAGCCGCCGACCTCAGGGTGCACGTCACCCCCGCCCCGGAGGGCGAGGGCGTGTCGATACGACTGTCCGACCCGCATGGCCTCGACGTCGCGACCGTACGCGCCCTCGTCTCCCGGCCACTGCCCCAGGACAGCCTGGGCACCGCGGTCCCGCCCGCCGGCGAAGGCCTCTACCGGACGCAGTGGGTGGCGAGGACCGCGGGCGACGCCCCGGACCACACCGGGGCCCGGCCGGAAGCCGTCTTCGTCGGCCCCGGTCCGCTCCGGCCGAACGTGCCGGGCCGCGACGACGTCGTCCACCCGGACCTGGGCACGCTGACGGCCGCCGTCCGCGGCGGGGCGGCCGCCCCGGCGACAGTTCTCGTCCCGTGCCCCGCCCCGGCGGGCGGTGACGGCGACGCCGTGCGGGTGACCGTCGGCCACGTCCTGGGCGTCGTGCAGGAATGGCTGGCCACCGACTGGTGCGAGGGCTCCCGCCTGGTCGTACTCACCCGCGACGCCGTCCAGACCGGCCCCGTGGACACCGTCGTCGATCCGGCGGCGGCCGCGGTGTGGGGCCTGATCCGCTCGGTGCAGACGGAACACCCCGGCCGCTTCGGCCTCGCCGACCTCGACGACACCACGCAGTCGGCGGACGCCCTCGCCTCCTGGGCCGGGACCGAGGAACAACTCGCGCTGCGGGCCGGCACGCCGTACGTGCCGACGCTGAAGACGGCGTCGCCCACGGACGACCTGGTACTGCCCGCCGACGGCTCCCCATGGCGCCTGGAAGCCGCCGGCCACACCCTCGACGGCCTCGCCCCGCAGGCGTGCCCGGAAGCCGGGGCCCCGCTCGGCGACGGACAAGTACGCGTCCGCGTGCGGGCGGCGGGAGTGAACTTCCGCGACGTGCTCCTCGCCCTCGGGATGGTGCCCGACCAGCAGGTCATGGGCAGCGAAGGAGCGGGCGTCGTCACGGAGGTCGGACCGGGCGTCACCGGACTGGCACCGGGCGACCGGGTGATGGGCGTGTTCAAGGGCTCCTTCGGCCCCGTCGCCGTCACCGATCACCGGATGGTGGTGCGCTTCCCCGACGACTGGACCTTCGCACAGGCCGCCACGGTCCCCATCGCCTACCTCACGGCCTACTACGCCCTGGTGGACCTCGCGCGGATCCGGCCCGGCGAGACGCTCCTCGTGCACGCGGCCGCAGGCGGAGTGGGCATGGCCGCCGTACAACTGGGGCGCCATCTGGGAGCGGAGGTCTACGGCACCGCCGGCCCCGGCAAGTGGGAAGCACTGCGCGCGTTCGGTCTCGACGCCACCCGGCTCGCCTCCTCCCGGACACTGGCCTTCGAGGAGGAGATCCCGCGCGCGGCGGGCCGCCGGATCGACGTGGTCCTGAACTCCCTGACGGGCCCGTACGTCGACACGTCCCTGCGGCTCCTGGCCGACGGCGGCCGCTTCCTGGAGATGGGCAAGACCGACATCCGCGATGCCGACGAGGTGACCGCGCGCCACCCGGGAGTCTCCTACCGGGCCTTCGACATGCCCGAGGCGGGACCCGACCGCATGCGGGAGATGCTCACCGACATCGTCGAACTGTTCGAAAGCGGCGTGCTGAGGCCCCACCCCCTGACCGTGTGGGACATCCGCCGCGCGGCCGACGCCTTCCGCTTCATGAGCCAGGCCAAACACATCGGCAAGGTGGTCCTCACCCTCCCACGACCGCTCGACCCCCGGGAGGCCGTTCTGGTGACGGGTGGTACGGGGATGTTGGGTGGGTTGGTGGCGCGTCATCTGGTGGTGCGTCATGGGGTGCGTCATGTGGTGTTGGTGTCGCGTGGTGGGGGTGGGGTTGGCGGGGTTTCGGGTTTGGTGGCGGGGCTTGAGGCGGCGGGTGCGGAGTCGGTTCGGGTGGTGGCGTGTGATGTGGCCGATCGTGGTGCGGTGAGGGGGTTGTTGGCTTCGGTTGTGGTGGATCGTCCGTTGGGTGCGGTGGTGCATGCGGCGGGTGTTCTGGATGACGGTTTGGTGGAGTCGTTGTCGGTGGAGGGGTTGGATGCGGTGTTGCGTCCGAAGGTGGACGGGGCGTGGCATCTGCATGAGTTGACGCGGGGATGGATCTTTCCGCGTTCGTGTTGTTCTCGTCGATGTCGGGTGTGCTGGGGGCTGCGGGGCAGGCGAACTATGCGGCGGCGAACGTGTTCTTGGATGGTTTGGCGCAGCGTCGTCGTGCGATGGGGTTGCCGGGTCAGTCGCTGGCGTGGAGTCTGTGGGCGCAGGAGAGCGGCCTGACCAGCGGACTCACCGACACGGAACGGGTCCGCATGACCTCGGCGGGGCTCACGCCCCTGCGCACCGAAGACGGACTCGACCTGCTGGACGCCGCGATGCGGTCACCCGAGGCGGTACTCCTGCCGGCCCGCTGGGACCTGCGCCTGCTAAGCCGCAACGCCGGCCTGCTGCCCGCCGTCCTGCGCGGCGTGACCGAGACGGTCCCCCTGCGCAGGGCAGCCGCCGCACGGGCCTCGGCGCCGTCGTCGGCGACCCGAGGCAAACCGGACCTGGCCCGCCGACTCGCGCAGGCCGCCACCGACACCGAGCGCGACAAGATGGTCCTCGACGTGGTGCTGTCCCAGGCCAGGGCCGTACTCGGCCTCTCGCCCGCCGAGTCCGCCCAGATCCGGGCGACGGCGGCCTTCAAGGCCCTCGGCTTCGACTCACTGATCGCGGTCGAGCTGCGCAACAGACTCAACACGGCGACCGGACTGCGCCTCTCGGCCACGCTGGTCTTCGACCACCCGCCCCCCCAGGACGCCGCCCGCCACATCCGCGGGCTACTGACGTCGCGGGCGCAGCCACCCGAGGAGCCCGGCCCCTCGTTCCGCGCCCGCCTGGACGAGCTGCTCGCCGAGATGACCGTCGGCGACCCGGCAGCGGCCGTGCCCGACCCCGCGGAGCGCACGGAGGTCACCCGACAGCTCACCGCCCTGCTGGAAGCGTGGCAGGAAGGGACGCCCGGCGGGCCCGCCGCGAGCGGCGCTCCCGAGGAGC
Organism: Streptomyces subrutilus; assembly: GCF_001746425.1. Taxonomy (GTDB): domain Bacteria; phylum Actinomycetota; class Actinomycetes; order Streptomycetales; family Streptomycetaceae; genus Streptomyces; species Streptomyces subrutilus_A. The sequence continues at coordinate 441,038 of NZ_MEHK01000001.1, read as the reverse complement.
GGGACCTCGGACTCGAGGCCGTCACGGCCGACGAGCTCTTCGACTACATCGACAACGACTTGAGGATGGGCCGATGACCGGCGTCAATGTCCCGGCAACGCCGAGCACGCAGTCGACCGACGGGCCGACGGCGCAGTCCACCCCTGCGCCGTCCACCCCTGCGCCGTCCGCGGCCGAACAGGCCAGGCTGCTCGACTACCTCAAGCGCGTCACCATGGAACTCCGCGACACCCGCAGGCGCCTGGACGAGGTGTCGGACGCGGCACGCGAGCCGCTGGCGATCGTGGGGATGAGTTGTCGTTTCCCGGGGGCCGGTGAGGGTCCTGAGGGGTTCTGGCGTCTGCTGGCCGATGGTGGTGACGCGATCTCGGGGTTCCCGGGGGGCCGTGGCTGGGAGGTGGTGGACGGCGGCGGTGATTATGCGCGGGCCGGTGGGTTCGTGGAGGGTGCGGGTGGGTTCGATGCCGCGTTCTTCGGGATCAGTCCGCGTGAGGCGCTGGCGATGGATCCGCAGCAGCGGCTGCTGTTGGAGGCGGTCTGGGAGGCCGTCGAGCGTGCGGGCATCGACGCCCACACCCTGCGCGGCACCGACACCGGCGTCTACATCGGCGCCTCGCCGTCCGGTTACGGCACCGACACCGACGCGTCCGGCGCGGGTGTCGAAGGCCATGTGATGACGGGTATCTCGCCCAGTGTGCTGTCGGGGCGGGTGTCGTACACGTTGGGTTTGCAGGGTCCGGCGGTGACGGTGGACACGGCGTGTTCCTCGTCGTTGGTGGCTTTGCACCAGGCGGTGCAGGCGCTTCGTTCGGGTGAGGTGGAGCGGGCGATCGTCGCGGGTGTGTCGGTGATGGCGACGCCGGGTCTGTTCGAGGAGTTCAGTGTGCATGGGGGGCTTGCCCCGGATGCGCGCTGCAAGGCGTTCGGTGCGGGTGCCGATGGCACCGCGTTCTCCGAGGGCGTGGGTGTTCTGGTGTTGGAGCGGCTCTCCGACGCGCGTCGTGGTGGGCGTGCGGTGGTGGCGTTGGTGCGGGGTTCGGCGGTGAACCAGGACGGTGCGAGCAATGGTCTGACGGCGCCGAACGGTCCGGCTCAGCAGCGTGTGGTGCGGCAGGCGTTGGCGTCGGCGGGTTTGGTGCCGGCGGATGTGGACGCGGTGGAGGCGCACGGGACGGGTACGTCTTTGGGTGATCCGATCGAGGCGGGTGCGTTGGCCGAGGTGTTCGGGCCGGGGCGGGCGTCTGGTCGTCCGGTGTGGTTGGGGTCGGTGAAGTCGAACATCGGTCATACGCAGGCGGCCGCGGGTATGGCCGGTGTGATCAAGATGGTGCTGGCGTTGCAGAACGAGATGCTGCCGAAGACTTTGCACGCCGGGGTTCCCAGTCCCCACGTCGCGTGGGAGGGCAGTGGTCTGGAGTTGCTGAGCGAGGCGCAGCCCTGGACCCGGGACATCGCCCGGCCGCGCCGGGCGGGTATCTCCTCCTTCGGTATCGGCGGCACCAACGCCCACGCCGTCATCGAGGAAGCCCCCCACCCCGAACCCGCCGACCCCGAGAAGGCCCGCCCCGCGCGCCCCCTCGACACCACGGCAGTCCCCTGGGTCGTCTCCGGACACACCGAGGACGCGATGCGCGCCCAGGCGCGGAAGCTCGCCGACCACCTGCGGACCCACCCGGACCTCGACCCGGCGGACCTCGGCCTGTCCCTGGCGACCACCCGCGCCGCCCTGACGCACCGAGGAGCGGTCTTCGGGTCGGACCGCGAAGAGCTCCACGCCGCTCTCACCGCCCTGGCGCGGAACGAACCCGCCCCCCGCGCGGTGACCGGCACCGCCCCCGAGACCGGCGCCACCGTGTTCGTGTTTCCCGGACAGGGCAGCCAATGGACCGGCATGGGCACCACCCTGCTCGCATGCTCACCCGTGTTCGCGGACACGGTGCGCGCCTGCGACGCGGCCCTGGAACCGCTGACCGGATGGTCGGTGGAGGCGCTGCTGCGCGGAGACCTGCCCCAGGACACGCACCCGCTGGACCGCATGGACGTGGCCCAGCCCGCCCTGTTCACCATGTACGTCGCACTCGCCGCCGTTTGGCGTTCGCTCGGCGTGCGGCCGGACGCCGTCGTCGGACACAGCCAGGGCGAAGTGGCCGCCGCCGTGGTCGCCGGCATCCTCACCCTCCCCGAGGGCACCCGCATCGTGGCCCTGCGCAGCCGGGTCCTCCACCAGGAGGCGGGCGGCGGCGAGATGGCCTTCGTCGACCTGCCCGAGGACGCCGTACGGGAACGGATCGCCGAACTCGGCCTGGCCGTCTCCGTGGCCGTCGTGAACTCGCCCCGCTCCGTGGTAATCGCCGGCGACACGGACGCGGTCGAGGACCTGCTGACGGTCCTGGACGACGAGGACGTGCCCTGCGGCAAGCTGGCCGCCGGCTGCGCCTCGCACAGCCCCCACATGGACCGCTTCCTGCCCCGTCTCACCGAGGCCCTCCACGGCCTGCGGCCCCGGAGCGGCGACATCCCGTTCTACTCGACCGTCACCGGCACCCGCCTCGACGGACAGGAACTCGACGCCGCCTATTGGAGCCGCAACCTGCGCGAGACCGTTCGGTTCCACCACGCCACCCGCGCCCTCCTCGACGACGGCCACACCTGCTTCCTGGAAGTCTCCCCGCTTCCCGTCCTGTCAGTCGGGATCCTGGAGACCCTGGAGGACACCGGCGCCCAGGCGGCGGCCGTCCGCACCCTGCGGCGCGACCAGGGCGGCCCGGAAGAGTTCGTACGGGCTCTCGCCGAGGCGTACGCCCACGGTGCCGCCATCGACTGGCAGGCCCTGTTCGACGGGGCGAAGACCGTCCCGCTGCCCACCTACGCCTTCCGGCACCAGAACTACTGGCTGCCGCCCCGCCCCGCCGCCGGCCCCCGCCCGACGGGGCAGGACACCCTCGGACACCCCTTCCTCACCGCGGCCGTGACGTCCTCCGGCACCGGCGAGACCGTCCTCACCGGCGAGGTGTCCCTGCGCAGCCACCCCTGGCTCGCCGACCACCGGGCCTCGGGCACGGTCCTGCTGCCCGGCACCGGCTTCCTCGAACTCGTCCTGCACGCCGCCGGACGCACCGGGAACGACGTCCTCGAGGAGTTGGCGCTGCACACACCGCTGCCCCTCGACGACACCCCGACCAGCCTGCAGGTCTGTGTCGGGGCGCCCACCGGCTCGGAAGGCCGCACCATCGAGGTGTTCTCCCGGAAGCAGGACGCGCAATGGACGCGCCACGCCTCGGGCGTCGTGACCACCGGCGTCCCCGCACCCCCCGCCCCCACGGCCGTGTGGCCGCCCGAAGGCGCCGAGCCCCTCGACATCGACGACCACTACGCCCGAGCCGCCGGGCTCGGCTACGGCTACGGCCCGGCGTTCCAGGGCCTCCGCGCGGCCTGGCGCCTGGACGACGAGGTCTTCGCCGAGGTACACCTCGACACCTCCGCGACGGACCGAAGCCGCGACGCCGGGTTTGGTCTCCACCCCGCCCTGATGGACGCGGCACTTCAGGCAGCGGGACTGCTCGGCGGCGACGGCGGGGACGCCGTCCGACTGCCGTTCCTGTGGCAGCGGGTCGCGGCCCACTCGACCGGCGCGACGACACTGCGCGTACGCGTCACGCGACTGCCCGACGGAGACTTCTCCCTCGAGGCGGCCGACGGACACGGCCGGCCCGTGGCATCGGTCGGCCGCCTGGTGCTGCGCCCGGTACCGGCCGGAGCGGCGACCGCCCCGCAGGACGGCGTGGAACGTCTGCACCACCTCGTCTGGAACCCGACGCCGACCGCCGGCACCCCCGCCGCCCGGTGCGCGGTCCTCACCGGCCCCACCCCCGACACGGCCGCGGACACGCCGGAATCCGGCCCCGACGCCCTGCACGCACAGCTGGAACGCTACGAACAGTACGCCGATCCGACGGCCCTGGCGCAGCACATCGCGGCCCGCGGCGAGGCACCTGACCTGGTGTTCGTACGGTACGACCGCCCGGCCCACGAGGATCCCACCACCGTCCCCGAAGCGGTGCGGCAGCGCACCCGGCAGGCCCTCGGCCTGCTGCAATCCTGGCTCGCCGACCCGCGCCTCGGCGCCTCCCGGCTCGTGGTCCTCACCCGCGGTGCCGTCGCCGACGTACCCGGAGCGGACGTCGACGACCTGCCGGGAGCGGCCGTCTGGGGACTCCTCCGCTCGGCGCAGACCGAGCACCCCGGACGCTTCGCCCTGGTCGACCTCGACGACACCGGCACCGCCGGGCCCGCGCTCGCATCGCTCCCCTACGCCGACGAACCGCAACTCGTCGTACGCGGCGGACTCGTCCTGGCCCCGCGCCTGGTCGCTGCCGAGCCGGCCGTGACGACGCCCGGACCCGCCCTCGACCCCCGGGAGGCCGTTCTGGTGACGGGTGGTACGGGGATGTTGGGTGGGTTGGTGGCGCGTCATCTGGTGGTGCGTCATGGGGTGCGTCATGTGGTGTTGGTGTCGCGTGGTGGGGGTGGGGTTGGCGGGGTTTCGGGTTTGGTGGCGGGGCTTGAGGCGGCGGGTGCGGAGTCGGTTCGGGTGGTGGCGTGTGATGTGGCCGATCGTGGTGCGGTGAGGGGGTTGTTGGCTTCGGTTGTGGTGGATCGTCCGTTGGGTGCGGTGGTGCATGCGGCGGGTGTTCTGGATGACGGTTTGGTGGAGTCGTTGTCGGTGGAGGGGTTGGATGCGGTGTTGCGTCCGAAGGTGGACGGGGCGTGGCATCTGCATGAGTTGACGCGGGGGATGGATCTTTCCGCGTTCGTGTTGTTCTCGTCGATGTCGGGTGTGCTGGGGGCTGCGGGGCAGGCGAACTATGCGGCGGCGAACGTGTTCTTGGATGGTTTGGCGCAGCGTCGTCGTGCGATGGGGTTGCCGGGTCAGTCGCTGGCGTGGAGTCTGTGGGCGCAGGAGAGCGGCCTGACCAGCGGACTCACCGACACGGACCACGCACGGTTCACCCGCTCGGGCGTCCTCCCGATCGACACCGACCGGGCCCTCGCACTCCTCGACGCCGCCTGGGACTTCCCCGACGCCGTGGCCGTGCCCGCCCGCTTCGACACGACCGCCCTGCGCAGCGCGGTCGGAGCGATACCCCCGGCCCTCCGCGGCCTCGCCGGAGCGCTCCACCCTCGACGCCCCGCGCCGACCGGAGCCGCCCCGGCGGCCGACGCCACCCCCTCCCTCGCCGCACTCCTGGCCGCAGCGCCCGAAGAGGAACGGGACGAGGTCGCCCTGCGGCTGGTCCGCGCGCACGCCGCCGCCGTGCTCGGACACCCGAGCCCGGACGAGGTCACCCCCGACGCGGCGTTCAAGTCCCTCGGCTTCGACTCCCTGCTCTCCGTGGAGCTGCGCAACCGGCTCAACACGGCGACCGGACTGCGCCTGCCCTCGACGCTGGTCTTCGACCACCCGACCCCCCGGGCCGTGGCACGACGCATGCGGCAGGAATGCCCGCTGCCCGACGCCACCGACGCCCCGGACACCGCCGCACCCACGACGGAGACAGGCGCCGACGACCGACGGCAACCGCTGGCGATCGTGGGGATGAGTTGTCGTTTCCCGGGGGCCGGTGAGGGTCCTGAGGGGTTCTGGCGTCTGCTGGCCGATGGTGGTGACGCGATCTCGGGGTTCCCGGGGGGCCGTGGCTGGGAGGTGGTGGACGGCGGCGGTGATTATGCGCGGGCCGGTGGGTTCGTGGAGGGTGCGGGTGGGTTCGATGCCGCGTTCTTCGGGATCAGTCCGCGTGAGGCCTTGGCGATGGATCCGCAGCAGCGGTTGCTGTTGGAGGCGGTCTGGGAGGCCGTCGAGCGTGCGGGCATCGACGCCCACACCCTGCGCGGCACCGACACCGGCGTCTACGTCGGAGCGATGCCCACGGGCTACGGGATGCAGAGCGGCACCGAAGGCGTCGAGGGCTACCTCATGACGGGTATCTCGCCCAGTGTGCTGTCGGGGCGGGTGTCGTACACGTTGGGTTTGCAGGGTCCGGCGGTGACGGTGGACACGGCGTGTTCCTCGTCGTTGGTGGCTTTGCACCAGGCGGTGCAGGCGCTTCGTTCGGGTGAGGTGGAGCGGGCGATCGTCGCGGGTGTGTCGGTGATGGCGACGCCGGGTCTGTTCGAGGAGTTCAGTGTGCATGGGGGGCTTGCCCCGGATGCGCGCTGCAAGGCGTTCGGTGCGGGTGCCGATGGCACCGCGTTCTCCGAAGGCGTGGGTGTTCTGGTGTTGGAGCGGCTTTCCGACGCGCGTCGTGGTGGGCGTGCGGTGGTGGCGTTGGTGCGGGGTTCGGCGGTGAACCAGGACGGTGCGAGCAATGGTCTGACGGCGCCGAACGGTCCGGCTCAGCAGCGTGTGGTGCGGCAGGCGTTGGCGTCGGCGGGTTTGGTGCCGGCGGATGTGGACGCGGTGGAGGCGCACGGGACGGGTACGTCTTTGGGTGATCCGATCGAGGCGGGTGCGTTGGCCGAGGTGTTCGGGCCGGGGCGGGCGTCTGGTCGTCCGGTGTGGTTGGGGTCGGTGAAGTCGAACATCGGTCATACGCAGGCGGCCGCGGGTATGGCCGGTGTGATCAAGATGGTGCTGGCGTTGCAGAACGAGATGCTGCCGAAGACTTTGCACGCCGGGGTTCCCAGTCCCCACGTCGCGTGGGAGGGCAGTGGTCTGGAGTTGCTGACCGAGGCGCAGCCCTGGACCCGGGACATCGCCCGGCCGCGCCGGGCGGGTATCTCCTCCTTCGGCATCGGCGGCACCAACGCCCACGTCGTACTGGAAGAAGCACCGCCCACCGCATCGCCGACCGAGCCGTCCCCCGAGCCGCCGTCTTGCGACGTGCCCGCCGGTTGGCCCGAACCCGGCCCGGCGCAGCACGGCAACCCCGCCCCCGTCCCCGTACTGCTCAGCGCACAGGACGAGGGCGCGCTCCGCGCACAGGCGGAGCGCTGGGCCGCCTGGCTGGACGAGCATCCGGCGACACCGCTCGCCGACATCGCGGCGACCGCCGCCCGGCGCACCCGGTTCGACGTCCGCGCCGCCGTCCTCGCCCCCGACATCCACGAGACCGCCGAAGCCCTGCGCGCCCTCGCCCTCGGCACCTCCCATCCGGCCGTCCTGCGGGACCGGGCGGTCAAGGGCGGTCTCGGCGTCCTCTTCACCGGACAGGGCAGCCAGCGCGCCGCGATGGGACGCGGCCTGTACGCACACTTCGAGGCGTACCGCACCGCCTTCGACGCCGCCTGCGCGGCGGTCGACGAGCACCTGAACGGCTCCCTCGCCGCGATGGTGCTCGGCGCCGACGCGGAACGGCTGGACGAGACGGAGTTCGCGCAACCCGCTCTCTTCGCCCTCGAAGTGGCCCTCTACCGCCTGTGGGAGACCTGGGGCGTCACCGCGAACGCGGTCGCCGGACACTCCGTCGGAGAACTCGCCGCCGCGCACGTCTCCGGCGTGCTCGGACTCGAGGACGCGGCGCGCCTCGTCGTCGCTCGCGGCCGCCTGATGCAGTCCTGCCGCACCGACGGCGCCATGGTCTCCGTCGAAGCCTCGGAGCACGAGGTCCTGGAGGTACTGGACCGGTTCGACGGCGTCTGCGTCGCCGCCCTCAACTCCCCGTCACAGACCGTGCTCAGCGGCGACGGGGACCCCGTCCTCGCCCTCGCCCGGCACTTCGCCCGACAGGGCCGCCGCACCCGCCGGCTCCAGGTCTCGCACGCCTTCCACAGCGCCCACCTGGACCCGGTGCTCGGGGAGTTCGCCGCGGTGGCGGCCACCTGCGCGTTCCACGCACCGCGCATCCCCCTGGTGGACGCCCTGACGGGAACCTGGTCGGGCACCGACACCCCGCCCGGCACCGGCATCCGCTCCGCGGACCACTGGGTACGCCAGGCACGTGAAGCCGTACGGTTCGGCGACGCCCTGCGCACCCTGCACGGGCACGGCATCGCCCGCTTCCTCGAATGCGGACCCGAGGCCGTCCTGACCGCGACGGGAGCCGAGACGCTCGAGGACGCGCGCTTCGTGCCCAGCATGCGACGCGGCGAGACCACGGGCGAGGTCCACACGCTCCTCACCGCCCTCGCCCACCTTGAGGTCACCGGCCAGCCGATCGACCGCGACCGGCTGCCCGGCCTCTCGCACGGCCGGCTCGTCCCGCTGCCCCCGTACGCCTTCCAGCGCCGCCCCTACTGGCTGACCGCCCCGGCGGCCCCCGGTGACGTCCGCACCGCAGGGCTCGACGGCGCACCGGCACACCCCTGGCTCGGCGCACGCCTCGCGCTCGCGTCCGACGAGGGGCACCTCCTCACCGGCCGGATCGACCCCCAGCGGGCCCCCTGGCTCGCCGACCACGAGCTGTTCGGAACCGTCGTCGTTCCCGGAGCAGCCCTCCTGGACGTCGTCGCCGCCGCGGCCGACGCCGTCGCGGCCCCCGTCGGCACCGGCGGAGCGCGCATCGCCGAACTCACGCTCACCGAACCGCTGGTGCTGACCGAGACCGTCCGCCTCCAGATCAAGATCGGCCCGGCGACCGACGGCCGCCGGCACCTCACCCTGCACAGCCGCCCCGAGACGTCCGAGCCGGCGGCCTGGCGCCTGCACGCGGAGGGCCGGCTGGAGACGGGCGACGACGACACCGACACGGAACCCGCCGGAGCCGGCACCGCGGACCACTGGTTCAACGACACCGGGGAACGGGCTGGCGGGGAACGCTTCGCGACGGACGTCCTGTACGAGCGGTTCCGCGCCGGCGGGGTGCTCTACGGACCCGCCTTCCAGGGCCTGACGGAACTGCGACGGCACGACGACGAAGCGTACGGCCTCGTCGAACTCCCCGAAGGGCTCTCGCCCCGGGGCCACGTCCTGCACCCCGCCCTGCTGGACGCGGCCCTGCACGCCGCCGCGCCGCTCACCGGCGCCGAGGACCCGCAGGCCCCGGTGCGCGTCCCCTTCGCCTGGCACGACGTGCGGCTGCACGCGACCCAGGCGACACGCGTGCGGGTCCGCGTCCGATGGGACGCCGCCACCGCCACCGCCCGGGTATGGCTCACGGACCCGGAGGGCAATCCCGTCGCCTCCGCCCGACTGCGCCTGCGTGAGGTCACCCCCGCCCAGCTGCGAGCCGCACTGGCCCCCACCCCCCTGTACCGGCTGGAGTTCCCGCCGCTGCGCGACGCGGACACCCGGCGGGGCCGTACGGTCGCCATCCTCGGCGGTACGGACCTCCCCGACGTCGACACCCTCCTCGACCGGCTCGTACAGGGCACCGAAGCCCCTGACCAGCTCGTGATCGACGCCACCACCCCGTCGCCCGACCCCTGGACGGCAACCGAGCACGGACTGCGCACCCTGCGGCGCCTGATCGCGGAGCCCATGCTGAGCGACACCGAACTGGTCTGGGCGACGCGGCGGGCGGTGGACGCGGGCGACGGCATCCTCGACCTGGCGCACGCCCCCCTGTGGGGCCTGGTCCGCTCCGCGCGCAACGAGCACCCCGACCGGGTGATCCGACTGCTCGACCTGGACGGCGGCCTCGAAGACACCGCCGCCCTGGGACGCGCCCTGGACATCGTCGGCGAACCCGAGATAGCGATGCGGAACGGAGAACCGAGAGTCGCCCGGCTCACCCGCCCGACGCGCGACGCCGACGGCACCGGACCCGGACCCGGACCCGGGCCCGTCGCACTGGACCCGCACGGAACCGTACTGATCACCGGAGGACTGGGCGAACTGGGCCGAGCCCTGGCCCGGCACCTCGTGACCGTCCACGGTGCCCGGCACCTCGTCCTGACGTCCCGGCGGGGCCCGGACGCACCCGGCGCCGCCGGCCTCGTGGCCGAACTCACCGAAGCGGGCGCCGCCGATGTACGCGTACTGGCCTGCGACACCGGCCGACGCGAAGACGTGGCCGAGGTCCTCGCGGCCGCCCACGACGCACATCCCTGGACGGCCGTGTTCCACCTGGCGGCCGTCATCGACGACGGCCTCCTGGCGACGCAGGACGAACAGCGACTGCACCGCGTCCTCGCGCCCAAGGCCGCCGGCGCCCTGCACCTGCACGAGCTGACGAAGGAAACGGGCGCGGAACTGTCCGCGTTCGTCCTGTTCTCGTCGGCCGCGGGCGTGCTGGGCAGCGCGGGCCAGAGCACCTACGCGGGAGCCAACACCTTCCTCGACGCACTGGCCGCGCTCCGCCGCGCCGAAGGGCTGCCGGCGACGAGCCTGGCATGGGGGCTGTGGGAGCCGGCCGGCGGCGGACTCACCGCCGGACTCGGCCGGGCCGACTTCGCCCGGATGAGCCGCCAGGGCATCGGGGCCCTCACCCAGGAGGAGGGATTCCGCCTCCTCGACCTCGCCCTGACCCGGCCCGAACCCCACCTCGTCCCCATCGAACTCGACGTGGCGACGATGCGACACGCGGTCGACGGCGGTTCCGAACTGCCCCCCGTCCTCAGGACGCTCGTGGGCCCCCGGCCGGGCGGGCGCACGGACGGCCCGGAGACGACCCCCGGCTCCTCGCCGCTGGCCACCCGACTCCTCGGCATGCGCGACGAGCAGCGCGTCCGGGTCCTCGACGAACTCGTACGCCACGAGGTGTCCGTCATCCTCGGCATGGGTCTCGACGAGACGGTCGACACGGACCGGACGTTCCGCGACCTCGGCGTCGACTCACTGATGTCACTGGAGCTGAGCAAGCGGCTGGAGCGGGTCGCGGACTGCTCGCTCTCGTCCGCCCTGGCCTTCGAGCACCCGACGCCGAGGGCGGTGGCGGAGCACCTGGTCGACGTACTGTTCCAGGCCGCCCCGGCCCCGGCACTGCCGGCCGTGAAGCGATCGGCGGAACGCGCAGTCCATCCGGCCACCGAGGGCCAGCGGCGCCTGTGGTTCCTCGAGCAACTGCACCCCGGAACACCCCAGTACAACGCGGTGCACCGGATGCGCCTGCTCCGCCATCTCGACCCCGAGGTCCTCGCTCGCGCCCTGGTTTGGGTGGCGGGCCGGCACGAGGCCCTGCGCACGCGGCTCGACCTGCGCGACGGCGAACTGGTCCAGCTCGTCGACGAGACCCCGGACCTTCCGTTCCTCCACGTCGACCTCTCCCGCGCGGGAGCGGAGGACGTCACCGCCCACCTGCGACAGGACGAGCTCACGCCGTTCGAGCTGACGGGCGGCCCGCTGCTGCGCTGCCAGCTGGTGGAAACGCCCGGCGACGAACAGATCCTGTCCGTGGTGATGCACCATGCGGTGACCGATGGCTGGTCGGCGGGTGTGTTCTTCCGTGATCTCTTCGTGGCGTGTGAGGCGTTCGCGCAGGGGCGGGAGCCGGTGGCGGGTGTGGCCGGTGTGCAGTTGGGTGACTATGCGCGGTGGGAGCGGGAGTGCCTGGCGGGCGGCGGGTTCGCCGAGGGTGTGGCGTATGTGGCGGGTGAGTTGGCGGGGGTGCCGCGTCTGGAGTTCCCGGAGTTGGGGGCCGAGGGCTCGGATGGGGAGGGTGACGGCACGGTCGGGTTCGCGCTTTCGGAGTCGTTGCGGCGGGGTGTGGAGGAGCTGGCCGCGCGAATGTCGGTGACGCCGTACACGGTGTTGTTGAGTGCGTATGCGGTGGTGTTGGCGCGGTACAGCGGTCAGTGGGACTTCGCTGTGGGCACGGTGTGGGCGAACCGGCGGGGTGAGACGGCCGATGTGGTCGGCTTCCTGGCGAACACGCTTCCGCTGCGGTGCGACCTGACGGGGCAACCCGCGTTCCAGGACCTCCTCACCAGCATGCAGCCCCGGATCAGCGCCACGCTCGAACACCAGGCCGTGCCCCTGACCGAAATCGTCCGAACAGCAGCCCTGGACCGCACGGCCGACGAGAACCCCCTCTTCCGCGCCGCCTTCAACTACCTCGGCGCCGGCTTCGCCGACGACCCGAACGCCACGACCGGCGCGAACGACGGCGGCGAGCGCCAAGCACGCACCTGGATGCGGCCCATGACCGGCAGCCACATGGACAACGTCACCGGCAATGTGCGGGGCGTCGCCAAGTTCGAGCTGGGCATGACGCTGGTCGTGGACGGTGAGGGCGGGGGGCTGCTGGGTGAGCTGGAGTTCCAGTCGCCTCTGCTGGACCGCGGCGCGGCCGAGCGTCTGGCGGAGAACTTCCGCACGCTGCTGGCAGCGGCGGTCGCGCATCCCGACCGTGCCGTGAGCGACCTCGACCTCCTGGGAGCCGAGGAAAGGGAATGGCTGGACGCGCGCGGGGGGCGGGTTCTTCCGCCTGCCGCACCGGAGGAGGGTACGACCCTGGACCGGATACGGGCCCAGGCGGACCGGACTCCCGATGCGGTCGCGCTGACCGACCGGGGGCGTGATCTGACGTACCGACAGCTGTGGGAGGCGGTTGCTTCGCTGGCGGGAGGTTGCGGGCCGGGGGAGTGGGCCGCGATGTGCTGGTCGGTGTTCACCTGCCGCGGTCGGCGGAGACGGTGGTGGCGATGCTGGCGGTGTGGCAGGCCGGTGGTGCGTACGTACCTCTCGACCCGGCGTATCCGGCGGCCCGTCTCCAGCACGTCCTGGACGACAGCGGTCTGCGGACCGTCATCACCCGCCCCGACACGACCGGCACCCTCGACACCACCACCGTGGACGTCATCCCCGTCGACAACCTCGCCGAGACGGCGGCTCTCCGCACGAGCGAGGACACACCGGCCGGCGACCCGTCCCGGCGCCCCGCACCGGCCGATCTCGCCTTCGTCATCTACACCTCGGGCTCGACCGGCAAGCCGAAGGGCGTGATGATCGAGCACGCCCAGTTCGCCAACTTCTGCGACGCGGTCGACGCACGGGTCGGAGGTGGCACGGGGGACACTTGGCTCGCCGTCACCAGCCCGTCCTTCGACATCTCGACGGTCGAACTGCTGTGGACGCTGACCCGCGGTTACCGGGTGGTCATCGCCGACGGCTCGGTCGCCGACTGGGCCGACAACCGGAAGTACGCGCCGACCCACTTGCAGTGCACCCCGTCACTGGCCGGATGCTCCTGGCCGACAGTGACGGCCGGGCTCTGCTCTCCGGCCTGGACCACATGATCGTCGGCGGTGAGGCCCTCGACCGCGCCCTCGCACAGCGACTCCTCGACCACTGCGGCCGGGTCACCAACATCTACGGCCCCACCGAGACCACCGTGTGGTCGACCACCTGTGACGTCCAACCAGGGGAGGTCTCCCTGGGCGACGCCGTCCCCCACGCCTACCTGTACGTCCTGGACGGTGCGGGGCGGCCGGTGCCGCGGGGTGTGCGGGGGGAGTTGTGGATCGGTGGCCGGGGTGTTGCTCGTGGGTACCTGGGTCGTGCGGAGCTGACGGGGGAGCGGTTCGTCGCCGATCCGTGGGCGGTGGAGTCGGGTGGCCGTATGTACCGGACGGGTGATCTGGTGCGGTATCGGGCGGACGGGAGTCTGCAGTACTGCGGTCGGACCGATCACCAGGTGAAGATTCGCGGGCATCGGATCGAGCTCGGTGAGATCGAGGCGGTGGCGGCGGGGCACCCGGCGGTGCTGGAATGCGCGGCGGTGGTGCGTGAGGACGTGCCGGGGGACCCGTACGTCCACCTCTACTACGTGCCGTCCACGACGGCCGGGGACACGGGCGGCACGGTTCGCGAGCGTCTGGAGCAGTTTTTGCCGGCGGTGATGTGGCCGGGCCGCGTCACGGAGTTGCCGGCGCTGCCGCACACGCCGAACGAGAAGGTCGACCGCCTGGCGCTGACCCGACTGGTCGCCACGGATGCTGCCTCCGCTCCTGCCGCGTCGGCGGGTGGGGGCGATGCGGGTGTCCGACAGGTCCTGATGCGGGTGTGGGCCGGTTTGCTGGGCGGTGCGGATCTGGATCCGGATCGGGGCTTCTTCGAGCTGGGTGCGACGTCGATGACGGCGACGCGGGCTCATCAGTTGATCTGTGCGGAGTTGGGGGTGGAGTTCCCGCTCGCGGAGATCTTCCGTCATCCCACGGTCAACAAGCTCGCCGCCTTCTTCGAACGACGCTCGCACGGCACCGCGGCCGTGGGTGTCGTCCCGGTTCGCGCGGTGTCGCGGCCGGTCGAGGATGAGCCGATCGCGATCATCGGCATGGCCTGTCGTCTGCCGGGGGCGGCGGATGTGGGTGCCTTCTGGGACAACCTGCGGGGCGGGGTGGAGTCGATCCGCCGTTTCTCCGCCGAGGAACTGCGGCAAGCAGGAGTTCCGCGCGAGCTGCTGGACGATCCGGCCTACGTGCCCGCGAAGGGCTGGGTGGAGGGCGCTGACCTGTTCGACGCGTCGTTCTTCGGCTATTCCCCGGCGGAGGCGGCCACGATCGATCCACAGCACCGGCTGTTCCTGGAGTGCGCGTGGCAGGGGCTGGAGCACGCCGGGATCGTTCCCGCCGCCTTCGACGGCGACATCGCCGTCTTCGGCGGAACCGGAAACGGCGGCTACCACAGCGGTGAGGTGACCGACCTCGCGTCGTTCTACCGGTCCATGATCGGCGGTCGGAACGACTTCCTCGCCACGCGCGTGGCTCACAAGCTGGACCTGACCGGTCCGGCGATGACGGTGCAGACGGCGTGTTCAACGGGCTTGGTGACCGCCCATCTGGCCCGTGAGAGCCTGCTGCGCGGCGAGTCCGACATCGCGCTGATCGGCGCGTCCTCCCTCACCTTCCCCCTGGAGCAGGGGTACCTGTACCAGCAGGGGCTCGTGGTCTCCGGTGACGGCCACTGCCGGGCCTTCGACGCGGAAGGCGACGGCACGGTCGGCAGCGACGGCGTCGGCGTGATCGTCCTGCGTCGTCTCTCCGACGCGCTGGCCGCCGGTGACACGGTCTACGCGGTCATCCGGGGCAGCGCGATCAACAACGACGGTTCCGACAAGGTCGCGTTCATGGCCCCGAGCATCACCGGTCAGGCGCGGGTGATCGCCGCCGCGCACGCCGCCGCCGGCACGGTTGCGGACACGATCGGGCTGGTCGAGGCGCACGGGACCGCGACCGCGATCGGTGATCCGATGGAGATCCGGGCCCTCCAGGAGGTCTTCGCGAGCACCACACGCCAGGAGCCGTGCGTGGTCGGGTCGGTGAAGTCGAACATCGGGCACACCGACACCACCGCCGGGATCGCGGGCCTGATCAAGGCGGCCCTGTGCCTGCACCACCGGACCTTCGTGCCGACGCTCAACTACACCCGCCCGAACCCCGAGATGGGACTCGATCCCCGGCTCTTCCACGTCAACACCGAACTCACCGCGTGGGAGAGTGCCGGCCCGCGCCGGGCCGGCGTCTCCTCCTTCGGCATCGGCGGCACCAACGCCCACCTCGTCCTCGAAGAAGCACCCGAGCGGACCGAGTGGTCCGAGACCGTCCCTCCCTCCCGCGCGGAGACGGAGACGTACCCGGTCGTCGTCTCGGGTCGTGACCGGGCGGCGCTCGCCGAGCAGGCAGGACGCTGGGCGGCCTGGCTGCGCGAGCATCCCGACCAGCGGATACGGGACGTGGCGTGGACGGCTGCCGAGCGCCGGACCCACTTCGCCGAGCGGGCGAACGTGACGGCCGGGAACATCACCGAGCTCGTCGAAGGACTGACGGCCCTCGCCGAGGACCGCTCCCACGAGCGGGTGCTGCGCGGCACGGCGGCGCCGCGAGGCCGGACGGTGTTCGTCTTCCCCGGCCAGGGCGCCGACTGGGACGGCATGGGCCGCGAGCTGCTCGAGCAGTCCCCGGCGTTCGCCGACTCGGCGCGCCGCTGCGACGAGGCGCTGCGGCCACTGACCGGATGGTCGGTCCTCGACGTCCTGCGTGGTCGCGGAGGAGAAGAGTGTTCCGCGGACCGGCTGGACATCCTGCAGCCCGTGCTGTTCACGATGTACGTGTCCCTGGCGGCCGCCTGGGAGGAACTGGGCATCCGGCCGTCGGCGGTGGCGGGCCACAGCCAGGGCGAGATAGCCGCGGCCGTCGTCGCCGGAGCGCTCTCCCTGGAGGACGGCGCACGCGTCGTCTGCCTGCGCAGCCGCGCCCTGCGGCAGGTGGCCGGCGAAGGCACGATGGCCGTCGTCGAGCTTTCCCTCGACGAGGTACGCAAGTGGATCGCCCCCTTCGGCACGGAGATCTCGGTGGCCGCGGTGAACACGCCCGGATCAACGGTGGTGTCGGGCGCCGCGTCCGCCATGACGGAACTCCTGTGCGCGCTCGACGACACGGACATCGCCTGCGGCCTGCTCGATGCCCCCGTCGCCTCCCACAGCCGCTTCATGGACCCGCTGCTGCCGGCGCTACGGGCCGGACTCTCGGGGCTGCGACCCGGCCCCGCGTCGATCCCGTTCTACTCCACCGTGACCGGCGACCTGCTCGACGGCCGGGCCCTCGACGCCGAGTACTGGTGCCGCAACCTGCGTGAACCCGTCCGGCTCGACCTCGCACAGGAAAGGCTCCTGGCGAACGGGCACGACGTGTTCGTCGAGATCGGTCCGCATCCCGTCCTCGGCATGCCGCTGACCGAGGGCAGCGGGTCGGCGGTGGTCGTCGCCACCCTCCAGCGCGGGGACGGCGACCGCGCCCGACTGCTGCGGAGCCTTGCCGAACTGCACGTCCACGGATGCGAGGTCGACTGGTCGAAGGCCCTCGGCCAGGCGCCCGCCCGCGTCGCGGACCTCCCCACGTACCCCTTCCAGCGCAAGCGCCACTGGCTGGAGGCGCCGACCGCGCGACCGGAGCCCGCTTCGACACCCGAGGCGGCCTTCTGGGACGCCGTCCACAGCGGCCAGGCGCAGCAAGTGGCCGACGCGCTGGGCACCGCCGTCTCCGCGACCGCGCTCGACGCTCTGGCCGAACTGCTCCCCGCGCTCGCGGCGATCCGGCCCGGCACCGGGGGATCTCGGCCCGGGATCGCGGACCGGGACGAACCGCCGGCCGGGGAAGCACACGACGGCGCCGCGGAGCTGGTCCGTGCCCTGGCCGACGCGGGACCGGACGACAGTCGGGAGATCCTCCTGGACCTCGTGCGCACCGAAGCGGCCGCGGTGCTGGGAGACAGCCCCACCGACATCCCCGCCGGCCAACCGCTGCAGCAGCTCGGCATGGACTCACTGGCGGCCGTGCGCATGCGGGCGAACCTCGAACGACGTACGGGCGTGCAGATCGCCCCGCACGTCATCCTCGGCAAGCGGGGCCTCCTCGGCGTGGTCGACGCCCTCCTACGGGAGACGACCGGAGCGGGTGCGGAGTCGGCGGCCGGGCACGAACCCGCACCCGCCGACGGCCGGGAATCGCCCTGGCTGCGGGTGCTCAAGCCCGGCGTGTCCCCTCGCGCCCGGATCGTCGCGTTCGCCGGCATGGGCGGAACCACCGACTCCCACGTCCCGCTGATCCGCCACCTGCCGGACGACATCGCACTCGTGGCGATCCAGATGCCCGGACGGGAGGAACGGGTCGCGGAGCCGCCCCTGTCCGATGTCGGCGCCGTCGCCGACGCGATCGTGGGGGCGCTCACCGCGCTGCCGGCGCTACCGACGGTTCTCTACGGACACAGCCAAGGCGCCCTCCTGGCATGGGAGGTCGCCCACCGGCTCGGGCCCGTCCGGGAGGACACTCCCGTCACCCTCGTCCCCGCCTGTGCGCCCGCTCCCTACAGCGAGCTCCCGCCGGAACTGGAGGACTTCCAGCGGGTCGGGGAGACCCTGCGGACGGGCGGCATCGGGCACGCGGCGGAAGCCCTTCGCGGACTGCTCCCCGATGCGCTGCTGGCCGACGAGGAACTCCTGAGGTCGTACCTCGGCAACCTCTGGGCCGACGTCGAACTCGCGAAGGACCACCGCGCACTCCTGGCGGCCGTCCACCGCGAGCCGCTCGACATCCCCATCACTACGGTCGCAGCCGCCGACGACCCCGTCCTGCCCGCGGGGACGCTGCACGACTGGCACGACCGGACCCGGGGGCGCATCGTCCACCGGACCATCCCGGGTACCCACGCGGCTCCCATCGAGAGCCCGCGGGCCATGGCGGCCGAGCTCGTGAAGGCGATACCGGCACCCTCCATCTGAGGGACCTCGGGCCCGCCCCCGCGCACCCGGTGGTGCGTGGCGGCGGGCCGAGGGCCACAGGGCCCCGGGACATCACCCCCGGGGGCCTGCCGGTGACGGGCGAGGATCATCAGGGTTCGGACCTGCGTGGCGGGGGCGTGGATGGCGGGGGCCGGGTGCGCACCGTCCGGCGGAGCGTCAACTCCCGTCCGTCAGGCTCCGGTCGAGGACGCCGATGAGCTGCGCCCCCGAGCGGTCGGTCCCGCTGCGCCCCCGCTTCGCCCCCGCCGAAGCCGTCTCCAGCCGCAGCCGCGCCGTACGTCCGCGCAGTGTCAGCGTCATCAACTGGTTGCCGAACCACGGTCCGCCGGTGCGCTCCCACCGGACCGCCGGTCGCGCGACCCGTCCGTGGCGGGCGAGGAGATGCCCGATCGCGTTGCCGATCCGGCTCCAGCCGAAACGGAATCCGGCCCGCATGGCCGCGGGCACCGAGTTGTGCAGCGGTGAGCAGGTGAACTGGAAGACGCGGGAGCGCGGCTGCTGCCCGGTGGTCCAGACGGGTTCCGCCACGTACGCGTGGTGCACGTCCCCGGAGAGCACGCACACCGTCGCCGGTGCGGCGTCGCCCCTTCCCACCTCGGCGACCGTGTCCGTGAGCTTCCCGAACGACGCGGTGAACGCCGCCCAGTGCTCCAGGTCCGCCCGCCGGCGCAGCCGCTCGCCGAAGCGCGCCCAGCGCGGCCCGCGTTCGCCCCGGCAGAGCGCCGCGTGCCAGCTCTCCGCGAAGTGGACCATCGGGGGCAGCAGCCACGGGAGCGAGGTCCCGACCAGCAGGTGGTCGACGCCGCCGGGGTCGTCGAAGGCCTGGGTCCTCAGCCAGGCGGCCTCGTCGGGGTCCAGCATCGCCCGGTGCTGCTCCTCCAGCACCCGGGCGGCCCGCGTGTCGACCATCAGCAGCCGGGTGCGACCGAAGTCCCTGCGGTAGCTCCAGCGCACGCTCGCCGGGTCGGCGTCGGCGCGTTCGGCGAACGCGCGCAGCACCTCCGTGCCGTCGTCGGCCGCCCGTACCGCCGCGTACAGCTTGTCCTCGGCGAGCTCGGCGGGGGAGAGGTTCCCCAGGTGCTGGTAGACCCAGTACGACATCAGGCCGCCGGTGATGCGCTCGTGCCACCAGGGCGTCGCCCGCATGTCGGCTACCCAGGCGGCGCTGGTGTTCCAGTCGTCGATGACGTCGTGGTCGTCGAAGATCATGCAGCTGGGCACGGTCGAGAGCAGCCAGCGCAGTTCGGGGTCGCCCCAGGACTCGTCGTAGAGGTGGGTGTACTCCTCGTAGTCGGCGACCTGGTCCGGCGGGGCGGCGGAGCCGGTGCCGGCGGCCCGCCGGTGCCGGGCGATCCAGGCGCGGGTGTCGGCGGACGTCTCGTCCGCGTACACCTGGTCGCCGAGGAGGAGGAGAACGTCCGGACGCTCGGCCTCCGGGTCGGCGGCGAGCCGGGCGGAGAGGGTGTCGAGGACGTCGGGACCCACCGGATCGGACTCGCCCACGGCAGGCGCCGCCCACCGGCACGAGCCGAAGGCGACCACCGCGCCCGTCGCCGGGACCGGCGGCGTGTGGATGGTGCTGGGCGGCAGGGGCGAGTCCGCGAGGGGCCACACCCGCTCGCCGTCGAGCAGTACCTCGTACGTCGTGGCGGACCCGGGGGCGAGTCCGGTCACGACCACCAGTGCGTAGTGGTGGCCGGCGACGCGGAAGGTCGCGGCCGAACCCCCGGCGCCGCCCGGGCACCGGACCTCCGCCGTGCACGCCCGGTCCGTCTCCACCCACACCGTCGCGCTCGTGCCCGACTCCCAGTCCACGTGTCGCAGGAGCGGTCCCAGCCTCAGACCGGCCATCGCGAGTCCCCTTCCGGCGTTCCGCACGGTACGGAACGGCCGCTCCGTACAGTACTGAACGACGGCGGAAACGGCGCCGTTCTACCGCCCCGCCGCCCCGCCGCCCCGCGCCGGGCCAAGGGCGCGGGAGGGCCGGCGATGGCCACACGACGTATCCCTGCTCGAGTCCGTGGCAGGATCCGTCGGCATGAGGATGCAACAAGCGGATCGGCCCGTCGCCCTGGTCAGCGGGTCCACGTCGGGGATCGGGGAGGCCGTCGCGCGGAGGCTGGCCGCCGACGGGATGTATGTCGTCGTCCACTCGCGGCGCAGTACGGAGGCCGGACAGGCGCTGGCAGCGGAACTCGGCGGGGCTTACGTGCAGGCGGATCTGGCGGTCGAGGACGAAGCCCGGGGACTGGTCGAGGAGGCGCTCGGCCGGTTCGGGCGGCTGGACGTGCTCGTCAACAACGCCGGCATCAGCTGGCCCATCCCGCACGACGACCTGGCCGCCGCGACGCCGGCGGACTGGCGGCAGCTGCTGGAAGTCAACCTCATCGCACCCTGGGTGCTGTGCACGACGGCACTTCCGGCGCTGCGCCGAGCCCCCGGGGGAGGCAGCATCGTGAACATCACCAGCCATGCCGGGGTGCGCCCCAAGGGATCGTCGGTGCCGTACGCAGCCGGCAAGGCCGCGCTGAACCACGTGACCCGGCTGCTCGCGGCTGCACTCGGGCCGGACGTGCGGGTCAACGCGGTCGCTCCGGGGCTGGTGGACACGCCGATGACGAAGGACTGGCCCCGGGTGCACGAGGTGTGGCGGGATCGCGCGCCCATGCGCCGCCCGGCTCAACCCGCCGATGTGGCCGACCTCGTGGCATCAGTGATCGCCCACACCTACCTCACCGGCGAGGTCATCGTGCTCGACGGAGGACTGAACCTGACCTGAGCCGACCGGTCCCACGGTGCTGGCCCACCCGGTCCCCGGTGGAGACCGCGCTGACGGCCCATGACCGTGCCGTTCCCCCCACCGGCCCCGCTGATCACTGGCCTACTCGGCCGTCGATCCGCTCGCGCAGGAGGTCGGCGTGGCCGCAGTGCCGGGCGTACTCGGCGATCTGCGCCACCAGGATCTCGCGAAGGGGCGCCTCCCCGGTTCGCGTGCCGAGATCGGCGAAACCGGCGATGAAACGGTCGGTCACCGCGCTCTCGGCTCGCCACTGCCGCCAGGCGTCCTCCACGACCGCCGGGTCGGCGCTCGCGCCGTTCCAGTCGGCGTCGCGGTCTTCAGCGGTCCGGTAGATCCTGGGCAGGTCCTCGCCGGCCATCCGGCGCAAGTGCCGCTCGTCCTCGGCCATGTGCCGCACCAGCCCGAGCAGGGACATCGTGGACGGGGGCACGGAGCGGCGGGCCAGCTGCTCGGCGTCCAGGCCCGCACACTTCATCTCGATGGTGAGACGGAAGTAGCGCATCGCCTCCAGCAGCGTGCCGCGTTCGTCGACCGTCCCGGCTTCGGTCTCGCGCGGGTCGTCATCCGGGTCGACCCACATGTCGGGGTAGATGGTGGAGGGGGTCCACCGAGTCACCGCTGCTTCGTTGTCATACTCGCCCGAGTCCATGATCACATCGTGGAGTGGATCCACTGGCTCCGCCACTGAATATCAAGGTTCCCCTCGAGCCGGTCCGGCCGGCGGTCAGTGATCCTTCGCGAGGGCCGAATGCCCGAACTGCAAGGCGTCCGAAACGGTCAGAGCGGTCAGGGCGCCGGTCACCGTGCGGGTGGCTTCCGGCCAGATGGCGCGGGCGCCGGTGAAGGTCGCCACGATCCACACGCTCAGGCAGAACGGGCAGCTGATCAGCTCACCCACCGTCTCCCGACCGGGTTCCTCGCGGGGGGTCTCATTGAGCTCTGCGGGGGCGCCGGCACCATCCACGTGTGTGAACGGGGCGCGAACAGGCCGCGTCACCGTGGCTTTGGCGATCAGTCGGCTGAGCCTGAAGGTGGCGGTGGCGGTGAGAACGAGGTCCCAGGGCCCCGGCGTGGCCGGCCGGGGCCGTCCGATCCGGCGCTGCAGCACGGACCAGGCGGCTGCGTATCCGGCGAAACCCGCCATCGCGCCCAGGTGCCCGCTGTGGGACCGCAGACCTTGGAGTGTTCCCATCGAAATTCCTCGTTCCGCCCGCTTGAGCCGCCGCTGCGTCGTAGTCGACGTGATCGGCACCACGGGCTGTCGAGGGGTCGCCTACCCGGCTTCGACCCGCGAACGCCTCCGCGCAGCGGCCCGTGCCCGGCGTGGAACCCGTGCGGGCGGGCAGGGGCACGGCATGAGCTTCCGCTCCCGCCGTATCCGAAGCCCCTTGCCGGGCCGCGTCGCCGTGGTCACCGGCGCCGCTCGGGGCATCGGCGAGAGCCTGGCCTACGCCCTATCCCGGCGCGGCGCCAAGGTGGCCCTGCTCGGACTGGAAGGGGAGCGGCTGCGCCGGCTGGCAGCGGACCTCCCCGGACCAGCGGCCCCCTGGACGGTCGACGTAACCGACCCGAACGCCCTTGCCGCCGCCGCCGAATCCGTCCGCGGCACGCTGGGCACGCCCTCCGTGGTCGTCGCGAACGCCGGCGTCGCGATCGGCGGGCCGCTCCTGGACTGCGATCCAGCAGACTGGCGGCGCGTCATCGAGGTCAACATCGTCGGCAGCGCCCTGACCGCACGCTGCTTCCTCCCCGACCTGCTCCGCAACCACGGCTACTACCTCCAGGTCGCCTCCCTCACGGCTCTCGCACCCACCCCGCTCCTCACCGCGTACTGCGCCTCCAAATCCGGAGCCGAAGCCTTCGCCCACGCCCTGCGCGCCGAGGTCACCCACCGCGGTGTCGATGTCGGCATCGCCTACCTGAACTGGGCCGACACCACGTTGATCCGTCATGCGGACCAGACCGCGGTCTTCCAGACACTGCGTGCGCGCCTGCCGTGGCCGGCCTCCGTCAGCCAGGACCCCGCCTCCTACGCCGACGCCATGGTCCGGGGCATCGAACGCCGCTCGGCTCATGTGTACGCCCCGCCATGGCTGCGCGGCGCGCAAGCGGCCCGCGCGTTCCTGCCCCCGCTCGTCGTCCACTACTCCCGACGGGTCCTCGCGGCCCGCGGGGACGAACCCCTGCCGGCCACCGGCCTCCTCGGACCCGGCGGCGCAGCCTCCGACACCAAGGCACGCGCCGGGCCGGACCGGCACTCTCACCTTCGTCCAGGAGGACAACCATGGCCGTACGACACCACCTGATACACGCCACGCCAGGCCAGGTGTGGGCGGTACTCGCCGACACTTCCCGCTACGCCGACTGGGTGGTGGGGACCAGTGACTCGCGCGCCGCCCGCGGCGTGTGGCCCGAGCTGGGAGCCGCGCTCGAGTACACCGTGCGGATCGGACCATGGACCGTGGCGGGCACCACCGTCGTGCGACGCGTCGACGCGCCCGCGGAACTGGAACTCGAAGTCGACAGCGGCCCCCTGGGCACGGCCCGAGTGGCGATCGAAGTCCGCCCTTGGGGCGAGGAAGCCCTGGTCATCGTGGACGAGCACCCTCTGCGGGGTATCGGCGGCACGTTCCACAACGCCGCAGTAGACGCATTGATCCAGCTACGCCACCGCAGCATGCTCGCCCGGCTCGCCAAGGTCGTGGAGGAGCACGCCGCAGCAGGTCGCGTACAGGACTGACCGTCACCCCTCGCGGGCCCATCGAAGCAGAAGCCATGCCCCGCGGGCACGTACTGTCCCCTGCCCCATGACCCCCACACCTGCCCGGCCGGCATACGAGCCGCGGGGGCGCCGACGCGGAAGGAGGGGGCGGCTGATTTCGGACAGTGCGGCCGTCCCCGCATCCGATCGGCCTTCAGCGTACGAAGGTATCCCGGTGGCGATTCCGTCGTTTCGCGGGAAGGAAACCCGCAACCCTGGAGGCTGATGCTGTGGATGGTCGAATCGGACTGGCCCAGGTCCTGTCGGCGGCCGAGAGCGCCGCGCCGGTGGACTCCCTCGACGTTGTGGCGCGCAGCCTGCGCGACCGGTTCGGGGCCCGGTACGTGTCGTTCCTGTTCGTCGACGTCGTCGGTCGGCGTCTGCTGCGGGTCCACGACAGCGTGCTGAGCGATCAGAAGGACGACCGCGCGAAGCAGGTGCCGCTGTCCGGCAGCAGTGTCTACGATGACGTCCTGCGCAATCAGCGCCTGGTGCTGGCACGGGACGGCGGGCAGGGACAACGGGTGCTCGCGCCGGTGACGAACCGCGGCGACACCATCGGCGTCCTGGAGCTCTTCCTCACCGAAGTCACGGACGACGTCCTGCGGCAGGTGGAGGACGCCGCGCACGCGCTGGCGTACATCATCGTCACCGACCGCCGCTTCACCGACCTCTACCACTGGGGCAACCGCACCACCGCCGTCAGCCTCGCCGCGGAGATCCAGCGGCAGCTCCTGCCCACGGCCCCCTCCTGTGACGCCCCTCAGTTCACGCTCGCCGGCGCCTTGGTCCCGGCCGCCACGATCGCCGGCGACACCTACGACTACAGCTGCGACACCCACACCCTTCACCTGTCGATCACCGACGCCATGGGGCACGACACGAGCGCCTCCCTGATGGCCACCCTCCTGGTCAACGCGTCCCGCGGCGCGCGCCGCGCCGGCGAAGACCTGGCCGAGCAGGCCCGCCAGATCCACCAGGCCCTCATCGAGCACGGCAACCGGACCTTCGCCACCGGCCAACTCCTGCGCATCGCCTTCGACGGCACCGGCGCCCAACTCGTCAACGCCGGCCACCCCTGGCCCTACCTGCTGCGCGACGGGGAGGTCACCGAACTGCGCGTGTCCGTGAACATGCCCTTCGGTGTCGTCCACCACCGAGGCCGCTACCAGGTCCAAAACCTCGACCTGCGCCCCGGAGACCGCCTCCTGCTCCACACCGACGGCATGCAGGAGCGCGAAGCCGAAGCCGTCGACCTGCCCGGCCTGCTGCGCAAGACCGCAGCCGAACACCCGCGCGAGGTCGTGCGCGCGCTCGTGGGCGCCGTCACCGACGCCTACGACGGCCGCCCGCCGAGAGACGACGCCACCGTCCTCTGCCTCGACTGGCACGGCCCAGAAGCCGGAGCTTCGTAGCCACGGATCGCTGTCACAGCTCGTCGTAGCCGCCAAGGGCGTCATCCTCGCCGAGCATGTCCTCCTCGCGGCGGCGCGGGACTTCGCTGTCCTTGCTCCTGCGTTGGACCGGCTGCCGGGGATGAGCAGGGTCCTGCCCTGCCGGCACTTCCGACCCCGGCTGCACCTCGTCGGGCCCCTTACCGGACCACGGCCGTTTGTCCTGCGTACCGCCCATGGCGTCACTCCTCACGCGAAGGAGGGCTGTGCATTCAACGCTGACACGCTCCGAAACATTCGGCAGCACGTACCCGTCGGGAACGTCAAGCGGCTCGCAATCCGCACCCGGTGCCGTCGCCGTCGGTGTGCTCAGAGGAGGTGTGACTCCGCGTTCCTGGCCGGGTCGGTGATCTGGATGCCCGCGGGGACGTAGCCGCGCTTGCCCTCGGCGGCCAGCTGCCTCAGGTGCTGTCGGTAGCGTTCAGGTGAGACGACTTTGGCGTTGAAGAGCATGCGGGAGTGGTCGACGCCGCAGAGCTCGGCGCACTTGCCCCTGAAGGTGCCCTCTCGGCTGGGGGTCACCTCGAAGACGTTGACGTTGTGGCCGGGGAAGACATCCTGCTTCATCAGGAACGGCAGCACCCAGAAGGAGTGGATGACGTCCCTGGACGTCAGGATGAACCGGACCTTCTCGCCCTTGGGCAGCCACAGGGTAGGGCCGGGGTTACCGGTCTGCGGGTTGCGCGTGCCCGGGACCCCGACGTCGTAGACTCCCTCGGCCCCAGCGGGGAAGGCTTGCATGTGCCGGTCCGGAACGATCTGCAACTGCCCAGCGGCCTTCGCGTCGCCCGTCTCGGTGGCGCCGTCCACGTTCTCGATGTAGTTGAAACCCCAGCTCCACTGGAAGCCGACCACGTTGATGGTGTGAGCGGGCTTCCGGGAGAGTTCGAGGAGCTTGGCCTCGTCCCGTGCGGTGAAGTAGAAGAGAACCGCGACGATGATCAGCGGAACCACCGTGTACAGCGCCTCGATGGGCATGTTGTACCGGGTCTGCGGGGGGATCTCGACCTTCGTCCTGGTGCGCCGGTGGAAGATGACCGCCCAGATGATCAGACCCCACACCAGCACGCCGACGACGAGCGCGGCAGCCCACGAACCCTGCCACAGAGACAGGATCCGCGGTGCCTCTTCCGTGACCGGGGTCGGCATCCCGAGCCGCGGGAAGTCCTCCCAGTTGTACTCGCAACCCGAAGCGGTCGCCAGGACCAGGCTCGCGGCCAGTACCCGCAGGGGCCTGCGCAGCGAACCGTGGGGAGAGCGGTCACAGCCGTTGGGACTCACGTAGGCGCCTTCCCGAGGGTCCTGCCAACACGTGCAGGGCTGACAACCGCAGCATCACGGCGGTAGCCGACCCGACGCGGACGAGAGATGCCGGACTTATGGGATCAAGACGCTAGCGGTCGGCGCCGTGGAATGAAGTCCAACACGCGGAGGGTGGGGTTTCGGCGGGGGTGGGGCCCCGGTGGTGGGATGTCGGCGTTTCCGGGGCGGTCGGGGAGTCCGGCTGGGCCCTGCGCGGCTTGCCTGTCGGAATCGGCGGCTCAGGAGGAGAGTGGGGAGTGCGGGCACCTGTGTGTCGGCGTTGGGCCGTGTGTCGGCGCGGGCCGAAAACCGGAGGTTCTGCGTGAGCGACTGGGAGCGTGACGCACAGGGGCGGCGCATGCTGGCGGGTTTGTTGTCGGCGAGCCATCTGATGCCGCTGGAGCTCCTGCCGGCGAAGGTGGCCGAGCACGCGGCGGAGGTCGGCTTCACTCAGGTGCTGATCTATCTGGTGGATCTCCAGGGCGATGTGATGCGCCTGGTGCCGGGCGAGGACGGCGACCCCGGCGCGGCGGTCGGTGAGGAGACCGAGCTGAAGATCGAGGGCACCATGGCGGGGCGCGCGTTCCAGTACGGGCAGATCCTCCCCGGCGCCGACACGGACCAGGGCGGCGGCTGCTGGTGGGTGCCTTTGGTGGACGGCACCGAGCGTGTGGGCATCTTGCGGATCATCACCAGCCTGGACGACCCGCGGGCCCGGGAGGACATGGAGCTGCTGTCGGCCCTGATCGCCCTGCTCCTCGACAGCAAGCGGCGCAGCAGTGACACCCACGCGCGGCTGACCCGTACCCGGCCGCTGAACATCGCTGCCGAAATGCAGTGGCACCTGATGCCGCCGCCCACGTACGCGGACGGACGGGTGGTGATCTCCGCCGCGATGGAACCCGCCTATGAGATCAGCGGCGACGCCTTCGACTACGCGATCGCCGGGCCTGTGGTGCACCTTTCGCTGTTCGACGCGATGGGCCACGACACGGCCGCCGGACTGACCGCGAACCTGGCGATGGGCACCTGCCGCAACGCCCGCCGCCAAGGCGCGGGCCTGGTGGAGACCAGCGAACGGATCGAGGACGTACTCCTCGAACAGTACGGCCGGGACCGCTACGCCACCGGCATCCTCGCCGACCTCGACACCCGCACCGGCGTCCTGACCTGGGTCAACCGCGGCCACCACCCCCCGCTCATCATCCGCGGCGGCCGCTGGAGCACCCTGCTGGACTGCCCGCCCGCCCACCCCATGGGCACCGACCTCGGCCTCCCCGTCAGCCTGTGTCGCCACCAGCTGGAACCCGGCGACCGCCTCGTGCTCTACACCGACGGCATCACCGAAGCCCGCCGGACCGGCAACGAGGAATTCGGCCTGGACCGGTTCACCGACTTCCTCATCCGCCACCACGCCGACCGCCTGCCCGTGCCCGAAACCCTGCGCCGTCTCATCCACGCCGTCCTCGAGCACCACGACGGCCACCTCCAGGACGATGCCACCGTCCTGTTCTGCGAATGGCTCGGCCCCACCCCACAGGCCACCGAGCGGGCGGCGGCTCTCGCCGGCGTCCCTGCGGTCGGCGACAGCGCGCCGGGCGAGGGCAGGAGGCCCCCCGGTGACCAGTGACCCGCAACCACACCTGGTCCTGCGCGAGACCCGCGACGGCCTGGCCATCGCCGCCGTCGTCGGCGCGCTGGACATTTACACCGCCCCGTTGCTGTGCGAGCAGGCCACCACCCTCCTCACCACGCACCCTCACCTGGTCCTGGACATGTCGCATGTCACCTTCTGCGACTCCTCCGGCCTCAACACCCTGCTCCGCCTGCGCCGCCACGCCGCGGCCGCCGACGGCAGCCTCGCCCTGGCGGCCGTCCCCGCTCAGCCCATGCGGCTCCTGACCGTCACCGGCACGGACGCCGTCTTCACCCTCTACGCCGGCGCCGCCGAGGCACTGGCCGATCACGCAGCCCACCACCAGCCCGCCCCCTGACGACGAGGACGAGGACGGCAGCGGCGAGTGACGGTACCGGAAACCGGCCCTGGGCCTTTTGTCGAGCAGTCCGGCCCGCTGCGCCAGCAGCGCGGCCTGCACCCGGCTCGTCACCCGCAGCTTCGTGAGGATCGCGCTGACGTGGTCCTTCACCGTGCCGGTACCCAGGTGGTCGCGCGCGCCCCGATGTCGGCGTTCGACAGCCGCTCCGCCCGCGGAGGGATATGACCCTCCGGACGGCAGGGACAGCGTGGGCAGGACCGTCGCAGAACGCGTTGGGCGGTCATGTGTGGCCGATGTTTAATCTTCCGCTTCGGGGTAGTCGCCCGTTAGGACAGCGTCGATCTTGGCGTGATCCCGACCCGTGAAGTGCACTACGCACTTCGCACAACGGATTGGACACCTGCCATGGCCACTGGAAATCCGATCGGCACCCCCGGTCACCGCGCGAGCGACACGGACGTTTCCGGACACGGGACACGGCGATTGTCGACCGAGACGAAGTCGGCCCTGAAGACGACGGAATTCTTCGTCTACATCGCGGCCGTCGTCGCGGTGCTGATCGCGTCGATGGTGGTCGGCACCGAAGAGGGACACCGCGACTACTTCCGTGCCGACACCGCGTGGCTGTACATCGTGATCCTCACCGTCGGCTACATGATCAGCCGCGGGCTGGCCAAGTCCGGCAGCCGCGACCACTACGACGGCTCCTGACCCCGGACGCCGGCCGCGGCGGAGCCTGCCTTCGCCCAGTGCGGCCGGCGCCCCATATCCGGTGAGCACCGGCGCGCAGACGCGGCTCCCAAAAGTCCGGCGGCGGGCCGACGACCTCATCCACGCCGGCCCTAGGCCGACGACCTCGCGCTCTGCACTCGCCGCGCCGCCTGATCCACGTATCTCGCCCCCGCTGGGGAGCGGCCCCAGGCAGGCATTTCTCCGGTGGTGTCGTGGCCGTCACCTGGCTCCCTTCTGCTCCCGGGCCGGCAAGCCGTCTCCCGGTTCTCGCTCGCGATACTGGGCATGTGCGACATACAAGCCACAGGGACGGAAGGAGGAAAAGGTGAGTGCAGTCGTTCTTGATCAGCCCCTGTCCCGCATGGACCGACCTGTGGCGGCAGCCCGTGACGCCACCCGCGCCTTCCTGACCCGGGCGGCCCGCCTGCGGGCCCCCGCCAAGGACGCGAGCATGGACAACGTGCTCCTGGTGGTGTCCGAGCTCGTCGCCAACGCGATCCGGCACGCCGTCGGCCCCTGCGCCCTGCACCTTGAACTGCTCGAGGGCTCGATCGACGTCTGTGTCACCGACCACAGCCCACAGTCTCCGCGACCGCGGACTCCCGGATCGGACGGGACCGGCGGGTGGGGGTGGTTCATGATCAAGCGGCTCGCCACCCACATTCGGATCAAGCCGGTCCCGGCAGGTGGCAAGACCATCTGCGCGGAGCTCCCCTGGTAGCAGCGCCAAACCGCAGCCCGACCTCACCTCTCTCACGGCCGTTCGGAGCAGCCGGTATGGCGGCGCGCGCGGGGGCGGGCGACGGTGGCTGCGGTGCCGGCACGTCCGCCGGCATGCGCCGCGTCCTGTCGAGGAGTGTCATGTCGGAACGCAACACCGTCTTGCGCAGTCTGCACGATGTGGGCCTGGCCGCCTGGTTCGGCGGATCTTTGATGGGTGCGGTGGGCCTCAACGGCGCCGCCAAGGGCCATAGCGACAGCTGGCGTGACAACGCGCGGATCGCCAGCGCCGGCTGGGCCAAGTGGACCCCGGTCAGCGCGGTCGCGATCGGCGCGCACCTGGTCGGCGGCAGCGGGCTGCTCGCCGCGAACGCGTCCCGGGTCGCCACCCAGCAAGGGGTGGCCGCCTCCACCGTGGCCAAAACGGTGCTGACCGGCGTCGCCCTGGCCGCCACCGCCTACGCCCGGATGCTGGGCAAGAAGATCGAACTCGCCTCCTCGCAGGACCCGCAGGACGCGGAAGAGGCAGCTGCTGCCTTCGACATCAACAAGGCGGAACGCCAGCTGTCCTACGCCCAGTGGCTGGTACCGGCGGTCACCGGCGGCCTGCTCGTCCTCAACGCCCTGCACGGGGAGCAGCAGCGTCCTGACCAGCAGGCGCAAGGCATGTGGCAGCGTGCCTGTTCCCTGTCCCCGCACCTGCCCTCGGGCGCCCACTGGCACCACCTGCGGGACTGAGGCCGGACCCCGGCGCCGGCCGGCAGGTCAGTGCGGTGGCTGCGACGGCGACGGGACGGTGGACCGAACGCTGTCCGCTCGGAATCCCTCCGGGCGGACAGCGGCACGGGCGGTGTTACCGGGTGGCGGGAAGGAGTCCGGACTCCGTGAGCAGCCGGCCGATCTCGGTGGAGTCCAGCTTGGCCAGCAGGTGCTTGCGTACGGCCTCGGGTCCGGGCACGCCGAGCGGCTCCCCGTCCCGCAGCCGGTGGGCGGCGTCGAGCAGGGTGCGTACGTCGTAGGTGGAGCCGAAGACCTCCGGTACACCGCGTTCGATGCCGAGCAGCTGGTAGGCGGCTTCCATGCCGGTGCGGACCGAGTACTCGGTGGTGAAGATCGTGTCCCGGGTGGTCTCGGCGAACTGTCCGATGAACGCGAAGTTCACGGCCTTCTCGGGGACCACGGCGGGGCGGTCGCCGGCTCGGCGGGGCAGGAAGAACGAGGTGACGTACGGCATCATCACCGGAACGCAGCGGGCGCCGGTCGCCGCCAGTTCGCCGATCTCGTCCAGGGGCACGCCGAGGTGGTAGAGCCACTCCTGGGTGATCTCCTCCCCGGTGCAGTCCTGCATGGGCTTCTTGACGTAGTCGCCGGGGCGCTCGGTGAACAGTCCGTACAGCCAGACGACGATCTGGTCCGCGGGTTGCTGTTTGAAGTGCGGCTGCCGGTTGACGGTCCAGCGCAGGAGCCAGCTGGAGTCCCGTACCGTCACGACGCCGCCGGTGACGACCTTTCCGCTGAACGGGTCGCGCCGGGTGATCTTCTCGATCAGCCGGGGGACACGCTGACCTCTTTTCCAGACAGACGCCACGGCCGGAGACCTTGCGAACCGGCTGGAAAGGGAAGATATCGCGCGATATGCGGTCTTATCGGCGGAGGCGCGCGCAATGGGGACGGGCCCTGACCGACAGAATCGCGCACCCCGGGGTTGTCCCGCCCCAGGGTGCCGGCACCTGCGAGCCGTACGCCCCCGAGATGGTCAACGCACCTGTATGCCAATGAGGCAGGTGTCGTCATCGGTGTCGGAAGCGCTGTAGGTCAGCAGGTTGTCGAGACGACTTTCGAGCGAGTCTGTGGGCCGGGAGGCCACGGCGATGAGCTGCGAGAGGGAGTCCGTGACGGAGACGTCCCGGCGCTCGACGAGGCCGTCGGTGTACATGAGGAGGATGTCCTCGGACTCCAGCTGCACTTCTTCCTCCTCGAAGTCCACGTCGGGCAGCGCTCCGAGGAGGAGGCCCGAGGTCAGCGGGAAGGGACGGGCGTGCGTCCGTCTGACGAGGACGGGCGGCAGGTGGCCGGCGCGGGCCCAGCGCAGGGTGCGGGTGGCCGGGTCGTAGATCCCGCAGACGGCGGTTGCGGTGAGGTTGCCGGTGAGGTGGTGGGCAACCCTGTTCAGCCAGGTGAGCAGTTGCGCAGGGCCGGCGCCGGTGACGGCCAGGCCTCGCAGGGCGTTGCGGAGGATGACCATGCCGGTGGCCGCTTGGATGCCGTGACCGGCCACGTCACCGACGCTGATGAGGATCTTGTTGTCCGGCAGGACCACGGAGTCGTACCAGTCGCCACCGACGAGGGACTGCGATTCGGCCGGGCGGTAGCGTACGGCGATGCGGATGCCGGGGACCTCCAACGGGGCCGGTGCGGGCGGCATGATGGCCTGTTGGAGTTGCAGGGCGAGCTTGGTGCGGTCCGCGGACTCGGCTTCGCTGTCGGCCAGCTGGTCTCGGGTGGCCGCCAGCGCGACCTCGGTCCAATGCTGGGAGGAGATGTCCTGGCAGGCCCCCCGCACGGAGAGCAGATGCCCGTGGTTGTCCAGAACGGGCTCCGCCACCATGCGGATGTGACGGACGATGCCGTCGGCGCGGTGGAGCCTGAAATCGACCGAGGACTCCCGCAGGTTGTACAGGAGGGTTCGCAGGAATCGGCCGACCGAGTTGACGTCATGGGGGTGGACGCGGCTGGTCAGTTCCCGCAGGGGGACCGGGGAGGCCGTCGGCGGCATCCCGAACAAGGCGAAGAGCTGTCCGTTCCAGCTGATCTCACCCGTGGTGCTGTGCTCCTCGAAACCGCCGACACGGCCCAGGCGCTGCGCGTGCTGGAGCAGGGCGGCGAGCCGAGCGGTCTCGTCCTCGATCTTCCAGATCAGGAGCAGGGCCGAACCGTGCCGGCTGATCCTGACGTCGGCGACCGTGGTGAGCGGGACCTCGTCGACGATGGCCGTCAACGGGGTGCGCGGTGCTTGGCAGGGTTCCCCCGTGGCGTACACGCGTTCCAGCATGGAGAAGAGCCCGCTGTCCTCGGCGGCCATGGGATAGGCCTCCAGGAAGTGGGTGCCGGTCACCATCGAGCTGGGGCGTCCGGCGGGGTCGGCGAAGCGGACGTTGGCGTGGTGGATGCGGAAGTCGGCCAGCTGTCCGGTCCGATCCAGGCTGGGGGTGAGGACCAGCACCGGGTCGTCCAACTGCTCTGCCAGGTCCGTCAGTTCCGCCACGCCCGCGTGATGTGCCGCGTCGGGGGCCACGAGTGCGGTGCTGGGGCCCTGTTCTTCCAGGGTGTGGGCGCACAGTTCGGCCAGGGCTTCCAGCTGGCGCAGGAGGGGGGCCGACTGCGGCGGGAGAGACCCCGGCCAGCTCATCTCCAGTACGCCGAGGATGCGTCCGCCGGTCCCGGCGGGGACCATGACACGTCCGCCCTCCGGGTGCTGGCGCCGGCCGATGGTGGGGATGCCCGAATCGGCGAGACAGTCCACGACCGTCAGGTCTCGGCTCCTCACCGCCAGTCGGGCGCACGTGGACACCTCCGGTGGCACGTACCTCCAGCGGTCGGCGTCTTCCGCCGTGAACCCCGCCTGGCCTGCCAGAGTGAGTGAGGAGTCCGGCCCCACGGACCAGATGGCGACCCCGTTGGCGCCCAGAGCCGCGAGCGCGTTCTCCAGCAGGGCGGCGGCGACGGCTTGCGCGTCGGTGGCGGCGAGCATGCGGCTTTCGACGGCCCGCAGCCGAACCGCCGGTGCCGTCTCGCCGGCGGTTGCGGGCTCACCGTCGGCAGCCTTCAGGAACTCCTGCGCGACCTCGCTGACGCGGTCGCGCGAGGACTCGTTGATGATGTCGATCGCCAGGGCGAGGACGGGGGTGTTCGCCTGTTCAGCCAGCTTGGTGAGCTGACGGGAGGCCTCACCGGGTCCGCATCCCAGACGCCCCACGAGGATGCCCTTGGCCAGCTCGATCAGCGCACGTCCGTCGGCGGCTTCCTGAGCCTGGAGGGCCTCTTGGCGCAGCCGCTCGACCGTCGCGGCCAAGCGACCCACCTCGCCGGGCTGCGCCGTGTGGGAAGCCGCCGGCCCACCCTGGCGCTCCTGTCGGGTCGATGCCCGGAGCACGCCGAGGGGCTTTTCGACGCCGTTGCTGTCACGGGCGGTGGGATCAGACACGGGAGGCTCCTGCGGCGTCCTTGGGCAGGAGCCACTGACGGAGTAGGGCGACGAGATCGTTCGCGTCGACGGGCTTGGTGATGTAGTCGCTCGATCCGGAGGCGATGCTCTTCTCCCGGTCTCCGGGCATGGCCTTCGCCGTGACCGAGATGATGGGAAGCCCGGCGTATTCGGGCATGCCCCTGATCTCTTCCGTGGCCGCGTAACCGTCGAGTTCGGGCATCATGACGTCCATCAGGATCAGGTCGATGCCGGGAGTGCTCGTCAGGGTCTCGATGCCCTTGCGGCCGTTCTCCGCGTGCAGGACCCGGATGCCGTGCAACTCGAGAATGCCGCTGATGGCGTAGAGATTGCGCGGATCGTCGTCGACGACCAGAACGGACTTGTCCGCGAGGCTCGCGTCGACGTGGGGGTGATCCGCGACCTGGTCGCCCTCGGGCCGGACCAGCGGAAGGACGTCTCGCAGACGCTCGACCGACAGGTGCAGAGCGATCCGTTCCCTGAGTTCGTCCAGGCTGCTGAGTACTTCCAGGTGGTGCCCATTGGCGAGCCGGGCGACCTCCTCGTGCACGTCCGCCGCCATGCGCCGATTGGCGTGCGCGAGAACCGGCAGAGAAGCCAGAGCCGTGTCTCCCGAGAGGGCGCGAAGGAAACGCAGTGCTTCGCCCTTGGCGTCCAGTTCGAGCACCACGCAGTGGAACGGTGACTGGGCGAGCATCGTGGCCGCGTCCCCGGAGGTCAGCGCCGTCACGACCTCCACCTGCTCGGCCAGGTCCGAAGCGGCCCGCCCGGCGGTCACGTCCGAGGCGGCGCTTTCGGCGACGAGACTCAGAAGACCGTTGGCGCGTTCCTCGATCACCAGCAGCCGTCGGGGATGGCTGTCGGCCGCGGGATCCGCGCTGCCGCCGTCCGACTTCTCGTCACCGTCGGTGCTCCCCTCCAGGGCGGGCGCCCCGGCACCGTGGTCGGAGGAGCCCGCGCCCGTGACCGGCAGGTACAGCGTGAACGTCGATCCGACGCCCGGTGTGCTGGTCGCCGTGACGATGCCGCCGAGGAGTCGGGCGATCTCGCGGGTGATGGAGAGCCCCAGGCCCGTCCCGCCGAACTTGCGGCTGGTCGTGCCGTCAGCCTGCTGGAACGCGGCGAAGATCACCTCCAGCTGCTCCTCGGCGATCCCGATGCCCGTGTCGTCGACCTTGAACGCCACGACCGATCCGGAGCGCGCCAGCTCCTCGGGGAGCTCTGCGGCGTTCGCCGGCTCGATCCGTACCTGCACCCGGCCGCGCTCGGTGAACTTCACCGCGTTGGACAGCAGGTTGCGCAGGATCTGCTGGAGCCGGGCGTCGTCGGTGAGCAGGTCCACGGGCACGCCCGGCGAGGTCGTGATGTCGAAATCGAGGCCCTTCTGGGTCGTCAGCGGGCGGAAGGAGGCCTCCACGTAGTCGAGGAGCTTCTTGAGCGACACCCGCTCCAGGTTGACGTCCATCTTCCCTGCTTCGACCTTGGACAGGTCCAGGATGTCGTTGATGAGCTGGAGCAGGTCAGAACCGGCGGAGTGGATGATGCCGGCGTACTCGACCTGCTTCGGGGTCAGGTTGCGGCCCGGGTTCTGAGCGAGGAGCTGGGCGAGGATGAGCAGGCTGTTGAGTGGCGTGCGCAGCTCGTGGCTCATGTTGGCCAGGAACTCCGACTTGTACTTCGACGCCAGGGACAGCTGCTGCGCGCGGTCCTCGAGTTCTTGGCGCGCCTGCTCGATCTCCAGGTTCTTCGTCTCGATGTCGCGGTTCTGGGTGGCGAGCAGGGCCGCCTTCTCCTCGAGCTCGGCGTTGGACCGCTGCAGCTCGTCCTGCTGGACCTGCAGCTGTTCCGAGCGGGCCTGCAGCTCGCCGGTGAGCCGCTGGGACTCGCCGAGGAGTTCGTCGGTGCGGGCGTTGGCGACGATGGTGCTGACGTTGACGCCCACCGTCTCCATCAGACGGCTCAGGAAGTCGCGGTGCACGGGCGTGAACGGCTGGAAAGAGGCGAGCTCGATGACGCCGAGGACCTGGTCCTCGACGATGATGGGCAGCACGATGAGGTTGGCGGGAGCAGCGGCGCCCAGCCCGGAGGAGATCAGGTACCCGGCCGGCACGTTGTCGGTGCTGAGGATGCGACGGCTGCGGACCGCCTGGCCCACCAGGGTCTCCCCGTTGCGCACGCGCTGCGCGGCCGGGCTGTCGATGGGCCGGCCGAACGACCCGATCAGGGCGAGCCAGGTCTCACCGTCTGCCTCCTCGGCGAGGTAGAAGGCGCCGTAGCTGGCTTCGACCAGCGGGACCAGCTCGTCCATGACGAGTTCGGCGACGACCTCCAGGTCCCGGTGGCCCTGCATCAGGCCGGAGATCTGCGCCAGGTTGGACTTGAGCCAGTCCTGTTCCTGGTTGGCCCGAGTCGTCTCGCGCAGCGAGCCGACCATGGAGTTGATGTTGTCCTTGAGTTCGGCGACCTCGCCCGAGGCGTCGACGGTGATGGAGCGGGTCAGGTCGCCTTCGGCGACGGCGCTGGCGACCTCGGCGATGGCCCGGACCTGGCGGGTCAGGTTGCCGGCCAGCTCGTTGACGTTCTCGGTCAGGCGCTTCCAGGTGCCCGATACGCCCTCGACCTCGGCCTGGCCGCCGAGCCGGCCCTCGCTGCCGACCTCGCGGGCGACGCGGGTGACCTCGGCGGCGAAGGCGGAGAGCTGGTCGACCATCGTGTTGATGGTGGTCTTCAGCTCCAGGATCTCGCCGCGGGCGTCCACGTCGATCTTCTTGGACAGGTCGCCGTTGGCGACGGCCGTCGTGACGAGGGCGATGTTGCGGACCTGGCCGGTGAGGTTGTTCGCCATGGAGTTGACGTTGTCGGTGAGGTCCTTCCAGGTGCCGGCCACGTTGGGGACCTGTGCCTGGCCGCCGAGCCGGCCCTCGGTGCCGACCTCGCGGGCGACGCGGGTGACCTCGTCGGCGAACGCGGACAGCGTGTCGACCATCGTGTTGATGACCCCGGCCAGCGCGGCGACTTCGCCCTTGGCCTCCACCACGATCTTCTGCGAGAGGTCGCCGCGCGCCACGGCGGTGGCCACCTGGGCGATGGAGCGGACCTGGCCGGTCAGGTTGGAGGCCATCACGTTGACGTTGTCGGTGAGGTCCTTCCAGGTGCCCGAGACCCCCCGCACGGTGGCCTGGCCGCCCAGGTTGCCCTCGGTGCCCACCTCGCGCGCGACACGGGTGACCTCGTCGGCGAAGGCGGAGAGCTGGTCGACCATCGTGTTGATGGTCTCCTTCAGCTCCAGGATCTCCCCGCGGGCGTCCACCCGGATCTTCTGCGTCAGGTCGCCCTGGGCCACGGCGGTGGTGACCTCGGCGATCGACCGCACCTGCGCGGTCAGGTTGTCGGCCATGAAGTTCACGGAGTCGGTCAGGTCGCGCCAGGTGCCGGAGACGCCCTTGACGTCCGCCTGACCGCCGAGCCGGCCGTCGGTGCCGACCTCGCGGGCGACGCGGGTGACCTCGTCGGCGAAGGCGGAGAGCTGGTCGACCATCGTGTTGATGGTCGTCTTCAGCTCGAGGATCTCGCCCCGGGCGTCGACACGGATCTTCTGCGAGAGGTCGCCCTGGGCCACCGCGGTCGCGACCTCGGCGATCGACCGCACCTGCGCGGTCAGGTTCCCGGCCATGAAGTTCACCGAGTCGGTCAGGTCGCGCCAGGTGCCGGAGACGCCCTTGACGTCCGCCTGACCGCCGAGCCGGCCGTCGGTACCCACTTCCCGCGCCATGCGCGTGACCTCGTCGGCGAACGCGGAGAGCTGGTCGACCATCGTGTTGATGGTGTTCTTCAGTTCCAGGATCTCGCCGCGGGCGTCCACAGCGATCTTCTGCGACAGGTCGCCCTTGGCCACCGCCGTGGTCACCTGGGCGATGTTGCGTACCTGGTCGGTCAGGTTTCCGGCCATGAAGTTCACGGAATCCGTGAGGTCCCGCCAGACGCCGGCCACGCCGGGTACTTCGGCCTGGCCTCCCAGTCGTCCTTCGCTGCCGACCTCGCGGGCCACGCGGGTGACCTCGTCCGCGAAGGAGGACAGCTGGTCCACCATGGTGTTGACCGTGTCCTTCAGCTCGAGGATCTCCCCGCGGGCCGCAACGTCGATCTTCTGCGAGAGGTCACCGCGCGCGACGGCGGTGGCGACCTGTGCGATGTCCCGGACCTGGGTGGTGAGGTTGCCCGCCATCGCGTTGACGGAGTCCGTCAGGTCGGCCCACGTCCCGGACACTCCCGGGACGACGGCCTGGCCGCCCAGGGTTCCCTCGGTGCCGACCTCGCGGGCGACGCGGGTCACCTCCGACGTGAACAGCGAGAGCTGATCGACCATCCCGTTGAAGACGGTCGCGATCTCTCCCAGCAGCCCCTCGGCCTCATCGGGCAACCGGGTGCCGAAATCACCATCACGCACGGACGTCAGCCCGGCCAGCAGCTGGCGAAGCTGCTGCTCACCCACCGCCCCCGATGCCTGCGCGCTCGTCACGACGTCCGTCGGCTTGACCATCCCGCCCCATCTCCATCTGCCAGGCCGCACTCGAACCTGAAGCGACTCCTACCCAGGCTAAATGACACTCCCACCTGCCCTGCCGCCGGTGCGGTGCCAAGGCCGAGTGACGCAGACCACGGGGGAGAGCCGCGCAGCTCCCTTCAGCGACATGCCCACGCCAAGGCGGACGCCCGGAAGCTGCCGCGACCTCTGGTTCAGCGCCTGCGGCGCAGTACGGCGGCGCCGCCCACGCAGGCGGCCAATGCGCCTGCCGCCAGCGCTGCCGTGGCCCACCGGCCGCGGAAGCGCCAGCCGGAGGACAGGTCGCGGAGCCGGTCGACGGCGCTCAGCGGCACTCCGGCCAGGGCATTGGCAGGGGGCCGGCGGGACACGGCGGGGTGAGGCCGGGTGGGGGCGGTACGCCGTACGGTCTCCCAGGTCGAGCCGAGTCGCCGCAGCCGGCCGGCGTCGTGCTCCAGCGCCTCCTGCAGCCGCGGAAGCAGCACGTCCTCCTCGTCCCGGATGTCCTCGCGGATCAGAGCGAAGGCGGCGGTGACGAGCTGATCGTGCCGGGGATCTCGCGGGTCGGTGGACTGGATCTCCCTTGCCAGGTCGTTGATCTGCTGGTGTTCCGCCTCGACGCGAGAGGTGAGTTCCTCGCCGTCGGCGGCCAGCCGCCGCAGTGCGGGCCACAGGACGGTCTCCTCCGCGAAGGCGTGGCTGAAGGTCAGCTGGAAGATGTCCCTGAGGACTTCCTGCCGCCCTGTCGGCGGCAGGTCCGGCGACTCGTACAGATGCATCAGCCGGTCGAGTTCCGCGTGGTCGCGGCGCTGGCGGGCCAGGACACTGGCCTCCCCACCGAGCTCGTCGACACTCTGCTGCGAGATGGGCAGGGGCATGGGTCGGCCTTCCGTCAGGTGCGCGGTGCGGAGCGGCGCCCGAGCAGGACGCCGAGGGCGACCATGCCGAGGCCGAGGACGAAGTGGAGCCAGTTGTCCGCCGTGTTCAGCGGAACGAAATTGGCGGCGCTGTCGTGGTCGATGAGCAGGCCGTAGATCCACAGCACCAGGTAGACCACGCCCCCGCCGATGAGGTAGGCGCGGGCGGTCGAGGCGGCGCGGGCCATGGCGATGCCGGCGATGCCGAACAGCAAGTGGACGATGTTGTGCAGGACGGGCACGTGGAACACGCCGAGCAGCCTGGCCTGCGAGCGGGCGTCCGGGAGGTGGCCCGGGTGCGGGTGGTCATGACGGTTCTCCTTCCTGCCGGGGCGTGGGCCCGGGGCGTGCCGGGGTGCGGTGCTACGTCCGGGGCCGGGCGGCGCAGGTCGTGCCGAGAGCGGCTGCGCCGGCGGCCACTCCCGCGTCGAGAACCGTGCGGTACGACCGCTTCACGTCTGCCTCCCTGGCGACTCGTGTCGCATCGGCGCCTGCCCGGACGCGGTGCCCGCAAACGACGCCCGCCGGGCCGCCGGGCCATCCCCGCGCGGTACCCCGCCCGGCCACTCAGCGGGCGCGCCGCCTGGTCGGTCTGGCAACGGGCCCGGACCGGGCGGACTCCTCCTTCCGCCGGCAGATCGGTGCACTCTGCTGGGGCAGGGCTGGTGTGTCGGCTGCGGCGCCTGTGCCGTGATGGAACCGGTGGGTGACTGTCCGGCGGGCTCAGTAACATTGTGTGTCCGCAACGGTGGCAGGAAGGGGGCAGGGTGAGAGCGACGCGGGAGTTGGCGACGTTCGACGAGGTCGAGCTCGGCGATCACGTCTGCTGGCACATGGGCGCGGCCGCCACGGCTCTGCCCGAGGGAGCCCGGGCCTACCTCGCCGATGGTGCCCTGTACGGGGACAAGGTCGTGGTCGTGGACACGATCGGCTCGACATCCGGTGCGCCGCCCTTCAACGACGGACTACTGCCCTCGGCCGCGGTGGTCCTCGACTGCTCCCAGCCGACGGACACCGGCAGTGTCCTGGCTGCGGTGCGCCGCGAGGCGCGCAACGCGGCGCGCGAGGGCTTTAGGGCGGTACGCGTCCTCACCGAGCGGGTACCCCGCACATCGCTCGCGGCGGCCGAGGAGCTGCTGGCCCAGGAGCTGGGGCTGGACGAGTTCGCGGCTGAGAGCGGCGCCATGGTGGTGTGTGCGTTCAGGCCGCTCCAGTGGGACCCGTCTACGCTGGAGAACGTGGTGAGTGTGCATCCGCAGGCGATGGGCACACGTGCAGCACACCCGTCCTTCCGGATGTACTGCACGGGTACCGACATGTGGAGTGTGGACGGGGTGATCGACTCTCAGTGCGCCCTCGCGTTCAACACCGCCGTTCGGACGGCGATACGCAATACGGCGACGGTGACACTGCGGTTCGACCGGCTTGAGATGATCGACGCCGCGGGCATGCAAGCGCTGGTCGAAGCGGCCCGCCGCCTGCCCGGCCGCCGTATCGTCGTGGAGGGCGCCAACGAGACCGTGCGCCTGTGCTGGCAATTGGCCGGTTATACGGGTGCCGACCTGCCGGTGGTGATGGCTGCATGAGCACGAACCTGCCCTCGAACCCGTCCGCTGCCTCGACGCCGCCTCATCAGCCGGGTGCCGGGTTCCGGCACGAGTTGTTTCCCTACCGCGGCGAGGAGCAGTTCCTCACCGGGACACTGGGCTTCATCCACGAAGCCCTGGCAGCCGACGAAGCGGTCGTCGTCGCCGTCCCCGCGGACAAGACCTCGCTCCTGCGGCACGAACTGGGCGGCGAGGGGGCCGTCACCTTCGTGGACACGACGACCGCCGGCCCCAACCCAGGACGTCACATCGCCGCATGGGTGACCTGGATGGCGGAGCACGGCGAGGGAGGCAGGCCCGTCCGAGGAATCGGGGAGACGGCCTGGCGCACCGTACGGAGCGCCGCGCACCTCTCGGAGCTGCACCATCACGAATGGCTCTTGAACCGGGCCTTCGCCCAGAGCCCGGCCTGGTCGATGCTGTGCCCCTACGACGCCACCGACGAGGACCAGGGCGCCCTGCAGTCCTTGTCGAGCTGCCACCCTCTGATCCGCCAGGAGGGACACCACACCTCACGCAACGAGGGCTACCTCAGCGGCGAGGTGTACCCCTTCCACGCCCTGCCCGGCCCGTGCGACCCGTACCAGGAGGTCAACTACACCCACGGTGACCTGGCCGCGGTCCGCTCCAAGGTCGCGCAGTGCGCCACCGACGCCGGCGTCCCGCAGGAACGGTTGTCGAAGCTCGCCGTCGCCGTCACCGAGATCGCCACCAACAGCATCCGCCACGGCGGGGGCAGCGGCACCCTGCGCACCTGGGCCCAGGAGTCGGTGTTCCTCTGTGAGTTCCGGGACGCCGGCTACATCCCGGACGTGATGTTGGGCCGCATCCGCCCGGCCGCGGAACAGATCGGCGGCCGCGGCCTGTGGCTCGCCCACCAGCTCTGCGATCTGGTCGAGATCCGCTCCAGCCCCGACCAGGGCACCACCGTCCGCCTCCATACCGACATCCCGCGGTAGGCAGCAGGAGGAGCCATCGGGCCGATGGCCTGCGAGAGCGTCCACTCCATGCTCCCGGC
This sequence comes from Streptomyces subrutilus, assembly GCF_001746425.1. Taxonomy (GTDB): domain Bacteria; phylum Actinomycetota; class Actinomycetes; order Streptomycetales; family Streptomycetaceae; genus Streptomyces; species Streptomyces subrutilus_A. Next base: position 398,849 of record NZ_MEHK01000001.1, on the reverse strand, counting down.
AGGCCCGGTCAGGCGCCGATTCGAGCGGAACGTCCGCGGCCGGTCCGCGGTCGCCGTCTCCCCCCGCCGTCTCAGCAGTGGTTCACGGCCAGCACGTAGTCGCGGAAGGGACCGTAGCCGGCGAAGGTGGCGGTGGAGCCCGCCCCTATCCAGCGGCAGTCACTGGCCGCGCCGCCCTGGTGGAGGGCTTGGAGGTGGAGCGGCATGCCGCACCGGTTGGTGACGGCCGTGTAGCGCCACGAGGCGTGAGCGACTACGCAGTCGGGCGCGATGCCGGACGCGGGAGTGCCGACGGTGTCGCGGAACGTGTCGTGCGTGGTGAACGAGGAGCCGTCTGACGGGGTCGTCATCGCACGGTTGTCGGCCTGTTCCCACACCACGCTCCCATCGGCCCTCTTGATCAGGTACTTGAACGACACGGAGGCCGCTCCCTCGAGGACGAGGGACGCGGTCCAGACGGGTGCCGAGGCCGAGGACAGCGGTACGGCCGCGTCCGGCGACCAGGAGCCGAGCTCCGGTGTGCTGCCCGTGACGAAGACCGTGTCGCCCCATTGAGTGGGGGCCGCCACCTCGAAACTCACCGTGGGTCGGGGGCGCGGCTCTGCGGCAACGGCCGACGTGCGGGCGACCGCGAGAGTCCCTACGAGCAGCAGAAGTCCTGCGGCGGTCCGGTACCACCCGGCTGCGCGCCCCACCCACACCACGTCCCTTCGACGACGAACTTGCAGACTTGCTGCAAGTTTCAGCAAAGTCTTTCAGTTCGTGCTTCGGCCCTACAACGCGCAATCCGGCCAAGTCCGGGCCCCGCACGTGAGGGGTGCGCTGGGGTGCCCCGACGTTGCCGCGAGGTGCGGTGCCGGGCGGCACGGACCCGGCCAGCTCCGAAAGCGACGGCCTGGTGCGGCTATGCCCATACCGGCCGCGCCTGCCGGGGCGCTCGCGGCCGCAGCGCCCTACCGTGGGACGCATGCGGCTCCTGCTGACCTCGGACACCCACCTCCCCACCCGGGCCACGTCACTCCCGGACGTCCTGATGGCCGCCGTCGACGAAGCCGACGCCGTCATCCACGCCGGTGACTGGATCGACGAGCCCACGCTCGACCTGTTGGAGTCCCGGTCAATCCGGCTGATCGGCGTGTACGGCAACAACGACGGCCCGGGCCTGCGCCGCAGACTCCCGGAGGTCGCCTACGCCGAGCTGGAAGGAGTGCGGTTCGCGGTCGTGCACGAAACGGGAGCGGCCGCCGGGCGGGAACGGCGCTGTGCCGCCCAGTTCCCCGACGTGGACGTTCTGGTGTTCGGCCACAGCCACATCCCGTGGGACACCACCGCCGGAAGGCTGCGCCTGCTCAACCCGGGCTCGCCCACGGACCGCAGGCGCCAGCCCTTCTGCACGTTCATGACGCTCACGGTCGCTGACGGGAAGGTGTACGACGTGACGCTCCATCGTCTTCCCCCGCGGCGCTGACGTCGCTTCGAGCCCCGCCCGTTCCGACGGCGCGACGCATGGTGGTCACGGCCCCGAACCCCAGCAGCGCGCGCAGGTAGGGCGTGCGCTCGGTCCGCACGGCCGTGAAGCCGCGCCGCTCGTACAGGGCCCTGGCCCGCGGATTGGTGTCGATCACGTCAAGTCTGATCTCCCGGCAGTGCTGCTCTGCCGCTATGGCGGCCACTTCCTCGATGAGCAGGCTCCCGACGCCGCGGCCGCGTACGCCCGGGTCCACGGCGATGCCGTCCATCACGAGCTGTCCGGGGGCCGGGCGGCGCTCGAACAGCGCGAGGAGCATCAGTCTGTGCAGCCCTCGCAGGTGTCCGTACGCCCGCAGCACGGCCGAGGCCGATCCCCCCGTGAGGGCGCGGCCGCCGAGCTGGTAGCCGGCGAGACCGACGAGCCGCCCTTCGAGGAGGGCGCACACCGCGCGATCCGCGTTCAGGTGGCCGGCGATGAAGGGCACCGCCTTCTCCGGCGGGTTCAGCGCGGGGCCGAGCTTGCGACCGAAGGCCTCCCAGTACAGCTCGGCCGCCCGCTGCTCGGCACCGGCCGGAAGGCCCCGCCGCACCGTTACCGGTCCCGTACCGGTGTCCGTCGTGTCCCGTCCCATGCCTGCCCTCTTCCTCGCTGCAACCCGTCACCGCAAACTATCATTCTCCTAACGCTCGTTCTAGTTCTGATAGTTTCGGTGTTCACTCACTCGACAGAGGCGGTCATCCCATGCATCCGAAGATCCAGCTTCGACGACGCAGGCTCCGCTTCGCCGTGTGGTCACTCGTCACGACCCTGGTCGTGGCGGGAGGTCTCGTCGGCGTGGTGCTGTGGCAGCACTCCTACGACATGGAGGAGCAGCGGGTTTCGATCCGCCACGGGGGCCACATCCTCAACGGCGTACTGGCCCTCCCCAAGGACGGCCGCAAGCGCCACGGTCTGGTCGTGTACGTGCACGGCGACGGCCCCGTCAATGCCACCCATGACGACGGTTACAAACCCATGTGGGAAGCGAACGCCAAGGCCGGCTACGCCTCCCTGTCCTGGGACAAGCCCGGCGTCGCGGGCGCACCCGGGAACTGGCTCGGCCAGTCCATGGACGACCGGGCCGACGAGGCAGCCGCCGCCATCGCCTGGGCGCGCGCCCGCCCGGACATCGACGGCGGCCGGATCGGACTCTGGGGCGCCAGCCAGGCCGGCTGGGTCCTGCCGAAGGTCGCCGCCAAGACGCCCGTCAGCTTCGTCATCGCCGTCTCCCCGGCGATCAACTGGCTCCAGCAGGGCCGATACAACCTCCTCGCCCAGCTGCGCGCCGACGGCGCATCAGCGGCCCGCGTCGGCGCGGCGATAGCACGGAGCGACACCACCCGAGGGCTGCTGGAACGCCACGCGCCCTTCGAGGAGTACGTCAAGGCCATGGGCGGCGACGCGGACGGCATGACCGCCGATCGCTGGAGCTTCATCTCCAAGAACTACACAGCGGACGCCACGCAGGACCTTCGCGCCCTGCGCGGCGTACCGCTGCTGTTGACGCTCGCGGGCCATGACATCAACGTGGACACCGCCGACACGGAGCGCATCTACCGCGAGGTGCTGGACGCGGACGGCGCGATGACGGTCAAGAGCTACCCGGACGCAACCCACTCATTCCTCGAGCGGTCCATCGAGCAGTCGGACCTCAGGATCACGCTCACGGCACTCTTCTCGCCGCGCTCACTCTTCGCGGACGGTTTCCTGGACGACCAACGGCAGTTCCTCAAGGGTCTGGACCCCGTCATGGGGACGGTGTGACGCAGGGGGCAGAGAGAACGGCTCCGCCTTCTCGGAGAAGGGGAGCCGTTCTCGGGTGGTGGTCCGCGACGCGCACGGTCAGGCGTGACGGTGCCTGTTGCGGGTGAGGAGGCGGTAGAGGGCCAGGAGGATGAGGGAGCCGATGATGGCGGCGATCCAGGTGGAGAGCTCGAAGAACCCGTCGATGGAGTCGACGCCGAAGATGACCTTGCCGAGCCAGCCGCCGAGCAGGCCTCCTGCGATGCCGATGAGCATCGTGATGATGATGCCGCCCGGGTCCTTGCCCGGCATGAGGGCCTTGGCGATAAGGCCGGCGAGTAGCCCGATGAGAATCCACGCGATGATGCCCATGTGCGCTCCTAGCTGGTCGTATAAAGGTCGTGTTAAGTACGCGTCTTCACCGTTTGGCGGGGTCTAAACATGCTGGGTGCCGCGGCCGGGAGGAGGGAGGGGGCCGGGCCTCTGGTCGAGGGTGAACAGGCCCCCGTCCGGGTCCCTCACCGTGAGGTGCTCCGTCGCACCGGAGGGTAGGTCGTCGGCGACGACGCGCCCGCCGTGCGCGAGTACCGCGGCCTGGGCGGCATCCAGGTCGGCGACCATGAAATGGACTCGCCAGCGGGGCCTCAGCTGGGGCCTGGGGGAGCTGTTCTCCACGGGTCCGCTGTTCAGGCGGGCCACTGCTTGGCCGTCATGGCGCAAGACGACTTGGTCCTGCTCGTAGGAGACCTCGCAGCCGCCGGCGTCATCGTCGGCCCATTCGAGAACCCGGCCGTAGAAGAGAGCGGCATCGAAGGCGTTTTTCGTGTGCAGTTCCACCCATGCCGGGGCGTGGCCCTCGCCCACCCTCCAGTCGGAGAGGACGCGTCCCTCCCACACCCCGAAGGACGCGCCCTCGAGATCGGTTGCGAGAGCCGCGCGGCCGCCGGGCGGGAAGGTGACCGGACCGATCCCCACGGTGCCCCCGACGGCGCGGATCCGCGCCACCGCCGAGTCCGCGTCATCGACCGCGAAGTACGTCGTCCACGCGACAGGCACCGCAAAGTCGCTCGCCACCGCACCGATGCCCGCGACCGGCACACCATTCAGCTCGGCGACCGCGAACCCCCGCCCCAGACTGGCCGGCCGGAAGCTCCAGCCCAGCACGGCTCCGTAGAAGTCCTGAGCGGCGGGCAGGTCACGAGCCATGAGGCTGAGCCAGCAGGGCGCCCCCACGACATCCCTCGTCATCTGCACCACGATCGATCTCCAGCCGTTCGCGAAGCGCCGCCGGGACCTGGGATAGGCGGCGCATGGGGGGCCGCGCAGGGGCGTGGCCCACCCGGACGCCTGCCCGATACCGGTCCGGGCATTCCTGGGGGTTTGGTATCAAAATGCCCGTAGTGGGGCACGGGAGACCGCCGCCACGGGTCCACAAAGTGTGCCGCCCGTTCTCATGAACGGTGCGCCGAGGTGTCCAACGGTGTGGGACGACATACGGACCCTCGTCGACGCGTTCGTGCGCGAGGGGATGGACACCTTCCTCGACGGTCTGATCTGGGATGCAGACCCGGCGGACGATCCTGCGCTGACCGGCGGCGGAGGATTCTTCCCGCCGGCCACCGACCGCTGGCACTCGCACGTCCTGCTGGTATGTCCGCCTGAGGCCCTGCCGGGCAAGGCCCGCGCGTGGACACGGGTGGAGTCCCGCCTTGAGGAGTTGCGCGAACCGTTCGCCGCCGAGTGCGAGGGCTGGGCAGGCCGCCCTGACACCTTCGAGGACTTCACCGCGCTACTGCGTGAATGGGGCGCCGTGGCCACGGAGGCAGCGCTCCGTGGTTGGGGGCTGGTGGGTCTGCATTAGCGGTCAGCCGCATGAGGCATATTCGCAGGAGCGTTCCGGCGGCGAGCTCCATGATCATCAGCGGGACTTCCTGAACCACAGCGGGCGCACCCAGCGCGGAGCGCACCCGCTGCGGCGGATCCCGGAAGAGGGCTGACAAGGAAGGCCGGGGTGATGCCGTACCCGCCGCATGGGGTGATGCCGGCGTAGCCCGCGGAGGAGATTCCGCCCTCGCGGCTCGTCCGCGTCGCCGGCCTCACCCACTCGCGCATGCGACTTCTTCGAGGAACGGGACGATCGCGTCGAGGAAGTGCTCGTTGCGATCGCCGACCACCATGTGCCCCGCCCCGGCTACGTCGACGCGCCGCGCCCCAGGAACCTCGTCGCAGAACTGTTGGGCGACCTCTTCGCGCACCACGTCGCTGCTCCCGCCTCGGACGAGCAGGATCGGCACGCGGGCGTGGCGCCCGGCGTCGAGCAGGCGCTCCGCCATGCCGGGCGGGTCCATCCGGCCCTCGAAGCTGTCCAGCATGCGGGGGTCCCAGTGCCACACCCAGCGGTCGCCGCGGCGCCGCAGATTGGTCAACATCCCCTTGGGGTCGGGCGGACTCGGGCGGTGCGGCAGGTGGGCGGACACCGTCGCGGCCGCATGCGCCACGTCGTCGAATCCGTCCGGATGGTGCCGCATGAACGCGACGATCCGGTGGAACCCGCGGGGATCCGGCCGATGGGCGACGTCGACGAGGACCAGGGCGCGGACAGCCGCCCTCGGTGCCTCTCCGGCGGCGAGCAGGGAACCCAGGCCTCCGAGCGAGGCACCGACGAGCACCGGCCGGCCGCCGACCTCGGCGACGATCGCCCGGACGTCCCCGGCGAACAGGTCGAGGTCGTAGTCACCGTCGGCCGACCACGCGCTGGTGCCGTGCCCGCGCAGATCCGGGGCGACGACCCGCCACCCCAGCGCGGCGAGCCGAGGGCCGGTCCGGTCCCAGGCGTGCCGCGTCTGGCCGCCGCCGTGCAGCAGGACGAGAGGGGGAGAGGACGCCTCGCCCCACACGTCCGCAGCGAGCCGGATCCCGCCGTGGCCCACGAAGTTCCGTGACCGGGGCAGGGCGTCGGAGTTCATTTCGTGTCCCGGGGGGTGCGCAGTGGTGCCAGCAGCTGGTCGCGGTAGGGATCCGCGGCGGCCGCGGCGAGCGCGACGTCCAGCGCGAACAGGGAACGGGCGAGGAACCGGTCGTCGTTGATCAGGGCGGCGACCCACTGGTGCAGCGTGCCCACACACGAGGCGCTGACCACGGCGGCCAACGCGTCGGTGTCGACGTCGTCGCGCAGGAGGCCTCGTGCCCGTGCGCCTGCCATCGCCCGGCGGAGCTGGGTGTGCGGACTGCGGTCGAGTACGAGGCCGCTGCCCTCCCACCCGCGCACCATGCGGCGCGACACGGTCGGGTCGCTCACGAAGAGCTGGACGGTCGACCGGACGACTTCTCGCGGGTCACCGGCTCCCAGCGCTCCCAGGCGGCCCTCCAGTTCGTCCATGAACCCGTCGGCGAGTGCTTCCCAGATCTTCTCGCGCGGCCCGATGAGGTTGTACACCGTGGCTGGGGAGACCTCGGCCCTTTCGGCGATCCGTTCGGTACTGATCACCGAATCCGGGCCTTCCCGCAGGAGTTCGCGCGTCGCGTCCAGGATCCGCAGCCGTCTGCGCGCCTTGTGCCGCTCACGCAGCCCCTCCTCGGCTGTCCGCATGTGTCCACACGCCTTCCGAAAACTTAGAGAACCATCTAAAAATTGAGTTCCCCCTGGAAAGGGTCAGGAAAACCTGCGCAGAAGAGTGGCTTTGCGAGGGACGGCAGCTCGCGGCCGGGTGGGCCTGGTCTCTTTGGGCACCTTGCTGTCACCAGCCGCAAACGGCGAGGATCACGTGCGCCGACGTGCGGCGGGGTCGCGTTCGGCGACGTGCCGGGCGACCGAGTCGACGCCCGGCCGCGCGTATCGCTCCAAGGAGCGGACGGAGGCGTGGCGGGAGCGGGCGAGCAGCATCGGGGTGGAGGTGCCGTCCTCGGCGTCGTGGGTGAGGGCGCTGTGGCGGAGCCGGTGCAGCGTGAAGCCGTCCAGGTCCTCGATGTCCTAGGGTGAGGCGAGCGGGTTGGCCAGCAGTCGGGTGTTCTCCTCGAAGATCTCTTCGGCCCGGCGGTAGGAGAGCCGGGCCCGGCTCGTCTCCGGGCAGACGTCGAGCGTCGGTGTTCCGGCGGGGGCCTTGCGGTCGGTGAGAAACAGGGGGCCGCGGGTGCGGCGCGCGATGAGGCGGGGCAGGAGCTGGGCGGTGCCGGACTGCCAGTGAATCCACTCGGTCGCGCCGCTCTTGGCGGTGATCTTCCCGCGTTTGTCCTGCGGGTACAGGTCTTCCACGTTCAGGCACAGCACCTCATCTGCCCGTGCGGCGCTTTCATGGAGGAGCTTCCAGAACGTCTTCTCCCTGAGCCCGACGTCCAGGCGCCACAGGGCGGCGATCTGGTTCTCGGCCAGGGCCTTGGTTCGGTCGGGTGGTGCCGGCCGACGCTCGATGCCGATCGTCGGGTCTCCGACGATCCAGCCCTGGCGCTGCCACCAGCCGATGGCCTTGCGGGCGATGGACAGTTCCCGGTTGACGGTGTCGGCGTCCATCTCGTCCGCCCGCGCCGCCGCCAGCTCGGCCAGCACCTCCGGCAGGGCCGGGTCGTCGATCGCGGTGACGGGGAAGACGGGCGGCTTCGCGCCCCGGCGGGCGGGTCCGGTCGGCGCCGGTTCGCCGGCGAGCATCCACCCCCACGTCGTCAGCGAGATCCGGTAGATCCGCGCGGAGGACTTCGCGATGCCCGCGCCGGTGAGGCACCGCTCGGCCGCTGCGGTGTACGACGAGGGTGGGGCGGACAGGGGCACCACCCGGGCGCGCGGCAGCCGGAGCGCGCCCCCGCTCCCGAGTTCGGTCACCGGATCGATCGTCACGCTCGCCCCGTCCTTCCAGGTCTGCCGCAGTCGCCCCGGCGGCCGAAATACCCCGCCACAGGTCGTGGTGATCGCCGTAGGGGTTCTGGCGCAGCAAATCCGGCATTCACTGCGGTAGTCGACTGGCGAGCCGTCAGGCGATGGACGAAGGTGACAGTGCCTCAGGACTGCTCCCTTCAGGGATGGCAACGCCTACCCGAGATCCACCGCCCGACCGGCAACGGCGAAGCCATCAGCTCTTCAGCAGCCGGTCTGCCTCGTTGACGAGGTCGGCGAGGTACGAGCCCGCCGTCGGCGACTCCCGAGCCAGGGCTGCCGACTGGCCGGCCCACAGGTTCACGTACTCGGGCCGGCCCTGAGCCCCCGCAGCCCGGCGGATCGGCTGCATCAGGGCGTTCTGTACGGGATACGGCGGTACGTGGTCCTCGTGGGCTGCCATGTCGCGGACGAAGCTGTTCGGGATGCCCCTGGCTGTGCGGCCCGAGAACAGACGGGTCAAGACCGTCGTGCGGGCCTCGGATGTGCCGAGAGCCGCCTTATGGACCGCGCTCGCTCCCGACTCCTGGCAGGCGAGGAAGCCGGTGCCGATCTGGACCGCGTCCGCGCCGAGAGCGAGGGCTGCGGTGACACCGCGGCCGTCGGCGATCCCGCCCGCGGCGACCACAGGCACCGTGACCGCATCCGCCACCTGCGGGACCAGCGAGAACGTGCCCACCAGGGACTCCCGCACGGGGCGCAGGAAGGCTCCCCGGTGGCCGCCCGCGTCGCTGCCGGAGGCGACGATCGCGTCCACGCCCGAGGCCTCAAGAGCGGTTGCCTCGTCGACGGTCGTCGCCGTACCGATCAGCGCGATGCCGAGCCGCCGGGCCTCCTCGACCAGACGTCGGGGCGGCAGCCCCATCACGAGGCTGATGACCGGCGGGGCGGCGGCGAGCAGGGCGTCCACCTGCGCGTCGAAGTCCGGCCCGGCGACCACGTCGGCGGCGGTGGGGGCGGGGACGCCGAGTTCCTCGTAGTACGGCCGCAGCCGCGCCACATGAGTGGCCAGGTCCGTCTCGGACGGCTGGAGTTCGGATTCACCATCGAGCGGAACCCACAGGTTCACCGCGAACGGCCGGTCCGTGCCCGCTTTCAGCCGTGCTACCAGATCCCCGATCTCCTCCGGGAGGAGGATGTGGGCCCCGTACGAGCCGAGCCCGCCGCCCTCCGACACCGCCACGGCCAGCTCGACGGAGGAGAGTCCGCCGCCGAACGGCCCTTGGATGATAGGCAGTTCGATGCCGAGGAGCTCGCCAAGACGTCCCGGCCTCATCCGGTCACCGCCGAGGCGAGCTCGGCCTCGCGACCCAGGGCCTGACGAAGCGCGGCCCGTGCAACGCGCTCTCCCAGGTGCCGGGCCGTGCGCAGGTCGGCCGTGCCGGGTGCCTGCTCCGGACCGAGGTCGGAGGGCGACTGTGCCATGGCGCCGACGAAGCCGCCGAGCCGGTTGAGGTCCTCAGGGCTGCCGTTGGAGGAGTAGATCCAGCCGGGCGTCAGGCCCAGCGGCACCCAGGTCATGCCGTGCTGGGCGGCGAACACGGTCATCGACAGCAGGGCGTTGTCCTTGTTGCCGTTGACCCCGGCGGAGTTGGTGAAGCCGGCTGCAATCTTGTCCTGCCAGCCCCGCTCGGCCCAGACCGGCGCGCTCGCCTCCGCGAAGTGCTGGAAGACCGCAGAGGTTGAGCCCATGTAGGTGGGAGAACCGAAGACGATCGCCTCGGCCGTGCCGAGGGCGGTCCACAGGCTCTCGTCGAGGACCGACACGTCCCGGAGATCGGCGCGGACTCCGGGCACGGAGTCCGCGCCCTCGGCGACGGCGGCGGCCTGACGGGCAGTATGCCCGTACCCGCTGTGATGGGCGATGGCGACGGTGATCGGGGGTACAGCCATGGGGAGGCCTCCTAGAGCGCGGCGAGCCGGTTGCCTGCCGACCTTTCGAACACTAGACGACCGGTCAACTAAAAATCCACTCCAGGAACCCTCCGGATAGTTGACCGCCCGTATAGTGACCGTCATGGGACGCACCAGCACGGCACGCACAAGGCTTCTTGCAGCCACCGGCGAACTCATGCGCAGCCACGGCTACAACAGTCTCGGCATCGCCGAGATCTGCGCCCACGCCGAGGTGAAGAAGGGCAGCTTCTACCACTTCTTCGAGTCCAAGCAGGCCCTCACCGTCGAGGTCGTCGACGCCTACTGGCAGGGCGAGCGAAGCTGCTGGGTCGGGGAGCTGTCCGTCCCCGCGCCCGCCCTCGACCGGCTGCGGCGGCTGCTCGACGCCACGGCTGCTGTCCAGCGGCGGATGAAAGAAGACTCCGGCACGGTCGACGGCTGCCTCCTGGGCAACCTCGCCCTGGAGCTAAGCACCCGGGAACCGGACATCCAGGCCCGTCTGAAGGAGATCTTCGACGAACAGATCCAACTGGTCGCCAACGTTCTCACGGACGCGGCAGCCGAGGGCGCAATCCCGACAGACCGGGCTTCGTTGTCGACCGCCCGGGCCCTCGTCGCCCAGCTGGAGGGCATGGTTCTCTTCGCCAAGCTCAAGAACGACCCCGCAGTGCTCGACGACCTCTGGCCGCACACACTGATGCTGCTCGGTGCCTGACTTAGGCGCTGTCACTGGGAGTTCTCCGCCAGGTTGTTGATCCCCTTGTAGGAGCGGTGCTCCACCGAGGGCATCACCTCACGGTGGAGCACCGTAAAAGGCGAGCATTGGGACATGCCCCGGCGCTACCGCACGTATCCCCTCCAAAGACCATGCTGGCGCGCCCCGGCCCCGGGCCTGTAACGGAGCAGGTTCATGCGTTCTCCACGGCGGATCGGGCGGCCTCGCTGTCCGCGGCTCGGGGTCCCGGGACAGAGGCCGCGGCGAGCTTGAGGCGGGCGTCCATGTCGAGGTTCACCTCACCGTAGGGCCGGACGTGGGACCAGAAAAGCGGGGTCAGGCCACGCCGGTCGGCGGGCGTGAGCAGGCCTGCCCACTCCGGTTCGCCGAGGATGTCCTGGAGCATCAGGGCGTTCACGTAGACCAGGGCCGATTGCAGAATTCGCAGACACAGTACGAACATCTCCTGTTCGTCACGCCGGTTCGAGGAAATCTCGCGGCCCTTGCCGTAGGTGATCAAGGAGTTCGCGCCGTTGGAGGACTCCATCACGTTCAGGCCCTCCTCGATCTCCCGCTGAAGGTCCCTCAGCCGCAGGTAGCGGGCTACGAAGATGGTCTTCTGCGCGCGGCCGACCTCCAGCATCGCCGCGTAGGTGGGGCGGGAGGCGTTGCGGGTGATGCGCCGCAGGATCGCCTCGGTGGATGCGGTCCGGGTCCGGATCGCGGTGGCGTACTTGATCATCTGGTCGTACTACTGGGCGATGAGTTCCCAGCGGATCGGGCGGGTCAGCGCCGGGGTCAGCTGCGGGTAGGCGTCCGCCTCGCCACCCACCGGCCGGTACAGCTTCACCTTGTTGATCCGCTTGATACGCGGCAGCAGGTCGAAATTCAGCAGCCTCGTGACGCGGAACCCGATTTCCGACTGGCCGTGCGAGTCCGTGTAGTTGGCCTCGACGTCCATGGTGGTGCCGTGCCGCATCGCGCCCTCGATCATCGCGGCGACCTCGGAGGCGGTGCAGTTGATCAGCTGGGAGTGGATGGCCAGGGACTTCTTCTCCACATGCCAGTAGAGGAGCACCCCTCGACCGCCGTAGCGCGAGTGCCACTCCGTGAACAGGTTCTGGTCATAGGCGCGCACGTGGGTGGAGTCGGAGGCCACCGCGGTCGAGCCCTGGCCCCACAGCTCGGCGCTGCGGGCGGCGAAGGTGGCGTTCGCGATCTGGACGGCGATGGCGCGGGCCGATTCCGCCGACAGATACCGACGGCGTACGTAGCGCAGCTCGTCCTCGGTGTGCCCGTGGCCGCCAGACGCCACTGCCTAGATCCCGGTGTTCGTGCCGTACGCGTAGATCACCAGCAGCAGCCGTTCGGCCAGCACCTCCGCCGAGAGGCTCCCTCCGCCGAGAGGCTCCCTCCGCCGGAAACGGAGGTGACCGCGTCCAGGCAGCCGGTCCGCAGCACCGCTTCCTCGAGCATGTCGACGAGCGGCACGACGCCCCAACGCCTCTGCACCTCGGCCTTGACCCTGCGCAGATTGCGCGGCTCGGGCTGAGCCTCGGCCGCCGTCAGCCGGATCGCTCCGGACTTCCGCTCGGCGATGTCCAGCCAGGACAGCTTGGGCATCTGGTCGTTGAGCAGGGTCAGCTCGGCCGTCATCTGCTCGCACAGTTCGTCGATGAACACCGCGGCGTCCAGCGGCTTGCGCAGCTCCCGGTAGTTCTCCTCCCGCCTCGCCTCGAAGTCCTGCGGCAGGTCCTCATCGGGGTTGCGCCACTTGTCGGCGCCGACCACCCAGATCTCCTTGCACTTGAGCTGATCACGCAGGGCCTGGAAGGCGACGACCTCGTAGACCATGCGCACCACCCGCCGCCGGCCCCGCTTGTCGGCGCGGTGCACGACCTCCGCCCAGTCCCCGCCCATCGCCTTGTGGACCGGCACCGTCTCGCCCAGCGGGTAGTACGTGGTGTTCCCCGCGTTCGCGTACCGGGCCACCAGCGCCAGGGCCTCGATCACCGGCCGGTGCGTGTGGTTGGAGGAACGGAACTCCAGCACGTCCAGCAGCCTGATCAGCCCGCGTCGATAGTGGTTGGTGTACGACGCCTTCAGCGTCGTCTGCACCGTCCGCCGGTAGACCGGCCCCCGGGTGTTGAACTCGTGGACCAGCTCCCGCAACGTCGCCTCACCCCCGAACACCGCCGGGAACACGACCTGCCGCACGGTCCCCTCCGGGGCGCCGAGCGACGCCTCGGCGAGCTTGAAGAGGATGTTCTCCTTGCCCGACACCTGCTTAAGGGCACCCGCAGCGGGACCGGGTGCGTCCTCAGGTGGGAAGGCGACTCCACCGCGGCCCGCGCCCGCCATCCGGCCACGACCTTCGGGGCGACGTCGATGAACAGATCCCGTGGCAGGCCGATCGCCCGCACCGCCAGGAGCTTGTCGATCTCGGTGAGCATCGTCTCCAGGCTCACGTTGCTCGGCGCTTCCTTGACCTTCGCCAGCACCGGCGGCGCGTCCTCGCCCTCCGTGCCGCCACCTGCGGGGCCGGCGTCGTCCTGTTCGGCGCCGACCACCAGAGCCACGATCCGCTCCACGCTCTCCACGGGAAGCCGGGAGGAGATCAGGGCGGTCAGCGACTCCTCGGCCGCCCGCAGAGCGGCCCCCACGATGCGGTCGCACCGGCCCGACGTGGGCGGCTCGATGCTCTCCGCGCGGCAGCGGGCCAGCAGTTCCACCCGGACCTGCTCGGGCCTACGCTCCTTGTGCGCGACGTGCTCGGCCAGATACGCCGTCACACCGCTACGCCGCCTTCCCCGTGCCCGGACACACGCTCCACAGGCACTCCTGGAAGTCGCCCGTGACGGCCGAGAAGGCCAGGCGCCGGGTGAGGGCGGGCGCGTCGGCGCTGCCGAACGCATGGCGGTCCGCGACCGTCACCGACTCGGCCGTCTCGCCCCGGCGCTCCGCGGACTCGGCGGCGAGCTCGGCGCGCCTCCTCGCCTCAGGTGGGAAGCCGCCCTCCGGGCGGGCCGGGAGCCGGCCCTCGGACAGGCGGAACTTGATCGGGACGAGCAGTGAGGTGGGCATTCAGGACCTTCCTTCCACGGAGAAGTACATCAGTCCGTCAGCCCGCCGCCGACCTCCTTCTTGTAGCCGAACCCCAACCTCGGCCCCGGGCTTGGCCGCAGTGGACATCCTGCGCCCACGAGAGGACCACCCCGAGGCCCTCGGCGTCCCGAATCAGCCGTTGTGGGCCATCGCCTTGTGGATCCAGCCCGAGTAGGCGGGCGCGCTGGTGTAGAGCCCCGGGCCCTCGCTGCAGCGCACGCCTGGGGCGCCGGGGCCCGAGGTGACGCCGATGAGTTCCCAACGCCCCCTCCGGTCCTGCTGGAGCTGGGGGCCGCCCGAGTCGCCGTTGCATGCCATGGCCTTGGGCACCTGGCTGATCGTGCACAGGCGGGTGCTGTCCGCGTAGCCCGGCGCGCAGTCGGAGACCGCACCCCTGCGCGTGTCGAGTTCCTGGAGCCTGTCGGGGAAGACCCATTTGGTGTGGTCGGGTGCGTCGTCGATGGTGCCGAAGCCCAAGATGCGGGTCGGGGTGCCGGGCCGCCCCGGCTTGTCGGCGATGCGGATGGGCTTCTCGGTGACCGGGCGGTCCAGGCGGACCAGAGCGATGTCGTTGCGGTTGGGGCCGGTGCCCTCGCCGTTCCTGTAGCCCGGGTGAGACACCGTCTTCGCGACGGACCGGACCGTGCCGCCGGACGTCTTCCACTCACTGCCGATCCGGACGGTGCCGTCCAGGGTGACAAGCGTCGGGTCCACGCAATGGGCGGCTGTGAGCACCCACTTCGAGTCGATCAACGTCCCCCCGCAGACACCCTTGAAGGTAGGGTCGTCCACACCCGTCACCGGTATCGACACCATGGACGGGTAGCGCTGCGTTGAATCGCTCCCGTTGACGATGGCTTCGGCGCTCCCGGTCATCATGGCGGCGCACGCCGCTCCTGTCAGGGCCACCGAGGCGGTGCGGGCCACCGTGCGGCGCGAGGACTTCAAGTTGAACACTGGTTCTCCGATCGGACGAGCATGTGCGACGTGCTCAGCCTCCGCTACCAAGAGGAACTGATCCATCCGGTCAGCGGGCCCATCCGAGCTCCGGCCAGCGGGCCCGTGCGGGGTAGGGAGAACCCCCGGCTTCTCTGCGATGGCCGGCCCGCAGTGGCGTTCGGGCCGCAAAGGGTTGCTCCGTCCCGGCCGGCTGCCGGGACGGAGCGAGGGGGCGTACGGGTTGGGCTCAGCGGCTGGTTGCGCGCCGGCGTCGGTGGAGCAGGGCGGCTCCGCCCGCGAGGGCGAGTGCCGTGCCGGACCCGCCGGCGAGGAGCAGGGTGGAGGATGGGGCGTCGTCGTCCGGGCGCTCGAGGCTGTAGCCGCTGGAGTAGCCCTTGGTGTCGTATTCCGAGCCGGGCAGCTTGTCGGCGTAGCGGGCCTTGACCAGTTTCTGGTAGTCGCTGAGCGACACCGACGCCTGGCCGCCCAGTCCCTCCCGGGCCTGGTCGTTGAGGGGCTCGACGGTGGTGAGCTTGAGCTGGTACCAGCCCCGGATCTGCGGCTCGGTGAAGACGAACGTGCCCAAAGTTGCCTTGCTGGCATGTGCGGCGTCGCTGTCGCCGTCACGCACGGCCGCCAGGTGCCAGCCGCCGCCCTGGGTGGGGGCGAGCATGACGGTGGCGTTGCGGCCGTTGACGGTGGTGCTCAGCGAGGAAACCAGCTGCGTCAGTTTGATCGCCTCGGTGGGCAGTGGCGGGGTCGTGCCCGCGACGAACCCGGGGGTGATCTCGTTCAGGGCCACCGGGTCCTTGATCGTGAAAAGGGGGAGGCCCTGGCACGGCTCGGCCGTTTCGGGGATCGTCTGCACCGGTCCGCCGGCGCTGTCGGTGGGCACCGGAGTGCGCAGGAAGCGGCAGACGGCGTTGCGGACGTCGGTGGACTTCACGGCGTCGAGGGCGGCCTGGTAGTCGGGGATGTCGGCCGGGAGAGGGTCCTTGGCCGGGGCTGCCTGTGTGGGGCCGACGACGGACAGCAGTGCGGAGGCGCACACTGCGATGACGGTGGACAGGCGGGAGAGGCGGGAGACCGTCCGCTTGTCGGAGATGTTGGTGCCGCTGGTGTCGCGCATGTCGCCTGCCTTAGCGGGAGATACCGATGCGGGAGTGGGTCCACTTGGATGAGCCGTTGCTCACGTAGTCGTTGTAGTTCCACCACGTGTAGGTCGTGGTGTCCGGCCACGGGTCGGCCACGGCGATCGTGTTCTTCGACGTGTCGAAGCCGTAGACCACGTTCATGTGACCGCCACCGGACGTCCAGCCGATGCGGGCACCGATCGGCCGGGCCGCCTTGACGTCGGTGTACACCTGGTTGAACGTGGCCGCGCTGTTCAAGCCCGAGCCGGTGTGGGCCATGCCGAGGCTGCTCCAGCCCCTGGCCATGTCGTCGAGCGTGGCGGGCTGGTTGTTGCAGCCGTAGTAGGGCTGGGCTCGGTTGCAGAAGTCCGTCTGCGTGGAGCCGAAGCCCTGGAACTTGGCGATGGTCAGCCCTGAGGCCACCCAGCACCATTGGGACTTCTCCTGCTTCAGCATGCTGATGGTGTCCTGGCCCGCTTCCGCGTGAGCTGTGCCTCCCGCGGCCGTGAGCGATCCCAAGGCGGCCAGCGCGATGGCCGCAGCCGTGGTTCCGTACCTGAACCTGCTCATTTTTCTGCCTTCCCCTGATGGCTACAACGAGATGAGCGGGGCAAACTGGCAGGAATATGACAGCGCATCATGTCCAAGGCACATAGGGATCTTGCGGGAAAATGCCCCTTACTGATTATTTGTCAGGTCATCACGCCTTTGCGGCCCCGAGGTCAGGTGGCGACCCGGATGAAGACGTTGCCCATCGCCTCTCACGAAGGGCGGCAGCAGCCCGAACGCATCGCTGGGGCACCCTCCGCCCAAGGCCGCCTTGGAAAGGCCGACCGGGCCGGGGGGCCACCGCCGGAGCGGCGGCAGGATCACCTCGAGGGCCGGCGGCCGGACTGAGGGGGAGCCGAGCGCGAGGCGGGGGTTCGGCAGCGCCAGGGCTCCGGGGGAGGGCTGTGTGTGCAGGCGGCACGACTGAGGCGGCATGGTGAGCGTCTCCTGGTGCGCCGACCGCACATGTTCAAGCACGCCGTCTCGCGTATGACCCAGGCGTCGCGGGCCGTTCTCGAAGACATGTAATGGCCGCCAGAATCCGTTCGCCCCTTCGTCGGACATCAGGCGAACCAGAGAATTCTCACCAAAGTCGCCGACCTTGTCGGAATCCCCGCCGAAAGTCGTTTCGGTAATATCGACCGACTGGGAAACACGTCCTCCGCGTCCCTTCCCCCCATCATGGGCGACGTTGACGTCGCGTCCGGCTCGCGCACTCTGCTCACCGCCTCGGCGTGGGGAGCGGCCGTCCTCACCTGGCCCGCCTGCCCACAACGTAGCGGAGGATGAGACCATGGCCGAACAAGTGACCCCGTAGGCATTCATCACCCAATATCTCGCGAATGAATTCTCCGTGCCTCGCGAGCGCATCTCACCAGGGCTTCGGCGTAGTCACCTGATGTCCGTTTTGTGATCACGCGAGGCCGAGGAGGGCCAGTGGGCGTCGTGGATCACGGGCGTTGCGGCGGAGGGCGGTGGCGATGTTGGTGACGCCGCTCAGCCTCAGGGCGCCGATGGCGAGGTTCCGCCAGGCGGTCATCGCGCGTGGCGCGTTGCCGGTCCGCAGTTGGGAGGCGTCCTCGGCGAAGGTGGTGTCGCGGACGTGGTGCAGGGACTCAATGCCCCAGTGGCCGCGGACCAGCTTCGCAAGCTGGGCCGGGGCGGCCTGGTGGGCGGTGAGACTCGTGACCGCGTAGACGGTCTTGATGGTGGCCTTTCCGGTCTTGCGGTCGGTGCGGCGGCGCTTGATCTGGATGGCCTGGCGGGCGCCGGGGAACAGCAGGTTGCTCACGGTGGCGACCTTGATCCGGCGGATCTCGCAGCGCCCGTGGCCGGTCTCCGTCGTCCGACCCAGGAGCGGGATGTCCCGCCAGGGAAGCGACTTGAGCTGCATGCGGAGACTCTTCTGGCTGCCCTTGACGAATCGACTGAGCCGCTCAAATAAATAGCTTGCCGATCCGGTGGGCCTCTGTCACTGTTCCGCCTGGATCAACAGCCGGACAAGAGAATTGGTGCCATGGGTAATCAGTACGAGGAAGAGTGTCGTCGGTCGTTGGCCGAAGAGCAGGCGAAGAGCCTTGCCGAGACCAACAACTGGGAGCACGTTGACAGGCCTCAGGTCCACCAGGACTGGGACGTGCTGTACCGGGAGATCGCGGCCTGCCTGGACGGCTCCCTGCCCGGGGATCCCCAGATCCAGGAGCTCGTCGGCCGGCATTTCGGCATAGCCTGCCGATTTTACGCCCCCAGCAGGCAAGCGTACGTCGGGATGGCACTCTTCTATGCGGAAGACGACGCCATGAGGGAGTTTCACAACTCCTACCATCCCAGGATGGTGGAATTCCTGGGTGAGGCGATGAGGATATTCGCCGAACGGGGAGTCGGCTTCACTTCGTAGTACTCCTGCTGTAGATCGTGATCTTGCCCGTTGGCAGGGCAGGGCTTCGGCGTTTCGCGTGGCATCCGGTTCATGACGGTTTGTCGGGCAGGTGGCTACGGGAACGGAAGCAGGCACGGCTTCCAAGATCATGGAGTTCTCGACGCCCCGTGATCCGACTGGAAGACCGTGCCTGCCGACGCACCATCGCTGATCCCGTCCGCCTTTGACCAGCTCCGCCGGCAGCCCGATCCCGGCCTCCAGGAGGTTCCAGGGCTGCTGGAACGGCTCGCGGAGGTGCGCGACCCGCGCGATCCGCGCGGCGTGCGGCATGCGCTGGCGGTCGTGCTCGCGCTGACAGCGTGCGCGGTGCTGGCAGGGGCGACCTCGCTTGCGGCGGTCGGTGAGTGGATCGCCGACGCTCCGTTCCATGTGCTGGAACAGCTCGGCGTCCGGCCCGATCCGCTGCTGCCGCGGCGTCTGGCGCCCTCCGAGTCCGCCGTGCGCCGACTGTTGGCCCGCCTCGACGCAGACGCGCTGGACCGGGCGGTCGGCCGCTGGCTCGCCGACCGCCGCCCGCAACCGAGCGGTGGCGCTGACCTGCGCGGAGTGTCGGTGGACGGCAAAAGCCTGCGCGGCGCGGCCAGGGCGAAGGGCCGCAAGATCCACCTCCTGGCAGCCATGGAGCACACCAGCGGCCTGGTCCTGGCCCAGCTGGACGTCGGCGAGAAAACGAACGAGATCACCTGCTTCCAGCCCCTGCTCGACACCGTCGCCGACCTCGCCGGGACGGTGGTCACCAGCGACGCGCTGCACACCCAACGCGAGCACGCCGGCTACCTCCTCGGCCGGAAGGCCCACTACATCGTGATCGTCAAGGGCAACCAGAAGAGTCTCCGCAAGCAGCTCAAGTCGCTTCCCTGGCGGGACATCCCGCTCCTGGGTCGGACGACGGAGACCGGCCACGGGCGCTGCGAGATCCGCCGGATCAAGGTCGCCACCGTGAACAGGCTGCTGTTCCCCGGCGCCCGGCAAGCCATCCAGATCAAGCGCCGCCGTACCTGCCGCAAGACCGGCAAGACCACCGTCAAGACGATCTACGCCGTCACCAGCCTGACCGCCGAGCAGGCGTCCCCCGCCCGGCTCGCCCGGCTGGTCCGCGACCACTGGGGCATTGAGTCCCTGCACCACGTCCGCGACACCACCTTCGCCGAGGACGCCTCCCAACTGCGGACCGGCAACGCACCCCGGGCGATGGCCACGTGGCGCAACCTCGCCATCGGCATCCTGAAACGCTCCGGCGTCACCAACATCGCTGCCGCCCTCCGCCGCAACGCTCGCGACCACCAACGACCGCTCGCGCTCCTCGGCCTCGGATGATCAGAAACCGGGCATCATCCGACTACGCCGAAGCCCTGGCATCTCACCCAGCACCACATTCGAGTAACTGGAACTGGATTCGATCGCGCGCTTACCGAACTCATCGTGACTCTCAATGACCACTACACCGTTGACCTGGACGACAGCAGCAGCACCAAAGGGCACACCACGCCGTCCCAGACGGCGGACCTGGTCGCCACCGCCCTGACCAAGGGTCCTTGACCCGACAGAGCAGGGGTCATGTCTGGGTGCGACAGGGCTGAAGGAACCCTCATGAAGGCAGTGACGTCCGGCACGGTCACCCGCGAGGCGGAGACGACAAGTCTCCAGGTTCGCTGACGGACTTTCCCGCTCGGTACCGCGTGTCGGCTCCCGTCGACGTTGACGTGGTTCGTCCACTGGGCAGGCATGCAGGCATGCAGGCATGCAGGCAGGCCGACAGGCCGACAGGCCGGCAGCGGGCGGGCGGGCATCGACAGCGTGTACAGAACCGCCCCAGGCTTTGCTGTCGCCCTCTTCCGCTCCGGGAGCTGCCGCCCTGCCGCCCTGCCGTCCTGTCGGCACCCGTCGGGCGGAAGCAGCCGGTTCTGCACCGTCGCGCATAGCGCATTTCACTCCGGGACACCACTCCCGAACGATGCAATCCGGCCATCAGTGATTGCCGTGTGCGTGCGGATCCTCTCGTCGCCAACCGATCGACACCCCGTCTACCTGCCCTTGCATCGCCGGCCGCCGTGGACAGGCCCCCGCCGGTGCCGGAATTCGGCGCAGTCGATGGCGCATAACGGTTCCTCCGGTCCGATGAACTCCAACAAAAGCCCGCATGCGGGATGTTGGGCCTAGTTATGCTCCCGCCCACCGGTCAGAAGGTCACTCTTTTCGATATTTCGAGGACGCCGATGGAGCAAAGAGGCATTCCACCCGAAACCTCCCACGCAGCAGGGGGGACGAGCCGGACGCTGCCCGCGATCGCGGCCGTGGCCGCCGCTTGTCTGGTCGCGGCGTTTGCCACCTCCTCGGAACCGAGGGGCACTGCCCTGATCGCCGTGGGCGCGGCGTGCACCGCGGCGGCGCTGGTCGAAGCACTACGGCGCGGCCGCGCGCTCGCCGCTCGCAGCGCCGAGGTCGCGGCTCTGCAGCACGCCCTGTCACGGCAGGAGACCGAGGCGGTCCGGCTGTCCGCGACGGTGCTGCCCGAGGCCATCGAGCGACTGCGCAAGGGTGAGCTGGCCGAGGAGGTGTTGACCTCCCTGGGAGGGCGCGCCGGTCACGGCAACCGCTGGGGCGACGACGAAGCCCTGACCCCGCGCTTCAGATCCGCCCTGCAGGCCGTGCTCGCCCACGTCATCGACGCGGTCGACAACGAGGAGAGTCTTCGCGACTCGGCGCAGCGCGCCTTCGTGAACGTCGCCCGCCGCGTGCAGGCGATCGTCCATCAGCAGGCCCACGAGCTGCGTGAGATGGAGGACCGGCACGGCCGCAACCCGGACGTTTTCGGCGACCTTCTGCGACTGGACCACGGCACCGCCCTGATCGGCAGGCTCGCCGACTCCATCTCGGTCCTCGGCGGGGCACGCCCCGGCCGCCAGTGGAGCAGGGCCGTCACCTTGTACAGCGTGATGCGCGGCGCGATGTCGAGGATCATCGACTACCAGCGGGTGGAACTCCACTCGGTCTCCGAGGTCGCCGTCGTCGGCCCGATCGTGGAGCCGCTGATCCACACCCTGGCAGAGCTGCTGGACAACGCCACCCGGTACTCGCCGCCGCACACCCGGGTCCACCTCACCGCCGTCGAGGTGCAGTCGGGCATCGCCGTGGAGATCGAGGACGGCGGCCTGAGCATGAGCGAGGAGGCCCGCGCACGCGCCGAGAAGATGCTCGCGCAGGCGCAGTCCGGCATCGACCTCAACGACCTCGGGGAGACGCCGAGGCTGGGCCTGGCGGTGGTCGGCCGACTGGCGCAGGCGTACGGATTCCAGGTGTCCCTGCGTTCCTCCGCGTACGGCGGCGTCCGCGCTGTGGTCATCGTGCCGCAGCACCTGATCACCACGGCGTCCGCGGCGACCGGTCTCGCCCACGGCATCGGCTCCTCCTCGGGGCCCAGGGCAGTGGCCGCCACACCGCGCGAGCACCCCGCGGACCACTCGTCGGCCGGTGTGTCCGTCCCCCGGCCGGCACCGGCTCCGGCGGCCGGACCCGTGCCCCTCGGCGCCGAGCCGGACTCCGTACGAACCGCCACCGGCCTCCCGCAGCGACGCCGGAAGGACCGTGTCACCACCACCGACACCCGGTCGGCCGCGGAGCCGCATCCGACGGACGACGGCGGCCCCGGGATGTGGCTGGAGGCGTTCCACAGCGGACTGTCCGGTGAGACCGGCGAGGACGCGCAGGGCGCCCAAGGCGCGTCGGGCTCAGCGACCAAAGGGGCGTAAGCAGTGATGACTCAGCGAAGCAGCATGGACTGGATGCTCAAGGACCTCGCCGCCGGAGTGCCGCAGACGCGGCACGTGATCGTACTGTCCGCGGACGGCCTCTGCGTGGCGCAGTACGGAGCAGAGACCGACACGGCCGACCGCCTGGCGGCCGCCTGCGCGGGCCTGCAGAGCCTCGCCGGAGCGGTGGCCGCGGAACTGCCCCGCTCGGAGGGCCGGATGCGCCTGGTCGTGATCGAGATGGACGGCGGATTCTTCTACCTGATGGCCGCCGGAGACGGGTCATACCTCGCGGTCCTTGCCGACGAGGGCGTCGACGCGGGCCTGATGGGCGCGCAGATGCGCAATCTGGTGACCCGAATGGGGGACCACCTGAGCAGCCCGCCCCGGCATGACGGGCAGCCCGCGTGAACGAGCCGCCCACAAGCTGGGAAGACGGCAGCCCCGAACGGCTCTACGTCATCACCGGCGGACGCAGCGGACCCTCAACCGCCGTCCACCTGGACCTCGTGACCCTCGTCGTGGCCAAAGGGCCCGCCCGGCCCGAGATGCAGCCCGAGCAGGCGGCCATCCTGCGGATGTGCCAGTCACCGCTGTCGGTGGCCGAGATCGCAGCGTACGCCGGCCTGCCCGTGAGCGTCGTCACCGTGCTGGTCGGGGATCTGATGGCCGCCCAGCGCGTGTACGTCCGTCCGCCCATTCCCGCCGCGCAGCTACCCGACCTTGCTCTGATCGAGGCAGTGATCAATGGACTCCAGAAGCTCTGACCCGCCCGCCGGGCCGCGCCCCGCCGACGCACTCCCGCACACGGCAGCGGCAGCCGTGAAAGTCGTCATCGTCGGCGGTTTCGGGGTGGGCAAGACGACAATGGTCGGTGCGGTCAGCGAGATCAAGCCACTGACGACCGAGGAGACGATGACCCGGGCAGGCGTCGGTGTCGACGACACCTGGGGCGTGGCCCGCAAGATCACCACCACCGTGGCCATGGACTTCGGGCGTATCAGCATCAACGACGAACTCGTGCTGTACCTGTTCGGAACACCGGGCCAGGAGCGCTTCTGGTTCCTGTGGCGCGGGCTCTTCGAGGGCGCGCTCGGCGCGGTCGTACTCCTCGACACCCGGCGGCTGGAGACCAGCTTCGATGTCATCGGACGGCTGGAGGAGCGGGGCGTCCCGTTCGTCGTGGCCGTCAACTCCTTCCCCGACGCGCCCGAGCATCCGCTGGAGGAACTGCGCCAGGCCCTCGACCTGCCCCCCGCCGTACCGATCCTCGCCTGCGATGCCAGACGACGGAACTCGTCCCGCGACGTCCTGCTGACCCTCATGCGCTACCTGCACTCCCAGGCAGCCACCCAGGAGGCAATGTGAGTACCAGCCCCGTCCCACCGCCCGAGTGCCCCGCCCACGGGGCGGGCGGCCTGTACCGGCTCCATGGAACGGAAGCCCAGAACGACCCCCTCGCGTTGTACGAGAAGCTGCGAGCCGAGTACGGGCCGGTGGCCCCTGTGCTGGTGAGCGGGGACCTTCCGGCATGGCTGGTCCTCGGCCACCGGGAGAACCTGGACGTGGCGCGAACGTCGTCGCGCTTCGCCCGCGACCCCCGTGGCTGGCGCGACATGAGAGAGGGCCGGGTCCCGGCCGACACCCCGCTCGGCCCCATGGTGTCCTGGGTGCCGGTGTGCAACTTCACCGACGGGCCCGTTCACGAGCGGCTGCGCGCAGCCGTGGTGGAGTCCCTGGAGCGCTTCGACAAGCGCGGCATCCGGCGCTACGTGACCCGCTTCGCCAACCAGCTGGTCGACCGGATCGCGGGCGAGGGGTATGCCGACCTCGTCTCAGCCTTCTCCGACCAGCTGCCCATGCTGGTCATGACGCAGCTCATCGGGGCACCGGACGAACACGGACCGCTGCTGGTCAACGCGGCACGCGACATGCTCCAGGGAACCGAGACGGCCCTGCAGAGCGACCGCTACGTCACTGCCACGCTGGAACAACTCGTCGCGGAACGCAAGGCCAAGCCCGGCCGCGACCTCGCCTCCTGGCTGATCGAGCACCCCGCGAACCTGAGCGACACCGAAGTGCTGATGCACCTGCGCGTCGTATTGATCGCGGCGTACGAGACCACCGCCAACCTGATCGCCAACACACTGCGGACCGTGCTGACGGACCCGCGCTTCCGGGCGAGCCTCTCCGGAGGGCACATGACGCTGCCCGACGCGCTGGAGCAAGTCCTGTGGGACGATCCGCCGATCAACACGATCATCGGGCGCTGGGCCACCGGTGACACCCTGCTCGGCGGCCAGCAGGTGAAAGCCGGCGACATGATCCTGCTGGGCCTGGCCGCCGGCAACGCCGACCCGCAGATCCGGCCGAACCCCGACGAATCCGTCCACGGCAACCGCTCCCACCTGGCCTTCAGCAGCGGACCGCACGAGTGCCCGGGCCAGGACATCGGACGCGCCATCGCGGACACCGGCATCGAAGTCCTGCTGGACCGGCTGCCCGACCTCCACCTCGCGATCGACGCGAGCGAGCTCCAATGGCGGGGCACCCTCATGTCACGCCACCTGCTGTCCCTGCCGGTACGGTTCGCTCCGCGTTCCGTACCGAACCGCGAGCCCGGGCTCGAACAGGCGTCAGGGCACCCCCCGCACGCGCTGATCCCGCCCCAGCCGACGGCAGCACCCGCGGTAGGTGTGAGCCGCCCCGGCCGCGGCTGGTGGCGCCGGCTGTTCGGCCGCCGCTGATCCGGCCCTCCGCGCCGAGGGCCCCGGCCGCACCGGCCGGGGCCCCCGAATCGCTCAGCCGGGCACCCGCTGCCACCAGGATGCGAGAGCCGGCAGGTCCGGCGGCTCGATTCCGGCGATGGCGGGGGCGTCGGCGAACCGGAGCTCGAACTCGGCCTGCCACAGTGGCAGTTCATATCGATTGCGCGGACTCGCGTACCGGGGCGCCCGGCTCTGCCACGTGATGGAGCCGGCCACGTAGTGCTCCAAGGCCGCCAGATGGCGGCGCAGTTCTCCATCCGCGCCGGCCTCCAGCTGGGCCCGCAGCCTGATGAACAGGACCATCACCCGGTCGCGCAGGGCCACCGCGAGCGGCACCGCCTCGGCGGGAGAGATGTTCTCCTGATGGGCGAGGACATTGACGAGATTCACCTCCTGCGGCACCAGGTGGTCGTCCTTGTCGTAGGAGAAGAGGTCGTTGTCCGCGCTGACGACGAATCCCGCCGCGTCCGTCAGCGCCGTCACGGCGGGGGAGCAGAGGACGTCCGCCGGCAACCGGTCCCCGCGTGCGACGTCGGACCAGGTCAGCGAGAAACGGGTACCGTTCGCCAACGGCCCCATGGCGACGAAGTCGTTCAGCCCCGGCATGGTCCCGGCCTCGGCCTGAGCGGCCCGCCAGGCCGCCCCGAGCAGCCAGTCGCGCGTCCCCTCGACGAACCTGCGCAGCTCATAGGGCGTGAGCATGGCATGCGTGCGGCCCACCAAGTCCACCAGCGCGCGGGTCATGGGGCCGTCGGGCAGCACCGACACCCCCGGGTCCTCGATGGTCCGCAGCAGACGTGCACCGTGTTCGACGACGGCACCCGTCCCCACCTCGTCGGAACCCGAGTCCTGCCAGTCGTCGACGGCGTTGGCCCAGTAGTTCCACTCGGCGAACAGCAGAAGGGCCTCCACGTCCCCGTCGGGGATGATGCGGCAGGAGAAGTCGGCGCTGTGGGTGGCGAGACCCCATGCGCGTTCGACGGGATCGGGATACACGCCGAAGGCGTCCAGCCACTCCACGGCCCGGGCTTCGACCTGCTTGGCCTCGGGATGGAGGAGGTCGCGCTCCAGGGGGCAGTAGAAGGGCGGCAGGCGCGTACCCAGGCGGGAGGGGCGCGGCGACTCGGTCATCGGCCGCCCCCGTTCCGGAAGTGCAGCAGCCGCGTCTGCACCGCGCGGTCACGCCAGAGCCGGAAGAACCTGCTGTGCGCGATCGTCGACTGTTCGAGCCGTTCGCCGGTCCAGGCGCCGGGCACGGCGCCGGCCCCCGCCCGCAGCCGGTCCATCTCGGCGGTGTTCCACGCCATGGACTGCACCCAGAACTCGGCCACCGAGTCCGTCACGTCCTCGTCCCGCACCAGTTCCAGGCCGGCCGCCTCGGCCGCGGCCAGGTATTCTCCGCGCCGTCCCAGTCGCGTTCTGTAGTAGCCGTCCATGAACGCGCGCCACTCGGAGGGGCCCACGAAATGCTCCTGCATGCCGAACCACCCACCGGGCTCCAGTGCCTTGGCGACGACCTCGAAGAGACGGGCCCGGTCGGTGTAGCCGCTGCTCTCGTTGGCGTAGACGGCGTCGTACGCACAGGTCTCGTCCAGGTCGTGCACATCGGCCAGTACGGGTCTCACCCGCTCCTCGACCCCCGCCTGCCGTGCGAAGTTCCGCACGATCGGGATGTGTTCGGCCACGACGGTGAGGCTGGTGACCGAGGCCCCGTGCTCCTGTGCCCAATAGAGCGACGTGCCGCCCAGGCCGCAGCCGATGTCCAACAGCCGCCGGGGAGGCGCCTCGTACGCGCCCCACGACCGGGCCGCGTGCTCGACTATCCGCTCCTGCCCGTCGAGCAGGCGCTGCTGGAGCGTGCTCTGGGAGACGGTGGTGTCCGGAGGGCCGTCGGGGTACAGCCCCACGTGGAAGTGCACGCGGGGGCCCGGGCCGTACTTGTGGAGGATCTCCTGTGTCTTGCGGCTGTAGTAGAGCCGCACGGAATCGTCCGCGGCTGAGCCCTGGTCGCTGCCTAAGGACGATCCGAGTGGTGTGGCGCGCATGGGGTCCGCCCTTTCGTGGGGTAGGGCTCTGTCCGGGACGCGCTGCGGTTCTCACCGCGTCCCGACCGGCACACTGTTGAAGCATGGATCATCGTGGCACTTCATGGGCGCCACGTCAGCCCACTGGAGCAATGCGGCTCGGCATCGGTTCACGCGGCGGTACCGCGGGACGCCGCGATCGCCGCTGGCGTCCTCGGCCGGGCCCGTCGGGTGCTCAGGAGCCTGCTTCCGGGAGAGTCGTGCGGCGGTACGCCGCGCGGGCGCGGGCGACGCGGGCGATGGCGGTCCCGGTGCTCGCTGCTGCCAGGAGGCATCCGAGGCGGCCCAGGTCATAGCCGGAAGACCAGGTCAGTTCTCCCATCGGCGGTGTGGCGAAGCCGTTGAGGGCGAGCCAGCAGACCAGGGCCGTGCCCGGTGCGGCCACGAGCCGCGCTCCAGTGCTCAGTACGGCGCAGGCCATCGACACCAGGAGAAGGTCGATGGCGGGGTCGCCGTGCCCGTTGAGATGGTTGAGGACCGTCACCACGACGAGGGCCGTGATCCCCGCGGCAGCCCACACCGAGGGGGTCGCGACAGGGTGGGGCACCGGGCGGATACCGGAACTCAGACGCCTCCACTGCACCACGCGATTCTCCCCTCGCCTCGGCCCCCGCCGTTGGAGACCTCCGCCATGATGCCCGAGTCGGCAAGGACTGGTCGGCTCCGTCCGGCCGGACCGGCTCCGGCTCCGCCTCGTGCTCACCGGCGGCCCCGGCGTAGAGGAGACGGTGCGCGGCCCGGCGGCCCGCGAGAGCGGCTGCTGCTCGTTCCTCATCTTCACCGTCACGGCGCCGCCGCTCCTGCTCATGTTCGCCGAAGACGGCTGGTGAGGGCGGGTGCGGCTGCAGGGCGTCCGCCGGTCCGCTGAAGATCGGCGCCACGGGCAGCCGGTAGGGTCGGCCGGTATGACTGTCGCTCGTTCCGTTGTCCTGTTCGTCGTCGCCGCGCTCTTCGAGATCGGCGGCGCCTGGCTGGTGTGGCAGGGCATCCGCGAGCACAAGGGATGGATCTGGATCGGCGCCGGAGTCATCGCCCTCGGTCTCTACGGGGTCGTGGCGACCTGGCAGCACGACGACAACTTCGGCCGCATCCTCGCCGCCTACGGTGGGATCTTCGTTGCCGGTTCGATCGCCTGGGGCATGGTCGCCGACGGCTACCGCCCGGACCGCTACGACGTCATCGGCGCCTTGGTCTGCCTCGCAGGGATGGCCGTGATCATGTACGCGCCGCGCAGCCACTGAACGGCGCCCGAAGCGTTCGCGTAGCAGCGTTGGGACTCAGGGGCTGAGCAGCGAGGCGATCTCCCGGGCGGCGTCCCGCGCGGGGCGGCCGACTCCGATCAGAGTGGCGGATGCGGGACCGGTCCAGTCTCCGTAGCCCAGGAGGTGCAGGCGCGGTTCGTCCACGGCGCGGGTGCCGGCGGTGGCGATGTGGCCCCGGCTGCCGCGCAGGCGCAGGGATGCGAAGGGGGCGAGCGCGGGGCGGAAGCCGGTGCACCAGATGACCGCGTCAGTGTCCGCGAGGGTGCCGTCGGCCCACTCCACGCCGGTGGCGGTGAGCCGGGTGAACATCGGCTTGGCCCGCAGGAGTCCGGCATCTCGGGCCGCGCGTACGGGCGGGACGGCCACGATGTCGCCGAGGGAGGCGACGCCGCCCGTGTCGGTGCGGCCGGCGTCCAGGGCGCGGCGGCGGGCGGTGGCGGCGTCGAAGAGGGCCCGGCCGTCGATGTCGTCCGCGAGATAACGGGGCGGGCGCTGGGTCACCCACGTCAACTCCGCCGTCCCCGCGAGATCGGCCGCGATCTGGGCGCCGGAGTTCCCGCCGCCGACCACGACCACCCGTCGGTCGGCGAACTCGGCCGGGCTCGTGTACTGGACGGTGTGGAGCTGACGGCCGTTGAATTCGCGGCGGCCGGGGACGGCAGGGATGAACGGGCGGGTCCAGGTGCCGGTCGCGCTGACCACTGCACGCGCCTGCCAGTCGCCGCAGTCCGTCTCGACGCGTAGGAAGACGCCGTCGCGATGGACCGCGTCGACCCACACGCCGCGCCGGAGCGGGAGTTCGTACCGCTTCTCGTAGTCGGCGAGGTAGTCGACGACGTGCCCGGCGTCCGGGTAGAGGCGGCCGGGCTGGGGCGGCATGAGCCGGCCGGGCAGGGAGGAGTACTGGGCGGGGGAGAACAGGCGCAGGGAGTCCCAGGCGTGCTGCCAGGCCCCGCCGGGCGCCGCCTGGGCGTCGAGGATCACGTGCTCGATGCCCAGGCGGCGCAGGTGGTATCCGGCGGCGAGCCCTGCTTGGCCGCCGCCGATCACCACCACGTCCGTGCGCCGGCTCATGCCGCCGGCCGGTCCTGCTCGGTCTTGGGCCGCATGAAGATGACCGCCACGAGCGCCAGCCCCACCACGACGCCGAGCAGCTGCATGCCGATGAAACCGGGCACGGAGGCCGGGGCGATTCCGGCGAAGGTGTCGGTGAAGGCACGGCCGACGGTGACGGCCGGGTTCGCGAAGGAAGTGGAGGAGGTGAACCAGTACGCGGCGCCGATGTAGGAGGCGACCGCGACCGGTGCGAAGCGCAGGCGGTCGCTCTTCGCCAGGCCGAAGATCAGCAGGATCAGGCCGGCGGTCGCGACGACCTCGCCGAGGAGGAGATTCCCGGCGGAGCGGTCGTGGGTGGACCACTTCACCAGCGGCTCGCCGAACATCGCGTCCGCCAAGACCGCGCCCGCGATCGCGCCGACGATCTGGGAGGGCACGTAGACGGTGAGCTCGCGGGCGGTGACGCCGGCGCCGCCGCGGCGGGCAGTCCACCACTCGGCGAGGGTGACGGCCGGGTTGAAGTGGGCGCCGGAGACCGGCCCGAGGAGGGTGATCAGGACGAAGAGGCCGAAGACGGTGGCGGTGGAGTTGGCCAGCAACTGCAGGGCGACGTCGTCGGTGAGTTCGGTGGCCTGGATGCCGGAGCCGACCACGACCGCGACCAGGGCCGCGGTGCCGACCAGTTCTGCGGCCGCGCGGGCGATCAGCGGGGTGCGGGGCGGAGTGGCGCCGGGTGCGGGCTGGGGCGCTTCGGCGGCTATGGGGTTCTCCGCTGCGGGGGCGGCGAGGGGCTCGGTGGCGGTCAAGACGGGTTCTCCTCGGGCAGGTGAGGCAAAGCGCGGAAAGCTACGGGCAGGACCGCTTGAGGTTCGTTTCGGCGCCGGCGCGCGCGGTCTGGGCGAGGGCGGCGAACTGACCGGCGATGCCTTCGATGACCTCAGGCCGCAGGCGGTAGTAGATGTAGCGCCCGCACGGCTCGGTCTCCACGACCCCGGCCTCTCTGAGTACCTTCAGGTGGTTGGAGAGGTTCGTCTGCTTGGCGCCGGTCTCCTCCACGAGGTGGGTGGTGCAGAGCGTCTCGCGGGCGAGGAGGGTCACGATCCGGAGCCTGAGCGGGTCGGCCAGAACCCGGATCAAATCAGTGTCGACTGACGTCATCATGTGCTGATACTGTCACATCATCTGGGGCTGACACCAGTCCGAGCTGACCTTATTGGCTCCTTTGAACGGGAACGCCATGTCCCCACCCCTCCCGCCCCTTCTGCGGGACGAACGCCTGGCCGCGGGGGCCGCCCGGAACCGACCCCGCGGACGCCGTGGAGCCGCACGTCGTCCAGGTGCTGACGGAGGCGGGCGTGGAACTGTCCGACGCCCACCCCAAGCCCCTGACCGAGGAAGTCGTCCAGGCCGCCGACATCGTCATCACGATGGGCTGCGGAGACGCCTGCCCCGTCATCCTCGACCGCCGCTACCTCGACTGGCCCGTGCCGGACCCCGACGGCGCGCCGATCGCCCACGTTCGCGACATCCGCGACGCCATCGACGCGCACATCACCGGGCTGCTCACGCAGCTCGCCCCCTGACCTCCCCCGTACGAACCGCAGTCGACCGACCCGAAGGAAGAAAAGATGTCCTCCGCTCCTGCCGCCTCCGTCCTCTTCGTCTGCATCCACAACGCGGGCCGCTCGCAGATGGCGGCCGGGTTCCTGCGCCACCTCGCCGGAGACCGCGTCGAGGTCCGCTCCGCCGGCTCCGTACCCGGTGACCAGATCAACCCCTCCGCGGTGGCCGCGATGGCCGAGCTCGGGATCGACATCTCCGACCAGAAGCCGAAGGTCCTCACCACCGAGGCCGCCCAGGCGTCGGACTACATCATCACCATGGGCTGCGGCGACGCCTGCCCGTACTTCCCCGGCAAGACCTACCTCGACTGGCAGCTCGAGGACCCGGCCGGCCAGGGCGTCGAGGCCGTCCGCCCCATCCGCGACGAGATCAAGGGCCTCATCGAGGGCCTGATCGCCGAGATCGACGCCAAGAAGCGGGCCTGACGCCGATGCCCGAGACCGCCACGGCGGACGATGTACGCGACGTCATCGTCGTCGTGGTCGGCGGCGGCGACACCGCCATGGAAGAGGCCACCTTCCTCACCCGCTTCGCGAAGTCGGTCACCGTCGTCCACCGCCGCTCCGCCCTGCGCGCCTCCAAGGTCATGCAGGACCGGGCGTTCACCGACGACAAGATCTCTTTCGCCTTCGACAGCGAGATCGCCGAGATCAAGGAGAAGGACGGCATGCTCGCGGGCGTCGTCCTGCGCGACACCTTCACCGGCGAGCTCCGCGACCTCGATGCCACCGGGCTGTTCATCGCGATCGGGCACGACCCGCGCACCGAGCTGTTCACCGGCCAGCTCGACCTGGACGGGGAGGGCTACATCCAGGTCGCCTCGCCGTCGACCCGTACGAACGTCCCCGGCGTCTTCGCCGCCGGCGACGTCGTCGACCACACCTACCGCCAGGCCATCACCGCAGCCGGTACCGGCTGCGCCGCAGCCCTCGACGCCGAGCGCTACCTGGCCGCTCTGCGTGCGCGGGACGAGCGCGTACCGGCGGCAGTCTGACTCGAGCGCACCGGAAGGGGCGGCCCACTCCACGAAGCGGGCCGCCCCTGGCTCAGTCGCCCCCGCAGCTCGACCCGCAGCCGCCCCCGCTGTGCCGGTTTCGGGAGCCGCCGCTCCCTCGGCCCCGGGTCGACGGGCCGCGCGGCGAGTTCCTGCGGCGCTCCTCCGCCTTGCGCTCCTCCGCCTTGCGCTGCTCCGCCTTGCGCTGCTCCTTCCGGGAGCGCTCCGCCCTCTCCCGCTCCTCGCGGAGCCGCTCACGCTGCCGGGCAGGGCCGTCCGCCGGTTCCCACGGGCCCAGCCCGTGGCGGCGGTCCGGGCGGAGCGGGGCAGTGGTCAAGGTCGCGTACATCCGCCCCATATCCTGGTGGCGGTGGTATTCGACGCAGGCGTATTCGAGGACGACTTCGTCGCCCTCCGCAAGGGTGCCGTACAGGGCCGCTTCGAAGGGCTCGTGCTTCGGGTCGATGTCGTGGTGCCCGTTCCCCACCCCGTACGCCGAGCCGCTGCCCAGGAGCCGCGTCCTGTCGCGGGTGTCGCTCTCGCGGGGAACGTACGCGATCAGGGGTGCTGCCGAGCGGGTGCGGGCGTCCGCGCACACCCAGTGGCGCCCGTCCGCCCCGGCCCGCACGCCTACGATCAGGGCCGGCTGGGGCTCCCCGTGCAGCCGCCGGGCCGCCCGGTAGGCGAGCTGGCCCCGGCCGTAGCAGGTCGTACCGGCCACGAGGAGCACCAGGCCGATGCCCTGCTGCCCGACGGCGTCGTAGGCGGTGCCGGACTCGGTCGGTCCCCCGAACAGGCCTTCGGCGAGGATGACTGCGGCGAGCAGGCAGAGCGCCAGCCCCGAGTAGACCTGCTGGTAGCCGCGGTGGTCGTCCGATTCCGGGGTGCCTTCGGGCAGGGGGAAGCGGCGCTTTCCCGCAGCGGCGAGGGCCAGGGCCCGCTGTCGGCGTCGGGCCCGCAGCCGCAGGCAGCCTCCTGTGAACGCGATGGCGCAGGCGGCGAGGACGACCAGCCATCCGGCCCTCGCCGGATGGTCCACGTCGCCGGGCCGGGCCAGGGTCAGAACCGCTTCCGCCGCGACGAACACAGCCGCCGGTATGGCCGCGACCGGAACGTACCGATACCAGAGCGGCAGGGCGGTCAGCAGGATCAGCCCCGGATACCTCCGCCAGTCCGTCCCGTCCCCGGGCCCGCTGTGCCAGGCCGCGGACGCGGACGAGAGCCCGAACAGCAGGATGTACGCCGCCGCCACCAGGACGGCCAGGACCCAGCCGCCCACGGCCGGGGCGAGAACGGTCGGGACCGCCGCCTTCCGCCACCGTTCGGCGTCGGCCACAGCCCAGGTGGCGACGCCGCTCCTGGACACGGACCGCGAGGCGACACCGTCCGGAGTCACGGACCAGACGCCGACGCCGACACCGTCTTCGGGCAGAGTTCCGGTCGGTAGATGCTTGATGTGATAAGCCGTCACCGAACCACCGCCACGCGCCCCCGTATGCCCATCCCGCACGCCCCCCTACGCTCGCTCCCCATCCATTCCCGGCCAGTCTGCCCGCCACGGTCCTCCGCCCCACCTGGGATAGCGCTTTCCAGCCAAGGCAGTCCGCACCGGTAAGAAGGCCCTTCGCGTCCCGGATTCGCCTGCTGTCCCGATGAATGTGGCCATCTGCGTCCAGGAGTGGCGGCATCGGTATACAGGCTGTGGCCATGCGCGTGGCTGCCGTCGACCACCGCCCGCCCGGCCGTAACCGACACTCTGCTGAATCGTTTATCCATATCGTCGGGTCAGTGCACGACCGCTCCCCCCTTGCGGTGGTCGCGACTCCTGGCCCCGGGACACCCCCCTGTCCCGGGGCCTCGCCATAGCCTCCCACCAACCCCATCACGAGATACCGCACTGAGGCGCTTGAGTCTCCAGCCACCGGAGGGTTCAGGATCCTACTCATGGACGACGAACGCCCCGACCTGCTCACCATTGGACGGCTCGCGCACCGCACCGGACTTCCGGTGCGTACCCTGCGCTTCTGATCGGACGAGGGGGCGGTACCGCCTGTGGCCCGCTCCGCGGGCGGCTACCGGTTGTACGACGCCGAGTCCGTGGCCCGCGTCGAGCTGGTCCGCACCCTGCGGGAACTGGGGCTCAGGCTCGACGACGTGTGCCGCGTCCTCAGCGGCCGCACCACGCTCGCCGAACTCGCCGACACGCATGTGGCCGCGCTCGACACGCAGATCCGCTCACTCAAGGTGAGCCGGGCCGTCCTGTCCACCGTGGCGAAACGGGGCTCGACCGTTGAGGAGACAACACTGATGAACCGGTTGGCGCGGCTTTCCGCCGCCGAGCGCAAGCAGATCATCGACGAGTTCAAGGAGGAGGTGTTCGGCGGCCTGGACGACCCGCGCCTGCGCGACCGCATACGTACCTACAGCATCGAATTGCCCGACGATCCCACACCTGAGCAGGTCGACGCCTGGATCGAACTGGCCGAATTGGCGCGGAATCCCGATCTCCGCGCCCGGTTGCGCACATGGATGGAGCTCAACACGCCCGTACCGGGGCAGGGCCGTCCCCCCGGCGCGTCCATTTGGTGGGCCAGGCAGATCGTGCAGACCGTCGCGGAGGTCAGAAAAGACGGAGTCGCTCCCGAGGGGCCGGCAGCGGCCGAGGTGCTGTCCGAGCTGTTCGGTGAAGCCGATCAGGCTGCCGTGCTGCGCAGCCTGGAGGCCGGGATCGAGGCAGGAGCGGAGCACTACCGCAGGCTCGTCGCCCGTGTGCGCGGGCAGGATGCGTCGCCCGACGCGACCGAGGAGCTGCAATGGCTGGCGCGGGCCCTGCGCGCCGCGGATCGGACCTGACCTGGTGCGCGTTCTCGGCACGGAACAGACCGCCGACTTCGCGCCGGCGACCCGGCGGACGAGGGCGTCCGGGCCGCGTCCGTCGGGCAGCTGTCCGTCGTCGACGCAGTCCGCGGAACGCTGGGGGGTGGGCGCCGCCCTGGGGCGGATGTTTCATCGCCTTGTCGGCCGCCGCGGCTTCCGGCGCCGTTTCTCGTACGCTTCCCGGATTCCGCCGACCAGTCCCAGGAGCACCGCCGCCCCGACCGTGACCTCGGCTGCGGTGCGCAGGCCCCGGCCGTGGACATGGCCCGCAGCCCGGGGGGAGACCTTGCCTTGCGGGTCGTGGACCACCGCCAGGGACTCGCCCTCCTTCGCGAGCCGTGAGGGGGTGTCCAGGTGCTCAGGGCCGCCCGCGGGGCAGTCCAGGCGGTGGTCGTACGAGGTCCGGGTCGTGGAGGTCCAGTGGCCCTCGGCGTCCATGGAGGATTCCGTCTGGGTGCGCTTGGTGACCTTCAGCACCATGCAACTGATCTCGACGCCCCGTTCCTCCAGCGTGCTGTGCCCCACGGAGACGAGTGCCAGGATGGCGCCGAGGCCGGCAGGGAGGGCGGACAGCGCGATGAGCGAGGCTCCGCGCCGCGCGGCGCGGGCGGCGTGCCAGCCGAGCAGGACCAGCGGGAGCAGCAGTCCGCCGAGGAAGAACCCCCAGTCGCCCAGCGACCCGTACGCCGATTCCCGGGCCACCGCGAACGCCAGGGCCGCGGTCAGCGGCGGCGCGGCCAGCGCCACCGCGGTTCGCCGGAGCCCGCGTACCCATCCTCCCTGCCAGCCCGCCATGCCCGCCCCCCGTGGCTCGTACGTGTGCGCTCCAGGTAACCGCGACGCCACGGGCACGTAAAGAGCGCGGCTGCACGGCCCGACTCAGAACCCGGCTGTAGACCCCGAGGACGCCCGACGCCCCAACGCCTCGTACCGCACGGCCGCCGCTGTGGCGGTCCAAGACCGCGCGGCCTCGCTGGAGGCGGCCACATCGCGGAGTGAAGGGAAAGGGGCGCCGCTGGTACCGCTGCCTCGTGGGGCGGCGAGACGAGCTTTCCGGGGCGTTCGCTTGTTCGACCGGTCGGATGGGTCAGGGCCGGTTGTACCGCACGCACTTGAGTGAGTTCGCGTTCGCATCGTCCACACAGACGATGACGTACGCGGCCCCACCGGGCACATCCGCAGGGATGCCGGTCTCGAGCGGATACCTCACGTCGCACTTGGTGCTGGTGCTCCTGGCGCCGAGCTCGTTGCCAGAGGCACCGTACGCGCCGAACCACGCCCTGCGGCAACCGACGGCCCGGAGGGTTCCCTCGACCCCGACCGACCGGTTGTACCAAGTCAGGGTGCCGCGGACGTAGCTGGCCCCGTACGTGACGTCGACGGCGGTGGTCGGGTAGGCGGCGGTCTGCGCGCCGGCTGCGGGAGCGCCCAGTAACATGCCGGCGGTCAGCGCGACGGAACCGAAGGCGGCGGCGAGATGAGTCTTCATGCGGTCTCCAGGATGGGATGAGCCGGTTGCGTATTCACATCCTGGGCGGCTCGGCCCCCTGCGGCCTACCTCTTAAGCCACGGCTTAAAGGGGCCGGCACGGCAGCCGCGACCCCGCACCCACCTGGGCAGGAGTATCCGCCGGCCACCCGAGCAGGACGGCACTGCGCCCACCGATCTGACTGCGCGGTGCCCCCGGCCTCACGGTTCCGTCAGGGCATCGGACCGTACCAGGGCCAGTCCGAGAGGGGTGATGAGGTGCAGCACGGACGCGCCGCGGCGGCTGGTGGTGATGAGACCCGCGTTCCTCAGCACCTTCGCGTGCTGACTGGCGGCTGCGGCAGTGACGTTGAGGCGGCGGGCCAGGTCGCTCGTCGTGCAACCTTCTGTCGTCACCAGCAGAGCGGCAGCTCGCGTGCGGCCGAGCAGGGACTCCAGGTACCGAACGGCGGAGCCGTCCGCTTCTGCCGTTCCGGTACCGGTCAGCGGGCGACGGAGAGCCGGCACGGTCAGCCGGGGTGGCTGGGAGGTATCGAGCGGATCCCACAGAAAGCTCACCGGGCGCTTCGAGAAGACCGTGGGCGTGATGATCAGTCCCCTTCCCTGGAGACGCACATCAACTCGGCGCGGATAGGGAGCTTCGAGCACGGGCGGACGCCAGCGGACCAGTGGTGCGCACATCGAACGCAGCAACAGGTCGACGCCTCCCTCCAACACCAGGTTCGCGCAACGAGTGGACAGCGCGACCAGTTCGGACCGCCCTCGATGCCAGTAGGGCTCCACGGTCAGCCGATGACAGGCGCGCACGGCCTCGGCGAGCTCCCGCCGCGCCTCACGGTCCCCTTCGGACACCCGCCGGGCCCATGTCAGCTGTCCGGGGCGGAAGTCGAGACCCTCGAGCTCGCGTCGCAGCCGGGACACAGGGGCGTGCATCAGGTTGTCCACGGCGTGGTCTATAGAGGGCACATCGCCCATCAGGGCCAGCAGATCAAGCCCGGGACCGCGCACGGGGACCAGGGACGTCAGGGGGCGGGTGTCGGCTCCCATCCGGCCTGCTACCGCTGACCGCCACGAGTGGAAGTGCGTAAGTTCCCGGTTGTCTCTCAGCAGCTCCAGGCTGTAATAGACCTCCGCGGCGACGCCGATCGTTGCGGCCACCCGTGTCCGGGCGAGGTCTTCCGCCGTGAAGTGAATGCGTAACACCGGCCGGCCTCCTGCCACCGAAGTAGAGCGCCCGAGCGCACCCTCAGCATGCCCCAACCCGCCACCCCCTGGCGGCGCAAAAAGCGAGGATCCGTGACGCGGAACGGCATCCACGAAGCCTTCCGCACCCTCGGATGCGCACTGATCTGTGGGCGACGTCTTGAACTTCCCGGTAAAGGGTTTCAAGACGGGCACGGCATACGTTGACGGCCCGGTGGCCGACCTCAGGTTGGCTTGCGCCACACGGAGATGTGCTTCGCGGAGTCCTGGGTGAACGGCGCCCCGTCCCAGTCCGCGACGCGACGTTCCCTGTCGAGCCCGGCGATCCGTGCCATCAGGTCGAGCTCTGCCGGCCAGGCGTAGCGGTGTCGGGAGTTGTCGCGGCGGTAGCGGCCGTCGTCGCCGTCGCGGGTGAAGTGGTGCGAGACGAGAATCTGCTCGACGAGGTCGAAGGTGTCGACGCCGAGATGCTGCTCGGAGACGTCGAACGGCACCGCGACCTGGCCGGGCGGCAGGAACCGCAGCGGCGGCACGCCCAGCTCGATGACGAAGCGGCCGCCGGGCGCCAGATGACGTGCGGCGTTGCGGAAGCACTCGACCTGTTCGTCCTGCGTGAGCAGGTTCGTGATGGTGTTGTAGACGAGATAGACCAGGGTGAACTCGCCGGGAACGACGGTGGTGGCCATGTCCCCGATGACTACCGGGAGCGTGTCCTCGTCGATCTTGCGCCGCAGCACCGCTGCCATGTGCTCGGACAGTTCGATGCCAACTACGGGCACGCCGCGTTCCCGGAGCGGGACGCCCACCCGTCCGGTCCCGATGGCGAACTCCAGTGCCCGGCCGTCTCCGGCGAGCTCGGCGAGGAAGGCGAGAGTCGGTTCGAGAACGACGGCCGAGGACGTCTCGGTCTCCTCGGCGTCGTAGCGGTCGGCGGTTGCGCGGGTCCACAGCTCACTGCTCGTCACGGCGGCCACTTTGCCGGGTACCGAGGGGCGGTGTCGACGCATTTAGCGGAGCGGGTCACCACCGGACGTCGCGGCGCCGGTCAGGACCAGGAGCGCCAGGACCGTCCACAGGTGCCATCGCCCGGCGTCGAGCAAAAATCCCAGCAGCATGGGCGCGATGGTGCGGCAGACCGACCAGAACAGCTGATAGGTCGACAGGTACCGTCCCCGCAGGTGATCGGGGGCGGACTGGATCGACAGGTTCTGCGACGGTGCGGAGTGGACGAGTTCACCGACGGTGTAGAGGACCGCGACCCCGAGGACGGCGACGACAGCGCTGGTCCCGCTGGTCAGTTGGGGAAGGACCGCGAAGGCGGCGAAGGAGAGCGTGAAGATGACTGCGCCGGACGCGGCTGCGCGGGTGCGTCTGCCGCGCAGGGTCAGGCGGGCGACCGGGACACCGAGCTCGGCGCCTTGGGCGATCTCGCCGATGAGAGCGTGCAGGCTGGGCGAGGAGGCCCACATCCCCACCGCGACCACCAGGGCGACCATCAGGAATGCGGGATAGGAGTCGGCGAACGGGTAGGCGGCAAACCCGGCCGCCCGCGACGCGAGCACGCCGATGAGCACCCGACGGCCGCTGAATCGGTCGATGAGGACGCCTGCGACTCGCATGAACGCCAGGGCGCAGAGCCCGGCGACGGTCAAGCCCGCGCCGATCGACGTCAGCGACAGGCCGGTGAGCGAGTAGATGAACAGCATC
Source organism: Streptomyces subrutilus (assembly GCF_001746425.1). GTDB lineage: Bacteria > Actinomycetota > Actinomycetes > Streptomycetales > Streptomycetaceae > Streptomyces > Streptomyces subrutilus_A. The sequence goes on along the minus strand of NZ_MEHK01000001.1, from coordinate 359,645 downwards.
GTCAGCGGCACGTATAAGCCGTCGCCGAACGAGCTGACGAGGCTTGCGGCGATGAGCCGGCGGCGGGTGCGAACGCCGGGTTCAGCGGACGTCGAGTGCACCGCGTCCCCGCTTCAGCTCAACGAATGACCCCATCGCGGCCAGGGTCCGAGTGGTCTAGAACAGCCGGATGGCCTCCGCGCCTGTAGGTATGGAGGTGAGGACGGGGCCGAAGAAGCCGACGCCGTCCACCGTGACGACGGGGGTGCCGGTCTCTTCCCCCACCGCTTGTCCGGCCTGGTGACTGGCGCGCAGGGTCGCGTCGAACGCGTCGCTGTGCGCGGCCTCGGCCAGGGACGCGTCCTGGTCACCACCGGCGCGATCAGCAAGCGCGTCGACCGATTCGAAGCCCGTGGCCTGGTCGGCAGATCGTCGCCGAGCGCGATTCGCGCGGACGCCTCATCACCCTCACCGCCGAAGGCGTCGAACTGACCGACGGACTCATCGCCGTCCACCTGGACAACCAGCGACTGCTCCTCTCCGGGCTCAGCGCAGACGAGCGGACTCGGCTAGCCGACCTACTCGAACGACTTGCGGCAACACTGGCCGCGAATGATGACTGGCCTGACATGACGTCAGCGAGGCCGACCCTGCCCCTGGATGCTTTTCGAGCCGACCGCACCGACAGGCTGCCGGACGATCCGCTCCGCACCGCCATTCAATCGGGCGGTTGACAGCGAACCCAGCCGTTCAGGCTTCCTTGTCAGCCAAGCTGGTCGCTCCTCGGCCCGATGCCGGTGATATTGGTCGGAGTTCCCTCCGGGGCGAACGAGTGATGGAAGGTGAAGGCGTGCGGCGCGGAGCCGTGGTCGTGGAGGTGCTCCAGCCTGGAGACCCCGTCCCGCCAGGTGGGTATCGCGCCGTCAGCGACCCACCAGCACGCGTAATTCGGGTGCTCTGTCCGCTCGAACCAGTCGTAACGCCTGTTCAGCGCCTCACGGTGCAGACCGGTGTAGACGGCTTCGAAGGCGGGGCGCAGGTCGGTCCAGAGTGAGAGCGTCGCGGCCAGGGCGGTGGTTTCCACCGTACGGCCCTTGCCGTACCAGGTCGGTACGGCGAACTCTCCCCATGCACCCCAGTCCGCCCCGAACAGCATGCCCGGGTCACCGTCTGCCGCTTCAGCACGCGCGAGGTAGCCGGGGTGCTGACTGATCTTCCGGTAGACGGCCTCACCACTTTCGTAGAACTCGCGTGTGAGAGGCGCGGGATCGGCGAGAGGTGACTTTAGGACGCCGAATGTGTACAGAGCAAGGTGAGGCACGTGTCTCTCCCTGGTTGGGGGCTGCCTGGCGTGGATCCGGTTCGGTGGCTTGCGCACGCGGGCGAGGAGTCGTGGGGCGTGACCAATTCATCTCGTCGCGGGCGGCTCAGCCTGAAGGAACTCCTGCGCGACCGTGGGCGGTCGCGGGAGACCAGGTGAAGGTAGCTGCCTCTGCGGCCCGTGTCGAAGTTGCGTTTTCCCTGCCCAAGTGGCCTCTTGCCCCGTTCCTTGCGGGGGCTGGGGCGGTGACGTGCGGGGCAGGCTGCGGGATACCAGTGATCGACTTCGACCCATCGGTTCGCCCGCCACGCCCGTCCGCACCCCCCTCCGATAGCCCCGAGTGCCGCCGAACGCGTGCGGTTGAAGAAATGGCCCACGCCCACAAGACCGAGCACCGGCTGCGGGGCGTGCACAGGTGGTGCTGCACGCCGCGCGTGGAGGGGTCGCGCCGGTTCTACGGCGGGCAGTCGCCCTGGCCTTCGAGCGGGTCTGCCGGGAGAACGGCATCGTGCAACGGCTGAGCAAGCCACGCTCGCCGACCACGACAGGCAAGATCGAGTGGTTCCACCGCACCCCCCGCCAGGAGTTCCTGGACCGCGTCGCACCGTTCAAGCCGTCGCCGCTACCCAAGAGGCGATCAACCGGTTCACACCTACAACCATCTGCGACCGCATCAGTCCCTCGCTATGGCTACCCCAGGTCAGCCGCTTTCGCCCCCCGAAGGCCGACGCTGCCGCCTCCCTGCCAGGGGCCGGACAGCTTCCGCTTGCCACCAGCCACGGCGGCCAGGACATCTGGATCGGACCGGTCTTCGTCGGCAAGACCGTCATACTCTGGGCGAACGATCGCAGCATCCACATCACGATGGACGGACACCTGCGCAAACCGTGGCCTCCCCGCACCTCGCTAAAACAGTTGCACCGGCTCCGAGAGAAGCGCCAGACCCGGCCGGCCGGGGCCCCCACCGGCGGCCCCGGCCCTGCCCGCCACCGAGGCCGGAAGGGAATGCTGTACCGGTCAGAGTCCACCGGCGCGATACCGGCGGTGGTGGGCGATGGTGACGGCGGCCAGGAGCGGTCCCCAGGCGATCAGGGGTAGGTAGAGGATTCCCGCGATGGTGCTGCCCAGCGGGGTCATGTCCGGATGGGGGAAGGACCACCAGAAGGCAAACTGGGTGAGGGCCAGCGTCAGAGCCCCGGCGCCGAGGCCCGCCACCACGGTCACCGCACGCGGGTTCGGCCGGTGTCCGCCGACGAAGGGGACCCACCGCGGCAGCACCTCGCCCCACGGCCGGACCAGGCCGAGCGTGAGCAGCGCGAGTAGCTCTGCGCCCACGGTGAGCCCGACCACGTACACCGCACCCCAGCCGGTGAAGCCCATCGCCTCATACCCGGACTCGGTGTACCCGGCGGTGAAACCGGCTGCCAGCAGCAGGCGCCAGATCCCGGACGGCAGCGTGAGCAGTGCCGTGACGTGCGCGGCACGGACGGCCCAACGGGGCGGGGGCGGAAGGCTCGTGTCGAGGTGCGTAGTCGTCATGTTCACCATCGTCTCGGCGTGCCGTCGCCCCGGCATCGTCTCCGAGGACGGACCTCGAAGCGACCTCGGAAGGAGACCCGTACCTCCGTCTCCCCTGCTCGGGGGAGAGCTGTCGCCCCGTCGGCCACAGGCACCACGGCGCCGCCACGCGGTAGCGAGCGCGGGTTCCAGGAGGTGAGTCCGGTGGGCCGGAAGTTGGCGGGGAACGTGGTGCTGATGGGCGAGTGAGTGCTGTTCACCGGGACGCCGGACGACGAGCCGCTCACTGGACGGGTCGAGGTCGAGGTCGGTGAGCCGGAGCCGGCGGATGCCGGTGCCGCTGAGCGCACTCCCGCTTGCCCTCTCCGCGTACGGCCCTGTTCCACACGACAGTGCCTGTTTGCAATCGTCTCGGGCAGTGGGGCGAGCTCGGCCTCCCATCGCTTCTGATGCGCGTTCCGGCGGAACTCGGCATGCGGGATCAGCAGCCCTCGGGCTTCAAGGAACTGTGTGACCCGCCGTCCGCTGAACTTCAGGGGACGGTTGTCGACGAGCGCCCGGATGTCGGTCTGCAGCAGCGGAACATCGGCGCCGATCCAGGACACCATTACGGCCAGCGTGTGTCGGGTTTTGGAGGCGGGGACCTTGACCACATCTCCTGCTTCATCACGCTGTCGAGGTCGGCAAGCAGCCGCTTGGCTGACCGCGACAGCGTCGGCAGATCCTGCCGCGCCAACTCGGCCACCGGGCGCCAGCTCCCCGGACCTCGAACAGCCTCTCCTGCCCAGGGGCCGCCAGCAGCGTGCGGTCCTTGCCCCGTCTACCGCCGCCGGCGTCGCCGAGCCCGTGGAGTGCTCCCTCCTCGGGGTGATCCGCGAGGGCGCACTGTGCATGCTGCCGACTGCCCGTAGCCTTCCTCCATGCAGGCAACTTTGATGATTTATGACGGCACGGCCGCGCCCGATGCAGACGTACCACGTACCGGGGGTGTGCCGCTGGCCCCCGAGGGGTTCACCTGGCCCGTATGCGGCGACTACTGCGGAGGGCCGATGCAGTTCTTCGCGCATCTCCCGGTCGAGTACGGCGTCCTGTCGGTGTTCGTGTGCCAGAACGATCCGGGCGCCTGCGAACTGTGGGACGCGACCTCCGGGGCGAATCGGGTCCTTCTCTTCCCGCCCGCGGGACTGGTACCGGTGGCCGTACCCGAGAAGGGCGTGACGCTGCTGCCCGCAGTGTCGGCGATCACGACCCGGGTCGTGACGCTCGAATCCGAGGAGGATGACGGCGACGATCTCCCGCGCGACGCATACGACCTCGCCCGTTCAGGGTGGCAGCGGGAGCCCGGCGAGCGGTTCGGGAAGCAACGCGAGGTGCTCGGATCGCTCGGCGGCAGCCCCTCCTACCTGGACGACGACCGGTTGCCCGGGTGCCCCTCCTGCTCCGGCACGACGGAATTCGCGGCACACTTGGAGGAGGGGATCGACCAGCAGACCGCGATGAACCTCGGCGGCCAGTTGGGCTACGTCTTCGTCTGCCGCCCCTGCTCCGCGGGTGCCTTCCTCACGGGCTGAGCGCGCCTGTGGCGGCAGGCCCCGCCGCCTACGCGGACGGGCCGCCCCCGCTCTCCTCCTCCGCCACAGTCTCCTCCGGGGTGGCGGTAAGTGTTCGGTGTAATCCCTGATCCAGGAAGGCTCATCGGTGTCCAGTGAGCATGTGACGGACGGAGGCCGAGACGGCCGAGACGCCTGAGCCGAAGCAGCCGAAGACGGTTGACGGTTGACGGTCAGCTGATCCACGAGTTGGTGGTGCGGGCTGCAGGCCGAGAACCTTCGGCTGACATATGAAGGGGCATCCTTCAGCGGCTGACGAATTGCTGCCGCTGTCCGGTCGGTGGTCGGGATCACCGACCACCTCGGCTCCGACAAGCACGATCCGTGTCAGCGTCAAGGGGGCGGAGCGCGGGCAAGGGCGGCGGCGTCACCCTTGCGTGCGGCTGCCGTTGTTGTCGAACTTCTCGAGCGGCGTGCGGGCGCCGTCGCGGAACGCGTCGAGGCCCGCCTCGAAGTCGACCGCTGACCCCGCGAACAGCGCCGATTCGTCGGGTGCAACGTAGATCTTGCCTCCGCCGCGTACGGCGTGCACGAGGCAGACGCCGAGCCCGTCGGGCAGCTCGATGACGTTCAGCACCGGGTCGGTCCTGAGCTGAGCGAAGTGCGCTCTGCCCACCACTATGAGCCGGCCGACGCCCTCGGATGCCGCGTCGCTGCCGCCTGCGGCAGGTGGCAACGGTGCCGTGCGGTCCTCGACCGCCTCGACCGCGTAGCCGGCACGCTCGGCAGCGTCGAGGAATGCCTGGAGATCGGATGCCTCGCGCAGGAGCGCTCCGAGCTCGCCCTCGCATTCGGCCACGTGGAACGTCGCGCTGGCGAACGGATGCGTGACCGGTGCAGCCCCTGGCAGCGGCGGCAGGGTTGAGGTGCTTACGAGCACCCCCGGTTCGCCCCTGAGTCCCATCGCGAGCCGCTTGCCGTGAAAGAGGCGGTATGTGCGCACCGACCCGGTTGCATGACTCACGACGTCTGCTCCGTTTCCTGTAATGCCCGTAGGGCTCCGTGTATGTATGCCCCGCCGGGCAGTAGAACGGCCCGCGGCCCCGCTGCCCGCAACCGCAGGCGTCCTCAACAATCGAGTCTTCCGCCACCCTGGCCCGGTGGAGCGCGCGGTCGTAGGCGTCGTACGACGCCAACCAGCTGCCCTCGTAGGTCCACTCCGCGCGGTATCGCTCCGCTACCCGGCGCCCCTCCCGTTCACGACCAGCAGCCGGAACCCTGTCCGAATTCGACCTGCAGGCGTCCGACCGACGGGGAGACGTGTGCGTGGCCGTAGAGCCGAGAGAACGATCTCCATATATTCAGCCTAACGGCCGGCTGTGTGCGGGCGCGCAGCCCGGGCCCGACGGCTGGAGGGTGGGCGGCCCGCGGTCACATCGTGAACCAGGCCAACACCGGCCTGCTGGCCGGCACCGCCGGGCTCGTGTTCGGGGAAGCGGACCTGTGTCCGGTGGATCGGGTCACCGGTGTGCCTGGTTGTGCTCATTCGCGTTCGGTGTGGTGAGTCAGCGGTGAGTGCGGCCCGGTGGATGGGGGCCGGTGAGTGGTGACGGATCGGCGAGTCGCCGGGGTGCGGAGTCGGGACCGCAGAGCGATGACACTCGCTGCCGGGGCTGGTGCCGCTTCCCGCCTGGTGGGCCGTCGGGAAGAACGTGGCCCGCTGCTCCCGCCTGGCGGGCCAGATCTCCGGCAGCCCTTTCCTTACAGGTCAGGGCCGTGTGACGTGGTCTGCACGGTGGACGTGAGGATCGTGAAGGCAGGTGAGATGTACCGCTACTTCACGCGCGGAACTGTTGTCGGTGACGGCGCCGCCCGGCCCGGATGCCGCTGAAGAAGGCCCAGGAGCAGGCTGGTGTCCCGGACGGGCACTGGATGGGTCGCGGGCTCGGTGCTCTTGGGCTGGTGGCGGGGGAGGAGGTCCCCCGAGGAGCCGCTGCGCAACCTCTTCGGCTAGAGCCTGCCTCTTGGAAGTGCGGTGCGCATGGTGCTGCATGCCGGATCGAAATCCTGTGGCAGCAGCGCTTGCCCCGCAGCGGCTGATCGAGCGGGTCGTGGGCCTCGACGAGGCGGCAGCGCTGCTGCCTGGCTTCGACCGCGCCTCCCCCCGCCGGGATGACGATGATCGATCCGCTCCACGGTTGCATACACGGCGGACGCGGCCGGGGCGGCGGGCGTGGCGTCGGAGTCTGTGCGGGTTGTCGGGTGATGATGGCGCAGTGCGACTTGATCACGTGTCCTATGCGGTGGCCCGCGACAGCTTCGTCTCGACCGTTCAGTGGATCGGATCGGCCCTCGGCGCCGGGTTCGTCGACGGGGGCGTGCACCCGCGATTCGGCACCCGCAATTTCATTCTCCCGCTGAGCGGCGGCACCTATGTCGAGGTCGTCACCACACTCGACCACCCCGCCGCCGACCGCGCACCCTTCGGCCAGGCGGTCGCGCGCCGCGCCGCCGAGGGCGGCGGCTGGCTCGGTTGGGTGGTCTCCGTCGACGACATCGCCCCGGTCGAGGCCCGCCTCGGCCGCACCTCGGCCGAGGGCCACCGTGTCCGCCCCGACGGGTTCGACCTGAGGTGGAAGCAGATCGGCCTGCTGGAACTGTTGGAGGACCCGCAACTGCCCTACTTCCTGCAGTGGTTGGTCCCCATGGAGGAGCGCCCGAGCGCCGACCCGCGCACCTCCACCACCATCCACGGGGTCTCCATCGCCGGCGACGCCGCCTCCATCGCCGAATTCCTCGGCGAACCGGCCGACCACCCCCTTGAGCAGATCAACGTCACCTGGGTCGAGGATGAGGAACCGGGCCTGGTCTCGGTTGAGTTCGCCACCGCCCACGGCCCGGTCACGATCTGACCAGGGCCCGACTGCCCGGCGGGAGCAGCCGGCTGGGGTCTCCTGGCTGGCGCGTGTCTCTTTGATGGGTCGGTCAGTTGATCGGATGTGTCTGCCCGATTAGTGATCACTGATGCGATGTGGGGCCGGGTCGAGCCGCTGATGCCGGCCGATCCGGTCCGTGGACAGCGGTGGGCTGATCACCGCCGAACGCTCGAAGCCATCGCGTGGAAGTGCCGCACCAACACGCCCTGGCGGGACCGGCCCGACGAGCTCGGTCCGTTCCAGACCGCCCACAAACGGCTGATGCCCTCGTCCTCCGCGGCCGCCGCCGCGATCCCGGCCCGGACGGACAGGTCGTGCAAGCCGCACTCGCCTCGCACTGCGTGGACATCAGCGAACCCAAGACCGTGCGCGGCCTCATGTCGGACTACCGCCCTCTACACCGCCCCTGGCCCTGACCGACCCGCAGCCCACCCGCCGGCGGCACCCCACGGCCGCACCCGACCCGGAGCAGCCGCCCCCGGCCGGCTCCCGCGAGCCTGACGCACCCCACCTGCCGCTGGACGCGGGGAAGTGGGACATCCCCCGCGTCCCGCTGCGCTACAACCGCGCGGCCGGACACCGACCCCGATGCGGAGCCGGACCGCCTGGACGACAAGCCGGTGCTCGACCTGACGGCCGTGCGGGCCCCTGCCGAAGTCCCGCACCGACCAGGAGGACCTGGAACTCACCACCGAGCAGATGCGCCACCTCACCGACTCCGTCACCCAGATGGTCGCCCGAGGCCGCACGCTCAGGCAGCGGTACGCTCACAAGAGCGTCCCGCACAGCATCCGGCGCGCGAGGAGGACCAGCGGGCCCACCGCCCGAACATCCCGGTCCGCACCCGGGGATAGGGGCCGGCAACTCAATGTCGCGCTAGTGACCTGAGTCAGAGATTTGTCGTTGGTTTGGGTATGAGTCGTCCTGGTCCGAAGATTCCGCCGTTGTCAGTGACCGATGCCCAGCGTGCTGTGCTGGAGGGTTGGTTACGTCGTCGTTCGACGGCTCAGGCTTTGGCTCAGCGGTCGCGGATCGTGCTGGAGTGTGCGGAGGGGCACTCGGTGATGGAGGTGTCGCGGCGGCTTGGGGTCGCTCCGGATACGGTCCGCACCTGGCGGCGGCGCTTCCTCGAGCACGGTCTGGACGGGCTCGGTGACGAGCCGCGGCCGGGTGTCCCGCGGAAGATCACCGACGAAGACGTCGAGCGGGTGATCGTCAAAACCCTGGAAGAGACACCGAAGAACGCGACGCACTGGTCGACGAGGTCGATGGCCGCGGCGACGGGTATGTCGCAGTCGACGGTTTCACGGATCTGGCGGGCGTTCGCGCTGGCCCCGCACCGTTCGCAGACGTTCAAGCTGTCGACGGATCCGCTGTTCATCGACAAGGTCCGCGACGTGGTCGGCCTCTACCTGGACCCGCCGGAGAAGGCATTGGTCCTCTGCGTGGATGAGAAGTCGCAGATCCAGGCCCTGGACCGGTCCCAGCCGGTCCTGCCGATGATGCCCGGTGTTCCCGAGCGCCGCAGCCACGACTACATCCGCGCCGGCACCACCACCCTCTTCGCGGCCCTCGAGGTCGCGACCGGCAGGGTGATCGGATCACTGCACCGCCGCCACCGGGCCGCCGAGTTCAAGAAGTTCCTGGCCAAGGTCGACAAGGAGGTCCCGGCAGATCTTCAGGTCCACCTGATCCTCGACAACTACGCGACCCACAAGACGCCCGACATCAAGCGGTGGCTGCTGGCCCACCCGCGGTTCCACCTGCACTTCACACCCACCAGTGCGTCGTGGCTGAACCTGGTGGAGCGGTGGTTCGCCGAGCTCACCCAGAAGAAGCTCAAGCGTGGAGTCCACCGCTCCGTCCAAGCCCTCGAACGCGACATCCGGGCCTGGCTCGCCGACTGGAACGAACACCCCCGGCCCTTCGTCTGGACGAAGACCGCCGACGAGATCCTCGACAAAGTCGCCGCCTACTGCCACCGAATCTCTGACTCAGGTCACTAGACGCGGCCGGTGTACACCGACGATGTCGTGCATCCACCCCGGCACGCACCACCGCGTTTCTCAGACGCCGATGTTCACGAGAGGCATCAAGCCCCAGGGCTCGTGAGACGCCCATCGCGCTGGCGGCACGGACGACTTCCTCGGTGGCGACCCTCGAGCGGCCGCCGATCCGGCCGCGCTCGCGGGCGGCGGCCAGGCCGGCCGCCGGGGGTGACGGCATCCAGGTTCTCGTGCAACGAGGTGAAGCCGATTCTGCTCGCGCGGTTCGCCATCCTCGCGGGCCAGCTGCTCGACGCCACACACCCGGGCTGCCCGCTGGTGGAGCGGACAGCCCGGGTGGACCGGCCCGGCGTCGGCCGAGCACGTCGTGCGACCTGGTGGTGCGGGGGCCGTGAGCCCGTCTCAGTTGCCGATGCCGGAGCTGCCGATGCCTGAATTGCCGATGCCGTGGCTGCCGATCCCCGTGTTGGCGATGCCCGCGTTGCCCAGACCCCAGTTGGCGATGCCCGCGTTGCCGATGCCGCCGTTGAAAGCACCTGCGTTGCCCACGCCTGTGTTGCCCACCCCTGCGTTGCCCACGCCGTCGGCGCTGGCCGCGCCGGCGCCGCAGATAGCCAGCACTGCCGCGGTACCCAGCGCGGCCGTCACACGGAGAAGAGTTGTGCGCATCGTCGTATACCTCCTACTTTGGGATTATTTGCTCCCCATTTCTAACACGCGGCCGTACCGGATACGGGGATAAATGTCCGAAGCTGCCGTGTCGCCCAGATCCCTCGCCCGACGGCGTGCGGGTCAGGTCGGCGGCCCAGAAGACCCGCCCGCCGCGGAGGCATCCGTTGTCCCGGAGCAGCGCTGTACCGATGCCTACGCCCGCGCAGTGCAAGGTTTCGACCCGACCCCGGCGGCGGACCGGGCCGGGTGACCATCCGGCCCGCCACCAGGTTGACCGTGCGGCCGATCATGTGGGACCGCTCGGCCCCGAAGGTGGCTGGATCACACGCAGGCTGCCTGCGCTCTACCACTGACGAACCGGCATAGGATCACGGGCGTGGACATACGAGGGGTCATCGAAGAACTGGTGGAGGAAGCCGAACGGCAAATCCGCGACCGCAGGTGGGTCCTGACACCCGCCGACCGTACCGTCGCGGCGAAGGCCGCCGCCGACCTGCACGCCGCCGTGGGCACCCCTGAGTCCCAGCAGACCCTGCCCGAGGTCGACCGGCTGGAACACCTGCGGGAAGCACTGGCTGCTGTGGCCATCGCCCTCGCCCACGTACACGGACGCCTGGCCTGGTTCCTCGGCGCAGCTGCCACCGCCCTCATGCCAGTCCTGCACTGGCGCGCCCTGCCCGCCGAGCACGGCCCCACTTTCGGTGCCGTCCCGCCGACCCTCCAGCAATACACGGATGCCGAAGACGCGATCCGACGGCTCCACAGCACCCTCGCCGGCATCGCCACGGCTGACACCAGTCGGGAGCGTCATGACCGCCCGGACAAGACCTAGCCGGGTCGGAGGCACACGCCGCTGACAGGGCAGCAGTGCGGCCCGCCACCCTCCCATCGGGGGCGGCCCGCACTGCTGCGCTCAGGCCCCGCCGGGGCCCAGGGCGCGGCCGAGGATTTCGCCGTCGCAGCGGACACGGCGCCCGCCCTGGCTGCCGGGTGGGTAGACGACCACCCGCAGGTCAGGGCTCATCCCTCCACCCTGCCGGTACCCGGTCACTCCAGCACCCCCAGGGCGGTGTCCGGTCGGGAGTGGATGCACGGGGGCACGCCTTCGGCAGCAGCCGCCGTATCTGCTCGGGGGCGGCGGGGGCGCAGCGGCGGCCGGTGTCCCAGCAGTCCCCGGTGTGCACGCGGACCGGGCCCGACCGGCTCCGATCCCGCGCTCGACCAGCCACGCGGGCGGCTCCTTCGGCGGTCGCCGGGACGCTTAGAAAGCCTCGCGTTCCTCGGCGACGGCAAAGGCCTGTTCGGCCCGGCCCAGTTCGCCGCGCAGGTAGGTGACCAGGGTCCGCAGCCGGGACAGGTCGGGCGGCAGGACGGACGCGGTCAGTGGCTGCGGCGGGGTCCCTGGTCGGGGCGTGGGGCTGGGACCGCCCACCTTTCGGGCGGCGGTCCCAGCCTTCGCTACGCGGCTGTTGGGGCGTCGGCCGTCTTCGGCGGAGCCGGCTGCTTGTCGCGGGCGGGGAGGAAGGCGATGACGAGGATGGTGGTGAGGGCGGCGAGGGCGGCGCAGATGAGGGCGACGGCGCTCATGCCGGAGACGAAGGCGTCCTGGGCGGATTCCAGGAGTGTGCCGCCTTGGGGCGCGGGGAGCTTGTCGGCGGCCTTGGCGGCCGCGGCGACGTTGTCGCGGATGGCGTCCTGGGCTTCGGCGGGGAGCTGGGCGGGGACGTCGGGGTCGACACCGTTGCGGTAGAGGGCGTTGAGGGTGGAGCCGAGGACGGCGACGCCGATGGAGGCGCCGATCTGGCGCATGGAGTTGGCCAGGGCGGATCCGGCGCCGACGTGTTCCTCGGGGAGGGAGGAGAGGATCATGTCGAGGGTGGTGGGCATGGTGAAGCCGAGGGCGGCTCCCATGAGGGCGAGCGCGCTGCCGGTGGTGGTGAAGTCGGTGTCGGTGTCGACGCCGGCGAGGATGAGCAGGCCGATGGTCCACATGATCATGCCGACGGTGATGACGGCCTTGGGGCCGGAGCGCTCGGCGATGCGGCCGCCGAGGCGGGCGGCAACGACGAGGGCGAGGATGAGGGGGAGCAGGTGCAGGCCGGTGGAGAAGGCGTCCTTGCCCTGGACCTGTTGGAAGAACTGGGGGACGACGAAGAGGACCCCGAAGAGGATGAACATCACGTTGGATACGGCGATGCTGGCCCAGGTGAAGCGCTTGTTGCGGAAGAAGTCGAGGTCGACGAGCGGGGCGGTGGCCTTGCGGAGCCAGGTCACCAGGGTGATGAGGAGGACGATTCCGCCGACGCCGGGGAGCAGGACGGCGGGGTCGTTCCAACCGGCGTTGGGGATTTCGATGACGGCATAGACGAAGGCGGTGACGCCGGTGATGGACAGGACGGCGCCGATGAGGTCCAGGCGTTTGGCGTTCGCGGCCTTGGTCTCCGGGACGAAGAGCAGGATGCCGGCGATGGCGAGGACGACGACGGGGACGTTGATGAGGAAGATCGAGCCCCACCAGTAGTTGTCGAGGAGCCAGCCGCCGGCGAGGGGGCCGAGCGGCACGCCGAGTGCGAAGCCGGCGGTGGTGATGGCCATGGCCTTGCCGCGTTCGGCGGCGGGGAACATGAGCGGCACGATGGCCAGCGCGAGGGGCGTGATGGCGGCGGCTCCGGCGCCCATGACGACGCGGGAGATGATCAGGCCCTCGGAGCTGTCGACGCCCATGACCATGAGCGAGCCGACGCCGAACAGGAGCAGGCCGCCGAGGAGGACCTTGCGGCGTCCGATGCGGTCGCCGAGTGCGCCGAAGGGCAGCAGGAGGCCCGCGAAGGGCAGGGTGTAGGCGTCGGTGAACCACTGGAGTTCGGTGGTGGTCGCGGACAGTTCGTTGGCGAGGGTGGGCAGTGCGACGGTGAGGATGGTGGCGTCGAGGCCGACGATCATCAGCGCGAAGACCGGGGCGGCGAGCGCGAGCCAGCGCCGGCGGGACGGTGCGGGGGCCGAGGCCGGGTCGGCGGTGGTGGGTCGTGGCGATGGCACGGGTGCTCCTCGGACGTGTTGGGGGGCGGGCCGGTCGGGGCCCGCCGCGGGCGGGATGGGGCGGGAGGCGGAATGCCGCCCGGCCGGGTCGGGGGAGACCGGCCGGGCGGCGGCTTTGGGGGTCAGCCGCAGCAGGTGCAGTTCGGGCCGCAGCAGTTGTCGGCCGACTTCACGGACGCGGCTTCGTGGGTGTGGGCAGTGGGGGCGCAGCAACCCTTGCCCTGCCAGGCCTCGATGCCTTCGCGTACGGCGATGGCCGCTATGACCAGGGCGGCGATGGGGTCGGCCCAGGTGTAGCCGAAGGCGGCGTTGAGGAGGAGGCCGACGAGGAGCACCGCGGAGAGGTAGGTGCACAGCAGCGTCTGCTTGGAGTCGGCGACCGCGCTGGCGGAGCCGAGTTCGCGGCCCGTGCGCCGTTGGGCGGCGGACAGGAACGGCATGATCGCCAGTGACAGGGCGGCCAGGATGATGCCGGTGGTGGAGGTCTGGGCTTCGCCGTTCCCGGTGAGGGCGCGTATGGAGTCGACGGTGACGTAGACGGCGAGCGCGAGGAAGGAGACGGCGATGATGCGCAGGGTCTTCTTCTCGCGGGCCTGGCGCGCGGCGTGGTCGCGGGCGGAGAACTGCCAGGCGACGGCGGTGGCGGAGGAGACCTCGATGACGGAGTCGAGTCCGAAGCCGATCAGGGCGGTGGAGGAGGCGATCGTGCCGGCGGTCAGTGCGACGGCGGCCTCGACGACGTTGTAGGTGATGGTGGCCGCGACCAGCAGGCGTATGCGGCGGGCGAGCAGGTCGCGCCGTGCCGGGGCGGGTCCGAGCGAGATGTCGGCGGCCATCGGTGGTCCTTCGGTTCGGTGCGGGGGAGGGGGTGCGCGGTGCCGCGTCGGGCCCGGCGTGCTGCGGGTCGGCGCTGCTTGGTCGGGATGCGGGTGGGGCGGTTGGTTCGGTGGTGCGGTTCGTGCGGTGGTTTGGTGTGCCCCAGGTTCCGGGGGCAGGGGCGACGCGGGTGTGGTGCGGGCAGCCCGAGGAGGGCCGGCACCCCTCGAAGCTAGTACAGGTGAGCCTGAATTCACAACCTCGTGAACTCATTTCGAGTCGCCGTCACCGGTGTCGATAGGGATGTTCGTGCTGGTCAGACCGGTAGTCGGAAAGTTCACGTATGGCTGAATTCAGGGAGGGAGGTACTCTGAACGCATGCTGACTATCGCTCCCGAGGTCGAGGTTCTCGCCCGGTTCGGCCGCGCTCTGGCCGATCCGATCCGCTGCCAGCTGCTGCTGGCCCTGCGTGAGGCGCCGGCGCATCCGGCGGATCTGGCGGAGCGGCTGGGCATCTCGCGGACGCGACTGTCGAACCATCTGGCGTGCCTGCGTGACTGTGGTCTGGTGGTGGCGGTGCCGGTGGGGCGCCGCACTCGGTACGAACTCAGTGATGAGCGTCTGGGGCACGCGTTGGACGATCTGCGCTCGGCGGTGATCGCGGTGGAGGCGGACCGCACGTGCCCGGACGCGGAGGACAAGGGCTGCTGCTGACCCCCGCCGAAGGGCGGGGGTCGCGTGCCGGGCCGCGGGGTGTCAGGCGGTGGAGCGCCCGGGACTCTCCAGGGCCTCCTTCAGCCGCTGGAGGGTGACCTTCATGGTCTGACGGTTGTGGGTGGCGCGGTCGTGGACGCCGCTGACCCGGGGGCCGATGAAGTGCATGATGCTGCCCCGGGAATCGGTCCACGTCTCGGTCACCTTGGTGGCCCGGCCGTCGCCGATGGGCTCGAAGGCGTAGCTCCAGGTCGCGATGGACAGGCCGATGCGGGCGACGTCGAAGGTGAACCGGCGGGCGTCGTCCGCTTGGGTGACGGTGCAGTTGGTGTTCCAGGGTCGGCCCTTGGCGGAGTTGTTGTGGCCGGTGAAGCGCATTCCGACGCGGACGGCGGGGCTCTCGACGGCGGCGCCGGTGCACTCCGGGCTCCATCGGCCCATGTCGGCGACGTTGGTGACGGCGTCGTACACCGCCTTCGGCGGCGCCTGGATCTCTATGGACTCGGAGACGGTCTTCGACATGACGGACGCTTTCCTTTCATGAGAGGTGGGACCGGGTCTGTGACGTGCGACGACATGCGCCCGCGGGGCCCCGGAGCATGGGTTGCGGGCCCGGCGGGCTCATCCGCAGATCAGTGCGCAGAGGGCGGAGAGGGTGCCGGCGCCGATCAGGACGACCGGTGCGGCGGCGATCGAGCAGGCCGCGGCGAAGGCGCCCGCGGCGGTCAGGGAGCTGCAGCACTTGGGGTGGTTGATCAGGTGGTAGCGGCGGGCGCTGACCGGGCAGGTGCGGGCGGCCGCACGGGTTGGCGGCGCGGGCACGGTGGCGGTGGGTTCGGCGGTCCAGCGGCCGAGTGCGTCGGCGGTGACGTGGCGGCCGCACCGGTTGCGGGCCGCGCAGTCGGCGCGCATCTCGATCAGTGCGCCGAACCGCTCGGCGAAGCGGATGGTCAGCTGTCCCCTGGGCAGTGCGGTGCGTACCGCGTCGCACAGTTCGGTCAGCAGGTGGTGCCGTTCGGTGAGGTGGGCCCGTTCGTGGGCGAGGATCGAGTCGACCTCGGGGCCGGTGAACCCCTCCAGGAGCGCGTCGGAGATGACCGCGTGCCCGCCCTCGGGGCCCGGAACGCTGTAGGCCAGGGGTTGGCGGCTGGGTAACACCATGGCCCGGCGGGCCTTCGACGGCCGGCCGAACAGCTCCAGCAGCGCCCGGTGCTTGGCGCGGCGTTTGCGCGCGGCGCGATGGATCCGCAGGAAGGAGAACGTGATCCGGGCGGCGAACAGCCAGGCGACCGCGAGCGCCACGAAGTCGGCCGGTACGCCGAGTAAGCGGTGGGCGAGCACGGCCTCGGGATGCGCGGCGAACGCATACGTCCCGGCGAGCAGGGCCGTGAGGGCCCCGGCCATGCCGGCGGCCCACAGCGACAGTGCCGCACACGGTGCCCGGTAGGGCCAGTCGGTGACGGAGACGACCGCCAGGGTCGTTCCCGCGAGAACTACTGACAACAGCACAAGACAGAGCGCATCCACAGATCCCCCGTACGTTTTGTCTTTTCGTGCTCGTTTGCGCGTCGGACCGGTCCCACCCCCGGAACAGCCCGTTCGAGCACAGCCCTCGGCGCCCCGTGCGCCGTCGGCTCAGGTCGTGTCGTGGTTCCTGTCCTGCCGGCCGAGGGTGTCGGCCAGCGCCTGGCGTGCCTCGGGGCTGATGACGTCGACGAAGCGCAGCATCGCCTCGTGGTCGTCACCCGCGATGCCGAGCGCGTCGGTCATGAGCTCGGCGAACAGCGCCTCGCGCGTGGCGACGGCGCTGAAGAGGTGGGCCCGGGCCTGGGAGTCCTGCTTGACCAGGCCCTTGCGGGCCAGTCTCTGCAGTGTGGTGAGCACGGTCGTGTAGGCGATGCGACGCGACATCGCCAGTTCCTCGTGTACTTCACGGACCGTGCGGGGATGGTCGAACCGCCACAGGCAGTCCAGCACCGTCCGCTCCAGGTCACCCAGTTGTGCCATGGCCGACAGCATAGGCGATCGATTCCTGCTTGACTATCGGCGTAGTACTACTGCGATAGTAGGTCCGCTGCGGTGAGCCGGACGGGCACCTCGCCTCCCTCCCGCACGCCCTTCGACTGCTGTGACACAAGGGGGATTCGTGGACTTCTTCACCATGCTCGGCTGCCCGGAGGCGGCCTTCCGCCAGGCCGACGGCGAGTGGCAGGCCTCCGTCACCACCGCCCTGCGCGACAACTTCGCCCACCACGCGGAGCGCAACGCCTTCTACCGCGCCCAGTGCGAGGCGGCCGGCATCAAGCCGAGCGAGATCTCCACCCTCGCCGACCTCACGAAGATCCCGCTGCTGCCGGTGCGCATGTTCAAGCAGCCCGACGCGCACGTCCTGATGACCGCCCCGCTGACCGACGTCGAGCTGGAGATCCGCTCGACCGGCACCGGGGGCGTGCCCAGCGTGGCCCGCCGCGACGTCACCACCACCACCCGCGTCATGACCGGGATCCTCGCCCAGTACCGCGAGTTCTTCGGGGTCGGCAACGGAGCGGGCCTCTTCCTGTGCCCCTCGACCGCAGAGACCCCCGAGATGGGCATGGTCAAGGCCTTCAACGTCCTCAACGGCCTCCTCGACGACCACGCCTACATCGTGCGGGACTACGCCTTCGACCCCGCCGAGGCCCTCGCCCGCCTCGAAGGGTGGGAGGACGCGATGACCCGCCACATCATCGGCCCGCCCTTCCTCGTCGGCCGCCTCCTGCGCTTCCTGGAACTGGAGGACATCCGCCTCCAGCTCGACCCCGACTCCCTGGTCATCACCCTCGGCGGCTGGAAGCGCTACACCGGCGAGTCCATCAGCCGCGAGGAGTTCAACTCCAAGATCGAGACCTACCTCGGCATACCCGCGGTGAACGTCCGCGACATGTACGGGATGATCGAGTCGAACATGTTGGCCGTGGAGTGCGAGCACCACCGCAAGCACGTCCCGCCGTGGTCCTACATCTCCATCCGCGACGTCGAGAACACCGACATCGAGCTGCAACCCGGCAAGACCGGCGTCATCGCCCTCCTGGACGCACTCAGCACCGGCTACCCCGCCTTCA
Organism: Streptomyces subrutilus; assembly: GCF_001746425.1. Taxonomy (GTDB): domain Bacteria; phylum Actinomycetota; class Actinomycetes; order Streptomycetales; family Streptomycetaceae; genus Streptomyces; species Streptomyces subrutilus_A. The sequence goes on along the minus strand of NZ_MEHK01000001.1, from coordinate 341,993 downwards.
TCCTCAGCGACGACGTCGGCGAGGTCGACCACACCCCCTGCCCCTGCGGCCGCACCGGCCAGAGCGTCTCCTTCCGCCGCCGCCTGCAGGGCGCCGAACTCGGCTGCTGCGCGGTGAGCATCGAGAAGTTCATCGACAGCCAGGAGATCGTCGCCGAGTGCGAGGTCCCCCAGCCGGCCACCACCACGGAGGCCTGACGCCGATGCCCCGCTACAGCCCCACCGTCGTCGACCACTTCACCAACCCGCGCAACCCCGGCGAGGTCGAGAACCCGGACGTCACCGCCTTCATCGGCAACCCCGTCTGCGGCGACCAGATCATGCTCACCGCCAACGTCACCGACGGCACCGTCACCGACATCCGATTCCGCGCCCACGGCTGCGCCGCCTCCCTGGCCACCGCCAGCGTCCTCACCGAAGCCCTTCTCTCCCAGCCCCTGGACTCCGTCGAGGGCTGGGACGACGAGCACGTGGAGATGCTGCTGGGACGGCTCTCACCCGACCAGCGCCACGTGAGCGCCCTCGGCCGCCAGGTCGCCCAGCGCCTCCTGCGCAACCACCGGGAAGGAGCAGCCGATGACGCACCCCTCGTCTGTTCCTAGCCCGTCCCTCCCCAGCGAGGACGAGACGGGCATCTATCTCGACAACGCCGCCACCACCCCGATCTGCGACCCGGCCCGCCAGGCCGTCGTCGACGGCATGACGATCACGGGGAACCCCTCCAGCCGCCACGAGGCCGGAGACCAGGCCAAGGAGGCCCTCGACGCCTCCCGCCGGCAGCTCGCCGCCCTGCTGAACTGCACACCCGACGAGGTCGTCTTCACCGCCGGCGGATCCGAAGCCGACGCGCTGGCAATCTGCGGAACCGTCCTGGCCGCGGACAGCCCCGTGCACCTGATCACCACCGCCATCGAGCACTCGGCCGTCCTCGAAGCCTGCGAACTCGCCCGCAAGCTCGGCGCCGAGGTCACCGTCGTCCACCCCGACAGCCAGGGCTGGATCGACCCCGCCACCATCCGCCGGGCACTGCGCCCGCACACCGCCCTGATCTCCGTGATGCAGGTCAACAACGAGACCGGCGTCATCCAGCCCGTCGGCGAGATCGCCGACATCGCCCACCGCGCGGGCGCGCTCCTGCACACCGACGCCGTCCAGGCCGCCGGCAAGCTCCCCCTCCCCGCGGACGCCGACCTCGTCTCCGTCTCCGCCCACAAGTTCTACGGGCCCAAGGGCATCGGAGCCCTCAAGGTCGCCGACCACGTCCGCCTCGCCCCGCTCATCCGCGGCGGCAGCCAGGAACGCGGCCTGCGCGCCGGCACCGAAAACGTCCCCGGCATCCTCGGCATGGCCGCCGCCGCCCGCACCGCCCTCACCCACCTCGACGACCCCGTCGTCCAGGCCCACCGCTACGCCCTGCGCGACGCGCTGCTGCGCGGCCTGGAGAAAGCCGGCGGCTTCCACATCAACGGCGACGGCGCACCCACCCTGCCCGACACCCTCAACATCTCCTTCGCCGGCCTGCGCGGCGACACCCTCGTCGACGTCCTGGCCGTGCACGGGGTGTGCGTCTCCGCCGGCTCCGCCTGCCACGCCGGCAGCGACAGCCCCTCCCACGTCCTGACCGCCATGGGCATCGGCGCGGAGCGGGCCAAGGCCGCCATCCGGTTCAGCACCGGCCACACCACCACGCTCACCGAGGTGGAGGAGGCCGCCCGCCTCACCGTCGCCGCCGTCGCCCGGCTCCGCGCCCTCGGCCCGATCACCCAACGGGCCAGCCGTGTCTGACACCGCCCACATCAGCGACCAGTTCGCGCTCGCACCCCCGCACACCCTCCACGAGGCACCGTTCGTCTCCCACCCCGACCCCGCCACCGCCCGACAGGTGGAGATCAACGCCCCCGTACGCAACCTGCAGATGCTCGAACTGCAGATCGCGGGCGGCGCCAGCGAGGTCTACCTCGCACACCGCTCCCCGGCAGGCGTCAGCTTCGACGCCCTGCCGGGCCGGCGGGACGGCGACCCCACCCAGATCTCCAACCCGCGCCTGTTGAAATCGATCATCAAGCAGGCGCACGACGCGGGCCTGCGCGTCCACCTGGCCGCCGACGCACCAGCTGTCCCGGCCGACCTGCGCGACGCCTACCTCGCGCACGTCACCCAGGGCATCGAAGCCGGAGCCGACAGCGTCATGGTCGCCTCCCTCCCCGCCGCGCGTCAGGTCCGCGACGCCCACCCCGCCATACCGCTCACCGCGGCCGGCGGCATGGGCGTCACCACCACCGCCTTCGCCCAGCACCTGCGCGACACCTACGCCATCGGCCGCATCGTCACCCCGCACGCCGCCGGCCTGGATGAGATCGCCGCGTTCTGCGCCCTGGACGGCATCGAGGTCGAAGTGCCCGTGCAGACCGGCTCCGGCGCCGACTGCCACTCCTGCCGCCTGCCCGACCAGCAAGGAGTCGGCCTCGGCTGCCGCGCCGGCTACCGCGACGACGACGAACCGGGTGCCGATCTGGGCGGGTTCCTCGACGGGGCCTCCGACTGCGCCCTGTGCGACATCCCCTCCCTGGCCGCCCTCGGCGTCAAAGCCCTCCAGATCCCCGGCCGGGAAAGCCCCATCGTCCGCCAGAACGCCAAGATCACCCAGATGTACCGGCGCGCCCTGAACGGCGTCGAAAAGGGCTGGAGCACCCGTCGGACCATCGAGGACATCGACCGCATCGAACTGACCTGGCAGATGGGCTGGGTACCCCGCATGTGCGAACAGCAGCGCTGCCGCTTCCGCGACACCCCACGCCGCCGAGCACACGTGTGAGACAGGAGGACACCCTCATGACGGTCGACATCCGCCTGACCACACCCGCCCGCCTGACCGAAGTCCTCGCCCTGGACATCGACGCCGTGAGCATCGGCCAGGAGGGCTGCCACCACAAGCTCCCCGACACCGACACCCTGCGCCACGCCCTGGACCGCATCCGCACCGCCGGCCTACGCGCCGGCCTGGTCCTGCCCACCGCCTGGCAGCGCCACGCCACCACCCTCGCCGACACCGCCCTGACAGTCGCCAAGGACGGCCCGCTGGCCTGCACGGTCAACGACCTCGGCACCCTCGCCCACCTCGCCGCCCAGGCACCCGCCGGCTGCGAACTGGCCCTCGGCCTGGCGCTGCGCCCCGGCCGCGCACACGACGCGGCGGAACAACCCCGCCGGCCCGACGAGCCCACCGTCTACGACGAGGCGTTCCTCACCGAGTACGCCGCCTTCGGCGTCCGCGTTCTGGAAGCCGACCCCGCCGCGGTCGTGCACGCCCCGGCCGGCTGGCGGGTGCGCCGCCTCGCCGACGTCACCCCGGTGGCCTGGGCCCGCGCCTGCCCCACCGCCCGCCACCACCAGCTCACCCCGCCCCACTGCGCCACCGCCTGCGACACCCCGGTGCGCCTGACGGCCACCCACCGCTGGCAGCTCGGCCACGGCCACCGCGAACCGGTCCCGGTCGCCGACCGACCCCACCAGCCCCACCTCACCGTCTACGGCAACACCGCCTACGCCCAGGCCGCCACCCCGGCCGACCCCGCCGACCCGGCGGCATCCGCCGAGGTCATCGTCGACGCCCGCTTCCACACACCCCAGCAACTCGCCGCACACGCCGCCGTCCTGCGCCCGGCCCTGGCAGCACACCCGTAGGAGCCTTCTGTGGTCGACCTCGCCCTGAGCACCGATCAGCAAGACATCGTCGACGAGGCCCGAGCCGCCGCCCGCGCCTTCCTCGCACCCCGCGCCACGCAATACGACCGCGACGCCGCCTTCCCCCGCGCCAACATCACCGACCTCCACGAAGCCGGCCTCCTCGGCCTGCTCATCCCCACCGAGTACGGCGGCACCGGCGCCGACCTGACCTCCTGGGCGCTGGCCGTCGCCGAACTCGCCGAGGCCTGCGGATCCACCGCCCTGATCTTCGCCATGCACTCCAGCGCCGCCCGCCTCCTGGCCGCCGACGCCCCCACCAACCCGTACGCCGCCCAGGTCCTCAAGGAAGTCACCACCGAGGGCAAACTCCTCAGCTTCGGCTTCTCCGAACCCGGCACCGGCGGCAACATCCTCAACCCCCAGCTGCGCGCCACCGCCGACGGCGACCGGATCCACCTCAAGGGGACGAAGGCCTTCTGCACCGGCGCCGGACACGCCGACTACTACGTCATCAACGGCCACAGCGGCGAAACCGACTTCCGACGCTCCCAGACCATGGCCGTCCTCCCCGCCGACCAGCCCGGCCTCACGGTCAAGGAAGTCTGGGACGCGATGGGCATGCGCGCCAACAGCGCCAACACCCTCCTGCTGGACTGCCACATCCCCCTCCACGGCGCCGTCGGCGGCCCCGGCGGCGGCATGGCCCACCTGCCCCACGCCCTGCCCGCCCTCACCCTCGGCCTGTCCGCGGCCTCCCTCGGCATCGCCCGCGCCTGCCAGGCCTTCGCCGACCACCACGTCATGACCCGCACCCTGGCCCCCACCGGCCGGCCCCTCGCCGCGTTCCAGGCCGTCCGCCTGCACGTCGCCGACATCGCCACCCACGTGCACACCGCACGCCTCGCGCTCCTGCACGGTGCCTGGACCGCCGAGAACGACCCCCTGGAAGTCCTCAGCGTCCTCAACACCACCAAGTACATCTGCAACAAAGCCGCCATCGACGTCGCCGACACCGCCATGCAGGTCACCGGCGGCCACGGCTTCCTGCGCGCCAACCCGCTGGAGCGCCACTACCGCGACGCCCGCGCCGGCGCCGTCATGGGCAGCAACCTCGACGCTCTCAGAGACGCGATCGGCAAGGCCGCCCTCGGCCTGGACCCGCGCAGCGACACCATCACCGCACCCACAGGAGAGCCCCGACCGTGACCACCGTCCAGCCCACCGAAGCGCAGATCACCGCCACCCTCAAGACGGCCCTCACCGACGTCCTGGAGCCCGCCGACCTCGCCCACGTCGACCTCGACGCCATCGGCCCCCATACCCCGCTGCTCAGCCTCCCGTTGGACTCGATCACCCTCGTCGGCGCCATGAGCCGCATCGAGACCGAGTACCGCGTCTTCATCCCCGAGCAGAAGGCGTTCGCCTTCAAGACCGTCGCCGACCTCGCCGGGTTCGTCCAAGAACGCGTCCAGGCCAAAGCCGCCCGCACCGCCCAGTGAAAGGGGCACCATGACCACCGCCACCCAGCCCCTGCTGGACTACACCCGCCTCGCCGCCCACACAGCCGGCCTGGCCTTCCTCGACTCCCGCGGCGTCACCGGCGAACTCACCTACGCCGACCTCGCCACCAAGGCCCACACCGCAGCCGCAGCCCTCCACAGCCGCGGCCTGCGGCCGGGCGACCGGGCCGTGCTGCCCATGCCCTCCGGCCCCGACTACTTCACCGCCCTGGCAGGCTGCCTCCTCGCCGGCATCGCCCCCTGCACCGTGGTGATCCCCAACAACCCGCACGACACCGAATCCGCCGGCATGCGCCAGTTCGCCGCCGTCCTGTCCGTCGTACGCCCGGCAGCCGTCATCACCATCGACCGGGACACCGCCAAGCTCCTCGCCGCCGGCCCCGGCCCGCTCCACCTCCACCCAGACGACCTGCGGCACGCACCGCCGGACTCCTACCAGCCCGCCATCCCGGGCCCGGACACCGTCCACCACATCCAGCTCACCTCCGGTTCGACCTCCGCGCCGAAAGCCGCCGCCCTCACCTACGCCCAGGTCACCGCCAACGTCCACGCCATCCTGGACATCTTCGACCTCACCCCCGGCCACGACCGGCTCTGCAACTGGCTGCCCCTCCACCACGACATGGGCTTCGTCGTCGCCCTCAGCGCACTCCACAGCGGCACCCCCCTGGACTCGATGTCCCCCATGAGCTTCCTGCGCGACCCGCTGTCCTGGCTGCGCCACATCTCCCAGCGCGGCGTCACCCTCACCAGCGGCCCTCCGTTCGGCTACCGCACCGCCGTCGAACGCCACCGCCGCAACCCCGCCGAAGACCTGGACCTCTCCCGGCTGCGCCAAGCCCACGTCGGCGCCGAGCCCATCCCCTACAGCGTCCTCGCCGACTTCCGCGACACCTTCGCCCCCCACGGACTCGCCGCCGACACGTTGATGCCCTGCTACGGCATGGCCGAGACCGTCCTGGTCGCCACCATGTCCCTCAAGCACCACCCCACCACCGACCATTCCTGGGGCCGGGTCAAGGCCCTGCGCCTCGACCGCGAAGCCCTCCACCACCACAACACGATCACCGACGCCCGCGACGACCGCCCCGACATCACCGTCGTCGCCTGCGGACAGCCGGTCGGCGGTCTCACCACAGCCATCCGCCACCCCGACGGCACCGCCTGCCAGGACAACGAGATCGGCGAGATCCACCTCCACGGCGACTCCGTCATGGCCGGCTACCTCGACCCCGACGGCCAACCCACCGTCCTCCCCGACCGCACCCACGCCACCGGAGACCTCGGCTTCCACCGCGACGGAGACCTCTACATCGTCGGCCGCATCAAGGAAATGCTCATCGTCCGCGGCCGCAACCTGCCCCCGTACGACGTCGAGCAGACCATCGAAACGCTCCCCGCCGTCGGCGCCGGCAACAGCGCCGTCTTCTCCCACGCCGACAACGACGGCGAACACGTCATCGCCGTCATCGAAACCCGCGCCCCCGCCGACCAGGCCGACGCCCTGCGCCTGGAGATCGCCACCCTCGTACGCCAGACCTTCGGCTTCAGCCCCCGCGAAATCATCCTCGTCCGCCGCGGCCGGATCCCCCGCACCACCAGCGGCAAGCGCCAACGCGCCCAACTGCGCCAGCAGTACCTCACGGGAGGCCTGAGCTAATGGCCCACAGCACCGTCCCCCGCGGAAACCACGTCGACGGCCCCCGCACGCCCGAAGCGCACCGGGACCACTTCCGCCACCTGATGGGCGAACTGCCCGCAGGGGTAACGGTGCTCACCACGATGTCACCCGACGGACCCATGGGCATGACCACCAGCGCCGTCACCTCGCTGTCCATGAACCCGCCCATGATCCTGGCCTGCCTGACCAGCACCTCCACCACCCTGGCGGGCATCCTCAGCCACGGAACCTTCGCGATCAACATCCTCACCGACGCCATGACCGACACCTCCGACCGCTTCGCCCACGGCCCGGTCCTGGAACGCTTCACCGCCGTGCCCCACCGCCTCGTCGACGGTCTCCCCCTGCTGGAGGACACGGCCGGAGCAGCCATCTGCCAGGTCGCCGCCACCCACCCCGGAGGCGACCACACCATCCTCACCGCCACCGTCACCCGCACGCTCCACGGCGAAGGCTCCCCCCTCCTCCGCCACCGCGCCGCCTACCGCAGCATCCGCTAGCGGCCGGGCCACAACCCCGCACCACCCACACCGTCACCGGCCCACGCAAGGAAGCAGGCACCCATGCGCACCGAGAGGCTGCACCAACACCTCGGCCTCACCCCCCGCACCGGGTACCGGCCCGCGGCAGGCCACGCCGACGTCTGGCTCCTGCGCGCCGCCCCTCACCTCGCGGCAGTCGCCCGGGAGAACATCACCGTCCTCAGCCCCGAAGAGCAGCACCGTGCCCGCGAGCTCCCCACCCCGCACGGCCAGGACACCTACCTCGTCGCCCACCTGGCCCTGCGCACGCTGCTCGGCAAGTGCCTCGGACAGCCCCCGGCCCAGGTCGCCCTCGCGCGGGCAGACTGCCCCCTGTGCCAGCAACCCCACGGACGACCCGCCCTCCAGCACACCTCGGGCCTCCACTTCTCCCTGTCCCACGCCCGCGACCAGATCATGATCGGCCTGGCCCGCACGCCGATCGGCGTCGACATCGAAGCCGCCGACCGTGTCCGGATGGAGACGCTGATCCGCCGACTCCACCCGGCCGAACACACCGCCATCAAGGCCCTCCCCGCCGACCGGCGCCGCGATGCGCTGGTCCGATGCTGGACACGCAAGGAGGCCTACCTCAAAGGCCTGGGAACAGGCTTGGCCACCCCGCCCCACCAGGTCAACGTGGGGACCGGACTGACCCGGCACGACGAAGACGAACTCGCCGACCGAAACGGCTGGACCCTCACCGCAGTCACCGCACCGGCCGGCTACGCAGCCTCCCTGGCGCTCCTGGTCCCGCCCGGAACCCGCGTCCGCACCACAATCCGGACACGAGCCGCCCACCCGGGCCCACCCCGCAGACCACTCGTCGCGGAACACCGGCCCAACCCGTACCGCCGAATCAAGACGCCACCGCGCGCGCCGGAACCGCTACGAGCCGGATGACCGAGGCCCGAGGGGCACCGGCTTGCCCCGGTACGCGCACGAAGCCGTTGGGTGGGCCCCGAGTCGCCCCAATCAAACTTCGGCGGACCCGGGTCCGCCCCGGCGAGGGGAGCGGTATGCAACGAGTTCCAGCACGTGGGAGGTGCCGAGGCTCTTCCGCTCGGCCGGCCCCCGGCCCGCCTCGGGACCGTCAGGGCCGGTCCACGCGGAAGAGGTAGCAGCCGTATTCGACTGCCCTTACATGTACCTGGGCGGTGTCCGGGTCGGCGAAGGCTTCGGTGAGGGCGCGGTCGAGGGCCGATTCGGCGGCGTCCGGCAGTTCCACGAGGCGGCCGCCCGTGATGTATCCCCGGCTGTCGTAGCGGCGGAGGGCACGCAGAGCGCCCGGAGGGGCCCACGGAAAGCCGGTGCCGTCGGCTTGCGGCCCACCGCAGTCCTCAGCGTGGATGAAGACGGGCCCCTGCTCGTCGTACGCTCCGGGTTCGGCGCCCGTCTCCGCCGCCCAGCGGCGCAGGGGGGCGTAGGAGACGAGGGCGATCCGGTCGCCCACCGCGCTGAGCCGGAAGCAGCAGCGGAGCGGAGCACCTCCTTCCCCATCCACGTACGGGCACATCGAACGCCCGGCGTCGTCGCGGACGCGGAGCTCCTTGAGGGTGGTGGAGGTGAGTGCCAGAGGCGCGTAGGTGATCGTCATGCGGTCATCCTGGCGCAGCAGGGCAGGGGGCGCTGGCGGGAATCCGACGCGGCGCTTGCGACAGACGCGGCCGGCCGACTCACTGTCGGTGAAGCACACCGGCACGTCGTCACCTTCGAGTTGTATCCCTTGTCACCGAGGACATGAGCGGCGCGACCTGAGGCCGTCCCGGTCCGATGCGAGGCATCCGGATTGCTTCCGTCACCGCGGTGAAGTGGGTGCAGTTGCCGAGGGCCCGGCTCGGGGTCAGGGCCGTCTGTTTGGGTGACACCCCACTGGGGCACCAGGTCGCGGGGTCACCGAAAAACGTCGATGTTCTCGCTCACCCATTCGGCATACGAGCGCAATGGCCGACCGATGATGCTCTTCACGGTCGGCCGCTGGTCGAGTGTCCACTGCACGAGCTCGGCGTATCGGGTGCCGTACTCCTTCAGCGCGTACAGGGTCACGTCGATGGCGCTGTCGGGCCAGCCGAGGCGCTGCCAGACGGCCCGGCTCTCATCGGGTCGCAGGTCGACGGTATCGATGTCGTGGCCAAGAGCGGCGGCGATGCTCTCTATCCGTGACCGCGTGCTCAGAGGCAGCCCGACCCCCTCGATAATCGTGCCGGCGTGCTCATGGCTGAGCAGGGCGGCGACTGCTACGGCGGCGAGGTCCTCTTCATGGATGAAGGGGTACCTGCCCTGTTCGAGGAAGGCTTCCCGTACCACCGCAGTGGCCCGGATGGTGTCGGGCCAGTCCGCCCCCGTCGCCGGATAGGTGCCCTCGATGAGAGCCCCCATCACGGCCGATGGGCGGAGATGGGTCCACACGAGGCCCGAACGCTCCGCCGCCTTCTCGATCGCGAGCCAGAACCAGGTCTCCGGCGGATAGGCCTCCTCGTACTCCGGCCCGTGGGACGACAGCACGACAACCCTTCCCGCGCCGGCGTTTCGCGCCAGCGAGAGGGCCTCCTGCACCGTCGACGGATGGGCGCCGGCGAGGAACACCGCGCCGACGTCATCGAAGGCCTGGGCACACTCAAGTGGCTGGGTGATGGACCCTTCCACCACTTCAACGCTCTCGGGCCAGCCATCGCACTGGCTCGGCTCCGCCAACACCCGTACCTGCCTGCCCGCCTCAAGCAGCTGTCGTGCCACGTGTCGTCCGATGATCCCGGTGGGGCTGCTGCCTTCGCGCTTGCGCGGGCTGACGACGGTCAGCAGGCAAAGCCCTTCGGTTGCTGGAGTCTCTTCAAGCTGCTCGAACCAGTCCACGACAAGACCCTTCAACGCGTGAGCGGAGATCTTGCACCCGGTCCTGATCCTGGGCGGCTTTTGCCATCAGGGAGCAGAGTCAAGGGTTGCGGATCGAGACCAGTAGGTTACCAGGCACCGCCGCACACACCCCCGATGTACCGGCATCTGCCCAGGTCCACCGCGAGGGACTCGCTACGCCCGACGTGTTGGGAAACCGGCGGTCGGTAAGGCACTGAGATTGCCGTTCAACCCATGGACGGTTTGTGCTTACCGTAGGCGGGTGAACGAGATCAACACCGAAACCCTTGGGTGGGAGCTCATCGGCTGGGACAGCGACGAGCAAGCCGCGCATGTCACTGGCCTCAATCGCGTTGAGATTCTGAGGATCAGGGACCTGTTCCCCGAGCGCGACGATGACTTCCTTGAGACCGCGGTCTACGAGGTGCCGCCCGCGCTGTACTCGGCGATGCGGAGCGCCGTCCCGCATCTGGAGTTCCGTGAGGGGTTGGAATACCAGGTCGGTGGAGGTCTCCTATCAGTCTGACCTGCCCCTATGCGGTAGCAGGGAGGGTGTACACGCAAGACCGCCGGTAGCGCCGCCGCTACTGCGCACGGGCCCGCCCGCTCAGTGCCTGCCGGTGGTGTTCCTGGCGACTGTCCTGTGACGGGCGGCTATGCGGTGGTGGGCGTGGTCCCGCGGGGCCCGACCCTGGACGCGGCGGCGCAGGCGCGGCAGGGGGCCGCGGTCAGGTTCTTCCGGTTGCGATGAAACGTTTGTGGGCGCTCCGGTCAAGTACTGGACAGGGGGGCCGGTCGGGCCACCCACGCAGGGGAGGAACCGGGTGCTCAGCCCACGACACGAGACCGGGCCACCGGATCTCACCACGCCCGAGGGGTTCGGGGCGTTCTACGAGGAACACATCGACGCCGTGCTCGGCTTCGTCACCCGCCGGGTCGCCGACCCGCACCTGGCGGCGGACCTGACGGCCGACGTCTTCCTCGCCGCGATGGGATCGGCCCGCGGCTATCGGCCCGACCGGGGAGCGCCGATCGCCTGGGTGTTCGGCATAGCCCGCAACGTCCTGTCGGGCCACGCCCGCGGGCTGGCCCGCGAGAGCGGCGCACTGGCCCGGCTGAGCGGGCGCCGCCTGCTCGACGAGGAGGACGTGGCGGCGCTGGAGGAGCGCATCGACGCCCAGCGGGCCTTCAGGGACCTGGCCGAGCGCCACACCGCTCTCTCCGAGCCCCTGCGCGCCGCCCTCGACCTGGTCGTGCTCGACCAGCTCACCCCGGCCGAGGCCGCCCAGGCCCGGCGTCACCCAGGCGACGATCCGCGTCCGCCTGCACCGCGCGCGGCGCGCGCTGCGCGCCCCGGACTCCCTGACCGAACACCAGTTGGAGGCAGCCCGATGAGCACCCGGCCCAGCGGCTTCGAGGAGCGGCTGAAGGCCGCCCTCCTGGCCCGTCTCCCGGAGGCAGCGCCCGCGGCCCCCGCCCGGTCCTTCGCCCGGCGATACGGCATCCCGCTCGCGGTGGGCCTCGCCACGGCCGCCGTCGCCGCCGTCATGACCCTGCCGGGCAGCACCCGCACCGGCCCGCCGCCCGCCGGCTCGCCGAGCCCCTCGGCCTCCGACGCGCCCGAAATCAAGAAGGATCCGGACGGATCGCTCCGGTTCAAGCTGCCCGCGCACGACCAGATACCGGCGCTCGTGGAGGAGTTGAGGGAACTGGGGGTTCAGGCCGTACTGGTCCCGAAGCGGCCGCGGTCCCAGTGCTCGGAGCCCGGCGGCGGGTACCGCGGCCCGCAGGCCGACCCCGAGGCCGAGATCATGCAGTCCGGCAATGACGACTTCGATTTCAAGGTCAACGCGAAGACGGTCCCGGCGGGCTACACGCTCACGTTCGACTGGGCGGATTACCACCCGCTGGGGGAGCGGGGGATCAGCTTCGGCGTGATCGAGACCTCCAAGGTCCCCGCGTGCTCGATCGACTACTCCGAGGGCTTGGAAGCAGCCCTCAAGGCCAGGTCCGAGCCCCCGAAGGACCTCGGCAAGACGATCGAGGTCGCCGCGCCCGCGCCTGACGAACTGCCCGAACTGGTGCGGCGGCTCCAGGCCCAGGGGGTCAGCGTCGCGGTGACCGAGAAGAAGCCGTCGTCGGAGTGCCCGCACGTGGGTGGCGGCTACCGAGGTCCCCAGGCCGACCCCGAGGCCGAGCTGAACCGTGCGGGTGACAGGGCCACGTTGAAGATCAACTCGAAGACGGTCCCGCCGGGCTACACGCTCGTCTTCTCGAAGCCGGCCAGGCCGTCGAGCCCCTACGCACGAGTCGGGTTCGGCGTGAAGGAGGCCTCTAAGGTCACGCCCTGCGAGATCGATTTCTCCTCGAGCGACGAGGAACAGGCGCGATGAACGCCGAGCGGCAGGCCGGGCTCGAGGAGTTCGGCGGCTCCGGTACCCAGCCTGCTGCGTCACCGCCCGGCGCGTCGTCGCGGTAGGCCCGCCCTCGTCCTGGGTCCCGATCGCTGTAGTAGCCACGATCGTCCTGACCCTCTTCGTTGCTCCATTGCTCACCCGCCGCCAAGAGAACGGCAAGCTCCAGGCTGGAGCCGAGGGCACGAACGAGGTCCAGCACGTCGTCATGGCCTGCAACCTGCCGTAGGGGCCTGACCCCGCCGGACGCGAGGTCTCCCGGTCCATGGCCGGGGGACGGGACCTCGCGTGTTCCGATCGGCGGCGCACCCCCTAGGCTGTGCGCCGGTCGGCTCCAGGCGCGGGGTCCCAGGGGGCGGGGAACAGGATGTCCATAGAACGTCACATAGCGGGGATGCTCCAGCAGATCGCCCGTCAGCAGGACACCGTCGAGATCGCCCCCCAGGGCTCCACGCCGAAGGCGGCCGCCCTGGCGCACGTGGCGGAGCAGTACGGCTACACGTACGGCATGGCGTACAGGACCAAGTCAAGAACTCGCTCGTCCAGGTCCGGATGTACCGGGACCCGCACCCCGACGCGCGCGTCCGCGAGGCGGCCACCATCACCGCCCATCCGCAGGCGGGCAACGGCGGGACAGTGCCGGGGTTGGAGCAGGGCTCGCTGAAGCCGCTCCCCGAAGCGGTCGGTGCCGTGGCCGTGCTGAAGGACCTCATCACCTTCGACGTCATGGCCCTGTACGTCGCCGACCGGAGCCAAAAGGTGAAGGGCTACCTCGCCTGCGCGGTCCTGACCGTCCTCCTGCTCATCGACAGGTCCCCGGTCGAAGCGGTTGCCTCCGGCGGGGCGGTCGCGCTGCTCTTCACCGTGGCGTTCAAGGTGGGCGCGATCCGCCGCGGGAAGATCGCACAGCGGCTGACGGCCGCCGGCTTCCTCGCGGTGCGCGACGAACAAGGCGACCGGCGGTTCCTGCGCCCGGGGCAGCAGTTGCCCGGCCACACCAACCCGTTCGCCGCCTGAGACCCTGGCCTGCGGCGCAGGCAGGACTGGGACATCGCTGGGCAGCTGCCGCCGGCCGAGCTCGCCCGGCTGCTGTACCCCCCTGGCGGTGGGGGCTTCGCCTGGAGCGAAGCCCCCACCGCACGAGCCAAGGACACTGCCGTGCGTATACCGAAGCTCCTCTTCCTCCTGGCTGTCGTCACTGCTCTCGCCGGATGCGCAGGGCAGGGGGAGGACCCGGCTCCCGAGGCGGTATGGGAGCCGGACGATGCGCTGCAGAGGGCGCAAGGGGCTCTGAAGGACGATCACGCTTCGGCGCAGCGTGTGCGGTTCGGTTCCCCCCACGTCGGTTCGGGCATGAACGAGAAGCTGGAGACGAGTGGCAACAAGCCCTATCGCCTCGATCTCGTCTGCGACAGCACGGACGTACGCAAGGTGACGGTCTCCCTCACCCGGGAAGCTTCGAAGAAGGAAGTCGACGTCACCTGCGCGGGTACCGCTCGCAAACCCCCGGTACGCATCAACTTCCCCGCTGGCCCGCCCGTCACGATGACAGTCGCACCGGCGTCCGGCGCCCCCCTCGGTCTTGTCGTCTGGGAGCTCAAAACCCTCGACCCCACGAACGTGCAGGGATGTGCCGACGAGATCGTGGGCTGCTGACGCCATCAGTTCGACAGCCGAACGGGTCGGATGGTTCAGCTAGATCAGGGTGAAGGAGAAACTCACCGCGGCCGGCAGTGGGCGGCAATGAGCGAACCCAGCAGGCGCCTACGGATCCGGAGCTGATCCCGACCGAACTCTCGCATGGATCAGGAACGAGGACGAACTGGGGGCAGGCTCCGTCTGTGGATGCACTCCGGGCGGCGGCAGCTCGACGTTGCAGTGCCTGGAGAGCCAGCACGTGGGCTTCGGGATCCCAGACGAGGAGTTCGCCGTCCAGGACCAGGCCCAGTGGCAGCTGTTCGACGGCGGCTGCGACCAGGTTGGGGGAACAGCAGAGCGCGGCGGCCGTCGAATTTCTGCTCGTACGCTGGATCCCGCGGCGCACCCGCTGGCGGAATCGCCTCAGCGGCCTGGGTCAGCATCGGCTCCACGGGGGGCAGCGTCACTTCACAGCCTCCGTCCGGGTGTACTCCTCAGGACAGCCTGACTGGCGGACAGCCGCGCTGGTCTCAGGAAGCGTGTTTGAGGGCGTCGACGAGATCGTGGCGGCTCATCTGGGAGCGGCCGGGGATTCTGGCCGCGGTGGCCTTCTTGTAGAGATCGGCCTTGGTCAGGGCATCCCAGTCCTGCTTCTTCGGTGACGAGCGGATGCGCTTCTTACCCGCCGGCTTCTTGGCGCTGCCCGCACCGGAACCAGTGGCGCGGGTGCGGGTCGAGGCCTTCTCGCCGGCGGGCTTGGGGCTGCGTGCGCGGTCGACGCTGGCGCGCAGGGCCTCCATGAGGTCGACGGCGCCGGTGGGCTCGGCGGCCGGCTCGGCCTTCTCGACCGTGTCGCCCTTCTGCTTGGCCTTGATCAGAGCGGCGACCTTCTCCTGGAAGGTGTCGTGAAACTGGCCCGGATCCCAGGTCATGGCCATGGCTTCGATGAGCTGTTCGGCCATCCGCACTTCCTTGGCCGTCCCCTTCGCCTTGCCGGGGAGGCCGTCGATCTCGTCCTTCGGGTTTCGGATCTCATCCGCCCAGTGCAGCGTGTGGAGGGTGAGGAGGCCGTCTTCGGCTTTGAGTGCGACCAGGTATTCGTGCTGGCGCATGACGAAGGTGGCGATGCCGGCCTTGCCGGTCTTGGCGAGGGCCTGCTCGAAAAGGCTGTAGGTTTTCTCGAAGCCTTTGCCGCGCGGTCCGAGGTAGTAGGTCTCGTCGAAGAAGATCGGCTCGATGTCGTCCAGGTCGACGAACCCGGTGATCTCCAGGGACTGCGAGCGGCCGGGGGCGATCTCGTCCAATTCCTTCGGCTCGACCAGCACGTACTCGCCCTCGCCGGTGTCGTAGCCCTTGACGACGTCGGACAGGTCGACCTCTTCGCCGGTGCGCTCGTTGACGCGCCGGTTGCGGATCCGGTCGGAGGTTCCGCGCTGCAGCTGATGGAAGTGGATGGTGTGGCTGTCGGTGGCCGTGTAGAGGCCGACCGGCAGGCTGACCAGCCCGAACGACAAGTTTCCGGCCCATACGGGACGCGCCACGGACGCCACCTCCTCTGCTGTCCTCCTCCCAGTTCACGACGCCTGCCCCGTCCGCACCACCGGCGCCCTCAGCCGGTCCGCCGAACGGGCCACGAACCGGAGCGCCGACTTCCCATCCGGATTCGAACGCAATTACGATTCAAGCGTGACCGACGAGAGCACTTTCCCCGACGACCTCCTCCAGCTGCAGGAGCGCCTGCACCGAGCTCACGCCGAGCACCGCACATACCTGGCATCACTGCCCTGGAGCGTGGACCCCCTGACGGGGTGGGAGCGCGGTGAACGGTACTCACACCGCCGCGACGTTCCCGACAGCCCGGGCTGGACAGACGAGCAGAAGCAGACGGTCGACCGGATGTGGGCCGAGATCCGGAAGCTGTCGATCGCGGTCGTCGACCACCCCCACTGGAAGAGCGTCCCCACCGAGATCCGGGTGAAGAGCCGCATGCAGCTGAAGCGGCAGGCACGGCCTGCGGAAGTATCCGAGGCGGCGTAGCCGTCATGCCGGAACCACTGCTGCCCCTGCCGCCGGCCCTGGACCAGCTCCTTGTGATACGCCGTCCTGCGGACCGCACCTTCGGTGCCTGCCTGCCCGCTTTGCCGCCCCGACAGTGAGCTGGGCCTGCTCGATAGCTGATCGACATGGGACGGTTTGCAGGATTTGATGAGTGCTGCCGGCGTCAGGGAAGCGGGGGCCTCAAGGAGCGGCTTGATCAGCTGGTTGATCAAGTTGTCGTTGGCGCCGCCGCTGCTCATCGCGTAGGGCTTCGCCCCCGCTGCACGAGGCCGATCCGCCCCTCGGGCACCCCACGCGCACCGTGGGGTATGAGGGCGCTATTGGGCAGGCACGGTGAGCCTCTCCTCGAGCATCTGGCAGAACACCGCGAGGCGAGGCTCGGTCGACGGGATCACGGGGACGAGGCTGCGGAGGGCAATGATCAGCAAGCGCACCTGCCCACGAGGCTCAGCGGCCTCCAGAAATTCCGCGAGACACTGCTCGGCCTCTTCCCAGCGCCCCCAAAGGCAGTAGGCCAGGACGAGGTTGTCCGCTTCGAAAGCATCGCGCTTCCCGGCGGCGGGAGAACCCAGAAGTTCCACTACACGCGTCAGGTGGTGGTCGCAGTCCGGGTGACCGAGCGCGGACATGGCGACGGCCGTCTCGTAGTGAGTCCATGCGTCATCGGCGTCGAGCTCGATGGACCGGGTGAGGTCGGCGAGCGCTTCGGCATAGTGGCCGAGCAAGCGGTGCGCGACACCGCGGGCGGTGAGTGTAGAGGCACTGGCGGGACGGAGTTCGACTGAGAGATCGTAGTCGGTCAAGGCTTCCTCATACGCGCCCAGCACGCGATGGCAATCGCCCCTCCTCCTGACGGCCCAGTTGTTGTCGGGACTGATCTCGTGGAGTCGGACGAAGTCGGCAAGAGCCTCCTCGAAGCGGCCGACATGGGCTCGTGCCATCCCCCGCAGGTGGAAGTTCCCTGGGAAGTCCGGATCGTGCGCGATGGCGTGATCGAAGTCGGCGAGGGCCTCGTCGTGCCGCCCCATCGACTGGAGGGTGATGCCACGGCCGGCGAAGGCCCAGGCAGACCCGGGGTCGAGCTCGAGGGCACGGGTGTAGTCCGCCAGGGCATCCTCGTACCGCCCCGCCAGGCGGTAGGTCTCGGCTCTGTTCGCGACGGGCCAGGCACTGTCGGGACTCAGCTCAGCTGCCCGGGTGAAGTCGGCCAAGGCTTCCTCGTATCGCCCCAGCTTGCGGTAAGTGTGTCCACGGCTTGTGAAGGCCCAGACGAGGTCTGGGACAAGCGCGATGGCACGCCCGAAGTCCTCGAAGGCTTCCTCGTAACGCCCCATCGCCTCGTAGGTGCCACCCCGGCTCGCCAACGTCTGAGCCTCGTCTTCGGGTGCGATCGTGAGGAGGCGCGTGAAGCCGTCCAAGGCTTCCTCGTAACGGGCGAGCGCATGACAGATCCCGGCGCGTGCGCTGATTGCCGACTGATGGTCCGGAGTGGATTCCAACACACGGTCGACGTCTGCCAGGGCCTCCTCATACCTTCCGGCCACGCGGTACAGAGTCCCCCGGTTGACCAGGCTCAGGGCGTCGCCTGGATTGAGTTCTACGGCCCGGGTGTAGTCGGCGATCGCCGCGTCGTCATTCCCCGTGAGTTGTCGAGTCAAGGCCCGGCCGTACCAGGCGCGCTCCGCCAGTGGGTTCAGGGCGATGGCCTGGGTGTAGTCGGCCAGAGCCCGCTCGTAGTCCCCGGCGACGCGATGGTCGCGGCCTCGGAGGGTCAGAGCCAATGCTCGGCCTACGGGCTCCAGGCCGGGGCGGGCCAGGAGCAGGGTCAGGGCGGCGATGCCCGGGGCAGCCTCATCCAGGGCCGTGCGGAGGTCCTCAGCCCGCCCCGTCAGCTCTGGGGAGTCCGCGTCGTAGCCCGCCCTGGCCAGGGCTACGGCCCAGCGGCGCAGGGTGGTGATTCCGTGGTCGTAGGCATCGACGAGTTCGCGCAGCGCGGCCGGGAGGGCGGCGCGGGGATCAGCGCAGAGCCGGTGGTAGGTCTCCTCCAAGCGGAGACCGCGCCAGGTCTCGTCCGCCCACCACCCCGCGGTTGGGGCAGTTGCCGCCTCGAGGCGTTCGCGGCGGTGGCGGAAGGCATCAGCCAGCCGGGTGTGGAGCTGCTCCCAGCGGACCGGCGACTGCCTGCGCTGCAGGCGCAGCATCGCTCCGCGCACTACCTCGTGATAGCGGCAGTGGCCCGAACGATCGGTGACGAAGGGCATCGACCGCAGCCAGCCGAACAGTTCGGACGCTTCCTCCTCGACAGCCGCCCGGTATACGTCCTCGTCCAGCTCCTGCGGGAACGCGCAGGCCAGGGCGGCGGCCCGACGGGCGGGGTCGGGCTCCCACTTCAGGAACCGCTCAACGGCGGTGCCGCTGGGGTCCCCGATCTCGTCCACCGTTGCCGGCTGCGTCTCAGCCAGGGTGGAGACCAGAACCGGCAGCCGGCCCGAGAGACGCAGGATCACCTCCACCACCCGCTCGTCGGTGACCCCCTTGCCGGTGAGGAGCCGGCGCGCCTCGGTCTCCGTGAAGACCTCCAGCGGCCAGTCGGTGACCAGGTCGTGCCAGTCCTCCCAGGTACGGGCGGCCAGCCGGGACTGACCGGCGAGGGTCACCAGTACGTTGGCGGGGAGTTCCCCGTACCGTTCGGTGCCCAGAACGTCGCGCAGCCATGTGTCGAGCATCGGGCCGGTGCGCTCGTAGGTGTCGAAGAACAGCACGATCCAAGGGTGCCGGCGCGCCACCTCGGTGAGTTCCTCGAGGAATACCGGGGTCAGCGCGTCGAGTGGGGACAAGACCAGCTCCACGTCGCCGTGGCTGCGCAGCCGGGTGCTGAGAAGGGCCTTGACGCGGTCCGCGCCGGCGGCGACCTGGTTCGGGTTCACGGCTCCGGTGAAGGCGCCGACGCCGGGGATCATGCCGAGTCCGACGAGACCCACCTGCGAGGCGATCACGCTGGACGGGGAGGGGGACGCGGACGGCGCGGCACCCACCGCCGGGTCCGAGGCTGCCGCGGCTGCGGCCAATCCCGCGTCGGCCTCGTGCCGGCGCTGGCGGTAGGTGGCCAGCAGTTTGTCGAATCCTTTCAGCGCCACGCCCTGCTGGGCGCACTGCGCGCTGACGACCTCCATCGTTTCGACTACGTCCGCGACAGACTCGTCCACGTACGCGGTGACCGCCCCGGCCTCGCGGGCGATGGTCTCCAACTGCCGCACCAGGGTTGATTTGCCGACCCCGGCCGGGCCCCGCACGTGGAAGAGGAACTGAGCCGCCTCCTCCGGGGACTGTCTGAGTGCGTCGCGGAACGCGCCGACCTCGCCCTGCCGCCCGATGAAGCCGACGGAACGCCGTCGCCGAATCAGTTCCTGCCTCGAAGGCCCCCGCCCCGCCATCTGTCAGACCCTTCGGTACGCCACCGGCTGTATGGACATGCTGTCGCATGGAGGCGGATGTCGTCCGGCGAGCATAGGAAATTGCGCCGAAGAACCCTTGAGCAGCGAGTCCCGCTCTAGGGCAGTCCCGCAGCGGGCTGCACCGCCTGGTACCGGAAGATCGCCTCCGCGCCCATGAGCTCGCCAGGGGCCGATTCTGACCGCCTTGCGGAGAAACCCGACGACGGCGGACTCAGCTGCCGTCCCGACACTCAGCTACAAGACGTGCTCGGGTCCGGTCCCCTGTGCTCACGCCGCATAACCACGAAGAAGATCGAACCGACGCGAGCGCGGCAAGGAGGCAAGGTCCTTTGGCAACAGCGGGTCGGGGGCCGGGAACCGTCCGGCATGATCGTGCGTGACTCTTGATGGGCAGTCGGCTGGTGGAGGGGATCTGATGAAGACGCGAACGATGGTGAGCGTGGCAGCGGTATCGGCATGCGTGGCGCTGACGACGTGCGGGTGCGGTCCGGACGAAGCGAAGGAGAACGCCGACGCGAAGCCTTCGCGGCCGTCCGCGTCCACATCGGCGAACGCACCGTCGGGCACGCCGTCCGCATCCGCCGGAACCGAGCAGCCTGCGCCGCCGGTGACCGCTGACCGGCCCGCGCCCAGGACGAAGGAGCGCGCGATCCAGCGGTACGAGCAGTACCTCCACGGCCTCGGCCGTGAGGACATCGGGACGGTCTGCGAAGTGGCGGGGCCAGGCGCGAAGAAGGCAGAGGACCAGGGATTCGGTCCGTGCACGACGACGTACGCCATCGTGTTCCAGATGATCTCACCCGAGCAGAAGAATGCCCTGCGAACCGCGACGGTCGATCCGCAACGCGTTCACGTGCGCACCCTCGACACGATCGAGATGCCGCTCGAATCGGTCAGGTCCTCCGCCACCTTCTCCGAGGAAGACCTCGGCAGCTACGTCCTGGAATACCTCAAGGACGACTACTACATCACCGACGGGAAGTGACTCTCCGGCCGCGGAGACCCCGCCGGAGATACGGGGCAGCCGAGGCCGAGAGGCCAGCGCCCGGTCCGGCTGGTGGGCACGCCAGCAGGTTCACGGCGGGGCGCGGCGCCCGGTGCCGTCCGTAGGCCAGAACGAAGACCGCTTGTCGACGAGTCTCAGCGGCAGTTGTTGATCACCGCGCCAGGAAATATCGGCGAGTACTGACACCGCTCTGGGCGTCTGGAGTGTCATTGGCTGCTGAGAAGGTCGAGTCATGACTGACCGCACTGCTTCAATCATTGCTTGCTGAGTTCCCGCGGGATCTGGGTCACGGGGAGGCGGAGGGGACGTCCAGCAGGATGCGCGTGGAGACCTCGGCGAAGGCGGCGGGTCCGGCCGGTGCCGAACGCGGCCCACACCGGATCCACAACCGCTTAGAGGACGGACCCGTACGGGCTGGCCCGGTACTCCTGCCGGACCATCGCCGCGGCCCGTCGTCGGGCCAGAGCCGGGTCGGCGATCAGAACGTCCCGAATGGCAGTCTGCCGCCCGTGAGGCCGGGGGCCGGCGACGGACAGTCACCTCCACCGCTCCGCATCCTCCAGGGCGGCCAGGCGAGTGCGGTGCTGATAGCCGCGGCAAGACGCAGAGAGACCACCGAAGCGATCATCGGCGCCATCACCGGCACCCTCACACACCCTCAACTCCTCATCCTCGGCCGCCACGATCCGCCCAGCCGCCTCCGCCCCATCGGCCGCACGGTTCCGCCGCACCCCGACGCCGCCCGCCAGCTCGCCGAACACCTGACCCCCGCCGGCTCCGGCCATCCCTGGCCGGCGCGAAGTTCACCACGGCATGGGGCACCCGCGATGCCCTGGACGCCACCCTCGTCCAGCCGGGGCTCGTCGCGGAGATCAGCGCCGACACCTCCGTCGACCGGGGCGGGGCCACCGGTATCCGATCCGGTACGTGCGCCTGGACGCGTCTGTCGATGACGTGCCCGGGTTCGGCGGGGGCTCGACTGCGGCGGCGTTCGGGTGGGGTGGGGCTGGCGGGTGGTTGTGGGTCAGCGTTGGTGGGGGGGTGGGGGTCGTTGGGCGTCGGGGTCGTTGGAGCGGTCGAAGGATCCGGGTTGGGAGAGGTCTTCGAGGAGTTCGTCGATCAGTTGCTGGGTGACGTGTGGCATGACGTAGACGTGGCTGTAGTCGTGGCGGCGGCCGTCGATGGTCAGGGGCATGCAGGCCAGCGAGTATTTGCGGGTGATTTCGGCGCGTGGTTGCTGGAACCAGATGCTGAGCGCGTGGTCGGCGTGGCCGACCTCGATGCCGTCCTCGGCCCACGGTTCTGCGCGTTCGCGGAGCTGGTCGCTGAGTTCGCGTAGGCGTCGGGCGGTGTACTGGGCGATCCGCGAGACTTTGGCGGCCTGGCGGATCTGCTGTTCTTCGCTGAGCTGGGCGAGGTGGTTCCACATGGCGAGGGAGGCGAAGCCGCTGCGGGAGCCGGCGAAGGTGCTGTCGGGGGAGGAGACGTAGGCGGGGTCGGAGGGCGGGCGGAGCTTGGATCCCGCGCGGGACATGTAGATCCCGGTTGGGACGGGCGCTCCGGGGTACTTGTGGCCGCTGGTGACGATGGAGGACACCTCGGGGATCCGGAAGTCGAAGACCGGGGGCGCGGTGTCGGTGAGGCCGGCGTTGCGGGCCTTCTCCAGGTAGGGGGCGTAGGCGGCGCCCATGGCTCCGTCGACGTGGATCCAGTAGCCGTTGCGGGTGCTGACGCGGTCGGGGTCGTCGGGGTCGAAGCGCACGGTGCGGTCGACGAGTCCGTGCCGTGCGAAGACCGGTCGCAGACGTTCGCAGGCGCCCTGGACGTCGTCGAAGGCGCCCTTGAAGACGCTGCCGACATTGAAGTTGACCAGGACGGGGTGGCCCTTGGCGGCGAAGAAGTCCACGACGGCGACCAGGGCGTCGACGTCGACGGTGCCCGGCCCCTCGTCGCCGCCAGTGGTCGGGACTCCGCCCAGTGGCCAGCCGTTGTACGTCGGCATTCCGGTGCCGGACACGTCGATGGGGCACTGACCGGGGTAGAGGCTTCCGCCCAGGTCGTAGAAGGTTGGGATGTCCAGCACCCGCATCGCTTTGATGTGCGAGTAGTGCGTCTCCCGGGAGAAGAACGCCACCGGCACGTACGCGTTCGGGTTGTCGTCGGGGTGCCGGGCCCGCAGATAGCTGGTGCGGCAGCTGGCGTCTCCGGAGACCTCGTCACGCACCAGGGCGTTGCCGTCCAGGTAGTCCCGCGCGTTCCACATCGCGTACAGGTTGCCCTCGGTGCTGCCCATGGACAGCACGTACCCCCACCCGTCCCCCTCGCGCGGCCGGTCCGGATCCTCGGGTAGCGGGATGTGCCACAGTCGGGCGTAGTGCTCCAGGACCGCCCGTTCCAGCCACCGTGAGTGCAGGCTGTAGTGGCTGTCGACGAATGGATCCCCGATGTTGTTGAGGTGGAAGCCCAGGAACCGGCCCAGCGCGGCGTGGCCGTCGAGCGACAGATTCACCTGGTACCCCAGAAGGCGACCGCGCTGCTCGCCCAGATATCCCTCCAGTTTGGCGAGGACCGCGATCCGCTGCTCGTCGGTGTAGGCGTCGGCGCCCAGCCGGTAGTCGTCGTTGGTCGGCGGCACCGCCACGGGGGTTCCTGTGCGCTCGGTCATCATGAGGTGTCCGATTCTGAGCGATGCCGCGAAACGGCCGCCGCGTGCAGGTCATGCACGGACGGCAATCGAATCGGCAACGCTCGGATCCGAAGGGACAGAGGAGGGCGCGGCGCCCGGCGTACGAGGAGCCGCATCAACGGCCGCCAGAGCGCTGAACAGCGGAACAGCAGCCACCGGAAGGTAGAGCCGATGCCCAGGCGCCTCGCGGCACACAGGATATGTGCCGTGCAGCCCTCGGCTTTCCGGTCCGTCCACACCGAATTCCTTTTACCCGGTTCAGGTGATTCGGGTTTGAATTCAATCCCTCAAGGGTGCCCTTGGGAGTGACGTTTCCGCGCCGGTCGGCGACGGCGGCGCACCGCGGGCCGTCAAACTGATGTCCGCACCTGCGGTCAGGCTGCGGAGTGCGAGGGTGGTGCGGCCGGATTCTGGAGGTTGGTGACCAGGCGGTCGCGGAGGCTGCCGAGCTGGGCCCGCTTTGCGGGCGTGAAGCCGTCGAGGGCCTGGGTGTCGATGCCGGTGCGCAGGGCCTGGAGGAGGGGGTGGTGGCGTCCAGGATGTTCTGCCCCTGCCCCTGCCCCTGCCCCTGCCCCTGCCCCCGCCCTGGCCCTGGCCCTGGCTCTGGCCCTGGCCCTGGCCCTGGCCCTGGCCCTGGCTGAGAGTCTGCCGTCGCCCGCTAGCCGTAGGGAGCTGAGTCGACGGCCCTCGGCGACAGGAAGTCGGGGTCGGGCCGCGGAGGGCTACAAGCGGGACCTGTACAAGCACTTGAACCGGGGGCTGCACGACGGACGGCTGTGACACCCGAAAGGAAGTCATCCCCGCCCAGGCCGTCGGTGCCCCGCGGGTCCCGGCCGGCTGCAGCCACGGTTGCTCAGAGGCCGGACCCGCGGACCGTCTTCGACACCAACCGCCGCCCCGCTCCCGGCAAGGTGCTCAGCAGCCGGGACGTGTGCCCGGACACCGGGCCGAGCACGGCGCAGGCCTTCCGACGCTGATGGCGAAGTCGAGGCCCAAGAATGTGGAAAACGTCCGGCGGTGCTTCAAACCGTCCGCCGAGGCTCTCGCCGAGTTGACGAGTCTGCTCGCGCCCGGAGACAGCCGCCGCTGAAGCAGGTCTGGGCGTTGGCTTGGTGGCTCGCGGCCCTGAGGCAGGCTGAGCTACAGCGGCGCCGGCTCGGACGGGTGAGCGTGGCCCGGATTTGCCAGCCCCTCCGGACGGATGCCTGGATGGCTGCGGAGCGTTTCGCGCGCCGCAGCGCGGTTTCGCCGCCTTCGGCATCGGTCATCTTCACACAGCGCCGGTGGAGCTTGCCCCAGCGGTCATCTGTGAACGAAGGGAAGATCAACACGCCTCGCCGTCAGATGCCTGACCGTAACGGCAGATCAGTCCTTCGCTTCGCGGACGTCCTTTCCCTGCTCGGCGAACGCCTTGAAGTCCTGCATGTGCTGTCGCGACTGCTTGCGGAAGGCACCGGGCATCAGAAGTCCCACCAGCTTCATCAGGAAGCCGCTGAACCGGTATTCGTTCTCGCTCTCCCACAGTGTCGTTTCCGGGCCGGCTTCGGTCAGCCGGTCGCGCACGGCGCTCCACATGCCCTCGCCGACGATCTCGCGGTCGAAGTGAACGACGCTCGTTTTGGGGATTTCGCGCAGGTCTGCCGGTTCCCGGCGTGTGATGGTCTCGGTGCACTCGATCTTCCGCTGGCCCATCTGCATCACGACCCGCGACTTGGTGCCGAGCTGCCCGTGCTCCCCGCTCAGCGGCTCGTGCAGCACCAGACCCCGCAGCCATTTCGGCAGTTGTGCCGGGTCGGCGAGTAGCTGGGCCACCTTCTCCCGCGGTAGGGCGATCTCGATGGAGACGGTGTATTTCATGGGGCGCAACTTTTTCTCCTTCTGGGTGTGGGACAGCGTGCTTTTGTACTGCTCGTCGTGCTCCGCGGCAGAGGGCACTGCATTCTGTGTCCGTAAAGTAAAGGGCAGGCGTGTGATCTGCGGTTGGGTTCAGAGGATGAGTTCAGCGTGGGAGCTGTGTACGCATTGATGAGCTTACGCAGTGTGGGGGTGCCCGCCGCCTGGGGATTCGTGATTCTCATCGTGTCTGCGTGCGCCGATGGCGCCGGTTGGTAGATCGTCTCGTGGACCACGTGCATTTCCGGGCGGCGGGGAAGCCCTCGCGGAGGTGGTGGACTCTCCGTTCCGGGCTACAACGCCTACCCAGAGCCCTTGGGCGGAGTCTGCCTCGTGTGCATGGCCGGCCCGGAACGCCCCTCCCACGCCCTGGACGTCACCGGAGAACCCCTGGAACGCGGCATCGCCCGGCTGTCCGCCCGCGTCGAAAACACCAGGGGGGTGGGGGAGCAGAGCTTCGACGTACACCACCTGGCGTTCGAGGGGAAGCCGCCCTGGCTCGCACGCACCAGACCCACCGACCCCGACCTCTGGGCGACCGGAGCTGATGCCCCCTGGGGATCGCGGTTTTCCTCGGGGTCAGAGCGTCTCGCTCAGCGAGTCCGCCAGGCGCCGCCGCGCCGCACGTGTCGCCGGCAGCGCCGCCGCCGCCACCGCACCCAGTACGGCTCCGACGACCACCATCACCAGAACCGGCAGGGAGGGCAGTCGGGCGATCCCCGCACCGATCCCGCTCGACGCGCCCTGCGTGTCCACCAGCCAGCTGCCGGCGAGCGCACCCACCGCCGTCCCCACCACCGCGGAGACGAGCGCGGTCAGACCGGCGGCCGTCACGATCATCGCCCCGATCTGCCGGGGCGTCAGCCCGATGGCCTTGAGCGCGAGCAGGTCCCGGCCCCGGTCGCGTACGCCCGTGCTGATCTGCGTGAGCAGTTCGGTCAGCCCGATCAGTGCCAGTACCGCGATCAGTGCGGCGATCACTCCGCGTGCCGGCTCCAGCCGGTCGGCGGGATTGGGCGTCTCCCTGATCTCCAGCGTTCCGCCCGCCGCCAGGGCGAGCGTTCCGCTCACCGCCCGCGGGTCCGCCCCCTCGTGGAGCACCAGGGCGTGGAAGGCGGGGCGCAGCTGCGGCTCGCGTTCCCGCAGGGCGTCGAGGGTCGTGGTGATCACCCGGCCGCCGGACTCAGGTTCGATGGTGCGGCCGACGAGGTGCAGGATCTGCGGCCGTCCGCCGACGGTCATCCGTACCCAGTCGCCGACCCGGACTCCAAGGAGGTCCAGCAGCCCCTGCCCGGCCACCGCCTCGTCCGGGCCGCCGACCGCGCGCCCTTCCACCACGGTCGAGGGATACGGGTGGCGAGCCGTCCCCAGCCCGCGCAGCGTGATGGTGCCGGTCTGCCCCGGTACGAGCGCCGCCATCTCCGCGCCCGGATGGACCGCGGCGATGTCCGGGACCGTCGCGAGGGTCTTCTCCAGCTCCGAGTCCGACGGCCCGGCGGGCTGATCGGCCCGTACGGTCAGTGCGGCGGGGCGTCCCACCTGCGCGGGCCGGCTGCGGAACTGGTCCAGCGTCGACCAGGCGACGAGCGCGACCGTGATGAGGAGCAGCGGCAGGGCGAGCCGGGCCACCGGTACGAGCGTCCGGCCGCCCCGCGCGAACGCCGCCCGCCACCCCAGGACCAGGGCCGGAGGCACCCGCATCCCGAGAGCCCGCCTGCCGAGTGCGGTCATCGGCGCGGCGGACGGCAGCGCGGCCCGCGCCACCGGAACCGGCGGCACGCGTCCTGCCCGCCAGGCCGAGAGGCCCGTGGCGGCGGCGATCAGCAGTACCGCGCCGCAGGGGATGCCGATCATCAGCGCGGTGTGCCCGGGGAGGTCCTGCCAGACCGCCGCCGCCTCACCGATCCGCCCCGGTATCCGCGCCCCCATAAGGGCGATGGCCGCCGTGCCGAGGGCCACGCCGAGGAGCGCGAAGGCCAGGTGCTGCACGAGGAAGCCGCGGGTCACCTGACCGGGGGTGAAACCGATGGCCTTGAGGACGGCGATGTCCCTGAGCTGGCCGCGGACGCGGGCACCGATGGCTCCCGACGCGGCGAGCGCCGCCGCGAGCAGCGCACCGAGTCCGAAGACGGCGAACATCTTTCCCAGGAGCCGGTCGTCGCCGCCCGCCTCGGCCCGTGCCTGCTGCCACTTGGTGACCTGTGCCACCCGGTCGGCGCCGAGTACGGTCACCGCGCGCTGGACGATGAAGTCGGTGTCGCCCGGATCCTCCAAACGCAGCCCCACGCTCCGCCCGGTGTCTTCCCGGGCGATCTCGTCGAGCGTGCCTGGGAGCACCCAGCCGATGCCGGGTCCGCCGCCCGGCTGGTACCGGGGCTCGGCCACCTCGGCGATCCCGCCCACCCGCAGCACGTGCGGGGCACCGTCCGGTCCGGTGACGCGCACCGTGTCGCCCGGCTCCGCCCACAACGCCCGCGCGACCGAATCCTCCAGTACGACACTGCCGTCCCGGTCCCCGTCGTCCGGCCGGGCGAGCCAACCGCCCGCGGTGACGAGGGGCCGCCCCGTCTCCGGGGGCGCCGCCTCGGCCGCGCGCAGCGTCACCCCGACCCGCGTGCCACGGGACTCGACCGTCGTGGCCGCCGTGCGGTACGGACCGGAGAGCGCCGCGACGCCGTCCACGCCGGACAGGGCGTCCATGTCCGCCCCGCCCCGGGTGTGCAGCCAGATGTGCGCGCCCTGGGACTGGTTGAAAACGCGCTGCCAGGGGTTCGCGGCGTAGCTGAACAGCGCACCGGCCAGCAGGAGCGAGGCGATGACCCCGGCGCTGGCCAGGACGACGAAGAGGGCTTCCCCGCGGTGTGCGCGGAAGTCGGCCTGCGCCCAGCGCAGAGTGGCCCGCACGGTCACTCCTTGAGTTCGAGTACGCCGGAGACGCCGCCGCCCGGCCCGCGACGCCCGCCGCCGAGCTGCGCGTCGTCGGCTATGCGTCCGTCGAAGAAGCTGATGACGCGGTCGGCGGCACTGGCCATCCGGGCGTCATGGGTGACCATCATGATCGTCTGGCCGCGCTGGTGGAACCGGGAGAGCAGCCGCAGCACCTCGCGGGTGCCCTTGCTGTCGAGGCTGCCGGCCGGTTCGTCGGCCAGCAGCAGCGCGGGGTGGTTGACCAGCGCGCGGGCGAGCGCGACCCGCTGCTGCTCGCCGCCCGACAGCTCGCCGGGCATCGACCGTTCGCGGCCTTCCAGCCCCAGTTCCGCGAGCAGCTCGGCGCGGGAGTCGCGGGCGGCCTTCGGGGATGCGCCGGCGAGCAGGGCGGGCAGTTCGACGTTGTCGGCGACGGTGAGGTTGGAGACCAGGTTGAAGAACTGGAAGACGACGCCGATGCTGCGGCGCCTGAGGACCGCCCAGCGGGCCTCGCGGTAGGCGTCGACCCGTTCCCCGCCGAGCCACAGCTTCCCGCTGTCGGGCCGCTGGAGGCCGCCGATCAGATGCAGCAGCGTGGACTTGCCGGCTCCCGACGGTCCGGTGACCGCGACGAACTCGCCCGGCTGGACGGACAAATCCACCCCGCGCACGGCGGGCACCGGAGCGCCCTCGCCGTAGTGCGTCTTGGTCAGGCCCTCGGCACGCACGATGGGCACCGCAGGAGCGGTGGCGTCGTCGCTCATTCCAGCTCCTCCTGACAGCGTTCCAGCCAGTCGAGGTCGGCCTGCAGGTGCAGCATGGCGCCCTCGATCAGCAGTTGGGAGATCTTGTTGTCGCGGTCCTCGGCCGCGGCCAGCTTCGACAGGTCCCGCATGGTGTTGAGGTACTGGCGCCGCTGCTTGTTGATCAGCGCGACGGGGTCGGCCAGACCCGACCGGGGGGCGAGCGCGAGCTTCATGAAGAACTCGTCCCGTACCCGGGGCTCCTCCGCGGTGTCCTCGAACCAGGCCAGGACGGCTTCGCGCCCGGCGTCCGTCAGCTTGTACGTGCGCTTGTTGGGCCGGCCCGACTGCTCGACGTCCTCGCCTTCGATCAGGCCGCTCTTCTCCAGCCTGCCGAGGGTGACGTAGATCTGGCCGACGTTGGGCTGAGGGTACGCGGCGCCCAGGAGCTTCTCAAGGTCTTGCTTCAGCTCGTAACCGTGCGCAGGGCTACGGGTGAGGAGCGCAAGGAGCGCCAGCCGCAACGCGCCCCCCTCCTTCCCGCTCCGTAGTCAACTGTTCACCCGGCCCCGGGCCGATCGGCGTCCGAGTCCGTCCTGTCTGCCTGGGCGTCTAGTATCGCCCATGCCTAACGGGTATACATGGGCCACGATGGTCGGCGGTGCAGCCGGATCGCGCACTGGGAGGAATCTATGCGGTGGATGCATGCCGCGGGTAGAGCTCTCCTGGTCGCGGCGGTGGTGCTCGCGGGCTACGCCGGTTTCGGCGTCCGCGCCGACGCGGGCGGGGGTGCGGCCTCCGAGCGGCGCGGCCCCCTGACGCTCGTGACGGCGGGCGACCTGACCGACTACCTCTCGCCGCTGCTCGACGACTGGAACCGCGACCACCCCGACGAGCGCGTCACCCTCGTTGAACTGCCCGACTCGGCCGACGAGACCCGGGCCCAGATGATCAGCGAACTGCGATCGGGGCGCGACCGGTTCGACGTGCTGAACATCGACGTCGCCTGGACGTCCGAGTTCGCGGCGGCCGGATGGATCTCCCCGCTGGAGCGGGACCGCTTCCCCCTGGACGCCTTCCTGCGGCCGGTCGTCGACACCGCGACCTTCGACGGGCGGCTGTACGCGGTTCCGTACGTCACGAACGCCGGACTGCTCTACTACCGCAAGGACATCCTGGACCGGGAGGGCGAGCAGCCGCCGCGCACCTGGGCCGAGCTGGCCCGCCAGGCGCGCACCCTCGCGCCGAAGTACGGACTGGACGGCTATGCGGGCCAGTTCCTGCCGTACGAGGGACTCACCGTCAACGCCACCGAGGCCGTGCACTCGGCGGGCGGCTCGATCTTGCGCGACGACGGTGCCCGGGTGACCGTGGACTCCGACGCGGCGCGCGCCGGACTGCGCTTCCTCGCGGACGGGGTGCGGGACGGCTGGATCCCCCGCGAGGCCCTCGGGTACAAGGAGGAGGAGTCCCGGCAGGCATTCCAGGACGGCCGGCTGCTCTTCCTGCGGA
Source organism: Streptomyces subrutilus (assembly GCF_001746425.1). Lineage (GTDB taxonomy): Bacteria > Actinomycetota > Actinomycetes > Streptomycetales > Streptomycetaceae > Streptomyces > Streptomyces subrutilus_A. The sequence goes on along the minus strand of NZ_MEHK01000001.1, from coordinate 311,420 downwards.
ACTGGCCCTACGTGTACGCCGACGCGAGCGCCGAGGGGGCCAACGTCGCGGGCCGGTTCGGCGCCGTGCCGCTGCCCGGCCCCGCCGGGCCCGGCGCCAGCGTGCTGGGCGGCTCCAACCTCGCCGTGAGCAGCCGGGCGCGGCATCCGGCGTCGGCAGCCGATCTGATCTCCTACCTCACCAGTGAGCGGGTCCAGCGGCGGGTGCTCACCGAGGGCTCGCTGCCGCCGGTGCGCGCCGCGCTGTACGAGGACCCCGAGCTGATCCGCGCGTATCCGTACCTGCCGACGCTCCGGCAGAGCGTGCTGTCGGCGGTGCCACGCCCGAAGAGTCCGCGCTACGACCAGGTGAGCCTGGCCGTACAGGCCGTGGCGCAGGACGTGATGGCTCTGCGCCAGACGCCCGAGCAGGCGGCGGCGCGGCTCGCGCGCGAGCTCGGGACGATTTCCCGCAGGGGCTGATCCGCCGCAAGGCCCGATCTCCCGCCAGGTTCGATCCCGCCGCCCCGTCTTCTTCTCCCTCCCCCCAGGGTCTTTACTTACACGTTAAGTAAAGACCCTTCGTGCGTGCATCGGGTATTCGTGGACAAACCACCCCAGCTTTCCACTGTTTCTGGACACATCGTTGACACCTTCCCGTCGCCGCTACTTAACATGCATGCATAACAGCGCACCGATCTGGGGCGCTCTCGCATTCAGCAGAAACAGGTCGACGCGAGATGCTCAGCACCCTTCCGGCCGGCATCGGCCACCCCTCCCGCAGTGCCGCCCCCTCCGACCCCTGGTGGCGCGACGCGGTGATCTATCAGGTCTACGTCCGCAGCTTCCTCGACAGCACCGGGGACGGTGTCGGTGACCTGGCCGGCGTACGGGCCGGGCTTCCCTACCTGCGCAAGCTCGGTGTCGACGGCATTTGGCTCAGCCCCTTCTACCCTTCGCCCCAGCACGACCACGGCTACGACGTCGCCGACTACTGCGGCGTCGACCCCGTGTACGGCGACCTCGCGGAGTTCGACCGGCTGGTGTCCGACGCCCGCCGGCTCGGGCTCAAGCTGCTGCTCGACATCGTCCCTAACCATTGCTCCAGCGAGCACCCGTGGTTCCGCGACGCGCTCGCCGCGGGGCCGGGCAGCGCGGCGCGCTCCCGCTTCCACTTCGCCCCCGGACGCGGCCCGGACGGGGCCGAGCCGCCCAACAACTGGCGCGCCATGTTCGGCGGCTCCGCCTGGAGCCGGACCACCGAGCCCGACGGCGCCCCCGGAGAGTGGTACCTGCACCTCTTCACGCCCGAGCAGCCCGACCTGAACTGGCGCAACCCCCTCGTGGGCGACGACTTCGAGCGGGTGCTGCGCTTCTGGCTGGACCGCGGTGTCGACGGTTTCCGCATCGACGTCGCCGCCGGACTGTTCAAGCACCCCGAGCTGCCCGACTCCGACGACCCCGGAGCCGACGAACGGGCCCGCGACGCCGTCAACCAGCTGGCCTGGAACCAGCCCGAGGTCCACGACGTGTGGCGCCGCTGGCGCGCGGTCTGCCAGGAGTACACCGCCCGGGACGGCCACGAGCGGCTGCTGGTCGGCGAGGTGTCCGTGCCCACCGCACGCGAACACGCCGAGTACGTCCGACCCGACGAACTCCACCAGGCGTTCTTCTTCGACCTGCTCAGCGCCCCCTGGGACGCCGGCGCCTTCCGCGCCACCATCACCGAGGCGATGCGCGACATCGCCGGCACCGGCTCCACCGTCACCTGGGTCCTCAACAACCACGACCAGGTCCGCACGGTCACCCGCTACGCGGGCGAGCCCGGGGTGGAAGGCAGCGGCCTGGGAGCCGCCCGCGCCCGCGCTGCCGCCCTCCTGATGCTCGCCCTGCCCGGCGCCGCCTACGTCTACCAGGGCGAGGAGCTCGGCCTCCCGGAGGTCCTGGACCTGCCCGACGAGGTCCTCACCGACCCGATCTTCCGCCGCACCGGCAGCCGCAAGCACGTGCGGGACGGCTGCCGCGTGCCACTGCCCTGGTCCGGGCACGCCTCCCCGTTCGGCTTCAGCCGGGAGGCGGTCGCCGCAAAGCCGTGGCTGCCGCAGCCCGAGTGGTTCGCCGAACACGCAACCGACCGTGCCCTGGCCGACACCCGTTCCTTCTGGCACCTCTACCGCGACGGTCTCCAGCTGCGGCGCACCCTGCCACAGCTCGGCGACGGCACCCTGCGCTGGCTGGACGCCCCCGCCCACGTGCTGGCGATCGCCCGCGGCGACGGCCTGGTCTGCGCGGTCAACTTCGGCACGGAGCCGGTGCCCGCCCCGGTCCCCGGGGCTCCGCTGCTCGCCAGCGGACCCTGTCCCGACGGTGTGCTCCCCGCAGCGACCGCCGCCTGGTGGACGGCCGAATGCCCCGGCCCCCTGGGCCCCGGCGAACCCGATGCCGGCCCGCGCTCCTCCAGCCCTGCCCCCCTGACGTTCCCGACCCCGCGCGAAAACCCCTCCCCGTGAAGCCGCTACCCACCCCGTAGCCCCGGACTTCCTCGAAAGGACCTCACGATGCGACGACTCAGCAACACGACCCGACGGACCACGGCCACCGCGACGGCGGCCCTCGCCCTCGCCCTCGGTGCCACCGCGTGCGGCGGCGCCCCCGGACCCGCGAGCGGCGGCGAACTCGGCGGCCAGACCGTGACCGTGGCGGGCGTCTGGACCGGCAGCGAGCAGGAGAACTTCAAGAAGGTCCTGGACGCCTTCACCGAGAAGACCGGAGCCAAGACGGTCTTCGTCCCCTCCGGCGACAACGTCTCCACCTTCGTGGGAAGCAAGATCGAAGGCGGCAACGCCCCCGACGTGGTGATGGTCCCCCAGGTGGGCGTGCTCCAGCAGTTCGTGAAGGAGGGCTGGCTCCTCCCCCTCTCCGACCAGACCGCCAAGACGGCGGACTCCACCCTCGCTCCGGTGTGGAAGAACTACGGCACGGTCGACGGCACGTACTACGGCCTCTATTTCAAGGCCGCCCACAAGTCCACCGTCTGGTACGCCCCCGAAGCCTTCACCCAGGCCGGCGTCAGCGAGCCGAAGAGCTACTCCGACATGCTGAAGGCGGGCCGCACCCTCGCCGACTCCGGCCGCCCGGCCTTCGCGATAGCCGGAGAGGACGGCTGGACCCTCACCGACTGGTTCGAGAACATCTACCTCTCCCAGGCAGGGCCGGAGAAGTACGACCAGCTCGCCCAGCACAAGCTCAAGTGGACCGACGAAAGCGTCGTCCGGGCGCTGACCACCCTCGGGGACCTGTTCAAGGACAAGCAGCTCGTCGCCGGCGGCGCCGAGACGGCGCTGAGCACCGACTTCCCCTCGTCGGTCGCGCAGGTCTTCGGCCCCGAGCCCAAGGCGGGCATGGTCTACGAGGGCGACTTCGTCGGCGGCGTCGCCAAGGGCCAGTTCGGCAGGAAGCTCGGGCAGGACGCCAAGTTCTTCCCGTTCCCCTCCGTCGACGGCGGCAAGGCGCCGGTCGTCAGCGGCGGTGACGCGGCCGTCGTCCTCAAGGACGCGAAGAACGGCAAGGCCGGCATGAAGCTGGTCGAGTTCCTGTCCGGAGCCGAGGCTGCCGAGGTCTGGGCCGGCGCGGGCGGCTTCCTGTCCCCGAACAACGCGGTCGACTTCGCCTCGTACGGCGACGACACCACCCGCAGCACCGCCACCTCGCTCGTAGAGGCGGGCAACTCGATCCGCTTCGACATGTCGGACCAGGCCCCGGCCGCGTTCGGCGGTACCAAGGGCGCGGGCGAGTGGAAGCTCCTCCAGGACTTCCTGCGCGACCCGTCGGACCCGCAGGGCACGGCCGCGAAGCTCGAGGCCGAAGCCGCCAAGGCCTACGGGAACTGAGGCGCTCCCCATGGCTGACGCCCTGACCGCCCGCGCCGCGACGAATCCGCGGCGCCTGGCGCAGAGAAAGAAGCGCCGCCTCGCCGTCGTGTTCGTCCTGCCGGCCCTGCTGCTGCTCGGCGCCCTGGTCGTCTATCCGGTCCTCTTCTCCGTAGGCCGCAGCTTCTTCGACGCCGGCGGTGAACGCTTCGTCGGAGCCGGGAACTACGCGGCGATCCTCCACGACCCGGCCACCCTCAAGGCCATCCGCAACAGCACCGTCTGGGTCGTGGTCGCCCCGCTCCTGCTGACCGGGCTCGGGCTGATGCTCGCCGTACTCACCGAGAAGGTGCGCTGGGCCACCGCGTTCAAGCTCGTGCTCTTCCTGCCGATGGCCGTGTCGTTCCTCGCGGCGGGCATCATCTTCCGGCTCGCCTACGAACAGGACCCGGACCGGGGCGTGCTCAACGCCGCCGTGGTCGGCGTCCACGACACCTTCGCCGACCGTGCCGCCTACCCGACGGCCCGTGCCCGGGAGGGCCACGGTCTGACCGGCGGGGCGGGCGGCCCGTACAGCACCGAGGAGACCCTGCGCCCCGGCCGCTCCATCAGCCTCGGATTCGTCGGGGTGGCACCCGACGCGATGCCCGCCGGAGCGAAGGCCGCAGCCGACGCCGTGGCCGGGGCCGACTCCATCGCGGGCGCCGTCTACCTGGACTTCGCCCCCGGCGGAGCCGGTACGCCGGGCACGGTCGACCCCGGAGAGAAGGGGCTGCCCGGCATCACGGTCGAGGCCGTACAGGACGGCCGGGTGGCCGCGACCGCCACCACGGCCGACGACGGGTCGTTCCGCCTCACCGGCCTGGCCGACGGCGAGTACACCGTCAGACTCCCCACGGCCAACTTCGCCGCCCCCTACCAGGGCGTGAACTGGCTCAGTCCCGCGCTGGTGACGCCGGCCATCATCGCCGCCTACCTGTGGGTGTGGACCGGCTTCGCGATGGTCCTGATCGGCGCCGGCCTCTCCGCCATCCCGCGTGACGCGCTGGAGGCCGCGCGGATGGACGGTGCCACAGAGGGCCAGATCTTCCGCAAGATCACCATCCCGCTGCTCGCACCGGTGCTCACCGTCGTCTTCGTGACCCTGGTGATCAATGTGATGAAGGTCTTCGACCTCGTCTACATCATCGCGCCCGGACCGGTCCAGGAAGAGGCGAACGTACTGGCCACCCGCATGTGGCTGGTCTCCTTCGGCGGAGGCAACGACCAGGGGCTCGGCAGCGCGCTCAGCGTGGTCCTGCTCCTGCTGGTCGTACCGGCGATGATCTTCAACATCCGGCGTTTCCGAAGGAGCGGAGCATGAGCCGCCACAGCACCATCGAACGCCCGCCGGCCCGACGGGCGGCAGCCGCGCCGCCCGTCCCCGCCCCGTCCGCGCCCGGACCCCGCCGCAGGAGCCGGCTCTCGCGCCTGCTGGGCAACTCAATCGTCCAGGGCGTGCTGATCCTGGTCGCCCTTGTCTGGATCACCCCACTGGCGGGCCTGTTCCTGTCCTCGATGCGCTCCGAACAGGACAACGCCTCCGAGGGCTGGTGGACCGCGCTCACCGACCCGTCCCAGCTGTCCCTGGACAACTACAGCGCCCTGCTGAAGGACTCCGGCATCGCGGCGGCCTTCGGGAACACCATCCTGATCTCCGTGCCGACCACCGTCCTGGTGGTCGCCATCGCGGCGCTCGCCGGATACGCCTTCGCATGGCTGGAGTTCCCCGGCCGGGACGGCCTCTTCCTGGTGGTCGTCGGACTGCTGGTCGTACCCGTGCAGATCGGGCTGCTGCCCGTGGCCAAACTCTTCGGTGCGGTCGGACTGTTCGGCACGATCGCGGGCGTCGTCCTCTTCCACGTCGCATACGGCCTGCCGTTCGCCATCTTCCTGCTGCGCAACTACTTCGCCGAGATACCGCGCGAAATGCTGGAGGCCGCCCGCATGGACGGTGGCAGCGAGTGGCGGATCTTCTCCCGGCTCATCCTGCCGCTCGGCCGTCCCGCCCTCGCGAGCCTGGCCATCTTCCAGTTCCTCTGGGTGTGGAACGACATGCTCGTGGCGCTGCTCTTCGCGGACAGCGGGTCCCAGCCCCTCACGGTGGCGCTGCAGTCCCAGATGAGGCAGTTCGGAAGCAACATCGGCGTCCTCGCACCGGGGGCGTTCCTGTCCCTGGTGGTCCCGCTGATCGTCTTCTTCGCCTTCCAACGGCACTTCGTCCAGGGCGTGATGGCGGGCTCGGTGAAATAGCCGCCCCCGGGCCCCGGACCGGGCGCGCCACGCTCACACCGCGGGCCCTGCCGCCGGCGTCCCCTCGTGGGACACGGCGGCAGGGCCCGCGGTGTGAGCGTGGCGCCGATGGGGGGCGGCGCGGCGGCCTCCTCGCCGGTCCCGCGTACCCCCGCTCGCGCCGAAGACCTGGCCGCTCTCCCGCCTGTGCGCCTGCGTGACCCAGCCCGACGGCTTCCCCTCGTCGTACTGGACCCCGCGCGGATGGGGGACTGGAGCCCGCAGAACCTCGGCGCCACCGTCCACGGCGGTGCCGGCTGGAACCGAGTCGGGATGGTCTTGGACGGACGGAACAAGCGCGGGGCCTTCCGCTGGACCACTCGGTGCACGGTGGCGGCGGTCGAGAAGGACCGGTGTTCCGGTTCCGGGTGCACGCCATCGGAGTCCGGGTCCCGCGGATACCAGGCCCGTCGCCACCTGGGAGTACCGCTTCGAGCCGGTCCCGGAGGGCACCCGCGTGACCGAGACGTGGACCGACGACCGCCGCATGGGCCGAGCACTCAGGCCGCGGTATGCCAACCAGGACGAAAACCCCGCACCGTAACGCGAGGGCGTCGCCCCCAGCAGCCCGGACCACACCACGGGCGAGGAGTCGGCCGGGTGTGCGAATTGTCTTGTCGGTCCGGTGTGCACATCGCGATGCGGTCGGTGTGTGCACCGCAGGCGCGTCCTGGCACATGGTGCGCGCACCATACCGAGGACGAGCTCGTCGTTTCGGATACCCGGATGAGCTCCCGGTCGGAGCCGACCACCTGCTGGACGCACTCACCGTGCCGCACCCGGCCCCCCGACCTACGGTGGCACCATGAGCGACCCGGAGAAGAACAAGGCCACGGCTCAGGCCTTCTACGATCTGATGTTCAACCAGTGCCGCCCCGCCGAAGCCATCGACCAGTACGCAGGCGACACCTACATCCAGCACAATCCACACGTCGGCGACGGCAAGCAGCCGTTCATCGACTACTTCGATCGCATGGCCGCCGAGTACCCGGGCAAGCGGGTGGAGGTCAAGCGCGCCTTCGCCGACGGCGACCACGTCATCCTGCACTGCCACCAAACCTGGCCCGACGAGGAATACGCCGGGATCGACATCTTCCGCTTCGACGCAGCCGGCAAGATCGTCGAACACTGGGACGTCCTCCAGGTGATCCCACCCACCTCCAAGAACGACAACACCATGTTCTGACCCTCGCCCAGTAGGCCGCACTGCACTGCGTGCGCGACGGATGCGCTCCGGTTGAAGCCGCTCGGTCTCGCCCGGATGCGCTTCGTGCAGTCGGCGGCCTCCGAGTGAGAGCGGTCCAGCCCACACGATGAGGCGATACCAGAAGGTGCGATCATCGTCGGATGCGAGGGATCGATGAGCTGGTCCATGTGGACGATCCAGCGTGGCCGGAGCTTCAGGGGCTTCTCAGAGCGAGCTCCGTGCCGCTTCAAGTAATGCCCGGAGACATCAACGAGGGTCGCCGCTGCCTTCTGCAGATGCAGGTCAGCGCGCGATCGGTGCTGGGTGCGCTGGCGTTGCACACCGGCGGATTGCTCGTGGACAACGGGTGGGTGCGAGCGTTCGGCGGGGGTTCGGGTTCGGTCGCGGATGGGCGACTCCCGAGTCTGGCGCAGGTCAACCGCTTCCCCACGAACTTCGACCCTGGCTGGCACCCCGCGACAGGTCTTGTCGTCGGCCACGACATTCTCGGAGGGGTCTTCGCGTTGAACGGTGGCGATCCCGCGGCCGCGGGCCGCCCCGGGGCACCTGGCCAGATGACGTATTTCGCTCCCGACGCTCTGGAGTGGGAGGCGATGGAGATGAGCCACTCCGGGTGGGTCTCCTGGCTGTTCTCGGGCAGACTGGAGACGTTCTATGACGGAATGCGCTGGCCCGGCTGGCGTGAGGAGACCGTTTCCCTGGCTGTCGGTCAGGGTCTTTCCGTGTATCCGTTCCTGTGGTCCGAGGAAGCTCACGCCGACCTCACGGCCACGGGTCGGCGGCCTGTGCCGATGCGCGAGGTGCTCGGAGTCGCAGCGGACTTCGCCCGGCAGATGGGGCCGTCCGATCCTGGGTTCCTGGGCGACGTGTGACTGGCTTGGCTTTCCTGGTGTGTCAGCGAAGGTCCGGAGCCGGGCGACTGGGCCGAGGTTCCGCGGGCGCGATGGGGCCTGGAGGGTGCATGGTTCGACCCCGCACACCCCCGTCCAGTGGGAAGCGGAAGCCCAGGCGCCCGACGAGCTTCAACGCCCCCTGGTCCTCGCCGCAGTCGCCCGCGACATCCTTGCCCGGCAGCTTGCCCGCGAGGGAGAGCAGCGCCGCGCCCTGGCCGACTTCCCCGGTGGCTGGGGCGTGGAGGACAGGAGGTAGTTCCGCCGCCTGCACGCGGTGCCCGGCGACATGGGCCGTGCAACGCGGTCGAATGCAACCCTGTGTTGCGGTCTTGACCTGGCGCAACGGTGCAACGCGCTGTTGCGCGAACGCGTTGCACCCGCCGTGTTGCATCCCCTTCTGGGGCCTCTGCAGCAGGGGACCGGAGCGTGGTCTGGTGCAGTGAAGCTTCCTCGGTGCTCGTCTACGAGGCGTCACTGCGATCACCGCCTGAGTGCCCCAGCTGGCGTCACGAGCGGTAACGTTCGCCGATTTCACCGACAGGATCGTGCCAGTACCCCGCAGGCTCTCCCCGGCCCAGCCGGCGAGAAAGCGCCGTTACGGCGCGTTGTTCGCATAGGCGCCTGCCGGCTGGAGTCGCGCTGGGGGCCGCTGCTTCACGCCCTTGCTCAAGCCCTCCCCAGCAGTGGAGATCGGGCGGACAGTGTGGACTTCCGGATCCGATCAGAGAGGGAAGGGGGAAGCATGTCTCCCTGCGGTGTCGTGCAGTGGTTCGACCCTGACCGGGCCATCGGTCTCATCAGCCAGGAGGGCGCTGGACCAAATGTTCAGGCGGAAGCCTCGGCAGTTCATGGGAAGGAGTGCTACCTGCGCCCGGGTGAAGAAGTCTTCTTCGACGTCACCCTGGACAGTGCGGGACTACGGGCCGACAACATCCACCGTCCGCCTGGAAGGGAGACCCAGCCCTTGCACCGATCGAACACGGTGACCCTGTAGGGGCTCTTCTGTCCCTGGTCAGCGGTGTCACGAGGCACAGAGGTTCTCCAGGGCCAAACGCGTCGGGAAGGGCAAGCAGAACTCGACACCGCCCGGGCCGCCAAACGGCACCTCACCCGCGCTTCAACCTGCGGTGCTGAGCGTTCCGACTGGCTGAGAGGTCTGGACGGCATCTTTGGCGGGTGCCCCGGTGTCCTCCCCCGATGCATGGGCCGTACTACGGCCGGCACGGCCCGTGACTGCGCTGCGGTCCGCCCGGCTGCTCAGCTCTGCTCTGACGCGAGCCCGGTGGCGGGTGCGGTGTCCTTCTGTGCAGGAACGGCTCGATGCGTGGAGCTGGGTACGCCGGGCCTGCCCTGCGGGGGTACGAATCCGGAGCCCGCCGCCTGGTTGGGCGCCGGCCGCCACATCCCTGTGCGCTGTCCTGCGCGTCGCCACAGGCGAGGCAGAAAGGTGTAGAAGCGGTCGGGAAGGAACACGGCGTCCGCAACGATCATCGCGCCGGAGAAGAGGGGCAGTCCCAGGAGTACCGCGATGCCGACGTGCATGCCCAGCAGCACGGCCAGAACGGGATATTTGAGCTTGCCGAAGAGCACGAACGGGAAGGCGACCTGCAGGAGCACCGTCACGTAGCTGGCGATCGCGATCACCATCGGGTACTCGGCCACGAGGTGGGAGAGCGCGGGCCAGGGCTGGAAGAGCTCTAGGTGCAGCGCGTAGTGGAGAGCGGTGCCGTTGCCCCAGGTCGTGCCCTGGATCTTGTAGAGGCCGGCTGATCCGTAGAGAAAGCAGACCTGTGCCGCGATGACGAGGATGCCGCAGTTGTGCACCACCGTGGTCAAGGTTGCACGGGCATCGGCGAGTTGTTGTGCGGAGAAGCTCTTTACCGGCTCCGGCGTGTCGCCCGCACGGGCTGCCTTGAGCCGGTTCCTGCGTGCGTCCAGGGACCAGCGCCGACCGCACGCGGTGAGGACGAGGTAGAGGGCCATCAGCAGGATCAGGTTGTCACCCCCGTCCGTCATGAAGATCGACCTGGCATGGAACGAGGCCACCACGACGGCGAAGAGGACGGACATGGCCCGGGTCCGCCAGCCCAGCATGAACAGCGCGGACGTGACGAGGGCCAGCACGTAGCAGAGTTCGAAGTAGGCGCGGCTGTCGGACAGGGTCAGGATGCTGTTCCAGCCCGTCTGGTCGAAGAGCTGTTGTGCCAGCGCCGGTGTCCAGGGGGAGCCGGGGCCCCAGATCTCGTCACGGTGCGGGAACTCGCGCAGCAGGAAGACCAGATAGAGCAGCCCGTAGCCGATGCGCAGAACCGACGCGGCGTACAGGGAGACCGGCCGTTCGGTGAGAAGCGCCCACAGAGCGCCGATCCGGTCGAGGAACCACTGGCGGGCCGGGCCGGCGACCGAAGCCTCCTGGGCCGCAGGCGGGTGCGGCGTGGCCGCCGTGGAAGGGGGCTGGGGGATCTGTTCACTTCCCATGGGAGGTCACCTTCCACCAGGGCAGGAGCCGGTCCTCGGTGGGTGCCGGCGGGCGGTTCCCGGCCGCTGTGCCGGGCGCAGCGACGGGCAGTGTGACGACCCGGAGCTGAATGAAGTCGAAGGTGCCGCCGTCGCTGTGGGCGGCTGCGCGGTCTGCGGCGATATTGCGCAGGTATTTCTGCAGCATCACGGCCCGTTCCGAGCGTGCCGTGTCGCTTCCTCCGTGTGTCTCGACATAAGAGGTCCAGGCACGGCGCAGAAGGTTCTGGGACGTGTGGCTCGGAAATACATTGTGGTCGACTGCGGAATGGTCCACGGCAGCCAGGTCGAACCAGGGGGCCACCTGCACCGATCCTTTGGAATCGGTGTGCGCGGTTCTCGCCAGGATTTTTCGGTTGAAGGAGTCGGGGTCCGGGGCGAAGAGCCGCCAGTTCTGTTCGAAGAGCGGGTACACCCATCCGTTGACCTGCGAGCTGTAGCGCTTCGATACAGGGTTGGAGGGGGCCACATGAAGGAATACCAGGACGACGTGGACCAGAGTCGTCACCAGGCACAGGGCTACGGTGGTGCGCAGCACTGCTTTCACTGCGCGAACTCTCATGGGCTGCTCGCCCGGCATGGCCGCTTCGTCACGACGCTGTGGGGGGACCGGACCGGAATCGGACTGATGAAGTTCCCTCACGCCCGCAGATTCAATTCCGCTCGACACCGCCCACCCGGTCTTTCTCATGTCTGCTGTTCGCCTGAGATCTCTGCGACTCACCGACAGCGCGCGGCGGGTTCGATGAGGATCCCGCCGCGCGCCGTCACCCGATGAACGGGCTTCGTGCAGCCTGCTGCCTAGCCCTCGTGGCCTTCGTGACCCTTGTGGCCCGCGGGCTTGTTGCCGTAGCCGTAGTGGTCGCCGGGCTTCCCGTCGTGGCCGTGGCCGTGGTCCGGCTTACCGGGTCCCTCGTCGTGCCCGTTGCCCGGCCCGCCGTGCTCCGGCCCGTGGTGCTCCAGGCCGCCGTGGTCCGGGCCACCCGGTCCGCCCTGGTCCGGTCCGCCGGGGTGACCGCCGTGCCCGCCTGTGACGTTGCCCCCGGTGATGGTCCCGCCGGTCGTGTTGCCGCCGGTCGTGTTGCCACCAGTGCTGTTCCCGGCCGTGTTGCCCGCGGTGTTTCCGGAGGTGTTGCCGGCGATGTTCCCCGAGGTGCCGCCCGACACGAGGTCGACGATCGGTCCGCCCAGGAGGCCGCCGCCGATCAGACCCACGGTCGTACCGGTCGTCGATCCGGCGGTCGGCGTTCCAGCCGTTGTGCCAGTAGTCGTGCCGGTCGTCGTGCCGGTGGTTGTGCCAGTAGTCGTGCCGGTGGTCGTGCCGGTGGTCGTGCCGGTCGTCGTTCCACCGGTGGCGCACCCGCCGAGGAAGATCCTGTTGGTGTCGAGCGTCACGGCACCGTTACGGGCCAACGCTCGACCTTCGATGTTCGTCCCCGTGGTAACGCTGATCGAGGTCAGAGCCATGATGGTGCCCACGAAGGTGGAGTTGGTGCCGAGGGTGGCCGAACTCCCGATCTGCCAGTACACGTTGCACGCCGAAGCACCGTTTGTGAGGAGCACCCGGCTATTGGAGGCAGTCGTCAGGGCTTCTGGGATCTGGAACACCCAAACGGCGTTGGGGTTTCCCCCCGCGTCCAGGATCAGGTCGCCGGTGAGTCCGACACCGGCGGTAGCCGTGTGAACGCCCGGAAGCAGCGTCTGGCCGGCGCCGATTCCCGCCGCGAGCGCGAAGTCCGTGGCCTGGCCCGCAGCGTTGTTGTAGGCCTGGACCAGGTCGGACTTGGCCTGAAGCGCCACAGCGTCCGCAGCGTGGACGGCGCCGAGCACCAAGCCGGGAGGGAACCCGGAGATGGCAGGGTTCGGGTGCGTCCCGAGGTCGTGACTGATCACGGAGGGACCGGTGTTGGTAACACCCTGACCTGCCAGAACAGAAAAGCTGGCGGCTGTGGCCAGAGGCACGGGTGTCGCGATGGCCAGTGCCTGCGTGGGCAATCCGGCGACCATCACGGCGGCAACCGTTCCGGCGACAGCCGAGACCAGCCAGCCGGACAGGGTGCGGGGCCGAGCCGCTTGGAATCTCAGCTTCATCAAGAGGCCATTTCATGTGGGGGCGGTGGCGTACCGGGCCCTAACCGTTCGCCCGGGAAGCCCTGGTGTGTCGTCGCCGCATATTACGCAACAAATTTCACGCACCAACGATGGGTAAGGCGCGGAGGGGGGATTAATACAAACACATCCCAAGGTCGAATTTGCGATGAAAATAATCAAACTCACATTGTTGATCATCCGACATTGCCCCCGATTGGACAGGGCTTTATTAACTCACAAGAGGCAGCACCGCACACCTGTCCAAATAGACTCCGCCCCCCGCCCGCGGAGATGTACGCCAGTCAGGCGATCTCGCGTACCCCGCAGGACGGGCGTGGCGGCAGTTCGTCGTCAATTCACTACGTCCCAGGTCACTGGCCTGGGACGTTTCCATGGCGCGGATGACGCGAATCGAATCCGCGCCATAAGCCTGGGAACCGCTGGGCGGCGGGCTTCCAAGGCCGCCTGTGGTAGGTCCTGAAGGTAGGGCGAACCGCGGCAGGCCGGGACGGGAGCCGATCAGCAAGCAGACATTGCTCGATCCAGCGATGACGCCACATGTGCTGCACTCACTACGGTGGGCCGCACCGACGCTGAGCCGCACGCAGTCGTTCGATCGCGCTCGCGCCACAGATCTAGCCCCAGTCCGGACTAGGGGGTGTTTGTACCGGCAGCGGACCGGTCCGCCCTGGCGGGATCTGCCGCCGCAGTTCGGCAAGTGGAAGACGGTTCACGATCGTCAGCGCAGATGGTCGGCGGACGGCACGTGGGAGAAGATCCTGCGGGCCGTCCAAGCCGACGCTGATGCAGAGGGCCGGGGCGACTGGAGCATGGTGAGCGTCGACTCGACGTCCTGCCGAGCACACCAGCAAGCGGCCGTGCCCTCAGCCGCGCGCCGCGATATCGGGCCGCCGCAGTCGCCCGGTGAGGCACCGTTCCGACGAGGCCCTGGGCCGCTCCCGGGGAGGCTGAACTGCAAAATCCACCTGGCCAGCGAGGGCGGTCGTCGCCCGGTGGCCTTCGTCATCCCGCCCGGACAGTGGGGAGTCCCCCCACACTTCATACCTGTGCTCGAACAGGTCAAAGTCCCAAGGCCGGGCGGCGGACGCCCGCGCACCCGACCCGACCGTCGGGGAGACAAGCGTATTCCTCCCGCCGAAACCACCGGTACCTGCGGCGCCGACAGATCAAGCACCCAATCGCTGAACCCAGGGATTAGCGAGCCAACCACCAACGGCGGGACAGCAAGGCCGGCCGGCCCACCCGCTCGACACAACGGTCTACCGGCGCCGCAATGAGGTCGAGCGCACCATCAACCGGCTCAAGACGTTCTGCGCGGTTGCCACCCACTACGACAAGCGGCCTACGTCTTCCACGGAACGGTCACGGTCGCGGCGATCCGACGGTGGCTCCGCCCGTGACCACCGCGTCCTCGGCTACACCTCCTCCGGGACCAGGACGCGGAGCTCGACTTCCTCGAAGACGCATGACCACCAGGCTTCTTCATCTACGTGTTGGCGCCGTCCTCGAAAGCACCGAGGAACGCGGCCCGACCCGGCGGAAGGTCTCGGACATCCAGCTCCCGACCCGAGTCTCGGACGAACATGCGATTGCAGTCGGCCGGCAACCCGCGCTCGACCAGCCCAGACACCGCCTCGCCGCCCACACCCAGGCGCGCGAGAGAACTCGCGTCATATGGCAGCCACTGCCCGCCCGGCAACCGGCACCCCCTACTCGATCCGTCCTCCGATCCTGTCAGACCGCGTGGATGACCCATCGGACAACCCTTAGACGGGGTAGGTGCCCAGCCGTGGGTACATCGCGCGAGTTCGGCGCCCTGCCCGCGCAGCCAAGCCCGCGGGGAGGTGGCTGCGCGGAGGCCGGCTCGGGCGGTCGCGGCCTGGGTCAGGCTGAGCGGACGCTTCTCGAGCTCACCGCTTCGGCCTATTAACCGTGACGGGCGGGCGGCTCGGCCGTTGTGGGGGATGTCGTCCGTGCCGCAGCTCCCTGCGGCAGAGTGAGTTCAAGGAGATCTTTATGTTCCGTTTCGCCAAGGCCGTAGCCGTTACCGCCGCCACTGGTGCCGTCCTGGCAGGCGGGGCCGGCATGGCCGCCGCCGACGCCACGGCAGAGGGCGCTGCCATCGGCTCCCCGGGTGTCCTGTCCGGCAACGTCGTCCAGGTGCCCATCCACATCCCGGTCAACCTCTGCGGTAACACCGTCAACATCGTCGGCCTCCTCAACCCCGCCTTCGGCAACACCTGCATCAACAACGGCGGCTCGGACGGGCACCACAAGGCCGACCACCACGGCAAGCACTGACAGCACCAAATCCTGGATCCGGCGCGCTCGTCGGGCCGGCGCCTCTAGCGCCGTCATCTGAACCAGCCGCAGCGCACAGCCGGTGTAGGACGGCCTCCCCTCATCCAAGGGGAGGCCGTCCTCATGCAGGGGCCAGCTCGTGCGGCCAGCCAGCCAGTCAGCGAGCCAGCCGAGCCAGGCCACGGGAGCGGGTTCCGCTCCTCCCGTTCCGCGTGCCGGACCTCGGTCGCTTGGGGCGGCCCGGTGCTACTGCCGCCAGAGCGCTCTGGTCACCGGGCCTCGCCCGCGCACGCCTTATCGGCGCGGACTGCGCCCGACCATAGCCGCGGGCGGCCAGCACCCCGCAGCACAACCACAGAGTTCGGCATCCTGTGTGAAACGCGGGGGCTAGCGTTGACGCCCGACGCTGACACCACCCCTTCCATGAGGACCCGCCCCGCGGATCCCTCTCCCGCGTCAACATCTGGCACCGTGCTCTCCGGCTGGCGGGGCTACCGGTGCACGCGGGCGCGCCGGTCCGGACGGCATCGATCCGTCCGTACGCGAGACGGTTGAGGAGTTCCGTGCGGGCGGTCCGCGACGGCGACGACGCGGCCATCCGCACCCTGCTGTCCGGCCCGGCTGCCGTCGCGGACGCCGCGCTTCTTCACCTGCGCGACCGGCTGTACGCGACGCAGTGACTGCGGCTGCGGTGGTCACGGCCGGCCGGGCAGCGATGCGGCGGCAGGCAGCTCCCGGGCGGCGCGGGTGATGAAGTGGCCGGTGTGTTCCGGGTTCAGTGCCTGGGCCTGGAGGTGGTCGTACATGGCACTGTAGTGCTGCACGTCGGATCGTTTCTCCAGGTAGAGGTCGCTGGTGAATCGTTCCAGATACACCGTCCCCGCTCCTGGGGCGTCTGGGAAGTCGAGGATGGAGAACTGTCCCGAGATGCCCGGATGGGCTCCCGCGCTGTGCGGCAGGATCTGCACGGTGATGTGCGGCTGCGCGCCGAGGTGGTTCAGGTACTCGAGCTGTTCGCGCATGATCTGCGGGCTGCCGACCACGCGGCGCAGTGCGGATTCGTCCAGTAGCACCCATAAGCGGAAGGGGCGGGCCGGGTGGTGGGCGCGGGACTGGCGGCGCAGCCGGACCTCATGGCGCACGGCGATCTGCTCGGGAGTGGCCTGAGGGATGGTTTCCTCGATGACGGCCTGAGCGTAGGCGCGTGTTTGCAGCAGGCCGGGGATCACCAGGGGCTCGTAGGTGCGGAGTGCGGAGGCTGCCGTTTCCAGGCCGATGTAGACGGCGTAGGGAACATCGCCGCAGGCGACCCACCATCCCTGCCGCTCGGATTCCGTGGCCATCCGCATCAACGCATCGACGGCGTGCGGGTCCGTGACTCCGTAGAGGGCGCACAGGTCCCGCACATCGCGCGGCTTGATGGCGCGGCGGCCGTTCTCCAAGTGGCTGATCTTGGGCTGGGAGATCAACAGGCGTTCGGCCACCTGTGTACTGGTCAGGCCACTGGCCAGGCGGAGCCGGCGCAGCTCCGCGCCCAGTCGGCGTCGTCTGACGGTCGCGTTTCCGTTCACCGCCACGGGCGGTCTACCTCCGGCTCGGGACTGACTGCCAGCCACGGGGTTGCCGCGGCCGGGCCCGGGCGAACGCATTCGCCGCGCAGTGATGATCAACGGGGCCCTGTCGGCGAGTGTCACGTCGCGCGAGTACGGGCGCGTGCACTGCGCGAGCAGAGTTCACCCATATGCCACGACCGTTCACCTATCTGGAGGGGAAGGGCTGCGCTGGTCGGGCGTGCTGATTGGTGCCATGGTGGGGGTAGCGGCTGTGACTGGTGCCATTGCGTCCGCGCACGGGGAGGTGTCGGGTATGGCGACGGAGAAGGATGCCGCCCAGGCCAAGACTCCGGGGCAGCGTGTGGCCGACAGCCGCGCCATGGAGGTCGCGTCCCGGGTCGGGCTCTGCGCGCGGGGAGTGATCTACGTTCTGGTGGGTCTGCTCGCGGTGCGAATCGGTTTCGGCGGCGGCAGTGGCAAGGAGGCCGACCGGTCCGGGGCGGTGCGGACCATCGGCGAGCAGCCCTACGGCCAGGTGCTGCTGTGGGCGCTGGTGGTGGGGCTGGCGGCGATGGCGCTGTGGCGCCTTTCCGAGGCCGCCTTCGGGCAGGCGACGGAAGGCGGCGACAAGTGGACCCGGCGCCTGGGTTCCCTGGGGCTGGCCGTCTTCTACCTGGTGATCTGTATCGGCGTGGTGCAGACCGCGCTGGTCGGCGGGTCCGGCGGAACCCGCGCCGGCGACCAGGCGTCGAAGGACTACACCGCGCGCGTGCTGGAATGGCCCTACGGCCGGGTACTCGTCGGCGTGTTCGGGGCCGTGCTGGCCATCGTGGGCGTGGTGATCGTGGTGCGCAGCCTGATGCGCAAGTTCGAGAAGAACCTCCGTACGGACCGGATGAGCCGGACGACGCGGCGCATCGTCGCGGCGCTGGGCATCATCGGCGGCGTGGCGTGCGGAGTGGTCGCGGTGGCGACCGGCCTGTTCGTTCTCCTGGCCGCGGTGCGCTTCGACGCCAGCGAGGCGAAGGGCTTGGACGAGACGTTGCGTTCGTTCGCCGATACGCCGGCCGGGCCGGCGCTGCTGATCGCCGCGGCGGTGGGCCTTCTGCTGTTCGGCCTCTACTCGTTCTGCGAAGCCCGCTGGCGTAAAGCCCCTGAACACGACGCCTCGGCAGAGCAGCCGGTCAGCCGCGATGCCGGCTGACCGTCCTGCTCACGCCGCGCCCGCCCGTACCCTGCCCGACCGCCCCGTGCACCACGGGCGCCGGGGGAGCAGCCATGACATCCCCGGGGCCCGGCTCTATGGAGGGAGCGGTTCCGGCGTCCCGCAGCGGCCGACTCCGCCCCTTCGGGGGCGTCGGCCACTTTCCGGGGCGTCGCGGCCACCTGCGGCGGGAGCCGGTGTAGTGAGCTGCGGGTGGTCGTAAGGCTGTACCCGTGGTGCAGGGCGGCCGCCACGCGGTGCGGCGGTCATCGGTGTTTGACTTCAAGGGGGCGACCGCTCGCCGCGGGTCGACCAGAACCACCGTGTCGGCGGCCTCGACCGCGATTGCCGGGACCAGATCGTCGATGCCCTGCCTTGTCTAGCCTGGCCATGTCGCTGTTCGAGCCCGATTACCTCACTGCCGAACCCGCGAAAATCTATGTCGGCCAGAGTAGACATTGGGTGGTGGTGTGGTTATGGTTTCTCTCGTAGCCCAGAAGGCCGTAGGGCCTGGCAGAGACGAACTGCCGGGCAGTAGTACCCGTAGTAGGCAGTACCCGCAGTTGCAGTGTGTAGGGCGGTGCGGTGGTGGAGTTCCGAAGCCAGGGTTGTTGAAGGACGGCGACGGGACTGACGACCGGACCGGGTGGCCCGCAGTGATCAGGGGCCGCCGTGAGCAGTACCGCAGTAAACGCAGTGGCAGTACCCGTAGTGAGTGCAGTTCGCAGTACCCAGCAGTGAAGTCAGTGAGCAGCACCTCGGTGAAGGCGTCGGCTGCGGACGCGCGCACCGGGAAGTTCGGCAGTGGGGTTCTAAGCCAGAGCAGATGCAGGATGGGCGACGGGGCTGGCTGTCGGAGCGTGGCGCTTGGTCAGGCCACGAGGAGTCCAAGCAGTTCGCATTACCAGCAGTACCGAGTGGAGCAGTACCCGCAGTTCGCAGTATCAGCAGTGCAGCAGTTCCCGCAGGAAGCAGTTGATCACCAGAGGGAAGAACGGAGGAGTTGAGGCGCCATCAGGATCGCCCGAGCCGGCAGTGCGGCGTCCGGGTACCGCAGGACATCGATGGTGAGGTGGTCTCCGGTCACGCATCCGCGATCCCCGCACCCCCGACAGCATCTCGGTCGGGCCTGCGGACAGAGAAGGCCGGCGCAGTACCAGGGCCGGCAGATGGTGTAGCAGTTCCTTCGGGGCCCTGGTGCCAATGGCACCAGGGCCCCTCCGCGTGCTCCAGAAAGAGGTGCGATGACCACAGGCGACCCGTTCGGCCGTCTCGACGATGACGACTATCCCGCCTACACGATGGGCCGGGCCGCCGAGATGCTCGGCACCACCCAGGGCTTCCTCCGCGCCATCGGAGAAGCACACCTGATCACCCCGCTCCGCTCCGCGGGCGGACACCGCCGCTACTCCCGCTATCAGCTGCGCCTGGCCGCCCGCGCCCGCGAACTCGTCGACCAGGGCACCCCTATCGAGGCCGCCTGCCGGATCGTCATCCTCGAGGACCAGCTCGGCGAAGCGCAGCGTCTCAACGCCGAATACCGCCGCGCCGCCGAACCGGCCAACCCAACGATCGCGGCTTGAGCCGGGGCGCGCCCGCCGATCGTCGGCGGGCTCGCGTGCACCGGTCAAACGCGGGGAGCACGAGAAGCGGCAAGCGCATCCGGAGGCCGTCGAGGCGGCGCACGCCGACTTCGCCGTCCTCCAGAACGCTGTAGGCGTCCCCCAGCCCGCGTCCAGCACTTACCCCCTGTATGCCACGCTCCGTGAACGCTCCCCCTGGTCTCCGACGACGCCATCGACGCCTATCTGCTCAGCGGGTACGAGGATGTCCGTGCCGCCCTGCCCGACGAACGCTTCACCCAGCGCAGCTACGCCTGGTCGATGGAGCCTATGTTCGGACGCACCCTCGTACAGATGGAAGGCCAGGAGCACACCACCCACCGCGCCCTGCTGGCACCGGCCTTCCTCGGCCGCACCGTCAGCACCGTTCTTCGCCGAGCTCGTCGAACGGTGGGAGAGGGCCGGACGGGCCGTACCTGGCCGGGCGGATGAGGAGTGGACGATCCTCGCCCGCCGTTACCCCTGGCCAGGCCTACGCGCTGACCGCGCGGTGCCGGCACGTGCGACTGAGCGCTTCAGTTGGCACCTGAGTGCTTGAGTCGGCACCTTGAGCGTCACACCTGGGCGTGCATGCCGCCGCCCACGGCTGCGCTTGCGGGCTGAGGTCGGTGGCGGCTCGTAGTCAAGGATTCTCATTTTCGTCCTGCACAGGGTGTTGCGAGGACGTTCCCACGACCTCCTCGTTCTCCGTCGACCGGATTCTCGGCGACCGCTCCTTCGCCGAGATCGGCCACCCCACCCTTGCCCTGGCTGACGGATGGCGGGGGCTGCTCCGTGGCGGGTGCGCACGGCTTCCCCGAGCACCCGACAGTCGGGTCTACGACACCGTCGGAAGCGGTTCCTACGACGGCGGGTACTTCTTCACTGGTGACCTGCTGTTACTCAACCTGGAGACGGCTTATGGCTCCGTCCGACGACTGGCGCGACGATGAAGCGCACACGCACGGTCACACCGCCGTGGTAATCCGGCCCGATTGGACCTTGGTGCCGCCCGCGTCCATCCCGCCCTACGACCTGGTCGGCCCGCGGGTGCCGGCGCCGCGTCCCGACGGCAGGGGGCCGCGCATCGGCTGCTGACCGAGCTGGGCCCTGACTGGGAACCCCGTCTCACTGTTCAGGCAGTGGAGGAGCTCGCGGACGGACGGATCCTCGCCACGCTCGGCGGAGTGCAACTGGAGTGCTGGCTTCCGTCGGGGGAGCGGGAATGAGCCGTCCCGAACGAAGAGGGGGCCGAGAGATCGCCGTGACCCGGGACGAGAGCTCAGCGTGGGTCTCCCTCGTAGGCTCCGAGAGACACGGCCGGCACCCACCGTCTGTGGTCCGGCTGTCCCTGGCGGACGGTGCACGAGTGGACCAGGTCGCACCCTCCGGCTTCGTATCGCTGTCGGGGCCGCGGACGGCGATCCGGCCCTCGCCCCCGCCGGGTACTGGGCCCGGGGTGTGCCCGTCAGCGGCAGGGCCCCGCTGCGCGTCCGGAACGCCGGCCGCACCTGGTTCCTGTCCTACGTGAAGCAGGAGGACACTCGTCGTGCGCACCCCGGAGTCCCCTGGGTGGCCACGGCCGTGAAGTCCGGACCTGGGTCCGGCCGACCGGTCGAGCCGGCGCAGACGGACGTACGACGGCTGTTCCCCTGCTCCTGGGTTCCTGAGGAAGAACACTTCGCTGGGCCCGGCGTGGAGGCCGCCGACGGGAGTTTGGTCCACGCGGGCAGGGTCTACAGGCAACGGCGTCAGCCCGGCGACTCGTTCGTCGTACGCCGCGAGGCCTCGGACGGGCCACCTCGGTGGGTATTCCGCACCGACCGTTCCGCCACCGCGCTGACCGCCGACGCAACCACGGTCTTCACCGCCTACTGCGGCGGCGAGATCGTTGCTCTCGGCCTCGATGACGGCACCGTGCTCTGGCGACACCACCTCACCCTCCCTCGAAGACGTGTCCGTCATCCCCACGGCGCTCACCGCCACCCCGTCGGGCCGGCTCCTCATCGGGACCCGCGACGGCCGAATCCTCGTCTCCTCCGCAGTGACATGACGACCTCTGAGCGCTTCAGTTGGTGAAACACCGCCAACTGAAGGGTTCTGACCGCTCTCCGTGACGACGACTACCTTCGTAAGCGCGGTGGCCACCGCGTTCGGGGTGTGACCTTTGGCCACGATGATCGTTCACCGGCAGTGAGGAAGATCATCACCGTCGTAGCGCGGGGCACGCGCGTCTCGACGGCGTCGCGAGCGGAACGGCGGACTACCAGGTCGGTCGAACCATGCGACTGACCCGCGCCGTCTGTTGCGCGGCCATGGCGCTACTGCTGACGAGCTGCGTCGATCGTCCGAATGCATCCCACCCTGAAATCCCAGCTGGCGAACATGCCCAGGACGACCTCATCAAGACCGCGCAGCTCACCCTCGTCACCCGCTGTCTTTCCGGGCAAGGGCTGACCGTGCCGTCCCCACAGCAACGCCCGAAGGCCGCCTCCGCCGAGGACAGGCGGTTCGAAGCCGCCTATTTCGGCACTGACCCCCGCGAGCTGTCCCTCACCCTTCCCACCGGGCACACCGTCACCGCCAACACGGATGGCTGCCTCGCCAGCGCGCAACGCGACCTCTACGGCGATCAGAAGCGGTGGTTCGAAGCCGAGGTGGTCGTCAACAACCTGCGCGCGGAGGCGCAGACCCGGATGGGGACCGACCCCGAACACCGCGCCGCGATGGCCCGCTGGGAACGCTGCACCGGGCACTCGTCTAAAACACGCCCGAATCAGCCGGACCCGGCCGTCACCGATCGCTGCAACCGCGAGAGCGGCCTGGCGGAGGTCGAATCCCGTCTGGAGCCCACCCTGCTGGCCAAGGTACGTACCGAGCGGCGCGAACAACTGACCGCCTACCGACAACTGCGCACGATCGCCCTGCAGCGCGCCGTCAACCTGACCTCCGCCACACAGGCTCCCCAAGGGCCAGGTCGGAGAACCGAACCGACCACCGATCTGGGATCCGCCGAACCGAAAGGGCACCACCCCTCATGACCATGCAACGCATCATCACCTCCGCCGCCGCGGCGCTCCTCGCCATGACCGGAGCCCTGACGGTCTCCACTACGGCCGGCGCAGCCGACTGCCCCAGCGGACACTTCTGCGCCTGGACGGAAGCCGACTACGACGGCCAGCGCGCCAACTGGTCCGGCGATGACGGCTGGTGGGAGAGCTACATCGCCGACGAGGACTCCTCCTGGGCCAATCACGGAATTTCGGGTCCGGGTGTTAAGGACCACGTCCAGGTGTACTCCCGGGCACACCAGGGCGGCCACATGACCATCTGTCTGGCCCCCGGTCAGGAGGTCGGCTACGACGGAGCGGCGAACGACAACGGCGACTCCCACACCTGGACGATGGGCTGCTGAATCGAGCCCATGCCAGCCACGAATCCGACTGGTCGTCGGGGGCCCATGCGGGTGATCATCCCCGGGCGATGGTCAGGCCGTTCACCCCCTGAGGGCTCCGTCGGCCCCCTCGGAGGGATGAGGTCCGGGGCGAGCACCGGGCCGGGCCTGTTGACGATGGGGGAGGTTCCCCGGGTGACGTTGAGACCACCGGTAGAGCCGATGCTGGCGCAGGCCGTGGAGTCGGTGCCCCCCTCGTGCGCGATCTTGCCGTTGAGTAGAAGTTCGACGGGCACCGCGCGCTGCTGCTCACGGACGTGGCGAACCTGGACCCGGTGCTGGTCCGCCCGGAGATGGTGGCGGAGATCAGCTCCGACCGGTCCATCGACCGGGGCGGCGCCTTCCGGCACCCGTTCCGGTTCACGCGGCTGCGCCTGGACGTCCGGGCCGAGACGTACCCCGGATCGGGGCGGGGTCGGCCGAGGCCGTCGGGTGAGCGGGGGAGGCGCGGCCGCTGTCGCCGCCGGTGGGCTGCAGGTGGTCCGGGCGGCATCGCGGGCCGAGGAGGGTGTCCGAAGCGTCCCGGAGCGTGTGTCACGGCCGGGGATGTTCGGTGTTGGGCACGGGTGACCGATCAGATCTTCCCCGCCAGCCACGTCAGGCCCCTGCGGTCGGCGAACGCCGCACTGGCCTGCCACCTGTGCCTCGTCGACGACCGGGCACCAGCCGATCCGGAGTTCACCGTCACCTTCCGGCCCGCCTTCGGGCGGGCCCGCCAAGTGGGCCTGTGCGCGCACTGCCAGTCAGGCAGGCCCAACCGGAACACGATGAGCTCGATCCGGCCGATCCTGCCTGGAGAGCGCTCGAACGAGACGCTATGGGGTCGTGCCCGCATCCGAGGCGCTCTTCCTTCCCGTGCTGGCGGCTGCATGGCAGAAGTCGCTCCGCGGTCGGCGCGTTTTGCGTGTGGTCAGGCGACGCGCAGGATGCTCTTGCCATGGGTGCTGCCCTCGGCGAGGCGCTGCACGGCCGTGGCCAGGTCCCCGAGGGCGTACTCGGTGGTGATGTCCATACGGACTTTGCCGTCGGCGACGAGGTCGAGTGCGCGGCGGGCGCTGTCGGCGAGCCGTTCGGGGTGGGTCTGGCTGAGCAGATTGCTGTTGTAGGTCAGCAGGGACTTGCCGTGCATGAGGAGGTCGTTGGTGTCGGCGAGGACGGGTTCCTGCGTGGCGAGGTTGCCGTATGCCACCAGCCGGCCGTGTGCCGCGAGCCGTTCCAGGCCGGCGGTGCGTGCCGAGCCGCCGACAGGGTCGAGGATGACGTCGGGCTTCTCGTCGCCGAGTGCGGCCGGGAACTCCTTGCGGAGCAGGAGCTGGTCGTACCCGAACTGCGCGGCGTAGTCGGCTCGCTCGGTAGTGCCGACGACGCCGACGATCCGGCCTGCTCCGGCCAGTCGGGCGAACTGAGCGGCGAGCGTGCCTACGGAGCCGGCGGCGGCGTGGATCAGCACGCTTTCGCCAGGCCGTACGCGTGCGGCAGTGTTGATCAGGTCGTAGGCGGTCGGTGCGCCCCACCCGAGACCTGCGGCCGTCCTCAGCGGCAGACTGCCGATGCCGAGGGTGAGGGTGGAGGGTGCCAGGGCCACCTCGGCGTAGGCGCCCGAGGTGGTCAGCGCGGTGACGGCCTCACCGACACGGCGTGCGTCGATGCCCTCGCCGACCGCGACGATGTGCCCGGACGCCTCGAACCCCGGGACGAAGGGGCGCGGTACGGGGAAGTGGCCGTTCCTGACCCTGGTGTCGCCCCACTGGACCCCGGCGTAGGCCACGCGGATCGCCACCTGGCCGGGGCCGGGGGTGGGCTCATCGAATTCGGTGAGCCGGTAGTGGTCATCGAGGTCGAGAACGACAGCCTGCATGGGTTCAGCTCCCTGTGTTGACTCAGTATCCTTACAGTCGAGACGCTATGCATATAAGGTTCCTGAGTCAACCCATGAACCTGTCAATGGAGTGGGAGTGCACGCGGTGGAAGCCCCGATCGAGAACGACCTCTGCACCCGGATCAGGCGGTCGGAGCAGGCGTTGATGGCGCACCACGAGGCAGTGCTGCGTGCCTACGGGCTGACCATGACGCAGTACGCCGTGCTGTTGACCCTCGCGCGCGAAGGTGGCATGTCCGGCGCCCAACTGGCTCGGTCCTGCGGGGTGACGCAGCAGAGCATGAGCAGCGTGCTGGCCAACATGGAGACCAAGGAACTGATCCGCCGCGAGACGTCCCCCGTGCACGCCAAGGTGCAGATCGCCTCCCTCACCGATACCGGCCGGTCCCTGCTGGACCACGCCTACCAGGAGGTGGCCATCCTCGAGCGCGCGCTCACCGACGCGTTCACCCCATCCGAACACGCGGCACTCTGTGCACTTCTGGAACGCGCCACCACCGTCCTGATCCAGCAGACGCGCAACGCGACGACCCCGCCCGCCACCTGAGCCCGCGGCCGCCATACCCAACGGAGCCCGATGCCGGCGAGAGGTTCGCCTTCGGGGATGTGTGGGGCTTCGGTGTCGCGCCAGGTGCGCATCTCCTCCCGCCTGCGGCACAGGTCTGGCTGGCACTTGCCGGGGTTTTCCATGGTTCCGCCGTGCGCGCGTGCGGCTGCTGGGAACATTCGGTGGGTAAGTGTGTGCGTTGAACCGTGGTGAGAGATCGCCCGTGCCGGCACCGCAGGAGCAGATGATGGAACCCACGACACGATGCCGCCCTTTGGCGGACCTGTTCCCCTTGAAGGTCGTCTCCTGCGGGTTTTGCCAGGCCACTGCGGCCACTGGTGGAGCGCGGACTCTCAGCGTCGACGGGGAGTTTCTGTCGGTGACCTGGCATACCCCTGCCTGCCCGCACCACGCAGCCGACCTCATCCTCGCCGGGGACGACTGACGGCACTGTCTCCGGCGAAGGAGGTCGTCACCACTGGACGGGTTGAGCATCCCGGCTGGCACGGAGCAAGTCGCCTACGCCTGTGACCTCCCGGTCGAACTCCACCGAGCCTTCAGGCTCCGCTGCACCCTCCTAGAGGGCAAGTTGCGAGAGGCCACCGCAAAAGCTCTGCGGAACTGGCTGGAGCAGAACCCCGCATAGGCGCGGGAGACCGGCGGCTTCCGAGCGCCAGGTCGGCCGGGCCGACTCCGCGGCGGGGATTGTCCGCCACGGCCTGGCGCAGCGGCGCGGCGACGTGTCCGTACGCTCGGCACGCCTGCGGCGGGTTCGTCCCCGCCCCACCCCACAGGAACTCCTGGAACTTCCACTCGAACCCTGACGAGATCCACTTCCGATACACGCTTCAGGTCAGAGGATGGTGGCCGCATGAACCCGGTTGAGGTGGATGAGGATGTCGTAGGCCGGGCTGATGGCGAGGGTGGGGAGCGGGTCCTTCTTGAAGGACGAGCCGGCCTCGTAGGTGGGGCGGGGTGTGTTCAGCCAGGTGCGGCCCGCGGCGGGCAGGGTGCGCAGGTCGAGGTAGTAGTCGCGGTGGCGCACCCGGTCCAGGGTGTACTCCTGCATCTCGGGGGTGGCCGCGGGGACGGTGACCTTGTTCCAGGGGCCGCCGAGGGTGGTGGCGGTGAGGAACGAGCCGCGGCCGAAGGTGAAGCCGATGGCGGCGTAGTCCCGGCCGAGGGTCTGGTGCAGGAAGGCGCCCTGGGTCACGGGGTACATCACCGGGTCGGTGGCCAGGTAGCCCACGTGGCCGTTGTGCGCGGAGAGCAGCATCTTGTCGCCCGTGCGGTGGTGCCACCAGGCGGTGTTCTCGGCCATGACCCGGTCGCGCAGGTGCTCCGCGGCGGACACCGATGCGGGGTCGGACAGGTCGAGCGAGGTGAACGCGAAGGTCTGGGCGATGTTGCGGGCGTGCTGCTCGGCCCATTCGTAGGCGTCGTCGCCGGTTACCTTGTGGGCGGTGACCAGGTCGAACGCCTGCTGGGCGGTGGTGGCGTGGCGGCGGCGTTCGGCGACGGGCTTGCGTAGGTAGGCGAAGACGTCGTCGAGGGGACGCAGCCCCGCGTACAGCTCCTCGAGGCGTGGGAGGTTCTGGGGGCGGCTCGTACGGACGTAGGAGAGCACACGGTCGAAAACGGCGTCGCCGAGCTTGGGCGCCCCGACGTCGTTGCCCATGAAGTGGACCTTCCGGCCGGGGTGGCGGTCGTTGTATCGCCGCATCCAGGCGATGAGGCTGACGAATTCCTCGCGCTCCCAGGGTGATCCGGTCAGTGTCTCCTTGGCGATCCGCCGGGCGTCGCCGGGGCCGCCCTGTAGGTACTCGTCGATTCGCAGGCCGGCGGTCCAGCTCATTTCCAGGGCGAAGGCGGTGAAGCCCTTCTCTTGGACGAGGTGGCTGAAGAGGCGTTGCTTCATGGCGAAGAACTCGTGCGAGCCGTGCGTGGCTTCGCCCAGTCCGACCACCTTGGCGTCGCCGATCATGGCGTCCAGCGCCCGCAGGTCGGCGGTGCTGCCGCCGGGTTCCGTCGAGCGCAGGGGCTGGGCGGCCCGTTCGAGCGCGCGGAGCGCCTCGGCTTGCGGGCCTTTCGTGCCAGTGGGGGCGGGTGTGGTGGTCGCGGCGGAGGCCGTGGGGGCCAGCAGGGCCGTGGCCGCGAGCCCGGCCGTCGCGGCGAGCAGCCTCCGTCGGCCGCTCGCCTGGTGGTGCGCGGTCATGCTGAACTCCTCGGCTCGTTCTTGTTCCCCGGACAGTGAAACGATCATGTCCTGGGACGGGAGCTAGCCGCGCTGGGGACTTCCTCCGGGTTGACCGGGGGATATCCCCCCCTCTGCCACGAGTGAGGGTGAGGGGGTCCTGGCGGAACTCACCGACGGCGCCGACCCATCGCCGGCGTGTTCACCCGGGCTCTGCAGCAGATCCAGGCCCGGGTCGACGCCGCCGGTGACATCGACTGGCTGGTCCAGATCGACTCCACCATCGCTCGCGCCCCCCAACACGCCGCCGGCACCGGCCGAAAAAGGGGGCAGTGCCGGACGGGGCGAACCGGACGATCACGCCCTCGACCGGCACGACGGTATGTGCGCACGCCTCCTGCTACGAAGCAGCGGTCACACTCGCGTCACTCGCTCTGGGCAAGATCATTTTGAAGACGGACCCTAAAGGGTGTTGCAGAAGGTCGGTATTGGGCAGGCCGGAGTGGCGCTTGACCTGCTGTTTCACCTTTCCAGGGCGAGGTCGTGCATGGTGGCGACGGCCTGGGCGGCGGGGTGGAGGCCGGCTCTTTTCTGGCGGCAGTCGCGGAAAATCTTCCAGTTTTTCATCCGGGCGAAGGTGTGCTGGACGCGGGCGCGGACCCGGCGGTGTTCGGCGTTGTCCTCCTCCTGGCCCCGCAGGAGGGGGCGTCCGGCTCGGCGGCGGTGGGGCACGATCAGTCCGGTCCCGAGATGGGCGCCACCCGCAAGCACCGTCGCCCCCGCCGCCGCGGCCGGCAGGTCCGACTCGCGCCAGACGGGGGCATCGGCCCTGTTTCCCGGCGCCGGGCGGGCTGAGGCGACGACCAGGCGGGTGTCGCGTCGATGAGACCTAACCGGGCCCCCGTGCACCGAGGCACGTTCGCCGAGAATCGGTAGTTGCGGGAGGAGGCGCCGACCGTGCGGTCGTCGGCCGTGGGTCGGCTCCAGCGCCAGCAGTGGTCGCAGGTGCTGGATGACCCGGCAGACGGTGGCCGGGGAGATCCCGAAGAGCGGAGCGAGCTGCCGCATGGTGAGGTTCGTGCGGTAGCACACCGCTACCAGCAACACTCGGCCTGCCAGCGGCAGACAGCGCGGACGGCCACCACCGGGCCCGTTCCCGCCCCGCTCCCGCACCACTTTCACCAGCTTCGTGAACCGGTCGATCCGCAACCCCGTGAACTTCTCCACCCACACCGGCTCAGCACACAACACCCCACCCATACAGGAAGAATGTCCCGAACTGAGCCTTCTGCAATACCCTTTGAAGTCTGTCGCGAAAGTGGATCTAGGCGGCGTGGCCGCCGTCCACCGCGAACTCCGCTCCCGTGACATAGCCCGCGCCCGGCCCCGCGAGGAACGCCACCACGTCCGCGACCTCCTTCGCCCTGCCGAACCGGCCCAGCGCCGTCATCGCCGCCTGCGGGCCCGCGTACGGTCCGGCGGCCGGGTTCATGTCGGTGTCGACGGGCCCCGGATGCACCAGGTTCGCGGTGATCCCGCGCCCGCCGAGCTCCCGCGCCAGGGCCTTCGTCAGCCCGATCGTCGCTGCCTTGCTCATCGCGTACAGCACCCCGCCCGGCCCGGGCACCCGCTGCGCCATGCAGCTGCCGATGGTGATGATCCGCCCGCCCTCCCGCATGCGCGCCGCGGCGGCCTGGGCCGCGAGGAACGCGCCCCGCACGTTGACGCCCACTACCCGGTCGACCTCGGTCAACTCGACGGCCTCCATGGGTCCGACGGCCCCGACCCCGGCGTTGTTCACGAGCACGTCGAGCCGTCCGAACCGCCGTACGGTCTCCCCGACGGCGTTCGCGACCTCCGCCGCATCCCCCGCATCGGCTCGCAGCGCGACGCCTCGCCGCCCGAGCGCCTCCACGGCCTTGACCACCCGCGTCGCGGCCTCGGCATCGCTGACGTACGTGATGGCGACATCCGCGCCGTCCTCGGCGAGCCGCAGGGCAACGGCTGCCCCGATCCCCCGGCTTCCCCCGGTCACCAGCGCCACCGCGTTCCTGTCCGTATGCATGTGCATGTGCATGTCCTCCCGCATCGTTTGGTTGCGAGCTCAATCAAATAGCCCCCAGCCGCCCACCGCTGGCAGGAATCCGACCCCGCGTTCCCGACCGCACGGTGGGAACGCCAAACCCGGCGGGAGGCGATCTCCCGTGGGGCTTTGGCTACGTGAGGTGGCTGCTGTCCGATGGTGAGGTACTTGTTCGCGCGGGGCGGATGTCCACGAATGCGCGGCGATCTGGCCGCGATGCCGGAACTGCCGCAACCAGCCTCCTACCCAAGTCGCAGCGCGGTCAGTTTGTCCGTCGGCCATTCCGATCCGTCAGTCATGAGGCTCATTTTGTTGCTGCCCGTGAAGGGCTGAGGAGCGGGGGCCAGACGGGAACTCCGCGAGCCACTCGACCCAGGGCTCGCCGACGCGCCGTACCCGCGGGATCACCGAGGCCCGCGCTGGCGCCGCCGTCGCCTACAGGCCCCAGGTCTTCGTGGTGTCTTCCCCGTCTGCGTCGGCCACCTGCGCGAGTTCGTCACAACGCCCTCGACGGGCGTTTGGCGCTGCTGGGCTGTCCGAAGCCGCATGGCTAAGCCGGCGCAGCCGTCCGTAGCCCGCTTGCCGAGCGCGTCCGCGCGGACCCCCTGGGTGGTGTCGCCCGCTGACCGGGCATCGGCTGGAGTGCCTACCGTAATTGGCTGACAGGTGCATGACGGAGTGGTGGTGTGCGGGGCTACCGTTTTAGGGCTCCGGAGGGGCGGCTGTCCGAACGTGCGGGCTACAGGCGGGCGGTGGCGGCGTCTCCATTGCTCCGGCTCCGCCGAGAGCCGGGTCCCCCCCACGCATGAAGGATGACGACCATGTCCCTGGGCACCTGGCTGAAAGTCGGCACCTCCGCCGCCGCGCTGGTCCTCGCGGCGGCAACCGCCGCGACCGCGGCACCCGCGCCCGTACCGGACGCCACCGCAGCGGTGGTGACGCTCCGTTACGACGACAGCCGGGCCGGCGGCTGGGAAGCGGCCATCGCGGCCGGGGTCGCTTCCTGGAACTCGAACGTCAGCAACGTTCGGCTGGTGGAGGCCGCGCCCGGGGTCCGGGCCGAGATCGTCATCGTGGCCACCACTGGCTGGCCGCAGGCCACCCTCGGTCCGGTCCGTCCTGGGCGACAGGTGCGAGTCGAACTCGGCGCGCAGGCCGTGAGCCAGGGGTACGACAAGACGCGCATCGCTGCGCACGAGCTGGGCCACAGCCTGGGCCTCCCGGACACCAAGCCGGGGCCGTGCTCCCAGCTGATGTCCGGGTCCAGCGCCGGGACGGCCTGCACCAACGCCGTACCCAATGCGACCGAGCGGTCCCGCGTGCAGAACGCGTACGCGAACGGACTCGCGGCAACCGTGCCGACCGACGGCCGGGTACTCATCGACGCCCCCTGATCGGCATATCGGCAGATCGGCAGATCGGCGGGTGGGCCGGTGGGGGGGGCCTGGCCGGGACGGGACTCCCGGGAGGGCTGCCGTGTCGGTCCACTGCCGCGGCCTTCATCGGGAAGCAGCGTCGGGCGCGGGTACTGCATCTCGGCGGTCATGATCGACCGAACTACGTTGCCTTTGGGCGGAGTCGGCGATGAATGAATCTGCACATCCGTCACGCTCGTGCCCTGGGGTTGCGCAGAACGGGTGAGCAGGTCTGCTGGTGTGTCGCGGAGGTCCTGCCCGCGGACGCCTCCAAGGGCCGTGACGTGAAGGCGGCGGAGCAGGCCGAGGTCGCCTACGCCGACGGCGTCCTGCGGATCGCCGCCCCGGCGAAGCACCAGCTCCTCGGCGCCTCCGGAGCCGTCGAGGTGACCGTCCAGCTGCCCGCCGGCTCCCGCGTCGAGGCGAAGGCCGCCGGCGCCGAACTCCGGGGCGTCGGACGCCTCGGCGACGTCACCTTCGAGAGCGCGGAGGGCTCGGTCAAGCTCGACGAGACCGCGAGCACCCGCCTCACCGTCCTCGCCGGCGACGTGTCGGTCGGCCGCCTGGGCGGCCCCGTCGAGATCAGCACCGTCCACGGCGACATCCGGATCGCCGAGGCCGTGCGCGGCACGGTCGTCCTGCGCACCCAGG
Organism: Streptomyces subrutilus; assembly: GCF_001746425.1. GTDB lineage: Bacteria > Actinomycetota > Actinomycetes > Streptomycetales > Streptomycetaceae > Streptomyces > Streptomyces subrutilus_A. The sequence continues at coordinate 279,631 of NZ_MEHK01000001.1, read as the reverse complement.
ACGGCGACGTGTCGGTCGGCGCCGCCCGCGGAGTCAGCGCCTCCCTCGACGCCGGCACTGGCCTCGGCCGCGTCAGCAACGCGCTCAAGAACACCGACGGAGCCGCCGACCTGGACATCCACGCGACCACCGCCCACGGCGACATCACCGCCCGCAGCCTCTGACCAGAACGGGCGCTCAGCGCCTCGTCTCGTACCTGGTCAGGATCACGCCGCAGGGAAGCGTCCGCGTCTCCACCAGTTTGAGGTTCACCCAGTTGTCCAGCGCGGTGAAGAACGGCGTGCCGCCGCCCACCAGGACCGGCGCGGTGGCCAGCACGTATTCGTCAATCAGCCCGGCGCGCATCGCCGCCCCGGCGAGCGTCGCGCCGCCGATGTCGATCGAGCCGCCGTCCTCGGCCTTGAGCCGGGTGATCTCGGCGACCGCGTCGCCGGTGACCAGCCGGGTGTTCCAGTCGACCTTGTCGATCGTAGAGGAGAACACCACCTTCGACATGTCCCGCCAGCGGCGCGCGAATTCGATCTCCGCCGGGGTGGCGTTGGGCTGCTGGTCGCCGGTGGGCCAGTAGGAGCTCATCGTCCGCCACAGCTTGCGCCCGTACAGCGACAGGTCGGTCGCCTGCAGCTGGTCGGACCAAAACTGGAACAGCTCGTCGCTCGGCACGCTCCAGCCGATGTCGTCGCCGGGCGCGGCGATGTAGCCGTCCAGGCTCAGGTTCATGCCGTAGATCAGTTTCCGCATGGTGCCAGCCTTCCGTGGGTCGCCCTCACGCGTACAGACCGGCGCGCGGGAAAATCATCGGTGCTCGACCTGAGTTCACGTGTAGCCCTCGCGCTCGGCGGGCGCACGAGCCAAGGACACTGCCGTGCGGATCTGTGCTCCGTTGGCGGGCGGTGCCCTCGCGGACGGTGTGCTCCATCATTTCCTGCACCTTCTTGGCGGTGCGTCGGGAGAGAGCTTGGCCGTGCGCTTCGGGGGCGGTCTTCTCGATGACGGACAGGTCGGGTGCCTGGATCTCCTCGACCAGGTAGGGCTTCATCACGGTGCCGTTGTTGGCGATGCCGGCGGCGGGCATGACCATCTGCATGGGGGTGCTGGTCAGGCTTCCCTGGCCCATGCCGGTGAGTGCGGTCAGGGGCCCGTCGAGCTGGGCCGGGTAGGTTCCGGCGGAGGTGCGGACGGGCAGGAAGTGCTCCTGCTTGCAGTCGAACTTCTCGGCGGTCTCGCGCATCTTGTCGGCGCCGGCTTACAGCGCCGCGTCCCTCTACCACTGAGGCAACCGCACCACCACCGTCAGCCTCGCCGCGGAGATCCAGCACCAGCTCCTGCCCTCCGCCCCTGCTTGCGAGGCTCCCCAGCTTGCGGCCGCTCATCGAGCAATCCCCGACGTGGGCGCGTAGCGCCTTGGGTCCTGACCCGGTCCGGCTGGATCCGAGAAGCGGCGGGTCGCCGCCCGCAGTCGCACCGCTCTCGGGCTGACGGCCCGCCTGCCGGCCTACTTCGCGGCGCTCGACGTCCTGATGGCTGACAGCATCGAGCTGCTCACCCTGCCCTACACGCACCGCCGTCGGCGCCTTGAAGTGCTGTTCGCATCGCGAGGTCTTAGGGCCCGCCACTTCATCCCCCGTAGTGGTCGCTGCTGGCCACAGCATCACTGCCCGGCCGACCGTGGTCGCCACACCGGCCACAGGTACTGCGTCGCGTACAGCCGCCCGCGCAGGTACAGAGCGCGGCGGTGTCCGCGACGGCGCCCAGGTCGGCCCCGGCCTCGGTACTGGTGGACTCGCGTATTCAACTGTCGCGAGTACTGCTGCCCAAGCGTAGGTGTAGTCACTGTGTGTGCTGGGGGCACCGCAGGGGCATGGTCTGTGCCGTGCAGTGACTCGCGGTCTGGCTGTCGATGGCTAACCTGCTCTCATGCCGGAGAAGGTGCCCAAAGCGATCAAGCGTGTGAGCAAGCAGGACCTGGTAGGACTGAGTTCGAAGAGCGAGCGCCTTCGCCTCGGCAGGGGACGTGAGCCTGGGTGGCTTGATCAGCACCTGGCCGACGATGCGAGGGGGTCTCTGCGAGCGATCCTTCTTGAGCATCCTCCCAAGCCCTGTTATCGCTGCCTCGTCCTGATCAAGCGGGCCGATCGGGAAGTCGAGCACTTCCTGCTCGACGTGCTGCCGGAGGATTTCGACCGGCTTGAGGACATCGCTGGTGAGGCTCTGCTCACGTTCACCCGCTGGGCGTTGTCCCAGATCCCGTTGAGTCCTCTCCCTGTGGAGTAGCAGGTTCATTCGGCCGATCGCATGTTCAGGTAGTGCTCTGGGGGGTCCAGCCGGGTGGTGACCGCCAGTGGTCTCCGGCGGCGTAGCGGCTCCAGGTGCCTCCGGCCTCGGACGCGAGCTTGGCTGTGGTGACCCGGTGATAGCCGGGAGCCTCAGCGACGACCGGCGCTGGCATTTCCAGAACGTGTTGCCGGATCGCGGCTGTGCGGCCAGCGATGGTGGGGATGCCGATGTCGTTGATGAGCGCGGCGAGAGCGTCGGGGTGCATCGGTTGTCCGGCCCGGCGGCCGGGGAACAGCCACCGGGAGGCGTGGTTGGTCGCGGTGTTCATGTTGTCCCGGTTGCTGATCCAGCGATGTAGCAGTTCTGCGAGCGGTTCGGGCACTGGGGACGGCGGTTCGCCGAGGCGGAGAAGCGTCTGGTCGTTGCTGTGGCCGATGTCGTCCAGGGTTAGGCGCACGACTCGACTGAGTGGCTGGGCATAGAGCAGGACGATCACGCCCGCGACCCGAGTACGAAGCGGCAGGTCAGGGTCGGTGAGGAGGTGCCCGATCAGCTCCAGTCGTTCGGGCTGCGGCATCGGGGTGGCCCGGCGGATCTGGACCGGGGGCAACCGGAAGGGCCGGGTGAGCTTGCTGGCCGAGCACCAGAGCAGGAAGGCTCGCATGGTGTTGCGGGTGTACTCGTTCTGCTCGGTGTGCCAGGCGTCGATGCCGGTCTGGCCGCAGGTGCCGAGGGTGTGAGCACGGGCGGCGAGCCAGGTGAGGAAGGCTGTGGCCTGCTTGACCTGGTCAGCGGCATGTCGACGGGCTGCCGGTGTGATCGGCTTCTTAAAGTGTTCGGCCATGCGTTCATGGCGCCGGTGTAAGCGACGGCAGCCGGAGAGCCAGGACACCGTGCGCTCCACCACCCATCGGTGCGGCCGAGCCGGTTCGACGGCTCAACTCCCCTGCGGGCGATCCTTTCAGGGGTGCCGCTCGGGACCTGGTGGACGAGCTGATCAGCGGTCGCCGTCAGGGCCGCTTGCGCTTGTGCGGTGCGTGAACAGAATCAGGGCATGCAGATCCTGTCCTTCCCGGAAGAAGCCACTCCGTCCGAGCTGCGCGTCCAGGTGCTGGAGATCCAGCATCAGGCGTGGCCGTCCGATGGCGACGGCCCTTCACGGGGTGCGCTGACCCATGACCCGGAGCTGAGGCCGTTGTCGATGCTCCTCGTGGACGGTGGCCGTGTGCTCGCCGCGCTGGACATTCTGTCCAAGGAGATCGTCCATGCCGGTCAGCGTTATGCCGTCGGCGGGTTGAGCACGATGGTGACGCGTCGCGAGGCACGCGGTTTTGGGCATGGGCGACGCCTGGCGGCAGCAGCCCGGGAAACGATGATCGCCCGAAACCTGGACCTGGGACTGTTCACTTGCGACCGCCCGCTTCAGGCGTTCTATGAGAGCGCGGGCTGGCACCTTCTTCCGGGCACGGTGCTGGTCGGAGGAACGCCGCAGGCTCCCTTCCCCAGCGATCAGCCCGGTTTCGACAAGGTCACCGTGGCGGGCTTCTTCTCGGCCGTGAGCAGGCACGCGCAGGCGTCGTTCCAGCACACCCGCATCGAGCTGTATCCAGGGGAGAACGACAGGCTCTGGTGACTGCGGCACAGATCGTCTGCGGCCGGCGAGCCGGGGCCAGTGCAGGGCCTCGACTCGCCGGTGGACGGCAGTCAAGATTTGCGGTGCCTCTCCTGGGTCTGGGCGAGCCGGAACGAGTCGGTGCCGGACTGCGGATGATGTGCGCGTTGAAGGTCACCCGGTCTACGATCGCCGCGCAAAGCCGGGGGTTGGTCAAGGTCTGCTCCACTCGGAGAGACAGCGAGGGGTCAAGACGTGTGTCGCTGCGGATATTCGCAAATAGTTCGGCCCGCGGCGAACCCACCCCGGCCTCCCGGCATGACCGTGACCCGAACGACACGGCCCCGACATGACCGTGAACGACGGACCGCACCCTGTCGTCGCGAGGCGGACGGCCCACAGCATTCATTCCAACGTAGGCACGTCGTGCACTGGGAGCGGGTGGAGCCAAATCAACTTCTTACGTCCCGTGGAGGCACTTCACGTTCCCGCCCTGGAGCCCAAAGTTCGGCTGGACCTGCTGGCAACCCCTTGACCAGGTTCACCGCCTGGCACGTTTCCTCTTAAGTTCGCTTAGGCACTGAACCAGCTCAACGCCGTACTGCAAAATGGTTCAAATGAGCGAATCGACTGAGCAGGTGCAGGCCGCAGATCGTCTCTGGCAGGCACATCGCCAAGAGCCCTCTTGAGAACACCTTTCGCTTCGCGAAGCAGGCTCTCGGCTGGACCACTCCGAAACTCCGTACTCCCGAGGCGGCCGACCGCTCCGCTGGACCTGGATCCTGATCGTCGCCCGCATCCAGCTGTGGCTCGCCCGGCCGCTCGCCGCGGACCTCCGCCGACCCTGGGAGAAACCCACCACTGCCGACCGGCTCACCCCGGCCCGGGGCCGCCGGGGGTTCAGGAACATCCGCGCTCATCTCGCCTGCCCCGACCCGTGTTCCCAAACCACGAGGCGCCGTCCCCGGATGGCCAGCCGGTGCCAAGCGCCGAGACCCTCAAGGTTATCGGTAGACCTGGAGGTCCTGGTAGATAAAGAACAAGCTTTGGAGCTGTCTGCAAAACCAGGTGGCCTCGGTGGACCATCTGGGTAAGGTCGGGCAATGCCCAAGCTGATGCCGCTGCGTGTTGACCATGCCCCGGCGGTCCTGGCCTTCGAGCTGGCGAACCGCGCCTACTTCGCTGCGTTGGTCCCGGACCGCGGCGACGACTTCTTCGACCAGTTCGCCGACCGGTACAACGCCTTGTTGACTGAGCAGGAGGCCGGAATCTGCGCCTTCTACGTGCTCCTCGGCGAGGACGGCTCGGTACTCGGCAGGTTCAATCTGGTCGACATCGAGGAACACACTGCGGAACTCGGCTACCGGGTCGCGCAGCACATCACCGGCCGCGGCGTCGCGACCGCGACCGTCCGGGAGCTGTGCCAGCGAGCGGCGACCCAGCACGGGCTGCGCACGCTGCGGGCAGCTACGGCCCGCCAGAATGCCGCGTCTCAGAAGGTGCTGACCAAAGCAGGGTTCGTCCCTGTCGGCCCGGCGCACCTCGGCGGTGAGCCAGGCACCTGGTATCAGCGCGATCTGGTGACTTAGGCCGTTTCTCTCGGAGCACGGAGAATCGGCCTGCGTGTTGTGAGGCGCGCGGGGACGAAAGGGGCAGGCATGGCGCTCGTCACGGAACTTCGTGGTGGGGCCCTTGCGTCCAGGACAGGGCGAGGGCCTGGGCTCCCGCCACCAGCAGGGATGCTGGAGCGGTTGGTCGGCGACCATGATGCGTTCTCGATGGCGCCGGGGGTCGGCAGCCGGTAGGCGACGAAGCTGTGGTGGGTCAGCTCCAGGGCCTCCTCGATGCGCATGCCGGTGTGGCGCAGGACTTCGACGATCGCTTTGGCCCGGAAGGTGCGTTCCTCCTCGACGGTCAGGTCGCGGCGCCGGCCGGTGGCGGGGTCGTCGGCCAGGACGCGGGCCGAGGCGCCGCGGCAGTGGATCGGTGGCGGTGCGGACGTGGGCCAGCAGCTGGGAAGGCCATTGCCGCAGCGGCCAGCGGTAGGTCGGGCGGACCGCCGGGGAAAGCGAGCGAGGTACCAGGCAGGGGTAGCGTTTCCGTATGACGTCAGCGCCGCCACGGTTCCCGCCGCATCCGATCCGTGGCGTACGTGTACTGCATCAGAAGCAGAACTGCGCGCCGCATTTCGCCGAGATAGAGGTGGATTTCGAGCCCGCAGCTGAGGGCTTCGCCTTCGAGTTGGCTCAAGAGCTGACGGTGGACTACGAACCCGCCGAGGCTCTGTCACGCTTTTTCGCGGCTGCCGCTGTGGGGATCGAGGAGCAGCTGAGCTTGCCCGAGCACGGAGTCGTGATGGCCACTCGGGTGGTGCTGCGCCGCGCCCGCGCTGATACGTTCGGCTCTCACGAACTGGCGTTCAAGATCGCGGGTTACCTCGCCGCCCGAAAGGCGTTGGAACGTAGGGCGATCTGACCGAGCAGCTGGCTCGCGACTACAAGGCCATGGGTCCCGCAGACTCCCGCTCGGCGGGGCTGGCATACGCCATTCGGCTCCTTGCCCAGTCATACGCCGAGCACCCCTCCTACCGCCAGGAATGACGGGCAAGTACTGGACCCGCGGGGGTTGCATGGAGGCTGGACAGGAGGGTGTCGACGGTGGGAACTGGTCGCAGTTCCAGTACGCCAACGGCCCGGTCTTTTCGAACCCGCGCACCGACCACTGAGCCGCTGACCGGAGCAGCAGTGCGGGCCGCCACCCTCACCGGGGGGCGGCCCGCACTGCTGCACTCATGACTCGCCGGGGTCTCGGGATCCAGACGGCCGGCCCGCCCCCGCGCCACTCGATCAACAGGGGGTCTTCCAGGCGGGCGATGTCCGTGTCCAGGGCCGCCCGCCGCAGGAACTCCAACAGGTCGGCGGGGCCCAGGGCGCGGCCGAGGAGCTCGCCGTCGCAGCGAACCTGGCGCCCGCCCTGGTTGTCGGGTGGGTAGACGACCACGCCCAGGTCAGGGCTGATCCCTCCACCCAGCCGGTACCCGCTCACTCCAGCACGCCCGAGGCGGTGTCCGGCCGGCAGGGAAGCCTGGTCCAGACGGGTGGCCTCAGCGCCAGTCGTCGATCACATAGGCGTCGGGGTGGCTGTAACCGGGCTCGTTGGGCCGGTGCATCGCGACGCCCTGCAACCCCGTGCGGAAACCACGGTCGATCATGCGCCGATAGGCATCCGGGCGGCCCAGGTTCATCCCGGCGTCCAGCTGACCCAGCCCGCGCTCGGCCGCCAGTTGCTCACATGCGTCGAGCAGCCGCTCGAAGCGGTCGGCCGCCTCCGGGCCAGGGCGTACGGTGCCGAATTTGACGAGGCACACGTCCTCGCCGGCCTCCGATCCGGCTCCGCGGTGGCAGACGGCCAGGCCATCGAGCTCGGAGCCGCCGCCCTGGAGCAGGATGGTGTCACCGAGTCCCTGCGTGTGCACGGCGACGATCTCGCGTTCCAGGTCCAAGCCCTCGTACACGGCCCCGGTCAGTGCGCGACACGCACTGAGGCAGGCGGGCTGCTCGGCGGCAGGCAGCTCGCTGTACATCACCCGGCCGGGGACCGCGGAGCCGCCCGCGACTTGCTTCTTCATGATGGCCGTGAGGAAGCGGGGCCAGAAACCGTACTTGCGGTAGAGCTCAAGGTGCTTGGGACTGTGCGAGAAGGTGAACAGGCCAAGGTGGCGGTTCCCCCAGGCGTCGAAGCAATCCATGACCGGGTCCATGAGGCGCTTGCCGACACCTTGGTCCCACAGGTCGGGACGCACGGTCAACGGTCCGAAGTACCCGACGCTGCCCCAGTTGGCGGCGAAGTTCGACCCGGCCAGTTCACCATGGATCGTCGCTGCGAAGGCCGCTTGCGGATCGGCCGCCCAGCGTGTGCGGACGTAATCGGCGGTCTCGAAGAACGTCTTCGGCTGGGGAATCCCGAGGAACGTCCCGAAGGCGACCCTGAAGATCTCATCGGCCTGATCCAGGTCCACCTCGGCCAACGGCCGGACTGACACCAGGCCCGCGACGGTCTTCCGCTCCGCTGCCGGTGAGGTCATCGCTGTCTCCTTCTCGGAGCCCCCTTTCATCACACCACGAGCAGCAGCGCATGGCGATGTACAGCGTCCAGTCCTGGTCTCAGGCGGCCATCCAGCCCCGGCCTAGAACCTCCCGTTCTCTCGGAGCGGCGTTTCTCCGGTGAAACGTCAGGCCCGCCCGGGTGACGCGTCCGCCGGTTGCCTCCCCTGTGGGCCGTACCTCCAGGGCCTTCGGGGCGGCCTGCCCGATGGCCTTGGTGAATGCCATCAGGCGGTCTCGGCAGATGATCTCGGCGCCGTCATTTGAGCAGGTGTCTACTTCTGCTGCCATCGTTGTCAAAGCGTGACGAAGACGCGCGTCCTCGTCCTCGTCCTCGGCGTCCTCGAGCCGGCCGCACCGAGGCATGTCACGGCGGGCGGCCGCCGCGAGAGGACGCGGTCGTCCTGAGCGTCGGACTGGCACGCCTCCCACACCGGCATCCCCGCTACCTCCTGATCTCAGCTCCTGCGCGATACCCGGAGTCGGCCGCGGCCGCGATGGCGGCCGACACCGCCGCGCAGCCGTTCGTCACTGCGCTGACCGAACTCGTCCGGAGTGGGGCGGCATCACTGGGTTCGTCGCTTGCGCAGCTGGGTGGAGATCCTGGAGCGGTGCATCCCTAACGATCGCGGCTTGAGCCGGGGCGCGCCCGCCGATCGTCGGCGGGCTCGCGCGCACCGGTCAAACGCGTGTCGCGTACTCGTTTCCTCTGGTGACCCCGTTGCGGGCGTGAAGCGTCTGGGTCAGCTGTCGTGCTTCGGAAGTCCTTTGCCCACGCCTTCGGTGTGGGTGTTTTGCTGTGCCGTGCCGCAGGAACCAGGGCGATCAGCTCCGCCTTCCGCATGGAGCGGGAGGCGTCATCGAACGCCCAGCGCGCTCAGCCGTTCCTGTCCCGGATGAACGCCGCCAACGCGGCGAAGACGTGGAAGATCAACCTGCCACCGGGGTGAGGGTGTCGAGATTTTCGTGCAGGGAGGTGGAACCGATCTGTCGCTCGCGCAGTGGTAGCCGATGTGGATCTGTGTGGAGGGGGAAGGCGCCCAGGGGGCCGTCGTCCTCTGTGCTGAGGGCGCTGGTGAGGCTGTCCACGTGTCGATCGTGCCCTCTTGACGCTGCGGTGGCCGCGTTTGGCCTCGTGGCCACCGCAGCGGGTTATGCGGTGGCCGTGTCCGGGCTGGGGGTGTGTGCGACGAGGGCGTGGGCGGCGGTGGGGTGGGCGGGCAGCAGGGTGTCGAGGCCGGTGAGGTTCAGCAGCCGCGCAAGGCGGTCGGGGACGGCGGCGAGGACCAGGGTGCCGTCGGCGGACTTGGCGCAGCGCAGGATGCCAACGAGGGCGTTGAAGCCGGAGGAGTCGCAGAAGGTGACGGCTGCGAGGTCCAGGATCAGGTGGCGGTGGCCTTGTTCGATCAGGGCCAGTGCCTGGGTGCGCAGGTGGGGGGCGGTGTCGATGTCGAGTTCCCCGGCGACCTGGGCCAGGGCGAGGTCGCCGTCGGTGTGCTGTGCGGTGAGGCGGAAGTCGGTCACGGTCGTCTCTCCGGCGTCTCGCCGGCGGGGGCGATGGTGTGGGCGGTGGCGGTCGCGGTGAGGCTGGCTGCGGCGTCGGCGAGGGGGACGGACAGGGCCAGCAGGGCGACGTCGTCCCCGGCGCCGTGGGGCATGGCGTCGATGAGGTCGACGGTGTCGCCTATGACCGTCGCCGCGCTGACGGGCCCGGTGCGCGCGGCGAGGAAACGGGTCAGGCCCTCGTCTCCGATCATTTCTCCGCCCAGGGTGCGGGCCTCGGTCAGCCCGTCGGTGTAGAGGAGCAGTCCTTCGCCTGGGGCGAGGTGGATGCTGTGGGAGGCGAAGTGCGCGCCGGCGAGAGCGCCGATGAGCATGCCGCCCTTGGGCTGCACCGCTTCCACTGCCCCCTGGCCGCGCAGGTGATAGGCCGGGGGGTGCCCGCCAGTGGCCACCGTGATGGTGAACCCTTCGTCCTCGTGCGGTTCGAGAACGCCGAAGACGGCGGTGCAGAACCGGGTGCCGACAGCCGGGTCCAGGAGCAGCGCCGTGTTCAGGGAGGTGAGGACCACGTCGGGGTCGGGGTCGATCAGGGCTGCGGCGCGCAGGGTGTAGCGGGTCAGGGAGGTCAGGGCGGCGGCTTCGGGGCCCTTGCCGCACACATCCCCGAGGAAGAACGCCCACCTCTTGCCGCCGAGGGGGAAGACGTCGTAGAAGTCACCGCCCACGTTCTGCGGGGAGGCCGTGGCGTAGTGGCAGGCCAGCTCCAGCCCCGGTACCACCGGCAGCGCCGGCGGCAGCAGGGTCCGCTGGAGGGTGGAGGCGAACGCTTCGATGGCGCTCTTGTCCCGCTCCGCGCGCTGCCGGGCCTCCTCCTGCTCGATGCGCCGCTCCTGCTCGGTGCGCAGGGCGTTCAAGGCCGCCAGGCGCATCTCCAGCTCGTCGAGCACGATCGCGGCCAGGTCCGCGAGGGTGGCGGTGTCGTCCTCGGTGATCAGGCGGGGTTTGGTGTCGAGGATGTTGACGGTGCCCAGCCGGTGCCCGTCGCCGGTGATGATCGGCGCGGCGGCGTAGAAACGGACCGCCATCGGCCCGGTAACCAGGCCGTTGTTGAAGGCGACGGGGTCGGTGAACGTGTCCGGGATCACCAGTGTTTCGTCAGCGAGGATCGCCGAACCGCACAGGCCCGGCTCCCGGCCGATCTCGCTCACGCCTTCCAGACCGTGGGCGGCCTTGAACCAGATCCGGTCCTCGTCGACGATCGTCACGCTCGCCACCGGCACCTTGAACAGCCGGGCCGCCATCGCCGCGACGCGGTCGAACGCGCCGTCCGGCGGGGTGTCGAGGATGTCGTAGCGGCGCACCGCGTCTATTCGGGCCGCTTCTTCTGCCGCACTGAGCGTTCGCCGGCCTGGCGTGCCCGCCGGGCCGGTCGCGTGTCCCGCTTGCGGCATCGTTTGCCTTTCCTTGACGCGCCGGCCTCGGTGGCCAACGACTGTCGCAGCCTAGACCAGCCAAGTACCGGTATGGCGCGGGAGCGGATCCGGTGGCCGCCCGTCGTGGACCGGCCCGAGAGATCGTGGAGAGCTACGAGGGCGGCGTCACGCTGCGCCAGGTCATGGACCGGCTCGCCTCCGACGGCGTGCTGCCGCACCCCGTCGATGTACCGGCACCTGTCCTCCCCCCTCGCCCCGGCCCGCCGTGAAAACCGCTTCCCGACCTGATCGACACCCTGCGCGAGGTCCACGTGACCCTCACCTGACACGGGCATCACGCTGTGGTGGGGGGCGGGCCGGTCGCGGGGAGCCTGCCACTGGCTCCTTGGGGGCGGGGTCGGCTTACGTGGCGGCTGTCAGGCCTTGCTTGGCGGCGGAGGCGACGTGGTGGCGGGTTATCCGAGCGCACTCGTGCCAGAACGGCACGGCGGTCAGGTAGGCGCCCAGTACGGAGAGGATGCCGATGGAGACGTCCACGCTCAGGCGCCCTTGTCTGGTCCAGTAGACGTCTTGCAGATCGAGGAGCAGGGCGAATTCGTCGGCGATGAGTGCGGTTCCCGCGCCGTAGGCGGTGGCGACCGCGGGGTGGCCTACGGCACGTTCGTCGCCACGCACGGCGACAAGGCCGACGCCGGCGAGGGTAGCGATGCCGATGTTGTAGTGGTGGAGGTGCCTGCCTCCGGCGGAGATGTTCCCCCAGGGCAGCCAGCCGCCGCGAATGCCGTGGGTGATGATTCGCACGGTTCCCCATGTGACGCCGAAGGCGACCCACGTCACGATCAACGACCTTTTCGTGGGGGTGAGGTGCTGATCGGCCGATTGGCGCCAGCGTGCAATGAGGCGTGCCTGGGGCTGGTCCCCCTGGGGGAAGGTGTCAGTGATCACGAGTGTGGCTCCTCTCGGGCTGGAGTGAACGATCTCCCGCGTTCTGCCGAACGGCCCTACCCGTCGGAACACAAGACGGCGCTGCCGCGGCGACGGCGTCCGTGCAACCGCGGCGGTACTCCTCGCAGGTCCGCACTCCCCCCGGCAGCGGAGCAGCCTGCTTGGTCAGCATCCGACGGCACAGGGTGGTGCCGTTGCGGTCGACGGCGTGCCACAAGAGTCGGGTACCGGCTTGCACGTGTTCGGCGTACATCCTGTACATCGGTCCCTTCCCACCCGGGACGCACTCGGGACGCTGTACCGGTGCAGCTCAAGCGAAGTCGATGGCGGTCAAGGCAGCCACTTACTGAGGATTTCGGGTTGTCGTCGGGTAGTGACGGTTCATGATCCCTGCGGTATGCCGGTTGTATGCGTTATCCGGAGGGTGGGGGCCTGACCGCTGAGCGTCGGGCGTTTCGTGAGGGGATCCGGCTCCAGGCCGGCGAGCGGTTCGCGGCGGGTGAGAAGACCGCGGTGATCGCGAAGGACCTGCGGGTGAGTGTGAGGTCGGTGGAACGCTGGCGTCGTGCCTGGCGCGAGGGCGGCATGGAGGCCCTGCGCTCGACGGGCCCGGCCAACTCCCCGACTGTCACTGATGCCCAGTTCGCCGTACTCGAGGCGGAACTCGGCAAGGGCCCGTCAGCACACGGCTTCGAGGATGAGCGGTGGACTCTGGCCCGGGTCCAGACCGTGATCCGCCGCCGTCTGTGTCTGACGCTGTCGGTAGCGACGGTCTGGCGGCTGCTGAAACGGCAGGGCTGGTCCTGGCAGGCACCCGCCCGCAGAGCACTCGAGCGCGACGAGCACGCGGTGGAGCTGTGGAAGAAGGAGGTGTGGCCGAAGGTAAAAGCCTCGCGGCGGCGTGTGGGGGCTGGATCGTCTTCGAGGACGAGGCCGGATTCTCCATGACGCCGCCCCGTGCCCGGACCTGGGGCCGGCGCGGACACACCCCCGTCATCCGGGTGAGAGGCAGGTCTCGCCGCCGGACCTCGGTCGCGGCCCTGTGCTGCTACAAACCTGGCGAGCCAAGCCGTCTCATCCACCGGCCCCGCACCCACCTTTTACTCAAGGGCGCCCGCAAGAGCTTCTCCTGGAAGGACTACCGCGACCTGCTGGTGAGAGCCCATATCCAACTCGGCGGCCCGATCGTGGTGGTCTGGGACAACCTCAACACCCATCTGGCCGCCGGACTGAAGCGGTATGAGGCCGAGCACGACTGGCTTACCACTATCCGCCTGCCGCCCTATGCACCCGAGCTCAACCCCGTCGAGGCCGTCTGGTCACTCGTCCGCAGAGCGATGGCCAACACCGCCTTCGGCACACCCGACGACCTCGACCGCAAACTCCGCAGAGAGTTACGCAGAATCCAGCTCCGGCCCCACCTCATCGACGGTTGCCTCACCGCCACCGACCTGACCCTCGCACCACCGACCCCACCCTGAAAACCTCAGTAAACGCCCCAAACGGATGAACTATGCGGCCGGGGTTGTCCGCTCGGACACTCGGGACTCGCGGAGGCCGGGGAAGTGCGCGTTCGGCCCCCTGTGGTAGCACGTGGCAGGGCAGGTCGCCGTATGGCCGCCGAAGGGTGCTGCGCGGTCACAAGGGTGGTCGCCGCGACACAACCGGGTCGTTCGGCGCCGCGAGGTGAGCCCCGACCTCGATCCAGCGACCGAGTCCATCGGGGGGCGCCGCCCGGATGCGGTTTCGGACGAGTACACCCTGACCCGTGCTCCTGTTGTGCACGGCGAGCCACTGTGGCCACGGAGCCGCGTGGCGCCGCGACCGGAGCAGGCGTGGGCGGGCGGGACGCCCGTCTCTATCTCGGTCCTGGGTGAGGTGGCCGCCCCCCGGCCACGGGATTGGTCCAGTCCTAGACGGTGACCGTGCTCGTCCTTGTTTTGCTTCGGTGCGGGCGCCGGCCCACGCGCCCCACGAGGCCCGCAGCGGCCTACTGGGCGTTCGCGGCGGCCAGTGGACGGAGCGACGTTTGGCCGCATCGCGTCCCTGCGCAGGTCACCTTGTGACCGATTAGGCGCTGTCGAGCCCAGGGTTTGGATCAATAGATTCGCAATAGTCCACAGGACGTGGCCCCTGGCCGGCGGCCCGGTCAGTGATGCAGTCAGCGACATTGAAGGCAGGTCTCGCAATGAATCTGTTCCGATCCCGCACGGCTCCTGGCAGCTCCCTTTCCCGGATGGGACGTTCCTTCAGCCTCGCCACCGTCGCCGCCGGCGGCCTGGTGGTGACGAGCGCGAGCGCCTCCTACGCCGCCCCCGCCGAAGCAGACTGGATATGCGGAAGCATCACCGGCGCGACAGTCTGTTTCGAACCCGACGGCGACGACTTCCACGTCAAGGACACGGCCCACGACAGCGCTTCGGCCCGCGCGGACTGGACGGTCAACTACTCCCGTGAGACCCCGCACTGCGTCAACAACAACGGCTACGACACGTGGGCGGAGTGCAAGTTCGACATGAAGGAGGGGTACACCGTCTGCTTCCGTCCGCAGGTGTACGACTACAGCGCCAACAGGCTGATCCGTACCGCCACAGAGGCCATCTGCACCGTCATCTGACCCGGTCGGCGGGTGGTCTCGCAGGTTGACGCCGCTCGGTCGCCGCGGCCCTCACAGTGGACGCCGCCGCCGTGCTGGACTTCGATGGCTCGCAGGTTCTGCTGGACGTGGCTGAACCCGTTCCCGAATGTGTTGACGGCACGTGGGTCGAGTTCTTCATCGCACGCGAGAAGGCCGCTCTCCACCCGTACGAATACCGATCAACCTGGCGGCGAGCGCTGCTTCCCACGAGGTCGGCGGGCCGTGGGCGGCTCCTGGGGGAGAGGAGCCGCCTGCGGCCACCCAGCGGGGGCAGCGGCCCGTCTCCGTAGGCCGGCTCCCGCCCTCGCGCTCATGTCCCCGGCTGCCGAGGCCAAACTCCCATGCGGGTTTGTCCTGACCGTCATCCGGCGAGGCTGTAGCGCAACGCCTTCGCCCAGGCCGGCATCCGCATCATCGCCGAGACGACCAGCGACGCCCTGAACCAGCCGTACGCAAGGCGATGATCGCTCGCGCAGGCGCCGACGCATGGGTGTGCGCTTGGTTCCGTCGAGACGCGTCGGGGGCACCGCTTCCTGGCCGCGGGGATCGCTGAACGGTTGCAGCACCAACCCCCCCCTCGATTTGTCTCAGAGGTCCTTGCCGGCACTCCCCGCACCCGCCTTGTTCACTTCTGGTGAGCAAGGCAGGTGCGTCATTGACGTCAGCGGGTACACGGGCATCCAACGCAAGCGTGGGTCACGGTCACCGAGGGAGCTCTTCATGGACGTCCGCAGGAAACTCGCCGCTGTGCGCCCGGGCAAGTGGCCTGGGCGGGCGGGGGAGGCCGCCCCAGCGGTCCGGTCTCCCGGTCGGCCGGTGGTACGAGCCCTTGCGATGCTGGCCGCCTTCGTCGGGACGGTGCTGTTCAGCCTGATCCTGGCGCGCGTCACCCTGGAGCCCTCGGCGGCTTCGGCCGGTGTCGTGCACAGCAATACCGACCCGGGCGCCTCGATCCGCCTGTACCTCGAAGGGGGGTCCGTCCGGGAGGCGGCCAAACAGCTCGGCGGCAACATTTTGCTGGGCGTGCCGTTCGGGATGCTCCTCCCGGTGCTCCTCCCGCAGGCACGCGGGTTGGTGCGGGTGGCGGCGGTGACGGCCGTGGTGATGACCCTCGTGGAGCTCATCCAGGGATCCCTGGTCACCGGACGGGCCTTCGACGTGGACGATGTCATCCTGAACACTGCTGGTGCGCTGCTCGGCTACCTCGTCCTCGGTCGCCGGATGGGCCGTGCCGTCCACCCTCGTCGACGTCACTGGTGGCACCGCCTGACCCGCCGCGGTGACCGCGCTCCGGCGCACGGATCCGCGCTGCCACCGGCCCGGTAGCCTGCCTCGTCTTCAGGAAGCCAACGTCTGTAGTCCCCGCGCAGGGCGCTTGGCGGCTTGGCCTGTGGATGCCGCCCCACACCCTCAGCCGCGTGCTACCACGGGGGCCCCGTTGCGGAAGTATCGGGGTGCGACCCTGGCCACCGAGGCCGGGATGGGGGCCGCACTCCGACAGCACGAGAGCGTCCCGCCGGGCGATGCCCGCGGCTGGAGCCAGGGTCCACACCCTTGTGCGGGGCAGAGCGACGCGGGCGACACGTGGCTCGCCCTGGCGCGCCTCCACGCCGCCCACCCCGACCGGTCGGCCGCCGCGTCCCGTTCGAGCGACCGGAGGCGCTGCTGTCCCTCACCGAGCCGGACGACATCCTCTTCACCGCCAGGGTGGAACTGTCCGGGCAGAGACGATGGCCACCTGCACGCTCACCCGCACGTTCACCGACGGCGGCACCACGGAATTGGGCTGCGCAGGGCCCGGGGTCGCACTGGAGGTCCTGGTCGGCAAGCGGCATGAACTCGCCTTGCACCCGGCCCACGTCGACGGCCTCACCAGGCTCCTGCGCCACGCCGTCGCACCATCGCGGCGCGCGGCACGCCCGGGGGCGGCCGGTGCTTCCACTGCGACGGCACCGGGCTTGCCAGCCCGCTGTGGGAGCCGGCAGCCGGGCAGCCTGAACGAGCGGGCAAAACCAAGGCGACCCTGGGCAAGCCACCCGCGAGGGCGGCTTGCCCAGGGTCGTGAGCGCTTTAGTCGGCCCGGGTGAGCGTTGTGGTTGGCTCGCAATCAATGACTCTGTGCGGAGTGCGGTTGTTCGGCGAACGAGGTGCGGTAGGCGCGTGGGCTGGTCGCGAGACGGGATGTGAAGTGCTGGCGCATGGTGACTTCGCTGCCGAAACCGGATCGGCGGGCGACCTCGGGCATGGGCAGATCGGTGCGCTCCAGGAGTTTTTGGGCCGTTGCGATGCGGTGGTCGACGAGCCAGCGCAGCGGGGTGGTTCCGGTGGCTGCCGCGAAGTGTCGGGCGAAGGAGCGGGGCGACATCCTGGCGCGGGCGGCAAGCGCGGCCACGGTGAGTGGCTCGTCGAGGTGGGCCAGGGCGAAGGCGCGTACTTCGGCCAGTGCGTCTACAGCGCGGTCGGCGTGCGGTGTCGGGTGTTCGATGAATTGGGCCTGGGTGCCGGTCCGGAAGGGTGCGGTGACCATGGAGCGGGCCACTGTCGCAGCTGCCTCTGCGCCGTGCGTGGCGCGTACCAGATGCAGGCACAGGTCGATGCCGGCGGCGGTGCCGGCGGCCGTCCATAGATTGCCGTCCTCGACGAACAGGGCGTCCCTCTCGACCCGCACCTGTGGGTGTCGGGCCTTCAGTAGGTCGGTCAGTGCCCAGTGGGTCAGCGCCCGGCGGCCGTCCAGCAGTCCCGCCTGGGCGAGTGTGAACGCGCCGCCGCACAGAGCGGCGATGGTGGTGCCTCGGGCGTGGGCGCTGCGCAGCGCTGCGAGGACGGGCTCGGGTGCCGGGGTGATGTGGTCGTCCAAGCCTGGTACAAGGATCAGCTCGGCAAGGGGTAGCCAGGCGAGGGTGCGGTCCGGCGTGAGGGCGAGCCCGCCGCGCATCGGTACCGGTTCGGGGCCTACGGCGACCCGGCGCAGCTCGAACGAGGGGCACCCGCGGTCGGTGCGGTCCGTACCCCACACCTCGGTGATCACCGCTACGTCGAAGGCCCGGATGCCGGGGAAGGCGATCAGGGCGATGCGGTGTGCCGGTGCGGGTCTGGTCATTCTGGCAGTAAAACATCGATCGCTGTCGTTTCTCCTCCTGGGGCAGGGCCCCCCCGGGCGGCAGGATCGTGGACATGGAGATCACGCAGAACGCGGCGCTGGTAGTGGTGGACGTGCAGAAGGGCTTCGACGAGTCGGAGTTCTGGGGCCGACGCAACAATCAGGCCGCCGACCAGAACATCGCCTCGTTGATCGCGGCCTGGCAGGACACGGACCGGCCGGTCGTCTTCGTACGGCACGACTCGAACAATCCCGGCTCGCCGCTGCGGACCCGGTACCAGGGAAACGATTTCAAGGACTACGTCGAGGAGCGGCGCGGCAAGGGCCGCGGGCGAGAGCTACTCGTCACCAAGTCCGTGAACTCGGCGTTCTACGGCACCCCCGACCTTGACGACTGGTTCAAGGAGGCGGGCATTAACCAGGTCGTACTGGTTGGTATCCAGACCAACATGTGCGTGGAGACCACCGCCCGCATGGGCGGCAATCTCGGCTATGACGTGCTGGTCGCCCTCGACGCCACCCACACCTTCGACCTGACCGGCCCGAACAGCTGGCATTTGACGGCCGACGAACTGGCCCGAGCGAGTGCCGTCTCGCTGCACGGCGGGGGCTTCGCCCGGGTGGTGACGACCGGCGAGCTGGTGGCCGCCGTCCGCCCCTGACACCCCAAACCAGGGGCGCGGGCCGCCTCCGACGCTCACCCGGGCCACCTTGACCGCTCACAGGCCAGGTCAAAGAGTCGGTCACAGTAGGTCTGGTGGCAGAGCGTGGCCACGGTAGGACTGGTGGCGCCGTGCGCGGCGCGGCACAGCTCGGTCATGTCCGTGGTCCCCGCCCCTGGGGCGCGTACCGGACGGCGCGGTGCGGGCGTACGGTTCGGCCCCTTCACCTTCCTGGGCTTGGGTTTGGCGGCGGGGCGTACGGGAGGCCGGGGCGGGGTCGTCCGGCGCAGCCGTACCGGGCCTTCGGCCCTGCGGTCGGGAGCTCGCCGGGCGGGCGCCCTGCGGTCGGGAGCTCGCCGGGCGGCCTGAGTCTCGCCGGACGCCTCGCGGGCCGCGGGTGCGGGACGGGCCGGCGCGGGAACACGGCCGACCTCGGCAACGGAGCCGGCCGCAGGCGCGGCCGCAGACTCGGGCATGGGGGAGAGGGGCAGCGCCGCCCCCGTGTCCGGTCGTGCGGGCTGGGGGTCGGCGGGGTGCTTGCGGTCTACCGAGACCGTGACCGGGCGAGGCCCCGGCGGGCCGGGTAGGTGCGGGGTGGACGGTGCGCATCCCGAGGCAGCGAGCAGCGCGGCAAGGAGCAGGGGCAGGGAGCAGCGACGCACGCCGCCACCGTGCCGCAGAGGTCCACAGGGGACGGGCCCGCTGCGCCCCTCGGATGGATGACGCGACGGCCGTCCTGCAGAGCCGCCTCCGGCAGGTCTGGCGGACCCTGGAAGAGGGGAAGCCGCGAAGCCCCGTGACGTCAGACCGCCGGTTGAGCAGATGCCGGCGCAGGCCGCTGAGTCCGTGCCGGGCCCGGCGGGGCAGGCGCCACCAGCGGATGCCGATGACAGCTGCCGACGCAGCTGGCCGAGTCGGCTGCGGATCAACCTCCGATACGACGGAGTGCGCGTGGTCAGGCGCCCGCGTGGACGTGTGCGGCCCACACCGACGGCAGGTTCGGATACTTCGTCCTGAGCTGCCTGACCGTGCGATGGACCGCCGCCGACGCGCACAACGCACCGGATCGATCCGCGATCAATTCGCCGTAGATCTGCTGACTGAAGGCTGGTGCCACGACGTCGTCTACGCGCCAGAGCGTGCCGACCACCTGGGAGAACCCGGCTATCTGAAAAGCCGCCAGCGGGTGGATCGCCTCGTCGGACAGGCGCGCGGTGGTGCGGGCCGTGTCGCAGGCCGACAGGAACGCGAACTCCGCGTTCCGCAGGCGCAGCCGGGAAAGGTCCAGCACGCGAAACGGGGCGCGGTCGTGGTCGTGCAGCGCGAGGTGGCTGTCCGAAGGGTTGTCCGGGTCGCTGTACCCGTGGCAGGCGAAGTGCGCCCAGCCACTGGCCGGCAAGGCGTCGAGAACGGCGTCACGAGTCGCGTCCGCGCCGACCAGGACCGTGGCGCCCGGTATGAGAGCGGCCAGGTGGTCGGCTTCGGCCTGTGCGCCAGGCAGGTCCGGGGCGTCCGGAGTGTGCGGCATCGCGACCACCAGCAGCCGCGGCTCGTTCCGGTCGTCGCGGCGGCCCGCGCGGGCGTGGCCCAGAGCGCGGATCGTCGGCGTCGTCGAGGAGACGACGCGGTCGAGGAGAACAGGTCCGCCGTCGCGGTGGTGGCCCGCCGCGTGCAGGGGGAGCAGGCTGAGCGACCCCACCGGGGCCCACCAGATCCTTGGCCAGGGACCATCCGCCGCCGGTTCCGCCGTCAGCCCCAGTTCGCCGAGCACAGGGCCCACGACGGTGTCCCACAGCCACTCGAGCGTGTCATGGATCGTCTGCTCGGCGGCCAGCCGCCCCTGCGTGAACGAGGTGTGCAGAGCGCGTACGCGGTGACTCACGGCTTCTTCACTCAGCCGGTCGAGCGTGCGTGACCGGACCCCGTCCGGAGTGATGATCAGTGCGTCACACCGGTGCCGGCTGACGTTGACGTACACGATCGGGCCCTCGTGCGCCTGCGCGGTGAGGTCGGCGAGCAGCGGGGGCTGTAGGAACCGCTCCATCCCGGGCAGCGCGCGGATCCGGTCGGTCACCGCGTCGAGCTCGTCGGCGAGGGCCACGCGGTCGCTCGTGGTGTCGGTTTCGAACTCCGCGGTGAGCGTCCGGAAGCGTTCGGCCAGCTCGGGCGCCCGCTCGCGCAGGTCGGAAAGATCGCCGCGGCTGTCGAGTGCCTGGGCGGCGAGCACGCAGCGTCCGGATTCGAGGAGGGTCACCGCGCTCACCTCGTCGCCGGCGGCCAGCGCGCATGCGGCGGCGTCGGCGGCGACCCCGGCGAACCGGCCGAGCCAGTACTGGGCGTCCTCGCGGCCCAGGCGGCGCCCGGCGAGCCGGGGCAGCAGCCGGACCGCGGCGGCGTACCCCTCGGCGGCCACGTCGAACTGCCCGGCTTCGGCGGCCAGATAGCCCCACCGGTCCGCCGCTTCCGCCCGGCTCTCCGTCGGCGATCCGGCAGACGCTGCGGCTTCTCTGTAGCAGTCGAGTGCCTCGGTCAGCGCGTCGCCGTCGCCGAGGTGCATGAAGCCGAGCGCCAGGACGCTGCCGACGATGGTCAGCAATTCCGCCCGGGAGTAGGCGTCCTGCTCGGGCTTGCGCGCCGCACTCCGGGCCAGGCCGACCGCCTCGCCGAGGACCTGCGGATCCGGCGGCTCCCGTCCCTCGACGGCGGGGTTCGTGTACCAGTCGCTGAGCGCGGAGGCCAGGCTCGCGGCGTACCCGGGCCAGTGCGGGCTGTCCTGCGGAGTCGCGGCCACGGACGCGCGGCGCGCGGCGATCGCGTCCCGCAACGCGTTCCGGTCGCCGAACCTCTCGTACGCCATCCCCAGCACACCGCCGAGATTGGCGAGCCGCCCGGCCCGGCCCGGGTCGTCGTCCGCCGTCACATCCGCGGCCGCGCGGTGCGCGGCGATCGCCTCGTCGAGCACGCGCGCCTCGCCCGTCCTGGTGAACCAGTCGCACAGCATGGTGCCAAGGTTGGAGAGCCGCTGGGCCTGCCCGGCGACCAGGCTCGCGCCGAGGCGGACGGACTCCCGCGCGCGGTCGACCGCCTCCGACAACACCTGCAGCTCGCCGGTCACCCGGAACCGGGTGTGCAGCACGACGGCGAGGATCCCGAGCGAACGGGGGTGGTCGCCCTGCCCGGCCGTGGCCTCGGCGGCACGGCGAGCGACGTCGATCGCGTCCATGACGTGGGCCAGGTCTCCGGTCGCGTGGAACAACGCGTTCAGGTTGACGGCGAGGTTGCCCATGAACTGGACCCGCAGCGGATCGCCCGCCGACGTGCAGGCGACCGCCTCCCGCTCGATGCTGACGGACTCAGCGAGCGCGGCGTGGTCCCCGAACTCTTCACCACGGGTGGCCAGCGCCGTGGCGAAGTGGTCCAGCCGTACGCCCCGGCGGGGGTGCCCGGCGGGGGTCGCCGCCGACGCCGAACGTCCGAGCTCGATCGCCCGGTCGAGCAGGGCCGAGTCCCGGGTCTGCTTGAACTTGGCGGCGTACCTGCCGCACGCTTCGGCTTCGGTGTCGGCGCGTTCCCAGCCGTCGGCCGACTGAGGGCCCTCGCCGGTGAGGGCGGCCCAGGCCCGTTCCGTGGCCGTCAGCTCGAGGAGGTTCTGCGAGTGCCGCGGATCGATGACCGGGGTGTGGGCCACCAGCGTCTGCCGGACCCGCAGCAGTTCGGCCAGATCATCCCGTGCTCCGCGCGCCCGGTAGTGGTCGTCGAGAAGGTACGCGAGGTTCTTCAACCGGTCGAGCACGTCGGACGACCCGGCCGGCGTGAGCTCCACCGCTCGCCGCGCGGCGTCGACGGCCTCCTCCAACACACCGGTCTCCCCAGTGTCACGGAACCAGTCGCGCAGGACGACGGCGAGGCAGTGCAGGCTCCCGGCGGTGAGCACGTCATCGGGAGAGCATTCGACGGCGGCCCGCGCGTGCTCGACGGCTTCCGCCAGGGGGGCGAGGTCCTGCGTCACGGTGAACGCCGTTCGGAGCGCGACGACGAGGTTACCCAGGTAGAACGCCTTCTCCGTGGACGGTTCCTCCTCGACGGCCGTCCGACTCCAGTCCAGCGCGTCGGCCAGGGTCTCGCGGTCCTGGTTCCGCAGGAACGCGGTGTGCAGCAGCATGCCGAGGTTGTTGGCGTAGCCGGCAGAATCCTCCGGGCTTTCGTACGCCAGGAGGTAGGCCTCCGTGACTTTCCGGACGGCTTCCTGCAGGAACGCGAAGTCGCCGGTCTGGTGGTAGCGGGTCTGCAGGAGGCCTCCGAGATCCGACAGGACCGAGTGGCGCTCGGCCACGTCCTCGGCGGCCAGCAGGGCACGGCCGAGGTCGATCGCCTTCTCGACCGACGCGGGGTCCGCGCTGTGCCGGGCCACGTGGAAAGCCTTCCAGAACCGCTCGGCCAGGCCGTTCGCGGGCCCGCCACCCACGCGTCAGTCCTCGTTGCCGTTCGAGGTGCCGGCTGGGCCACCGGGCGCCTCGTCCGGCTCGACGACCGTACGTTTCGGGGTGTAGCCGCGTTCCGTGGCCTCCTCCAGCAGCGCCGCCTCTTCGGGCGACAGCTCGGGTTCGTGCGCCATCAATGCTCCTCCCGCGGCACGGCCGCCGGTTCTCCGGCTTCGACGAACTCCAGCACGTCGAAGTCTTCCGCCCGCAGCCGCAGGCCCGCCGTCCCGCGCACGCGCGCGCCGAACGACCCGTCGGCACCCATCACGCGCGCCGATTCGAGGTACAGCTCGGCCGGGTGGGGGTACGAGGAGGCGTACGACCGGTCGCCGTACCAGCCGCCCGCCCAGTTGCCGTCTTTGAGCCGCACGCGCACGAAGCACGGTTCGCGGTCGCGGAACGCGTGGTCCCAGGCACTGGGCGTGCGCAGGAACCGAGCCTTGCGCCGCTGCCGATCCACCAGGGAAACGGTGACCGCCGCCACGGCCGGCACGACGAGGAACAGCACTACGGCGACGAAGCCGACCACTCGCGGCCGCTCCACGAAGCCGTCCCAGCCGCCCCCGGTGCCTCGAGCCAGGCGAACCAGCGCCGGCCCCGCCACCACGGCGTACAGGGCGTCCAGCGCGATCGACGCGACGATCGCCCGCAGCACCCGCTCACCCAGATCACGCTCACCGGGCACCGGCCCGCGGCGGCGTTCGCGGACGAACTGATAGGTGACCCCGGGCAGCACCAGAAGGACGAGCAGAGCGAGCTGCACGACGGTCGCAGGCGCCTGCACTCACCACCCCCACGTCTCACGGACTCTGTTCAATCAGGCTACTGGCTTGCGTCTCGGAGCGCGAACAACGGTAGGAGTACCCGGGAGTTGGGGCCATCACTCGGTGAGTGGTGATCACCTCTCCTCCGCACCGCGCTGAAGATCGCCGAGCGTCGGCGCCGCCGGCTACGTCGCCGGCTACACCGACGGCGAGGTCTCCATCACCCAGTACAGGGACAGCCCCGCCGCCCCCGCCGCCCATGAAGGGGTCGGCTTCCGCGAAGCCGCCCACGCCTCTGCCGTCGGCAAGGCCCTCCTCGTCCAGCTCGATTCCGAAGAACGCCGCGACCACCCCGGTCGACACCGGATGGAGGCCTTCACCCCGCACACCATCACCAGCCCCGAAGCCCTGTTCACCGAACCCGACACCCGCCATCCGGGCGAACCCCTCCTGGACCTGCAGGAGTACGCCCCAGGGACGGTGTGCGCCACTGTCCCCATCCGTACCGGTACCGACCCCGAATGCGCGGCTCTCTCCCTACCCTCGCCGGACCCGCACAAGCTGCAGCAGGCCGCCCGCGTCCTGCGCAACGAAGCAGTCGCCGTCCTCCTCGCACTCCTCGTCGGCGGCGCCCACCAGGTCCCACCCAGTCAAGCCCGGGTTCCCCGCGTGGTGATCCATGGGTAGCCGGCAGCGGCGGCCGAAGCCATATCTGGACTGGATCCATGAGAGCTGCCGTCGGACAGGTCTGTCCGCGCCAGCCGATGCAGTGAACAGCGCGCAGAGGTGTTCCCCGGTGATCTGGTAGTCGGGCCGCAGAATTCGGTTACCGGCCGTGGCCGTGCTTGCACGTCGGCGATCCTGCCGCTCGGAGGGGGCTGCCCATGCCCGGCGAGTTCGAGGGCGGACGCGAGCAGGACCACGGCCAGTACGGGAATGAGCACCGTGTCCGGGAACCCCTCGAGCTGCAGCCCGGCCAGCACGGCGCCGGTGACCGGGCCGCCGATCGTGACCAGAGCGAAGCAACGACCACGTCGAGGCCCGGTGCACCGTCGATGCCGCATGCGTGAGACGGGGATCGCCAGCGCGGTCAGCGGCACGGGGCCGCCTCATGTGCTTGATGCGGCCAGTAGCCTGGCTACCGACTGCTGTACGTAGCCGGCGGGCGCCTGGACCAGGCCGTGGAGGTCCCGCATCCGTGGCCAGCAGATCGCCCGCGAGGAACAACAGCGAACCTTGGCTGCTTTCCTTGCCGACGGGAGTACGGGCCGGTTCTGCAGACGGCTTGGCGCCCTGGTAGGGGCTGAGAGTAGCCGCCGCCGGCCCAGGGGTTGCTGCTCTCAGATAGGGGCCGGGGCGGGTTCCTCGGCCTTCGGCGGGTTTGCGGGCGGCGGGGTGGCCTCGGGCACGGGCCAGGTGTAGAGCACCATGCCCTGCCGGTTGTCCCTCTCGAGTTTGTCCTTCTCGACGAGCCGCTGCAGGGCATTGCGGATTGTCTGAACCGACGTCGCGCGATCGGGGTGCGCCGCTTCCAGCTCGCTCTGGATCTCGCTGACCTTCTTGGGCTCACCGGGCTGCTTGGACAGGATCTCGCTGAGGAGATTGCCGAGCGTGGGCTCCGCCTGCGTGGTCTCCTTGGCCCCGGCAGCCGCGGTCTTCTTGGCAGGCGTCTTCTTGACAGCCGCGGTCTGCTTCGCGGGGGTTTCCGAGGCCCTCTTGGCCGTCGTCTTCTTGGCGGAGGCCTTTTTGGTTGTGGTTGCCTTCGTCGCCGGAGCCGCGCCGTCTGCCGGCTTCTCCATCCTCGGCAGCGGTACGGCCGCCGCATCCGTGCCTTTGCCGACCGGGGGAGTGCTGCTTGCGGGCTGGGCAGGACCCGGCGGCGGCTCAACACCAACAGCCCGCGGCGTGTCCGCCAGCGCCGCGGCGAGCCACTTCTCCTCTCCCCGGAGCTTGTTCAGGCGCGCGGTGAGGGTCGCCTGCTCGGCCTGGTTGGCTGCGAGGGCGGCGGTCAGATGCTCCGTGTACTCGGTCTGGATCGGGGTGTTGACCGGCTCTTTGTCCACTGCAGTCCACGCTCCTTCTGGAGGGATGTGCGTTGGTGCCGGATGCTACTCGCCGTCGGCCGGGACCGGTTGGTGAATCCCGCGACCTCTGCCGGTCTGTGCCGAACTCACTCAAACCCCGACAGGGGTACGACAGCACTCACACGTGGGTGTGCGCTCCTCGCTGGCTGGGCTATGAAGAACAGGCCGCAACGCAGGTCAACCTTCGGGCGCTCGGCTTCCTCGACCGCATCAAGTAGAGGCATCAACAGCCTGAGCCTGTCCGGCTGATGACCGCGCGGCCCGCCCACAGTCCCGGCGGCCGGGCCGTCCCATGAGACCACCCCGTTCTGCCGCAGCCTTGCCTGAGCGGCCTCCCGCGCGGCCCCGTCCTGCGGATCGAACGCGAACCCACTGCCAGATCCGACCTTGTAGGCGCAGATCGCCGCCGGTTCATCGCTACGGCCCTCCGAGAACCATCCGGCGGTCTCCGGTTAGCGGTTAACGGCTGGCGCATGACGACTGCCTCTTTACTGACGTCGAGTGCACCTCGCAGGGCGTGCGCGAGTACGACCCGTACGCGAGTTGGAGGATCGGGGCGGGTGGTGCCCGAGGGCAAGACGGTCGGGTGGCCGTCGGACTTGGGGTCGGTCCCCACCTACCACGCCCTCGAACAATTCGGCGGCGCCGTAGGCACCATCTTCGCCCCGTCCGGGCTCGGGCAGAGCGACGCCGGGCGACATGTGGCTCGCCCTGGCGCGCCTCCAGACCGCCGCCTGGAATGAGTGGCGCGTGGAACCGCCGCAGGCGGGGAAGCGGCGAGGCATGGAAATCCTGATGGCTATGCGCAATGGTGATCACCGGCTGACCAAACGGATGGCCGCCTGGGACTCGGCCTGGGCCCGCCGGGTGCTGCCGCCGGTCGAGGACGCGGCCGAGCACACGAAGCTGTGGTGGGCGGCAGCTGTGGCCATGGCGGCCGGCGGGGGCTGGCGGGGCCGCAAAGCTGCGGCTGCCGGCATCACGGCGATGGCGGTGGGGGAGCTGCTGTCCAACGGGGTCGCGAAACAGCTCGTCGAGCGGCCCCGGCCGCCGAAGGAGTGGATCCCCCACGACGATGTCGAGGAGCGGCCCGATAGCTCCTCCTTCCCCTCCGGACATACCTGCGCCGCCGTGGCTTTCACCGCGGGGGTCGCACTGTCCTGGCCCTGGGCCGGTGCCGCATGCGCCGTACCCATGACACTGGTGGCACTCGAGCGGGTCCACAGCGGCGCGCACTACCCCTCCGACGTCGCAGCCGGCGCTGTCATCGGCCTTGCCGCGGCCGCCCTGGTCCGGAAGGCGCCGAGCATGTTCCTCCGGTACACGGGATGACCGCAAGTCGCTGCGGGTGACCGGTGGCCGGACCTGCTTCACAAGGCCGACACCTACTACACCCATTGGTACGCCACGAGCCTGACGAGCCCCGCTGGGGATCTGGCGTCTCGGAGTCGGCGGCGGCACGGAAGAGGGTGCTCGTAGGGTGTGCGTATTATCCGGATATGGGCCGCGTGCGCCGAAGCGGCCGTCCCTGACGCACCGAGCGGCAAGATCCGCCGGCACCGGGGGCGGCGCAGCCTCCGCGCCTTTGCGATGTATCTGGCCCCGGCCGCTGTCATGCGGGTCGCGGGAGGGCGGGCTGGTGTCCGATGT
The DNA here is from genome assembly GCF_001746425.1 of Streptomyces subrutilus. Lineage (GTDB taxonomy): Bacteria > Actinomycetota > Actinomycetes > Streptomycetales > Streptomycetaceae > Streptomyces > Streptomyces subrutilus_A. The sequence continues at coordinate 252,379 of NZ_MEHK01000001.1, read as the reverse complement.
GGTTCAGGAACCAGTGGTAGTCGTCGGTGAGGTCAGGGACGTCGAGGGTGAATGCGGGTAGCGCGGCGGTGGGGAGGGCGGCGAGTCATCTTTAGCTGGTGACGATCACAACCTCGAGCCGCGACGCACTCCCACTGCGTCTCGCGGTTCGTGAACGCTCCCCGGCTTCCACGCTGCCGTCGTTCGTGCTGAACAGCGCCCTGAGATCCCGACCTGCCCCATCCACCCCCGATTTCGGTGATCACCGGCGCCCAACCCATGTGGACTGACTGGGGCTTGGAGGAAGCATCTCCCGGATCCAGCCGGCCCTGCCAGTAGCCCTCTACGACATCGGAACGACACCACCCCGTTGAACTGCGCCAATCGGGGAATCCGAGAGAGAACCACTTGTCCGACGTGTGGAGTGTGAGGGCCGAAGCCGCCCCACCCCTGTGTAAGGAGATGCCCCTCCGTGAGCACCGCCCCAGCGCTGATACCGGGTTCCGTCTTCGATGCCGCCTTGGACGCCGCGTACGAGACACACCGCCGCTTCCGGCACGGTGCGTTCGCCGAAGCCTGTCCGACCTGCCATGTTCCCGCAGGCGAGCTCTGCCTGGCCCGGCGCAGCGTCCACGCCGCTCGCCGCCGAGCCCACCGCGCCCACACGGAGCGCCCCAGGATCCCACTGCTGACGGCGCTGGCCCGATGAGCGCCCCACCGATAGCGCTGCGACGAACCTGATGGCCATGTGATCGCACGCGCCGCACTGAATCGACGGGGTGGGAGCGACCTGTTGCCGGTAGACCGGTTGTATTGATCCAGGGAGTGTTTTAGAAGTTGCCGGTGTGCTGGGCGGGCCGTCCGGGGAACTCGCGGGCGGCCATCCAGGTGGTGAGGTCACGGGCGATCTGGTCGATGCTGGTCTCGGTGGCGACATCGTGTTCGCGGCGGGTGGTGTCGCGGCGGACGACCTCGTAGCCGCCTTCGTCCAGGACCGCGACCGAGGTGAACCAGGCCGGGTCGTCCTTGTCGGGCTGGATGACGGCGAAGGCGTTGTCCGAGTCGTTGAGGTCGTCGATCAGCATGAACAGCGCGTCCTCGGACGGGTCGTCGATGTGGTCACCGCTCTCGCTCTCGGCCCGGTAGTACGCAGCCTCCATCGGCCCTGTCTCCCCTCAACCCGCTGACCTGATCGCGGCCAGAACGACACGCAGGACCGACACTCCCGGCAGGTCACAGCCATTCGCTGATCGCGGCGATGAGGACGGTCGCCTCAAAGCGGACCGCGAGCTTGTCGAACCGCGTCGCCACCGCCCGATTCCGCTTCAGCCGGTTGATGCCGCACTCGACCGCGTACCGGGCCTTGTAGTCCTCACGGTCGAAGGCCGGAGGCCGCCCGCCGGACTTTCCCCGGCGCTTGCGGTGGCCGGCTTGATCGGCAGGCTCCGGAATCGTGCAGCGGATCCCGCGCCGACGCAGATACGCACGGTTCGCGCGCGATGAATACGCCTTGTCACCACGGACCCGCACTGGACGGACCCGCGGCCGGCCCAGTCCGAGGCGAGGGACCCGGATGGCTTCCAACACGGCCGTGAACTGCGGGCTGTCTCCCCACTGCCCGGCTGTGACCAGCACCGATAACGGCTTCTGCCCCTGTTCGCAGGCCAGGTGAACCTTCGTGGTCCAGCCCCCGCGGGAACGGCCCCGCTGCTGCCTCCGCGGTTCAAGCGGTGCCTGTCTCGTCGTTGATCTGGAAGGTGATTACGTCGACTTCGTCGGTTCCCGCCAGATCTGGGTAGTGGCCCTTGAGTCCTGCCCGGAGTTCGGTCGCGGTCGTCAGCCCCTCGGCTTGGGCGTCCTGGTTGGTGAGGTCGCTTACCAGGCAGTGCCTGATGCCGGTCACCTCTGCCGACAGGACGACTTCGGGGTCGCTTTCAAACACCAGCCGTGCCGGCCCGAGCTGGGCCGGGTCCCGGAAGCGGGTGGTCTTGGTCTTGGCGCCGGAGCGGACGTCTTCAAGGTAGCGGGGGTTGAACCGGATGATCGGAGGACCGGCCGTCTCGGGGTCTTGGTAGAGCGATGGGTCGAGACCGTTCATGCCTTCCGGGTTCCATCGCTGAGCCAGTGGCATCAGGTCGGCGGCGAGAACGGACCTGGGCCCCGCGGGCGTGGGCACGATGACGCGCATGGTGGGGTAGTAGTCAACGAACACCTGCCGATCGCGCCCGCACGGGCCGATGACCCCCCGCCCGTGGTTTCCCACGGCAACGATGCAGCGCATCTGGCGGGCGCCCTGGCCTCGTGCGGCTCCCAGAGCCACGAGTTCGGCGCAGGGTCCGCCGGTGAAGTGGTAGAGGTTCACGCCAGCGAACATCCGGTAGTCGGCGGCCATGACCGCAGCCCCCATCGTGTGGATCCCGTCTTCGTCGGGCCCGGCGTCCGTATGCGCGTCTATGGTGCGGCGTGCCAGCTCCACGAGCTCACGCTCGTCACTATCGAGAGCTCGTGCAGATGACGGTACGTACACGTTTTCAGCCTTCCCTTTCGTCAGCAGTCGCCAAGATCATTCCACGCCATGCAGGTGCGCTCCACGGGATTTCGGCTTGCCTTGACTGGGCCCCTGGGGTGGTCCCGTGGGCAGGGATGGAGCGCCCTGGCTGAGGCTGGTCGTGGTCACGGACGACGGTCCCAAGCCGCTGCTCTGCCGTGACCGTGGTGGCCCATTGATGCCGACGGTGAAGGCAAGCGGCGGTGTTCTGCACGTCGGTGGGGCCCTGAGCGCTCGGCCCCCGTATTTCAGAGGGGATACGAGGGACACGCACGCTGTTCTGCCAGCGGCAGAACACCGACCGGACCGGGCTCGGCGATCACTACAGTCCAGTCCCATGACGACGATCACGACGCGTACGGTCGAGTACCCGGCGGACGGTTTGACGATGATCGGGCACCTCGCGCTCCCGGCCGGTGTCGACCGCCGGCCCGCGGTGCTGCTCGGACCAGAGGGCATGGGACTGAGCGACGTCGAGCGCCGCCGGGCCGATGCTCTCGCCGAGCTGGGATATGTAGCGCTGGCCTTCGACCTTCACGGCGGGCGCTATTTGGGCGACCCCGAGGAGATGCTGGCCCGTTGCATGCCGCTGCTCGCCGACCCCGACCGGATGCGGGGCATCGGCCATGCGGCACTCGACGTGTTGCGCACCGAACCGCGGACCGACCCCGACCGGATCGCCGCCGTCGGCTACGGAACCGGGGGTGCCGTAGGGCTGGAACTCGGGCGCGACGGCGTCAATCTGCGCGCGATCGGGACAGTCAACGCCCTGACCACGGGCCGACCGGGCGAGGCAGCGCGCATTCGTTGCCCGGTGTGGGCCGGGGTCGGGTCGGAAGACCCGATCATGCCGCCCGCGCAACGGAAGGCTTTCACCGCTGAGATGCAGGCCGCGGGCGTCGACTGGCGCCTTGCGGTCTACGGCGGCGCCCTGCACGCCTTCCACCACCCGCCGGTCGACCACCCCGTGGTCCCCGGTGTCGGCTACCACCCTCAGCACGCGCAGCGAGCCTGGCGTGACGTCGTCGACCTGCTCGCCGAGTGCCTGCCCATGACAGAGTACTGACCACGCGCTGAGTCGCATCAAGATCAACTCATGACCCCTTTGACACGTATCCCGGCCGGTCCGGGAAGTCCCGCTGACCCACCCCGCGAGGAGAGCCCCGACCGGGTCCACGCCCGCCCCCGACCTCGCCACTGTCGATCCGATCCGTTCGCCGGGTCGATGGCCAAGGTCGCCCAGACCGCTGCGGCGGCACGTTGCCGATCTCCGACGTCGTACGCCGCGCCGCCCAGAAACTGTGCCCAGGGCGAGGAGGACGAACTCACCGGCCCGGAGGAGAACCTCGCCCCGGGCTGGGCCGCCGACGGGCCGCGCCCGCTGCTCGACGACCTGGTGCGCGATGCGATTCTGGCTTCCCCGGCCTGGCCGAACATGGCGGGTCGGCCTCATGTCGTGCCCCGCGCACCCTTGGCTCCGTCACCTAAATCGGGTGTGAACCCGAAGAGGACGATCAGCACCCCGATGGCGCCCACCAGCGGTTTGGTGTACCCGCTCACGGTCTCTCCCTTCTCTCTGTCACGACGATGCTCACGGCCTCTGCGGGGCGACGAAGATCCCTGCGGTAAGGGCGAGCTGGTGGGGGCCGGGGTCGGCGTGAGCGGTCAGGTGCTGCTCTGGCGTGACCGCCGCGAGGGTAGGCGAACACCGGTCGCGGACCTCACCTCGTAGGCGCGGGCGCCAACGCTCAACGACTGTTGCCCCTCTGCCGCCCAGCACACCATTCCCGCGCTGTCGTGTGCCAGGAGGCCTGGACGGTGCTCCGGTTACCGCTCGGCTCCGATACAGGAGTTCGGGAGACGACGCCTGAACGGGCTGCACCCCGAGCTTGGTCAGTCGCTCCTGTTGCTCGGGCCGGAGCCGCGCCCAGGTGGCAGGCTGTTTCTGCTGCTGGAGCCATTTGCCGAGGTCGTCGCCGTCCATCAGCACGCCGGGTGCGATGTCGGGCAGGCTGCCATCAGCGTCGACCAGGTCCGCCAGGAGACGGTAGTGCCGCTGCCAGTCCCGGGGCCAACGCCGGCCCGGTCACCGGTTCACCTCGTAGCGGAGCCGCGGCGTCCCTGATCTTGAGCTCTGCCACCCCGCCCGGTGGCGGGAGTAAGGGCCGACACCGCCCGGGCCGGCCGCCCGTCGGGGACACCTGCTTCCCGGGTGGAGAACCGAGTGCGGCCTGCACGAGTACGAAGTTCATCGCTACGTGGGCTTGTACCAGCACATCGCCCTGGCAATGAGCGCCCACGGAATCCTCGCCGGCCTCGCCACCGACGAGGCCGCAAAGGGGGAAGCAGAAGACGACCCCACCCGTACCGCCGTCACTCTCACCGTGGAAGAGATCCGACGGCTCCTGAAACATCTCCTGCCCCACCACCGAACGCACTGACCTCGCCCAGTGGGACCGCGCCCTGAACTGGTCCCATTGGCGTCGGCGCCACCAAGCCACTGCCCAACGCAGCTACGACCTGGGAAGAACCAGCTCAGGACACGATCCGCTGCTGGAGTACTAGGCGAAGGAGAACCAGTTGACGTTGACGAAGTCGGCTGGCTGGCCGCTGTCGAAGGTCAGGTAGACGTCGTGGGTGCCGGTGGTGCGGCCGATGTCGGCGGGGACGGTGCGCCAGGCCTGCCAGCCTCCGGTGTTGCCGATGGCGAGGCGGCCGACCGGCGTGGCCGTGGGGCTGTCGAGGCGGACTTGGATCAGGCCGCTGACTCCGCCGACGGCGCCGGAAGCGACACGGGCGTCGAAGCGGGTGGCGCCGGTGGAGCCGAAAGCGACGGCCGAGAACTTGAGCCAGTCGCCGTTGGACAGATGGCCCACGTCGGATCCGCCGCCGTGGTCGGAGCAAGCCTCGACCTGTGCTCCCGACTGGGCGTTGAACGCCTCGGCCTGGATGGTGGTGAAGGCGCTGACCCCGCCGCCCGGGGCGGTGGCGGTCGGCGTCGGGGTCGGTGTGCCACCGCCGCCGGCCATACCGCCGACCGTGATGGTCCAGCGGCCGGGGTTGCCGGACTGCACCCTGCCCTCGAAGTCGACTCCGGCCGGGTGCACGTCGTCGTACGGGAAGGCGTACCCGAGGTGGTCGGGGGTGGTGTGGTGAAGGATGCGGGCGTAGTGGTTGGTGCGCGGGCGGGTGTAGAAGGCGGCGGGATTTTCGGCGGTCGGCTGGTGCGGGTTGTCCAGCAGGGTGGTGCGGTTGAAGGCTGCGGCGAGCCGTGCGCTGAGATTGCCCATCAGGTCGTTGCCCGTGGTGAAGGGCGCGTCGCTGCAGGAGAAGATCGAGAGGGTCGACGGCTTGGTGAAGCTGCCGACTCCGGGGAAAGTGAGGGTGTCGCCGTTCACCCGGCCGGTGACGGTTCCCCACGTGAACTGGGTGTCGACGCGCAGGTCGGTGGAGCGGTACTTGTTCCACACCTCGTCGACGTAGCCGTCGAAGTAGCCGCGGAACAAGGCGCTGTTGCCGCGGATCGCCAGGTTGGGACTGAGTACGCGCAGGTCACGGCCGCCCGCGGTGACGATCAGCCTGCTCCAGTCGCTGCCGTCGGCGGCGGACTGGGCCCGTAGCGCGGCGGCGACCCGAGACAGTCCGTCGGCGGGGAGCCCGCGCACCGTCTGGGTGCCCTGCCCGGTCTCCAGCTCGAAGGCGATCGGCAGCGAGACCATGTCGACGAACGTGATGTTGGCGTACAACTGGTCGCTGTTGAAGGTGAATTCACAGAAGTCGTGAGGAACGTTCGCGTTGGGGTCGGAGGGGTTGCTCACCGACGGCAGGGCCAGGCCGCCACCGCGGTTCATCAGGAAGGTGAGTTTCGTGCCGACGGAGAAGTAGATGCGGCCGCTGTCCAGGCGCGGCAGCGTCACCCTCCGTGCCCCGGAGTCGGAAGCGTTGAGCGGAATGGCGCAGTCGACCCCGAGCGGGGTCTGATCGTTTGCCGGAGCCGGCGGGTGGTACAGGCTGGAGCCGTCGGCCTGGATGAAGGTCCAGTTGCCGCCTGCCGCGGGGTCGCGCCCGAGCACGTAGGCGTACACCGTGCTGTTGCCGGTGGTGTTGACCAGGTCGAGGGGGAGCGTGGCGGGGGTGGACGCGTTGGCGCTCACCTCGAGCCAGGTGGCCGCGGCGGGTACCGCCAGGGCCAGGCCCGCTGTCGTGGCGAGGAGTTTTCTGCGGGACATCGTGCGCTGGTGGCGAGCCGTCACGGTGGGGATCCGTTCTTCGTGAGGTCGGGTGGGGGAGCGGTCGGACACAAGGGCGGGGGAGGAGGGGGGGGCGGCGGGGCTGGTCGGTCAGCCGACCGTCCACTTCTGGTTCGCGGCGCCGGTGCAGGTCCAGGTCTGCAGCCGGGTGCCGTCGGCAGAGGAGTTGCCCTTGGCGTCCAAGCACGTGCCGCCACCGGTATTGGTGAGGTCGGGGACGGGGGTGTACGTCCACTGCCGGGCCGCGCTGCCGATGCGGTCGTGCAGCCGGATGGGGGTGCGGTCGGCGTCGGAGCCGGCGGCGACGTCGACGCATCGCCGTCGATGCCACGGATCGGGCGTGCGGTGGGGGTGCTGCCGGAGGAGGCGCGGACGTAGTCGACGGTCGTCGTCTGCGGGAAGGACGTGGAGGTGTCCGGGCTGCCGGGCCAAGGACGGGTGCAACGGCCTTTTCCTGGTACGGCCGCAGGGCTTGGCGTCGACGGCCGGCCGGTCGAGGCGCCCTGGGGGCCCTGACGAGAAGTTCCTCCGGCCCGGGCGGGGCAGCGGTGCGACGGGTCCGTCCAGGTGCTCGAGCCCGGAAGGACCCGTTCACCGTGCCGACCTCAGACGGTGTGCAGCGTCAGGCCGTAGCGGCCGAGGATCTCGTTGATCGGTTGGAACCACGTCTGGCCGCCGGACGAGCAGTTGCCCCAGCCGCCGGAGGTGACGCCTTGGGCTTGGTCGCCGCTGAGGAACGAGCCGCCGGAGTCGCCGCCCTCGGCGCAGACGCTCGTCTTCGTCATCTGGTAGACGGCGCCCTGGCTGTAGTTGACGGTCTCGTTCTTGGCGAGGACGGTGCCGCAGCGCCAGTGCGTCGTGGACCCCGACCGGCAGATCGAGGCGCCCACGGGTGCCTCGGCGGAGCCGCGTACCAGCTGGTCCGGGATGGAGCCCCAGCCGAGTACCACCGGTACGGTCCACCAGCCGCTGTGAATGCCGACGTACGCGTAGTCGTTGCCGGGGAACGAGGAGCCCTGGAAGGTGCCCATCGCGGACCCGTCCCAGCCGCGCACAGCGGCCCCCGCCTGCCCGCAGTGCCCCGCCGTTACGAAGCCGCCGTGCACGGAGAAGCCAATCGAACAGCGGACGTTGCCGGTGTAGTACGGGTCGCCGCCGACGGTGCCCGCGGCGTACGTGCGGGGCGCCTGCGCCGTCGCGGCGACGGTGATGGGGCCGCCGGCCCGGGCCCGGTCGACGAAGGCCCGTACGGCGGGGGCTTCCCGCTCAGTGCGTACGACCGAGACGACGACGCTGTTGGTCCGCGGGTCGACATGCCAGCCGGCCACACCGGCGGGGGCGCGAAGCGTGTCCAGGCGGGCTTTGGCGCGGTCCAGTGCGGCGGCGCTGTGCCGGACGAGCCGGGTGTCGGCGCCCAGGGCCCGCACCTCGGACTCTTCCGCGCGGTCGGTCACCGCGACGACGAGCCGCCCGGTGGACGGCTCGAACCACGAGCCGCCGTACGCATCACCCGCGGCCTGCCGCGCGGTCTTGTCCACGGCCGCGGCGGCCTTTTCTGCACTCAGTCGTTCCTCGGCCTGGGAAGCGGTGAGTCCGAGGTCCCGGCGCATCGCGTCGAGCAGTCCGGCGGAGGCGGACGGCTCCGGGGCGGGCTCCGGAAGCGGGACGGCGCTCGCCACGCCGACGTGGGAGGCGCCCAGGCCGACGGTAAGGAGCAGAGCGGCGACGGCGGTGCGCAGGGGGGTGGTGAGGTTCACGGGACCTCCGGTTGTGGGGAGTTGAACGCTTGAGAGCGCTCTCACAGAGTGTCGAGCGTTACGGTAACCGAACCGCGCTTGTCAGGTCCATACCAAGGGACGGCCGTCACGGCGGCACCTGCGCGAACACTCCCCGTGTCGCTGAGGGGTGGGCGCGGTTGCTTCGAAGCGCTCGGCCCCCTTGCGTGCCGGAGCATGCGGACTACGGCCTCGCCCCCCTGGGGTGACGGCGTCCGACCACAGGAGACACGGATGAAGCGTCCGACGATGCGGTTACGCGAGCCACAGCCTCACCTCGTCGCGCTCGTCTGAGCCGGCGCCCACTTCGAGAACGGTCACCTTGTCGAACGCCCCGACAACCTCGCAGCATGATCCACCTCAGCAGACCTGCAAGTCTTGGCCATTACGCCGACAGGTAAGTTGGTGAAATGGCAAGGTACTACCGGGATGAGCGAGCAGCGAAACGTCAGCCCGCGTTGCTGCCAGTACGGTCGCAGGGGGTGGACGAGGGCTACCGTCTTGTTGGCCCCGGCGGCACGTTGACGCCTGTCGTAGCGCACGTACAGTGGCTGGACGATCACCGAGCCGGATCAGACACGCACGTGATGATCTCGTTCGAAGACGGCACGAAAATCGAGTTCCCCTTCGATGCGCTCCTGGCCGCCGTCTGGCACGACGAGCAACGCGCGATCAGCGAGCCTGAGCTCAGTGCTGCCGCTCCTGCCGTATGGGGCAAGGCGGAGGAGTCCTGGGGAGAAGGGCCGTGAATGCCGAGCTGATCCACAAGTCTTGACAACTACTCTCCACCCGGTCCTCCCGGACGGCTTCACATTCTTAGGGACACAGTCATACCGGGCCCGGAGGCCAGCGGCCCCGTTGCAGGAACGCGAAAGACATAACGGGGGATGGACAGGCGGGGTCCTGCCGCGCCTCATACAGGCTCGCAGCGTCCTGAGCGCCTGGCTGTCCCGGTTTGCGCTCGCGTAGCGGGGGAGGTGCGACACCTCATCGCCCGGCGCACCGCGTACTGGCCTGCGCACGGGGCCCGCCACCAGGCCCCGGAGAAGGTGGCCGCCGCGCCCTTGGCCTGTCGGTGGATGCCACCCGCGGTCTCTTGGCCCGCTTCGGAGGCGGGCCCCTCCACACCGTCTGACCACATACGGCAGGACGCTCACCTTCGCAGCCGATGGGCGGGATGTGGCCTGTACTGCTGCCCGCCTGCGAGGATAAGAAACCCGTAAATGTCGCGTGCATGATCGAGAAGGGTCGGGGCAACCGCTGTTTCGGAGGTTGATAACTATGGTTCCCCTGCTTCTCGTTCTTCTGCTCGTTCTGATCCTTTTCGGCGCCGGCTTCGCGGTGGAGATTCTTTGGTGGGTCGCGATCGCGGTGCTGGTGCTGTGGCTGATCGGGTTCGTCGCCCGCCCGAAGGGCGGCAGCGGACGCTGGTACCGCTGGTAGCGGCACACGAAAAGTGACACGACATAGCGCTGCGGCGGTGCACAGTCCCCTGGGGGCTGCGCACCGCCGCAGACGTGTGCGGAGTCAGCCCGACGCGATGAGCTGACGCACATGAGGTGAAGGCGCATGCCGGGGGTATGCGGCACATAACGGGGCCGGGGCCCAGATGCTGGTCCATCAGCCGCTTCTCGTCTTCGCGTCAGCTGCCGGTACTGGCGGCCGTCTGCCCAGACCGGCTCCCAGTAGGCAGCGCTCCCGGTGGACGCGGTAGTGGTCACGGCTCTCCTTCTCGAGTGGGCGGCATGGCCGCGGTGTCGGGCGGGGCGGGCATGTCCCGCAAGGTGCGGATGGTGGAGGTGAGCAGCAGGACGACGGGAGGAACTACGGGCCGCGCCGACGGCGAGGGCGGCCCGGGCGTCGAGGAGGACCGCGAGTGCGCCGGCGGTTGCGGCGGCCAGGGGGCGGCTTCCGGCGGTCACCGTGGTGCTGGCCGCGCTGCATCCGGCCCTGGAAGCGCGGGGCGCACAGGACCTGGCGGAGGGATCGCTGGCTGACTCCTGACGCGGTCGCCCAGAACAGCTGTGCGGCGAGCGTCCCCGCCAGGACGATCTGCCAGCCGGGCCCGGGCCCGGCCAGGAGCAGCGGCACCTGAGCGAGGGGGCTGATCGCGAACCCGGTGATGATCGTCGGTCCGACGCCGAACCGGGTCGCGATCCTCGGCGCGAGCAGCGCACCGGCCAGGCTCCCCATGCCGCCCGCTCCCATGATCACCCCAAATGCGGACGGGGAGGCTCAAGGGCCGACGAGGCAACGATGGGCGCTCCCGCAGCACAGTTTGATCACGGCCCGCACCAATCACCCCGCTCTGTCCGAACGATCGCGATGGGGCGTGGCAACAAGACATTAGGTTCACCTGGTTCATCGTTTTATTACTGAGGAGTTCTGAACCAGATGAGAGAACCGTCGCCTGCCTCCGCAGGCCGACACCTCTCGGCCTCGCTCGCGTGGATACGGGGGACCGCGCTAGCGGTTTCCGTCGTTACCGCCGGGTCGATGCTGAGCGGACCGGCCGTCGCCGCCCCCGTGGTGGCCCCCACGGCCGGGCCTGCCGTCCCCAGGGCCTTGGGTCCCGCGGAGGCCGCGGACTCCGCCTCCGGCTTCCTGATGGCGCGGCTGCAGAACCGGCGGATCGAGATCACCGGCGAACGCACCGAGTCCAGCACGACGTACGCCGAGCCCGGCGGCCTGACCACCGTGGAGTCCTTCACCGGTCCGGTGCGCGTCAAGGACGCCCAGGGCCGCTGGCAGAAGGTCGACACGACCCTGGTCGACACCGGTGACACCATCCGCCCGAAGGTCGCCGCCGCCGATGTCGCACTCTCCGACGGCGGTACGGGCGAGCCGCTGGTCAAGGCAGGGCGCGGGCAGCACTCGCTCGGCATCGGCTGGCAGGGCAAGCTGCCGCAGCCGGAGCTGAAGGGCTCGACGGCGACGTACAGGAACGCCGTCCAGGGTGGGGGCGACCTGGTCGTCACCGCCCTGAAGGAAGGTTTCTCCCACTCCGTCGTGTTGCACGAGGCTCCCAAGGGTCCGGTGGAATACCGGATTCCGGTCGAGGCGAGCGGGCTCAAGCTCTCCGAGACCGCCGACAAGCGGCTGCGCTGGAACGACACGTCCGAGCAGGCCAAGGCAACCGCGCCGGCCCCGGTCATGTGGGACTCCTCCTACGACCGCGCCTCCGGCGACGCCGAGCACATGGCCCCGGTCGAGGTCGAGGTCGAGCCGGGCAAGGACGGCAAGGGGCAGGTCCTGGTCCTCCAGCCGAGCCAGGAGTTCCTGAACGACCCGAAGCTCACCTACCCGGTGACGATCGATCCCACCGACTCGCTCATGGGCCCGGTGACCGACACCTGGATCCAGTACGACGACTACCTGACCAGCCAGCGCGGTTCGACCGAGCTCAAGTCCGGTACGTACGACGGCGCCGAGAAGGCCCGGTCGTTCCTGCAGTTCAACGTCGACAAGTACAAGGGGAAGCAGATCCTCGACACGGATCTGCGTCTGTACTCGAAGTACTCCTCGACCTGCTCGACGGCCAGCGCCGGCAACGAGGTGCGGCGGGTCACCGCCGCCTGGGACCCCTCCGCGATCACCTGGGCCAACCAGCCCGCGACGACCGCCACCGGCGCCGTGGCCTCCACCGCCGCCAAGGGGTACAACGCCACCACGTGCCCGGCCGGGCACGTCTCCTGGGACATCGACGCCATCGTCCAGGCCTGGGCGGACGGCCAGCCGAACCACGGCGTCCGCATCGCCGCCGTGAACGAGGGCGACCCCCTCACCTGGCGCCGCTACCACTCGGCGAACCAGACCGACGGATCGCACAACGCCGCTCTCGAACCGTCGCTGACCGTCAGCTACAACACCAAGCCGGGCGCGGCCGTCCCCGTCTCCCCGCTGTCCGGCACGGCCACGGCCGACACGACGCCGACGCTTACGGGCAAGGCCACCGACGCCGACGGCAACACTGTCCAGCTCAGCTACGAGATCTGGACCGCCGCTGGTACTTCCGCCCTGCAGACGGGGAAGTCCGCCTTCGCCGCCTCGGGTGCGGCCGCTCCCTGGACCACCGGCACCCCGCTCGCCCCGGGTGGCTACAAGTGGCGCGCGGCCGTGTACGACGGCTCCACCTGGAACGGAACTTGGTCGGCCTGGCAGACCTTCACTGTCGACACCCTGAAGCCGGGCGTGACCGCGGTCGGTTCCAGCGCCTTCCCGGCCGGCGCATGGTCCGGCACCCCTGACGGGAACGGGAACTTCTCGGGCACCTTCACCTTCACGCCGCCCGCTTCGGACGTGAAGGACATCCAGTACCGGCTGGACGGCGGCGCATGGGTCACCGCGGCCACCGCCGGCACCCCGGTCAGCGCAGTGCTCGGCTTCAAGGCCGGCGCGCACGCCGTCACCGCCCACACCCGCGACGCGGCCGGCAACGTGTCCGGCGACACGGTGTACTCCTTCAACGCCGGCAAGGGAGCGGCCATCACCGCCCCGTCGGACGGTGAACGTCCTGCCCGCCGTACCGGTCTGATGGCCCAGGGCGACACCTCGTATACCGGCGTCCGCTACCAGTACCGCCGCGGCGAGACCGACGCGTGGAAGGACGTGCCGGTCGCCGACGTGCGGGTCAACTCCACGGGCGCCGCGCCGGGCTCCTGGCCGGTGGCTGTCAGCGGCGGCAAGCCCGCTCCGCTGACCTGGGACATCACCAAGACGCTCGCCGAGGACGGACCCGTCGACGTACGGGCCGTGTTCGCCGCCGGCTCGTCCACCGAGGCCTCGCCCGGGGTCTCCGTGACCGTCGACCGCGCCGCCGGGGCCTCCCCGGAGCTCCCCGTGGGGCCGGGCTCCGTCAACAGCCTCACCGGTGACTTCACTCTGGACGCCACCGACGCGTCCGGCGCGGGCACCTCGGTGACCCGTACCGCCTTCTCCCGGGGTGACCACCCCGAGGACGACGGCCAGGTGAAGATCTTCGGCCCCGAGTGGGTGTCCGGCATCTACGCCGAGATCACCCAGTCCTCGTACATCGGCCTGCGCAAGACGTCGCCGACCTCGGTCGAGGTCGTCCTCGCCGACGGCGCCGTCGGCTTCACCGCCACCTCCGGCGGCGGTTGGAAGCCCGAGGAGGGCTCGGAACACCTCACCCTCACCGGTTCGCTCACCGGCTCCTTCACCCTGAAGGACGACGAGGGCGTCGTCACCACCTTCGCCAAGGTCGACCCGGCGGCAGAGAGCTGGCAGGTCGCCTCGACCGCCCTGCCCACCGACAACTCCACGACCCGTGTGGTGTCGGAGAAGGTCACCGTGAACGGCAAGGTCCTGGCCCGCCCGAAGTACCTGATCGCGCCCAGCACCGCCGCTACGGCCGCGGCCTGCGAGGCGAATCCCGCCACGGCGGGCTGCGAGCGCCTGGAGTTCGTCTACGCGACGGCCACCACGGCCACCGGCTACACCACGGCCGCCGACTTCGGAGACTTCGCCGGCCAGGTCAAGGAGATCAAGCACTGGTCCACCGCCCCCGGGGCGACCACGGCCACCTCGCGATCCGTGTCCGTATACCGCTACGACAAGGACGGACGGCTGCGCCAGCAGTGGGACCCGAACCTGTCGCAGGCCACGCAGGTGCAGTACTCGTACGACTCGGCCAACCGTGTGTACTGGATGATGCCGGGCACCGAGCTGCCGTGGACCTTCACCTACGGCAAGGCCGGTGACGCCGCCACCGCTGGCGAGGGCATGCTGCTGAAGGCCTCCCGCCCCTCCCTCAAGCAGGGGTCGAAGACGGAGACCAGCGGCGGTTCGATCGCCACCTCGATGGTCTACGACGTCCCGCTGACCGGCGCCAAGGCGCCCTACAAGCTGGGCCCGGCGGACGTGGCGGCGTGGGGCCAGAGTGACGCCCCGACCGACGCCACCGCAGTCTTCCCGCCGGACGCCGTGCCGACCGGGCACGATGGCGAGGCGCTCACCGCGGCCGCCTACAGCCGCGCGACGGTCAGCTACGTCAACGCATCCGGCCGCGAGGTCAACACCGCGACCCCCGGCGGCCGCATCTCCACCACCGGCTACAACGCCGACGGCGCCATCGTGTACGCCCTCTCCTCCGCCAACCGCGACCTGGCACTGGCCACCGGCGGCGCGGGCCTGGAGCAGCTGGCCCGCCTCGGCATCGAGGGCGCTGGCACGGCGGAGCGTGCCGCGCTCCTGGCGGAGACGGTCGAGTACAGCGCGGACGGTCTGCGCGAGCTGCACACGTACGGGCCGCTGCACGTGGTGGAACTCCAGCAGGGCGCGGCCGATCTGCCCGCCGGCACCGAGGTTCCGGCGCGGCTGCACTCCGCGAGCCTGTACGACGAGGGCCGTCCCTCCGATGCCGCGGTGAGCGGCCGGGCCACCACGGTCACGGTCGGCGCCGTGGTGCCGGGACGCTCCGGCGACCTCGACACCCGCGTCGCCAAGTCCACGTACGACTGGGCCAAGGGGCTGCCCCTGACCACGACCGAGGACCCCGCCGGCCTGAACCTCGTCACCAGCACCGCCTACGACGCCCAGGGCCGGGTCACCTCGACCGTCCTGCCCAAGGGCGGGGCCGCCGGCACCCGGGTCACCTCGTACTACACCGCGGGCGGCACGGGCCAGTGCGCGGGCCGTCCCGAGTGGGCCGACCTGGTCTGCTCCGTGGGCCCGGCCGACGCGTCCTCGGGCACCACTTCGGTGTACGAGTACGACGCGTTCGGCCAGGTCGCCAAGACCACGGACAAGACGGGCCCGACGACCCGCACCACCACGGTCACCCGCGACAACGCGGGCCGCGTCACACGTACGTCCCTTTCCGGCGGCCTCGGCACCGCGGTCCCCGAGACGGTCCGCACGTACGACCCGGTCAGCGGGAAGCCGGCCACCGTCGCCGCGGGCGGAAAGACGGCCGCGTACGCCTACGACGCCCTCGGCCGGCTCGTGAGCTACGACGACGGCGCGGGCAACGTCACCACGACCGAGTTCGACACGCTCGGCCGAGCGGTGAAGGTGTCCGATTCCGCACCCTCGACCGTGACCTACGCGTACGACACGGACAAGGAGCCGCGCGGGCTGCCCACGTCGATGACGGACTCGGTCGCCGGTACCTTCGGGGCCTCGTACGACGCCTCGGGCGAGGTGTCGGGCGAGACGCTGCCGGGCGGATACACGCTCGCCACCGTCAAGGACGAGACCGGCTTCACCACGTCCCGGGTGTACACCCGTGACTCCGACGGTATCGCCGTCCTCACCGACGTCGCCGTGCCCACGGTGCACGGGCAGGCGAGCTCCGGCACCCGCAGCGCCGGCGCCGGCAACGGTCAGAGGTTCGGCTACGACCGCACGGGCCGCCTCACCGACGTCGAGGAGTCCGGAGCGTACGGGCAGCAGCACCGCTCGTACACCTTCGACGCCAACGCGAACCGCAAGAAGCTCGTCTCCACCCGGGACGAGGGCGGTGGCCCGGTCCAGAGCACGACCGAGTACACGTACGACGCGGCGGACCGCCTGACCGGTCCGGGCATCGCGTACGACGCCTTCGGCCGTACCCTCACGCGGCCGGGCAGCACGTTCGGCTACTACGCGAACGACCTGGTCCGCTCCCAGACGGCCGGCGAGCGCCGCCAGACCTGGGAGCTGGACGCCCAGGGCCGGCTCGCCTCGTGGACGGCCGACACCCTGGACGGACAGGGCGCGGTGCTGGCCTCGGTGAGCTCGGTGAACCACTACCGGGACGCGTCGGACAGCCCGTCGTGGACGGTGGAGGACACGGCCGCGAACCTGCGGACGCGCAACGTCGCCTCCCTGTCGGGCGAGCTGGCCGCGGTGACCGGAACGGCGGGAGACGTCGTCCTCCAGTTCACCGACCTGCACGGCGACGCCGGCGTCGCGCTGCCCCTGGATCCGCAGAAGCCGCTCTCGGTGGCGGACACGGACGAGTACGGCAACGTCCGCGCCGGTACCGCGGCCGCGCGCTACAACTGGCTGGCCGCCTACCAGCGCAGCTCCGACACGCCGGCCGGCGTCATCTTGATGGGCGTACGCCAGTACGACCCCGAAACCGGCCGGTTCCTGTCCGTCGACCCGGTGTACGGCGGCAACGCCAACTCCTACGAGTACTGCACGGCGGACAGCGTCAACTGCACCGACCTGAGCGGTGAGTACGGTAACAACCGCTGGGGATGCGGTGCTTTCGTGGACCGCCCGCACAAATCCCATACGAACAACAGCCGGGTCAACGTACACGCGGACCTCAAGTGCAAGTCGAAGGTTCCCAGCTTCTCGATCCGGGTGACGCTGCACCGTTCTCGCTGGTACGGATGGGAGAAGATCGGGACCACCGGCTATGTGTCGGGCAACAGCAAGTACAAGGCGCGGGCCGTGGCCAACTGGGGTCCGAGAGGCGCTTGCCACTACTACGTGGGCGTGGGTGAATTCATGATTGCCAGCCGTGCCAACGGTGCGGGCACCAAGATCCGCTCGACCGTGCGCAACTACGACACCCGCTGGCTTGAGGGGCGCACGGAGATGTGTGTCGGATGACCCTCCCTCAGGTCGTGTGCGTGCTCGACTGGCACGGTGAGCCGCCGTACGGGCTCACCGCGGTCGCGGTCGCGCCGGACCGGCTGGCCGAGGCGGAAGCCCTGGCCTTCACGGCCCTGGGCGGTTTCGTCCACCCCGCATCGTGGGAGGGGGCCGATCCCGAACTGCGTACACGCGTGGTGCGGGCCTGCCGGCCGATCCCCACCGAAGGCCTGTGGCACGTGTCACACGATCGTCCGGGTGTGACGGAGGAGCGGTCGCGGCGTGCCTGCCTGCGGCAGCTGACGGAGGAGTGGCCGCATGCCCGGCCGTTGGCCCAGCACGAGGCCGGGCCGGGGCTGGCCGCCCTGGTGCGGCTGACGGCACTGGTGTGCCGGATGCCGCCCGAGATTCTGCTGGACGCCGAAGAGGACCTCCTCGACGTCTACGACACCTACACGGTCGGCGGCCCGGACGTCGGCCCGCAGGACCTGTAGGCCCGTCGGGCCTACGGCTCGCGGTGAAGCCGCCGACAACGCTGCCCACGGCTGAGTTCTCAGCCGGGGGCAGCGTTGTCGTGCGGATCCGTCGAAGGTGCGGTCGCGGGTGGGGCGCCCGGCTGTGGCCGAGGGCGGGGACGACGTGGCGGTAGGCCTGGCTGCCGAAGCCAGACCATTCAGGAAGGCCCGAGCCGCCGAAACCGCCCAAACCGTCTAAGCAGACCCACGTATGCCATTCGAGAAGAACACCCCGCCCGGGTACGGCAAGGTGTAACCGTCGGCCTCTGCCGCGGCGGCCTTGTGCGGCCTTGCCTACGGTTTCTCAGCCACGGTGTGACCGAACGGCAGGGCCGCCGCCCTTCTTCTGCGGTACACCACGACCCCGCACACCGCGAGGAGGAGGACGGCGACGGCGGACACCCCAAGAGCCGTGCGCTCGGCGAAGAGCCTTCCCAGCACTTCGAGCAAACCGAGCCCCGCGGTCGCGTAGATCAGGGCCCAGGCTGCTCCGCCCAGGAACAGGGCCGGGAGGTAGCGCGACAACGGCATGCGCAGGCTGCCGGCAAGGAAGTTCGCCGCGGTCTGGAAACCAACGGTCAGGAAAGAAACGGCCACCACGGGCGCGCCCCACCGCTGAATCGCTCGCTCGACGCGTCGGAACTTCACCGAGGCAATCCGTTCGGCGAACCTACTGCGCCGGGCACCGGCCCCGGTGAGCCACCCGACGGCGAATGTACCTCCGGCGCGGAGCAAGACGATGACATACAGGGCTCCGGCCGTGACCGCGATCTCATCCACGACGCCTCGCCTCCAGCTGCGGGCCGGGACCCGAGAAGCCCGTCACACGCACCTGCGCCCCGCCTCCGCCCGTTCTGTCGTAGGGGTTGCCACCTAAGGCAAAGACCCGAACGAACGCGCCCGCACGCCAGGCAAGGACAGCCTAACCGAACGAGCGTACGGGGTCCAGGGTCGGGCCGCCCGAGGAACAACAAGAACAGTTACCCCGTCGGCGAAACCGGCACAGCCCTGATGTGCCCAGTGCAGGACGCGCTTTCCCGACCCCGGGCGGGCCCGGTGGCCAGACAGACCGGCGCCTTCGCCCACGGCGACCCGGGACAGGCCACTGAACTCCGCCGCCCGTCCATGCAAGCCGCGCGGCGCAGAATCCGATGAGCACCCCCTGCACGACCAGCCGTACGGTCCGCGCGCGTCGGCCCGGGCTCGCTTGAGGGCGCCCTGACTACCTTCTACACGGCGATCAACCTAGTCCTACCCGCTCTGAGGGCCTGTACGGGCGGTGAGGCGTGGGGCTGGCGGCTATAACAGAAGCCCTCGTCTGGCCCCGCGTCTTCGGTGCGTCGGGGAGGAGACAAGTCGGCTGTCCACCACCTACTCGACGTTGCTGGCCCCAACCCTCGACCTGCTCAACGGGTTTGGACCCCTGCCGGACGAGATCACCGTCCACCTGGTCGGCGGCTACGATTCCACCGGCATCCGCTCCGAACTCGACGAGCGCGGCCTGAACGGCCGGATCGCGCACAAGGGGGAGAAGCACCGATCCAGGCCGGTCAGCGGTGGCACGTGGACCGCACCCACGCCTGGCAGAACGCTTTCCACCGCCTCGCCCGCTGCTACGAACGCCGCGCTACCGTGATCAACGCATTCTTCGACCTCGCCGACACCATCATCACCATCCGCGGCCTGATCCGACGCTCCTGGACAACCCACCGCTGGGACAACCGCCCCCAACGCTCACCATGCGATCGCGCAATCCACTCCGAGGCCACGCTCGCGTACAGTTCCTGGCCATGACCGTGCTGCATGGCGCCTCCATCTCCCTTCGCCCCACTGTCCGCGAGGACATCTCCACCCTGGCCTCCATCCGGGCCACACCCGAGGTGCGTGCACGGTGGAACGGCGGGGAGGATCTCGAGGCAGATATCGCCGCCGATCTCGAAGACCCTGACACTCGGTCCCTGACTGTCGACTACCAGCAGCGGATCATCGGCATGATCCAGTGGTACACCGAGGAAGATCCGGACTACCGGCACGCCGGCATCGACCTCTTCCTCGATCCCACAGTGCACGGCAGGGGTCTGGGCACTGACGCCGTACGGACACTGGCCCGCCATCTCATCGACGCCCACGGCTATCACCGTCTGGTCATCGACCCAGCAGCCGACAACACCGCGGCGATCCGCTGTTACACCAAGGTCGGCTTCCAACCCGTCGGCATCATGCGGCAGTACGAGCGTGGCCCGGACGGCACTTGGCACGACGGCCTCCTGATGGACCTCCTGGCCGCCGAGCTGGTGCGCTGACCGCTCCACCCACCAGCCAGATGCCTGCACCCGACCCTGGGACGCAGGACAGGCGCAGGTCTCTCGATGATCACAGAGCGTTGCAACTCCATGATCAAGGAACCTGTGCCTACCTCACATGCCACCCCACCCTGGCCATCGCCTACCTGCGCGACCTCTAAGGCCCGCAATGCCCGCGAGCCCATGCCGCACGGGTCGGGGCTTGCGCGAATCGGGCTAGGGGACGTGGGGGAGCCTGCTGCGTCGCCTCGGTGTGAACCAGCACGTCCTGATCATCCACGGTCCATCCGGTACAGGACCGGGCGGCCTGGGCGGAGGCGGTCAAACTCGCCTGACAATCGGTCAACATCACCTGTCAGAGGACTACGACAACGACCGTTCCCCTGCCCGTCGAGCTGCAGGCCTCCTGCAGGCTGGACAGGGAGGAGGAGTTGCTGCGCGGCCGGATCTGCGGCGAGGACCACGACCAATCCCTGCCCGGCCCCAAGACCGTCCGCACCTACGCCGAACTGGTCGGTGGCCCGTTGGACAGCCTGCTCCTCGACATCACCGGCTGGAGCGCGGACGAGATCGAGACCGGCGTCGCGCTGATGACCGAGATCGGGTAGTTCGGCCCCGGCGCCCGCGCCGATGGGGCTGTGCAGGCGACACACCCTGACCCCCAGTGTCGATGGTGACAGCCGCTCCCGCACAGCGGGGGAACCTCATCTTCACCCCGACGAGTCGGAAGGCAGGCCCTCCTAGCGCCTGGTGAGGGGGTCTGGGGGGTGAGTAGCCCCCACGCAGTGGCCGGTCCAGCGCGACCTAGGCGCTGGCGGGGTCCAGGGGCTGCCCCCTGGGATTCACGGTCCGCAGTCGACGACGGGCAAGACCTCCTTCAGGTTCAGCCATGATCGTGCTCTCGTCCGACAACCAGCCGGCCCAGCCTCCTCGACGGGCCATCGTCCGAGCTCACGAGCATCTGACACCTCTCCTCCCGCGTTTGTGGCACCACCGATTGACCCCGGTGCGAGGTGGAGCACTACCAATTCGGCTCGTACGAACGGCCCCTCAGGAATCGGTGGACGACAAACCGCTCACATGGGGAGTTCCGGCTCTGATGGCACGAAGAGCCTCGAACATGCCTTATGGCGAACGAACTTCAACGAACTGGCTGATTCGCCCGTAGCCGCTCAATCGGTGTACCCGCCAGACTTCTCGGTAGCAGCCCGAGCCTCGACGGTGCGGGCCGCCACGGCAATCTCGCCTCAGTCGAAGGAGGGGTAATGAACCGTCGGACAAAGTTCAGCCTGGCCGTAACGACCGGACTCGTCGGTGCAGCGCTTGCACTCGCGCCCGCGGCCCAGGCCGACGACGTCTCGATCAGCGGCTACGACAACTGCGCGTCCGGCTGGATCTGCTTCTACTCGGAGAGGGACGGGGGCGGACAGAAATGCCAGTGGTCCCAGAGCTCCACCGACACCCGTTCCCAGTGTTCATGGATGCGAGCCGGCACGAACACCCGGTCCGTGTACAACCGCACCGGTAGCAGGTTCCACTACTACCACAGCGTCAATTACACGAATCGGATCGGCAGCACCACCGCCGGCAACAAGGGAAATCTCGCAGGTACCTACACCATCGGCTCCCTCTGCGCCGGCTCCTGCCCGGGCTGACATCGACCTCCGGTGCGTGTGCCGGGACGAGATCCAGACCGGCGCCGCGCTGATGACCGAGATCGGGAAGTTCGGCCCCGGCAGCCGAGCCCTGTACGACCTGCGCCCCGGCGAGCGGCGCTGCGGGGACTGGACCGGCGACACACCCTGACCGGTCGGCGGGTGACACCTACGTCCTGTCGTTCGTTGATCCCACATGTCTGTACTGCCGTCACCTGAAGAGATCGACGCCGCCCGCACGCCCAAGGGCGGATGGACGCGTGCCCAGCTCGCCGAATGGGGCGTTCCATGGCCTGCGGAGAAGGGTTGGAAGGCGGAGCTGATCGCACGCTGGGAGGCCGCCCAGCAGGTCCACGCCCCCGCGCCCCCGTTGAGTCCCTCCCCGCGTACGCCAGCTCCGCACCAGGACATGCTCGACTTCGGCTGACCACGCAGCAGCCGGGCTGGACAGGAACATCCTGTCCAGCCCGGCTTCTCGTGAACGCGGCTACGCCCACCGCATCCCGACCTTGGCGAGTTGCTCCATCCGCTCCGGTGTCCGGTGTCAGGGCGATGGCCCGGCGGCCGCGCGCTGCTACGGTCGGGCGCTATGAGCTGGCTCCCCGATAACTTCGTCCATCCCGTCCTGGTACCGCTGCCGGGCAGTGGTCATCACCTGCGGCCGATCCGGGAGGCGGACACCCCGCTCGACTATCCGGCTGTGATGGGTTCGCGCGAGCGGCTGTGGACCATCTACGGCCCAGCCTGGGGCTGGCCCGCGGCCACCATGACCTACGAGGCCGACCAGGCCGACCTGTTGCGACACGAGAAGGAGATCGCCGTACACCAGTCTTTCAACTACGCGCTTTTCGACGCAGAGGAGACAGCTCTGCTCGGCTGTGTCTACATCGACCCACCGGAGAGGGCCGGCGCGGACGGCGAGATCTCCTGGTGGGTGGTGGACGAGCTGGTGGACAGCAAGGTCGAGCAGGCCCTCGATGAGCTGGTACCGCAGTGGATCGCCGCCGACTGGCCGTTCGAGCAACCGCGCTTCCTCGGCCGAGAGATCTCCTGGTCGGACTGGCTCACCCTGCCGGAGCACTCCGACGCGTAAGTAGCTTCTGTCGTACCGAGAGGTTCGGTGGCTTTTTTCGTTTGGTCGTCACCGGGCCCGGTGGCGAGATCAGGGGCTTCCTCCACATCAAGGACGCCCTCGGCGTTGTCGATCCGCCCCGTTCCCGCCTTCGGCTCTGCGCACGGTCACGCAAGTCGGCCAGGCCACCCCGCCGCGTAGCGTTGTGTACGTATGGTTCAGCGTCGGCTTGACCCGCTTTCGACGGCCCGGCCGTCGGGAGGGAAGAACAGGGGCGACGAGGCTTACGGTCAGGATCCCGGACTGCGCGCCCTGCTGGAGTCCCGCGCGATCGGCTACGTGCTGGCCGTCGCCTGCAGCAGGCGGGTGCAGATCAACGAGGGGCGGACCACTGCCCGCGCGGATGCCGTGGCCGACCGCCTGCCTGCCTCGGCCTGGCACCGGCAGAGTGCCGAACCGGGGCGAAAGGGCCGCGCTACTACGACTGGGCTGGATCGAACCGAAGAAGCGCGCCTGCCCCCACCTCGTCAGGGTCGAGGTAGCCGCCCTCACCGAGACCCCCTGCCGACGTTCGCATGGACGAGAACCTCTACTTCGTCCTCGCCGGGCTTACGCCGTATCCGGCACGGCCTGCTGGAGGCGGTCATTCATGGCGTACGGACCTGCACAATAGCGTCAACCAGTTGTTCCCACCTCGAAGGGCCGCGCCATGGATGACGCCTCGCCGCCGTACGGGCGGCCGACGCCCCGCGCCACCGCCGCTCCGGCCGCCGAGGCCCGCATCGAGAGTGGGGGCAATGTCCTGGTCGCGCCTTCGGGGTTGTCCGGCGAGGACCTGGTCAGGGAGTTCTTCGGGACTGTGATCACCCCGGAGGAGCTCGCTTCCGGTGCGGCCGGCCTGGCGGGGAAGACCGTGTACCTGTGCGGCGATGTTTCCGGGGTCAGCGATCGTCACCTGGAGGGTTCGGCGCGGGTGTTCGTCATCCGGGAGCTGTCGCACGGGTACGGCGGCGGGCCGTGGGCCTTCGTGGGAATCGGCCGCGTCCCCCTGCTCGTCCATGGCGTCGGCGTGTACTACCGCCGCTTCTTCGATCCCGACGAGGATCACTTCGGTCGGATCCGCGCGGAGCACGTGTTCCAGTCGTTGACGGAGTCCACCAAGCCGGGAACGGCGCATCGCAGCGGGATCTACCTGACGCCCGTCACCCGAAGCGGGGACGACGACCTGCACTTCCGCCTGCTCCGGTGCTCGACGAACCTCTCGGGGCCGACGGAGGGTTTCGGCCCGGCCGACACGCACATCGTCGAGGCCTTGAACCGGGAGGCTGCCGCCGTCTTCCGCGACCAGGCCCCGCTCAACCACGTCCTCGCGCAGATCTACCACAACGCCTCTGCGGCGCCGGGGCGCAAGCAGTCCAAGGCGAAGATCTCGGCGCACGCCGACAAGACGAAGGACATGCCTGTCAACGGCATCATGGCCTTCTGCACCTTCTACGACGGGCTCGACAGGCTGCGGCCCCTGCCCGAGGACCCCTTCGACCGCGGGGTGAAGGGCGTCAGCGGGCTGACCCGACTCCGCTTCCGCCTCAAGAACCCGGCCCAAGGGGCGGGACTTCCCGCGCAGTTCACGGTCACGCTCCACCCCGGGTCCGTGTTCTTCATGCCGCTGTCCACCAACCGGCTGTACACGCACGAGATCCGGCCGTCGCCGCTGGACGCCGAGCTGCTGCCGACCCGCCTGGGGTACGTGGTGCGCTGCTCGGACACCGAGGCCGTCCACCGGAACGGCCGTACCTTCCTCAAGGCGGCCGGGGAGCTGGTGCCGCTGCAACCGCCCACACCGGCGGGTATGACGGAACTGCGCAGGCTGTACGCGGAGGAGAACCGGACCTCGTCCTTCATCGACTACCGGGACGCGTTCCACTTCAGCATGAACGAAGGAGACTACCGTGCCCCTCGGGTCCCGGATCTCGGATGAGATCATCTCGCGCGCGGTCCCGGCCGGGGGCGACCTCTTTGCGGAGCTGTCGGCGTCGACGCGTTGGGAAGACGTGGGAAAAGGCCGACAGGGCGCCGTACTCACCCGAATCGACGGGGCCGCCGACTCCGGCGTCCCCCTCGTCCGCACCACCACTCCATACGGCAGCCCGGCGCAGCCTTTCGGGCCGGTGCACGAACGGTTGGCCCAGCAGGTCCAGGAACATGCGGGGCTGCCGGCCGGCTTCAACAACGCGCTCATCGAGCGCTACACGAACGCCTACAGGACCATGGGCAGCCACTGCGACCAGGCCCTCGATCTGGCCAACGGGACGTTCATCGCCGTCTTCTCCTGCTACGGTTTCCTCGAGGCGGGCCCGGTCCGGAAGCTGGTCTTCGAATCAAAGGAATCAGACGCGGAGAAGTTCGAGATTCCCCTGACCCACCACAGCGTCGTCGCATTCTCCGTCGATTCGAACCGACGGCTCCGGCACAAGATCGTGGCGGAAACACCCGTCCCGGCGGCGGACAACACATGGCTGGGCGTGACCTTCCGAACATCAAAGACCTTCCTCCGCTTCCACGACGGCCACGCGTACCTCCCCCAGGGCCCGCGCCTCACCCTGGCCGACGATGACCAAAGGCGCGAGTTCTACGCCCTACGCCGCCGCGAAAACCAAGAAACAATCTTCACCTACCCCCCACTGACCTACACCCTCAGCCCCAGCGACCTCACCCCACTTATCTGACCACCCAGGAGGCGCCGTGCCGCTGCCCAACCTGCTCGCGGCCGGTGTGCTGATGGGCGCACCGCGCCCGGTCACGTCTGGCGGAGGTCCGGGCACGCACCCTCCCGCGCCACCGGCAGCGGCCCGCCCCGTCGCCACAACGCCGCGCGGTGACGCTCGCGCCCCCGGGCCCTCTCGGGGGCCCGGGGTGTCACGGCTATGGGGGAGGGGTCAAAGGCTCCTCGTGGTGCTCCCGCACCGCCCGCGGCTTGGCGGGCTGCCGACGAGGAGGACTGGGAGCGGGCCGACGCCTGCTACGCGCAAATCCCCAATGCGCTCACCATCACGTTTCCCGACGGCAGCCCCCTCGCCGAGTTCATGCTGCAATCCACGACGACGACGGCACCGCCGACCGGCGCTGGCACGACGAGCCCTTCTCGGTGATGTTTTCCGGGTCTGTGGTTCTGGTCCTCGGCACGTCCTGGAGGTGCTCGGCCTCCTCGGCGGGGCGCCGGTCCTGCCCGGCCTCCCGTCTTGTTCGTCTTCGCGCTGTGCCGCTCCGGCCTGCGCCTGCGTGGGGTGGCATGTGTGCTGAGGGCGTCGCATCAGCCGTGGTGGTGGAACTTCACGGTGTGTGGAAGGCGTTAGCAGAGTGGTGCACGATCGATGATGCGTGTCCAACGAGGGACGACGTGGCAGAAGCTGAGGTGGCACGAGTGGCGATGTGGGATCGGATCAAGGACCAGGCGACCAGAGGTCTGCAGCAGGCCCAAGGGGTGCGCGGCGGCTCCGGCGGCCATGGGCCGTCCGGCACACGGTCCGGGGGCGGTTCCAGGGCCGAGCTCGTGAGCGCGCTGAAGTCGCAGCTAACGTCGCTGAAGACGGAGCTGAAGAGCGGCGCTTTCCGGGACGCCAGCATGGCCATGTGCGCGTTGGTGGCCGCCGCTGACGGACAGGTCGATCCCGCCGAGCGCCAGCACGTCGAGTCGCTCATCCTCACCAACGACGTCCTTCAGAACTTCCCCGCTGACCAGCTCCGCCAGCGTTTCAACAAGCACGTCGACCAGCTTTCGGCCGGCTTCGTCATGGGCAAGGCGGCGGTGCTTCAGGAGGTCGTCAAGGTGGCGAACAAGCCCACCGAGGCACGGGCTGTCATCCAGACCGGCATCGTGGTCGCGGGTGCGGACGGCTTCATCGAGCCTGCCGAGGAGCAGATCATCCGCGAGGCGTGCACTGCGCTTGGCCTGTCGGCGGCGGAGTTCGGCATCTGACCCGCTGACCGCGGCGAAGAGCCGCGCGGCCGCCTACCTCCCGCTGCCCCGTCAGCCCCCCGTCCCCGCCCGCCTTTCCGCGGCCGTTGGATCCCGGGTAGCCGACAGTTGCTGAAGCCTTCCGTGGAGCCGTCGCTGCCGACTCCGGCCAGGGCCTGGAAGGCGGAGAACCGCGCCGTCGTCGCCTTGTGCTGGTGTGGCGGTCAGCTCCTGGTTGTACGTATCGGCGTCGTGCGGTCGGTGCTCCGTGGTGTCTCCCGAGTCTGCCCGAGTGCGTGGCCTGTCCGGATGCGTACGGGCGATGGCGCCCGCGTGACGGTGGCCGGGCTGATGCGTGCGGCGTTCCAGCCGCACCAGAGCGGGAAGGCCGGCGGCCCGCTCGCCGACGCCGCAGCCGAAGGCGGTGAGCCGGAGGTCGCTTCCTCTGCCAGCCACCGCACCGTCGACTTCCACGATCGATCGAGGAAGGTCGAGATCATCCAATGCGCCGACCGCTGCTGCGGCACGTCGAACGCGCCAAGCGCCGACAGTCCACCACGACGACGTAGCGGCGGCACGGCGGCCTGTACTACTGCCCGCCTGCGAGGATAAGAAACCTGTAAATGTCGCGTGCATGATCGAGAAGGGTCGGGGCAACCGCTGTTTCGGAGGTTGATAACTATGGTTCCCCTGCTTCTCGTTCTTCTGCTCGTTCTGATCCTTTTCGGCGCCGGCTTCGCGGTGGAGATTCTTTGGTGGGTCGCGATCGCGGTGCTGGTGCTGTGGCTGATCGGGTTCGTCGCCCGCCCGAAGGGCGGCAGCGGACGCTGGTACCGCTGGTAGCGGCACACGAAAAGTGACACGACATAGCGCTGCGGCGGTGCACAGTCCCCTGGGGGCTGCGCACCGCCGCAGACGTGTGCGGAGTCAGCCCGACGCGATGAGTTGACGCACATGAGGTGAAGGCGCACGCCCGGGGGTATGCGGCACATAACCGGGCCGGTCGTCGTGACGCAGCAGGGGACCTGCTCACCTCCAAGGATCGACGACCGTCCCGGCCCGATGACCAGGTCAACTCCTGCCCGTGCCGGCCCACCGGGAGATGCAAGCGTCGGTCCAGTTCCCGCGCGTCCTGCGGCCCGGTCCCGAGGCTTCGTGGCGACGGAGTCGATGCGGATCACGCCGGCGATCATTCGGGCGGTCATGTGCTGCGCCGCGGCCTCGTCGGCCGGGGTGGAGTCTGGGTCTGCCGCGGATTCCTCTGCGTCGTCGATGTCGTAGACCGGGATGGCCGCGGCGAGCGGGCGGATCCGGAGCATCATGTGCAAGACCGGGGACGAGGACGCCGGTCACGGCGACGGCGGTGGCCGCGGTCTCGTTCGGCAGCCAGACGCCCGCGGCGCATACGAGGCTGAGGAGGAAGTACGCCCAGGGCGGCATGATGCCGAGCAAGGCACGGGTGCGCTCGGCCTCCATCAGTTCCCTCAAGGTGTCCCGGTCCGGGAGGCCGCCGCCGTAACCAGGCAGCGCCATTGCCCCACACTGCCGACCAATGTGACGCTCGCAGTCTGGAGGAGGCGTTAGCGGGTAAGCGTCGAGCCGGGGGGCGCTGCTCGGCCGACTACCCAGGAGCAGCCCCTCACCGCTACCGCATCGTGAGGTGAGTGTGATGGTTCGAGCGGATATGGCCTACAAGGGAATACCCTCAGCAACGCCTCTGTGGCTCCTGATCGCCATTGTCGTGATCATCTCCATATACGCCATCGCCGTTAGGGTGCGGCGCAACAGGCAATGACAGATCGGCAGACGGCCCCGCAGGGAGACGACGGTCGGCGGTCGGGCACGGACATGGCGGATCCGCAGCCAACGATCACGTGAGCTCCGGATCTGCCTGCGAAGTGGGCCGTTCCGGCCACGACTCCGCCAACTACATGGCCAGAAGCCGCCAACTGCGTTGGCCTGAAACGCGGTGACCAGGCAGAAAATTATCGCCCCGCCGCCAACTAACGTGACCGGTCACACAAACCGGGCGGTCAAGGGGGTCTGACGGACCCCTTTGACCGGCGCCCCTCTCGCCCCTCCTGTGACAAAGGTCTGGCTGGCTGGCTATTGCCGACGGGGTTTTCCGTGGTTTCGCCGTGCGCGTCCGCGTCTGCTGGGACCATCGGTTGGGTAAGTGTGCGCGTTGAACCGTGGTGAGAGATCGCCCGTGCCTGCACCGCAGGAGCAGACGATGGAACCAACGACACGATGCCGCCCTTCGGCGGATCTGTTCCCCCGGCGCTGAGAGTCCGCACTCCACCAGTGCCGATGCCGACGGCCGCGAGAGCGGGGGGGCTCGTCAAGGTGGGCGAGTGCCGTACGACGGCACGGGCCGCACCTCGCCCACCACGGGCGACAGCGACGAGCCGCCGTACGAGTCGGGGGTGGCGGCGCTCCGGGCGGGCTGGCGGCTGATTCAGGCCGCTCAGCTGATCCCGCCGTACCCGGGTCATGAGTACAACCTCTCCTTCCTCAAGCACGAGTTCTTCTTCGAGCGTATCGTCGACGCGCGAGCGGAGCCGCGGGAGGCGTGCTCCCGATAGGCGAGGCACTCCGTCCTCGTGAGGCGGCGGCACCGAGGAGGGGCAGGGCAGGGTCAGGCTCCGGCCTTGCGCTTGTTGTAGACGTCGAAGCCGACGGCCGCCAGCAGTACCAGGCCCTTGATCACCTGCTGGTAGTCGGTACCCACGCCGACCAGCGACATGCCGTTGTTCAGTACGCCCAGCACCAGACCGCCTGTGAGCGCGCCGATGACGGTTCCCACACCGCCGCTCGCGGAGGCGCCGCCGATGAAGGCGGCGGCGATCGCCTCCAGCTCGAAGTTGATGCCGGCCTGCGGGGTACCGGCGTTGAGTCGCGCGGCGAAGACCATCCCGGCCAGGGCCGCGAGGACGCCCATGTTCACGAAGGCCAGGAAGACGACCCGCTTGCTCTTCACCCCGGACAGCCTCGCCGCCGCCTCGTTTCCGCCGATGGCGTAGGTGTGCCGGCCGAGGATCGAGTTGCGCATCACGTATCCGAAGCCGACCAGCAGGACGCCGAGGATCAGCAGAACGATCGGCACCCCGTGGTAGCTGGCCAGCAGCAGCGTGAAGGCCACCACGGCCGCGGTGATCGCGCCGAGCTTCACCAGGAAGAGCCCGGCCGGGAGGGGTTCCAGCCCGTACGAGGCGGCCCGCCGCCGTCCGCGCACCTCCTGCAGGATCGCGACGGCCAGCACCACGAAGCCCAGCAGCAGGGTGAGGTTGTGGTAATTGGTGTGGGGGCCGACCGCGGGGAGGAAGCCGCTGCTGATGTTCTGGAAGCCCTTGGGGAACGGCGCCACCGACTGGCCCTGCAGGAGGATCTGGGTCCCACCGCGGAACAGCAGCATGCCGGCCAGCGTGACGATGAACGAGGGGATCCCGAGATAGGCGATCCAGAAGCCCTGCCAGGCTCCGGCGAGAGCCCCGATCAGCAGCGCGGCCACCAGCGCCACGGGCCACGGCGCGTGGTGTTTGACCATCATCACCGCGGCGGCCGCCCCGACGAAGGCGGCGAGCGACCCGACCGACAGGTCGATGTGCCCGGCGATGATGACGATCATCATGCCGATGGCCAGGATGAGGATGTAGCCGTTCTGCTGGATCAGGTTGGTGATGTTGAGCGGCTGGAGCAGGATGCCGTCCGTCCAGAACTGGAACAGCAGCACGATCAGCGCCAGCGCGAGCAGCATCCCGTACTGGCGCAGGTTGCCGCGCAGCACTCGGGCCAGTACGGCACCGGCTGACGGTCGTTGGCCGCTGTGCGGTGTGCGGGGCGTGGTGTCTGGGGTGGTCTTGGTCTGGGCCATGCCTCACACCTGCTTGTCGGGGTATGCCGCGCTCATGGTCATGAGCCGCATGAGGGATTCCTGGGTGGCTTCCGCGCGGTTGACCTCACCGGTGATCCGGCCTTCGGCCATGGTGTAGATCCGGTCGCACAGGCCCAGGAGTTCGGGGAGTTCGGAGGAGATGACGAGTACCGCCTTGCCCTGGGCGGCGAGTTCGGCGATGACGGTGTAGATCTCCGCCTTTGCGCCGATGTCGATGCCCCGGGTGGGTTCGTCGAGTATCAGCACGTCCGGCTCGGCGAAGATCCACTTGCTGAGGACGACCTTCTGCTGGTTGCCGCCGCTGAGTTTGCCGGTCTCCGCGAACACCGAGGGGGCCTTGATGTTCATGGTCCGCCGGAACGATTCGGCGATCCGCGCCTCCTCGTGCCTGTCGACCCAGCCCCGCCGGGCGACCTTGCCGAGGGCGCTCAGCGAGATGTTCCGGCTGATGTCGTCGTTGAGGTTGAGGCCGAGCTGCTTGCGGTCCTCGGTCACGTACGCAATGCCGTGCCCGATCGCCTCCGGCACCGTCCGGGTACGGATCTCCCGGCCGTCCAGCCGCACCCGGCCGCCGGTCCACCGCCCGTACGAGCGGCCGAAGACGCTCATGGCCAGTTCGGTGCGGCCGGCGCCCATGAGGCCGGCGATGCCGACGATCTCGCCTCGACGGACGTTGAGCGAGACGCCGTCGACCACCTTGCGCCGGTGGTCGATCGGGTGCTGGACGCTCCAGTCCTCGATCTCGAAGGCGACCTCGCCGATCTCCGCCCCTGGTGCCGAGTAGGGTTGCCGGTCGGGGTAGCGGTGTTCCAGGTCACGGCCGACCATGCCGCGGATGATCCGCTCCTCGGAGATGCCCTCGGGGCCGATCGCGATGGTCTCGATGGTCCGCCCGTCGCGCAGGATGGTGACGGCATCGGCGACCCGGGCGATCTCGTTCAGCTTGTGCGAGATGAGGATGCAGGAGATGCCCTGAGCCTTGAGCTCGAGGATCAGGTCGAGCAGCTTGCGGCTGTCCTCGTCGTTCAGGGCGGCCGTCGGCTCGTCCAGGATGAGCAGCTTGACCTTCTTGGCGAGCGCCTTGGCGATCTCGACCAACTGCTGTTTGCCCACGCCGAGATCGGCGATCCTGGTGTGCGGGCTCTCGTCGAGTCCGACCTGTCGGATCAGTGCGGCGGCGTGGGTCAGCGTCTTGGACCAGCTGATGACGCCCCGGGTGGCGTGCTCGTTGCCGAGGAAGATGTTCTCGGCGATGGACAGGTAGGGCACCAGCGCGAGTTCCTGGTGGATGATCACGATGCCGCGCTGCTCGCTGGCCCGGATGTCCCGGAACCGGCAGGGCTCGCCCTCGAAGTAGATCTCGCCCTGGTAGCCGCCGTGGGGGTGGACCCCGCTGAGTACCTTCATCAGCGTGGACTTGCCGGCGCCGTTCTCACCGCAGACGGCGTGCACCTCACCCGAGGCGACGGTGAGGTTGACCTCGGAGAGGGCCTTGACGCCGGGAAACGTCTTGCTGATCGACCGCATCTCGAGAACGGGTCGGGCCATGGTTGTGCATCCGTATCGTCGGGGCGGTGCGGCATCGGCCGGTCTCCCGGGCGTCGCACCGCCGTGTCGTCGTCGCCGACCCGTCGGCCGGGCTCCGTGGGCTACTTCAGCTGGTCCGCGGTGTACTGGCCGCTGTCCACCAGGACCTTCTGGTAGTTCTCCTTGTCGACGCTGACTGGCTGGAGCAGCTGCGCCGGTACGGTCTTGACGCCGTTGTTGTACTGGGTGGTGTCGTTGACCTCGGGCTTGCCGCCCGTCAGTAGCGCGTCGCCCATCTGGACTGCTGCCTTGGCCAGTTGGCGGGTGTCCTTGTAGACGGTCTGGGTCTGCTCGCCCGCGGTGATCGACTTCACCGAGGCCAGCTCGCCGTCCTGGCCCGTGACGACGGGAATGGGCTGGCCGGCGCCGTAGCCGACGCCCTTGAGTGAGGAGATGATGCCGATCGAGATGCCGTCGTACGGCGAGAGCACGGCGTCGACGCGTGCGGAGGTGTACGACTTGCTCAGCAGGTTGTCCATACGGGACTGGGCGAGGCCGCCGTCCCAGCGCAGTATGGCGATCTGATTGAAGGAGGTCTGGCCGCTCTGCACGACCAGCTTCTTGTCGTCGATGTACGGCTTCAGGACGCTCATCGCACCGTTGAAGAAGAAGGTGGCGTTGTTGTCGTCCGGTGAGCCGGCGAACAGCTCGATGTTGAACGGGCCCTTGCCATCCTTGAGGCCGAGCTTGTCGACGATGTAACTGCCCTGGAGGACGCCGACCTTGTGGTTGTCGAAGGTCGCGTAGTAGTCGACGTTCTCGGTGCCGCGGATCAGCCGGTCGTAGGAGATGACGGGGACGTGGGCGTCGGCGGCCTTCTGTAGCACGTTGGTGAGCGAGGAACCGTCGATGGCGGCGATCACCAGCAGCTTGGCGCCCTTTGTGATCATGTTCTCCACCTGGGAGACCTGGTTCTCCACGACGTTGTCACCGTACTGGAGATCGGTCTTGTAACCCTTGGCCTGGAACTCCTTGACCATGTTGTTGCCGTCATTGATCCAGCGCTCCGACGACTTGGTCGGCATCGCGATGCCGACGAGGCCGCCTTTGGCCTCCCCGCCACCCCCGCCCTCGCCTGCTCCGTTGGCGCTCTGGCCGCAGGCTGCCAGCGACAGCGTCAGGCCCAGGGTGACAAGGCCGGCTGAAAGCTTCCGCACAGTTCCTCCAGTGATGTTCCGCGACCGGCACGGTGTGACCCGGTTGGGAGAACCCGGAAGCGGTCGAGCGGGGCCGACCCGGAGTCGTTTCCTCGCACTGTGTGAAGTCCGGGTTCGCGGCGGCTCCGGCCTGGCGATACCTGAGTGTTAACGCTCACAAGTGGTCCGTCAAGGGTCTGTTCGGATCGCTGTCGGGGCATACGTCCGGCGTGCGGGAGCGGATGTGCGCGGAAATTCCGGGAGCTGGACCACCGGACCGACCCCGCTGCCCGTGTTCTGGTCACCCGCAGTTCGCACACCCTCGGCGTGGTCGGCTTCGACTCGACCCCGCCGTTCGACCAGGGCCTGGAAGACGTCGACGTGATCGCGTACCGGATCTCCGCCGTCAGTGCGGCGGCCCGGCGCGCCAGTTCTGTGCCCCACGCCGCGGTCGGTTCCAGCAGCCGGCCGAGGGTCCCACGGCGACGCGACTCGGTCGCTTGTAAGAGGACGTCGGCTGCGGGAACAGTGTGACGCCGAGCTGGCGGAGGGAATCGTGCCCGAGCTGTCCCGCTGCGTCATGAACGACGAGACAGAACTGCCCGGTCTCCTCCTCCACCACGGCCAGCCCGTCGCATACCTCACAGGCCGGGCCGCCCACCAGGCGCCCACCACCTACCGGGGCGAGGACGAGACCGACGCCCGCGACGCCTTCGTCATCGCGGACCAGGCCCGCGTCCGCCGCGGCGTGAGCATGTTCCGGCCCGGCGACGACATTGCCCTCGACCTGCGGGTTCTCACTGCACGGCGTCTGGGCGTGGTCCACGACCGGAGCCGTCGGATCAACCGCCTGCGGGGCCCAGCTCCTGGAGTTCTTCCCTGTACTGGAACGGGCCCTGGACCTGACGAAGGAGGGCCCCGCCATCTTGCTGACCGCCTACCGGACCCCGGCCACGATCCGCCGCATGGGTGTCCGGCGGCTGGAGGGCATGGCTCCGTAACCGTAAGGTCGGCGGGGCGGCCGCGCTCGCAGCCCGGGCCGTGGAAGCTGCCCAGAACCAGATGACCGCCCCGCGAGGCGAAGAGCTGGGCACCGAGCTCGTCGCCCGCTCGGTAGCCGCCCACAGCGACGAAGCGGCCGAACTCGACGGCCGAACCGAGACCCGGTTCCGCCGGCACCAGGACGCCGAGGTCATCCTCGCGATGCCCGGCATGGAACGCACTCTTGGAGCGGAGTTCGTCGCCGCGACCGGCGGTGAACTCACCGCCTTTGCCGGCCCCGACCGCCTGCCCGCGTTTGCCCGCCTGGCACCCGTCCCCTGGGACTCCGGGACGGCCAGCGGGAACCTGCGCGGACGCCGCCGCTACCACCGCGGCCTCCAGCGGGACCTCTACCTCTCCGCGCAGGTCAGCGTATTCTTCTGCCCGGTCTCCAAGGCGTAATGAGACCGGAAGGGGAAGGAAGGCAAAGGGTACAGCGAGCAGTTCTCACCCTCGCTCGGCGCCGCCGCAATGTCCTCTGGGTCATGATCCGCGACCACGCGCCCTTCCAGGCCGCCCCAGTCCGCGGCCAGAGCCGTTTGGCTTCAGGTGGGCAGTGCGGTCCCGGTACGGGTCGAGGTCGTTTGCTGGGCCTCGACTTCATCAGCTCCCCTTGCAGTTGACCGTCCTGATGTTGTTTCAGTGATCCGACGGATTCTTGCAGAAAATCTTGACAGTCACTCAGGCCCCTGGTCTCCTGCCTCCAACGCTCATGTGCGAGCTGCAAATTGTTAGCGCTAACAATCCTCCGTCGTCCCCCACCACCCTCAGGGGCCACACCTTGTCGCCGCTGCGCCGCGCCGTGCGGCCGGATCCGCAGGTGCCGAGGGCAGGTCGCCCCTGCCCAAACCGTGTGACAGCTCATCCGGTCACAAAGGAGATCTCACATGCGCAGACAAAGTTCCAGCCGCAGCCGCCTGTCCGCGGTGCTCGCCGCCGCGGTCGCGGCCCTGGCCGCGTTGGCGGCGCTGCTCGTCGCCGGCCCGGCTCAGGCGGCCACCACCAGCGACTTGCGCGGTGTTGCTTCCGGCCGCTGTCTCGATGTGGCGGGCTTCAGCCAGTCCGACGGCGCAAACGTGCACATCTGGGACTGCCACGGTGGAATCAACCAGCAGTGGACGTTGACGGACAGCAGCCAGCTGACCGTGTACGGCAACAAGTGCCTGGATGTCCGGGGCGGCGCCACCACGTCCGGGACCCCGGTGCAGATCTGGACGTGCAACGGTAGTGAGAACCAGCAGTGGCGGGTGAACTCCGACGGCACGATCGTCGGCGTGCGGTCCGGGCTGTGTCTGGAGGTCTCGGGCTGGGGCACGGCCAACGGCACGGGGGTGCAGACCTGGTCGTGCCACGGTGGCAGCAACCAGAAGTGGACCGGCCTGTCCGGGGTGAGCAACGCGTGTGCTCTTCCGTCGGCCTACCGGTGGACCTCGACGGGTCCGCTGGCGCAACCGGCGAACGGGCAGCTGGCCCTGAAGGACTTCTCCACCACCACGTACAACGGTAAGCGCCTGGTCTACGCGACCACCTCCAACGGAACGGCGTGGGGCTCGGCGGCGTTCAGCCCCTTCACGAACTGGTCGGACATGGGGGCGGCCACCCAGACCAGGATGAACGAACCCGCGGTGGCGCCCGAACTGTTCTACTTCGCGCCCAAGGACGTCTGGGTGATGGTGTCCCAGTGGAGTCAGTGGCCGCTCTACTACCGCACCTCCAGCGACCCCACCAACCCCAACGGCTGGTCCGCCGCGCAGCCGCTGTTCACCGGCAGCCTCCCCGTGGGACCCGGGGACCGGAGGGACGCCCCGATCGACCCGACCATGATCGCCGATGACCAGAACATGTACCTGTTCTTCGCCGCCGACAACGGCAAGATCTACCGGGCGAGCATGCCGATCGGGAACTTCCCGGGCAACTTCGGCTCCTCGTACACGACGGTCATGAGCGACGCGACGGACCTTCTGTTCGAGGCGCCGGAGGTCTACAAGGTCCAGGGCCGGAACCAGTACCTCATGATCGTTGAGGCGCAGGGTTCGAACCGCTACTTCCGCTCGTTCACCGCCTCCAGCCTGAACGGTCCGTGGACCGTCCAGGCCGGCAGCGAGAGCAGCCCCTTCGCGGGTCAGGCCAACAGCGGTTCCACCTGGGCCAAGGGCGTCAGCCACGGTGACCTGGTCCGCAACAACCCCGACCAGACCATGACCATCGATCCCTGCAACCTGCAGTTCCTCTATCAGGGCCTCCCCACCACCACACCGGAGAACACCGACTACCTGAAGCTGCCGTACCGGCCGGGTCTGCTCACCCTGCAGCGCTGACCCGTCTGAACCACGGCGCTCGCGATGTGGTGCGTTCCGCCGACGTGCAGCCGAGCGGTTCATGGCGTGGGCAGCTCCACCTGCTGACCCACGCTCACCGCACCGAGGAACCCCAGCCGGGCATCGGCTGGGGTTCCTCATCCTGTACCGGCGGTCAAGGCGTAGCGGAGCCGGGCCGTGGAACGCCACGGCCCGGCTCCGGGGCGCTGCGGCTCAGCGGGCGCCGAGGAGGTGTTCGAGGGCGAGCTGGTCCAGCTGCTCGAAGGCCATGCCGCGGCGGGCGGCGGCGTCGACGTCGAACTCGTCGAAGGCGGACGGGTCGGCCAGCAGCCCGGCCAGGCCGTCCGCGGCGGTCGGGAGGGCCAGTTCGGGCAGCCGGGAGGCGGCGAGCGCGGCCCGGACCTCCGGATCGGACCGGAAGGCGTGGGCACGCTCCGCCAGGATCAGGTAGTTGCGCATGCAGCCGGCCGCCGAAGCCCAGACGCCGGCGGAGTCCTCGGTGCGCGGCGGCTTGAAGTCGAAGTGACGGGGGCCGTCGTAGCCGGCCGACTCCAGCAGGTCGACCAGCCAGAAGGCCTGGCGCAGGTCGCCCGCACCGAAGCGCAGGTCCTGGTCGTACTTGATGCCCGTCTGGCCGTTGAGGTCGATGTGGAACAGCTTGTCGTGCCACAGGGCCTGGGCGATGCCGTGCGGGAAGTTCAGCCCGGCCATCTGCTCGTGGCCGACCTCCGGGTTGAGGCCGACCCGCTCGGGCCGCTCCAGCTCGTTGATGAACGCCAGGGCGTGGCCGATGGTGGGCAGCAGGATGTCGCCGCGCGGCTCGTTGGGCTTGGGTTCGATCGCGAAGCGCAGGTCGTATCCCTGGTACTCGACGTACTCGCCCAGCAGGTCGAAGGCCTCCTTCAGTCGGTCGAGGGCGGAGCGCACGTCCTTGGCCGCGCCCGACTCCGCGCCTTCGCGGCCGCCCCAGGCGACGTAGACCGAGGCGCCGAGTTCCACGGCCAGGTCGATGTTGCGGATCGTCTTGCGGAGCGCGTACCGGCGCACGTCCCGGTCGTTCGCGGTGAAGGCGCCGTCCTTGAACACCGGGTGGGTGAAGAGGTTGGTGGTGGCCATCGGGACCTTCAGCCCGGCCGTGTCGAGTGCGGTGCGGAAGCGCTTGACCGCCTGCTCGCGGGCGGCCTCGCCGGCGCCGAAGGGGATCAGGTCGTCGTCGTGGAACGTGACGCCGTAGGCGCCGAGCCCGGCTAGCCGCTCCACGCTCTCGACGGGGTCGAGGGCGGGTCGGGTGGCATCGCCGAATGGGTCCCGGCCCTGCCAGCCGACGGTCCACAGGCCGAAGGTGAACCTGTGCGCGGGGGTGGGGACAAGCGGGTCGCTGGTCAAGAGGCGCTCCGGATCTGGGGCCGAGGGCTATTTGTAATGGCGAAGAACAAATTAGTATGCGGACATGCCAGAAGGAACCCCACCGGAGGAACGCATGTCTGCTCAGCGTGTCGTGATCGGTGTCGACAGCTCGACCCAGGCCACCAAGGCCCTCGCCGTCGACCTGGACACCGGCGCCGTCCTGGGCGAGGGCCGCGCCGCTCACGCCGTCAGCGCGGGCGCCGGACGCGAGAGCGACCCCGAACAGTGGTGGCGGGCGCTCGGCGAGGCCATGGCGGGCACCGGCTGGGCGGATCGCGCCGCCGCCTGCTCGATCGCCGGCCAGCAGCACGGCCTGGTCACCCTCGACGCGGCCGGACGGCCGGTGCGCCCGGCGCTGCTCTGGAACGACGTCCGCTCCGCCCCGCAGGCCGCCGAACTCGCAGCCGCGTTCGGTGCGGCAGAGCTCGCCCGCCGCACCGGAAGCGTCCCCACGGCCGCCTTCACGGCCGCCAAGTGGGCCTGGCTGCACACGAACGAGCGCGCCGCCGCCGACCGCGTCACGGCCGTCCGGCTTCCCCACGACTTCCTGACGGAGCGCCTGACCGGTGAGGCGGTGACGGACCGCGGTGACGCGTCGGGAACCGGCTGGTGGGGCCCGGACGGTTACGACCAGGACGTCCTCGGCTGGATCGGCCTCGACCCCGGGCTGCTGCCGCAGGTCCTCCCGCCGGGAGCCCGGGCGGGTGTCGTCCGAGCCGGGATGCCGCTGCGCAGGGGCGCACTGGTGGCGACCGGGACCGGTGACAACATGGCCGCCGCCCTCGGGCTGGGCCTGACCCCCGGACGTCCGGTGCTGAGCCTCGGTACCTCCGGCACCGTCTACGCCGTCGGCCGGACCAGGCCCGCCGACCCGGGCGGAACCGTCGCCGGCTTCGCCGATGCCCTCGGCGGCTGGCTGCCGCTCGCCTGCACGCTCAACTGCACCCTCGCCGTCGATCGCTTCGCCGCCCTCGTCGGCCGCGACCGGGAGGACGTCGAGGGAGGCGGCACGGCGGTGGTGCTTCCCTACCTGGACGGCGAGCGCACCCCCGACCTCCCGGGTGCTTCCGGCCTGGTCCACGGCCTGCGCCACGACACGACGCCGGGCCAGCTGCTCCAGGCCGCCTACGACGGCGCCGCCCACGCCCTGCTCGCGGCCCTGGACGACGTGCTGCGCGCCGGAGGCGAGAGCCCCGCCCCCGGCGAACCACTCCTGCTGATCGGCGGCGGAGCCCGCGGCAGGGCCTGGCAGAGGACCGTCCTGCGACTGTCCGGGCGAGCGGTCCAGGTGCCCGAGGCCCGGGAACTGGTCGCGCTCGGGGCCGCCGCCCAGGCCGCCGCACTGCTCACCGGTGAGCCTGCCGATGCCGTCGCCCGGCGCTGGCGGACCGCCGAGGGCCGGGTACTGGAGCCCGTACCCCGTGACGACGACACGCTCGAACGGATCACCAGTACGCTGCGGCGGGCGGGGGCCTTGCAGGAGGTCATGCCGGGAGAGCGATAGGAGGGTCGGGCCGATGACGGGGACCGGCAGGGGGAGCGGGGGCGCGGAGGCCGCGCCCGCCTCGCAGCAGGGGATGCGCCGGCGGAACCTCGCGGTGGTGATCGGCGTGGTCGCCGCGCACGGCCCCCTCTCCCGGGCGGACGTGGCCGGGCACACGGGCCTGACCAGGCCGGCCGTCTCCTCCATGGCCGACGAGCTCATCGGTCGAGGAGCGCTGACCGAGACGGAGACCGCGCCCAGCGGACGGGTCGGCCGCCCGGGACGGGCGCTGGCCCTGAACGATCGGGGTCCCGCGGGCCTCGGTCTGGAGATCGGCGTCACCCGTCTCGCCGCGTGCGTCGTGGACCTGCGCGGTGAACCCCGGGTCTGGCGTCGCGTGGAGCGGGCCAACGCGGGCCGGCCGGCCGGAGAGGTGCTGGCGGAGGCCGCCGCGCTGGGCGCCGAGGCGGAGTCCGAGGCCGCGGCCCTCGGCCTGCGCGTCGAGGGCCGCGTCCTGGCCGTGCCGGGGGTGGTGCCGAACGAGCCGGGCGGACTGGTCGCGAACGCTCCCAACCTCGGCTGGCAAGCCCTCCGCCCCGCCGACCACTGGCCCGACCCCGACACCGCGCCCGAGCCGGAGAACGAAGCCAACCTCGGGGCGCTGGCCGAGCAGTGGTACCAGGGAAACCCCGCCGGGACCTTCGTACACGTCTCCGCCGAGGCCGGAATCGGTGCCGCACTGGTCATCGGCGGGCAGCTGTTCCGGGGCGCCCGCGGCTTCGCGGGCGAACTCGGCCACCTGCCCGTCCACCCGGAGGGCGCCCGTTGCGCCTGCGGGGCGCGCGGTTGCCTGGAGCAGTACGCGGGCGAAGCGGCCGTGCTGCGCGAGGCCGGGCTGGGGCGCGTCGGCGACCCGGTGGCCCTGCTGGCCGAGCGGGCGGGAGCCGGGGACGCGGCGGCCCTGCGCGCCCTGGACCGCGCAGGACGGGCCCTGGGCCTCGCCCTCACCTCGGCGGTGAACCTGATCGACCCGGACGGCCTCGTTCTGGGCGGCGCCTACGCCGAACTCGCCGACTGGCTCCTCCCGTCCATACGCGCCGAACTGGCCGCCCGGATCACCGTCCGGCCCTGGACCCCGGAGGCGGTACGACCCTCCGCCCTGGGGCGCCGCGGACCGGTGCTGGGCGCGGCCTGGTCGACCGTCCGAGAGATCATCGCCGATCCCACTCGCCTGCCGGCCCGGTAGTGCTGTGACCGCGTGGGTTCGCCGGCCCGGTGGCCGCCGTTCCCCGGTGCACCGGGGCGGTCAGTCGTCTATCGCGCTCGCAGCGAGTCGCCGCTCGGACAGGCGGCCGGCCACTGCTCCACGGCCGTGATGTGGACGGTCGCGGCCGGTGCCAGGATGCGCGGACCGTGCCGGGCTTCAACTGGTTCACAGTCCCAGTGCCAGCCGGTGGTAGGCCTGGTTCCAGCGGAGATCGCGCCGGAACTGCTTCGGGGTGGTGGCCTCGTCGATGAGGGCGAGCTCCAGGCGGAGCATTTCCGCCAGGTCGTCGAGGTGGTCGGAGGTCAGGGCGGTGCTGAGGACGGTGTGGTGCGGTCCTCCGGCCGTCAGCCAGGATTCGGTGGAGGTCCGCAGGTCGGGGCGGGGCCGCCAGACCGCGCGGGCGACGGGCAGTGCGGGCAGCGGGTGAGGGGGTGCCACCACGTCGATGTCATTGGCGATCAGGCGGAAGCGGTCGCCGAGGTCGGCGAGCCCGACCACCACGGCCGGGCCGGGTGCCGCGTCGAACACCAGCCGCACCGGGTCCTCCCGCCCGCCGATGCCGAGGGGGTGGATCTCGCAGCTGGGCCTGGAGGCGGCGATGGTGGGGCAGACTTCCAGCATGTGCGCGCCGAGGATGAGCTCGTTGCCGGGTGTCAGGTCGTAGGTGTAGTCCTCCATGAAGGAGGTGCCGCCCGGGAGGCCGGCGGCAGCCACCTTGAGGGCGCGCAGCAGGACGGCGGTCTTCCAGTCGCCCTCTCCTCCGAAGCCGTACCCCTGGGCCATGAGCCGCTGGACCGCGAGGCCGGGCAGCTGGCGCAGTCCGCCCAGGTCCTCGAAGTTGGTGGTGAAGGCCCCGAAGCCGCCCGTTTGGAGGAAGGTGCGCAGGCCGGCTTCGATGCGGGCCGCGTAACGCAGCGCGTCGTGCCGTTCGCCGCCCGGTCGCAGTTCCGGCGCCAGGTCGTACAGGTCGGCGTACTCCTCGACGAGCAAAGCCACGTCGGTCTCGTCCGCGCTGTCGACGACCTTCACCAGGTCGTTGACGCCGTAGGTGTTGACGGAGACGCCCAAGCGCAGCTGGGCCTCGACCTTGTCGCCCTCGGTGACGGCCACGTCGCGCATGTTGTCGCCGAAGCGGGCGACCTTGAGGGTGGCCAGTTCGGATCGTGCGGCGGCCGCCCGTGCCCAGATCGCGACGCGTGCGCTCGTCTCGGGATCGGTGACGTGGCCGGCCACCGTTTTGCGGGGTACGCCCAGACGGGTCTGGATGTGCCCGAACTCGCGGTCTCCGTGGGCAGCTTGGTTGAGGTTCATGAAGTCCATGTCGATGGTGTCCCAGGGCAGGGCCACGTTCGACTGGGTGTGGAGGTGCAGCAACGGCTTGCGCAGCGCGTCCAGTCCGGCGATCCACATCTTGGCCGGCGAGAAGGTGTGCATCCAGGCCGTCAGCCCGATGCACCGGTCGTCGGCGTTCGCGTCGAGGCACACCCGGCGGATGGCGTCGGCGTCGGTCAGTACCGGCTTCCACACCACGCGCGCGGGAATGTCGGAGGCGTCGGCCAGCGCGGCGGCGATCTGCAGCGACTGTTCGGCGACCTGCTTCAGCGTCTCCTCCCCGTACAGGCCTTGGCTGCCGGTGAGGAACCAGATTTCCTGGGCGGGGGATGTTCGGCTGGGCACATGGACTCCTGAAGGTGACGTCCCGCAACGGTGGTGAGGGCGGCGGGCGGGTGGGAATGCGGGAACGGACAACGGGGCGGGGGTCAGTCCGCGGTGTGGGTCGTGTCGCGGATGTGTCTGAGGCGGTGCAGCAGGCCCCCCGTGGCGAAGTGGTCGTGCAGGAGCCGGTATTCGGCGAAGAGGGCGTCGTACGCCTCGGCCCGGGTGGCGTCGGGCAGGTAGACGGCCGGCAGCCGGCGGCCCATGGCGGCGGTGGCCGTCCGTACGTCGCCGTGCGCGCCGGCGGCTACGGCGGCGTGGATGGCCGACCCGAGGGCGGGGCCCTGGTTGGACGCGGCCAGGGATACGGGGCGGCGCAGCACGTCGGAGTAGATCTGCATCAGCAGTTCGTTCTTGGCCAGTCCGCCGGCGACGATGAACTCGTGGACCGGTACGCCGCCTGCTTCCAGGGCCTCCACGATGACGCGGGTGCCGAACGCGGTGGCTTCGAGCAGTGCGCGGTAGACGTCCTCGGGGCGGGTCGCGAGGGTGAGACCCACGATGACTCCGGAGAGGTGGTGGTCGACGAGGACCGAACGGTTGCCGTTCAGCCAGTCGAGGGCGACCAGTCCGTGGCCGCCGACCGGCTGGCCGGCGGCCTTCCGGGTCAGCAGGGTGTGCAGGTCCTCGCCGCGGTCGGCGGCCTCG
The DNA here is from genome assembly GCF_001746425.1 of Streptomyces subrutilus. Lineage (GTDB taxonomy): Bacteria > Actinomycetota > Actinomycetes > Streptomycetales > Streptomycetaceae > Streptomyces > Streptomyces subrutilus_A. The sequence goes on along the minus strand of NZ_MEHK01000001.1, from coordinate 209,282 downwards.
GCGAGGTAGTCCGGCGGGACGCCTTGGTCCAGTACCCAGGCGAAGATGTCGCCGACCGCGCTCTGGCCGGCCTCGTAGCCGTAGGTTCCCTCGACGATCCCGCCGGCCACGACGCCGCAGATGCCGGGGACGTCGGCGAGGACGGGGGAGTTCACGACGTGGCAGGTGGAGGTCCCCATGATGGCGAGCAGTTGTCCGTCCTCGACTGCCTGGGCCGCCGCCGCGGTGACATGGGCGTCGACGTTGCCCGCGGCCACGGCGATGCCGGGGCGCAGGCCTGTCCACGCTGCCGCCTCCGTACTGAGCGAGCCCACTCGTGATCCCAGAGCGGAGAGGGGGAATTCGAGGCGGGTGCGTGCGAAGTCGGCGAACCGGGGGTTCAGCGCGGCCAGGTACTCCTCGCTCGGGTAGGCGCCGTCCTGGTGGATGCCCTTGTATCCGGCGGTGCAGGCGTTGCGGGACTCGGTTCCGGTGAGCTGCCACACGATCCAGTCGGCGGCCTCGATCCACCGGGCGCAGCTTTCGTAGACGAGCGGGTCTTCTTCCAGGACCTGGAGCGCCTTCGCGAACTGCCACTCGGCGGAGATCCGGCCGCCGTAGCGGGCGATCCACTTCTCCCCGCGGGCTTGGGCGAGTTCGTTGATGCGGTCGGCATGGGACTGGGCGGCGTGGTGCTTCCACAGCTTGGGCCACGCGTGGGGCCGTCCGGCGAGCTCGGTCTCGGAGAGGGGAGTCCCGTCGGCCAGCGTGGGCAGGACGGTGCAGGCGGTGAAGTCGGTGGCGATGCCGATCACCGCGGCGGGATCGATCCCGGCCGCCGCCAGGGCCTGCGGGACGGCGCGACGCAGTACGTCCCGCCAGTCCTGGGGGTGTTGCAGGGCCCAGTCCGGAGGCAGCGGCGCACCGCCTTGCGGCAGGTATCGGTCGATGACGCCGTGCCGGTAGGGGTGGACCGCCGCGGCCAGCTCCTGACCGTCGCGAACCCGTACCACCACGGCGCGACCCGACAGGGTGCCGAAGTCGACACCGACCGTGTACTGCTCCGATTCCTCGGAAGGAGGGGCGGGCGCGAGGAGATGGGGTGACGTCAACAGAGTGCCTTTCGAAGGAGCCGTGGGCGGCACGCGGCGCGGCCCGGCAGCCGGAGATGCCGTCCCGACCATCCTGGCGGTCGGCGGAGGATCCGATGAGCTTGCAGTGTGAGCGCTAACAATGTCGAGAGGCAAGGGGTCTGCGTGGATCATGTGGGAGACCCTCATGGTGCGGCGGCCTTCGTATACGGGGCCGCGGCTCGATATGCCTTTGACGCGAGGCGGGTTGAGGTCTCCGATTCGGGTAGGCGGGGTCGATGGTCGCGCGAACGGATGGAGTCCGCGTTGTTGTCGCACGTGACGCGGTAACGGACAGGTAACGCGCGCAAAGGGGTTGAGAACCCGGCTTGTTAGCGCTCACAATGCGACGGCGCCCCCTCACGGGCATCCCGCTCCTATCGCCCCCCCCCCGCCCCCGCCCCCGGCCCCCGCCCCGGCCCCGCCACGCCCATGACCACGGGCGCAGCCCGGCACCGGCCGTGCGGAGCCTCGTCCGTAGCCCCCGAAAGGACACCCGTCATGGCTCGCAGAGCAGCCCTCGTCCTCACCGTCGCCCTTCTCGCCTCCTCGGCGCTGACCGCCTGCTCGACCGAGGGTCCCACCTCCGCCCCGGCCTCCGGGGCCAAGACGGGCTCCGGCGGCACGATCACCATGGGCTTCGCCCAGGTCGGCGCCGAGAGCGGTTGGCGTACCGCCAACACCAAGTCCGTCCAGGAGGCGGCGAAGAAGGCCGGGATCGAGCTCAAGTTCTCCGACGCGCAGCAGAAGCAGGAGAACCAGATCAAGGCGATCCGCACCTTCATCCAGCAGAAGGTCGATGTGATCGCCTTCTCGCCGGTCGTGGAGTCCGGCTGGGACACGGTGCTCAAGGAGGCCAAGGACGCGGGCATCCCGGTCATCCTCACCGACCGGGCCGTGGACACCAAGGACACCTCCCTCTACAAGACCTTCCTGGGCTCGGACTTCGTCAAGGAGGGCAAGTCCGCGGGCGAGTGGCTGACCGGCGCGTACGCGAACGAACAGGGCCCGGTCAACATCGTCGAGCTCCAGGGCACCACGGGCTCAGCACCCGCCAACGACCGCAAGGCCGGCTTCGCCGATGCCATCCGTGCCGACGGCAAGTTCAAGATCGTCGCCTCGCAGACGGGCGACTTCACCCGCGCCAAGGGCAAGGAGGTCATGCAGGCGTTCCTGAAGTCCCAGAAGGACATCGACGTCCTCTACGCCCACAACGACGACATGGCCCTCGGCGCCATCCAGGCCATCGAGGAGTCCGGCAAGAAGCCCGGTACGGACATCAAGGTGATCTCGGTGGACGGAATCAAGGACGCCTTCGTCGCCATGACCGAGGGCAAGATCAACGTCGTGGTGGAGTGCAACCCGATGCTCGGCGACCAGCTGATGGAGCTGGCCAAGAAGGTCGTGGCGGGGGAGAGCGTGCCGACCCGGGTCGAGACCCAGGAGGGCGTCTTCCCGCAGGACAAGGCTGCGGCCGCCCTGCCGTCCCGGAACTACTGACGCGACAGGTTTTGGTGCCGGAGGAGGCCCGGCTCCGGTGCCTCCTTCACCCTCCGGAGCCCGCTCCACCACCCCACACATGAGAGGAGGGCGGATGACGCATCCGTCCACCCCGCCGGCCACGGGCGCCGGCGGCCCGCGGCCGGTCCTGGAAGCCCACGGCATCCGCAAGCGGTTCCCGGGCGTGCTCGCGCTCGACGGAGTCGCCCTGCGCCTCTTCCCCGGTGAGGTGCATGCCCTGATGGGCGAGAACGGCGCCGGGAAGTCCACCTTGATCAAGGTACTCACCGGTGTCCACCCCGCCGACGGCGGCGCCATCCTCGTGGACGGCCGGCCCCACGCGTTCAGGGACCCCCTCCAGGCACAACAGGCCGGAATCAGCACCGTTTATCAGGAGGTCAACCTCTGCCCGAACATCTCGGTAGCCGAGAACATCCTCATCGGGCGCGAACCGCGCCGGTTCGGTCTCATCCACTGGTCCGCGATGCGGCGGCGGGCGGCAGAGCTGCTGACGGAACTCGACCTCGGTCTGGACGTCACCAGTCTGCTCGATTCGCACTCCCTGGCGGTGCAGCAACTGGTCGCCATCGTCCGGGCGGTGGACGTCTCGGCGAAGGTGCTCGTACTGGACGAACCCACCTCCAGCCTGGATCGCGAGGAGGTCGCCCAGCTCTTCACCCTGGTGCGGCGCCTGCGGGACCGCGGTGTGGCCATCCTGTTCGTCACGCACTTCCTCGACCAGGTATTCGACCTCTGCGACCGCGTCACCATCCTGCGCAACGGCCGGCTGGAAGGCGAGTACCCGATCGGGGAACTCACGCCGGTGACGCTGGTACAGCGCATGATCGGCGGAGAACTGGCCACCCTCGACCAGCTGTCCGGCCGTGCCCCCGAGGAAGCGGCCGAACGGGCGGCCGGCGAGCCGTTCCTCCAGGCCCGACAGCTGACCCGTACGGGCTCCATCGAACCGTACGACCTTGACATCCATCCCGGCGAGGTCATCGGACTGGCCGGCCTCCTGGGCTCGGGCCGCACCGAGGTGGCGCGCCTCCTGTTCGGCGCGGACAGCGCGGACGCCGGAGAAGTGAGCATCGAGGGCGAGAAGGTGGTCCTGCGCAGCCCCCGCCACGCCATCGCCCGGGGCATCGCGTTCTGTTCCGAGAACCGCAAGTCCGAGGGACTGGTGGGCGAGCTCACGGTCCGCGAGAACATCGTCCTCGCCCTGCAGGCCGCCCGCGGCTGGACCAGGCCGCTGGCCCGTGCGAAGCAGGACGAACTGGCGCGGCACTGGACAGAGGCCCTGGACATCCGCCCCGCCGACCCCGAAGCCCAGGTGCGCCACCTCAGCGGAGGCAACCAGCAGAAGGTCCTCCTCGCCCGCTGGCTGCTGACCGCACCCCGGCTCCTGATCCTCGACGAACCCACCCGGGGCATCGACATCGGGGCCAAGGCGGAGATCCAGAAACTCGTGGCCCGCCTGGCGGGCGAAGGCACCGCCGTGCTGTTCATCTCGGCGGAACTCGAAGAGGTCCTGCGCCTGAGCCACCGCATCGCCGTGCTCCGCGACCACCGCATGGTGGCCACCCTCGTGAACGACGACACCGTCACGCCCGAACGCCTCCTCACGACCATCGCCACCGGAACGGACTCATGACCACCCAGCCCCCCAAGTCCGAGGCGGCCGCCGCGATCGGGAGACGGCTGGCCGGCCACCGTCTGCTGTGGCCCGCGCTCATCCTGCTCGCCCTGCTCCTCGGTAACCTCGCGTTCCACCACGACTTCTTCTCCGTCCGCGTACGCGACGGCCATCTCTACGGCAGCCTCATCGACATCCTGCAGTTCGGTGCGCCACTCATCCTGGTGGCGCTCGGCATGACCCTGGTCATCGCCACCCGCGGGATCGACCTCTCGGTGGGTTCCACCGTCGCCATCGCCGGCGCCCTCGCCTGCGGGCACATCTCCACCGCCGCGCATCCCGGCAGCGTCGCCACCATGCTCACGGCCGTCGCCCTCGCGCTCGGCGTCGCCCTCGTGCTGGGCCTGGCCAACGGCTTCCTGGTGTCCGGGCTGGGGGTGCAGCCCATCGTGGCCACCTTGATCCTCATGGTCGCGGGCCGCGGCGTCGCTCAGCTGATCACGGACGGCCAGATCGTCACGGTGACCAGCGCCCCCTACAAAATGATCGGCGGGGGCTACTGGCTGACCTTCCCGTTCGCCGTCCTCCTGGCGGCCGCCCTCGTCGCGCTCACCGCCTTCGTCACCCGCCGCAGCGCACTCGGCCTGCTGATCGAGTCCGTCGGCGGCAACCCCGCGGCCAGCCGCCTGGTCGGCATCCGGGCCGGCGGCCTGCTCGCCCTGGTCTACGTCTTCAGCGCCCTTTGCGCCGCCGTCGCCGGACTGATGATCAGCTCCAACGTCTCCAGCGCCGACGGCAACAACGCCGGCCTGTGGATCGAGCTCGACGCGATCCTCGCCGTCGTCGTCGGCGGCACCGCACTGACCGGAGGACGCTTCTCCCTCGGCGGCACCGTCCTGGGCGCCCTGATCATCCAGACCCTGTCGACCACCGTCTACACCCTCGGCGTCCCACCCGAGACCACCCTCGTCTTCAAAGCCTTCGTCGTCATCGTCGTCTGCCTCGTGCAGGCCCCGGTCTTCCGGGCCAAGGTCCTGCGCCGCCGCAGGACGACCACTCCCCGATCCCACACCACGGCGGGCGCCGCCCCGCTGCAGCAGGAGGTACGCGCATGAGTACCGGCATCGCGAGCGCCGCCGCGCACCTCACCCGCCCCTTCGCGACCGTGTCCCCGCGCACCCGCACCCGTATCCCACTGATCGTCACGGCTGTCCTGCTGGCCGTCATGTTCAGCGTCGGATCGGTGCGCTACGAGGGCTTCCTCTCGGCGCAAGTCGTACTGAACCTGCTGATCGACAACGGATTCCTCCTGGTCGTCGCGGTCGGGGCGACCTTCGTCATCCTCACCGGCGGCATCGATCTGTCCGTCGGCTCCATGGTGGCCCTGTCGACCATGCTCACCGCTTGGCTGGTCGAGTCGCACGGCTGGCCCCTGGCCACCGTCATCCCCCTGGTCCTGCTCGTCGGCGCCGGGAGCGGGACGCTCATGGGCTGGATCATCCACACCTTCGAGATCCAGCCGTTCATCGTCACCCTGGCCGGCATGTTCCTCGCCCGCGGGCTCTGCTACACGATCAGCACCGAATCCATCACGATCAGCGACCCCACGACGGTGGGAATCGCGCAGACCCGGCTGTACGGCCCGGGAGGACTGTTCGTCTCGATCCCGGTGGTCATCGCCCTGGCCGTGCTGGTGATCGCCTTCGTCGTCCTGCACCACACGCGCTTCGGCCGCAACGTGTACGCGCTGGGCGGCAACGAGTCCTCCGCTCGGCTGATGGGTCTTCCGACGGGATCCACCAAGATCGCCGCATACGCCGTCAGCGGCCTGTGCTCCGCACTCGGCGGCCTGTTGCTGACCTTCTACATGCTCTCCGGCTACGCCCTCCACGCGATGGGCATGGAACTCGACGCGATCGCCGCCACCGTGATCGGCGGCACGCTGCTGACCGGAGGCTCCGGTTTCGTCCTGGGCACCGCCCTCGGCGTGCTCGTCCTCGGCACGATCCAGACGGTGGTCAACTTTCAGGGCACGCTCAGCTCCTGGTGGACCCGGATCGTCGTCGGTGCCCTGCTGCTCGTGTTCATCGTGCTGCAACGCCTGATGAGCGGCCGCCGCCCCGCCGCCGACTGACTCCGGCTCCGCAGCCCACCCGCCCGTGCCACCGCGTTCGCGTGCCGCGATCACAGCTTGGTCCCGGCGCGCATCCGGTGGACCGACTTCCAGGGAATGCCGTCATGGAACACGCATACGAATCTGTCGACCAGGCCGTCGAGCCCAGGCAGACGGCCGCCTGTCCGCGGACGGCCCGCCCCCTGCGTCTGGACGATGGCGGAACGGGGGAGAGGTGGCGGTTCGGCTTCCCCGGCAGGGCCCGTGCCGAGGTCCACACGCGCGGCGCCCGGCTCCGTTCACTGATCCTGCCGGACCGCTGGGGCCACACCGCTGACGTGGTGCTCGCGCCCCGCGACCCCGCCGCCTGCGAGGGTTCCGCACGCTACTTCGGTGCGACGGTGGGCCGTTACGCCAACCGCATCGCACGCGGCGGGCTCGTAGTCGACGGCGTCACCCACCGGCTCGCCACCCAGGAGACCGGGCACACATTGCACGGTGGTCCCGACGGGTTCGACCAGCGCCTGTGGCGGTGCGAACCCTTCCACTCGGCGCACCGCACCGGTGTCCGTCTGTTCTTGCACAGCCCCGACGGCGACCAGGGATTCCCCGGTGCCCTGAACGTGCGCCTCACCTACACGCTGGACCGCGACGACAACCTGACGATGTCGTACCAGGCGGTAGCCGACGCCCCGACGATCGTCAACCTCACCAACCACGCCTACTGGAACCTCGAAGGGGAGGGGCGGGGCAACGTCCTGGCCCACCACCTCCAGGTCGCGGCCCCCCTCTACACCCCCATCGACGCCGAGTTGATCCCCGACGGCTCCCACCGCCCGGTCAGCGACACCCCGTTCGACCTCCGCCGACACCGGCGTCTCTCCGACGCCTTGACCCATACGGAGGCGCAACTGGCCCTCGCCGGCGGCGGCTTCGATCACAACTGGGTCCTCGACGAGGCCCGGCGAGACAGTCCTCGTAAGGCCGCTGTGCTGTACGCCCCCGCATCCGGCCGCCGCATGGAGGTGCGCACCACGGAACCGGGCATCCAGGTCTACACCGGGCAAGGCCTGACCGGTGACATCACGGGCAAGGCAGGCAGGCCGTACCACGCCTACGCGGGGGTCGCGCTGGAGACCCAGCACTTCCCGGACTCCCCGAACCGCCCCGACTACCCGACGGTCGTCCTGCGCCCGGACGAGCTGTACCGGTCGACCACGATCCACAGTTTCACCACGGTCGCCGCCTGAGAGGGGCGGCGGCGGCCGTAGCCGCTGTCCGGTGCCGGGGGGCACCGGACAGCGGCTTTGGTGCCTGTGCCCGGTTTCCCGCGTACGAAGGTGCCCCCGGGGGCCCGGCCTCCTGCGAGAGGGGTCAACCGCCGGGCGCGTGGGGGTCATTCGCCGGGGGGAGCGATCCTGCGGGCCGTGCTGGCGCGCACGATGAGTTCGGGCGCCAACACCAGGTGGGTCGACTCGTCGGTCCTGCCCTCGATGTGGTCCAGGAGCAGCCCGATGCTGTCGCGGCCGAGCGAGGCGAAGTCCTGGCGGATCGTCGTCAGCGGGGGCGGGAAGAACTCCGCCTCGGGGATGTCGTCGAAGCCGGCGACCGCCACGTCCTCGGGCGTCCGCAGGCCCGCTTCCCGCAGGGCCCGTAGGACACCGAGGGCCATCTGGTCGTTGGCGACGAACACCGCGGTGAGGCCGGCTCCCTGCCCTCGTGATGCCAGGACCCGCCCCGCCAGCTGCTGGCCGGCCTGGTATCCCGACAGCGGACTCCAGTCGCCGCGCAGCACGGGCGGCACCTCGGCGCCGGCATCGCGCAGCGCGTCCTCCCACCCCTGTGTGCGTGCCTCGCTCTCGAGCCAGTCGGGGGGGCCCGCCACATGCCACACGGTGGCGTGGCCCGACGCGAGAAGGTGCTCCGTGATCATGCGGGCGCCGAGGTTCTGGTCCAGCGACACCCCCGGCAGGTCGAGGGTGTGGCCGCCTTCCACGGTGACCACGGGGCACGGTGCTTCCAGTGCCGCCAGGGCGCGTACCGCGGCGCGTTGCGGAGTGACGGCGACGATCCCCTCCACGCCCCACCCGGCGAGGTGCTGCATGGCCTCGGAGAGAGCCGTCTGCGTGGCGGTGCGAAGCGTGACGGCGGACGTCAGGTAGCCGCGGTCCCGAGCCGCCTCCTGCACTCCCGCCACGGTACTGGCGGGCCCGTGCAGAGTGGTGTTCACCGCGATGACGCCCAGCGTGTGGGTCCGGCGGGTGGCCAGAGCCCTGGCCGCCGAATTGCGGCGGTACCCCAGCTGCTCGATGACCTGAGTCACCGCGGCCCGGGTCTTGGCGCTGACGTTCGGGTGGTCGCTGAGCACCCGCGAAACGGTCTGATGGGACACGCCGGCGACGCGTGCGACGTCCGTCATCGTGGGCGCTCGCGAGACGTCTGGGAGCTGGGTCAACTCTCTTCCTTTCCTCATCGAGCGGCCTTCCCTCAAGGTACCGAACCAGCCGCGGCCCGCACACATCTCGGACCGACCGGAGGATTGTCGACCAGGTGTAGATGTTTGCGCTCACATTATGCAGCGTTGATCGCCTGCTGTGGGGAGGAATCTCCCCGTGCCCTCTTGAGATTGCGGCTTGTTAGCGCCCACAATCTGATCGGGGCGGCCGAGGTGGGCCAGCCGCGATGTGCTGCGGCCCCGATCAGTCCAGTCCACTCATGCGCGACCGCGGGGGCCTGCCGGGCAGCGGTCCCGGAGAAACCCGCCGCGCATGCCGGAGAGATGGTGAGACGTAGTGAGCGAGACCTTCCTGGGGGACCTCCGTCGTGAGGTCCTCGCGGCCAACCTGCGCATCCTGGAGGCCGGTCTGGCCACCCTCACCTGGGGAAACGTCAGCGGAGTGGACCGAGACGCGGGCGTCTTCGTCATCAAGCCGTCCGGCGTCTCCTACGCCGACCTCACCGAGGAGGACCTGGTGGTGGTGGCGCTGGAGGACGGGCGGGTCGTCGGGGGGCGCCTCAGGCCGTCCACCGACACCGAAACCCATCGGTGCCTCTACCGGGCCTTCCCCTCCATCGGCGGCGTCACCCACACGCACTCGACGCACGCCGTCGCCTTCGCTCAGGCGCGCCGCCCGATCCCCGTACTCGGCACGACGCACGCCGACACCTTCAACGGGCCCGTTCCCGTGACGGAGGACCTCACCGCCGAGCAGTGCGCGCGGGACTACGAGTACAACACCGGACAGGTGATCGTCGCCCGGCTCGACGGGGACCCCCGGCTGGCCGACGAGGTCCCCGGAGCACTCGTTTCACGACACGGACCCTTCACCTGGGGTGCCACCGCGAAGGCGGCGCTGGAGAACGCCATCGTCTGCGAGGCCGTGGCGGAGATGGCGCTGCACACGCTGGCGCTGGGGTCCCGCCTCGGGGAAGCCCCCGAACCGCCGAAGCATCTGCTGGAGCGGCACTTCACCCGTAAGCACGGACCGGACGCCTACTACGGCAACGTCCCGCACACCCCGAGCGTCTGAGAGGGCGGTTTGTGAGCTGTTGTCCATTGCTGGGTGAGGCTGGGAGGGTGCTGTTGTGATGTCGATGTCGACCTGTAGTTGGCCGTTCCGGCTCCGAGTCGGCCAATGGGCGGACGCGTGACGGGGCATGCGGAGGTCTCTCATGGGCTTGTGACTAATGCGAACGACTCGGACGACCCGCTCCAGCTGCTGATGGGCCTGGATGTCAGCGCCGTGTCTTTCGTGCGCGACTACGTCGAGCTGCACTTCGATGGACCGATTCTGCGGGCCTTGGGCGACCCCTCGGGCGTGTACGGGGCCGCGAGTGGCGCTTTCCCGCACCAGGTTCGCTGGATCTCATGCGCTGCTACATCGGCAAGACCGACGGCTATGAACTGGATCCAGATCGGATGTTCGACTTCGCACCATCTCGCGCGCCAAGCGCTGACGCCGTCCGGGCCCCCTGAAAGGGGCGTCCCGGGGCTTCAGCGTCTTACGGACTCCCCAACCGGAACGGGCCACTTCCCCCGTTCCGGTTGGGGAGTTCTCGTGTGCCAGGCGGCTGATTTCGCCCCGATGGCGCTAACGTCGTGCGCGGTTCCGGTGTCTTTGAGCGGTGACACCGCTCGGTCGGCCCGAGCCTGCTCCTACGTACGTGTTCCGCACCCAGAACCGACGACGCAAGGGGAATCGATTCCATGACCGTCACAGCAGCACGCCGCACCATGTCACCGCGTCGCTCCGCCGCCCGCACGGCGGCCGTGGCGGCCCTGTCCGCCGCCGCACTCCTCGGCGGCGCTCTCACGGCCCAGGCCGCCGCACCCGCCCGCACGACGGGCGCGGCCGTGGAGCTCGCGCCGGCCGGTGTGCTCGCCACCCGGTGCTACTACAGGGTCAACGCCAGTGGTGGTCTGCTGATCCGCAGCGGTCCCGGCACCAGTTACCGGGTCGTCGGGTCCTACGACAACGGCGCCACGATCCTCGCGTCGGCGTCCACCACCAACGGCTTCCGCAACGTGGGCACCAACCGCTGGGTCGCCGCGGCGTACCTCGTCCGCATCACCAGCTATCCCTGCGAGTGACAGGGACCCGCGCCGAGGACACCGTTCCCCAGCCTTTCAACGGGCCGCCGGCCGCCGGAAATCCCTCCGGCGGCCGGCGGCCTGTCCGCTGCCTCCGGCCGGCCTCCGAATTCATCACTGAGCTTCTCCAGCGTTGCAGCTCCAGTGTGAGGATGGCCTTGGCGATTGACGTCATGCGGTTGGGGCTGCATCGGGACCTGCGGAAGATCTGCCAGGACTTCAGGCGGGCGACGCCGCGTTCGACGGGTGCCCGTGCGGCGGCCAGGGCACGGTTGCGGGTCTTCTCAGCGGAAGTCAGTTCCTGCAGGGGCCTGCGTTTGATCCCCGTGGTCAGCCACGGACCGGCGCCCTGGTAGGCGAGATCGGCCACGATGGGAACGCCCAGGGCGACCGTCTCGGGCGGGTTGCCGACGGTCAGGGCCTGCTGGATCCAATGACCTGATCGCCCCGGGGGAGGCGATGATGCGCGCGCGTTGGGATGGGCAGACTTCGCGCCACGGCGCCCAGAGCGCGACCGTGCCCGAGACCCTGGAAGCCGCCAGGGCGGGAGTCCACCTTGCCGCTGCACTGGTGCAGTGGTTCATTTCGGGAGCAGTGATCCGCACGCCCTGATTGGCTCGTCGCATCGTGATGTCCTCCCGGCTCGCGGGCCACGACCAGATCGTCATCGCCAAGCAGCGCGGATGGGCCCCACTCCAGAGTCCTGGCCGGCTACGTCGAAGTCGTCGACCAGTGGGAGGACAACGCCCTGCTCGGCGTGCTGTAGGAACTCACCTGAGTGGTGCGTGCTCAGCGACCGGCGGCTGGTGTGTGGCGGACCGGCCATGCCGGCCTCGGGAGCCTGGGCGCGCGGCGCCTGTGGGCTTCGAAGGCGAGCCAGGCGGCTCCTGAGGCGACCGTCGTGAGGAAGGGCAGCGCCCAAGCGGCCAACTGCCAGACGGCCGCGACGTCCAAGGTGCTCACCAGTGCCGCCGCCGGAGCGGCGGCAAGGGTCAGCAGCAGCGTGATCCTGGCCCAGAGCGGCAGCCTGCGGCTCACCGCCGCGGTCGCGAGGCCCAGGCCCGCGCTCGCCGTGAGGATCACGGCCAGGGCCACAAGGGCGACTATCAGGGCGAGGAGTAGCAAGATCAGGCCCATGTCGTGCCCACCTCCGGTCTCGTGGCGACCCGTCGCGAGGGCAGGCGGATCCGACTCCGCTGCTCCGGCAGGTTCACCGGAAGCCATACTGTCAGAGGTATTGAACGCGTTCAACACTGCCTCCGGTGTCACCCGTAGGCCCTTGTGTCGGCGGTGGGGTTCTGCGGTGGGGGCGTGGCAACGTCCGCGCCTACGTCAGCCGGAACCTACGCGGCAAGCCCCAGCAGGTCGACCCCCGGCGGCCAACCGCCCGCGCTGTCACCCGCTGGATCCTTACCCACCCCGACGCCCTGGCCGAGAGATACCAGCTCCAGCTCAAGACCGTACTGGCCAGCTGCCCCGAACTGGACGCACTCACCGCGTCGGTGCGCTCCTTCGCCACACCTGGAACGCGACTCGACGCCGTCACTGCCGGACTCTCGCAGCCGTGGAACTCCGGAGTCGTCGAAGGCCATGTCAACCGGATCAAAATGCTGAAGCGCCAGATGTTCGGCCGCGTCGGCTTCGAACTCCTCCGCAAGCGCGGCCTGTCTTATTCCTGAGCTTGCCGTTTACCCTTCGGCGTCCGGCGAAGGCGGTTCGTCATCGGCGGCGAGGGTGACTTGAGCAGTCCATGACCAAAGGCTCCCGGGGTGGCTCCCAGCTCACCTCCACGTCGATGTCGTGGAAGTCGCGGGCGAGTTCCGTCACCATCACCGCCGCCGCAGACCGCGCGTCTTGCGCATCGGTGTTGATCGGCACGCCCAGGCGCCGCTGGACGGCCCTCGCCTTGCGGCGCTCCGGCGCCCTGCAGCGGGCGGCCGACGAGTCGGACGACGACGAGTTCCGGCCCGCGCCCGGCGAACCCTAGCCGGGCTGCTGGCCGACTACGAGCTGGCGACCGGGGAGACCGCCGAGGCCGTCGCCGGCATCGCCCACCTCGGCCAGGGCGTTCCCGTCCCCCGGGGTGTGTCGTGGTTCCCCGCCGACGCCGAGGAGTGGTCGGTGCGGTGGGTGCTGCTGCACCTGATCGAGGAGACCGCACGCCACGGCGGCCACGCCGACATCATCCGCGAGAGCCTGGACGGCGCTACCCCCTACCCGCTGATGGCCGCCGCCGAGCAGTGGCCCGACCCGTGGTTCGAGACCTGGGAGCCCGCCGCGCTCGCCGGCTGTGGACTACGGCCGTCAGAAGTCGTGCCCCATCGGCCGGATATGGTCGAGGCGCTCTTGCGGACCGGTCCTACGCTGGAGGCATGGCCACCGATCCCTTGCTGAGACAAGGCCCCGACTCGACGGATCTGGTCCTGAGCGTAGGCCCGGCCGGGCCGACGTGGAACGCGCTGACCTCGGCGGGGCCGGCGCTGTTCACTCCGCTCGTTCTGGGCGTGCCGACCCTGCTCGTCGCCTTCTGCATGGTGCTGGCCGGGGTGCGGGCGTCGACCGTGTTCGTGGTGGTGGGGGTGATCGCCGGGCTGGAGTACCTGCTCGGCTGGCTGGCGCTCGCCCTTTCCCGGGCCCGGGACATCCTGCGGGTGGAGTTCGCGCCGGCCGGGGTGCCAGCGTCTCTGCGGTTGGTCCGGGCCGCCGGGCCGGACGACTGGCTGCCCGTCAAGACCCTGCGCGAGGTGCAGCTGACGCACAAGGTGGTGGAGCCGTACCAGGGGGACTACAAGCCGGCCGTCTCCACGCTCGCGCTGGAACTCGTCCTGCGGGGCGGCCGGGAACGGCTCGCCCCGCTCCCGTTCGTCGGCGACCCGCAGCGGCTCGCCGACGCGCTGAAGGCCCTGCTCGGCCCGGCTGGGGTCGTGGTGGAGCTGCGCACCGAGCGCAGCACGCGCGATCGGCCGCAGCCCAACTCCAGCTGGACCTCCGGCGGTTCGGCTTCGGCTGGCTCGGGTGGCGGCTAACCCCGGGCTGCCCGTGGCGCTCCCCGGTTGGGCGTGTTGAGCCGCCGGGTCGGCTCGGCCGCAGCCGGGTCCTCCGGCCACGGGTGGCGGGGGTAGCGGCCGCGGAGCTCGGCCCGCACGGCACGGTAGCTCTCGCGCCAGAACGACGCGAGGTCGCCGGTGACGGCGGCCGGGTGCCCAGCCGGGGAGAGCAGGTGGACGGTCAGCGGGGCGCGCCCGTCCGCCAGCGCGAAGGCGTCAGACCAGCCGAACAACTCCTACGGTTTTACCGCGAGTACAGGCCGCTCGCCGCTGTAGACAACCCGGACCCGCGAGCCCGGTCATGGGGACCACCCCCTCGTCGGTCCAGTCAACGCCTTCGGCGAAGGAGCTGAAGACCTGCTTGCGGGCTCCACCCGAGCGAGTCTGCGCGGCCTCCACGGGAGAGAAGCCCTCACCTGTCCAGCATGCTCGCAGGGGACTCAGCGCGATGATGGAGCTGAGCTCCGAGAAGAGCTGGCGCGTCCGGGCGTTGACCATCTCGACAGCTGTATCCATCGGGCTAGGTTAAGAGCTTGAACTGTGTCGGTGACGATGTTTCAGGTACATCGCCCTCTGTACGTGGAGGCTCCATCGGAGGAGATCGCCGACACGCCCGACGACACTTACTGATCATTTCAGAATGAGGCTCGGAGCTTCCGCAGGCGATGGTGCTGCAGGCGAGTTGGAGCAGGCCCAGGTGGCGGTTGGCGCGTATCTCGCTGCGGATCCGCAGCGGCTTGAACAGCTGGAGCCATGCAAAGGTCCGCTCGACCGCCCATCAGGCCTGAAAGAGTCAGGGCAAACCTCTCCACGAGGGGGCGCTTGCCCAGCTCCCCGGCTCACGCCCCGACATCACCTGCCAGGGGAAAGGGTTCGGTGGCGCTGCGCCCTCAGGCCCCACATGTTGATCTGGGTACGCTTTCGCGAGTCGGCCCTTGCACCGGCCGCCAACCGGGCACAGCCCGCACCGAACCAGGGGGAACAGATGACCGCCACAAACACCGCAAACACGGCAGCGCCCCTGCCCGCCCACGTCCCGGCCACGCCCGTCGTCCTCTTCACCGACGAGTCATCCGCCGTGATGAACGCGCTGCCCGTCCCGGACCGGCATCTGCCGTCGCCGCTGGAAACCTTGACCTGGCAGGAGCCCCCCGCCTTGGAAGACGAGGACAGCGCGTAGAGGAGGGCTGTTGCCGGGGGGCAGAGCCCTCTCGTGCGATCGGCAGGATGCCCGGCATTCGCTTCGCAGAGGAACGTTTCCCGTGGAGGGCGGGGAGCCCGGGTCGTGAAATCGCCCGCTAGCGGACCAGCGAGATCAGCACCGATGTCGTGACGCGCTGAGGGCGGGCCCGGCCGGGACGTAGCCCTTGCGCCTGTGGGCGGGTGTCAGCCGTCGTAGTGAAGTGAACATCACGTAAAGGCCGCACTGAGCCGGCCAGCCTCCACGCCGGCCTCAGTGGGCACCAGAGTCGTCGGGAGTGGGGAGGACGGTGCCGAAGGTGCCGCCTTGGCCGGCGGGCAGGGCGCGCCAGCGCAGGACTGGTTCGAGGGCGTGGATGGCGCCGGAGAGGAACCAGGCCAGGCGGCCATGAGTGCGGGCCAGTGCCATGGCCAAGACGGCAAGTGTTTCCCGCAGGAGTTCGAGCCGGTCGATGGGCGGCAACGTCTCCTGAGTGTCCGGCGGGCCGACAGCGTCGCGCAGGCCGGCCTCGGCCTCACGTGCGAGCGCGCGGTCATCCGGCGCCAGATCACACACCCCGTCTCGGATCTGCTGGTCAGCTTCCTCGGCCAGCACCGCGACGATCCTGCGCATGTCCATACGGATCACTGTAATGAGTGGTCCCGGCCCTCGACACGGAGCCCGGTAAGCAAGATCCCTGGCTTGTTCGCGTCGGGGTGGGGGGAGTGGCCTCGGCCCGGCGTTCGTGGTTGCACGGGGCGTGGATATGTATCAGCCGGTTGTCGTCGCCGTTCTTGTGACACCGGCGGTGGGGTGCGGGTGGCGGCCGGGCGGTCAGCTCGCCGCGGGTTCAGTTGTCGCGGTACGCGCGCCGGGACGTCGTCGTCGGCCGATGGGTGCGGGTTTCCACCAGTTGGCGGAGCCGAGAAGTGCCATGACTGCGGGGACGAGGATTCCGCGGACCAGGATCGCGTCGAGGATCGCCGCGCAGGCGATGCCCGCACCCATCAGTTTGAGGATGGTGACGTGGGAGGTCGTGATGGCAGCGGTGGAGATGGCGAGGGCCGCTGCGGCGGAGGTCATCAGCCGGCCGGTGCGGGAGATGCCCTTGACGATGGCCGCCTGGTTGCCCAGGCCGCGGTCGAACTCCTCCCTGATTCGGCCCAAGAGGAAGACCTCGTAGTCGATGGACAGGCCGAACGCGACGGCCAGGGTGAACAGCAGCAGACTTGCGTCGAGGGAACCGGTGACCGTGAACCCGCCCAGCACGTCCGACCCGTGTCCGTACTGGAAGGCCCACACGATCAAGCCGAGAACGGCAGCCAAACTGATGAGAGCCACCGCGAGCGCTTTCAAGGGGGCCACTGCACTGCGGGTGAACGCGGTGAGCGCGGCCAGCAGAACCACACACATCGCCACCGCCACCCAGGGCAGGGCGCCGCGCACCGCGTCTGTGGTGTCGGTGATCTGCGCGGCCCGGCCGCCTACCAGGACCGGGCCCGGAGCGGGAGTCTTGCGCAGCCCATCGACCAGGCGCCCGGCCTGGGGCGTGTCGGGCCCTACCGTTGCCGCCACCAGCACCACTGCCGGGCGCCACTCATGCGCCGCCTGGCCAGGCCGACCTGCCGCAGGGTTGGGCACCACGCGCACCGCACCTACATGCGGCAGCCGGGCCACGGCGGCCGTGTAATTTCCAAGGCCCGCGCCCGGCCGTTCGAGGACCACCACCTGGACTCGTTCCGGAGGTACGTCGAAGCGCCCGCGCAGGTCTGCGGCAGCGCCGGCGGCCGAGGCCGTCGGCGGCAGTGTCCGCTCGTCGATCGCGCCCAGCCGCAGACCTGTTGCGGGCCAAGCCATCACGGCCAGCACCGCGAGCGCCCCCAGGCCCGCCGCCACGGGCCGGGCGGTGACACGGCGGGCGAGCTCCCGCCAGAACCGGCTGGCTCCTCCGATCGGAGCCCGGCGCAGCCTGCGCAGCGGGTCGGCGCCATCGACGCGATCACCCAGTAGCGTCAACGCGGCCGGCAGCACCGTCAACGTGGCCAGCGCCGCCAGCAATGTCACCGCCACACCCGCGAGGGCGAGCGCGCGCAGCAGCGGGACGGGGATGGCGGCCAACGCCACCAGGCACGACGAGATCACCACAGCCGAACAGAACACGCAGCGACCCGATGTAGTGAGTGCCACGTCCAGTGCTCGGGCGCGCGGCGTTCCCTTCGCGTGCTCCTCGCGGTAGCGGGCGAGGACGAACAAGGTGAAGTCGATCGACAGACCGAAGCCGATAGCCGCGGCCGCGTTGACCGCGAACGCGGACACATCACTCACCTGAGCCAGCAGACCCAGCAACGGCACACAGCAGACGACGGCCAGCATGGCGACCACGAGGGGCAGCGCGGCCGCAGCCCACGAACCGTAGGTCAGCAACAGGAGAAGCACGATCAGCGGCGCAGCCCAGAGTTCCGCCTTCAGCAGATCGGCCCCGCCCTGCTGGTCGATCTCGGCCGTCGCCCATGAGACGCCGCTCGCGTCCACCCGCATCCCCGGCACCGCCGCCCGCGCCTTGGGCACCAGACGCAACGCCGCTTCCTTGCGGTCCGCGTCGCTGCCCGACAGCGAGACCGTCACCAGGCCGGTGCGTCCGTCCCGCGACATCAGCCACGGATCTCCCGTGGCGGCCGACTGCACCGTACGCACAGCCGGCTCGCCTGCCAGCACACGGGCAACGACACCGGCACCGGCTGCAACCGCCGGCCGTGCGCCCCCGTCGCGCACCGTCACGGCAAGCACCAGATCCGGGGTGCCGACCCCCAGCACCTCAGCCTGCGTCTGAGCCCTGGTTGACTCGGTGCCTGTGGCGATGGTCCCTCCAGCGCCGAAAGCGCCGGACACCGCTGGGAGGCTCAGGAGCGCCGCGACCAGCGCAACCGCCGCGCACACCACCACCCTCCAGGCCCGGGAAGCCGACCACGCCCCCCTCCCTGTCCCATCCTTGCTGCGTACTGGCATACCCGCACTAACGATCAAGGCACCCACAAGTGATGTCGCTCTGGCCGCGGAGACCACCCCGCGGCCGAGCCGAGCCGGCTTCCCCCGCCCGCACGGGGCGCGTCAAGTGCGGGTTCAGTGGTGAAGGGTGAGGTTTTCATTCCGGGCGTCGGGCAGTTCGGCCGGCCTGCCGGCGGGCGCGGCGTCCAGAGCGGTGCGGCGTCGCTGGCACAGGCGGTCCAAGACCTGAACCCCCGGTTCCGCGCCGCGGAGCAGGGAGGGTCCGGAGCCGACGAAGCGCGAGCAGACGCCCACATGGGCGTGGTGAACATCAGTCAGGACTTCCACCAGGCGCCGGTGGGCGGGACGCAAGCTGGAGGACTTCGCCGGTGCGGCCAGCCCCCACTCGCGCAGACTCTGCACCAGGACGCGGTGATCGGCCGACCACAGGCCGGAGAATCCACCGGGAGCCTGTGGTGGGGCCATCGAGGGGCGGACGGTGTCGTGGTAGTCCTGCGCGTCGAAAGACGCGGTGATGCGCAGGGCGGACGCGCTGGCGCGCAGGAAGTGAGCGGCGCTTTCCAGACCGAGGGCGGAACCCGCGAGCGAGGGAGCGCGAAGGGCGTGCCGCAGCGCGACCACGGTCGCCTGGGTGAGGGCGAAGAACAGCCGGTGCCCTTGAATCCAGCGGTGGCGCACCGTGTCCTGCGTCCGGTGTTCGGCACGGCCGGATTTCATGGTCAGCCCGGCCGCGTGCGTGGCGAGATCGAGGTCGGGCTCCGTTGGAGATCCGTCCGGGTGACGGGAGAAGGCCCGCACTGTGGCCAGGGTGTCGTCGAGGGCGTCGATCAACAAGGGGGCGGGGGCGCAGGCGCACCGTGCGACCGCGAAGTATTCGTCGAACGCGGCTTCGCGGGGGTCGCCTTCGGGAAGCCGGCGGTGGTCTGGGGCTGCGTGGTGACGGTCGAGTCGGTCCGCGGCCTCGTGCAGGGTCCCCAGGCTGTGGGGCAGGTGCTGGGGCGGGGCGAGCCACAGCACGGATTCGCTTGTCATCTGGTCCATTTCACTAGTTTTTATGCGGTACGTTACCCCGCATGTCAGTGACTCTTGGTGATGATTCGTTTCGCAGCGCAATCGGCGAGGTCGCCGCGATCCTCGAGGACTACTGGGAGGACCTGCGCGAGGAACGCCTGCCGGTGACGCCGGACCTTCACCCCGGGGACGTACGCGCCATGCTGCCGGACTGCGTACCGGTGCACGGCGAGCCGATCCGGGATGTCCTTGCCGATGTGCGGCGGGTGGTGATCCCCGGGCTCGTCCACTGGCAGCACCCTTCGTTCCTTGGCTACTACCCGACCCAGCCCAGCCCCGCCTCGGTGGTCGGCGAGCTGCTGGCCTCCGGCCTGGCGGTCCAGCACATGATGTGGTCGACGGGCCCGGCCGCCACCGAACTCGAGGAGGCGGTCCTGGACCACCTCGCGGTCGCGCTGGGCCTTCCGGAGCGATTCCTCAGCACCGGGGACGGCGGCGGGGTCCTTCAGGACTCCGCGTCCTCCGCGGTCCTGGTGGCCGTAGCCGCCGCCCTGTACCGGGCCTCGGGTGGGCGTTGGCGCGAGCATGGCACCGAGGGGCGCTACCGCCTGTACTGCACCGACCAGGCGAACTCCTGCGTCCCAAAGGCCTCACGCATCGCCGGCCTGGGGGAACCGACCCAGATCCCCACCCTGGCAGGCACCTGCGAGATGGACCCTCGCGCCCTGCACGAGCAACTGGCAGCCGATAGCGCCGCAGGTCTGGTGCCCGCGATCGTGGTCACCTCAGTCGGTACCACCGGCACGTGCGCCATCGACCCGATCGCCGCCGTCGCCGCAGTGTGCCGGGAGTTCGGGGCCTGGCTGCACGTGGACGCCGCCTACGCCGGCTCGGCCGCCGTCTGCCCAGAGAACCGCTGGATCAACGAGGGCGTCGAGCACGCCGACTCCTACGCCGTGAACTGCCACAAGTGGCTGCTCACCGGGCCGCCCTGCGACGCCATGTGGGTGGCCGACCGACACAGCCTCACTGCCGCCATGGACATCCGCCCGCCTTTCCTGCGCAACCAGGCAAGCGACTCGGGCGACGTCACCGACTTCCGCGACTGGCAGGTGCCGCTCATGCACCCCTTCCGTGCCCTGAAACTGTGGTTCGTCCTGCGCACCCACGGTGTCGAGGGCCTGCGCGCGCACATCCGCGAGCAGCTCTCCCACGCCGCGCTACTCGCCGACCTCGTCCGGGACAGCCCCGGCTTCGAACTGGTCTCGCACTCACTCGGACTGGTGTGTTTCCGCCTCACCGGTGACAACGCTCGCACCGAGCGCCTGCGTGCCGAGCTCGACGCCACCCACCGGATCCTCGTGACACCCACCACCGTCGACGGCCGCTACATCCTGCGCGCGGCCTTGGGCTCGCGCCTGGCGTCCCAGGCCTCCGTACGCAATGCCTGGGCTCTGGTGCGCGAGACCGCCGCCGCGATCCCCGAGGGCAGGCCCGCGTCATCCGAAACGTCGCAGACGACCGCGGTAGGCGCCCGGTAACCAGGTGCCTGCCCGGACGGCGCCCGCCGGGAGCCCACAGTGAGTGAATGGGATCCGGCCGCACCGGCTCTCCGTCGATGCCGCGTCCCACGGCATGACGTGCCTCATGAACACAAGCCCACCGCCCCAGCCTTCGCCACGCGAACGACCTTCAGCGGAGAACCCTGTGCACGACCATGATGACGCGACCGCGGCGGGCGAACGCTGGTTCGACTACGCGGCGGCACACCCCCACACGAACGTAGAGATCGGCGGGGTGGCCGTGGCCGCCGGCCCTGCCCCTTCGAGCGTCGAACTGCACGCGTTGATCGACTTGATGCGGCTGGCCCACCCGCCGCTGCGCGACCGGGCCCGCCCACGGGGCGTGAACGCGGTAGGCCCGACCGTGCCGGCCGATCACCTCGAGGAGGTCGCGCTGACGGCGCAGGGCGGGGACCTTGCGCTGCACTCGGCGATCGAGCGCGTGTGCGCCCAGCCGCTCACGGACGTCACCTGGGGCATGACCCTGCTCCACGGCCACCGTGACGACGAATTCGCCCTGCTCCTTCGCGCCCACCACGGGCTCCTCGACGGCATGTCCCTGATCGGGATCACGCTCGCCGCGATGCGGGAACCCGGCCCCCCGCGCCGCCCCACACCCCCCGTGCCCCCACGCTCCTGGACGAGCGCACGCGTGCGCGCCCTGGTACGCGCGGTCGCCGGCATCGCGCTGCCCGCGAACGCCATCAGCCTTGGCCCCGACCGCGTTCAAGCCCCGACCGGCCCACCCAGGCGCCTGTGGGTCCACACCCCCCTGCCTCGTATGAAGGCCATCGCCCGGGAAGGGGGTGTCAGTCTCAACGACGTCTACTTGGCCGCCCTCGCCGGCGCCCTGCGGCCCTGGCTGCCGGAAAAGGCCACAGGCGCCGTACGGGTAACGGTCCCCCTCAACACCCGGCGCGGCGACACGAGCGCCGCTCTGGGCAACTTCCACCGCGGTGTCCCCGTCATCCTGCCCTGCCACCTGCCCACCGCCGCCGAACGACTGGCCGCCACCCGCCTGGCCACCAGAAACATCCGCATCAGCCACCGCGATCCCGACGCGGATGTCCTGTTCGACGTCCTGCCCACGCGCTGGCATGGCAGAGCCCTGGCACGAATCCTGCACCCGCGGCGCACCACCATGGTGGCCACCCACGTCCCCGGCCCCGCGCGGCCCCTTCGACTCAATGGCCGCAGGACCCGCGCCATGTTGCCGCTGATGTTCCTGCCCGCAGGACACCACCTGTCGGTCTGCCTGGGTGAATACGCCGACACCGCGCACCTGGCCGTCGTCGCCGACCCCAGCCTGCCCGACATCGACGAACTCCCCGCCCGCTGGCTCGCCGAGCTCGACGCGCTTGAAGGCGCTTTCACGCAGCCCCGCCCTGTTACAGCCTCCATGCCCAGCACAATCACGGATCCAGCACCCGACGATGCAGAACCCGTCGCGACAAGTTCTGCCGAACAAGAGGCGTAACTGGATCAGTACAGGTTCCTGGACGCGGTGGGCAGACGGCCATGACGCGAGTCTGCCCGCCCCGCCGTGGATGCCACGCCGCCCATGCCGCTCCGGACAACGGAGGACCCGCCATCCCCTTGACGGATCGGCCCCGACTCGCGCGGCGAAGGGGCCGGCACCTGGCATCCAGGGGCCGGGGTGCGGATTCCCCGGCCACACACCGGTCTTGTCAGGCCGGACACCAGGGCAACCAGAAACAGAAAGCAGCGCGGATCTGCAGTCCTGTTCAGTGAACCGGGGCTGGGTTGGACGGGGCTGAGGATTCGAAGATGCGGGTGAACCGTGCGGCCTGGCCGGCGGAGTGCTCAAGCACGGCCGCGAGTTCCTCTCGTGCCTGTTCGCCGTCCGGGCGCAGGCCACTGGCGTCGAAAATGCCGAGGAAGCGCACGATGGGCTGCAAGACCTCTTCGTAGTGGGTGACGGGACTGTAGATGCCGGAGCGGGCCATCGACTGAGCCAGCCGTGCATAGCCGGGGGCGCCGTGGCCGGGCGCACGGATGGAAGCGGCGACATCCGCCACAGCCCGCACGGTTCGGTCAGGATGCAGATCCATCGCTGCCGACAGGACCGTTCGGTAGAAGAGCATGTGCCGGTTCTCGTCCTTGGCGATGCGGTTGAGCATTGCCTCGCAGGCCACATCACCGCACTGAAGCTTGATGTTGCGGTAGGAGACGCGGGTGCCGAGTTCCTGGAAGGTCACATAGACCAGGGAAGCGAGGACATCATCGCCGTAGTCCATGCCCCAGCCATTTTGGACGTGGGCGGTTCGGTCGTTCTCGAGGGCGACAGGATCAACCGCGCGGGTGACCATGAGGTAGTCGCGAATGGCGATACTGTGACGGCCTTCTTCGACTGTCCAGCGATTGACCCAGGTTCCCCAGGCTCCGTCCCGGGTGAAGAGCTCGGCGATCACCCGGTGGTAACTCGGCAGGTTGTCCTCGCTGAGGAGGTTGTGCACCAGGCCATCCCGGGCTGCCTTGGCGAGGGTGCCCTGCTCCGGCTCCCAGGGTGTCCCACCCAACACGCCGTCGAAATCGGCGCCCCGACTCCAGGGGGTGTACTCATGGGGATACCAGTCATCCGCGCTCTCCAAGTGGGCGTCCACGGCCTTCGCCACCACTGGCTCGAGTTCGCGCAGCAGGCTGATGTCACGGCGTGGTGCCTGGTAGTGGTCCATGGCTGCTCCAAGGGGTTTCGGCCTGCGGAGCGCCGCTGGTCCGGCCCTCCGTCAGGGGTGTCACGTGATGCTCGGCCCTCCCCGGACGGCCACTCTTGCGGGTGGTGGCTCCTGGACCTTCACCCGCTCGATGGCGGCGACGTCCTGCGCCGCCCCTCGGGGGCCTGTGGCAGGACCGTCACCACCGGGTCAGGTTCAGCTCGATGGCCTTGCGATGTGGCGGTGCTGCGGTTGGCTATGTGCTGCTGAGCAGCAGGACCGCGTTCTGGCCGCCGAAACCGAAGGCGCAGCTGACGGCCGTGTTGGTGGTGACCGGACGAGGCGGTCCGGCCACGATGTCCAGCATGTGCTTGCCGTCCTGCTGCTGGAAGTTCGCGGTGGGCGGGACCGTGCCGTGGCGTAGTGCGAGGACCGTGTACGCCGCCTGGATCGCGCCCGCCGCCCCCAGGGAGTGTCCGATCACCCCCTTGGACGCTGTGACCGGAGGCGTGGTGTCGCCGAAGACGCGCGCCAGGGCTGCGGCTTCCGCCTGGTCGCCGAGCGGGGTGGAGGTGCCGTGCGCCTGTACGTGTCCGATGTCGTGAGGGCTGCACCCCGCGTCCCGGAGGGCGGCCACGATTGCACGGACGGCGCCGTCGCCCTGTGGATGCGGGGCGACGGGATGGTAGGCATCGGACCCCGCACCGTAACCGCGCAGCAGGGCCAGCACTTCGGCCTGCCGGGCGCGTGCGTCGGCGGCCCGTTCCAGTACGAGGACGGCAGCGCCCTCACCGAGGACGAATCCGTCCCGAGCTGCGTCGAACGGCCTGCTGGCCAGCTCGGGTTCGTCGCGGCGCGGCGACAGCGCGCGCATCCGGGTGAAGCAGGTGGCCGTCATCCGGGACCGGCCCGATTCACTGCCGCCCGCCAGAACAATGTCGCACGTTCCGGACCGCAGCAGATCGCGTGCCACTCCGATCGCGGTCGCCCCAGAGGCGCAGGCGCTCGCGGTGGTGAAGTTGGGGCCCTGGGCGCCGAGGTCCAGGGCGACCTCACCGGCGGCCATGCTCGGCACGCTGCGCGGTAGCGCGAGCGGCGAGACGCGCACCGGCCGGTCCGCGCCGAGATGGCCGAACTCGGTGATGTATGTGCTCAGGCAGTTCGATCCGACGCCGAGCACGACCCCGACTCGTTCGCCGAGTCCGACGTCCGTGGGCAGACCGGCGTCGGTGACTGCCCGGCGGGCGGCGAGAAGCGCGAACTGGATGAACCGTCCCACCCGCCGGGCCAGCGGCGGGCCGAGTCCCGCCGCCGCGTCGAGGCCAGTCACCTGGCAGGAGAAGTCGACGGGCAGGCCGACGAGCTCGGGGTCCCGGGCGGCCAGCGATCGGCCCCGGCACAGGGCCGCCCAGTTCTCCTCAAGAGTGTGCCCGGCCGGGGTGATGAGCCCGAGCCCGGTGATGGCGACGTCAGCGGGCATCGGCGAAGGCACGGGCGGCGGCGGCGAGAGTGGCAGACGGGGCCAGGTCCATGGCCTCTTCGGAGGGTACGATCCCAAATCGCTCCTCCGCCGCCACGACCAGTTCCATCAGGGCCAGGGAGTCCATGCCGAGACTCTCGAAAGTGAGGTCCGGCGTGAGTTGCCGGGCCTGTGCCTCGCCGCCTAGCTGCTCGTTGACCAAGGCCACAAGCTGCTCGGGAAGGGCGTTGGATGCGGCTTGGGTCATGTCTGGTTCCTCCTGCAAGAGTCTTCTGTCTGTACGTGGCTCGCGGCAGTCACCGCCGGTCCTCATTCGGATGAACGACGCATGGCCTCCATGCGCTCGAACAGTTCCCGAGCTCGGGCCGCCCGTACGGTGAGCTGCTTCACATGCGCACCCAAGCGTTCCTGCGCCTGCTCGCCGGCCGCTCCGAGGCCGACGAGAGACGTGACCTTCAGCGCCCGCACAAGGGGGGCCACCACATGCTCGAGGTGGACATCCAGGTTGTAGATGCCGGATGCCGCGATGCGCGCCGCACGCCTCCGGAAGCCAGGGATCATCGCACCGGGCATCTCGAAGTGTTCGAGGACATCGGCCAGGGCGACGAGCGCCGCGCCGGGGTAGAGGGCGAGCGCGTCAGCGAACAAGTCCCGGTAGAAGAGCATGTGTAGGTTCTCATCGGCCGCAATCCGCGCCATCAGCTGCTCGCCGGCCCGGTCCCCACAAGCTGCCCCGGCGTTCCGGTGGGCCTGCCGAGTCGCCAGTTCCTGGACGGTGACGTAGGCCAGCGCATGCAGGGGCGTTGTCGCACCGGAGTGGTAGCCGGTGCCGACGTGCCGCATCCGCAGGTTTTCAAGGGCGATGGGGTCCACGACGCGGCGGGCGTGGACGTAGGCACGCAGGACTGAGGCATGCCGGTCCTCCTCGGCCGTCCACCGATGTACCCAGGTGCCCCAGGCGCCGTCCCGCCCGAATCGGGTGGCGATCTCGAAGTGGTAGCTGGGCAGGTTGTCCTCGGTCAGCAGATTGACCACCAGCACGTCCTGTACGGCCTGGGGCAGTGCTGCCTGCTCCGGTGACCAGGCCGTGCCGTCCAGTGGGCCGTCGTAGTCGTGTGCCGCGCTCCACGGCACGTACTGGTGCGGGAACCAGTCACGGGCTGTGGCCAGGTGCCGCTCGAGGAGTCGCTCCACCGCCGGCTCCAACTCCCGCAGGACGCGCTCCGTCTCGGCCACAGCCTCGGTCATCCACCTGTGCCCTTCTTCACATGCCGGGACATGCCTGTCCGCAGACTGCAAACGCCTGCGGCGGAATCCGGAAACGATCATTCACCCGTTTGGTGTACTGGTGCCTACACACTCCACGCGACGTGCCACTTTCGCGAGGCGGCGGCACCATCAGAGGCCAAGGGCTCATGGTCCTTTTCGTGCACTGATGTGTCCGGCCCGATCAACGACCGGCGCCTGGTGGCGTCACGCCCACTCCATACCCAGCTTCCGTAGGCGGTGTCGTCAAAGTGCCACGCTCACATCAAGAGCGAGGGCCACGGCTGCTGCCGAGATGCCGGGGGCCGACGGAGGGGAGGGGCCACTGTCACCCTCCGCCGTGAGTTCGCTGGAGTGAGGCGAGGCTGGCGGCGGAGTTTCCCAGCCCTGCGGGGTGCTGGTTGAACGTGGCGGTGTCCGACAGGGCACGGGGGGCCAGGTAGCGGCCGGTTCCGGCCCGGCTCCATTCGAGCACGCCGGCGATCTGGTCGCCGGCCAGGTGGTGCGGGGCATCACCGGCGGGGGACGGCTCCGCGATGTGCTGCTCGTCGATTGGCTTCATGACCCCTGCGACGGCGGTGGCGCGGCGGTTCGCCGCCGGTCCCGGATCCACCCGCACGAGGGAGTGGAGTGTGGTTCCGGCCGCGGGCACTGCCCGGCCGGACGCTCTCGCGCTGTCGGGGTGCGGCCCCAGGCGGCCCCCGCTTCCGCTGATCAGGGCTCCTTCCAAGCAGTCCTGACAGGAAGTACAGGGGTTCGTTTCGCTGCATGGGAAGCGCTGTGTCGCCAGTGTGTTTTCGGGCTGTTGGAGGCATGCCAGGGGCGCGGGTGGTGTTTGGGGGCGTGCGTGTGGAGGGTGTGCGCCCTGCTGCTCCCAGCGATGCTCCTGCGCCTGATCGTGTGCGCGTTCGCTTGGGGAACCACATGGGTGAGTCGGGGTGTCATGGCGTCGCTGTGCTGAGTACCGGAGGGGTGGGGTTGATCCAGTGACGGATACGGAGGCACCGATATGTCTGAACCGGGTGAGTGCCCAGGCAGAACGGGCGCTTGAGGCGTTCCTGGACGCCCAGGCGCGTGCGGCGATAGGCCCGGAACACGCCAGCGCGGCGCGGGACATCGAGGACCTGATCGCGGCTGGTGGCAAGCGGATCCGGCCGCGATTATGCGTGCTGGGCTGGTATGCGGCTGGCTTCGCGTGGGCCGAGGCCGTGATTCTTCTGAGTACGATCGCCGGACGGTTCACGCTCCGGCTCGCACCCGGGGCCCGGATCCGTCCTGCCGCTGGATTCGTCCTGCACCCCGACCACCTCCCCGTCACCCTGCAGCGCAGGCGGCGTTGACAGGTCGACGCCCTGGACCACCGCCCTACCGTGGCCGCCTTCTCCGGGAGGGCGGTAGGGATCCTGCCCAAGGCGGGGAGGGTGCGGGACTCCACCGCGGGGTGGGCGGTTCTGGCTCGGCGGGTACACGGCGACCGTGACGACTCCGCGGCCGCCTCAGCGGTGTGGGCCGTCGAGGCGATGGACGTCCCACAGTTGTACGGCCTGCTCGACGACGCACTCCGCCTCTGGGCCATCGCGGGGTCCCCGCCTGTCGTCATCCATCACGGCGAGTTTGGCGATGGCTCGGACGGTGGACCTCTTCACGCGAGGAAGGCATGCAGGTCAGCCAGCTCCTTGACCCTGCTCCTTCGGTCCGGGAGTGGCTACTGCGGGAGGGCGAGGGATCGGGCCTGTTGTGACAGGCGTCGCCAGCAGATGAGCGCGCATCCCAGGGTGAGAAGGGCTTCGTGGATGTCGTCGCGGATCTCCCAGCGGATCCGCGGGCGGCGAAACCAGTGCAGGTGGGCGAAGGCGCGCTCGACAACCCAGCGTTGGGTTCCGAGTCCGGAGCCGTGTTCGGTGTCGCGTCGCGCGATCAGTGGCTTCACGCCGAGCGCGTGGTCGAGGCGGCAACTCCACACGTAGGGCGGCATCAGACACGCCGGCGGCTCCGCCTCTCGTTCGGTGGGCCGTCGGCGAAGGTGGCGCTCGGTGAGCGGGGTGATCCCTGGTGGGAGCAGTCTGCCGAGGCTCTCAGCGCAGACGGCGAACCGTGAGGCGGGTTGTCTCCTCGGGCGTGGTACGAGGCTCCGGCTCGTGGTGCACGGAGCGATCAGGTCCCTGGACCCCTGCCAATTCGAAGCGGACCGCTGTGCCCTCCGCTACGGGACCGCTGAGGGGCGAGGTCCGACATACCTCGCGCGGGAGTTCACCGAGAAGGCGCCGGCCGGTGCGCGCAGGGATGGGCCCCAGCGGGTCGGTTCGTCCCGGGGGAGCCGGGGCGCCGGCCGGCGATGCCGCCCTGACTGGTATGACCTCAGCCCCCGGGGAAGGAGACTCACGTTCCCCACCCGAGCGAGAGGAATCCACCGATGGCAGCCGACGACATGGGACACGCCGAGGACACGTGGTGGCGGTCCGCGGTGGTCTACCAGGTCTATCCGCGCAGCTTTGCCGACTCCGACGGAGACGGCGTCGGCGACCTGGACGGCCTCACCGGACGCCTGGACCATCTGTCCGGGCTCGGCGTCGACGTGCTTTGGCTGTCGCCCGTCAACCCGTCCCCGCAGGCCGACAACGGGTACGACATTAGCGACTACCAGGACATCGACCCCGTCTTCGGTGACCTGGCGGCCTTCGACCGGCTGCTGGGCGCCGTGCACGAGCGCGGGATGAAACTCGTCATGGACCTGGTCGTCAACCACACCTCCGACGAGCATCCGTGGTTCCAGGAATCACGCGACCCGGCGAGCCCGAAGCGCGACTGGTACTGGTGGCGTCCGCCACGTGAGGGAGGCGAACCCAACAACTGGGGCTCCTTCTTCTCCGGTTCCGCCTGGGAGCTGGACGCGGCGAGCGACGCGTACTACCTCCATCTCTTCTCGCCGAAGCAGCCCGACCTCAACTGGGAGAACCCCCGGATGCGTCGGGCCGTGTACGCGATGATGCGCTGGTGGCTGGAGCGGGGCGTGGACGGCTTCCGGATGGACGTCGTCAACCTCATCTCCAAGGACCCCGCCCTCCCCGACGGCGAGGTACACGAAGAGGGGCCGTACGGTGACGGCTCGCCCTACTTCGTCTGCGGACCCCGCATACACGACTACCTCCAGGAGATGCACCGCGAGGTGATCGCCCGGTACCCGGGCCGGCTGCTGACCGTGGGGGAGATGCCCGGGGTGACGGTCGAGCAGGCCCGCCTGTTCACCGACCCGGCGCGTGCCGAGCTCGACATGGTCTTCCAGTTCGAGCACGTAGGGCTCGACCACGGGCGGGGCAAGTTCGATCCCCGCCCGCTGCGGCTCACCGACCTCAAAGCCTCGCTCGGCCGCTGGCAGTCCGGCCTCGCCGACGTCGGGTGGAACAGCCTGTACTGGAACAACCACGACCAGCCCCGGGTGGTCTCTCGGTTCGGTGACGACGGACCGAGCCACCGGACCCGGTCCGCGACGATGCTCGCGACCGTGCTCCACCTGCACCGGGGCACGCCGTACGTCTACCAGGGCGAGGAACTCGGCATGGCCAACGCGCCCTTGCGCACCATCGAGGACTTCAGGGACATCGAGTCCCTGAACCACTACAGGGAGGCGCTGCGCGCGGGGGCGGAACCCGAAGACGTCCTCCCGGGACTACGGGCGATGGGCCGCGACAACGCCCGTACACCCATGCAGTGGGACGCGTCCCCGCATGCGGGGTTCACCACAGGCACCCCGTGGATCCCCGTCAACCCGGACCACACCGAGGTCAACGCCGAAGCGGCCCTCGCGGATCCCGACTCCGTCTACCACCACTACCGTCGGCTGATCGCCCTCCGGCACCAGGAACCGGCCGTCGTGCACGGCGACTTCACGATGCTGCTGCCGGACGACGAGCGGATCTACGCGTTCACCCGCCGGTACGGCCGCACGGTGCTCTTGGTCGTCGGGAACTTCACCGGCGACACGGCCTCCGCCGTGATGCCCGCCGGATGGGACGGCGCCGAACTCGTCGTGGGTAACGGTCCGTCGGTCCCCCCGCGGCCCGGCCGCCTGGTGCTTGCCCCGTGGGAGGCGCGGGTGCACCGGCGCAACGACTGAGCCGAGCGGGCGGGGACGGCGGCCGATGATCCCTCCGGTGCCGGGTAAGCGGATCCCATGACCGTCTACGGATTCCACGCCTCCCATGAACAAGTACCTCCCGCCGACCTGCTGGCAGCCGTCGTGCGCGCGGAAGGCGCGGGCTTCACCGCCGCGATGTGCTCGGACCACTTCTCACCGTGGAGCGTCCGGCAGGGTGAGTCCGGCTTCGCCTGGTCCTGGCTCGGCGCGGCGCTCCAGGCCACCGACAGGATCCCCTTCGGAGTGGTGAACGCCCCGGGCCAGCGCTACCATCCGGCGATCGTCGCGCAGGCGATCGGCAGCCTCGCCGCGATGTACCCAGGCCGCTTCTGGGCGGCGCTGGGAAGCGGTGAGGCGTCCAACGAGCACATAACCGGCGACCGTTGGCCGCGTAAGGACGTCCGGAACGCGAGGCTGCGCGAGTGCGTCGACATCATCCGGGCGCTGCTGCGCGGCGAGGAGGTGAGCCACGACGGGCTGGTGACCGTGGACCGGGCCAGGTTGTGGACCCGTCCGGAGACGGTGCCACCGTTGGTGGGGGCCGCGTGCAGCGAGGCGACCGCGCGGTGGTGCGCGGAGTGGGCGGACGGCCTGATCACGGTGAACGCGCCGCGCGAGACGCTGCGCCGGATCGTGGAGGCCTACCGTTCGGCGGGCGGCGTCGGCCGGCTGCACCTCCAGGTGCACCTCAGCTGGGCCCCCGACCTGGAATCCGCCCAGGAACTCGCCCACGACCAGTGGCGCACCAACGTGCACGGGCCGCCGGCGAGCTGGGACCTCGACTCTGCCGAACTGTTCGACAACGTCAGCGAGCACGTCTCTGCGGACAGGGTCGCGGAGTCCGTCAACATCTCCAACGACCTCGGCCGGCACGCGGCCTGGCTCCAGGAGTACGCCGACCTCGGCTTCGACACCGTCATGCTGCATCACGTCGGCAAGGAGCAGAACGCCTTCATCGACGCGTTCGGCGCGAAGGTGCTGCCGCAGCTGGATGTCACCCGGCCCCCGGCCGCCGTCGCGGAGGGTGTCCGATGAGGCTGACCCGCACCTCCGACCTGTGGTGGAAGAACGCGGTCGTCTACTGCCTGGACGTGGAGACGTACCAGGACTCCGACGGCGACGGCACCGGCGACTTCGCGGGCCTGACACAGCGCATCGACCACTTGGTGCGCCTCGGCGTCACCTGCGTGTGGCTGATGCCGTTCTACCCGACGCGGGAGCGCGACGACGGCTACGACATCACCGACTTCTACGCGGTCGATCCCCGGCTCGGCACGCTGGGCGACTTCACCGAGTTCGTGCGCACCGCCCGCGACCGGGGCATCCGGGTCATCGCCGACCTGGTCGTCAACCACACCTCCGACCACCATCCGTGGTTCCAGGACGCCCGCTCCAGCCGCACGTCGAAGTACCGCGACTGGTACGTCTGGTGCGACAGCCCGCCGGAGGACGGCCCCGAGGGTGTGGTCTTCCCCGACGTCGAGAAGAGCGTGTGGGAGCACGACGAGACCACCGGGCAGTACTACCTGCACCGGTTCTACAAGCAGCAGCCCGACCTCAACGTCGCCAACCCGGCGGTCCGTGACGAGATAGCGCGCATCATGGGCTTCTGGACGCAGCTCGGACTGTCGGGATTCCGGGTCGACGCGGTGCCGTTCCTGCTGGAGACCGACGGCCAGGAGGACGCGGACCAGCTGCCCGACCCGCACGAGTACCTCGCCGACCTGCGGGCCTTCCTCGGACGTCGCAGCGGTGACGCGGTGCTGCTGGGCGAGGTGAACCTGCCCTACCCGGACACCGCGAAGTTCTTCGGCGACTCGGAGTCCTCCCGCGGTGACGAGCTGACCATGTGCTTCGACTTCATCGGTATGCAGCGGATGTACCTGTCGATGGCGCGGGGCGAGGCGGCCCCTCTGGCGGCGGCACTCCGGGAGCGCCCCGCGGCGCCCCGCGACGCGCACTGGGCCACGTTCGTCCGCAACCACGACGAGCTCACGCTCGACAAACTCGACGACGACGAGCGCGCCGAGGTGTTCGCCGCCTTCGGCCCCGACAAGGACATGCAGCTCTACGACCGGGGCCTGCGCCGCCGCCTGCCGCCGATGGTCGACGGCGACCGGCGGCGCGTGGAACTGGCCTACAGCCTGCTCTTCTCCCTGCCCGGCACACCGGTGCTGTTCTACGGCGAGGAGATAGGCATGGGCGAGAACCTCGCCGCCGAGGGCCGGCAGGCCGTCCGCACCCCGATGCAGTGGACGCCCGACAAGAGTGGCGGTTTCACCGCGGGGGAGGGAGTGGAGCTGCCCAATCCCGTCGCGACGGGTGCGTTCGGCCCGACGAAGGTCAACGCGCACGACCAGGCGCACGATCCGGCTTCGCCGCTGGGTCGGATGCGGACGCTGATCGAACGCTACCGGGAGACCCCCGAGCTGGCCTGGGGCGACTACCGGGTCATCGACACGGACGATCCGGGCGTGCTGGTCCACCTCAGTTCGCTGGAGGGCGGGGCGGTGCTCGTGCTGCACAATTTCTCCGAGCGGTCCGTCACCGCCTCCGTCGAGGTCCCGGGCCTGAGGGGCGGCCGACTGCTCACCGATGTCTTCACCGGTGACACCCTCAAGTCGGCGGCCGCCGGCCTCGTCGATGTCGCGCTGGACCCGTACGGCTACCGGTGGCTGAGGGTCAACACCCCCCTTGACGACCCGGATCGAGCGACAGCGGTGTGATCCGACGCGCGCGCGAGGTGTCCGGCCGCACGGAGTGGGCCGGGCACCTCGTGCGATGGTCGTCCCGCCGGCTAATAACTGATCATTCGCGAAGGAGTCCGCGCACGGGTCTGCCTGCCCGTCCACGGCCGTGACGGGCCAGAATGTCCTCGGCAAGCCGCAGCAGGACGGACACCAGCTCCGGGTCCGCTTCCGCCCGCCCGGTTTTGCACGCCTCGCACAAGGGACTCACCCCAGGGGATCCGCAATACGCCCTTGTGACTGGTCGAGAGGGATGTCCCCTGGTCCCGACGTCTGTCACCGCACACGTGGTGACCCTCCCCGAGCAGGAGGATCTGCCTTGACCGTCCTGTGTCACCCAAAGTCGATCGCGTGGCATCAGACTTTCAGGGACAGGGAAGGCTGCACTGCCCGGTGACAGATGCAGGCCGTGACGGGGGGTGGGGCTGGTATGCGGTGGGTCTTCCGGTGGATCGTCAGGGGCTCGGGCGAGACGAGACCCCTGGACGTGTATGACGTCGCGTTCTTGGCGGGCGGGGCCCGGCATGTGGTGGACAGTGCGGTCACCGCGCTGCACCAGCGTGGGCTGCTCGTGGTGCACAACGCACAGGTCCATTCCGTGGAGGGGAAGCACCCTCTGCATCCGGTCGAGCGCGCGATGGTCGCCTTCTGCAGGCGGCCGACAGACATCGACATCGTACGAGCCGTCCTTGAGCGCTCTCCGGAGGTTGAGGGGATCGGCCGCGGGCTGGCCACGTGGGGTCTGGTGGCGGGCGCGGAGCGTCAGATGACCCCTGCGGGCCGCCGGCATCTCCAACAGGCTCAGCTTGACCGGCGCATGCTGGCGTACGTCTTCCCTCATCGCACCCCGAGTTGGGAAGGGGCCGCGCCACGCCCAGCGGGCCGGCCCCGAAGGCGGTCGGGCGGCAATCGTCGTTACGGCGACTTCGGCCCGGGCCTGGATACGGATACACACTCCGGCGGCGGTCACAGTGGCGGGGGCGGCGGCGAGTGAGGTCCCGCCGGCCATTTCGCTACGGGGTGGATTCAAAGCCCGATGGCACGTGCCCAAGCTGCGATGCCACAGGACAGCTTGGGCCAGGAACCGGCGCACAGCTGGCGGAGTGCTAGGGCCGACCGGTGCCGGGCGCGAGCTTGGACCCAGAGGCCGTCTACAGCGATCTGAGTCGGGGCGAGGCGAGGCCGCCCGGCCGTAATCGGGAGGCGATACCGGCAGCGGATGGGGAACACGTTGCCCGGTGATCGAGCTGTCGCGCACCGAGCTCCGCCGTCTGCTCACCGGTGCCGAGCGCGATCTGACCGCGTTCATTGTCGCGGCAATGGAAGGATCTCCGGGCACTTGTCCGACCACTCCGTTCCGCTGGCCGCCGCCCTGGTCCGCGTTTTCGACCTCCGCCCGTCAGGCGTTCCGCCAGCGCCGCTCGGCACGGAACGGACGGGATGACCGGCGTGCCTATCCCGGACCCGGTGGCAGGTCGGTCAGAGGTCACTTCGTGCCCAGCGCGAAGGCGGACAGCATGTCACCGCTGGAGATCCACAGGCGGTTGCCCGAGCTGATCGCCGCCTTGAGCGGGGCGCGCGAGTCGACCTCCTGGGGCAGGCGCCAGACCTCCTTCCCGTCCGACCGGGCGTACCCGTACAGGCCCGGCCGGCTGCCACCGGTGATTCCGACCAGGACGAGGCCGTCCTGTGCCGCCAGCACCTGGTGCAGGCCCTTCCCCAGGTCCGCAGTGCGCCACAGCCGCCGCCCGTTGCGCAGCCCGTAGGCCGTCAGCGGCCCGTGGCCGGCGGTGGCGTCGATACCGGGCAGGGGGAAGGCGGTGGTGAAGAGGGCGTCGCCCCTCGGGCTCAGCTGCTGTCTCGTCTCCGTGTGCTCCTGCCACAGCGGCTTGCCCGTCTCCGCGTCCACCGCCGCGAAGGACCCGTCCGCCAGGCTCTGTTCGAAGAGAACCGTCGTGCCGTCCTCGCTGAGGCGTGCCGTGCCCGCCAGCAGTCCGTTCTGCAGCCGGTCCTCCGGCGTCAGGCCGCTGGGGACGCTCCACAGCGGGTACCCGTCGGTCACTTGAAGGGCGGTCAGCTCGGTGGTCCCGTGCAGCACGGCGAGGACGAGCCGTGCGCCGGGGTCATCGCCGATGCCCACGATGTCGGATGGATGGCGCCACAGTTCCTTGCCGGAGTGGGGGTCGAGGGCGTAGAGCGTACGGCGGTCGTCCGCTCCGGCCTGCCTGCGCGACACGCACAGCAGTACTCCGCCCCGCGGATGGACGGCAGTGAGCGGGCTGTCCCGGTCCCAGCGTGCCTTCCCTCCGTTGTCGAGGGCGTACAGCTTCCCGGTCCGTACCGAAGTGACGTACGCCCATCCGTCCTCGCCCGCCCGCACGGTCAGATCGGTGAGTTCCGGCTGCGCCAGGCCCGGCGGCACGAACCGCCAGCGCTCCTCGCCGCTTTCCAGGTCGCGAGCGTGGACGGCGCCGTCGAGTTCGATGACGTACACGGTCCGCCCGTCCGTCGAGGAGGCCGCAGAGGCCTGCGGTGCGCTCCGCCACTGGCTCTCGCCCGTGTCCGCGTCGAGGACGGCCGCGCCCGACCCGCTGCTGCTCGTGACGAGGAGCCGGCCCCTCGCCGTCTTCCACACGGTGGAGAAGCCGTCCGGGAGCGGTTTTCGCCACAGCTGCCTGGGCGGTTGCACGGACGGTCCTCCGGAGGCGGCGAGGTACCAGCCCGAGAGCGCCGCAGCCCCGGTGATTGCGCCGACGGCCGCGAGGACCCGGCGCCGGTCCAGTTGCCCGGCCCAACCGCCGGTGGGCAGCGCCGCCCGGACGGTCTCCTCCCGCCGGTGCACCTCCCGGCGTACGGCCTCGGGGAGCCAGCCCGCACCCGGGAGGTCCGGCCCGCCGAACAGCGCCGCCAGGTCCGCCACCTTCGGCGTTTTCCAGGGTTCCTTCTCCAGGCACGCTTTCAGGGCCGCCCGCAGTCCTTCCGGTACGTCCTCCAGATCAGGTTCCTCGTGGACGGTGCGGTACATGACGATGTGCAGTGCGCTGTTCCCGAAGGCTCCGTGGCCCGAAGCCGCGTACAGCAGGGTGGCGCCGAGGGAGAAGACGTCGCCGGCCGACGTGCAGGTGCGCCCGGACACCTGCTCGGGCGGCATGTAGCCGGCGGTGCCGACGACTTGTCCGGTGGTGGTCGGGCCCGTCCCGTCCACGCTCCGGGCGATGCCGAAGTCGATGACGCGCGGCCCGTCGTCGGTCAGCAGGATGTTGGACGGTTTCAGATCGCGGTGTACGAGCCCTGCGGCGTGGACGGCGGCGAGGGCCTCGGCCAAGCCGACGGCCAGGCTCCGTACCGTGGCTTCGGGCATCGGCCCGTGCGCGGTGACGGCTTCGCTCAGGGGGGGGGCGGGGAGGTAGGCCGTCGCCAGCCAGGGCTGTGCGGCATCCGGGTCGGCGGCAAGCACCGGGGCGGTGAAGGCGCCGCTGACCTTGAGGGCGGCCTCCGTCTCGGCGCGGAACCGCTCGCGGAAGCGCGGGTCCTGCGCGTAACTCTCCCGGACGACCTTCACCGCCACCGGCCGCCCGGCCCGGGTCGAGGCCAAATAGACCTTGCCCATGCCGCCGGACCCGAGCAGCCTGACCACACGGTAGGGACCGACCCGGACCGGGAGCGGGGTGGCAGACGAAGGCGGCGGGGGCACGGCGGACGAGGAGGTGTCGGACGACGAGGCGGACGAGGACGAAGCGGATGACGAGGAGGAAGCGGATGAAGAGGAAGCGGGCGGGGGGACGCTCATCCCGCGTCCGCCCGGTAGGCTCGAACGCGTCCACCGCCGCTGACGAACACGACGTCGTCCTGTGCCCACACGCCCCAGAACGCCTCCGCCAGGCGGGTGGCCTCCCCGATGCCGGAAGGCGACGGCGCCGGAGAGCCCGGGGCGGAAACCGGGGCTGAGGACGCCGAGGCGACCGGCTTGTCGCGCAGCGCCCAGAGCTGCTTGCCGTCGGAGGTCCGCAGCACCAGGCAGCCGGACGCGAATTCCCCCGTGCTTATGCCGAGGCCGCTGATCGCGGGGCTGAACAGGACCACGGTGACCTGGGTGGACGCGGCCAGGGTGGGCGAGAACGCGGGGAGGGGAGACAGCGGGACGGGGCTTTCGACGCGCCATCGGATCTCCCCGGAGTGCAGGTCCACGGCGTGCACGTTCCGGAAGTCGTTGACGAGCAGCAGGTCCCCGACGGCGATCGGGACCGAAGCGCCGGCCATGGGAAGCGCCCACCGCCGCTGCCCGCTCTCGGCGTCGTAGGCGCTCATCCCGGCCTTCTGGTGCATGGCGATCAGAAGGTCACCGACGGCGATGAGCGAAGAGGTGAGGGATCCGCCGCCCGCCTGCATATAAGGGGGGAGCTGGCTGTTGGGGTCCGCGGCCACGTCCACGGACCACCGGGGCGTTCCGTCCGCGGCGTGCACGGCGTACAGGGTCAAGCCGGTCTTGGTGCTCTCGGTGTAGTAGAAGCCGTGGCGGTCGGCGGCGTACCTGACTTGAGACATGGAGTTGGGGACCACAGGCTTGCGCCACCGGACGTCCCCACCGTTCAGGTCGATGGCGGTAACCGTCTCGCTGAGATCGGGACCCGCAGTGGCGGCGGGGGACGGCGCGCCCGTCGTGAGGCCTCCCTTGAAGGTGTTTACCAGGCAGTAGGCCATGTTCTCGTGGGCGGAGAGCAGGGTGACCACGTGGTCGCCCTTCGGCAGACCCAGGGTGGACCGCACGCGTGCGGTGGCCGGGTCCAGCACGGTCAAGCTCGTCTGCCCCATGGATTCCAAGGCCGTGCTCATCGAAGTGCCGAGCAGCCCCGCGTCGATGGGGCCGAGGACTCGGGTTCCCCGGGGGAGCGCTCCGGATGGCTGGTTCAGCTGCATCGCGGTCGCGGTGCTTTGGCTCCAGCGGAGCTTGCCGCTCGCGGAGTCGAACGCGGCCACCGTGTAGCCGCCGAAGCTGGAGTCCTGCAGCACCAGCGTCCCGCCAGTCGCCCGAAGCTGGGGCATTCCGCTCGGCGAGTCGGGGAGTGGCTCGTTCCACAGAGGCGCGGGCGGATCGGTCAGGACCACGGGGCGCGCGGTCGGGCCGAGCGACGGGGCGGGGCCGGCGTTCTTGCCGCCGCCGTCTCCGGCTTTCCAGGGCCCCCACACGGCTCCAGCAACCCCGCCCCCGGCCAGCGCGGCGGCCGCGAGGCCGCCGAGCAGGACCGTGCGACGGCTGGGGGCGGACCTCTCTCGGCCCCCGTCGGGCACGGCGCGGGGCGGGGGCGGCGCCACCGCCATCTGCTCGGCGTCGCGGGCCCGCTCCGCCAGATCGGCATGGAGCGCCGGGACCAGTAGATCGTGCGGGCGCGCGGGCGCCAGCCCGGCCAGGACCGCATCGAGAGGAGGCCGCCGGGCGGGCGTCTTGTCCAGGCACCGCAGCAGGAGCGGGTGCAGGGCGGAGGGGACCGCCTGCAAGTTGGGTTCGTCCGTGACGATGCGGTGCAGCACGCTGTGGTCACCGGGACCGAACGGCCCCTCCCCGCAGGCGGCGTAGACCAGGACCCCGGCCAGCGCGAAGACGTCGCTCTCCGGTCCGGCGTCGTGGAACGAGGCGATCTGCTCCGGCGCCATGAAGGCGGGGGAGCCAATCACCGTGCCGGTGACGGTGAGCCGGGTCTCGCCGAGGGCCTTGCTGATACCGAAGTCGATCACGCGCGGGCCGTCGGAGGACAGCAGTACGTTGCCGGGCTTGAAGTCCCGGTGCACCAGCCCGGCGGCGTGGATGACCTGGAGAGACTCGGCGAGGGCGGTCCCCAGGGCCCGCACGGCCGGCTCCTGGAAGGTGCCGCAGATCCGCAGCGCCTGATCGAGCGTCGGCCCGGGGACGTACGCGGTGGCCACCCAGGGCCGCGGCCCGTCCGTGTCGGCATCCAGCACGGGCACCGTGTACACGCCGCTGACCCGGCGGGCCGCGGCCACCTCCCGGCGGAAACGGCTGCGGAAGGCGGGATCGTCCGCGTACTCCTCCCGCACCTGCTTGACCGCCACCAGCCGCCCCGACCCGGTTCGGCACAGGGAGACCACACCCATCCCACCACCGCCGAGCGGCCGCATCACCACGTACGGACCGATGACGGCGGGCAATACGACGGTCGCGCCGTCCGCCCCTAACTCCTGCTCCGAACCAGCCTCTTGCATTCCCATGGCTCCCCCGCCCCGACAACTGCCCGATGGATCCGGCGAAGGAAGAGACAGTTCCCCCTCCGCCCGCGGTTCCTCGCGGGCGGGAGCATACAGCCGAACCCCGCACCCCGGACCTCGATGTGCCGAATCAGGTGCCCCATGCACGAACGCGGGATGCGGAGGGCGGCTCAAGTGTTTGCCTATGGTCGCCACGCAGCGGCTGAGCGCGGCGCGCACCTCATCGGCGGTAAATGTGTGCGCGCCAGAGGAGATGGAACGCTGATGCTGGACGTCCGTTAGCCGAAGTACGGGGAACGGTCCTCCAGCCAGCCGATTGCGTGCAGGTCACGTGCGAGCCAGCGGGGCTCGATTCGTCTGGCAGGCCTACTCGCCTGAGCTGACCTGGTCCACCACAACCACCGTCCTGCAGAATGCGCTCACCGGCTATCAGCAACTCGTAGAGTGCCTGGAGGGTACGTCGGGTTCTGCAATCAGGTTGAGGGATCGAAGTGCCACCGGTTCTTGGCGCCCTTCGGCTCCGGAACCTGCTGGAACCACACCCTCGGTCCCCGTCCCGCGGGATCGATGATCGACTCCGGAATATCCCCGGCACCGGCCGGCAACTCTGCCTCGGGCACCCCCACAGCCGCCCAGTAAGCACGCCACGTGGCGTGCCCGCCCGGCGGAGGCTCAGGCACGTAGCCCAGGGCCTCGGCCCAGAAAGTCACCATTCTGCAGGAATGCGGCCTGGACGACTACCAGGTCCGCCGCTACGACGGCTGGCACCGCCACACGACCCTCGCCATGGCCGCCCACGCCTGCCTCACCGTCCTGCGAGCCCGCGAAATCGACACCGGGAAAGCAGAAACGGATCATCCCAGCTCATATCCCTCACCCTCCCCGAACTCCGACGCCTGATCAGCCGGCTCACCCGGGCCCGCCCGAGCATCGACCACGTCTTGCACTGGTCACACTGGCGACGACGACGCCAGTTCCAGGCCCGCATCAGCCACTACAAACGACGCGGCCAGACCCCACCAGAAACCGACAAACCATCACGGCAAACACCGTTGCCAGTATCAGGACCTGTCCGGTCGATCTTTGAGGTCGAGTGAGGTAGAAGGAGGCATGGATACCGCCGTACTTGAACAGATGCTGGACGAGACCTTCGATCAGGCTGTTGTGCACCATGGATACACCAACTACATGCGCGACTACGAGGTGATCGTCTACGCGACGGCTGCTCCTCGTACCGGCATCACGCCGTCGCACCTGCGGTATCTCTTCCGGTACTGCGTTGAGGCCCGTTGTGAGACGTCGGTGTCGGCGGAGACTTGGCGGGTCTCTTTGGACGACCGGCTCATCGACCACGAAACCGGTGTCGACCTTGATGGATACGTCTGGGGCGTGAAGTGGCATGACCTGTACCCGGGAGCCAAGCTTCTCCCTGAGTCGGAGGGGACCCGTCGCTGGTCGAAGGCCGTCGGGATCGACTTCCATGAGGTACGCATTGAGACCAACGCACACACCCTGACCTTGGTCTTCTCTGACCTTCAGGTGAGCGAGGTCCCGGTCGGATACACACCCTTCGTCACGGAGTAGGGACCAGGGTTCGTGTGATCTTGTGACCGACGTGTGGTCGGGTCGTTCCTCCCGTCATGGGGCGGGGTGATCTGAGTGATGCCGAGTGGGAACGGCTGCGGCCGTTCCTGCCGGTCAGCAACAGGCGTTGTGGCCGGTGGCGGGATCACCGGCAGGTGATCGATGGGATTCTGCACCGGGTGCGGACCGGCGTTCAGTGGCGTGACCTGCCCGAACGCTTCGGGCCGTGGAAGGCAGTCTACGAACGGCACCGGCTGTGGTCGGCCGACGGGACGTGGGAGCGTCTGCTGCAGCAGGTCCAGGCCGCAGCGGATGCGGCTGGTGAGATCGACTGGGACGTCTCGGTCGATTCCACCATCGTGCGGGCGCATCAGCACGCGGCGGGTGCCTGCACTGACCCGCCGCCGGCCCCCGCCTCAAAGGGGGCCGATGGGCTAGAACATCAGGACGAAACGCCGTGGCAGAGCCTGCACACCCGCCTGGTGGAGGTGGTGCGGGAGGTGAGGGCTTGGGCTGCTCGCGCGGCGGGTTCACCACCAAGCTCCACCTGAGCGCGGACGGCCGCTGCCGCCCGCTGTCCCTGGTCGTCACACCAGGTCAGCGGGCAGACTGCACGCAGTTCAAACCGGTTCTGAAAAAACTCGCGTCCCGAAGCTCGGGCCAGGCAGGCCGCGCAAGAGGCCGGACAGCGTTGCGGCCGACAAGGCTTACAGCAACGGGCCGTGCCGCGACTATCGGCGGCAACGGAGCATTCGGCACACGATTCCCGAGAAGACCGACAGCCAGGCCGCCCCGTACTCCGAATTCATCTTCCGCTTCCGTGAGGTCTTCAAGGACGGTTCGGTGCCGGAGGGCAACGCGGCAGGGGCTTACGACGTACTCCGGGTGGTGTCCGAAGTGATCAACTCGGTCTACGCGCAGTACAAGACACCGCAGAACAGCAACGCGCCGTTCCAGCCGACGGACGTGTACGCGCGACTCTCGAACCCGGGCGTCCAGAACTTCTCGGGGGCCTCGGGCCTCCTGTCGCTCGACAGCCGACACAAGTCCCCGCCGAACAAGGCCGTCTACGTCCTGGAGCCACACATGGACAAGAGCGTGACCACATTGATGGCATGTGGCCTGCTGCCCGACCAGCCACCGGGTCGGAACAACCCCACCACCTGGGGCCGCCCAGGCAAGATGCGCCCCTGCCTCTAGGGAGCGTCCTCATGGTCCTCGTCGCGCCGCCAGTCCTGATCGGCATCGTGAGCCTTGTCGCCGGGACACCGTTCCTGGTCGCCAAGCCCGCCAAGGCGGGAAGCCCGGGCCCTGCTGCGGCACCCGGCCGTCGGCCCGCCCCTTCGGGCGTTTCACGCTGCACCGGGAGACGGTTTCCGGACCGGACCCGACGGGGAAACCAACCGCCGTCCCTTCGGCGTCCAGGGCCCCGCGTCAGCCGGTGCGGACCGCCGTGACCGTGAAGCGCTCGACCTCGGAGATGTGCCCGCCGGTGGACGCGACGACGGTCAGCACCGGGTCACTGGCGCCGGTGAACGACACGGTCGTGTTCCAGGGCTGCGCGTTTCCGCCGGCCGGAATGCAGCACGAGGCGCCAATCGGGGCCGTGGACGAGGGCTGGCGCACGTCTACGCGGATGCTCTCGTCCACGCCGCTGATCCGGCCGCCGGTCCCCATCGGGGAGCGCGCGGCTGATCCGTATGCGGGAGCGGTCAGCGAGAACGTCGTGTCGTCGGTGCCCACCACTTCCCAGGGGGCGTCCGGGCCGGCGCCGTACCGCACGAGGTGGATGACCGCGACGGTGCTTTTGTAGCCCTCGACGTCAGGGGGCAGGTTCAAGCCGACGCCGATACGGGCATCGCGGCCGGTGACGGTGCGCTGGGTCACCCGGCCGACGTCCTTGAAGCCGAGGTATCCCTGGGTGAAGGCGAGCGCGGTCTGCTCCGGGTCGAGATGCCAGGGCTGGTGGCCCCCGGATCGGTACTTCTGCTGCCAGGCCTGGGCCTGGGCGAGCGTGGTGAACGGCCACAGGGGCTGGAATGCGGAGCCGAGTGGCGGCGTGCCTGCGTCGGACCCGGGCGCAGTGGGCGCGGGCGTACCGGGGGTGGTAGCGGGCACGCTGGGTGTGGTCGGAGCTGCGGAGAGCGCCGAGGACGTGCCAGGCGCGACGGAAGGGGATGGCCGCG
This sequence comes from Streptomyces subrutilus, assembly GCF_001746425.1. Taxonomy (GTDB): domain Bacteria; phylum Actinomycetota; class Actinomycetes; order Streptomycetales; family Streptomycetaceae; genus Streptomyces; species Streptomyces subrutilus_A. The sequence goes on along the minus strand of NZ_MEHK01000001.1, from coordinate 166,232 downwards.
GGGGTGCTTGCCCCCCGGAGCCGCTGCAAGCGGTTAGCGCACCCAACGTGGCTGCCGCCACGAAGAGCTGGGTGAGTCGGCGGAGTGGGAGCCGGATGTTCATGTTGACCCCAGAACCTCGGTACCGAACGTCGGCACCGCCTGAGCTCATGGTGCCATTAGTGGAGGTCGGCGGCGAGAGGCCCGAGGAGTGGAATTTTCCTGGCGGAGGAAGGGACCGATCGACGCGCGGCACGGCGGACGGGGGCCGGGTCGTTCAGTGGCCGGCGCCGTCCCTGTGCACAGCATCGGGCATGGGGAAGTGCTCCGCCTTCTTCCCGGCCCGAGGGCGGGCGGCTCGGGCCCGGGACTGCGCGCTGGCAGCGGCCTCATGTTCGCGGGCCTGCTTAGGAACACCGAGCGGCCGTCTTCTGAGGCTGAGCACCACTCAAGCGACAGGCCCCACGGACGCTCCGTCCGTGGTTCGGCTGCACTCGTGCAGGCTCCTCACTTCGGGCCGATGAGCTCCGGCGGCAGCACCGGCGGATTGCCTTGCGTCCAGGTGATGTTCAGGTCGGCGCGGTGCAGTCGCCAGCCGTCCGCGGTTCGCACCAGTTCGTTGTCCGTGCGGCCACCTGACAGGAACAGACCCCCCTGACCGGCGAGCACATGGGTGCTGAGCTGGTTTCCGCGAAGGGTGGCGCGGTCGCCATCCACCTCGATGACATAGTTCGAACCGAAGTGCACGGTGCGGTTGAAGAGTCGCAGCGCGGTACGCACGTTCTCCAGGACTGCGTTACGCCCCCGCACATGTCCTGCGGGCGTCGCCGTGCTCGCCTCTTCGGTGAAGAACGAAGCGGCCCACGATTCGTCGAACTCGCGATCATCCAGGGACCGCAGGTAGCGGTCGAACAGGTCGGTGATCTCAGCTCGGTCGGCCAAGGTCCGGATCTCGGTGTTGAGTATCTGGCTGTCCATGTGATTGATCATGACTCCTCAACTGCGGTTGAGGTCAAGGGATCCCAGTGCCGCCCCCAGACGAGCCAAGGCGGCCCGCTGCACCCCTCGGATGGGTGACGCGGCGGTCCTCCCGCCCCGGCCGTGTCGTTGGACTACTCGCTATACCCCGGCCCCGAAGCCTTGTTGGTGGGAAGCTTCACGTCGAAGCCGATGACTTGGGCGTGCGTGTTGTAGCTGATGTCGGTTTCGGCGCCCTTGTGCCCCTCGGTAGTGGGAGGCCCCTCGGCGGCGTGAGCCGGTACGGTGAAGGCGAACAGGGTCCCGGGGAAGGCTGCGGCGGCAAGGGCACGCCTGGTGTTGTTCATGCTCTGTCAGCGATCTTGGGGGCGGGCGTGGCGGGGTTGCTCCTCCTGTCGAAGAAGCCAACCGGACGCTGCTAGGACCTGTCCGGCCGATCACGTGCGGAGCCAGATGGTGAGGGCTGCGGCGGTTGCGGTGCCGAGGTAGACGTACCCGCGCTTGATGCCCCTATAGATGTCAAACAGCGACTGGGGCGGGTCCTGTCTGGTCAGCGGGGGCGCGTGTCGGGACGATGAGCCGGTAGATCTCTCGTGCGACGTAGCGTTTGAGGCAGCGGATGATCTCGCGACGTGTCTTGCCCTCGGCAAGACGTCGCCGCAGATAGTCCCGGGACCGGTCGTCCCAGCGCAGACGGCTGAGCACGATCCGGTAGAGGGCAGCATTTGCCTGGCGGTCGCCACCGCGGTTCAGCCTGCGCCGTTGCGTCTTCCGGAGGAGGCCTCGACCGGGCTGGTGCCGCATAAGGCTGCGAAGGACGCCTCGCTGAGAAGTCGCTCAGGGTTGTCGCCGGCCGAGATGAGCAGGGCGGCGGCGCTGTCCGGGCCGACGCCACGGACTTCCAGCAAGCCCGGCGTACTGACTTCGACGGCCTCGGCTATCCGCTCGTTGAGATCGTCGATCTCCTCGGTGAGATGCCGGATGCGGCGGGCCAGCAGCCTCAAGGTATGGCGGGCAGCCCCGGCCGGCCCGGATGCGTGCTGAGCGTCCAGCTCGGCGCACCGCTTGAACAGGCGCGGGTTACTCAGCCCCGCCAGTGACTCGCGCAGGGCGGTGTCAGCGGAGACCAGGACGCTCTTGAGCTGGTTGATCGCTTGGGTTCTGGACTTGATCGCGGACCCTTTTGCCAGCTTGAACAGCCGGAGCATCTCTACTGGACCGTCGCTGGTCTTCGCCGCGGCGGTGGCGCGTCCGGTCAGCACAGCGCGGGCGGCGGCCTCGGCGTCGATGGCGTCGGTCTTGCCGTGGCGGCGTCGGGCGGCCTTGTCAGGCTGGTTGACCTCGGTCACCTCGATCCCTTCGGCGCGCAGGTGCCGTGCCAGGGCGGCTCCGTAGGAGCCGGTGCATTCAACGCCGGCCCGTCGCAGCACGCCGAAGGATCGTGCCCAGGCGACGAGTTGACGGTAGCCATCAGCGGTTGCGGGGAAGCTGCGGCCGTCCAGGGTGGCGCCGAGCACGGTGATGACGGCTGCGGCGTGGACGTCCTTGTGGTGTCCACTCCGAGTAAGACGTCCTCAGCCTCCGCAGGGATGTGACATGGGGCATTGGGCTGCGTGATGCTGGTCAAGGTCGCCTCTCCTGATCGCCTCGGGAACCGGTGGCCGTCGCCGGGCCGGGGGCGGTCAAGACTGTGACGGTGCCTGTCGCGAAGGCCCCTATCGGGACACGTCCCCTGCCCGGTGGCAGCAAGTACCGCCCCGAACGGTGGCCGACAGATCAAACGCAAGGCACCAGGGCCAGTCGTAGCGCGAGTCAGGCCACCGCTTGGAGCGGCACCGGAACATCCTCACAGTCGTAGCGGGTGGCCACGGCTCGGTGCTGCTTGAGCCGGTTGATGGCCCGTTCGACGGTGTTGCGCTTCTTGTACCGCTCTTCGTCGAAGCCGGGTGGCCGGCCGCCGTGCGAGCCTTTGGGTAGCCGGGCGCCCTCGCTGTCGGACTTCTCCGGGATTGTGTGCCTGATGCCCCGGCGCCACAGGTACTCACGGCAGGGTCGGTTGCTGTAGGCCTTGTCGGCGGCGACGCTGTCGGGCTTCTTGCGGGGCCTGCCCAGCCCGATCTTGGGAACACGGATCTTCTCCAGAACCGGCTCGAACTGCGTGCAATCAGCCCGCTGACCTGGCGTGACGATCAGGGACAGCGGGCGGCAGCGGCCGTCCGCGCTCAGGTGGAGCTTGGTGGTGAAGCCGCCGCGCGAGCGGCCCAGGCCCTCGCCTCCCGCACCACCTCCACCAGGCGGGCGTGCAAGCTCTGCCACGGCGTTTCGTCCTGATGTTCTGGCCCTTCGGCCCCCTTTGAGGTGGGGGCGGGCGGTGGGTCGGTGCGGGCACCTGCGGCATGCTGATGCGCGCGCACGATGGTGGAGTCGACGGAAACGTCCCAGTCGATGTCGCCTGCGGCGTCGGTCGCGGCCTGGACCTGCTGGAGCAGACGCTCCCAAGTCCCGTCGGCCGACCACAGCCGGTGCCGTTCGTAGACCGTCTTCCAAGGCCCGAAGCGTTCGGGCAGGTCACGCCACTGCACGCCGGTCCGCACCCGGTACAGAATCCCGTCGATCACCTGCCGGTGGTCCCGCCACCGGCCGCAACGCCTGTTGCTGACCGGCAGAAACGGCCGCAGCCGTTCCCACTCAGCATCACTCAGTTCACCCCGCCCCATGTCTACCTCAACCGATGCCTAGCCGGAGCAGTCACGTGATCGACATGTAGTTTGCTGGGGCCAATCGGGGGTTCACTCCTGGGGTGGGCCGATGACGGACAGACCGGTCTGCTCTGCCAGCCAGGAGGCGTGCCGCTCCTCGGTTCCGTCGCGATTCCTGCGGCGCACGTGGACGAGCACGGTGTGGTCGTCGGAGCGCTCGTCGAGGTCTTGGGTTCGGCAGTTGAACAACAACGAGACCCGGGCGTTGTCGGCCTCGTGGCGGATGTCGCGGTCAGGTACGTCTGGCCAGATCAAGCTGGACCACAAGATCTCGCCGATGTTCGGGCCCACCAAGGCAGCGAAGTCCTCCTCGACGCTGCCCATGGGCCGGTCTTCCATCGACGCCCAGAGCGGCAGGTGCAAGGCGAGGAAGTCCGCATCGCTGGAAAGCTCAGACGCGTGGACTCCGTGCGCAAAAGGATTCGGCGCCCGGACATCCCATTTACGAAACCAGGCATCCGGCAGCGCCTCGCGTATCCGCAAGACCTCCGGGACGGTGCACAGCTCGACGCCCACCGACACCTCCCCGTACTGCCGGTCGCCCACCGCCACAAGCTGACGCGCCATGTGCAGAGCCAGCACAGGATCGGGGGTGCGCAAGATCGGGTACGCGATCGGATTCGACATGCGAGCACCCTGCCACAGCCGACCGTGGACGAAGATCCATTTTCCTATGGGACCAGCCAGGGTCACACCTCAACGTACTGCCAGATGATCGGCCGGACAGGTCCTAGCCGATGTGGAGCGGGGCTCGGGGTGGGGCGCGGGTACGACAGCGAGTGCTGGGCCCTGTTTCCACACGCGGCCGGGTTGGCGGTCGGCGGGGACGGGGACTTCGAGTTCCTCGCGAAGTGCGGGGACGAGAACGAAGCGGGGGTGCGGTACGGCCTCGGGACTGGTGAGCTCACTGGTTCATGTGTCGCGCGTTCGCAAGGGGATCGATAGCCCGGTCACGATAAGTGACGGCTGAGCATGGGCACGCGGCGATCCTGGCCCGGGGGGGTCGGCCGAGCACCATCCGTACGCGTACTCAGATGCGCTTCGGTTACAGGGGGCGAGGGACCTGAGGTCCACTTCGACGACTGACCGGACAGCGAGTTGGCCGAATCGGGTCAGTTCCTTCCCCGTGGCTCGCCCGCGGCTCTACGCTCGTCCGATGGCCGGATACTCGAAGCCGGGCCTTGGCGCTGTCGACCGGGGGAGACCGTGGACATCCCGACGCTGATCCTGTTGGGGACGGCGGGTGGTCTGCTGCGCGGGATCTTGGACCTGTACACCCGGTTCGTGTCGTGGCAGGCCGACCGCCGCGTCCACCGGCAGTCGACCGCCGAAGGGGTGGCGCAAGGGGCACCCCCGCAGTTCGGGGCGTACTTCGACCCCGCCGTCGACATCGTCGCGGCCGCCCTGCACAGCGTGCTGGGCGCCGGGGCTGCCGTGCTGTTCGGCACCACGGAACAGATCAGCGGCGAGTACGCCGCCCTCGTCGTCGGAATGTCGGCGCCCATCCTACTCACCCAACTCAGCCGCATCCAGACGGTGAACGAGGCGCTGACGGGCGACCGGCAGCCGGCAGGAGCGGCGGAGGCGGTCACGGAGCCCGGGGCGCCTCCGGCCATCGGTGTCGTGAGCGCGGGCGGGGCGGACGGCCCCGGCACCGGAGAACCCCGGGGCACCGCAGAACCCCGGGGCACCGCAGAACCCCCCCGTGCCGCAACTGCCGCGGCCCCGTCCGCTGCTCCGCCCCGAACGGAGCTCCCGCCCGCGCCCTCGCCCGCCGCGCCCCCCGCCGACCCGGCCCGGTCTCCCCTCCCTGCGGAAGGTCCCCCGTTCCGCGCGCGACCGACGCCTCCCACCAGGCCGGCCGTCGCGAGCGCGGAGGCCCGCACGCCGGATTCCCCGCCCGGCGACATTCCCGCGGGCGGGACACAGCTCCCGGATCCCATGCGCCCCGGGGGCACCCCCGTCCCCGCGGACCCCGCCGACGGAACGGGCCCTGGTTTCGACGGCCGAGGCGCGCCACGATGGCGGCAGAGGCCAGCGATCGGGGAGGAGGGGCTGTGAACAACGCACCACACCTACTCAGCGAGGACCGCCAGGAGTACGAGCGGATCCTCGACGAGGCATTGCGCACCGCCCACGAGCGCCCGGAACTGGCTTCCCTGGGCCCACGGCTCAACGAGGAGCAACTGCGCACCATGGCGCTCAACGCCTCCGCACTCCTCACGGCGGCCGCAGCGGCCGAGTACGACCACTATGTGAAGGCTCGCAGAGAACGCCGCGAGGTGAAGTTCCCGCACACGCCCTCGGACACGGTGTACTCGTCCTCGCGTTCGGCGTCCGCCCAGGCCCCGTCTGTAGGACGGCGGCTCGGCGCGGCCGTCCTGGGTGCCGGAGCGCTCGGCACCCGCCGGACCAGCGACGCGGTCGCTCCGCCGCGGTGGGCCGGGATGTCCTACGGTCGCCGCCTGCTGGCAGCGCTGCTGGGCCTGCACGTACGCCCACCGGCACCGGCACCGGCATCGTCGGCGGCCGCCCGCACGCGCCCGGTCGGCCGCGAAACACCGGCGCCGGACGCGACCGAGGCGGCCGGAGCCGGTGCGTTCGCCGTTTTCACCGTCCTCGCGCCGGTCCTGGCCGGCACGGCCATGCTGATCTTCTTGCTCGTGGGCTACATCCTGAAGATGATCGAGCCCAAACCGGCCTTCGCCGACACCATGGTGACGGTGGGCTGGCTGTTGGGTGGCCTCACAGCCGCCGCGCTGCTCTTCGCCGTGATCGGACTGCTGGTCACGGCCGTCCACAACAGCCCGGCGGAGTTGGTGGCGGACGAGACCGAGGCGGTGCCCGACGAGGTGTCACTGGCCCGGGAGGCATGGCGTAACGCCCTGCTGGAGCGCGGAATCGTGCCGTTCCTCCGCGACGCGCTAGCCGAACCGAGCTCGTACCCACCCCCCCAGACGCCGGGGGCCGGGCGCATTCCCAGCCTGGGGTACACCCGGCCTGACTTCACCAGCCCGGGGGCCCCTGCTCAGGGTCCGCGTCCCGGTTACGCGCCTCCGGACTTCACGAGCCCGGACTTCGGCGGCCCGGAACATCAGTCGGAATGAGACGCCGGAGTCGTTCATGACTCGCAGCGATAGGTGTCACGTTCGTGGCCCCCGCGGTGCAGTTTCTTTTCGGGCCTTCGGCCCGTGTTGTTTAAGGACGGGCCGAAGCGCCCGGCTGTCCCTGTTGGCTCCACCCGACCACCCTCCTGTTCCGAGGCTCCGCGGCCGACTCGATCGTCGCCTATGCCATCGGCCTGGCGGAGTCCGCGAGCAGGACAAGGCGTGAGCCGACACGGAAGCGCATCTCGCCTGGGAGCTGCGTCCCTACAAGCCGTCACCGCGATCGTAGAAGGCCTCGCAGACGGCGGAGTGAGGGAGTTGCACGCTGCCTGCGGATCGGGGGAAGAGCCTGATGGGGCAGCAGGCTGCGATGCGGCGGCTGCCCTCCGGCGGGCTGGCCGCGGTCCTGGTGCACTCGCTGACCCTTGTCGCCCAGACCATCGCCACGTGGCGTGCACTCCATCCCGAGGGGACCGGGCTGGACGTGCTCGCCGTGTGCTCGGACGACACCGTCCACAAGGCTCAACACCGGGTCGACGCTCCGGCAACGTCCAGTCGATCTCCGACTCGGCCACCGCACTCACCGCCTCAGGCCGAACGCTGACCTTCGAACGGGACGCTGTCGGCCGTGAGCTGACGCGGCGCATCGGTGACACCACCCAGCTGCACCACACCTATGACCCGGTCGGCCGGCTCGCCACGCGCCACATCACCGCTAACCCCGGCAGCCGGCTGGGCGCTTGGGGAAAGGCGACCGCCTCATCGAAGGCGACCACGCCCCTGGCTTACGATCTCGACCTGCTTCCACAACTGCGGGAGGCGAGCTGGGCGCCGAGATCGTCCGTCCTATCACCGTTCGACGGTCCGCTGCGCGGGCACACCCCGACCGGTCGGCTCGAGCGGGCCCTCTTTTGGAACCGGCGGACCGCGTCGTCGGCTTCCGTGTACTACTGGAGGTGCGAGGAATGGCGCCGAATGTCGAGCCGTCTTCGGCAGCACGGCGCGCCAGTGCAGGACTGGTGGGAGCGCGGCAGCGGCTGCGCCGAGGAACCAGGCGAGCCGTCCGTAGACGGGGGCGAGGGCGATGGCCACAGCGGCGAGTGCTTCGCACAAGTGTTCCAGCCGGTCGACTTCGGGCAGGGTGTGCAGGGCTGCGCGGTGCCCACGGCGGCGTGGAGGTCGACGGCGGCCTTCGCCGCGACGAAGCGGTCGGCGGGTGTCAGGACCCAAGCCTGATCACGTCGACCCCGGCTGCCTGCCTGACCTGCAATCACAGTGACGACAGGCACCTCCTTGACCTACTGTTCCTGGGATGAGCTCCTGCGATGCCGCCCTCGACGAACCAGCTGAATTGACCGTCCTCTGCCAGGACGACCGGGCTGTCTCGGTGAAGTTCTGTGACCTCTTCGATGAGGACGAAGACTGCGTGCACTACGCCATCGAGGCTTGCGCGGCCGGTCTGAACGCTCGCCTGGACGGCGTGGCAGCTTGGAACTGGAGTGCCGACCTGGCTCCTTTCCTGGAGAAGCTCTCCGAGGACTTCCGGGGCTGGGATGGAGAGCGTGTCTGGCAGACCATCGACCGCGATCTCACGGTCAGAGCGGTCTTCCGCTCGGGCGGCCATGTCGGGCTGACCTGGACCCTACGTCCGTGGCGAATGTCCGTTGGCAGCTGGGAGGCATCCGTCACCACCTGGCTGGAAGCCGGCGAGCAGATGTCCACCCTCGCAGCCGATGTCCGGCACTTCCTCGGCCAGGAGGCCGGTCATCGCGGCTGACATGCAGCTCGTTTGGACCCTCAGCGGGCGGGGATGGGCAGACTGCACCATCTCCGATCATCAGGCAGAAGCCGAGATCACGGCCTCATACATCTCCACAGCCCCCGAGGACCTACTGACGGCGGTGGCTCGCCTCGTCACCGGTGAAGCGGAGGCACGCGTGCAGTTCGAGGCGGAACCCACCGCGTTCCGCTGGATCCTCTACCGCGAGGGCACCGACGTGTGGATTCGTGTGCTGAAGCTGACCGACGGCAGCAAGCACGACAACGCCGGAACCGAAATCTGGTCGAGCCAACAAAGCATCGGCACCGTGGCTCGGGCTGTCGTCCGCTGTTTCGACGAGGTCGCGCGGACGTATGGGGAGAGCGGGTGTCGCGGCAAGTGGGGTGAGCACTTTCCCTGCTTCGAACTCGAAGCCCTCAGAGAGGCATGGCACACAAGCCGCCCTCTGGATAACACCTGAGCCTGGCCGAACCTGGTTGGTTTCGGCGCCGCCTGGGTCAAGACCAGGCCGCTTCGCCTGTTCATGACCTGGCAGTCGAGGCCGGAAGAAAAAGAACAAGCTTAGTCGGCTGTCCCTTCGGCTGAAAGCAACGCGGGCTCGAGGCAGTTGCATCCCACGACCTCGGTCTTGCCCGGGGGAGCGACTTCGAACGTAACGGTCATGCTGAGCCGTACCTTGGTGTTCAGCCAGCGCTTGTTGCCTCCGCCGAGTAGCGCGTCCCGCGGATTGTCCTTCCCGTACCAGAAGGTGTAGTAGGAGGACACCCCCGACTTTCCCTGCCAACGGTCGGTCCGTATGAACGAACAGGTGACCAGGGACTTGCCGTCCGTCAGCCGCAGCACCGGCATCTCCAAGCCAGTGACCTCAAGGTCGAAGGTGCGCCGCACCCCGCCCAGTTCGTTCTCAGGATGGTTGTAGGCCTCGACCACATCGCTGGTGAGCTCGCCCGGCGCGAAGTAGTCGCTCTCGGGTTCACCGTTCGGAGCGGTGAAACTCAGATAGTCCGCGTAGCGCCGGCACGCCTGCCGGTCCTCGCCGGCAGTCGGCGACAGCACGGGAGCACCCGCGGCATCCCGGGTTACTGCGGATATCTCTTTGTCCCGCACCTCGAAGCCGAACTTCTCGTAGGCCCGGTCCTCGAACTCTCCCGTCTGGAGTTGCCTCGCGGGCTTGTCGTCTGCCCAGGTCATGACGGCTGCCTTCCACTGACCGCCCGGCTCCGCTTGCGCAAAGTAGGTCATCCCGGCGGCTCGCTCCGCCTTCTGACCGTAGGTATCCCGCGAGATCACGACGAACCACCGCGGATACCCGGGCTGGTCGCGTTCTGCCGGTATCAGGTACTCGGGACGGTACCGAGGCACGGGCCCCATACCGGGATAGTCAGGAATCCCGAATCGGGCTCGGTACTCCGACAGCAGCGGGTCGGTCGCTACTGACGCGATGCCGTCCTGGCCTCCGGGCTTACGGAACTGCGACTGCTCCCATGTGTAGGTGTTGAAGACCTTCTCGGCCTGCTCCCTGTCGATGACCAGTGGTGCTGTGGGTGCCGCAGGAGCCGGTGGCATGGCTCCATGGGCCTTCGGATCCGTCTCCGACGGCGTACACCCAGTCATCACGAGGGCGAGGGCACAAGCCGCTACCACACCGACGACGCCGACCCGCAGCTGCCGCTCACCGGCCACCAGACCAGCCATTGAATAGCCCCCACCCAAAACGCTCCACCGAAACTGCGCTGATCTAAACACGGGGGGAGGACACCCCATGCCATCGGGTCCGCGGCCGCGTGTACGGCGGGACGCGCTGTCGCTGAGGGGCAGGGCGGTCGAGGTATCTGCGGTCTGGTGAGCTGGAGTGTTGCAGGTCGTGTGAGAACGGCTTGTGGGGCGTCAGGGGTGTGACGACCAGGCGGGCGGGCTGCGCCCCGTCGGTCGCACGGTGGCTCTGCGGGCGGACCAGGCCCGCCAGGTCGCGGAGCAGCTGACCCCCGCAGGCCCCGGGCACCCGTGGGAGGGGGGTTGGGTTCACGGCCACGTGGGGGTCTAGAGACGTCCTCGATATCATCCGCCCGGACCTGGTTGCCGAGGTCAGCGCCGACCGCGCCATCGACCATGGCGGAGTCTTCCGCCACCCGCTGCGCTACAAGCGGCTGTGCCTGGACGTGACCGCGGCGGACGTACCGTCCTTCGGCCAGGGCCCTGCTGCGGCCGGCTGACGCCCCAATTGCACACATGACGGCAGGTTGAGTATTACGCAGTCAGCGATCCTCGACAACGTCCCTCGGCGGTGGGCATGATCGATGCTTGGCTCCTGCCACCAAAGTCTCTCGGGGTTTGCAAATGAGGTATGGCGGGTGTCAGGGGGTGGTGGTGTCGAGACAGATGATGGTGATCATGACGAGGTCGTCAGTGGGTTCGAGGTCGGGGTGTCGGGTTTTGAGGGTGGCGTCTGACATGGCTGCGCATCCGTTGTCTTTTTCGTAGTGGAGGAAGGTTTCGCTGGTCCTGTCTGTCGGCGCCAGACGCCTCCGAACACCGCGCGTACATCGCGCGCGTACAGGCAACGTTCCACGCAGAGGGACTCATGCCGGCGATGGCCGTGTTCGCCGCGGGTCTGAAGAAGGGCGGCGACATCACCGAGCCGAAGGCCGAGACCAAGGTGCAACCGCAGGCAGCAGTACGGGCCGAGCGGACGATGGCCAACCTGCCGTACTTCGTCGGACGCATCGTGCCGAGCTTCATGTCCTACGCCCCGGACGTCCACCGGCTGGAGGCGCAGTCGGAACGGCTCGTGCTCGCCTGCGGACAGGAGTCACGCGGTGAGCTGCCCTACCGTCCGGCCGCCTTCCTGGCGGAGCAACTGGGTACGGAACTCATGCACTTCCCGGGCGGGCACACCGGCCTGACCACGCACCCTGCCGAGTTCGGCGAGCTCCTCTGGAAGGCCTTCCGAGCTTAAGCCCGAATCAGACTCGCCAGGGTCGGCGCCCACCGAAGGTGGTCACTGAACGGCACATTCGCCACTGGCCGTACGTGGGGAGATCCTCGTGGCCGCTGTCAGTCGGATTCGCCGGTCTATGACGCCCTTGGGCGGCAGTGGCCTCAGAAAGGCCGGGAGGTTCCCGGCAGAGAGGGACGCGCGCCGAGGGGCAGGCACCGGGAGAAGGGGTATTTCTTACACGGGGCTGACAGGGGAGCGCTGCCGGCGTCATGTGTGCTGCGCGCGCCGGGTGTAACCGACGGGGGCTGCGGGGAGGGTCACGGGCATGAACATGTACGACCCTCCAGACGATGCTGGAGAGTTCGATGTGCTTGGCGTCTATCTGGAGGCGCTGCGGGCTCAGATGTCTCCCCCGCGGTTCCGCACCCTGGTGGCGGCTGTCCAAGAGACGTGCGGGCTGTTGTCCGATGGGAAGTCTGCTCAGGTGACGGTGCCCGGCGACGGCTTCCTGCCCAGCGATCTGCGGCGGGAGTACCTGTCCGTGCTGGCCATCATGATCACTGGACGCATGGACCACCGCCTGGTCGAGGTCCTCGGGCCTGGTGGCACGTCGGGGTGGGTGGTTCTCGAAGCCGGCGCCGAGTACGCCGCGGCCGCCGTGACGGCGGTTCGTCACACGGTGACCCGCCGGCACGACGAGTAGATGTCCCTCGCTGCCGAACTGGAAGGGATCGCCCACGCGAGCGGACTCAGCCCCGGCTGAAAGACAGCGCAGTTCTGCCCTGTTCAAAGCACTTCCAGCGGTAACCGAAGATCTGATGAATCGTTTATCCAACCGTCGCGTCAGGTGCACGACCGCTCCCCCCTTGCGGTGACCGCGACTGCTGGCCCCGGGACATCCCCTGTTCCGGGGCCGTGCCGCTTGTTGGTGTGGGGGCCCGTGTTGGCCATGGAGAAGATGCCCGGTCCAGCCCGCTTAGCGAATCGTTGATCACGTGGGCGGCCGTCACCTTGATGACGAGGCGTCTGACGCGTCGCAAGGCCTGGCATGCCGAACGGCACGACGTCAGCCTCATGACCCGCTGGCTCACCCGCACGGTTGACCGACGCGAGGGCCGGTCAACCGTCTGTCCTGACTACCCCGGAGTACCCGGAACAGGGGTGATGTCCGTCACCGAGGCGGCCGACGACTCCCGCAGTCGCGCGACCCGCTACACCGAACCGGACGATGCCTACGCAGCGCACCCGGTACGCCAGGACGACCAGCAGGCACACCGCTCGCTGGAGCCCGGACCGCACCGCGGCCGGGAGGCCGGCCACTGAGTAGACCCGATGCTGCGCACCCGGTGCGGTGGTGCGCACCGACGATGTCCGGTGTCCACTCCACCGAGTTGTCGGCGTACGCCTGAACGTGCTCAACCCCGTACAGGTGAACGTGCTCAGTTGATGATGCGCTGACCAGGGGTTCTCGTCAGCCCGCAAAGGACCGTCGACGGCGTCAGGCAACCGGGCACTTTCATGCCACCTTGATGACGACCTTGCCCGAGGCATGACCGTTCTCGACGGCGGCGAGGGCGGCCGGGGCTTCGAAGAGCGGATGGACCGCCGTGATTACGGGTGCGAGGACTCCGTCGAGGGCCAGCCGGGCCGACCGCTCCAGGTTCTCGCGGTCGACGCGACGCTCGACGAAACGCCCACCGAGATCGGACACAGACGTATCACCCACAGCAATGACATTGCGGGGATCCCGGGCCAGCGGAGCGACCGTCCGCAGCGAGGTGCCTCCGACCAGGTCGACGATCCCGTCGAAGCCGCCCGCAACCAGCTCGCGTGCCGCGGCGGCGACGTCCTCGGCGGTGTAGTCGATGAACCGCACCCCGATGCCCTCGGCGTGCTCGCGTTTGGCCGCACTTCCGGTGCCGATCACGCGCAGCTCGCGCCCGATCGCCAGTCGGGCGACGGCGAGGCCGACCCCGCCCCCGACCCCGTTGACCAGGACTGTGGCGTCGGCCGGGAGGCCGAGTTGGTCGAGCACGTCCACCGCGGTCGTCCCGGCCACTGGCAGCGTTGCCGCCACGGCCGCGGACAGACCCGCCGGGATGCGCGCGGTGTTCGGTGCGGACAGCACCGTCGTCTCGGCGTAGGTGCCGTAACCGGTCAGTGCGAAGCCGAAGACGGCGTCGCCCACCTCGAGCCCGTCGACGTCCTCGCCCCGGGCAAGAACGGTTCCGGCAGCCTCCATGCCCAGCACGCGGGGAAACGGACGCCCGCCGTCGAGCCCGTCGACCAGACCTGAGCGCAGAAGGTGGTCGAGGGGATTCACGCCGGCGACATCGACCCGGATCAGCACCTCACCGCGACCGGGTACGGGATCGGGACGATCGAAGAACCTCTGCACCCCGGGCCCGCCATACCTGTGAAAACCCCACGCCTGCCCCATTTTCCGCCGCCTCTCGGATGGCCAACCCGGTGACTCCGGGTGCTGTCGCCATCCTCACCGCTGACATTGATGTCAGGGGCAACCGGCTGAGATGCAGGTCACAACATCAGTTTGACTGCGCCACCGATTGCGGGGCCGCGGAAAGCTCCGCCCGGTGCCTGCTGTTGGCCCTGATCAGCACGTCGAGTGCATCCCGGGTCTCGATCAGGTGCGCGATGTCGGCGTCGATCCGGTCGCGCTCGCGCAGCATCGCGGTGAACGTCTCCTCGGCGACGCCCAGGTCATCCGGGATGTCCACGCACGGCAGCACAGTCGCGATCACCCGGCTGGACATCCCCGCGTCGAACAGCTGCCGGATGAGCGACACGCGCTGGACCGCGGCATCGGAATAGTGACGCTGCCCCGCGTCGGAGCGTGAGCTGGTCAGCAGTCCCTGGTCTTCGTAGTACCGCAGTGAGCGCGGACTCACGCCCGTGCGCTGTGACAACTCGCCTATCCGCATCCTTGAGAGCCTACGTCCGCGGCCTCCAGGTTCAGACCGCCGAGGAGTCATGCACGCTTACGGACACCCCTGCGCAGGGTTGCCGTTCCGGCCCCACGACTGGGCACGTTCGTCTGTACACGCCCGAGCAATTTTCTCAGTACGCCGACACCGAGTGGAGTCAACCGGCCGGGAGTGGACGCCACCGTGCTCTGCACCACTCCACCGAGTGGAGCCCACCCGGTGGAGTGGCCGAAATCGTGGGAGTGGACGACATCGACGGGGGCAATGCCGCGTTTCCACCCGATGCGCACACGCCGCGTTTGTCCTTGGATCCCATCTTTGAACCCTGGTCGATCTCGGCGCTCGCGCGGCGAGGCCGTTTACGTGCGCTCGCGTCGTGCCCGTCGCCGAATGCCGGCCGCATCCGCCGAACGAAGAGCGAGAACAGGGCGACTTCGGAATCCGCCCGACCAAGAACAGCCCCCCCCAAATGCAGTCACAGCAAGCAACTTGGGGCAAACCTCACCAGGAGTGTCACGTGCAGTTGCGGTAGTTTCCTCGCGTTTAAGGTCCTCGTGAGAACAGGAGAGATCGCGTGGCTCGAAGGTCAAATCGACTCGGCAGGCACAGTGTGGTGGCCGCCTTGTTCGGACTGTTCGCTCTGCTCCTGCCGACTTCGGCGCAAGCCGCCGAGAACCCCGGCATCCGCTACACAACGAGCTTCCGCAACGCGGCCATCTACGAACTGCGCGCCGCCACCAGCTGGAAGTGCCTCGACATCCGGGGCGGCGGTCGCCCGCAGCCCGGAACCGCCATCCAGACCTTCGACTGCAAGGGTGCCCTCCACCAGCGCTTCCACTTCCAGAGCCTGGGCAACGGCAGCTTCACGATCGGCGCTTTCGGCGTCTACTGCCTCGGCCCGCAGGGCGGCAACCCAGCACCCGGCGCTCCGGTCATCCTGACTACCGGCTCGGGCTGCTCCACCTATACCTGGAACGACCGCGGCACGCCGGAGCACCCCAACCGCTGGGAGATCGTCGAGGCGAGCACCGGGCAGTGCATCCGGGACACGGGACGGCGTTCCCAGGCCGTGCTGGGCGCCTGCGGCAGCACCACAACCCCATGGCCCGAAGTCTGGGCCCCCCTGTTCGACCGGTACTGGAACTATGACCAGATCTGAGGCCAGCACCCGCTGAAACTCACACCGCGGCCTTCGCGCTGACCCACTCCATAACGGAGCACAGGATCAGACGGAGGCCGCTTTCGCGTTCACTGAACTGCGAAGCGCTAACCCACACTGACGCCTCCACAACGCTGTCCGTACCCGGCAACGACGCCAGGTGATCGGATCAACGACACCGGGCCGCGTACGACCACAGTGGAATTGGCCAACAGAGTCAACGGCCCGTGTCAAGGAGAAACGCGCCGCCTCCACCCGGCCCACTCCACCGCACCGAGTCCACCTGGTGCGCACCACCGCGCCGGTGCGCACCCACCCGCACGGCGGTGCCGTCAGCAGTGCAGAGCCACCACGGTTTCCACCACCGCGCGAGCCCGCTCCACCTGTTGTCGCGCAGTGCCTGCAGAGCCCGGAGGACGTCCGTCGGGGCGTCGGCGAGGACCTGGCCGACGAAGTGCGCGATGGTGCGGGCGATCCCCGGCGCGGCAGCAGCGGGGGCATGTGTGGCCCACTCCCTGATCGCCATCAGGTAGACGACGCCGACCTCGTCCAGGACGAAGGAGTCGGCGCAGGGATCGCCGTCGTCGGACAACACGGTCACGGGGAAGACGATGAGCTCCGCGATGGCCGGCAGCAGTCCCGACAACTGCGCCACCTCGGGCGCGAGCCGCGCGGCATGGACGTCGTCTCCGGCCTCCACCGCCAGGACGTAGTCGAAGCCGAGCTGGACCAGGTGCGGGGGCAGCGAGGGAACGATGGGGGACATGGGCAGCTCCTTGACGTATGGCCGCCGTGACGGGCGACCGCCAGACAACGGTCAAGGGGTACCTCTGCACGCTCTCCCTCCTCGTCCCCGGTGTGGGGCGGTGAAAGACGAGAAGGAGACACGACAATGGCGACGATCCACTGCCCCCCGGCAGACGGCACGCGGCCGCCGGCCCCGCCGGGCGCCGAGCTGGACGCGGGCAAGCCCCGCAGTGGCTGGGCAAGCCGAAGTGGACTCCTTGAGGGGGCACTTCAGTCCCTCCTTCGGTACCCACTTGGGTACCCGGCACCCAGTACGGCAGCAAACATGTAGGTCAGCGCGCGAATCAGCGTGAAAACGCGCCGTCACACCCCTCTTCTCCCCTCTTGTTGTCCGTATGGGAGGAGATCATCGGGTTCCAGGGGGCCCGGCGCCCTCCACGACCAGTCAGGTCCGCCTCACGGCAGGCCGATGCGGCTGGTCGCTCGCGTCGAAGGGGTGGAGCTGATGGCAGGGAAGCGGCTGACGAATCCAGCGGGGTCCTCGAATGACCTGCGCGGGGATGTGCTGCGCGTGCTGGGGGTGCTGAAGGTGGCCACGGCCGACCAGGTCCAGAGGATCGCCTCACCCCACCTGACGTACCGGCACACCACGAAGGCGAGCGCCTCCGAGCAGAAGACCGCGCGCACGGCCTCGCACGCCGCGCGCTCTCCGATCTACGCAAGCACGGTCTCGCCGAGAACGGGGGCACCAGCCGGGCGGGGGAGTCGCTGCGCAACCTGACTACCAAGGGTCTGGAAGCCGCCTCCTACGAGCTCGGGCGCCCCCTGACGGAGATGGGCGCCACCGCCCGCGGCGCGGGCTCCAGCGGGGCCACCCACCCCATGGCCGTCAACGAGACGGTCATCGCGATGCTCCGGCCCAAGCCCGACCTGAAGCTGCTCACCCAGGAGCCATCATCGCGACCGGCCTACGCAACCTGCGCGCCCACGGCCCGGGCGGCCCGGTCTTCCTCCGCTTCGCCGAACAACAGGCCCCAGTCGCCCCCGGGCTGGTCCCAGGTTTCCCTCGATGGTCGTGGATTGGGCAGCCGCCTGTCGGCTGCCCGCGGGCCCACAGGTCTCAGGAGCGTCTAGCCGATGTCGTTTCCGCTCATGGCAGCCATGCGTCCTCTTCCCCGTGCCGGTGCTTCCTGTGGTGTTCCCTGCGGAGAAAGTCTGCAGCTCTTCCGCACCTTCAACGAGCGCGCCAAGTACCGCTGAGACCTGTGCGCGGTGGGCCGAGGTGGCATCGACATGGTGTTCACCCCAGCTCCGTAGAAGGGCAAGCTAGTCGCCCAGCAACCGCCACGCCGTCAGGGCCACACGCGCCCTGGTCAGGCCCGTCGGGGTGGTGAGGTCCACGGACAGGGCTCTGCCGATCAGGTCGATGCGGCGGGCCACGCTGCTGTGGTGCAGGTGCAGGACGTCGGCGGCCCGGCGCAGCGACCCCGCCGCGCAGTACGCCTCCAGCGTGTCCAGGGTCTCCCGGCTCTCCCGGCTCTCCCGGGCCTCCTGTGTCTCTTCCTCGGGGTTCCCCGGGTCTCCGGCCACCCGGACGAGCGCCGCGACGTCGGGGTTGCCGCGCAGCACCTCCCTCGGCACCTCCGCGAGCAGCGCCATCGCGCCCAACTCCGCGTGGTCGAGCACCGGTTCGCGCGCGGTGGTGAGACGCAGGGCGGTGCGGGCCTCCCGCCACGCCAGGTCCGGTTTGTCCGCCGCGCCGATGCCCGCGCGCACGCCCGCGGGGAACAGGGTCCGGTCCACGGCCGAGGCCAGGATCACGCCGACTCTGCCGATCCGCGCCGCCTTCACGGGCCGGCCGGGGCAGACGGCTCCGCCCACCTGGTCGAGCGGCAGTCGTGGCGACCGTACGGCGGCCACCCGGAGCGGCGGCCCGGCGGCGAACCCGAGGAGCCGCAGCGCCCGCGCACGGGCCGCCTCGTCGGTCTCGGCGCTGATGACCAGCTCGACGAGCGCGGGGTCCGCCATGGTCGTACGGGCCGGACCGTACCGTTCGACGGCCCCCGCCACGGCGAGGGCCATCCGGTCGAGCAGCACCTCGTCGAGCGGTCCGGCCGGGCCGGACCGCTCCAGCCACACCCTGCCGATCTCCTCCTCGTCGAGGACCACTGGGGCAGTGCCGGACGCGGGCCCCGCCGGGCCGGCGGCCTCGCGGCCGTCCGGCGCGACGCGGATCGTCCGCCCGGTACCGTGAAGTCCCACGCCGGTGACGCACTCGGCGAGACCGGCCGAGGCCCGGGCGAGCGCGGGAAGGTCCACGCGCCTGCGCATCAGGGTGTCGTAGAACGCGACGATGCGGAGCGCGCCTTCGACGTGCGGATCGAGTCCGGACAGCCGTACGGCCAAAGCCTCCATGACAGCAGGATAGGAGGACGGGCGGGCGGAGGGCGGGCGCCGATCGGCGCGCGATCGGCCTCGGATGCCCGACGGACGGCGGACGACCCGCCGCCGGCGGTTCCCCGAGGATGATCGTCATGGACCCCGAACTCGAAGCCTTCGTACCGTTCTTCCCCCGTACCGACCTCACCGACCCGGTCACCGCGCGGAAGAACTTCGGCCAACTGGCCGCCGCCGTACCGGTCCCCGACACCACGGACATGGAGGTCGAGGACCACACGGTCCCCGCCGATTCGCCCGTGCCGGTACGGGTCTACCGCCCGCACCAGGCCCAAGGCGCCGTCGTCTGGCTGCACGGCGGCGGATTCCTCATGGGCGACCTGGACACCGAACACCCTTGGGCCGCCCGCATCGCGGCCTCCTCCGGCGCTGTGGTGATCTCGGTGGGCTACCGGCTCGCCCCCGAACACCCCTACCCGGCCGCCCTGGAGGACGCGTACGCCGTGCTGGAGTGGGCCGTCGCGCACGCGGCCGAACTGGGCGTCGAACCCGACCGCATCGCGATCGGCGGCCACAGCGCGGGCGCCAACCTCGCTGCCGCGGTGACCCTGTGGGCCCGCGACCGGCAGGGGCCGCCGATCCGTTTCCAGCTGCTCAACCAGCCGGGTCTCGACGATCGGCAGGACTCGTGGTCGGCGGTGAACTTCACGGACACGCCGTGGTTCTACCGGGAGAAGCTCACGGCCTCGTGGCGGTACTACCTGGGCGGCGGCCCGACGACCCCGTACGCCGCCCCGGCCCGCGCCGAGGACCTGACCGGCCTGCCTCCGGCCTACCTCGCCACCGCCGAGTTCGACCCGAACCGCGACGAGGGCATCGCGTACGCGCTGCGCCTGCTCCAGGCAGGGGTGTCGGTCGAGATCCACCAGTGGCCCGGCACCTTCCACGGTTCGCAGGCGATCCTCTCCGCCGAGGTCTCGCAGCGGCAGAACGCCGAACTCGGCGCCGTCCTGCGCCGGGCCCTGGCCGGATGAGGCCGGCCGGACAAGCTCCGAGCGCGCACCCCCTCGCGTGCCGTCGCACCACCCGCACCCTCCCGTCGCACCCGACCGAAGGAGTACGTACGCCGTGAAACTCCGATCGAAGATCCGCCTCTCCCTGATCGCCGGCGTGGCCGCGCTCACCGCCTGCGTAGGCACGGTCGCGGCCGCCCCCGCCCCGCAACCGACGACGGCCGGGACGGCGTCCAGGGCGGCGGCGACGCCGAACCGCGTCGAGCCCGCACGGCTGCGCACCGCCCTGGACGCCGTCCACCGGGCGGGCGTCCCCGGGGTCTTCGGCGAGGTGCGTTACGCCGACCGGACCTGGCGCGGGGCTTCCGGGGTCGCCGACCTCGCCACCGGACGGCCCGTGAGCCCCGACATGCGCCAACGCGTCGGCAGCATCACCAAGACCTTCACCGCTGCGGCCGTCATGCAGCAGGTCGAGCGGGGCCGGATCCGGCTCGACGCGCCCGTCGGCGACTACCTGCCCGACCTCGTGCCGGGGGAGCGGGGCAGGAGGATCACTGTCCGGATGCTCCTCAACAACACGAGCGGCATCCCCGACTACATCCCGTACGCCTTCCCCTCCCTCCAGCGGAACTCACCCACCAGTCTGGACGACAACCGCTTCCGCGAGTTCCGGCCGGCCGAGCTGATCGCGCTGGGACTCGCGGCGCCGCCCGCAGGCGAGCCCGGCGGCTCCACGGGCGTCTACTCCAACACCAACTGGCTGCTGCTCGGCCAACTCCTGGAACGGGTCACCGGAACCACCGCCGAGCGCTACATCACCCGACACGTCATCGACCGCGCGGGGCTGCGGCACACCCGGTTCCCGGACGGGCCGACGATCGACGGGCCGCACGCGCGCATGTACGAGTCCCTGTGGGGACTGCTCGACCCGCCGCGCGACTACAGCGTCTACAACATGTCGTGGACGGGCACGGGGGCCGCTCTCATCTCCACGATGGATGACCTCAACCGCTTCTACGCGCGGTTGCTCGACGGCAAGATCGTCAGCCGGTCGTCCCTGGCCCAGATGCAGCGCACGGTCCCGGTCCGCGCACTCGACGGGACGATGATCGAGTACGGCCTCGGGCTGCACAAGGTCGTCATCTCCGACTGCGGCACCTTCTGGGGCCACGACGGCACGGTGTGGGGAGCCGGCACGATCTCCCTGACCCGGGCGGACGGCGGCCGCCAGATGTCGATGGCGGTCAACCTCCAGCGCTGGAACCCCCGGAGCGCGGCGGGAACCCCGCAGCCCCACCCCATCGACACGGCCTTGAAAGCGCTGTACGACCGGTCCCTCTGCGACGCGTAGCCCAGGTGACTGATGATGCGGTCAGCCGCGGACTTCGAGACGCCGAACAACGGTGCGAGCTGCCGCAGCGTCAAGTTAGTGCGCCAGTAAACCGTGACCCTCCAGCGGCAGGCTCCACGGCCGGCCTCTGCGGACTCCGTCAGCTCCTTCGTGCCACAGCTGTGTCACCCACGTGCCGAAGCACCGGGGGTTCAACCCGGTGAACGGGATTATCCAGGACGGCTGCGACGCCGTGATCACCCTGCCACGGCGGGAGCCTCACACGGTTCCCGCCGTGGAAGGCGTACTGATCACTTGCTGGACAGGCGGAGATCTCCGGACCAGGCCTCACACCGGACACGGCCAGAAGCGAAGGAGATCTCCAGTGCGAGCCGCCCGCTGTCCGGGACACCCTCTTCGCTGACGGCCAGTACGTCTCGCCGAGATGATCCGCGAACGGGGCCTCGCCGCTGATCGGCGCCACCTCGACGCGACCTGACTCCGCCATGTCGTATCCCGTGAAGGGGGTCGACGTCTCCACGATCAGGCACCAGTCCGAACCGGTCGTGATGTGCGTGGCGACCACCTCGCTGGCAATCAGCCACACTGGGCTTGGTCCGCTTTGACGACATCTGAGATCAGGGGCTTCAGCCCCGGAAGGATGATGTTCATCATGGAGAGCATGGGGAAGAAGAAGCCGCGCCCTCGCCGCTCGTTCACGCCGGAGTTCAAGGCCGAGATCGTCGAGCTGTGCCGGCGGGGCGACCGCTCGGTTGGCCAGGTCGCCAGGGATTTCGAGCTGACCGAGACCGCAGTGCGGAGCTGGGTGAGGCAGGCCGAGGTCGACGACGGCGAACGGGACGGCCTGACTAGTACTGCAACGGTGTTTGCCGTGACGGTTGGGCAGGTCAATCGTTGGTCAGTTCATGGGTGGGGAACTTGCTGATGCCCGGTCGTGGGCTGGTGAACTGAAGGCTTTGCATGAGCGGTTCGTGCACCGCTTCGCCAGGTCGGAGCCGCGGGAGTCGGCTCTTGCCTATATGCGGGGGCTGATAGCTCCGCTGGAGCGGGAAGAACGGCTGGACGCTTGCCGAGGAGGCCGGGCATGGCGGCCCGGACCGGATCCACCGGCTGCTGAACCGGATCGACTGGAACGCGGACGAGGTCCTGGACGACGTGCGGGACTACGTCATCGAGCACCTCGGCGATCCGGAAGCGGTGCTGATCGTGGACGACACCGGGTTCTTGAAGAAGGGCGTCCGCTCGGCCGGCGTCCAACGCCAGTACTCCGGAACCGCCGGCCGGACGGAGAACTCCCAGATCGGGGTGTTCCTCGCCTATGCCGGCGGCCGTGGCCGCACCCTGATCGACCGCCGTCTCTATCTGCCCACGTCATGGACGGATGACCGCGACCGGTGCCGGGCCGCCGGCATCGACGACACGGTCGCCTTCGAGACGAAAGTGGTGATGGCCAAGGCCATGGTCCGCCGGGCGATCACCGGCCGGATCCCGTTCCGGTGGGTGACCGCCGACGCCGCCTACGGCTTCTCCAAAGGCTGGCGCACCGAGCTCGAGCGGGGCGGATGTCTTCCACGTCATGGCCACCACCCGGCACGACACGGTCGTCACCCGCTGGGCCATGGACCACCCCGTCCACGACCTGTTTCCCGGGCTGCCCCGGCAGAAGTGGAAGCGCCGTTCCTGCGGGGACGGGGCTCACGGCCCGCGCGTCTACGACTGGGCCAGGGTCGAGGTGCGGCCCTGGCACCGCGAGGACCGACGGCACTGGGTGATCGCCCGCCGAAGTGTCCGCCGGCCCGAGGAGATCTCCTACTACATCGCCTACTGCCCGGCCGAAACCACACTCGACGAGCTGATCCGCATCGCCGGCGCCCGGTGGGCGGTCGAGGAATGCTTCCAGACCGCAAAGCAGGAATGCGGCCTGGACGACTACCAAGTCCGACGCTACGACGGCTGGCACCGCCACATGACCCTGGCCATGGCCGCCCACGCCTGCCTCACCGTCCTGCGGGCCCGCGAACTCGACACCGGGAAAGCAGAAACGGATCCTCCCAGCTCATACCCCTCACCCTCCCCGAACTCCGACGCCTGATCCACCGACTCACCCGACCCCACCCAAGCACCGACCACGTCCTGCACTGGTCGTTCTGGCGCCGCAGACGACAACACCAAGCCCGCACCAGTCACTACAAACGACGCGGCCACACACCACCAGAAGCCAACAAACCATCACAGCAAAGACCGTTGCAGTACTAGGACCTGTCCTGGCGATCATCCGGTAGGGCGCCTCGGTGATATTTTGACCGGAATCGTGGGAAGGGGCGGGCGGATCCGTGGACAGCGACCTGCGGCGCGCGGTCGTCGTGACGCTTGGCGAACTCGGGCGAAGCGATGACTGGCGTGACCGGGCGGATGCCGGTCACAGCCTGGCAGGGTTCGCCGAGATGCCGGAGGCCGTAGAGCCACTGCTGGGGCTTGTGCTCGATCCGGGTGACACCTTCGTCACCCGGCGGACCGCAGAGGGCTTGCTTCGGCGAAAGGATAGGGCCGGACTGACGGTAGTCGCGTCCGCACTGGCAATCGCCAACGACAACCACGCCGACTACATCCACACCGCGATCTTCGATGTCTTCAGCATCTTCTCGGACGACCTGGACGAGGCGCTACGGCTCTGCGACGAGATGTCGGGCGACACAGACGAGCGTGTTGCCCGGGGGGCGCGTCGGCTGCACGAAAGCCTGGCAGAGATCGATCCCGTCCTCCGCCCCGCATAGCGGGGGTTCAATCGCTGCTGTGAGGTGCAGATCCTCGACGAACGTTGCCGGATCAGTGCCACGGAGCATTCCCGTCGATCATGTGCGGAGCCAGATCGTTAGAGCTGCCGCAGTGACGGTGCCGAGGTAGACGTAACGGCGCTTGATGCCCCTATGGATGTCAAGCCGCCAGGACGTGGGTGGTGGTGCGGGTGATGAGCTGGTGGATCTCGCGTGCGACGTAGCGTTTGAGGCAGCGGAGTGCTTCGCGTCGGGTCTTGCCTTCGGAGATGCGTCTGTCGATGTAGCCGCGGGTGCGGGTGCCCCAGCGGAGACGGGCCAGCACGATGGTATAGAGGGCGGAGTTGGCCTGCCGGTTTCCGCCCCGGTTGAGGCGCCGGCGCTGGGTCTTCCCGGAGGAGGCCTCGACTGGGCTCACGCCGCAAAGCGCCGCGAACGAGGCCTCACTGCGGAGCCGTTCCGGGTTGTCACCCGCTGCAATCAGAAGGGTTGCAGCGGTGTCAGGGCCGACGCCGTAGCACTCGAGGAGCTGCGGGTTGTGCTGCGTGATGACGTCTCTGATCCGCGTGGTGAGATCCTCGATCTCCTCGGTGAGGTGCTGAATCCGCCGGGCCAGGAGCCCCAGCGTGTGGGCGGCGGCGCCGGCCGTTCCGGAGGCCGAGTTGTCGAGCCGGGCGCAAGCGCGTATGAGTTTGGGGTTGCTCAGGCCGGCCAGTGACTCGCGGAGCTCGGGGTCGGTGGCCACGAGAACGGCTTTGAGCTGGTTGATCGCCTGAGCTCGGGACTTGGTCGCGGAGGCCTTGGCCAGCTTGAACAGCCTGAGCACCTCCACGGGCCCGTCGCCGGCCTTCGCGGTCGCGGTCGCTCTGCCGGTGATCACTGCGCGGGCTGCGGCTTCGGCGTCGACGATGTCGCTCTTGCCGCGGCGTCGGCGGGTGGCCTTGTCTGGCTGGTTCACCTCGAAGACGGTGATCCCCTGACCATGCAGATACCGGCTGAGTGCGGCACCGTATGAGCCCGTGCACTCCACCCCGGCTTGGCTGAGGTGGCCCAGTGTCCGAGCCCAGTCCAGTAACTGTTCGTAGCCCTCGGCGGTCGTCGGAAAGCTCCGGCTCTCGACGAAGGCGCCAGCGGCCGTGACCACGGCGGCAACGTGGACGTCCTTGTGCGTATCGACGCCCAGCACGATGTCGGGGCTGCTTTGGTCCAGCGGGGCGGGCTGGGTCATCCTGGTCACGGTCACCTGTCTCCTGCAGCCATGGGAAGCGGGGCGGCCATCGCTGGATCGGTCAGGGCGGTCAGGACTGTGACGGTGCCTCTCGCGAAGGCCCCTATCGGGACACGCCCGCCGGTCCAGCGGCAGCAAGTACCGCCCAGACAGTGGCCGACAGATCAAACGCAAGGCACCAGGGCCAGTCGTAACGCGGGTCAGGCCACCGCCCGAAGCGGCACCCCCACATCCTCACAGTCGTACCGGGTAGCGACAGCACGGTGGCGCTTGAGGCGATTGATCCCGCACTCGACCGCGTGCCGCTGCTTGTAGTCGTCTCTGTCGAACTCGAACTTCGGAGGCCTGCCCCCGCGCGAACCGAGCTTCTGCCGGTTGCGTACCCGGTCAGCGGGCACGGGGATGGTGGCCTTGATGCCGCGTCTACGCAGGTAGGAGCGGTTGCTGCGGGAGTCGTACGCCTTGTCGGCCCGCACTCGGTGTGGGCGCTTGCGCGGCCTGCCGAGTCCGACTCGGGGCACCCGAATCGCTTCCAGCACGGGCTCGAACTGCGGGGAGTCGCCCCGCTGCCCGGCCGTGATCACAACGGACAGGGGTTTTTGGCCCTGCTCGACGGCGAGGTGGATCTTGCTGGTCAGACCGCCGCGGGAGCGTCCGAGTCCGTGGTCGACCGGCTCGGCGGCGATTCCGCCGGGCGGCTCCTTTTGGAGATCCCCGTTACCTTCTTCGTGGCCTCGCAATGAGGCTCCCGGCCTTCGGCCCCGGTATGACTTGCGCCCCCAGTCGACATGATCGAAAAGGTGGTGTCGCCGGGTGCCGGAGGCATTGAGACCGCTGATTAGAGGCACGAGCGCCCCTTGGGCAGTCTCTTCGTAACGTGGATGCCGGCACGCTGATGCCGCAGGTGAGGCCGGGGAGAACGCGAGCACGGGAGCGAAGGGCATGACGGACGAGACTGGCATCGACGTCTATCTGGGCCTGGACGTCGGCAAGGGCGATCACCACGCCGCCGCCGTGAGCCGGGCGGGGAAGAAGGTGTTCGACAAGCCGCTGCCCAACAGTGAGCCGAAGCTGCGGGAGCTGTTCGACAAGCTCCGGGCCAAGCACAGCACGGTGCTGGTGGTCGTCGACCAGCCGGCTTCCATCGGGGCCCTGCCGCTGGCGGTCGCGCGGGACACGGGCTGCCAGGTCGCCTACCTGCCCGGTCTCACAATGCGACGGATCGCCGATCTTTACCCCGGTGAGGCGAAAACCGACGCCCGCGACGCGTTCATCATCGCGGACGCCGCCAGAGCGATGCCCCACACCCTGAGGACGATCGATGCCGCGGACGAGACCGTTGCCGAGCTCGCGATGATCGCCGGGTTTACGACGATCTGGCGGGCGAGTCCACCCGGATCGCCAACCGGCTCCGCGGACTGCTCACCCAGATCCACCCATCCCTGGAACGGGTCTTGGGCCCGCGCATCCAGCACCCGGCCGTGCTCAAGCTGCTGGACCAGTTCGGCTCCCCGGCTCAGATCCGCAAAGCTGGACGCCGTCGCCTCGTGACCTTGATACGTCCCAAGGCGCCGCGGATGGCCGAGCGGCTGGTTGAGGACATCTTCACCGCACTCGACGAACAGACCGTCGTCGTCCCCGGCACCGAGGCTGCCGCGCTGATCGTCCCCAGCCTTGCGAGTTCGCTCCAGTCCGTTCTTGACCAGCGCAAACTCCTCGCCGCGAGGATCGAGGAACTCCTGGAGGCCCACCCTCTTTCCCAGGTCCTGATCTCGATGCCCGGCATCGGGATCAGGACCGCGGCCCGCATCCTTATCGACGTCGGCGACGGCAGCGGCTTCGCCACCGCCGGCCACCTCGCCGCCTACGCCGGCCTCGCGCCCGTGACCCGCAACTCCGGCTCCTCCATCCGCGGCGAACACCCCTCCAGACGCGGCAACAAACAACTCAAGAGAGCCTTCTACCTCGCCGCGTTCGCCTCGCTCTCCCAGCCCGAGTCACGCGCCTACTACAACCGCAAACGCCGCGAGGGAAAACACCACATCGCCGCCCTCATCGCACTCGCACGACGCCGCATCGACGTCCTCTTCGCCATGCTCCGCGACGGCACCTTCTACCAACCATCCACACCGGCTACAGCTTGACGAAAACCATAGAGGCACCTTTTCGCCGCCCCGGCGGCGTGCTGGTGGGCTCGGCAGACGGTCGCGTCGACGTTCACGTCCCAGGTGATCAGGCCCTTCACGTCCGCCTCGGCCTGGAGCCGGGTGAGGATCTCTGCCCAGGTTCCGTCCCGCTGCCAGCGTCGGAACAGGTCATAGACCCGGTCCCACGGCCCGTAGCGTTCCGGCACATCCCGCCACGGGGCACCCGTGCGGGTCCGCCACCGTATGCCGTCTATCAGCTGCCGCCGCGTCCACACCTGCGGCCGACCCGGCTTGATGCCCTGCGGCAGCAGCGGCTCAAGCCGGGCCCACTGGCCGTTCGTCAGATCTCCACGTCCCACAAGACGTGATCATGAACGAACAAGATCCACTTTCGCAACAGACCCTAGGCGCCCCGCTCTCCACCGCTCGCGCGCCGCCGACCGCCGCTCACCGCAGCGACCGATGGCCGTGACCGCCCACCAAGGAGAGCCCGCCCGTGCAGAAGACTGCCCTCATTCCTTTCGCCCAGCTCCCCCGAACGCACCATGACCGCCACGTCCTGACCAGTACCGTCGACGTCTTCGGCGCCGCCCACTGGCTGCTTGCCGAACGCGCTCCGCAGCCTGGCGGCGATGTCCTGCCCTTCGACGCGCTGGTCGTCTCCGTCCATCCGGGCGGCAACGTCGAACTCACCGAGCTGAGCGCCGTGCGAGCCCGCTGGCCGCACCTGGACCGCCTGCCCGACGGTGGGTTCGTCGTCGCCGCGTCGTGCGCCCGCCGGTACGAGGACGCGAACCAGGTCCAGGTCTTCGACGCGCTCGGGCGCGAGACCTCGTCCTTCTCCGTCGGGGACGCCATCGAACACCTGCTCGTGGACGAGGCCGGCCATATCTGAGTCGGGCACTTCGACGAGAACCCGGCCGGAATCCGCCGCTGGAGCGGCACGGGCCGGCTCGCCTGGACGTCAGACGGCGCCCGCATCCCCGGTCTCTTCGACTGCTACGCCCTGAACGTGTCGGGCACCGCCGCCTGGGCGTGCCCATACACGGACTTCCCGCTCGTCGAGATACGCCCCGACCGGCTCGTGAGGGTGTGGGCGAACCGCGTACGGGGCGCCAAAGCGGTGGCCGTCCACGGCAAGCGGGTCGCCTTCTACGGCGGCTACGGCGAGGAGCGGGACCGACTCGCCCACGGAGAGCTCACCGAAACATCCGTCGAGACAAAGGAAGTCGGCCTGCTCACCCTGCCCAATGGCCCTGCCCCAGGCCGCCGGCGGGTCGTCAGCCGAGGAAGCAGGATCTACGTCCAGGCCGAGCCGTTCACCGCGTGGGGCGTGTTCGACCTCAGCAGCTGATACCCAGCACTGGAAAGACCATTTCCATGTCGCCAACCATCCGACGGCCAGTCCCGCAAGGAGCTTGTCGCGGCGCGTGCCAGCGAGGATCAGACGGTCTTCGACCGGTTGATCGAAATCTTCGACGAGCAGGGGAGGCGAGAGTGGGCGGAAGCGGTGCCGTCGTTGATGGCCGCGTTGCAG
The DNA here is from genome assembly GCF_001746425.1 of Streptomyces subrutilus. Taxonomy (GTDB): domain Bacteria; phylum Actinomycetota; class Actinomycetes; order Streptomycetales; family Streptomycetaceae; genus Streptomyces; species Streptomyces subrutilus_A. Next base: position 137,393 of record NZ_MEHK01000001.1, on the reverse strand, counting down.
GCCAGAGCAGACAAGGCCCAGATGTGGGCCGGGCAGGACGGTGGCTGCGGGCCCACCGGATTTCCGGGCGGTCAGGCCGTCATGCTGACTAGTGCCGCATCAGGCAACGTTCGCCCTGTCGACGACGGCGCGTAAGCGCCGATCGTCGGCGTGGCGGTTTCGCCAGATGATGTAGCGGCGGATCATGCTGCCCTGCTCTTTGTGGTCGGCATGGTCCGTGCCATCCAGGGTGAAATAGCGCAGGGCTGTGAACTGGGCTTCGATCCGGTTGAGCCAGGAACTGTTGGTCGGTGTGTAGGCGATCTCGACGTTGTTTGCTGCCGCCCAGGTGCCGACCCGCTGACACCTCTTCGTGGTCAGGTGCGGGGAGAAGTTGTCGGCGACGATCGCGATCCGCACTTCTGATGGGTACAGGGTGCGCAGGTAGCGGCAGAACTCTAGGAACTGGGTGCGCCGTTTGATCGGTTTGATGTGTCCGTAGAGCTTGTCGTTGGACAGGTCGAGTGCCGCGAACAGGTGCCGTACTCCGCCGTAGCGGTTGTAGGTCGCCCGCCGCCGACGGCGTGGCTCAAGGTCGGGGTCCTTGTGCTTGCCGCCTCGCTCGGCCCACTGCCGGCCCGGGTGGGGCATCAGGTTGAGCGGGCCGAACTCGTCCATGCAGAAGACGATGTCGGGTTCGTCTTCTTCGGGTATGACCTCGCCGTCGGCGATCGCGTAGAGGTGTTCGACGCGGGCCTTCTTGGTCGCGTAGTCCGGATCGCCGGAGGTCTTCCAGGTCTTCAGGCGTTGAAAGGAGACGCCTGCCTCGCGAAGCAGGATGCGCAGGCCCTCGTGGCTGATGTCGTCGACCACCCCGTCGGCGACCAGGAAGTCGGCCAATTTGGTCAGGCTCCAGGTCGAGAACGGCAGGCCGTGCTCGGCTGGCTTGGACTTCGCGATCTTCTTGATCTCCCTCCGTTCTGGCAGCGTGAACGTTGTTGGGCGGCCACCCCTGTACTTCGGATACAGAGAGTCAAAGCCGTCGGCGTTGAAGTTGTGAATCAGGTCCCGGACCCGGTCATCGCTCGTGAACGACACCTTTGCGATCTTGCCCACGGGCATGCCCTGCGCGGACAGCAGCACCATCTGGGCTCGCCGCCAGGTCACCACCGACCCGGTGCCCCTGCGGATGATCCCCAGCAGCCGCCGGCCCTCGTCGTCATCGATCTCACGGACGCGTACTCGTTCTGCCACTGCCCGACGGTAGGGGACGACCTACGCCCAACCTCACTCAGACCGGTTGCCCCGTGCGCGGAGGGCCGCCTCCAGCCGGGCGATGTCCTCGGCGTCCTTGGTCCGTCGGGGCCGGGAGGGATCCCAGATGGGCATCATCCGTTTGATCTCGATCTGGGCCTGTGGACTGACGATCGCACATTGCAGACCACCAATACGGCCCGGCCCGGCATCGAGCATTCCCTCGGGCCAGGGCGCACCGGCCCAGGGGCCCCCGGCAACCACCACCCGGCCGGCCGTATCCCGGTCCAGGAGCGTAAAGCTGTTGTCCAGCCCGTCCTTGGAGAAATCGAGCTGCAGGTCAGGCGCCGGTCCTGGGACCGGCTGATAGCCGTGCAGCAGCAAGCCTTCCGCCAAGGCCCCCGCATCGTCTGCCCATGCGAACCAGTCGATGTCCTCATGGTCACGCGTGATCTCGCCGAGGAAGAAGTCCATGGCCCATCCACCCCGAAGCCACACCGAGACCCCAAGAGCTCCGGCAACCTGCACGGCCTCAGCGATCAGGCGGAGCTGTTGATCAGCACGTCCCATGTCCACAGCCAGGCAGGTTACGCGGCAACCGCCTTGCCCAGCACATCATTTGTCTCCCACAGTGCGGGCGAACGTTGCCTGATGCGGCACTAGGATTGACCCATGACTAGTCGTCGTCAGCTGATACTTCGCCTGTCACTGCCCCTGCCCCTGCTGTTGGCGTCCACGCTCTCCCTGGCGGCCTGCAGCTCGACGCCCTCCAAGGCCACGGTGGCGGCGCGCGAGTTTGCCAAGTCCGCCTGCGCCTCCCTGCAGCAGCTGACCGACCACCTCGCCCGCCCCCGGCCGTCAAATTTGACTGACCCCTACTACCAGACCGCCGGACAGTACCTGAACACGGCGACCAACCGCGCCGCCGACGCGGCTCAACAGGACCACGGCTACCAGGAGTTCGCCGACACCCTGCACCGGGCGGCCGAGACCTGGCAGGTCACCTTCACGCTGGACGAGGCCGAGCCGCTGATCCAGCAGGCGCGGAAGGAGAAGTGCTGACGCCCTCGACTGCACTTACGGGGTGGGGAGAATTAGCCGTCCAACCGCAGCACCAGCTCGTCGATCTCCGCTCCCCGCGCGTTCGCGAAGCCCCGGTCCTCGCCGACGACCTTGAAGCCGCACTTCTCCAGGACCCGCACCGATCCGGTGTTGTCAGCCGCCGTCCGGGCCAGCAGCGGGCGTTCAGGGACCTCGGCGAGCAGTTCCCGCAGCGCCGCAGTCGCGATGCCCCGCCCCCAGTAGTAGCGATCGATGAAATACGTGACCTCCCGCTCGCCCGGATTGCCGTACACGGCCGCGTGCCCGACCACATCGCTGTCCGCGAGCACGGTGCGAGTGACGACGTCGGGCGAGGCGAGGATGCGCTTCCAATGCGCGTCGAAGTGGGCTCGGTCCGTCGGGTCCTCAGTGGTGAAGGCGGCCATCTGCTTCGACTCGGGATCGTTCATGTGCCGAAAGAACACGGGCAGATCGCTGGAGTGCACGGGACGCAGGGAGACATCTATGGAAGCCATGGGTCCGACCCTAACGACCCTGGGGGAAGGACAGGAGTGAGTCGACCGTGACATGGGAAGGGCCCCACGGGTTGGGCGAGCTGTGAAGCTGACCTGGGCCCGTACGGCCTGTACCCGTCCTGCCCTGTCCGGGGTCTCCCACGCACATTTCGGGGAGTTGCTCGAAGAACTCGCCCAGCCCTGGGCAGCGGCCCGCGCGTCAACCCTGCAGGTGATGAGGGGCGGGCCCCGCAAGCGGGCCGAGGGTGCCGGAAGCAAGCCGCGCCTGGTGTTCACCGACCGGCTCGCCGCAGCACGTCGCCGACGAGGTCGGCGGCGCTTCCGGTACCCGGGCCGCAAGCCGCTGCCAGACCGGCAGGTGCTGTCCGGGATCCTGTACGTGCTGCACACCGGTATCCAGTGGGAGTACCTGCCGCAGGAGCTGGGCTTCGGCTCGGGCATGACATGCTGGCGCAGACTGCGGGACTGGAACGAGGCCGGCGTGTGGCAGCAACTGCACGAGGTGCTTCTGGCCGAGCTGAACGCGGCCCTGCGGCTGGACTGGTCCCGCTGCGTGGTCGATTCCTCCCACGTCAGAGCCCTAAAAGGGGGAGCCACACGGGTCCGTCGCCGGTCGATCGGGGCCGGGCTGGCTCAAAGCACCACTTGTTAGCCAGCCGCTACCTGGCGAAATCCGCCGCTGCAGAACCAGACGTGGTCCGCGAGTGCTTCATAAAGCGCTACCATCCAGGAATTCTTGTTTGCATGCGCACGCGTACGCGCGAGCCCTTCCAGATAGGCGCTAACATCCGAAGCTCCCCCCGCTTCGAAGACCTCTTCAAATGAAAGCTCTAGGCCTGGTATGTCATCAGCGGCCTGGTTTTCGTAAATATCGCTAAGCTTGTAGGTCTCGGAAAAATGGTGCTCAACTCGCTCGGCGTGGTTTGCATCCCACGATGAAGGTGGGTCGACGAAGAACTCGATCCTCCAGCCCTTCGGTCTCTCTGAGGGCTTTGCCTCGTACGGTTTCCCATCACCGTTGATGGTGAGAAGTCTAGCTCTCAACCATCTGTCGGAGTCGATGTCATCGAAGTATGGGTGGAGAGCCTGTTCGGCGTAGCAGGTGGGCGCCTTATCTAGCTTTTCGCGGTTGCAGTCGCCGCAGATGGGCAGCAGGTTGATCGGCACGGCTGCAAGGTACGGGTAGATCGACTTGGGCAGGTGGTGATCAACCTGGCGCACGCGTCCCACACCGCAGATAGGACACTTACCCTTGCGGTTGCGGGCCTCTTCGTACACAGGGCGGCCGGGTCTACCTATCTGCATCCGCTGGTCATACATGGCGATCAGAGCATCTTTATGGCCATCCTTTGACGGGTCGGGAGAAAACTTTGCAGGATCTAGTTGATGCAAGGTCAAGCGGCGGCAGGCTTTCTCATACACACCGGCGGCTATCAAGACCGGTAGCTCATAACTGTTGAGCAGGGTCAACATCCGCGGGCTGATTTGGTCGCTGATGCACAGACGGAACGCCTCCCGCGTTCCAATCTGAGGGCGGCTGAGCCGCCGCATCAGCGCCCGCCCTCGCGGCGGCGAGTCGCGGAGCGGGCCAGTGCTCGCCCCTCGGCACCAAGCTGGCCACCGAACTCATCGATGATGCCTTCAAACGACATGTCTTTCTCGGCGAGCGACTGGATCAGCCGATTGAACCCTGTGCCGCGCACCTCCAGTCCGAAGATCTCTCGGGTGATTACCCCGACGTTCTCGCCGAAGGTCTCGATTTCGGGGTGGTCGACGCGCAGATCATCGCCGACCCTGCGCAGTGCCCAGACCGCTTGACGCGGGGTCTCCTGGAGCACCACAGGCGAATGTGTGGCAATGATGGCGAGGCCGTTTCGGTCCCTCAGCAGCTCTGACAGCGTTCGTACGAGCGTCGACAGTAGGGGCGGGTGGAGGTGGCCTTCCGGTTCGTCGATCAGAACCAGGGTGCGTTCGGTGGTGTGCTGGACCAACTTGGCCAGTGTCAGCAGGACGATCTTGTGTCCTGAGCTCAGCCCTGCGAAGACGCGCTGAGAATCGGGCCGGTCGTGGACCTGCGCTAGTTTCGTGATCTGCAGGTCATGGAAGAGGGGATCTGTCTCTTCGAGCTGGGCCAGGACGTTGGCCCAGCGGCGCGTCTTGGCGGGTTGATCCTCCACGCACCTCTCTACGCACGCTGCGAACTCCGACCCCAATATCGAGTAGTCCTTAGCTTCCGCACCGTCGTCCTTTTTGAGGCCGACGTACTGGTACGCGACTGGGTCACGCCTGCTGACCTGGTGCGGGCCGTGCGAGTCGAAGGCGCTGAACGATACGTACACGACATTGGCAAAGGGGTGCACTCGGTGGTCGAGTCTGTCCTCCAGTGAGCTCTGGCGCCGCATGGTGCGGGGAGTCAGTGTTGTCTGGGCGATGTTGTGCAGCAGGCGCGTCTTACCCACGCCGTTGCTGCCGATCACCGCATGGATGTTGGTCGGTGGATTCTTGTCCGGGTCGGCCGTCAGGTCGAGGACGAGTTGCGGGGCGCTCTCGGACGACGTTTCTTGCTGGTAGCGGACGTGGAATCGCGAGAGCGTGGGTCCGCCGTTGGCGATCCTGCGGTACTGCGTGCGGACCGTCTCGGCGTCGGTCCCGCGCAGCAGCGAGTGCTCCATGACCGGTTCGTTGAGGGTGCGCTCGAAGAGCTCGGGTTCATAGGCAACGTCACGGAGGCCGGCGAGGATCGCCTCGCGCGTCTCGTCATCGAACTCGTCGCGAAGCGTGGCGTAGTAGCTCTCGTCAGCGCCGAGGGAGAAGAACACCGGATCGAGGGCTTCGAAGTGCTGGGGAAGGCTTGTTCGACCGCGCTCCATGCTGAAGAAGCCGACCTTCAGGCTGCCGACATGTACGGTGTGACTGCCGTTGTGGCAGTGCAAGTCGAAGAGCGTCTTGAACCCGTAATCGTCCCAGTTGTCATCGTCAAGCCACGCTATGCCGGGGCGCAGAGACGGTCGTGGTCGAACCGTGGTGAAGTGCACTGCCTCACACTACCGAACACGCGCAAGCCCTCCGCCGCTCGCGCTGACCCTCCTAGAGAGGGCAACTCCATGGTTCTCCATGCAGCCGACGCTAACGGCGCGCTTCCCGCTCTGCATGTGGGACGCGCGGGTTATCTGGCCAGACTGACCACCGCTGTGGGGGTGGCCCCGGCGGCCGGGAGCATCCGGACGCCGGGACCGGTCAGATCCCCCAACTCACCGCTCCTTAAGGGCACTCGCCGGTTGATGACGAGCGTTGCCTTGGTACGGCGGGCGTTCGCTCCGACCACGGATCGTTGGTACTGACGGCTGCCTGCTGCGCGATGGCGTAGTGGCGTTCGGCGGCGGCTGACGGTCACGTCTGGATGAGCCGTGGACGGGGGAAGAGCGTGAATCGTTCCGGAGCGAACCCCTCCAGACCGGTGAGCGAGATGCGATCGGCGTTGTAAAGGCGGATCTCCACGTTCGTAAGGGACTGGAGAAGGGCTAGATCGTAGGCAACGTCTGCGTGAGCGTTGATCCTTAGCTGCTCAAGATTCGGAAACCGGTCCGGGATCAGGTCGAGACGGATGTCGGACCGAGACACAGAGAGCCCGAGACGATTGACGGTGGCCATGAGGGGGGCGCTTGTGAATTCGGCATCGGCGACCTGAAGGTTGGTCAGCTGAGGCAGCTCCGCGAGCTCGGCCCATTCCACTGCGTCCATGACATGGTTGACGACAACGTCTTCGAGCATTGCCCACTGGGTGATGCCGGTGATGGAGGCCCCTATCTGGCCGCCGAGCCAAAGCCTTGTGAGAGTTGGAGGGGCGGGTAGGGTATGCAGCGTTCTCCACGGCAGGACGGTATAGAGCAGCAGTTCACGCAGCTGTGGGAGATTGTTGAGCGCCTGGAAGGAGAAACCCTCAGGCAGGTGCAGCAGGTTCAGCTCCTGCAGGGGCAATCCGGCGAGATGGTGTAGGCCGTCGACGGGTGTTGAGGGGCCAAGAGCCAACGAGCGCAGCGCGACCAGAGACCGAACGAACGACAGACTGTGCAGCGAGGGCTCCTCCATGCCCCGGAGGGATAGGGATGTGGTGTGTTCCGGGGAAAGATGCTCAAGGATCTCTGACGGGGTGAGTGCCAGCTCGAACGAGATGAGTTCGATCGGTGTCAGCAGCGGGAGAGCGTCAAACTGCGCACGAGTCCCGACGGTGACATGCAGGTCATCCCGGACAAGGCGGAGGATGTCGCGGGCGTAATCGGCTGCCTCAAAATTGGTCCAACCCAACATCAGTTCGTGGCGCGGCACCGAGGGGGCGACAGTCGGGACGAAATGTTGCAGGTACGCATAAGCTTGGTCGCCGCCCATGGCTGCGGCAGTGCGGAACACGGCAATAATCTCGTCTTCGGGCAGTCCGTCGGCGGTGGGTGGCAGTAGGTCTAGAATGCCGGGACCCAGCGCGGCCAGGGTGTTTGCTTCCTGGATAGTGCGGGGCGGCATCAGGGCTTCGGCGCGCGCCGTGACCTTATGGCGCGTGTCAGGGGCGACTTCGGTGGCGTAGTGCATGCTGGCGGCCGCCAGGAGGTGCAGCCTGGGCCGGTGCTCGTTCTCAGCATCACCGCGTTCAATGAGGCGGCATAGCAGATCTGCGCTTTCTACAGGCCTGGCGTGGGCGACGGCCATGCGTATGACGTCCTCCCACTGGTCGTCATGGGCATTGTTGACCAGCAGCGGAAAGTCGTGGGCCTCGATGGCGGCTTTTGCCCCGAGATATTCCTGGAAGGTGCGGTGGACGAAGTCGATGGTGTCCATGGTGGGCTTGCGCAGCAGCCCGCTGCGGCCGACCAGATGCGTCAGGACATGGTCGGCTGTGCCCTGCTGGGCCACAGTCGGCATAGCTGGCAGAGCGCCGTCGATCAGGGCTGTCGCGGTAGTCCGTTCCATCTCGGTCTGGCGGTTGCGGATGAGCCAGTAGGCCAGGCGCTGCAGCAACTGGACGCTCTGGTGTTCGGTGAGCTGAATGCCTTCCGGGACATCGATACTGCGTTCAAGGTCACGGCGCACTAGAAGCATCGACAGTGCTGCCTCGTACAACTCCATGCGGCTGTGGGGCAGGTGCCCGCGGCGGTCCCGGTGCAGCGCGCAGATCAACGCGCACATCAGGGGTGTGCTGGACAACTGCGCCAGGTCACGCTGAGCACGCACTGTCACCTGGAGCGCTGCTTCGAGATCATGCAGCTGCGACCGTTCAACGTCCATTGCGGCACTGTGCCGGGCGGCAGTATGCCACCGGCCAACGAAGAGTCCAATGTCAGCGGCACTCATAGGCCGTACTGACAGTTCGGTGAAGCGCGACGAAGCCAGCCAGCCTTCGGGTACAGCGGACGGACGCGTGGTGACCACGAAGCGTGCGTCCCCGTAGGCCGCCAAGAGCCGCTCGAGCCAATCCCGGGTGGCGCCTCGGTGCTCTTGAGGAACCTCGTCGATTCCGTCGACCAGGACGAGTGCTTCCCCCCTGGCGAGTACGGCATCGGCCCAGCCTTCAGGTTGTGAGGCGGCCAGGGGGGTGCCGACCGCAGAGAGGAAATCTTGCGGCTCTGGAAGGGGCCCACGCCTCACCAGCGTCCGCAGCGGCAGGGTGAACGGAATCTGCCCCCTCCAGTCGGCCAGTTCTGCCGGCAGCTCATCGCGCGCCGTAGCGACAGCCAGCCACTGCAGCAGCGTTGTCTTTCCGCTGCCGGCGAGTCCTCGCAGAAGCACGCGTCGGCAGTCGGCCAACGCGTGTTCGGCACGCTTCACCACGACGGATGGCCGGTTCGATTCCTCACTGCCTGCAGGCCAATCTTCCGCCCGCTCCGCCAGTTCCAAGCTCAAGTACGCCGCGTCCAGCGGCCAGCGCGCACGTTCCGGCCGGCTCAGGTCCAGCCCTACGACGGTCAGCTGGGAATGCCGTTCCGTCACGTAGCTGAGGTACCGCTCCTCGAACGAGGGCTGCACTTTGGGCCCCCCCGGCCTGCGGGTGACTCTCCTTGGAGAGCCCTGGTACACCTGCGGTACTCGGGCAGCGGCTTCGCGAAGGACCAGCAATGGCTCCACACCCGTGCCCATCGCCTTCGCCAGGGCCATCAGCGTGGCCTCGGAGGGCACCCTTTGGCCGTTCAGCGCCTGGCTGATCGTTGTCCGCCCCAGCCCGGTCCGCTGCTGCAGCCCACCCATCTGCAGACCCCGCTGCGCCCTGAGGGTCCGTAGCCGTAGCGCGAGTTCCGCCAGCGGATCCCCGTACACGTCCCCCATGTCCTGCTTCTCCGTCTCTAAGGCGACCGTCTTCGTTCATCTTTGTTCGCCCTGAACCCCGGTGAACACCAGAATCGTGAAATTCGCCGATGTCCCCGTCGTCGTTTGTCCTGGGAGAAGGCATGAACACCTCACCCATTCACCTGATCCTGCTGGCCCTGCTTCTGGCCGTCGTCGGTCTCTTCTGCACGCTCGTTGGAGCAGCGGCCGGTCTGCTCGCTCGTATCGACGGAGCCACCTATGCCACCGCTCTGCTGCGCGGTGCCGTGGCCTTTGCGGGCAGTGCCACCCTGTCCCTGGCGCTGCTGACCTTCGTCCTCGCGGTCCTGTGAACCAAGGATGCCTTGTCCTAAGAAGCCGCATCTCAACCGATCATGGAACGTGCGGTTCGAACAGGCTTCCCACCCGGGTGATCTTCCCGTTGTACGCGCATGAAGGCAGGGCCTCTCGGTAGCTCGGGGATGCGAATCTGACCGAGCAGTGCCGGGAGGCCCTGGTGTCCTTGTTGTACGTGTCCGAGCCCGTCCAGTTCAACTCGGCCGCACCATCGTGTGATTGCCTCGCGCACGTGTACGGCAACGCGGCCGACCATCCCGACCGGGTGCGCCGGTATCCGTCGGACATGACGGACGCGGAGTGGGCGGCCGTGCGACCGTTGCTGCCGGTGCCGGCCTGGCTGAACGGGAGGGGCGGACGCCCCGAGGGCTACTGCCACCGCCAGCTGCTCGACGCGATCCGATACCTGGTCGCGGGCGGGATCTCCTGGCGGGCGATGCCCGCGGACTTCCCCGGCTGGGGCCGGGTCTACGCCTTCTTCCGCCGCTGGCGCGAGCACGGGCTGATCACCGAGTTCCACGACCGACTGCGCGGGAAGGTCCGTGAACGCGAAGGCCGCGACGTCGAGCCCACGGCGGGAATCATCGACGCGCAGTCGGTGCGGGCCGCCGCGACGGTGCCGGCCGCCTCACACGGCTACGACGGCGGGAAGAAAGTGCCGGGCCGTAAACGGCACATCGTGACCGACACGCTCGGTCTGCTCCTGGTCGTCGCGGTCACCGCCGCGAACATCGGCGACCGGGACGCCGCCGTGGGCCTGCTTTCGCGGCTGCGCCGTCTGCACCGCGACATCACCCTCGTCTGGGCCGACGGCGGCTACACCGGCTCCCTCGTCGACTGGTGCCGTCAGAAACTCGCCCTGACCCTGGAGATCGTCAAGCGCACCGACGACGTGACAGGGTTCGTGGTGCTCCCCAGGCGCTGGGTGGCAGAGCGCACGTTCGCATGGCTGATGCATTCGCGCCGCCTGGCCCGGGACTACGAGACGTTGCCGGCCAGCAGCGAGGCGGTGATCCGGTGGTCGATGATCACACGGATGAGCCGGCGTCTGGCACGGCCACGGGCCGCCGGCCGGCACTGAACATCCCCGATGCCTCCAGGAGGAGCCACCCGCGTTCCGCCAGGCGCCTGGCCTTCGAACGCACCCCCTCGACCTTCCCCGGCATCGTCCCAAGGCCCAGCTCCGCCGCGATCTCCTTGGCCATCACCGGCCCCTTGCCCGCGGACCGCCGCTCCTCCAGCACGCCCAGAATCCGCTGGTAGTCCGGTGCCAACACCGCCACCGGCAGCCCGTCCCGCCAGGGCGGCACCACCGACCCCGGCACCGGCGAGGGCACCACCGTTTCCCGCTCCGCCCCGGTCACCGCAGCCGTCTCGGCTGCGGACACGGCCAGGGCCTCGACCAGCTCCTCCCGCGCGATCACCCGCCGGTCCAGCTCGATCTCCGCGGCCTCCAACACCTCAGCCAACCGCGCGGCTTCCTCCCGCAGGCCCTCCACCCGCACCCGGGCAGCAGCCTCCCGCTCCTCCAGCATTCCCAGCACCGACGCCACCGCGCACCCCTCGCCCATGAAGCGGACAACAAGACGCCGCATGCCTCCCTCACCCCGAGCGAAACCATGCCTGACCAGCAGAAATCAAGAGATCACGTTCGGTTGAGATACGGCTTCTGAGTCCAGCGAGGACGCCACCCCCTCTGCCGCGGCTTCGCGCACAGAGAGGATTCAGCGCCAACTAATGTCTGAGCGGCAGCGGCCGGGCAGCCGGGATGGGTGGTACCAGCTCATGACAGGCAGCCGTAGTGATCCTGGCTGTCGGGAGGTGACCAATATCTGGTACACCGGATTCGACGGCGACCAGTGGAGCTCCGTCCAGCAGACCCCCGAGGTCATCAGTCTCTCGACACCCGCGATCGCCGCGCCCAACGCCGACGACCTCTACTTCGCCTACCGCTCCGCCGACCCCTGACCCACCCCAGGCCCGCCGCACCGGCGAGCAGTCCCCGGTCTACACTCGGGCCGGGAGCCGCCCCCTTCCGATCCCGTGCTCGACCAGCCACGCGGGCGGCTCCTTCGGTTGCCGCCTCGAGGCGGCGAGGGCCTCGCGTTCCTCGGCAGTGGCAAGGGCATGCTCAGCCCCGCCGAGTTCGCCCGGCGTAGGTGACGAGCGTCCGCAGCCGAGGTAGGTCAGGCGGCAGGACGGACACGGACCGGGCCGGCAGCCGCGACCTGGAAGAGGGCCATCCGCCCCCATGATCACCCTGCCCGGATCCGTGTCCTGCGGGACCGCGGGGAGGGGGAGGGGCGGTGGGTGTGCAGGACGAACAGTGCCAGGCCGCCGGTTGCGGTGCACCAGGTGAGGGAGAGCAGGGCGTGGGACCAGGGGATTTGTGGAGTCAGGGCTGAGCTGAGCGCCAGCTGGTTCACGCCGTACAAGGGAAGCGCGGACACGCCTGCCACATCCATGAGTGTGTTGAAGACAGGGTTCTGCAGGCCGGTGTCGACCAGGCTGAGCATGATGATGAGGAAGAAGCCTTCCAGCTCGCCGCGGACCAGGGAACCGAGCAGGAGGCCGATCCCGCCGTAGGCGAGGCCGGCGCCCGCGAGGGCCAGTCCCAGGGGGCCTGGGTGGCGTACGGGCAGGGAGATCCACAGCACGATCGTGGTGTAGAAGGCCAGCAGGGCGGCGGTGAGGGCGACAGCAGCGAGTTTGGCCAGCAGCATCGGCAGCCGGGGGTAGCCGGCCAGGAGCAGACGGCGGTCTACCTCCCGCGATTGGAAGGTCTCGGTGAAGGCGATGAAGCCGGCGACCATGGTGATTGCGCCCAGCGCGCTGGCCACCTGGCCAGCCTGACTGGCCGGGGCGGAGACGAGGGTGCTGATGGCGTTCAGGCGGATGCGCACCACTTCGTCAGAGGTACACAGGCGTGCCACCGCGATCCAGACTGGGATGAACGCGATGGCCAGAACCAAGGCCAGCCGGTTGCGCAGGTGGCCCAGCAGGGTGCAGCGCAGCAGTTCGGTGAATGCCGTCCAGGAAAGCCTCAAGGGTGGGTCTCCTCGAAGTGCAGACGCCCCTGGCGCAGATGAGCGATCGCGTCGAAGTGGTGGAGGTCGTGCAGTAGGTGCGACACCACGATGATCGCCCGGCCTTGATCGCGCAGTTCGGCGGCCAGGGTCCAGAACCGCTGGTGGGTGTCCCAGTCGAAGCCCTGGTAGGGCTCGTCCAGGACCAGCAGCTGCGGGTCGTGCATGAGAGCGATCAGCAAGTTCAGCTTCTGTCGGGTTCCGCCACTGAGCTCGCCGACCGGCTGCCGCCAGCAGCCGGTCAGAGCGAGCAGGTCCATCAGCTCGCCTGCGCGCTCCAGTGTCGGCAGCCGGTAGGCCATCTGGAACAACCGCAGATGCTGTCCGACGGTGAACGCCTCGTTCAGCACCGCTCGTTGCGGGCAGTACCCCACGGCCCCGGTCCGTGTAACCGTTCCGCGGTCGGGTGCGAGTTGTCCGACGGCGATCTGCAGCAGAGTGCTCTTGCCGGCCCCGTTCTCGCCGACGACTCCCAGCAGAGTTCCGGCCGGCACATCGAGGTCGACGTCGCGCAGGACCTGCCTCCTGCCGTAGTCCTTGCAGACTCCGCCGATCTGCAGCCGGGACTGGTGGAGCGTCGTTGCTGCCTGCACATGTGCCTCTCGAAAGATCGGATCGGCGTGGTGAGCCTGCCCGTCCGGGCCCAGGACAAGCCCGCCACAGACGCCGGCCGCGCAGGCTCATGTCCTCCACGGCTCGTCCGGATGCTGGCTACTCAGCGGCATCTGGCCCGGACGGTCCGGCCCTGGACAAAGACCGGTCCTTGCGCAAAGTCGCGGCTGTTGCGAGGTTCAACGAGTTCGCATCGCCGCTGTAACGGCACTCGTCGCTGTTCCGGTGGACCATCGGCATCGCCACCCCCGCAGGCCATGTGCCTCCAGGCCGCGCGTGACGTGAACCGCGCTGCGCCGTTGTAGGAGGCGATGCCCTCGACACCACAGCCAGACCAAAGCGCTCCCACGATCGTGATTGGAGCGGGCCCCCACGGCCTGGCGGCCGCCGCGCTGCTGCGCCGCTCCGGCGTGCCGACCGTTATCCTGGAACGGTCGCAACGGGTAGGAGCGAGCTGGGCGCAGCGCTATGAGCACCTGAGGCTGCACACCACCCCCGGCACCTCGAAACTCCCCGGCCTGCCGGTGCCGCGCCAGGCCGGCCCGTGGGTGAGCCGGGACGACTATGTGCGATACCTGGAAAGCTACGTCGCCCATCACCGACTCGATGTCCGGGTGACTACCCCGGTGCAGCGCATCGAACGGGCCGAGCCCGGTACGGGAGCGCGGTGGCTGGTCCACACCCCCGACGGCCCAGTGCCCGCTGGTGCCGTCGTGGTGGCCACCGGCCGCTGCCATACTCCGAACCTCCCCCAGTGGCCCGGGCGTTCGACTTTCACCGGCACGCTGCTGCACTCGGCCCACTACCGCTCTCCGGACCCCTACCGCGGGCAGCACGTCCTGGTGGTCGGCGCCGGAAACAGCGGTACCGAGATCGCCAGCATCCTGGCCGGGGCCGGAGCCGAACGGGTACACATCGCCGTCCGTACCCCACCCAACATCCTGCCCCGCTCCAGCGCCCGGTGGCATGCAGTCGGCCGGCTGACCGATGCCCTCCCGCTCGCGTGGCGCGACCGAACCTCCCTGCTCACGCAGCAACTCACGGTGCCCGATCTGACGTCACGGGGACTGCCGCGGCCCCGCACGGGCCTGTACACCCGCAACGCCCGTGAAGGGGTCAACCCTGTGCTCGACCACGGCTTCGTGGACGCCGTCCGCACCGGGCGAGTCGAGCCGGTCGAGGCCGTCCAGGCGTTCGACGGCCCCGACGTGCTCCTGGCCGACGGCACCCGACTGCGACCGCACACCGTCATCGCCGCCACCGGATACCGGTCCAACCTGCACGAGCTGGTGGGATCCCTGGGCGTACTCGACGAGGCTGGGCAACCCCTCGCCCTGGGAGCACGGACCCATCCCGAAGCCGCAGGCCTGTACTTCGCCGGATACACCAACCCCCTCACAGGTGTCCTGCGCCAGGCCGGCATCGAGGCGCGCGCCATCACCCACGCAATCCGACGCGAGACGGCGCGTGCACCCCTTCCCGCCCGGGCTGACACGAGGTGCTCACCGCAGCAAGTCAGGACCCGTGTGTAGGAGTGGTGATTGTGCGACCAGGGGTGATCGCTGGTGCGCCTCGCAGGGATGCCAAGCGTTTCTGCCCGCAGCGATGAGGTCGGGCGATGGCTGGCCATGGTGAAACTGTCGTGCACTCACCGCGGACGGTAGTCGGCGGCCACCCCACCGATCCCCGCCGCCATGGTGACGCCCGCGTTCCCGCTCGCTGAGGTGTTCGCACAGCTGTGGGACCGCAGTCGGCAGGGCATGGCCTGTGGGCGTTCACCCCGCTCGACCCGCCGTGGGCTGATCAGATCTACGTCCACCACCGCCTGGACCACCCCGACTACGCCTGTCTGGAGGTCGGCGCCACCGGCGACCAGCTCCCTCTGGAGGAGTGACTGCGCGTATGGCCAGGCCGCCACGTCCGGCAGATTCCGCATCGGCTGGGTGCGGCACGTCGACAGAGGCAGCGATGAGATCGCAATGGGGTAGTGCGCTCTCCAGGCCGGACAAACGTGCTTTGTACGCCAACGCGCTCGCAGCGGGCGACGGTGACGGAGGTTCCGCCTGCCGATGGCTTCCCGGCCGTCCGCTTGCAGGCAGGCGGCCTCCTCTATCGACTCCTGGTCCGTCACGTCGAGGACCTGGCTCCGATCGCAGGCCGCCCGGCGGGACGCTGTCGTGCTGTCGGGGTGCGGCCCCCGTCGCGGCCCCGGTGGCCAGGGCCGCACCCCGTACTCCCGAACGTACTCCGCGGCCGGAGGCGTCGGTGCGGCCGTCCGTGAGCTGCTGCCCCGGGGGCGTACCCGTTCGCGCCCGGCCGGGTGCCGGTGAACAGGGACAGGAAGAGGCTGGGCACATGTCCGCCAAGCTGATCGTCCATCCGCCCGACGAGCAGGGCTGGCGCCGGGTCCGCTACGACGGCGTCGCCATCGGAGTCGCGCACCGCCCGGCCGACATCCGGGTTTTCCTCGCGGCCGCCGGGCTGGAGAACGCCGAGGACGTGGACCTCACCGACCCCGACTTCGTGGAGTGGCGGGGCGCCGGCCCCGAAGGGTGGGAGCCCTCCCGCTGACCCTCGTGCGGGTTGCACCGGAAGGGGGCTGGACAGTTGCCTGCAGGGGTGTACTAGGCGGGGGACCGCAGGTGTGACCGGAGGTGGGACCCCCCGAAGCTGGTGATCTTCCATTCGCGCAGGTCAGAGGCCCTGGGCAAGCCCTCTTCGGAAAACGACACCTCTAATTCGTTAGTAATTAGAGGTTCTGGATCTCTGAGGGCCCGGGGCGGCGTTGGCCAGCCCAGGGCAGGACGTGCGTGGTCCGGTCGGTGCCGTGGTGACCCCTACGACACCTCCGACCGATCAGGTCTGTGGAAAGACCGGTGGCGCTGGGTGCCGGCCGGTCCTCGCACGTTCTGCCCCCGCGGGCCCGTCGGGTTCGGGATCCTTGATGGATGAGCTGCCGTACGGTGACGCGTTACTCCTCACGAGCCTTGAGCTCTGGACACGGCGTGCGCCCGTGCGGTTCGGCGGTGCCGCGCACGGCTGATGAGGTGGCGGACCTTGGAGTCCTGGAATTAGTGCGCCGTGCGGCCCGTGTGCTCGCCTTCAAGAACAGCACCGGCGGAGGGACGGGGAATGGACATGTTCTGCGGGATCGACTGGGCGGAGGGACACCACGACGTCGCGATCATCGACAACACCGGCAAGCAACTGGCCAAGTGCCGAATCGATGACGACCTGGACGGCTACCAGCTCCTGCTCGACCTGCTGGCCGAGCACGGTGACAGCGCCGAGACGCCGATCCCGATTGCGATCGAGACGAGCCGGGGCCTGCTGGTCGCCACTCTGCGGACCGGCACCCGGCAGGTGTTCGCGGTCAACCCGATGGCCGCCTCCCGCTACCGCGACCGGCACGGCGTGAGCCGCAAGAAGTCCGACCCCGGCGACGCGCTGGTCTTGGCGAACATCATCCGAACCGACATGCACATGCACCGGTCGCTGCCCGCGGACAGCGACCTGGCCCAGGCCATCGGCGTCCTCGCCCGCGCCCACCAGGACGCGATCTGGAACCGGCAGCAGCTCGCCAACCAGCTCCGCTCGCTGCTGCGCGAGTACTACCCCGCGGCGATCGAAGCATGGCGGGACAAGGCCGGCGCACTGACCCGGCCGGATGCCAGGAAGGTCCTCGGGGCGGCCCCCACGCCAACGCTCGCTGCCCAGCTGCCCACCTGGAAGCTCCGGCTGATGCTGACCAACGCGGGCCGCAAGCGCGGCATCACAGAAGACGCTGAACGTCTTCACACGTTGTTCCGTCAGCCAGCTGCCCGCCTGGCGCCGGCAGTCGAAGGGGCCATGGGCATCCAGGCCAAGGCCCTGCTCACGCAGCTCAATGCCGTATGCAAGGCGGTCGACGAGCTCGCGAAGGCCGTCGAGCGGACCTTCCGAACCCACCCCGACGCGCCGATCATGCTCAGCTTTCCCGGCGTCGGGCCCGGAGTCGGCGCTCGCCTCCTGGCCGAGATCGGTGACGACCGCACCCGCTTCGCCACCGCCGGTGGCCTCAAGGCATACGCGGGCTCGGCCCCCATCACCCGGGCTTCCGGCAAACGCAAGTACGTCGGCCGCCGGTTCGTGAAGAACAACCGGCTCAACCACGCGGGCTACCTGTGGGCTTTCGCCACTCTCAGCCACTCGCCGGGCGCCAACGCCCATTACCGGCGCCGACGTGAGGCCGGAGACTGGCATGCCCAAGCCCTACGGCACCTGTTCAACCGCATGCTCGGCCAGCTCCACCACTGCCTCCAGAACCGGGTGCCCTTCGACGCGACCATCGCCTTCCCACAGTCCGCTGGCCCCTCTGAGGCTGTCGTGACGTGAATCTCGGTTGGCTGTCCGCACAGCGGACCGCATCATGACCGGATGACTTCACGAGAACCGCTTCGAGATGAGGAGCTCTGGCAAGCCTGCGTTGATGCCCAGGAACAGCTGGCCCATCACCATTCTCAGTTCTTCCAGCAGGTCAGGGGCAAGAACGAGGTACTTAGTGCTGCTCTGTCGGCCGGCCATTGGCAGCGGGCTGCAGCACTGGCATTCCTCGCCGACCTGCATGATGACCTTGCTCTGCTGCCACAGCTTGTCGACCTCGCGATGCTGCCCGGCTGGGCTTCACAAGCACGCCGTGCCATCGCCAACATCCCTCGCGAGCAGCTCGTCCCACGTCTCGAAGAAGTTCTCACAGCTCATCTTGACCAGCTCACCGACGAGGACGACGACTACTACGCTCTGTGGGTGGAAGTCCTCGCCGGTGCTGAGGCATGGGCGCTACTGGCCCAGTTGGTCAGGGCAGCACGAGCCTCCCCGAACCTCCTGTTGCAGGACATCGCTGCACGGGTCGCTGACTCGTACGGCGCATTGGTCGCAGATGGCGGTGAGAGGCCCGCCACAGCCCCCTCAATTCAGGACGTCCCTTGACGGCTTAGCCGCATGAGGTGTCCTACCTTCTAGGCGGGTTGATCGGGCCATTCGTAGGGTCCTGTCGCCTGGGGGTTCTGGGAGGGGCTACTGAGGTGTCGCCGCTCGTGGCTGAACAGACTTGGCCGCCTGGGACCCCACCGACGACCAGGCCGCTCATTGAGAGTTGCGAGTAGATCGCTGAGTAGGACAACGCCGGTGAGGTCGTCTGCAGAGAATCAGTACGACTGACTCGGGATGAAGATGAATCGCATCTGGGCCGGCATCGATGCCGGCAAGGGCCACCACCACTGCTTCGTCATCGACGGGGAGGGCACCAAGCTGTTATCGAGGCGGGTGGCCAATGACGAGCCTGACCTCTTGCTGCTGATCACCGACGTTCTCGCCCTGGGCGACGAGGTGATCTGGGCCATCGACCTTGCCGACGGCGGGGCCGCTCTCGTCATCGCTCTCCTGCTCAACCACGACCAGGAGGTGCTCTACATCCCCGGCCGGACCGTGAACCGGGCCACGGCCGGCTACCGCGGCGAAGGCAAGACCGATGCCCGTGACGCACACGTCATCGCCGACCAAGCCCGCATGCGCCGCGATCTGCAGCCGATCAGGCCAGGCGACGAAGCCATCATCGAGCTCCGGCTGTTCACCGGCCGCCGTGCCGATCTGGTCTGCGACCGCACCCGAGCCGTCAACCGCCTTCGTGGCCTCCTGACCGGCATCTTTCCCGCTTTCGAGCGCGCCCTCGACCTGGGCAACCACGGCCCCTTGGTCCTCCTCACCGGCTACCAGACACCAGCGGCCATCCGTCGGCTCGGCGCCAGCCGGCTCGAACAGTGGCTCCGGAACCGGAAAGTCCGCTGGTGCGGAGCCCTGGCCCGCACAGCCATGGAGGCCGCCGAGCGACAGCACACCAGCGTCGCCGGAGAGAAGACGGTCGCAGTGATAGTCGCCACGCTCGCCCGTGAAGTGATCGTGCTCAACGAGAAGATCAGCGAGATCGACCGGCAGATCGAGGCTTCCTTCCGCGCTCACAAACAGGCTGCCATCGTTGCCAGCATGCCCGGGATCGGCAACCTGCTCGGAGCCGAGATCCTGGCCGCCATCGGTGGCGACATGGATCTCTTCGGCAGCCCTGATCGCCTGGCGACCTACGCTGGCCTGGCACCGGCTCCCCGGGACTCAGGCAAGGTCAGCGGCAATCGTCACCGCCCGAAGCGATACCACCGACGTCTGCAACGGGCCCTGTTCCTTGCCGCCATGAGCAGCATCACCTGCTGCTCGGAATCACGCCGGTACTACGACCGCAAACGAGCCGAGGGCAAGAGGCACTCCCAAGCAGTCCTGGCGCTGGCCAGGCGACGAGTCAACGTACTGTGGGCACTTCTCCGAGACCAGCGGCGCTACGAACTCACGCCACCATCGGCAATCGCCGGATAGGGCTTGTCGCCGATCGCAAACCTGATCGACCAAAGCCGACTTCTCAGAGAGGATCCCATCTGCATCGACCCATGACGCTGAGGAGCCCCCTGTGATCACGCAAGGAGTACGGGTCACAGGCCGCTGCAGTGCCTGCGGGGGCACGACGACCTGCGATGTCGGCCAGTTCTTCCACCGCGGCATGCTCCGCTGGGGCACCGAAGGACAATGCGCGGACTGCCCGAACGGGTGGTGCGAGCAAGACAGCGGCCCCGTCACGCCCGAGCACATTCGACAAGCTCTGCTGCAAGCGCACGGGCCTGCTCGGCTTCGCTTGTCTGGAGAGGTGCCGAGCCTCGTTCGCGTGCTCCAGGCCCTCCGCAGTGCACAGGAACTATCCCTGGGCGAAGCAAAAGCACAGGCCGCGGAACTCGCCGAGACCGGTCTCATCGGCACGCTCGTCGAGATGGAGATCCTGGCGATTCACCTGCGCAGACGCGCCATCACAGTGACCGTTGAAGCAGCGGCGTAACCCCGTCTGGACAGCACCCGCTGCGGCTTGACACCGGCATTGAGAAGTCTTACCTCGCGATAGCCGAGGGGAGAGGTCTATCCGTATCCCGGGGGCCGGCGGCGGCGTGGAGGGGTACATGTACCGGTATGGCTCGTGAACGGATCCGGTGGCCCCTCGTCGTGGAACGGGCAAGGGAGATCGTGGACGGGTACGCGCCGCTCAAGGTCACGTTGCGACAGGTGATGTACCGGCTTGCGGCCGAGGGCGTGCTGCCGCACACGCCGCCGATGTACCGGCGGCTGTCCGCGCAGCTGGCCCAGGCCCGCCGCGAGGGCCGCTTCCCCGACCTGATCGACACCGTCCGCGAAGTCCATGTCCCGCCGGCCTGGCCGGACGCGGACGCGTTCGTCGCCGAGATGCCCGCCTGGTTCCGCCTGGACCGCACGGCGGGCCAGGAGCACGCCCTGTACGTCGCGGCCGAGAAGGACACCCTGCGGCAGCAGCTGACCGGCTGGCTCGAGTTCGCGGGCATCCCCGTGCTCGTGGTCCGCGGCTTCAGCTCCCAGTCCTACGCCGACGTCGTCCGCGACCGCGTCGCCCACGAGCAACGCGGAGCCCGGCTACTCGTGGTCGGCGATTTCGACTGCTCCGGCGAGGACATCGAGCGGGACTGGGTGCAGAGGACGGGCTGCTGGAGCTCGGTGACCCGGGTGCTGCTCACCTACGAGCAGATGCGCGCGTACGGCCTCCCGGCGACCGAGGGCAAGCGCGGCGACCCGCGCTGGCCGGCCTTCGCCCGCCGCTACGGCTTCGACATCGAGCACCCGGTCCAGTGGGAAGTGGAGGCGCTGGAGCCGGACGAACTCCAGCGCCTGGTCCTCGCCGCCGTCGACCCGTACATCGACCGCGACGTCCTCGCGCAGCAGATCGCCCGCGAGCAACAGCAGCGCCGCGCCCTGGAGGACTTCGCCGGGCGGTGGGGTACGCGCACTGAGGAGCCGTAGGCCCAGGCCTGTACTGCTTCGGCTCGGAGGGTCAGCGGCTCCTGATGGTGCCGAGAACGAGGACGTAGGGGATTACGCAGAAGGCGCCGAGGTTGGTGGCGACGATCAGGGTGAGGAACAGCCAGTAGGCGAAGCCGTGGCCGTTGGAGGAGGCGAGGAGCCACCCGTACGTGAGGGCGGTGAGGATGCCGGTGAGGGCGATGCCGGCCGCCCAGCCCGTCTTGCTCAGCCCGAAGCCGAGGCCGATGTAGGCCCAGAACAGGGCGGGGCCGGCGACGGCTGCGATGGCTAGGAAAACCGGGAAGTCGATGTCCCGGCCGCTCATGTAGTCCGTGAGCCCAGGTACCGAGATGAAGGTCATTAAGCCCATGTAGGCGACGGCGATGACGACGAAGACGGTGGTGAGCACGCGGGCGGCACGGGTGGTGGGAGGGGTGTTCGCGGCGTCGGTCATGAGGCGGTGGACTCCTTCTCCTACGGTGGTCAGGGCAGTCGGCCCCGCTCCGGTATAGCCGCTCCGGACCAGAGTGGCGCGGGCTTCCCGGCAAGCCACCCCCGGCCGCGACGAACGCGCCACCCGAAGCAGTGACGATCGCGCCACCGCTGCAACGCACTCACCCGGGCCGTGCAACACCGACGCTGCAACACGACTGCGCGTTGCACCCCTGACCTGCACAAACATGGCCCAACAGCCGTCAAGGGGGCGTGATGCAGCCCGTGTTGCACCACCATCCCGGTGCCGGGAGGGCGAGCCGAAGGCCCCGGGGTCACGACGCCCCGGGGCCTCCACTTCGCTGACCTCCCAGCTCAACGACGGGGAAGGTGGTGTGTCACTCCCACCTGGGGCGAGGGGCTTGTTCGGGTCGGCGAGCCGGTGTCGTAGGAGGATCGCGGAAATGCGTGGTGATGGCCGTGCACGTCCCTTTAGCGTGTGGGTGGCCGACAGCGGCCGGTGATTGAACTGGAGAACCGATGGCTCTGCCCGCACGGCTCACCGCCGCCCTGGGACGGCACCCTGACGACCTCACCGAGGCCGATCTGCAGCGCGCGGTCGACAACCGGATACCCGAGGGCGTCGATCTTGACTGGAAGAAGGACTTCTACCCGGGCAGCGACGCGGGCAAGAAGGAACTGGCCAAGGACGTGGCGGCCATGGCGAACACGGTCGGCGGTCTGCTCCTCATCGGGGTCGACGACGGCAAGCAGGACCACGCCCACGCTCTGGCTCCCTTCGAGCCGGCTCCCGGCCGTGGTGAGGAGTGGATCCGTTCGGTCCTCGCCAACTGGATCCAGCCCGTCGTCCCGAATGTGGGCGTGCGCTCCCTGAAGGCCGCCGACGAAGGCAAGATCTACTGGGTGATCACGGTGCCGCCGAGCACCCAGATGCCCCACGCCGTTGCGGCGCCCGGCAACGACTACAACTTCCGCGTGCATGTCCGGCACGGCACCACTACGCGCACTCTCGCCGAATCCGAGATCGCACAGCGCTACCGCGACCGCTTCCACGCCGCGGCCGTGGACGTCGACCGGGTGCAGGACGTGTCCACCGCGGGACTCGACTACCTGACACGGCACGTGATGACGGAGGTACCCGCCGGCGGCAACCGCGCCGCTTGGTACCCGATCTGGATCAGTGTCACCGCCGTGCCCGCCGTCCGAGGCGACTACCCCCTCACCACTCAGGAGGAGCGCAACGCGGCTCTCGACCGCTGCGCCAAGCTCGCCTACCAGGCGGTGACCAGCAACATGAAGCCGAATCAACCGGCACTGGTCGGCCGCCGCCAGGTCCGCTTCGAGGGAATCCCCACCGGCCAGCTACACCAGGACGGTTCCAGCTACGGCGCGCTGCCGCTCAACGTGAAGGCGGACCCGATCGACAAGGACGCCCCCCTCCGGCTGTACCAGCGCGGACTCGAGCTGGAGCTCGTGGCCCAGGTCCAGGTGGCGGCGGCCTGGGCGGCCGAGACGGGCGCGGCAGGCGACCTCATGCTCTCCGCGGCACTCCACCGCGTCGACGGCGACCTCGCCCCCGTACGCGTGGTCGTGTCAGAGAGCGCCTTCCAGCACGGCCCCGCCGTACCGATCACCAAAACACCCGCGCAGACCACCGCGAACCTGAAGGCACTCGTTGCGGACAAGCATGAGGCCGTCAGCACGGCCTACACCCTCGTCGCCGACCTCCTGGCCGACATGGGAACCCACCAGCCCCACGTACTGACACCCGACGGGAACATTCGGCTGGACCGGCTCGACGGTTCCTACCGCCAGACGCTCACAGGCTGGGACCCCCAGCGAACGTAACAGCCAGCCCGACAAGCGTGAGGGCCCCGAGACCAACTCGGGGCCCTCACGCTCTTCGCTGACCTCCCCGCTCAACGACGAGCCGGGCAACCTGTCACGCCCACCTTCGTGCTGCCCTCTGTCAGGGGTCGTCTTTACCCTGGCGTGATGACACGGTCTGAGTTCAAGTTCGCGTACCTGCAGCCACTGTTCGCGGACGTGGAGAGGGTTCGTGGAGAGGGTGCCTACCGGCAGCTGCCGGCACCGCAGCCGTCGAGCAGCCTCGCGACGGACGATGCACCGCTGGGCATGTACTCCGCGTCCACGCTCATCCGGAACTCCTACAGCGCGGGGGTCGCCCACGCCGATGCGCTGCGCAGGCTCGTGCACGCGGGAGAGGTAGACCCGCAGAGCCCGTGGACCTTGATGCGGGGGGCGCTGGAGAACTTCGCCACGGCCGTCTGGATTCTGGGCGGCAACGACCGCACCGAGCGCCGCCGGCGCACCCTGGCCCTGTGGCGTGAGGACATGCGCAACCGGGCCCAGCACGAGGAGGACACGGACCACCAGCCAGGCCCCGGTGGCAAGACCGGTCGCGAGCGCCGCCAGGACATAGCCGACCTCGCCCTGTCCCTCGGCATTCCCACCACCTCACTCAGCAAGCCGGAGGCGGGGAAGGTCATCGGGGAAGCTGCCGAGGATGCCGGCCTGAAAGCCCGAGAGGTCTCCGCAGCCTGGCGCGCGGCGTCAGGGTTCGCCCATGGCCGGTACTGGCCCAACCTCCGGGCATCCATGCCCATCGACGCCGTGCGCAGCGGCCCGGACCACTACCTGATGGCCTTGGTCATCGACGAGGACCAGCACCGCCCGCTGACACGGCATACCAGGACGCTGCTCCACCGACTTCACGACAGGTACCAGGCCAGGGCCACAGCCCACTGACCACGCAGCGAAGCCCACCAGGCGCCGGCGGCTCGGGGCGCTTTCGCGCACAGGGCTCGGTCAGGCCCAGTCGACGCCCAGCTTTGTGAGGGCGGCGAGCTGGTCGGTGGTGAGCTTGTCGCGTCGGCTCTTGGTGTTCGAGACCCACACGCCGAGCTTCACGATCACCGGCTCCGCCTCGCCCTCGACCGCGATCTCCTCGCCGTGCGCGCGGGGCACCGGCCGGTCCGTGCCTTCCCGCTCCACCCACTGCGCGAGCGCCGTCAGGCCCCGCTGGAACGCCTGCTGCGCCTTGCTCGGCCCCTTCGCCCCGCGACTGGCCGCAGGGGCGGGAGCGGGCGCCTGGTCGGGCTGCACGCCCAGCGCGGTCAGCCGTCTTGCTGCTCGGGCAGCAGCCGCACCCAGGTAGCCGGCTGCTTCTGCTGCTGGAGCCACCGTCCGATGTCGTCGCCATCCATGAGCACGCCGGGGCGATGTCGGGCAGCTGTCCGTCGGCGTCGACCAGGTCGGCCAGGACGCGGCAGTGCCGCTGCCAGTCCAGGGGCCAGGGGCAGTTCCAGTCCTTGTCGATCGCGGCGAGCTGCGCGGCTCGGGTTGGCGGTGTCCTCGTCCTTCCCGAGACCGTCTTCGCGCCCTTCCTGCGGAGGTTGGCCATGTACTGGCCGATGGGCACCATCTCGTCGTCCTCGCCCCAGACGGCGTCCTGCCGGGGGCCAGGTGCCCGGTGGCCCCGGTACGACCGGAGCGGCGAGCTTGGCCTCCCACGCCTCCTCGCCGGCTCCCACACCATCCCGGCCTCCGGCGCGTCCAGCAGGGTCTTGCGCCGGTCCTCGAGCTCCGGCGCGCAGGGCCTTGCGCTGTTGGGCACCCACCGGCCGAGGGGAACGCCTTCGTGACGCCGACCTCGTCTCGGTGTCGTACGGGACGGCGTAGAGGCCGGTGATGTCGTTCTCGCCCGCCACCGCATCAGTGCCTGGTAGCCCTCCAGCCACACCAGGGACTCGGCCGGTACACCCGGGTGCGCAGGAACGCGGCGATCATGGCGCGTCCCGGGGCTGGAGAAGTGCAGCAGCGGACTCGCTGCCGCGTCGGCGCCGTCCTTCTGGCCGTTGCCTCCCTCGCCGCTGGCCCCGACGATCTGCCCGTCCTCGTCACGCCGGACGTGGACCTTGCGCTTCCCGCTCGTGAGGCGCGGGAGCCAGCTGCTCACAGTCGCTCATCATGACTGCGGAGCCCTGGAGGACCGCTACAAGGGGCGGAAGCTGGCAGGCGACCATGTCGGTGGGTCCTCGTTGGGCTCCAGGAACACTGGCACGATGATCCGCGCCACCTTCGTGGAGCCGTCCTTGTTGAGCCTCAGCGCCGGCCGATGTTCTGGACGATCTCGACCTGGAGCCACGGGTGTCGCGAAGCACACCGCCTCGACTCCCCGCTCGCCGTGATGTCGACCCCTCACCGAGGACGCGAACGCTGGCGAGGAACGCCGGTGCACCGGCGGCTGTTCGCGTCGATGCCGTTGGCGAACTGGCGCAGGACCTCGCGGCGTTCGGCCACGAGGTGGTCGCCGCACAGCCAGGCCGACCAGACGCGGTCCGGGGGACGTGGCGGCCGCCTCCAGCTCGTAGAACTCGCCTCGATCGACGACTTGGCAGCTGTCGCGGCGCCAGGTCGGCGTCGGAGGCGTCGTGACGTACAGCTCGCAGCGTCTCCGGCAGCTTCTCCGCGAACGCGGCGCCTCCTCCACCTTCTGGTGGAACGTCATGACCGTACGCAGGTTGTACGCCGCGCGTGCTCCAGGAGCGCGGTCTGCAGCAGGCCAGGCGCCGGCCCCGCCGCGCTCCTCCGACTCCCCAGGACGGGGGAGGGGTCGCGGATCTCCAGGACGTCGATCTCGAACCCGGCGAGGATCCCGCTCGATCGCCTCGCTCAGACCCAGCTCCGCGAGCCACGCGCCGTACGTGCCGTCCGGGTCGTCTGCCATGGACGCGATCTCCGCATCTTGGCCGTCCGCACCCCGCTGCGGTCGGGCCGCGGCGAGGATGCGCGGGGTCGCGGTCAGGTAGAGCCGGAAGTCCGCCGGGATACGGGCGTTGTCGTGGATCGCCGCCCACGGCCGCCCAAGATCACCGGCGGTTCCGTGGGCCTCATCCACGATCGCGAGGTCGAACGGGGCCATCTGCTGCCCGTACAGGCGCTCCCCGCCCGCCAGAGCGGCCTCCAGCGGCCCACGCGTCTTCCGCTGGTCCACCGGGGCGTCGATGTTCTCGCGGTCCACCAGGGAGGCGTACGTGGCGAACACGACGATCGGTCCGTGCCCGGCCCACAGGGCGAGCTGGATCGGATTGGTGGTGGTGCGCACGCCCAGCTCGCCCAGCACGGGGTCGTTCTCCAGCGAGCAGACCGCGACCATCGGGGCCCGGTGGCCTACCAGGCGCCACGCCTGGGCGGTCTGCGCGAGCAGGTCCAGGGTCGGCACGGTGACGAGGATTCGGCCGCCCGCGAAGCTCTCCAGCGCGCACGAGGCGGCCGTGATCGTCTTGCCCGAGCCGGTCGCGGACACGATCGTGCCTCGGGCTCCCTGCGGGGGCACAGATGACCTTGCAGGGAATCCCACCCACTTCCGAAATGCTGATTTCTGGTCGACCTGGTGTTCCTTGAGCTGAATCCCAGACATTTCCTATCCTCCCCTGATGCCTAAGCCGACGGGTTTTCGACGATCGGGTGGGGGTGAGCGGGTGGGGCGTCCCTCGTCGACTACTGGCGGGCCCGAGCCCCGGGGCGTCTACTGCTCGGCAGTGATGGAACCTTGGATCCGGCGAACCCACTCCCGGCTGCGGCCCGCTCCGTGGGCGATGTCGACCTGAGGCATGTTCATGCGAATCGCCGACCGAGTGACGCTTTCCAGCCGCTGCTTCGCGTTGCTGATCGCCCTCTGCGCGCTGGCTGCCTTCTCTTCCGCCTGCTTCTTCTCCTCCTCGAACCCCTTGATGTCGGCGCTGATCTCGGTGAGCAGCTGGTGGGTGGCCTCCCACTGGCGGTCGGTGCCGATGGAGGAGGTGGCCAGGGCGACGCCGGTGACCGCGCCGTTGTAGACCTGCACCTGGACCAGGGGAACCGGCGCGTCGCCGGCACCCTCCAGCAGGGTCCTGTAGGTGGTGTCCAGAACGTCGGAGGCAAGCTTGCCGGCGCTGTTGTAGCCCTCTTCGTCGGATGCGGTGAAATCGACGCGCCAGGTGCGGCCCTTGTCAGTGCTGGTCTGAACTGTGAAGACGAATGGGGACACTAGGGGTCCTTTCGTTGGCGTAAATGCCAACTCTAATCACTTTGTTGGCGTTAGGGCAAACGATTTTCATACGTTGGTGTCCCGTCCGAAGCAGGCGGCCGCCCCCGGGCGCCCGCGGAGGCTCTCATGGTTCGGCCCACCGCTGCCCGCCCTCCTCGACCGGCACGTCCTCCTCGGCCTTGCCCAGGCCGCAGTGCGCCTCGGCGTCCGCCGCAGCGACTTCGACCAGGTGGTGCGTCTGGGTTGGCTGTCCCGGGTCGGGCTCCGTGGACGTCGACTACAAGCGGCAGGGCGGGGTGACCACGGTCCCCCTCTGCTCAGCCGAGGAGGTCGCGCTCCTGGAGGTGGTTCGGCCCTCGGTGGACTGGCGGGCTGTGCGCACCGTGGCGGCGGGCCGCCGCTCCCCGCTCGCCGCCCTTGACCCGATCGCCCCGGGCCGGGATAGGGCGTTCCTGGCGGAGGTGGCGCCGATCGCCAGGGTGGGCCGGGCCGCGGTAGTGAACTGGCGCCGCCGACACTCCGACTTCCCCCCTCCGGTGGCCGGCACGGACGTGCACCCGCAGTTCGATCGCCGCCAGGTCGCCGCCTGGCTCCTCACCCACGACAAGATCGGGGTACCCACGGGGCCGACCGTCGCCTCGGTGCTGCTGGCGGGTACCGGTGGCGCCACGCACCGGTTCCGCCTGGATGACCCGTTGCGGCCGTACCTCGACGGTTCCTGCGTGGGCCGCTGCCAACCTCGGTGGCGGTCCGCGCAGTCGTGTGTCTGCCACCGGCCCCGGCCGTGGATACCAGCGCCGTGGGTCGGGCGGGGTGGGGCGACGCCGGTGTGGCCGGCCGGCCTTTCGGGGGTATCTGCCGCGCCTGCTTGGGCGTCGCGTGCGGTGCGAGCGTCTCGGACCCCGCCTGATCCGCGGGGAACCACCCGTGGTGGCTGGGCCCAAGTCGGATCCCCCACACAGCAGCGGGGCGGCCGCCGGGTTCGGTGTGGCGGCCCCGCTGCTGTGGTGCTGCCTGAGGTCGAGAGCCCCTGCTCATGGTGGGGGTCCCGCGACGTCCTCGATATCACGGTGGTCTGCCCGGACCTGGTTGCCGAGGTCAGCGCGGATCGTGCCATCGACCATGGCGGCGTCTTCCGGCATCCGCTGCGCTTCAAGCGGCTGCGCCTTGATGTGACGGTGGTGGACGTGCCGCGCTTTGGGCAGGGCCCTGTTGCCGCGGCCGGCTGACGCCGGGTTCGTGCGCGGCAGGTGCGTCGCACGTGTACGCCGAGTACGAGTACGAGATGGCCCAGGCGTACCCCGAGGCCATTGAGGTCGCCCAGGCCGATTTCGCCGCGCTCCACCAGCGATCAGTACCGTTTTTCTGATCCCAGATCACCGGAACGCGGACCATGCGATCTCATGGCCGCCAACGGCCTGCACTGCTTCAGAGGAGGCCGAGCGCGGCGACGATGGCGGCGACGCCGAGGGCCAGGGGTTCGGTAACGGAAAGCAGCATTTCAACCTCTTAGGTGAGAAGGGTCCGTACGCAGAACACCATGTTCCCTCGGCTCCGCCCTTGGTGAGCCCGGGTGGTTGTCGAGGTCGCCCGAAAGAGCGCTTCGGGGCATCCGGGTGTCCTAGAGGGGAGGGCTGCGGACAGCCTGTGGTGAGGGTGAGAGGTCGATCACGCGAACATCGTCGTGAACGCCGCGGCGGCTGTCGCGAGGCCGGAGGGAAGGCCAGCGTGTCCATCCCGACAGAACTGGGCTATCTGCGGCGGGAAGGCGCGGGGCGGTCGGCGCCCGCTCCGGTTCCCAAGGGGCGGCGGCCGGGGGAGCGGGGTACCGCGGGTCCCTCGGGCGCGGTGCCGGCACCTGGGGCCGGCTCGGCGGCGAGACGGACCCGCCGGCCGACCGTGGGCTGCGCGGGTCGGGGGTCACTGTCATGGATGTGAGAGATCGAGGTCTGTCCACTGTCGTTGAGCGAGAGACGCGCAGGTCATGTGCTGACACGAAAGCGAGAGATCGGAGCTGCGCACCGGGCCGGCTGCCCGCGGTTTACGCGACTATCGCTACGCTGCGACGCTGACCCGATACGCTTCGTGTATGAGTGGATTCAGCTACAGAGACCAGGGCCTTCCGACGGACCCGCTGCAAATCCAGCACATCAGCATCACGCCGGACCCGCCGAAGCAAGGCGCCGTCCTGAAGGCCGTCATCACGGCGACCGTCCAGGAGGAGATGACAGACGGCGCGTACATCGACGTCACCGTCAAGCTGGGCCTGATCAAGTTGTTCTCGAAGACGTACAACCTGTTCGAGAAGCTGAAGGGCGACACCTCCGAGGGATGGAGCCTGACCGCCACCCCCGGGGTCGCGGGCGAGCCCATCAAGCCCGGCGACATCGAGCTGACCCTCACCAGGGACCTCAAGGACGTCCCGCATGCCAAGTTCACCGTGCAGGCGCGCGCTTTTACCGCCGCTGACGATGACCTGGCCGCCATCGACTTCACGGTTGACCTCATGGCGCCGCCCGCAGGCTGAGCACGGCGTACGCCGCCGCTTCGGTTCTCCGTGATCATGGTTTGACCCCTTGGTGGCTGGGGAGGATGGGCGCGTGGCCGGGTGCGGATATTGCGTGCGGCATCGTCTTTTGTGAGGGGTTGGGTATGGCTCAGGGCACTGTGAAGTGGTTCAACGGGGAGAAGGGGTTCGGGTTCATTTCCCCGGATGATGGCGGAGCGGACGTCTTCGTGCACTTCAGCGCGATCCAGGGTGATGGGTTCAGGAACCTGGAGGAGAACCAGCGGGTCGAGTTCGAGGTGAGCCAGGGGCAGCGCGGTCCGCAGGCCGACCAGGTGCGGGCCCTCTGAGCTGCTGCCAGCCTGGCCGCGCGGAGCGCGGTCAAGGCCTGGAGGCGAACCGTAGGGCCCCCAGGGTGGGGGAGCGCAGCGGACCCGCTTAATGGGCCGAAGGCCTGGACCCCGTGAAACGGGGTCATCTCCCGCCCGCAGAGCGGGCAATCCATGGGCCCGCGAAGCGGGCCCACCCCGGTGGAGCGAAGCGGAACCGGGGCAGTCTGAAGCGAAGCGCAGGACTCCGACCCGAAGGGCCGGCCCTGCTCGGCGGAGCCGAGCCCGCCGAGCGCAGCGAGGCGGTTCAGTCCCCAACGCGCAGCGTTGGGGACCCACTCCGCGCGGGGAGCGCGCACCGCCGGACGCTCTTCCTGGTCACCTTCCCCATCCTCCTGCCCTGTGGATCGGCCCGGGAGTAGGCGACACTGGCTCCGGGTCCGGCGGCGTGCCAACGTCCGGCCGATGCTGCCGCCGCCGGGCTCCGCCTCTCACCTGCGGCCCCCCGTACGCCGTATGTACGTGATATGTGCGGTTCGGAGGGGGGCGTGGCCCCCCGCTCCCGGCCCCTCCGCCCGGCCCGCCTGGCCCCGCTCCCCCCGGGCGCAGTCGGAGAGAGCCTGATTTTCTGACCTGCGACAACCTGCGTTGTCCGCGCCGGTATGTTGTCCGCGGGTGGCGGCGCCGCAGGGGCGCCGCAGGCAGATATTGGGGAGTGCGCAGGTGGAGCAGCAGGTCCGGGTCCTACCCGATGAGGACGGTGTCCGCGTCATCGTCTGCACGGGCGACTTCGACCAGGACACCCTGGGCCCCCTCGACCAGGCCTGCACAGCCGCCGTGGACGCTCCCGGCGTCCGGCGCATCGTCCTGGACGTCACCCAGGTCGGCTTTGCCGACTCCTCCATGCTCAACCAGATCATCCGCATCCTGCGCACCGGCCGCCTGGTCATGGCCGGCCCCGTTCCCCCGCAACTGGGATGGCTCCTGGACCTCACCCAGGTTCGCGCAGTGCTCCCCACCGCCGACGGCGTCGAGGCAGCGCGCGCCCTGTAGAGGGAGCCGGTGCCCGCCCGCCCGGCCGCCGGTCCGCTCCCGGCCCCCGCCCCGCCCGCCGGCCGCTCCGGCACCGTCCCCGCCGCGTTCGCCCCTGGCCTGGCCTGGCCTGGCCCGGCCCGGCCTGGCCCGCTCCGCGTTCGGCCGGCCCGGCCCCGCTCGGCGTTCGGCCCTGCGCCGCTCCGCGCTCCACCCCGGCCCCTGCTGCACCCCCGCTCCGGCTCCCGGCTCCGGCGCCGCTTATGTGGCAGAAGACAACAGAAGACGATCAAGCGCCTGCGGCGCGAGCCGCTGGTGACGCCCGTAGGGCTACTGCGGGTTATAGCGCGCGAGGCAGCGTGGGCGGCTGCGCCGCGTCCGACGGCGCTGGCGCGCCGGAGCAGGGTTCGCCTCGCCTCGCGCCGCCTCGCCTCGCCGCTACCGCCCGTAGCGGTCAAGGGGTAGTCAGTGCCTGTTGAGTACGTCGCTACTGTTTCCCTGTCGTCGTCCGGGGTGACTCCGGACTGGATGAGGGGTGGGCAAGTGGAAAAAACCTGGTTCGAAAAGGTGTTCCGCAGGAGACCGCACCCGGTGCTGCGCCTGCTGGGGAACCTCGCCGAAGGCGTAGGCCAGCTAGCCTTCGCAATCATCGTGATCACGCATTTTCACAGTGCCTGGCGGTGGCTTGTTGTCGCGATCGGGCTCTTGGGGATGGTCGGCTCTGGCCGGGGCGTGGTCTTGGCGATGCAAGACCTTCGGCGGCGCGACGCCGCCCTGACGCCGGAGTGACGAAGTGCGAATCTGAGTGAGGGTGTCATGGTGCTGCGGTGGGTGTCACTGGGTGGTTGTGTGCGTCTGGCCTGGGGTGTTGTTCCAGGTGGCGTCATCGGTGTGAACGGATGCGGCGGTGGCACCGGATGGGCGTCAGCAGGAGGGGCAGGGCTGTCCCTGCTGATGCCGCGCAGCGATAGCGATCATGGCTGTCACGAGGTGACCAAGCTGCTGCCGCCAGGCGCCTATCGCGGGATGGCTGGCTGCCATGGGCGTGCCTGTTCACAACCGCCGCGCCCGGGAGCACCGACGACGCCCGCCTGCGCCACCTGACCGTCGCCCTGCCGCCCCAGTACGTTCGACGCCCAGGAGGTCGGCGCCTCCGAGCAACAGCTTCGCGACATCGCCGCCGAAGCCCTCCAGGACGTCTACTTCCGCGACGGCGGCCGCCGCGCCGACGGGCTGCTGGTGGAGTTCACCGACGTCGAACACATCGCCTTCGACCTCTGGCCACTGGCCGGGGCAGGGCGGCAAGAGGCAACGGGTTGAGCCGAAGCACGGTAGTTGTCACTGAGGCAGGTTTGTTGTCACCAGAACTCTCACGCTGGTCCGCTGGGCTGTCCGTCCAACGTCAATGAGAGTTGACCTTTGGCAGTGGAGCTTGACGATCGGCGCGGTGGCGTCATGAAGGTTGAGTGCGCTGGTCAAACGCTGGAGTCCAGGCCGATGCGGATCTCCGCCTTGAGCACGCACACGTGTCTTCGCGCGCGCTGGGCTCACTGGTTGCGAGATCATCGCTGATGTACCAGTTCGCAAGGAGGGACGGAACAGTCGTGACCAGTGCTGAGAGCAGGCTGCAGAAGGAAATCCAGACGCTGCATGGCTCGGGGGCCACGGAGGTGAAGGTGTTCCCATGCATTGATGGGGATACGCTCCGGTGGAGGGCGGAACTGCTGCCGCCAGAAGAGTCTATGTTCCACGGCCGACATTTCATGGTGGAGATCACCGTGCCTGACACCTACCCGTACGTCCCGCCGCGGATGCAATTCAGTACACCGCTCTACCACCCGAACGTCACCACTGACGGTGCGATCGTCATGAGCCGCTTGGGGAAGGACTGGAGCCCGGCACTCAGCATCGAGAAGATCTTGATGGATGTGCTGACGTTGCTGGACGCCCCCGAGATGAACGACCCAGTGCGGGCCGACGCAGCTGATCTGTACGCGAAGTCCCGAGAGGATTACTGCCGAACAGCCCGCGAAGCCACAGAGCCCTACGCAGTCTGACTCGCCCACGCAGACAAGATCCGGGAGACCGACATGGAGTAGGCGGCGCGAGGAGAGGTTCTGCCACCTCACTCCGGCGTCGCCTACTCCAGCTTCGGCAGCCCAGACATCAGGTGAGGCGTCGGAGTCGGTTGAAGCCCGGTCCGCTACGCGTGCTGCTGGTGACAGGTAGTGCGCCGATCTGGTGACAACCGCCGTGCTTCGCCCGGTCAAAGCCACAGGTCAGCGGATGCCGGTGGTGACAACTACCGTGCTTCGGCTCACGGGTGGGGTGATGGCGGCCCGGGCAGGGCGGCTCCGCCGGTGGTTCGCTCGCGTGGTGGCGTGCGTGGGCCCTGGCGGAGCCTTGAGGCCGGCCCCGGTGACTTTCAGGGCTTAGGCGGGTTCGGCGCGGCGGTACATGACGTACATGTGGTCGCCGAGGGCGGCGAGGGAGGGCTGGTCCATCATGCGGATGGTGTCCCAGCCCAGCCAGAGGAACATCATCCAGTTACGCTCGTTGGCGGGTGCGCTGTTCACCTCCAGTTTGCCCTTGATGCTGCGACTGGCGACGTAGACCCGCCCGCCGCCTTCGGCGGCCGCCGGCCCGTGCTCGGTGTCGTCGTTCCAAGGGTCGGGGCCGTACATGTCGTTCTCCCAGTCGGGATAATCCGGAAAATTCCGATCTCCGGGTTCGACGGTGTCCGTAATGATCGTGGGGTGCGTGGAGGTGCGGTAGGCGACCTTGAGTCTGCCTTGGTGGAAGAGGACGGCCGGCCCGCTTGTGGTGACGGGCCCGGTGGTGGCGACGGTGGGGGGGAAGCCGTCACCCTCCACACGCATCTTGCCGGTGGCGTCGTCGCGGAAGACCACCACGGAACCGTCGGGGGCAAGGCCCGGGCCGTACAGCCACGAGTTACCGCGGGCCTTCTGGCGGGGACCCCAGGTGGTGCCGTCGTAGTCGCTGATGACGACGGCACCGTCGTCCTCAAGGTCCGAGAAGGCGCACCGCAGTGTGCCGTTGCGGACGGCGGCGGAGGGCTGGCAGGCGGTGTGGAAGTCACCGACCTCAACGGGCTGGGTCCAGGTGGGGCCCTGCAGGTGGCTGATCATCAGGTGCTGGTCGCCGGGGCGGGAGAAGAAGGCGTACAGCGTGCCGTCGTGGGCCACCAGGCACGGAGCGCTCTCGCTGCGCCATCCCAGTGGCACCGGGACCGCGGCCATGGGTCCGTTCTCGTGTTCTCCCAGGGGAAAGCGGGTCATCTCGATCGTGCCGACGGGCCAGGTGGGCCGGTCCCCCTCGCTCCTGATCTTCAGGACATGCCGGCCGTCCCCGTCGAAGGTAAACCTGTGTCTGGGGGAGTTGCTGAGGTGCATCCTGGCCACCTGGTTGAAGTCCATCAGGATGCTGCGTTCGGCCGAGAGGTCGTCGTAGTTGCGCAGCTTCTCCGAGATGAGCAGGAACATCTTGCCGATCTCGAAGCTCACCCCGACCCAGACGGGCAGCACACCGAGGAAGCTGTCGATGAGCAGAAGGGTTTCCAGGGAGGCGGCCGCCTCCCTCAGCGCCTTGATCAGGGCCGTGTCCCATTCGCTGCTGCTCTGGTCCGCTTCCCAGCACTGGATCGCCACGCCGACGAACTGGCCCATGGGGGCGTCGTAGAGGGTGGTTTTGTAGAAGTGGCGGGTCTCGCCCTTCTTCATCGAACCGAACTCTTCTGAGCGGTAGGCGCCCTGGCCGGCGGCGGCCGCGGTCCAGTAGATCTCGTCCTTGCCGCCGCCCTGGTCCCCGACCGCCCGCTCCACCTTGAAGCTGTCCAGCACCAGCTTCACCCGGAACGACGCGGCCACGCCCGGGCCCCCACCGGCCCCGTCCGGCGTGTTCTCCTGGGCTCCCGGGGCATCGGCCATGGGTTCGGCGGGCGGGGCGAACGCGGTGATCCCGAGCTTGCGCTCCTTGCACACCGCGATGAACGCCTCGCTGTCCGAACCCTCTTCCGCGGCCTCGAACGCATCCACCACACGGACGTTGGGAGCCGCCAGCGCCTCGTCGACGACCTGGGAGAAATCCCGGCGCAGGTCCGCCACTGCGTATCCCTCGCCCACGCTCCGCCCCGTGATCACCTTGGGCACCAGCGCCGCCCGCCCCTGGGCGGTCACCACCTCCCGGTACACCCGGCCCCACTCGCGGATCTCGGCATCCGGGATCGCCGGAGCGACCGCGTCCAGCAGCAGCCGCTCCAGATCTGTGGGGGTGCGGCCTTGGCGCAGCCGGTCCGCACCGTGCAGCAGCGCGCCGATCAGCACGTTGCCGTACGGTCCCGACTCCAGCGCCTGCACCAGCCGGTCCGGCTCCCCCGTTCCCGTCAGCTGGGCCCGCAGCCGCTCCAGCCGCTCCTGCTCCGTCGACTTCACCCTGTCCGCCACCGCACAGCCTCCCGCGCACCCAGCCTGCCCGGAGCCGGAAAGCCCCAGCCAGCAGATGCTAGAGCTCCTGACCGACCTTTCACCCCAGAAAGGATTAAGAAGGCAAAAATTGACCCAGAAGGCTATTTTTATCGCCCATTCCTTGCTTGGCGCCGCAAGGCCGCAATCCCCTCCTCTCCCTACTACGGTGATCTTCGTAAGGGCACTTCCCCGATCACCTAGGAGACGAGTCCGCCATGTCCCCGACGATCACCCCCGGATCCTGGTCTGAAAACTTCACCGGCGATCACGAGTTCACCACCGCATCCAACGAGTTCCTGATCGGCCGCGAGGGCGGCGACACACCTCGCTACCGGTCGGGCAAGTGCGCGGATAACGGTCAGCAGCTGACCTTGCTCGACGAGCAGTGGTCGGAGGCCGTGCCCGTTGGTACCGCCTACACGGCCCCCACGGGCAGGGCACTGACCGGAGTCCGTGTGAGCGGCAGCGACGCGTTCTACCAAACGCGGAAGTCCGTTGACGCCTGGGGCGAATCGTCTCAGATCGGGCGTGCCGGCTGGTCCTCGGAGCAGCCCGAGAAGGACGAGTTCACCGCCCCCGCCAACAGGATCCTCACCGGCGTCCACCGGCTCAACGACGGAACCGTCCGGTACCAGTCCGGCCACATCTTCTAAGGTCGCTCCGCCGAACACCGACTGGTCCTCCGCCTCCGCACCGCCACCTATGAAACGGGGAGTGGATACCGGGGTGGCAACGGGCGTGAGCTGCTCGTTATCCACCCCGGCCATTCCCGCTGGCGACGCCTGTGTTCCGGTGTCCGCTTCTGTGTCCCAGGTTGTGCTCTCGTGAAGCCGCAGATCAACCGGCCTTTTGTGGCGAACGGGTGAGGGCGGCAGACGCCCGGCGGGCCACGGCCGGGTCCACGGAGGTGAACGGCTGGACGCCGAGGTGCCTGCCGGCACCCGGACGGGGTTCGCCCTGCGGGAGCAGACCGAGCTCTTGGGCAACGCCGTCGGCCCACCGCCCATCCGGACCCGGGCTGCCCTGCAGCTGGCGGGCAACCTGCCGACGACGTCGGGGTGCCCTCCCCGTAGCCAAGGACGTCACGGGGCTGGCGGGGCCTCTACGCGCGAGGCAGCCATCCGGAAGGCAGCCACCCGGCAGTGAAGTCCACCAGGTCCCGGGAGGGCTGAGCGCGCTGTTCGAGCATCCGGCGGAAGCCCGCGACGGCGTACCGCTCGCCGGTGGCCGAGCCGCGCCCGCAGATGCCGGCGACGTCGGCCATGAGCTGCTGGGGCTGGGGCTGCCAGCCGATGACCGTGACGCGCAGGCCCAGGCTCTCCGCCCGCCGGTGCAGGGCCAGGAGGTGAAGCAGGCCGGCGGCGTCCATGGACATCGCGCCGTGCAGGTCGACCGTGAGGTCCCGCTCGTCGGCGGTGACGTCGTCCAGCGCCCGCTGGAGCGCTGCGCCCGCGTCCTGGTCGAGTGCCCCGGTGACGTTGACCAGGACCGTGCCGTGGCGCTGGACGTTCGTGGTGATCAATGCGCTCTCCTTCCGCCCGGGGCGCCGGGGCCCTCGGGGCTCCCCATCGTGGCGCGGCGTTCCCCTGGACGGGTGCGAGGCTCGCTGACGCTCCGACACCAACCTGGACATTGCGGCCCCTCCCCCTGAGGTACCGCCCCGGCGACACATCCCTTATCCACAGGGGCGGTCCTGGAGGCTCCAGGGATGAGCAACGACAACACCGCAGTGCGGGCCCTGCTGCGCGACAAGGTCCTTGACGGCCTGCGACGCGCGGAGCGCACCCTGTTCACCCGTCCCGCGCCGAAATCCGCGCGGGCCCAGATGAAATTCCTTCGCACGCGCGAGGCCACCTCAAAGTCCCTGGCGGAGCGCCTGGGGGTCTCCCGTAAGACGGTGGACCGCTACCTCTCCGGAGCCACGAAGAAGCCGCAGAAGCGTCTCTAGGCCGCCTTGGCGCAGGAGACCGAGGCGAGTGGCAACCGCAGGTCAGAGCGCAGGCGAGGCAGCGCGCGGCCAGCTCGGCGGGGCTCGTCATCTCCACCACCGCCTACTTCGGGTTCGGTTCGGAAGGCTCTGACGCGGGCCGGATGCGGGACATCCAGGTCGCCGTATCGCCCTCCCACGCCGCCAGGATCCTCGCCGCCAGGGACGTCGGCGCGACGGACAGCGAGCTGCACGACGCCGTCGCCGAGGCCATAGCGGACGCCTATTTCCGCGTCGAAGGCGGCGGACGCGCGGGCCTGAAGGTGCGCATCGAGGCGGTCGAGCGGTTGGATATCTCGTTTTGACCACGCGGAATTCGCCCCTGCTATAAACCTGGAGCGACAGCCCGCCGTCGTGTACTCGGGCGGCGGGCTCCCTTTTCTTTTCCGTGGTGAAAGCGAGAATGAGCCTTTTCCATCCTCACTCTGAGCTGGTCAGATGCAGGGTGAGGACGGCCTGGACGAGGCTGGTGATCCGGGTGTCTGCCTGCGGCGCTCCGCTTCCTGGAGGACCCGCTTGTGCTTCTGCGGCTTCCGGGGGCCCGCCCGGGCGGGGGCTGAGGTCGCCGGCAAGCAGCCTGGTCAGAGCATTGGGGTAGGCGTTTTCGGCGCACTCGAGCAGGTGCAGGAGGACTGCGGTTCGCACGGGCGGAGATGCAGGTGGGTCAGGGCGCCTGCCGCGCCGGAGACCAGTGCCCGGTGCACAGGGCTCTCGTAGGCTCGTCTGTGCATTTCCGCGAATCGGATCCGGGGTCGTCGAACTGATTGGACTGGGCGGGGAGATAGGCGGTTGTTCGCTTCCGCCGGTGCGCGACTCCTGGTGACGGTCGAAGGCCCAGTGCCATCTCCCGTCGCGTGCTGCTCAGGCTGGCACTCTTCCGGGTGACCGACGTACAGATCCGCTGACGGCTGGTCAGCCGCAGCGGTACACCGGGTGGCACGAGAGACCATCACGTCGATCCGGAGGTCCACGTGCACTTTCAGCGATCCGCTGTACGGCGAACCATCGCGGTAGCCATCACGTTAGGGCTGGCGCTCCTGGCACCCGCGCCTGTCACGGCCGCCCCGCACCCGCCGAAGCCGCACCAGCAGGTCTACGCCTACGTCACCAGCCTCGACGGCCACGTGTACCCGATCGACACGAGGACCAACAAGGTCCAGGGGCTCGGGACCACCGCCGTCGGCGGCGGCCCCGAGCAGGTCGCGGTCACCCCCGACGGCTCCAGTCTCTACGTGACCAACGCCTTCAAGTACGTGTCGGCGGTCAATATCGCCAAGAAGAGCGTCACGGACATCCCCTTCGACAAGGACGAACTCTCTCCCGACCTCCTCTACGGGGAAGCGATCGCCCCGGACGGCAAGCACGTCTACGTGGCCGTCCAGAACCCCTTCGACGGGGACAAGGTGTCGGTGATCGACACCGCCACCAACCAGGTCTCCGCCACCATCAAGACCAGCAGGCCCAACCAGGTGGCGATCAATCCCGGCGGCAAGCACCTCTACGTAGCCGACAGCAAGGGCAGCCTGTCCGTGATCAACACCGCCGACAACCAGGTCATCGCCACCATCCGCCTCAACGAAGCGGCCAACAGCATGGCGGTCACCCCTGACGGCAAGCGCCTCTACGTGACCGGGAACAGCGGCACCATCTCGGTGGTCAACCTCGTGAAGCAGAAGATCGTCCGCACCATCCCCGATGCCGGCACGGGCGGGCTGACGATCAGCCCCAACGGCAAGCGGGCCTACGTGGTCGGCGTCGACAACAAGATCAGGCAGGGCAAGGTGTCGGTGATCAACCTGACCACCGACAAGGTCACCAAGACCATCCCCATCGGCGACATCCCGCCGGACACCGGGGCAGGCAGGTACTTCCGTCCCGCGGAGGTGGCCCTCACCCCCGACGGCAAGAGCGCCTACGTGGTCGGCTCCTACGGCCACGGGACACCCCAGGGAACCGTGTTCGCGATCAACATCGCGACCAACGCCGTGACCCCCATCACCGTCGGCGCCGGCGACACCATGGGGGTAGCCGTCGGTCGACTGTGACGGCGACACGAGCGCTCGGCAGATCCAGGCGCCACGCGGTTCCTGCCGACGAAATCCGAACATGACGCCTTTGCCTCCAACGGCACCCAATCCCTGATGAGCACGACCGATGGCTGGCGGCGGCGCCGCGTCCCCGACGCCCGCGCCCAGGGCCCGCGCACGCCGATCGACCCGGTGAAGATCGGCCGGTCCTCGGTCCGGCGCCGCGCCCGGGGCATGACGCACGGCGAAGCCGCCGCGGCGCTCGCCGATGCCGAGCTGGACGCGCACTTGGACCGCCGGTACGAAGAGGCGGCCGACCACAGCAGCCGCCGCGCGGCCGAGCTCGCCGAGTGGCGCCGCATCGGGCAGTTCCTCGCGGTGACCGGCGGCCCATACGCCCCGGATGACGACGTCGTCGTCCAGGAGGAGCTCGCCGCCGAAGCCGTAGCCCGGGAGGCCGAGCAGCGGGCGGCGGCCCGAGTCGCCGCCCGCGCCGACCAACTTCAGGCGCTCCGTGAGCGGGCACCCTCGAGCAGACCGAACCCCGGGAAGGCGACGAAGCCGCCCGCGACGAGCTCACCCGCCGCGCCGGGTCCTACGTGCAGCCGGACGTCGATGCCTGGCTCGCCCGCGCCCTCGCCGCACACCGGGGCCACTACGCCGCCCCGGCCGCCCGCGAAGCCGCCGCCGGCCTGTTGCACCCGCCGGTCCTCGCCCACGCAGCACTGCTCACCGTCCTCGTCCAGCTCGTCCCCGGCGCCGACGTCGACCAGCTGCCCTTCGCGGCCCGGCTCGCCGCCGCCGACTCCGAGGCCGTCGGCGATCTCGCCGCGTTCCTCACCCGCGCGCTCACCGCGGGGAGCCCGGCATGAACCACGACCAGGAGCACGACGTCGTCGTGGTCTGGGAGGAGCACTCCGCCATCGGCCATCGCTACGAGGAACTGCGCGCCGACGGGACGGTCGACGCCTGGACGAAGCCTCCCTTCGGCGAGACCCGTTTCCCCGGCGAGGACGACCCCGACCACAACCCGATCTGCGACTGCCCCGGACAGTGGCCGCTCGCCTTCTGCCTGGAGTGCGCCGGCTGCGCCAACTGCGGGCAGTGCCCGTGCAGCCGCCCGCGCCTGCTGTGAGTCACCCGGAGCGACAACAACACCCCTCACAGCCTGCCGCGCACCAGGCTGTGAGGTCACGGCAAAGTGCCCTCGTATGTCCTATTGGCCTATGTGGTGGCAGCCTGTTTTCCCAGGTGGCCAGGATCGCGAGGGTGTTGTGAGCCGGGGTATGTGGGCACCTGTCCTGTCTCACCGATGGTTGACCGGTCTCACCCAGCTTTGACGACCTGCCTGTTCGTCTCATCCAACTTTGATTACTGCGGGTCCCGCCCACCGCCCCAGTGCGAGACCGTCCCACCCCGCAAGGAGCTCCCGCTCCTGCCTGGGGTGGGCCCTCCTTGCAGGGTGTCAGGCTCGCCCGTGGTTACCGCCTTGGTGCGACGAGTCGGGTGCCGGTCCAGTCCTTGGCGATGCTGACGCTCTTGGTCTCAGAAAGGCGGGCAAGCTTCGCCGCTTTGGAGATGTCGCTGGGCGCGACGTACCCGTCGCGTTCGGCCTTCGGGGTGAGGACCCAGATGACGCCGCCGTCTTGGCGTTTCACGATGATGTTCAGCAGGGCGGTGGTGAGATTGCCGTCGTTGTCACGGAACCACAGCAGTACGGCATCGACGGTGTCGGCGTAGTCCTCGTTGACGAGGTCCTGATCCGTCACCTTTTGGATGGTCTCGCGGAGTTCATGGTCGACGTCGTCATTGAAGCCGAACTCTTGAACGACCTGGCAGGGCCGGAAGCCCAGCTGGGCTACCAGATTGATGCGCTCGTCCTGCGTTTCACTCATCGCTGCTCCCGTATGTGCGGACGCGCCGGCTGCGTCCCCAGCCAGTAGCCAATCAGACACGTAGCGTGCTCGTCGGTGATCAGCTCAGTGACCGCGCTTTGGCGGCAAGTTTCGGTGAGATTGGTCAAACTTCGCTGAGACAGAACAACCACGCTCCGGTCATCGGCCGTAGGTCTGGTGGCAGAGCGCGGCCACGGCAGGGCTGGTGACGCCGTGCGCGGCGCGGCACAGCTCCGCCATGTCCGCGGTCCCCGCCCCTGGGGCGCGTACCGGACGGTGCGGTGCGGGCGTACGGGTCGGCCGCTTCACCTTCCGGGGCTTGGGTTTGGCGGCGGGGCGCATGGCAGGCGTCGTCCGGCGCGGCCGTACCGGGCCTTCGGCCCTGCGGTCGGGAGCCCGCCGGGCGGGCTGAGTCTCGCCTGCCTCGCGGGCCGAGGACGCGGGACGGGCCGGTGCGGGAGCACGGCCGGCCTCGGGAGCGGCGTCGGCCGGAGGCGCGGCCGCAGGGCCGGGCATGGGGGAGAGGGGCAGCGCCGCCCCCGTGTCCGGCCGTTCGGGCCGGGGGGCGACGGGGTGCTTGTGGTCTTCCGAGACCGCGGCGGGCGAGGCCCCGGCGGGCCGGGTGGGCGCGGGGTGGACGGTGACGCATCCCGAAGCCGCGAGCAGCGCGACAAGGAGCAGGGGCAGGGACCAGCGACGCATGCCGCCACCGTGCCGCACAAGCCCCGCAGGGCGCCTCCGACGGGCCCGCTGCGCCCCTCGGATGGATGATGCGATGGCCGTCCTGCAGAGCCGCCTCCGGCAGGTCTGGCGGACCCTGGAAGAGGGGGCCGACAAGCCGCGAGGGAGGCCCCGTGACGCTCAGACCGCCGGTGGAGCCGATGCTGGCGCAGGCCGCGGAAGCCGTGCCGGGCCCGGCCGCTTTGCGGGCGGGGGTGGCGTACGAGCAGAAGCTGGACGGTCACCGGGCGTTGTTGTTCACCGCGGCGGGCCCGGGCGGCACGGTGCTGGTGCAGACCGGCCGCGGTGCGCTGGTCCAGGACCGGTGGCCGGACCTGGTGGCGGCCGCCGAGGCACAGTTGCCGCACGGCCTGGTCCTCGATGGCGAACTCGTCGTCTGGGACACCGAGACAGGCCGGTTGTCGTTCGAGGCGTTGCAGCGCCGGGCCGCCACCCGAGCCCGCGGCGCCGCCGGCCTGATCGCCCGATGGCCGGCCTGCTTCGTCGCCTTCGACCTCTTGCAGCACGACGGCCAGGAGCTCCTCACGCGCCCGTACGCCGAGCGGCGCACCCTGCTGGAGAACCTGTTCTCCGAGCACACCCTGACCGCGCCGTGGACGCTCTGCCCGATGACGACGGACCTGGCCAAGGCGCGGGATGGCTGGAGTCCTGGACGGACGTATCCGGCGTGGAGGGGATCCTGATCAAGCCCCTGACCAGCCGCTACCTGCCCGGATACCGCGGCTGTACCAAGATCAGCAGACGGGACACCACTGAGACGATCGTCGGCGCGATCACCGGCACCCTGACCCGCCCACAACTCCTCGTCCTCGGCCGCCCCGACCAGAACGGCCGACTGCGCGCCGTCGGCCGCACCGTACCGCTGCGCCCGGACACCCATGGGAGGGCGCGAAGTTCTCGGCGACGTTGGGGAGTTGCGACGTCCTCGACACCACCCTCGTCCACCCCGGCCTGGTCGCCGAGGTCAGCGCCGACCGCGCCATCGACCGCGGCGGCGTCTACCGCCACCCACTCCGTTTTCAGCGGCTGCGCCTGGACGTGGGGCTCGAAGACGTACCCGGGTTCGGCGAGGGTCTGGCGGCGGCCGCAGGCTGACCGGACGGCCACCGGCCACACCTGACCGCGGCTTCGCGCCGTCAGTACGAGGGGCCCGCGCCGAAGCGCGGGCCCCTCGTCATGTCACCGCACGATCCGTGCAGGAGGCCAGGCTTCCACCGGGGTCAGTTGAAGATGTCGGTCTTCCACCTGAGGGTGTCCGAGGTGCTGGTGTTGTCCCAGTAGGCGAAGAGGGACTGTGAGCTGGGGCTGGTCGAGCGGATGGGTCCGGCGTCGAGGGCGTAGCCGGTGGCGACGTTGACGATGTGCTGCCTGTCGGCGTCCCACCTCCACTTCAGGTTGTTCGACGGGCCGGTGGCGTCCTTGTAGGCGTAGACCTGCACCACGGCCCGGCTGGTGTCGCCGCCGCTGTCGAGGACGTAGCCGGTTGCGATGTTGACGATGTGCTGGGTGGCCGGGTCGTACCTCCACCTCAGGTTGTCGGAAGGGTTGGCGGCGTCCTTGTAGATGTAGACCGGCACCCGGTTGCTGCCGGTCTTCCCGGCGCTGTCGATGACGTAGCCGCTGATCACGTTCGTGATCTGGTTGGTCGGCAGCGGCGCACGGCCGGGCTGCCCGGTGGCCTGCGCGGTTCCGGTCAGCGCGGCGACCAGGCCGACGGAGAGGGCGAGGGAATGGATCTTCTTCACGGCTGGCCCAACGACACGCTGCTCTCGCGGACACGCCCCGGCGTCGGCGCGACCAGGTCCAGCGGCGCCCGCGCGTCCGCGCGGCATGGGCCACTGTGGCGTAGAGAACCTGGCGGCACGTCCTGAAGACGCGGACTTCGATGAGGCGAACATCCACGCGACCTTCGACGCCCTCGGCCCGGACGCCCAGGACCG
This sequence comes from Streptomyces subrutilus, assembly GCF_001746425.1. GTDB lineage: Bacteria > Actinomycetota > Actinomycetes > Streptomycetales > Streptomycetaceae > Streptomyces > Streptomyces subrutilus_A. The sequence goes on along the minus strand of NZ_MEHK01000001.1, from coordinate 92,892 downwards.
CATCACCATGGCCACCTATGCCGCCAACATCGAGGCCTACTACGCGCCGTAGCCGGGATCCCGGGCGACCAGCTGGTGGCCGATGTGGATCCCCAAGCAGTGTGGGCCCTTCACCTGCGGCTGTGACCAGGACCAGCTGGATCCCGCTGCTGTTGCCGCGACGCAGGGCTGAGTTGAGCGTGGGCGTGCGGGATGGCGTGCCTACGCGGGACAGGCCGGGGGCCCCGGCCGCATGGGCTGCGGAGCGCAGGCCGGGTGCCGGTCGTGTCGTGTCCGGATTCGGACGTTGACGGGGTCTTTCCGGACGCGCCCGCTACTTCCGAGGGCCGGGGCGGTTCTGGGCGGCCACGGTTTCCCTGACGCCCCACCAGTTTCCGGTGACCGTGCTCGCCGGCAGGGCTGGTGGGGTCTTTACGTGTCCGCGTCGGCGGCCCCTTGGGGCTGCCAGTTCCTGCCGCCGAGCCGCGTGATCCAAGGAGGAACCACCGCGATGTCCCCGACCACCCTGTTACGCCCGTCGCGCCTGCGGCGCCGGGTTGCGGCCACCGCCGCCTCCCTGCTGATCTCGACCGGTCTGGTCGCGGTGGCCGCGCCGTCCGCGCACGCGGTCCAGCCCGGCCGCACCACCGCCTACGTCACAAACAACGTCGGCAAAGCCGTCTCGGTCGTCGACACCACCACCGGCGCGACCACCGCGTCGGTCCCGGTCGCCGGCTACGCCCAGGACGTGGTCGTCAACCGGGCGGGCACCACCGCGTACGCGGCGACCGCGTTCGCGAACACCGTCGCGGTCATCGACACCGCCACCAGCACCGTCGCCGCGACGGTCCCGCTGGCCGGGTTCCCCACCGCGGTCGCCGTGAACAACGCCGGCACCGCCGTCTACGTCGCCGACAGCGGCGCGCACGCCGTCGAGATCATCGACACCGCCACCAACACCGTCAGCGCGAGCGTGCCGGTGGCGGGCAATCACCTGAGCCTTGCTCTCTCCCCGTCCGGCGCCACCGCCTACGTCACCACGTTCAGTCCGAACGCCCTGGTCGTGATCGACACCGCGACCGCCGCGGTGACCGCCACCGTTCCGGTCGCCGGCACGCCGTACGGTGCCGTCGTCAACCCGGCGGGCACCGCCGTCTACGTCGGCCTCGGCGGCGGCAGCACCATCGCCAAGATCGACACCGCCACCAACACGCTCACCGCAAGCATCGCCGCCGCCAACACGACGGCTCTGTCGATCAGCCCCGACGGCAGCACCCTGTACGGCAGCAGCCCCGGCAACCACGGCGTCTACGTCGTCGACACCACCACCAATACGGTCACCACGTTCGTCGGCGGCCTCGGCAACATCCAGGACGTCCAGGTCAACTCCACCGGCACCACCGTCTACGCCGTCGACCCGGTCAACCCCAGCGGGACGGTGCCCGGCAACCTCTACGCCATCGACACCGCCACCAACACGGGGACCACCGCAGCCACCGGCCTGAACAGCCCCAGCCGCCTTGCCCTGCACACCGTCCCCGCACCCGAGATCACCGCCGTCACACCGAACAGCGGCCCCATCGCCGGCGGCACCGCAGTAACGATCACCGGCACCGACCTGAACGGCGCCACCGCGATCACCTTCGGCACCACCCCCGCCACCGGCATCACGTGCACCGCGACATCCTGCTCGGCGACCGCCCCCGCCCACGCCGCGGGCACCGTCGACGTCCAGGTCACCACCCCCGGCGGCACCAGCACCCTCACCCCCGCCGACCAGTACACCTATGTACTCCCGCCGGCAGCCGACATCGACGTGAACGTCACCGCGCAGCCGCACCTGGGCATCCTGGTCCCCTACCTGACCTACACGCTCACCGCCCACAACACCGGCCCCGACCCGGTCACCTCCGCCACGGTGACCGCAACCCTGCCGCCGGGCGCCTCCGCGACGAACCTGCCCGCCGGATGCACCTCCAGCACCGGGACCGTGACCTGCACCTACGGGTCCATCTCCAACACGGCGAGCGCGAGCAAGTCCTTCCGCGTCCCGCTGCACCTGCTGTCGCTGGGCCCGGTAAAGGTCACCGGAACCCGCACCGCCTCCGCACCCACCGATTCCAACCCGGCCAACGACAGCGCGAGCGCGACCTGCACCGTCATCTCCATCATCCTGGCCACCTGCCCGTAGCCCCCAGGTGCCCGGCGGGCCGAGACAGCACGCCGGGCACCGGGCTCAGACAACCCGGCCCTCTCCAGCGTCGAACCACACCGACGCACCCCAGCACGGAGTCGGTGGCCCATGAGCGCACCCACACCAGCCAGCCCCGAACCGGACGGCCCCGGCCTCCAGCGCCCCGACTTCGACCGGCCCTCTCCGGCCCTGCTCGCCCGCGCGGACCGGGGACTCGCCCGGTTCCTCGCCCAGCCGATCGGGGACCAGGACGACGTGCTCGGCGACGGCGAAGACACCCCGCGGTGATCGCCGACCACCCGTACGAGACACCCCCGGCAGCGAGGCCCGCCATCCAGACCAGCAGCCACACGGTCCGGTACGACCCCGACGGGCTGACCGAGGTGGAGCTCCCGCTCGACCGCGAACTGTACGAGATCCTCGTCAAGGCCGTCCTCGCCTAGACCGGCGAGGATACGCTCGCGACCCGCGACTACGAGCAGTTCGGCCTCCAGCTGACCGGTCCCGCCCGCGCGGTGGCCGCCGACGTACGGCGCCGCGCGAACCAGCTGCCGAAGGACAGCGGGCCCCGGGCTTGCCGACGTCGTCCTGCGTGAGGCGGAAGAACGGCTGTCCGCAGTGCTGGAGGGACCGGTGCGCTGTCCAGAACCGGGACCGCCTGGTCCGTGCCCTCTACGAACGACTGGACCGCCTGGAGGCCGCGCTCGCCCCGGAGCGGGTTGCACCGGGAGGGGGCTGCAGAGGTGTCTGGAGGGGTGCACTAGGCGGGGGACCGGAGCTAGTGCCGGAGGTGTGAACCCCCGAAAATGTTGATCTTGCATTTGTGCAGCTCAGCGGCCGTGGGCAAGCCTCTTTGGGAAAACGGCACCTCTTTCCCCGCGATAGCCGGGGGAAGAGGCTCTACGCCGTGACGGGCGCCGCGGCGGTACTGGGAACCGGCCCACCCTGGAGCCTGACGTGGCAGGGCCCTCTGGCCGAATCCACGGGCGATGCGTGCCGGGCCGGGGGAGGCTGTCGGTGCCCGGCCGGGCACGGCGGTGAAGGAGGCCGACCCCGAGTGCCTCTCACCCCGCCCTTTGAGCCGATGCTCGCCCAGGCCGCCGCGTACGTCCCCGGCTCAGGCGTCCTGGCGAGCGGCCTGGCGGCGGAGCAGAAGTTCGACGGCCACCGCGCGATCCTCTTCACCCCCGCCGGCCCCGGCGGCCGGGTACTCCTGCAGACCCGGCGCGGCTCCCTGGTCCAGGACCGGTTCCCCGATCTGGTTGCGGCCGCCGAGCAGCTACCCGCTGGCCTGGTTCTTGACGGCGAGGTCGTCGTCTGGGACACCGCAGCTGGGCGGCTGTCCTTCGAAGCGCTCCAGCGCCGGGCCGCCGCCCGCGGCCGGACCGCCACCGCGCTCGCCGCGAAGACCCCGGCGTTCTGCATTAGTGGAGGACGCGCGGGTTCGTCAGAAGCGGTCTGACCCGGCGAAGCAGCATTTCAGCAGGCAGAGACCCCCTTCGGGGACGTTCACTCGTTGGTGTGAGATCTCAGCAGTAACTCGCAGATTCTGCGTGTAGTCCCTTAGGGAGCGGCCTGCCGCTTCTGCAGCGATCTGCCGCTCGCGGACCTCCTGAGGTGCCGGCCGGGCACCGAGGGTTTGCTGTGGGGCGGCGCTCACGCGCCGCGCCGAGACGGTGTGAAGGTACAGCCAGCCTGCGCGGCATGAAGGTCCGGCCATCCTGGCGTGGGGTGGCCGGCCTCGGCCCTCCGTAAGGCGGAGGGCCGAGGCGTCTGTCAGATCTCCACGCTGTAGTACTGGGCGAGGTAGTCGATGATGTCCGCGGCGTGCGGGACGAGTTCCGGCAGATGTGCGGTGAGTGCGCTGCGGGTGGCGGCGGCGAGTTCGGAGGCGCTCTTGGTGGCGGTGCGGACGTACGGTTCGAGGCGCCTGATGAGTTCGTAGTTGCTGTCGATGTTCTCCGCCCGCATCGCCTTGTCCAGCGGCGGCGCGCCGGGCGGCGGGACAGCGGGAAGCACGCGGCTGAGGAAGGTGACCCGGTGCAGGATCCGCCAGCACGGCGGCTTGGCGGAGCTCTGGCGGGCCTGGCGCAGGGCAGCGGCGTCGGGGGCGTCGCTGTTGGCGAGCCAGAGGGGGTCGATGACCTTGTGGTAGAAGTCGTCGAAGTTGGCGCTGGTCTCGCCGAGGTAGAAGGTGGAGAAGCGGTAGGCGTCCACCTTGCCCGGTACCAGGACCGGCTTGCCCGCGGCGTCGAGAGCGGGCTTGCCGTCCTTGTCCCGGCGTTGCAGGTCGCCTGAGGGCGCGCACTGGACGTTGAGGCCGAATGTCCGGGAGGAGTCTTTGGTGCGGGCCCGGGTGGTGCTCATGCTGCCGCCGATCGAGGCGTCGAAACTCCCGGTGATGCCGACGCCGGCGAGGGAGCCGACGAGTTCGACGCTCTGGCCGATGGTTCCGGTGAAGGAGTAGGAGCCGGAGGTGGTTTCGGTGACCGCGTCGGTGGCTTCGGTGGCCTCTTCGAAGAAGCCGCCGTGGGCCGTCCAGACGTAGGTGTTGACCAGGTCGCGGTGGGAGAAGCCCGCCGAGGCGGCGCTGCCGGCACTTCCGCGGCGGTCGTCGGCCCGGCCGCCGGTGATGCCCATGCTGCGCAGGACCTTGTCGGCTTGGTCGTGTGTCGGGTCGTGGCGGTGGGTCTCAGTGGAGACGGATTCGTAGAAGGCCCGCATGCGCTGCTGGTCGCGGGCGATCCGGCGTTTGAGGGCGTAGGCGTCGCGGGGCTTGAAGTAGCTGTACTCGCCGTAGCCGACAGCGGTGGGGTAGTCGGGGTCGGTGACCTTGCCGCGGTCGTCGAAGCCGACGGCGCCGTCCAGGGTGCCCTGCTTGACGTAGCGGGGGTTGATGGGGAAGTGGATGATGTTCCAGTCGCGGGGGGTGTCGGGGTTGGGCAGCATCCGGTAGGCCACCAGGGCGCCGGTGTGCGCCAGGCGCAGGGCGAAGACATCCGCGGTCTGCGACTGCACCAAGGCCATGCCGGTGTTGGCGGGCACGTACCGCCGGCCGATCGCGGAGTTGAGTACCCGCGCGGGGTCTTCCACGTGGCCGGTCAGCGCGACGCGGGCCTTGCGCGTGGTGTTCTGGCCCTGGCTGACCTTGGTCTCGCTGCTCCAGGTGTTGGAAAACTCCAGGCTGAGGCTGGTGACGGTCTTCACCGAGCCCTCGGCCAGCGGTGTGGCGATGCCCACGCCGAGGGGCGCGGCGATCGTCAGGGTGCTGCTGCTCAGCTCCATGGCCAGGGCGGCCTTGAAGGCGGCGGTGACACTGGCGTCCTTGCTTGAGGACAGCCCGTAGGTGACCTGGTCGGCTTCGGTGAACTCCACCGAGGACGCGTCGCGGTAGCCGTCGTCCTTGTTGGTGAGGTTCTCCGACGGCACCGGTGGGGCGCCCTCGATGTAGCCCATGAGTTCCGGGTCGAACTGGACCTGGCCGACCCATTCGGTGGTCAGGTCGCCGACCTTGTATCCGGTGAGAAGGTGCCAGCGGCCGTCGCGCAGGTAGCCGTAGCAGCGCTTGAGCGCCCCGGTGGCCTCGCCCTTGGGGCCGAACTGGAGGTCGGCGTACTCGGTGACGGCGGGGGCCGCGGCGATGGTGTCGTGGAAGGGGGTGCGGACGGCGGCCAGCGCGGAGCGCACTTCGGCGGTGTCGGTGGACACCGGAGCGGTGGACAGCAGGATCCGCGGCCGCCCCGCGGTGAAGGCCAGGTGGTGGCCGCGCAGCCCTTCGTCGCGCACGAGGGGGGCGCCCGCGGTGGTGGACTCCCGGTCGAAGGGCCAGTAGCCCAGGAGGTCCTGCTTGCCGCCGCGCACGCGGGTGAACATGTGGTCGGAGATCTGCTCGGGGGTGCGCACCGTGCGCCAGACGCGGACTTCCTCCAGCGTGCCGGCCAGCGGCGCCACCGGCTGACCGGTGTACAGGGCTGCGCCCAGGGTGAACTGCTTGTCCCCGTACGAGCTGCTGTCGCGCGGGAGCTGGCCCGGATCGGCGGACAGCGCCTGGCCGTTGCGGTACAGCCGCAGGGCGCTGGCCTTCGGGTCGGGGTCGCGGGTCCAGCGGGCACCGCGCAGTCTGGCCGGGTAGGCGCCGGCGGCGTCGTAGGTGATGTTCCCGGTGTTCTCCTCGAACGACCAGCGTGCCACCAGCCCCTTGGCGCGCTCGGTGACTGCCAGGCCCAGTTGGTCGCTCTTGCGGGCGGTGTTCCACAGCCGTACCTCGCCCAGGGCGCCGTGCAGCCTGCGGCCGAGTTCGACGGCGCTGCGGTTGGACTGCGCGCCGGGGCCGGCGTAGCGGTGACTCCCGTCCAGCCTGCCGTCGAGGTAGAAGCGGATCTCCTGTGCGCTCTGGGCGCCGTTGGCTGCCTCGGGCGGCAGCGTCTGGCGCACCACGCTCACGCGGTGGAAGGCGCCGGCGCGCAGGGCTGTGTCGGAGGTGTAGCGGACGGCTTTGCCCTCGGCCTCGCAGAAGGCGAACTCCACCCTGCCGTCGGTCCTGATGCCCACCTGGTAGGGGACACCGCCCGGCCCGCCGTCGACGGCTTCGCCCTTGGCTATCAGGCCCATGGGCGTGCCGAGCCGGTCGAGCTGGAGGAACACCTCGATCGTGAGGTCGTCCAGCACGTCCAGCGCTGTGTGCGGGGCCACCTCCAGCCCGATGGTGCCTCTCTGGCGCACGGCCCAGGCCTGGGTGAAGGTCGCGGCCAGATGGGCCCACTCGTTGCACGCGAAGCGTTCCGCCGAGCGCACCACACGGTCGCCGACGCGCGCCACCACCTGGTAGCCCTTGATCGGCGAGGGCGTCGCACCCGTGCCGGTGAAGGTCCAGTGGCCCAGCAGTCCCGGTTCGCGCCCCGACATCCGCTGGTGGCGTTCGCCGGAGATCTCCTCGGGGGTGCGCACCCGCCCGAAGACGCGCACTTCGTCGATCTGGCCGTGGAGGTACTGGCCGTTGAACGGCTGGGCGCCGATGACCAGCGGGCCGTTGCCGGTGTACGGACCGTTGGCGGTGCGGCGGGCGACCTCGGTGCCGTCCCGGTAGAGGATCTGCTCGCGGGTGGCGTTGACGTACACCGCGGCGTAGTGGTGCCAGTCCAGGTCCGGGTAGGGCTGTGTGGTCTTGAGGTCGTCGCCGTACAGCGCGAAGGTGAGGGTGTTGTCGGCGGCGATGTGCAGATGCAGGGTCTGGTCGGTCGCACCGGCCGGGTTTCCGTGTGTGAGGAGCGGTTCCAGACGGCTGCGCGCGTGGCTGCGCCTGGCCCACAGCTCGATGGTGAAGTCGCGGTGGGACAGGTCGAGCGCGCCGTTCAGGTCGGTTCGGTCGTCGCCGTCGAAGGACTGCGTGGGCAGGTCCGCAGGGGTCAGGGCCAGGGAGTACGCCGACTCCGCCGTGTTGGCGTGCACGAGCCTGGCCTGCCCGGTCTCGGGATTGACCCACGCCTCCAGGCTCAGATCGCCGGTCGTGGCGGCCCCGTCCAGCTTGTCGGCAGGCAGTGAGAGGTACTGGTCCTTGCCGTTGAACAGGTAGGCGCGGCCCGGCATTTCGGCCCGCCACAGGCATCCGCTCCCCGTGATCGTCGGCCGGGCGGTGCCGTTGGGGACGGAGTGGACGGCGCCGGCGGCCAGAGCGACCAGCCGGGAGCCCGAGGACAGCAGGACCCCGGGCTGGCTGGAGGTGGCCCGGGCGTGGTCGTAGCCGATCACGCTGATCTTGTCGCCCGGCTTGATCGCGGTGCCCGACGTCGAGAGCGTGATCGTCTTGCCGCCGAGCGGGATCTCGTCGGCCGCGGCGTATCCGGAGCCGCCGATGCTGAGATGGGCGGCCGCCGGAACCTTGACGGCCGCGCCCTCGGTGAGCTGCACCGTCGTGCCGGTGACCTGGGAGACCGTGCCCACCGTCACCGGCGCACCGGCGTTGCCGGCCAGCGCCGCGTTCATCGGGCCCGCCTCGCGTGGCAGGGACCGCCACGTCTCGCTGTCGTTGTTGGCCGTGATGGTCAGGTCGCAGCGGCCGGGCGCGTCGCCGTCGCTCACCTTGATGGTGTAGCCCTCCAGCGCGATGCCCGCGTCGCGGGCGACGAAGCTGACGGTGCCTCCTGATGTCGGGAGCTCCTGGACACCGCGGATGACCGTGGTGTCGTAGTAGGCGGCGAAGAACTGGCCGTTGGCTCCGCGGAAGTACAGCACGATGTTCCCGGTGCCGCTGTCCAGCAGGGCGGGCCGGTCGGCGCCGCGGGCGAAGTCGAGCAGGCCCCCGGAGTAGCTCAGTCCGGTGCGGTCGACGCCGAGGGAGGGCATGGCCACGGTCAGGTCGGCGTCGCCCTCGAACCCGACCGACAGGCGGGCCAGCTTCTCCTGGGCGGCCTTCAGCTCCGCCTCCTTCGCGGCGAGCGAACGTTCCAGCTCCCTGACTTTCTGGTCGGCCGAACGTGCTGTCGCCAGTTCGTCCGCGGCCTTCGCCGCCTTGTCCTTGGCCGTCTGGAGAAGCACGTCCACGCCCGACCGCATGGCGCCCCGCACCATGCGCAGGAGACCCGAGTCGTCTCTGAGACCCGCGCTCGTCTGGACCACCTTGTACCTCGCCGACTCGACCACCGAGACCGCGAGTTTGCTCTGGCGGTTGACGAGCCGGACGTAGTCGCCTTCGGTCAGCAGGGAAAAGTTCGAGGGCGCGTAGGTGGACATGCGCGGGAGCGTGGTCAGATCGGCGTTCTCGTCGCGCGACCCGCCCCTGACCACCATGTCCTGGTTGAACAGTTTGTATGCCAGGTTGTAGAAGGTCTCCGCGCCCACCTGGACGGTGTCGAAAGACCAGACCCCTACCGTCGGACTGTCGACGAAGGCGGACTGCACCGCTGCGGGCGAGCTGGAGGAGCCCGCGACCAGGAGCTTCCGCGCGGACGTCCCGCTTGGTCCCTGATCCTGCAGTTTGGGGAAGATGTCATAGAACCAGGAGGTCACCAGATCCTTCTCGGCGTCGTACCCCTTCTGGTAGGTGCTCACCTCGTGGTTCAGCTGGTCGTACGCGGTCTGGAACTCGGGCAGCCTTGCGGACAGCGGACGCAGCCGGGCGATCTCCGGCCGCAATGCGGCGATCTCCGGCTCCAGCCGCTTGATCAGCTGCTGCAAGGCGCTGATCTGCTCGGCGTTCTCCCCCTTCACCGGCCGCTTGAGCAGGGTGGGATCCAGCACGTCCGGCACCTGTGCCAGCCGGCCGTCGCGGCCGACACCGAAGTCCACACTCGCCACGCACGCCTCGGGGCCGTCCTTGGCGGCGAAGGCGAGCATCACCCTGGCCTGCCGCTTGACCGGCTTGGCCGCGCCGCCATACCCCGCGGGAGCCTTCTCCTGCTGGTGGTAGAGGACGGCCGACATGCCCGAGACGACCGTACGCCCCGTGAGGGTGAAGCTGTCGCGCCGCACGCCCGGGTGATCGCCCACCGGCGCGTCCGAACCGACCCAGCGTGCGTCACCTTTCAGCGCGCCCCTCAGCGCCCGGTCCGTCTGGTCGAAGGCGGTGGTGCCCGTACCCTCGTCGAACCGGTAATAGGCCACCAGACCCGGCTCGCTGCCGATCAGCCGGTGGTTCATCTCGGCGGCGATCTCAGCGGCACTGCGTGCCCGGTTCCACACCCGGACCTCATCGATGTCACCCTTGAAGTAACCGATGGTCCGGCCCCGGTAGACCTTCTTGCCGATCAGCGTGAGCGCACCGGGATCGTCGACGAACGGCATGTCCCCGCTGCCCGACAGTTTGCCGTTCACGTACACCCGCACGGTCTTGCCGTCGAAGGTGCCGGCGATGTGGCTGTACGTGTCCTTCGCGATCTTCTCGGCGGAGCTGATCAGATACGGAGCGGCATCATGAGCCAGGTAGACCGTGCCGTCAGGGTTCAGGGCGAGCTGGCAGGCCCCACCCCTGGCCAGCACGGGGCCGTCGACACCTTCGGGCTTGACCCACGCCTCGATCGAATACGGCTTCCCCGCGAACCGCAGCGCCTCCACGTCACCCAGCTCGACATGTGCGTCGTTGCCGGCCAGCCGCAGCGCCGTCTCCGCATGCCCGTCCGAGCCCGTCACCGGCACCAGTTCACGCTTGGTGAACGGGCAGGTACCCGGGTCCCGCTCGAACACCGCATCCCGGTACACCGGATCCGGGCTCGTGTAGAACCGGGTGCCCCGCGTGTTGAACAAGCCCTGGACGCCCTGTTCGACGTTGAAGCAGTCGACACGGCCGGTGGCGTCGTTATGGGCGAAGAACTGCCAGCGCTGCACATTGTTGACCGCGGTGGGCACCAGCACCGCGGCGAAGCGGCCCTGGCTCAGGTTGCGGATGAACGACAGCTCCTGGGTCGGCTCGTAGAACGGGCGGCCCTCCATGTCCTCGGTGCCCAAGGTGTCCTTGGCCGACTCGGCACGCGTCGCGTGCCGGCTGCGCCGGTAGCGCACCTCCAGCACCGGCTTGAGCTTGCCCTCCACCAGCACGAACCGGTCGCACAACAAGGTGTCGCGCACCAACGGCACCTTCTTCGCGCCGTCGAGCACGTAGTCACTCCTGGCCGGATTGCCGGAGCAACCGCCGTTGGTCAGCTTGTACACGGCGTCGGGGTGCGCGTCACCGGTCGACTGCCGCAGCACGACCACGTACGTGCCGTCGGAGATCACATGGAACGGAGCGGACGCTGTCAGCCGCGCCGTCGTGGACAGGCGTGTATCGGTCTCGTCAGCCGTTGGCTGCTCGTCGGCGGCCGCTTCGACACCGCCGCGCTTGACCACCGGCATCGCCGTAGGACCGACCACGCCGAAGCCCACCTCGGAGAGTTCCCGCGGAAAGGCCAGCTCGACCGGGTTCACGCCCCAGAACGCGGCGTCCGTGGCGCCCTTGGCCTGATCCCCGGCCAGATCCAGTACGGAGTAGACAATGCGCCGGGACGAGTCCATGGCGAACGCCACGGTCGTGCCCTGGTGACGCGCCATCGTCACATGGGTGTACGACCGGTCGCCGTAGACCTTGAGCAGCGAATCCTGAAGTGCCACGCTTCCCCCTCCACCTGCACGAACGCCGCCTTCTGACCAGTCCCCACAGGCCGAAGCGGCGCATGACAAACCTTGATCCCCGACGGGGCGCCCGACAGTGTGGCAGCGAGAAGTCGCGCGGATAAGGGGCGAACTCGCCAGATCGTGCGGAACAGCTACTGGTAGGCGGCCCACTTCGTCGCGGCACGACTGGCAGGAGGCGGGCGGGCCCACTCTCGGGTGACCGCGGTCGACAACCGCCCCCGCCGCCCCACCGTCCCCCTGGTGGACCGGGCGTGGGCCGAACAAGCCCTCGACATATCGCGATCTGGCTGCCTAAGCGGCGAACTCGCGCGCAGACCCCCTCAAAGCGGCAACCGACGCGCGGGTTGAAACGCAACCGCATACAAGAATCCGCGAACCCGCTCGCTTTCGCCTTCGACGCCCTCCAAGTCGATGGCGCCGAGCTGCTGACCCTGTCCTACGCCGAGCGCCGCCGACGGCTGGATGTCCTGTTCTCGGCCCGCGCGCTGACCGCGCCGTGGACGCTCTGCCCGATGACCATCGATCCGGCCAAAGCCAGGGAGTGGCTGGAGGACTGGACGGACGTCTCCGGCGTCGAGGGAATCGTCGTCAAGAAGCTGAGCCAGCGCTACCTTCCCGGATCCCGTGCCTGGACCAAGATCAGACCCGTAACACCACCGAAGCGATCATCGGCGCCATCACCGGCACCCTCGCACGCCCCCAACTCCTCGTCCTCGGCCGCCATGACCCGACCGGCCGCCTCCACCCCGTCGGCCGCACCGTCCCACTGCGCCCCCACGCGGCACGCGAGCTCGCCGAGCACCTCACACTGGCCGGCCTCGGCCATCCATGGACGGGCGCGAAGTTCTCCTCTGCCTGGGGCACCCGTGACGTCCTCGACACCACCCTGGTCCGGCCGGACCTCGTCGCGGAGATCAGCGCCGACACTTCCGTGGACCGCGGCGGTGTCTACCGCCACCCAATCCGGTACGTGCGCCTGCGCCTGGACGCGACCGTCGATGACGTGCCCTGGTTCGGCGGGGGCCCGGCCAAGGCCGCCGGGTGAGCGAAGACTGCCGCCATGCGGCGGGGGGAGGGCGCGGCCGGAGCCGCGAGGAAGGGGGCGCACACGGCGGGCGCGCGAAGCCTGCGCAGCATCGAGTTCTTGAGCCCATAGGTGGGGTGCAACGGAGGACAAACCGGTCGACGCCGCTGGGTGGGAGGTAACTGGTGTCGGCCTCCTCGTCGAAAACGCCCGCACTGTCGGGACGTCGTAGTGGAGCACCCCGTTGGGGGTACCGCTCCTACGCGTCTGCTTCGCGTGGCAGGGAGGGGGCGGCGGATGTAGAGGTCTTGCTACGACGAGAGCGGCGTACGGGACGCGACCTGTGACTGACCGGAGGGCCACCGGCCTCATCTGACCGCGGCTTCGCGCCGTCAGTACGAGGGGCCCGCGCCGAAGCGTGGGTCCCTCGTACTGTCACCGCACGGTCCGTGCAGGAGGCCAGGCTTCCACCGGGGTCAGTTGAAGATGTCGGTCTTCCACCTCAGGGTGTCCGAGGTGCTGGTGTTGTCCCAGTACGCGAAGAGGGACTGCGAGCTGGGGCTGGTCGAGCGGATGGGTCCGGCGTCGAGGGCGTAGCCGGTGGCGACGTTGACGATGTGCTGCCTGTCGGCGTCCCACCTCCACTTCAGGTTGTTCGAAGGGCCGGTGGCGTCCTTGTAGGCGTAGACCTGCACCACGGCCCGGCTGGTGTCGCCGCCGCTGTCGAGGACGTAGCCGGTCGCGATGTTGACGATGTGCTGGGTGGCCGGGTCATACCTCCACCTCAGGTTGTCCGAGGGGTTGGCGGCGTCCTTGTAGATGTAGACCGGCACCCGGTTACTGCCGGTCTTCCCGGCGCTGTCGATGACGTAGCCGCTGATCACGTTCGTGATCTGGTTGGTCGGCAGCGGCGCACGGCCGGGCTGCCCAGTGGCCTGCGCGGTTCCGGTCAGCGCAGCGACCAGGCCGACGGAGAGGGCGAGGGAATGGATCTTCTTCACGGCTGCCCCAACGACACGCCGCTCTCGCAGACACGCCCCGAAGCCAGCGGTCTCGTCCGGTCGGTGCCACCAGATCCGGCCAGCCGCGCGTCCGTGTGGCGGCGGGCCACGGTGGCGTAGAGATCCGGCGACCCCAGCGCGGGTCGCCACCAATGGGTGGCGGCTGGACTGTGGTGCGAAGGCCTTGGGGTCGGGTCCAGGCGCTGGGCCTGTGCGGCTCTGCGGGTGTAGGCCCGGGGGGCCTTGGGTCAGGGCCCGACAACCACGACCGCCGAGGAGGCCCGCGGCTGCGGGCCCGCTTCCGCCTCGGGCAAGCCCCTTGATGTCTGGGTAAGCTCCCGCCGACGGCGTGGGCACGCCCAAGGTGACCCTTGGGCAAGCCTCGCTACTCGGGGTTGGGAGCGGGATCTGCGAACTCGCCGAGGATCCTGGTGGGCGGCTCGAGTCCGACACGCTGCCACCGCAGACCGGCTACGTCCATGAACTGGATGGTCAGCCGGTGATTGGTCGCGTTGTAGGGGGTGATGCCCATATCCGGTCCCACCTCGTACCCGTGCACAGGATCGAGCAGCGGGCCCCAGCCCTGTTCCAGCAGTTCAAGGTGGTGGCTCTGCCCCGCCGCCACGTTGCGGAATATCCGCTGGTCCTCTTCGGACCAGCGGACCGCGACCCCCGTCTGGCCGTCGATCTCGGCGTCGGCCCTGATGATCCGCAGCTCCAGCAGCGGCTCGGAGCTGTGGTTGACGACTTCGCCGCGGTTCCCGTCGATGCCGGACACCACCAGGCGTGCCTGTGCCGCTTGCCGGTCAGTCTCGTCCTTCCTTCGCATCTTCACTTCGTGCCAGCCAAACCAGAGGGCTACGGCGGTTGCCCCTGTTGTTGCGATCGCGCTAGCCGCGTCCCAGAAGTCGTTCATGCCAGGACCCTAGACCCACGTCCACGTTGCTCGGCGGCGTGGGCAAGCCCAAGGTAACGCTGGGCAAGCCCGCGTTGTCGGTGGTGGCTGGGACGCTGAGCGCATGGACAGGGATGAGGAGTTGCTGCGCGGTCGGGTCTACGGCACGGACCACGACGACCCGAACCCGGGCCGACGGCCCGGCCGCACCTATGCCGAGCTCGTCGGCGGCCCGCTCGACGGCCTGCTGCTCGACATCACCGGATGGACGGCAGACGAGATCCAGACCGGCGCCGCGCTGACGACCGAGCTCGGCCAGTTCGGCGCCGGCGGCCGGGCCCTGTACGACCCGCGGCCCGGCGAGAGGGGCCGCTGGGACTGGTCCGGCGCCACCCCTTGAGAGGGGTGGCGGCAGAGTAAGATCCGCGACACGTTGGTGTAGTTAGGTGCTGAACCGCTTCTGCGATGTGTACCGCGATGGGGGAAACCGGTACGGTCACCGCATGTCAGGGGAACACGACGGACAGCGCCCGTCCGGTACAGCGGTAGCCACGGACAGCGCCGTCGCGGCCGTGCCGCAACAGGCGAATTCGCGCATGACCGAGTTCATGCTGTCGGTCGGCGAAGGGAAGATCCTTCAGTTCAAGAAGAAACCCCAGATCACGGCCGTGGCCGAGCTGGTGTGGAACGCCCTCGACGCGAACGCCACCCAAGTCGACGTCCAGCTCCAACGCGCCCCAGGCGACGCCATCGAGCAGATCGTGGTGACGGACAACGGCCACGGCATGACGCCGGACCGTGCTCGTGAGTCCTTTCACCGATACGGCGAGACGTGGAAGGCCAGCAAGACACACACCGAGGGCGCCACCCGCATCCTGCATGGCCGAAACGGCGAAGGACGGCTCTTCGCCTTCGCTCTGGGAGACCAGCTCACGTGGGACTCGGCGGCCCTGGTGGACGACGCGCTCGTCGGTGTCCGCGCCAGCGGCAACGCCGATCACGCCACCATCTGGCAGGTCGTAGAGACCGAAGCCGACCGCGAAGAGCCGGGAACGACGGTCCGCATCCGCGTTCCCCAAGGCAAGTCCCTGCGCTACCTCGAACACGAAGATGCCGCGGCCAATCTCACCGCGAAGCTCGCGTTCTACCTGCGCGCCTACCCGGACGTCTGTGTCACCTACGACGGCAAGAGGCTGGACCCAGCCGAGATCATCGTGGGCGAGCCCGTCGACATCCCGCTGGTACTGCCGGAGGAGGACAGCGACGACTGCCCGCCCGCGGTGGTCACCTTCGTCGAGTGGAACCGGCGCATGAGCGACCGCAAGATGCTCATCTGCAACGCCGACGGCATCGCCTTGTACGAGGAGGGCAAAGACTGGTCGGACAGCATCGTCAGCTTCACCCCCTACCTGCGGTCCGACCGGTTCAACGGCCTAACCGTGGAAGACCTCCACATGCTGCCCATGACCCACGCTGCGCTCCTGGACGCAGCGGCCAAGGCTGTTCGGGAGCATCTGGCCCTGCGCGGCGCCCAGATCTCAGCAGCGGTTGTCCGTCAGCTGAAGAACGAGGGCATCTACCCCTACAAGGGCGGCCCGACGACCGGCACCGAAGCGATCGAGCGGCAGACCTTCGACGTAGTGGTGACCGTGGCCCGGGAAGCCCTTCCCACCAAGGGCATGGCCCGTCGGCTC
Source organism: Streptomyces subrutilus (assembly GCF_001746425.1). Classification (GTDB taxonomy): domain Bacteria; phylum Actinomycetota; class Actinomycetes; order Streptomycetales; family Streptomycetaceae; genus Streptomyces; species Streptomyces subrutilus_A. The sequence continues at coordinate 77,000 of NZ_MEHK01000001.1, read as the reverse complement.
TCCGTCGACCTCATCCGCACGGCTCTCGAATCCAACCCTGGCGATCTCCACGACATCCTGGAGAAGGTCCTCGCCCTCAGCCTGGACGACCGCCGGCACCTGAAGAACCTCCTGCACAGTACCGACCTGGCCCACGTCATCAGCGCCGCCACCGAGGTCACCAACCGCCTCGATGTCATCGGTGGACTCCGCAAGATCCTGGCTGACGACGCGCTCCGGCGTGAATTCCGCGAGGTTGACCAGCTGCACCCGATGATCGCCCAGAACCTATGGCTGTTCGGCGACGACTGGGCCTGGGCACGTACAGAGGTTGGGCTCACCAACGTCCTTCACGCTCACCTGGACGAACTCGGCGATGACGTCGTCCTCGAGAACCGACTGGAGGAAGTACTGCAGCCGGACGGCCGCCGCGGCCGGGTGGACATCCTGATGTTCCGCAGCCGCCGCGACGAAGACTCCACCGAGCGCCTCGTCATCGAGCTCAAGCGCCCTACCGTCGAGGTCGGCAAGAAGGAACTCGACCAGATCAAGGGCTACGCCCGCGCGATCGTCGACAACCCGCAGTACAAGGGGGTGGAGGGCTGCAAGTGGCGGTTCTACCTCATCACGTACGACTACTCGGACAAGATCCTTCGGGACATCCGACAGAAGGACAAGCCGGCGGGGCTGCTCGACGACCAGGACGAGTACGAAGTCTGGGTGAAGAGCTGGGCTGAGATCTTCGATACCGCCGAGAAGAAGTTGCTGTTCTTCCAGCGCCAGCTGAACTACGAAGCCACGGACGCTCGCGTCACCCAGCACCTGCGCGAGAGCTACTCACGCTTCATCCCCGAGGGCCTAGCTGAAGACCAGGGCCCGGACACGCCCGTCGCCAGCTGACGAAAATGGGGTACCGGGGCCGGGCGATCCCGCTCAGCCCCGGACGTCTTAGGTCCACCTCATCCCGACCTTGGACAGTTGCTCCATCCGCTCCGGTGTCAGGGTGGCGGCCCGGCGGCGCTGGTTGTCGACCCACGTCCCGAGTTTCAGCGGCACGTCCCGCTGAGCCTGGCCGTCGCCGATGGCGATGGTCTCGATGTGCTTGCGCGGTACCGTCAGGTGGCCCTCGCGCGCGAAGAACTGCTCAGCGGCTGCGAGGTGCATCGCCCACTTGTCTGCCTGGCTGGTGCGCGGCTTCGGCTTCTCCTCCTCGGTCGCGGGCTCGATGCCGAGGATCTGCTCGCACATTCACTGCTGGACCCCGGTGAGCTGGTCCCACCCGAGCCGGACCGAGGTGACCCAGCGGCCGAGGTCCTCGCCCTGGCGCACGGCCTCGCCCGCTTTGGTCGGCAGCGCTTCACCGGCGTCGAGGTGTTGCCGCACGAGGTGGAAGCAGCGTTGCCACGTCACCGGCCACGCCGGGCACCAGGACGGGTCGATCTCCTCCAGCTGCTCGCGCCGCTCCCGCGTCATCGCCCCGGCCGACGACTGGACCGGCAGCCCCTCGGCGCGCCGCTGGTCGATCTCCTGCGCCTTCCGCGCAGCGACCCGGGCGTTCTTCAGCCAGATCCCCACGGGTGCGCCCTGGTAGGCGGCGTCCAGCGGTGCCAGGAGGTGCCCGTGCTCGGCGGCCCACCCGCGCGCGGCGGACACGCCCTCGGCCAGGCGACGTCGAAGTGGGACCAGACCATGCCGAGCTTCTCCAGCTGTGCGACGCGCTCCTGGTCCATGTCGCCGCGGCTGTAGAAGCGGCGGGCGTCGGCGGTCCACTGCCCGAGCGGGAAGTTCGCCAGCGAGGCCGGCCACCCCGCCTTCTTCGCGTCCTCGGCGGCCGGGACGCGGAACGTGAACGGCACGCGCAGGTCGCCGTGCGCGCGGGCGTAGATGACGGCGGCCTCGACCCCGCGCCGCCAGTGCTCATGTTCGGGGTTCAGGACCCGCAGGTTGATGAACGCGGCGAGCGCGGCCGGGTCCCGGGGCGTGGAGAACTTCAGCAGGGCCTTGGCGGGTCCACTGACAGCCCCGGAGCCGCTGCCGGTCCCGTTGCCGCTCTTCCGGCTGTCGTCTTCGCTGACGGGCTTGTAGCGGCTCGGGGCCTGCTGCTCCGCGAGGGTCTCCACGATCCGCGCGTCGTGCGCGCGGAGTGCTTCCAGGAGCTTGGCGAGCCCGCCGTACGCCCGCGACGTGAGCATGTTGTCCGCCGTCTCGCCGGGGCCGAGCAGGATCGGCACCACCAGTGAGGCGACCTTGCCCTCGCCGGGCTGCATCCGCAGGGCTCGGCCCACGGCTTGGACGAGGTCGGGCATGGAGCCGCGGACATCCGCCCAGTAGACGGAGTCGCAGTTCTTGGTGTCGACGCCCTCGCCCAGCACCTTCACGGAGCCGAGGTAGCCCTTCTCCACGACGGTGCCGTCCGTGGCGATCCCCTCGGCGAACTCCGCGAGGACCCGGCGGCGGTGGAGCGGCTTGTGCTCACCGCACAGCCAGTCCGCCCAGATCGTGGCCGGGTACAGCTCGCGGTCGCTGGCGTGCAGCTGCTCGGCGACGTCGGGCAGGCCGGCCGCGAAGGCTTCGGCCTCCTTCACCACGTGGTGGAAGACCAGCGTCCTGCGGAAACCCTCCTCCGCCGACGCCTTCACCAGCGCGGTCTGCAGAGCGGCGAGCCGCGTCCCGCGGACTTCGGCCGAGCTGCTCTCCGTGCCCAGGAGCTGCGCGGCCTGGAGCTGGGTGTCGGTGACGTCCACGCATACGACCTGGTAGGGGGCACAGATGCCCCGGTCGATGGCTTCCGAGAGCGACAAGGTGAAGCACCGACTGCCGAACGGGCCGTCCGGGTCGTCATCCATGCTCGCGACCAGCTCACCGGGCGAGCCGGCCGCGTCGTCGTCTCCGAGCTGCCACATCCGGGGCGTGGCCGTCATGTACAGCCGGCGCAGGGCCGGGATGCGGGTGTTGTCGTGGATGACCGCCCACGGCTTCCCGATCCGACCAGAAACACGGTGGGCCTCGTCCACGACGATGAGGTCCCAAGCCGCCAAGCCTCCGGCGTGTGCCCGCTCCAGAGTGCCCAGCCCGAGGGAGGCGTACGTGGCGTACACGGTGACCTTCTCCAGGCCGCGCGTCCACTCCACCAGCTCGTCCACGTCCGTGGTGTTGGGGAAGGACACCTCCTCACCCCGCAGCGAGGACACCCCGATCATCGGGCCCCGGCGGCCGCCCTCGCGCCACGCGGCCTCGGTCTGGGCGAGCAGGTCCAGCGAGGGCACGAGCACAAGCACACGGCCCGCGTGGAGCTCCTCCGCGCTGCGGACCGCCACACGAGTCTTCCCGGACCCGGTCGCCATGATGACCTGCGTACGTACACCCCGTTCGAGGATGGTGTTGTCCGCGGATAGCTCGAGGCGCGGAGCACGGCGTCGACGGCCTCGCGTTGGTGTGGGCGGAGCGTCTTGGTCACGAGCTGGTCCTTGGTTGGGATGCCGGTTCTGACGTTGGTTGGGGGGGGAAGGCCTCAGGACAAGGGGCTGGCGTCAGGGGTATGGATGACATCGCGGCGCAGACCCGCGTGGAAGGTGCGGGCGGCGTCCTGGTCGAGGTACAGCGTGTGCTCGCGGTGCCAGTCACCGTCGCTCTCGTCCCACCGCTGGTAGGTGATGGTGCTGTAGCCGACTTGGTAGACGGTGATATCCGCCCTGTCGGCGAGGAACTTGCGGGTGATGAAGCTCAACCGGCGTCGCGAGCGGACGTCTTCCATGGTCACCGTTTCGGTCGTGGACGACTCGATGGTGAGGGTGCCGTCGTCCGCGGCCGTCAGCAGGCGCCGGCTCGTGTCGGAGTCGACCTCGTGGTCGGGGTCGGCGCCCCGGAGGGAAGTAGTGAGGTACGCCAGCATGTCGTCGGGAGTAAGGGTGCCCTCGAAGTTCTCGGGGAGGGCACCTGCGACGGCACGACGGACCCAGGCGGCCCGGCTGAGGCGGGCAAGGCTCGCGCCCGCCTCGATGTTCTTCAGGAGGTCGGTCGGGAAGTTGATCGGAACCTTGGGGCCGATGGCCGGGCGGCCGGGCGTGGTGTTGCGCATGATTCCTCCAGGGGTTTCGGGTACCCACTATATCCGCTCCTCGCATTTTTGGGTACCTAAAATTCCGGTGCCTCCACTGAGGCGCCGTAGTGGCTGGGGCGCGCCAATCCGGAGTCCGGCGGCCTCCAGCTCCCGATAGGTCTCTGGGTGGGCAACACAGGTGGGGCGGAGCGCAGATGACGGCTGATTCGGCCGAGCGGTGGATCGCCTGGCAGGGGCAGTCGCCGCCGGAGTTTGGATTCACCACTGACCGGATCCCATCGCCTAGCAGCACACTCGCGAGCACTGGCAGGGGCCGAGTGGGAGGGGACCGCGAGAGGGACCGCGACGACTGCACGGTGATCGTCCTGGTCCGGCCCGCCACCTGATCGCCTTCAGCCGCCGCCAGCTCAGCAGTCACCCCGGCCGACCGGACTGGGAGATCGACCACCAGCAACCACGTGACTGTGCCGACGGCACATGATGCCCCGGCCGGCACAGCGGCCACCCCGGAAGACCTGTCCCATGCCCCCACGTCTTGCGCCCCTCGGCCCGTGAGTCGTGCCACCTGCGGGACCACGGCCGTAACGGGTACGCGCTCTGTGCCCTGAGGAGGTCTCGTTTCTGCGGGTGAAAGGCGGCGGCCGTGCGGGTGACCTGCCCGCCGAGGGCCTCACGCCCGGATACCGGGTGCGGCTACAAAGCAGGGCCGCGGCGACGTCACGGTGCCGGGACGTCTGGGGGTGGAATCCGGTCAGAGATCACCAATGCCCAACTAGCCGTGACACAGGGTGTCATGATGTTCACGATAGGTGATGGAACTGGGTGCGAGCAAAGGGGACAGCACATGACAACCGTCCGCGAACCGGCCAAGGGCGCGAGGGAATTCAATGGAGACAAGGGCAACGTCTCCAAGGTCGAGGCCGTCCTCACCGCCGAGGTGAGCCGGCACATCCGTAACAACAAGGTGACCGTCACCTATGAGGCAATCCCCTACCTCAAGGACTCCGGCTTCTGGTTCGGGGAGAACAACGAGCTGGCCGCTGGCTGGGAACCGAAGATGGACATCACGCTGACCCTGACCGAACCCCATGGCCGGACCGTGTCCGAAACCATCAAGGTTGTCGGCAAAAAGGTGCCGTACACGCTCAAGGCGGAGCACGTCTTCAGCTACCTGTCTCTCGGCACCCACAAGGTCACCGTCAGCGGCGTGAAGACCGGCGGTAGGCGAGGCACAGACGGCCGCAACAACACCGGTCAGGACCGGGTCGTCCTGGGCGAGATGTCCCTCGAGATCACCGTCAGCGGCGACTGAACCGAGCCAGGGGCGGTCCGCCCGGTCGCCCCTGCCTCACAGAAGGCCCGCGCAGGCGGGCCAGAAGGCCCTTAATTGAGTTCGCCTGTCGCCCGGTCGGGCTTCCAGGGTTGTGCGCGGTGGGCGGTTTCCTGGATGAAGTCGGGCAGAGGCACGGTGCCGCTGTTCCCGTCGTAGTGGCAGGATGATCTGCTGGTGTGTGAGGTCGGCTACGACGGTGCGCGTATCGTCCGGCGGCCGCTTCGAACACCTGGTGGCGCGAGGATGTCGGCGGTGGCGTGCACGGCGGCGCGTGGGTCCAGAAGCACGGTGGCGACCGTGATGCTGTGGTCTCTGGAGTCCGGCTCCAGGCTGGACCGCTCGCCGATCGGCCGCGATACTCCCCACCGCCGGACGACTGGATCGATGACCGCCTCGAAGTGCTGGTAGTCGTTGTTCAGGACGTACCCGACCAGGCGTCGTCGCTCTGCCGCGCTTCACCGAGGCGGATCGCTCACGGGGAGCTGGCCAGGTGGGAGGGAGCTCGATGAGGTTCCGTCGGCTGACGTCGGTGCGGCCGGTGCCGGGGAAGTACTGCCTGCGGCCAGCCCTGCACATCACACGTCGCTCATCACGCGGCCAAGTCCGACCCGAGTCACTGGGGATCGTGACCGTCAATCTCTCCAAGGGGTGAACAATTTTGAGTGCCGACGGGAAGGAAGAGGTAATCGAAATAGATTTGACTTGACTGCATTGTGCTCAGCCAGATACGCCCCCCCTTCGTTACGTAATAGATTTCCTTGGCTCCATGTGCGTGCGCTAACTCCTGCTCTGGAGTCGATTGCCCGGCACGATACAGCCTGACTGTAATCTGCCGACTTGATGAATTGGTTACGATGAAGACGCCATTTGAATCAGGCGCGTACTCTTTTGTGGTAGCGCCGCCATTCGCGCTTCCCTTCACGGTCGGCCCGAATAGCCTTACGTCGAATTCGCCCTCGACGGTCAAGTTGTTGACCGTCAGGTCAGGCCGAAGGACGGTGACCTGGGTGGAGAGGATCCGGGTGACGGGGTTGGTGGGGTCGCCGGTGGTGGCGCGGAGGTAGAAGGTGGTGTCGGATTTGATGCCTTCGATGTCGAGGCTGGTGCGGTTGGTGACGTCGCGGTTGACGCCGCCGTAGAGGAGTTTGTAGATGGCGTTGGCGGAGCGTTCCCAGGTGAGTTTGACGTCGCCGCCGTTGTCGATGATGGAGGGTTCACACAGGAAGTTGCGCAGGTAGAAGTCGGCGGGGAATTTGCCGAGGTTGAAGGCGGTGTCCGGTCCTGGAAGGCGGCGTTTCCGGTGCGGGAGCGTTCGGTGATGGTGACGGGGGCGGTGCCGACTTTGCGGCTGATGGGGATGTCGGACAGCTGGATGGTGAATCCGGTGTCGGGGCCGATCGCCGCGTGGCTGTCGGTGGGCGCGCAGACGAACTCCTTGGCGGCCGCGTCCAGGCGCACGGTTCAGCCGGTATGGCTGATCCGGGGGCTGATCTTGTTCAGGTCGGTGGCGAGGTCGGGGGCCATCGTCCCGGCCGGGACCTTCACCTTGATCCACTCGACGTCGGCCGGCGTGCCGCTCTGCCGGGCGACGGAGATGACCACATCCCCGGTCTCCTCGGGGGTCTGCGGGTTCTCCGGCGATGCCTTGAGCGGGCTGGGGGTGGTGGTGAGGGTGTAGGACAGGAACGGATCACCGGCCGCGGCGGTGGTGCCAGCGTCCTGGGTCTGGATCACAACGGTCACAAGGAGTTCCTTGGCTTGGCGGGCACGGTATGGGGTGACGCGTGGCAGCGGGCAGGGTGGTCAGTGGTGGTGCGGGTGTGCGCGGCGGCGTCGTCCAGGGGGTGAGGAAGCCGGAGCGCTCAGGCTCGGCGAGGGGAGGTCGTTCTGGTCCTGGCTGAGGATCGGAAATTCTGCCAGGTGTCGTTTCGGTTCTCGCCGGGTTTAGCAGCACGGCGGCGACCGCGGTGCTGTGGTCACCGAAGTCCGGCCCCAGACAGGGCTGGCCGCCGATCGGTCGCAGGTACCCCCGCTATCGGCGGCCGGGTCGAGACGGTCTCGAAGTGCTCGTTGAGCGCCACTGCCCGGTACCGGCGCCGAGCTGACCGCGGCACAGCCGGCGGCCTGCACCCGGCTGTGCGAGCAGTCGAACCCTTCCTGCCGGAACGACGGCCGGCGCGGTGTCCGCAGGGCGGTCGCGGACCTGCGGCTGGTCGTCGAGGGGAGCCCGGCCATAGCCGATATGCGCATCGCCGTCATGAACCTGGACCCCACCGGGCAGGGCTGCAAACGCTGGCCCATGTGACGGAAGTGCGCACTGCAGGCATTCGGTATCGCCTTCGACGGCCGGCTCGCGTTGGATGCCGTCGGCCCGGTGGGGGAACCCTTGGTGGTGAGCGAGGTCGACGCCCGGGGGGGCCGGGTAAACGGCACCCGGGTGAAGTGGGCGCCGTTGACGCCGTCGGAGCGGCAGCACCTGGTGGCACCCAATGGCGGCTAGATGCTGCTGGGGGTCCAGGCGAACGGGGCTCCCTTCACCGCCTGGGCCACGGTTTTCGTGCGGACCAGAACCCGGATCCGGGAGCGTTTCGAGCCCCGGTTCCCGCTCACCGCCCCGCAAGGCTCCGTCGCACTTTTGCGATCAGGACCTTGGAGTGGCTGGTCAGCGGCCATTTCATGGAGGCGGCCCGCATGGTCCACACACCACCGGCTTCCGTGCATCACTCAGAGTTGGGTGGCTGCTCCGTAGAAGGCGGGAGAGGTGGGTGGTGGATAATGATGCCCCCGCTGGGACCTCCGTTGGTCTGTACCCATGTCGCGTTCCGGTCCCCCCAGCTGTTGCCAGAAGCCCCGTTCAGACTCCTGGCAGTCCCGTCGTCTAGGGCGGTGCGAAGCTCGATCGTGTGACCGGCGGTGATCACCTGCTCGGGGAAGCCGCGGTGGTCGAGGGTGACTTCTCCGGAGGTGTGACCAAAATGCACCTTGTCATTGAAAGTGACTTTCTCGCCGGATTTGGCATAGATCTCGGAAACATGGATTTCAGCGACGTCGAGAGTCTTGTCCGCAGCGATCGTCACGGTGTCGTTTGCCTGTACCGGTCCGTTGGCGGTGACTGTGCCGTTGGCGGTGATGGTGCCGTTGACGGTGAGGTTGCCAATGTCGAGGTCGGGTTTGAGGACGCTGACCTGGGCAGAGAGGATCCGGGTGACGGGGTTGGTGGGGTCGCCGGTGGTGGCGCGGAGGTAGAAGGTGGTGTCGGATTTGATGCCTTCGATCTCCAGGCTGGTGCGGTTGGTGACGTCTCGTTCAACGCCCGGGTAGAGCAGGTCGTAGGTGGCGTTGGCGGAGCGTTCCCAGGTGAGCTTGACGTCGCCGCCGTTGTCGATGATGGAGGGCTCGCACAGGAAGTTGCGCAGGTAGAAGTCGGCGGGGAATTTGCCGATGTTGAAGGCGGTGGTCCGGTCCTGGAAGTCGGCGTTTCCGATGCGGGAGGACTCGGTCAGGGTGATGGGGGCGGTGCCGACTTTGCGGCTGACGGGGATGTCGGACAGCTGGATGGTGAAGCCGGTGTCCGGGCCGATGGGTGTGTGGCTGGCCGTGGGTGTGAAGACGAATTCCTTGGCGGCGGATTCCAGTCGGGCGGTCCAGCCGGTGAGGGTGATCCTCGGGGTGATCTTCGCCAGGTCGGTGGCGAGGTCCACTGACATGGTGCCGGCCGGGACCTGCAGCCGGATCGATTGCAGGTCGGCCGGGGTGCCGCTCTGCCGGGAGACGGAGATGACGATCTCCCCGGTCTCTTCCGGTGCCTGCGGGTTTTCCGGTGAGGCCTTCAATGGGCTCGGGGTGGTGGTGACGGTGTAGGACAGCAGGGGATCCTGCGCGGCAAGGCCCGCGTCCTGCATCTGGACGACCAGGGACACAGCTGGCTCCTTCGGGGGTTGGGGGCCGTGCCGCCCCCGCATCGGGGCGGCACGGTGGTCGGTGGCACAGGGCCGGGGTTCAGTTGCCGGTGAGGCTGTGTGCGGCGGCGTCGTCGAGGGTGAGGAAGCCGGAGCGGATCTCGGGTTCGGCCAGGGGGAGGTCGTACTGGTCGTGGCTGAGGATGGGAAGCTTCTCCCACTGGCCGCCGCGGTTCTCGGTCCAGCTCCAGGTGCCGATGACGCCGGCGGGGGCCGGCATGATGATGGTCTCCTCGCTCTCGCCCTGCGGGCCGTGCAGGGTGGTGGTGGCGGCCAGGAGCGGTCCGGTGCGGAAGTTCACGCTCATGCGGGCGATCGCCTGGTCGGTGAACTCCTGCGGGACGAACACCTTCTTGGTGGTGAGGATGTCGGTGGTGGCGTGCACGGCGGCGCGCGGGTCCAGCAGCACGGTGGCGACCGCGGTGTTGTGGTCTCCGAAGTTCAGTTCCAGACCGGGCCGCTCGCCGATCGGCCGCAGGTATTCCCCGCCGCCGGCGGCCGGGTCGACGGCGGTTTCGAAGTGCTCGTAGACGTCGTCGAGGACGTATCCGACCAGGCCGTCGTCGCTTTGCTGCGCTTCGCCGAGGCGGATCGTCCAGGGGTAGGTGGGCAGCTGGGACGTGGAGGTGTCGTCGAAGAGGTTGTACCAGCTGACGTCGGTGCGCAGGGGGCCGCGCAGGTCCATGGTGAGGCGGGTGCGGACCAGGGCGAGCGGGCGGCCGAGGAGGAAGGCGAGGCCGGGGTCGGCCGGGCCGTCCGGGTCAATGGTTTGCAGGGCCCGGTCGACGGTGGCGCGGAACGCGTTGAAGGTCTCGGGTCCGCGGGTCTTCACGGCGTTGAGTAGCCGGTAGGGGTGGGGAGCCAGCGCCTGAAGCTGTTCGAAGTCGGTCAGCTGGGAGCCGGGTAGGGCTGTCCAGGAGACTTCGCGTTCGCCGTCGCGGTTGAGGGTGACGCGCAGTTCGCCGAGTGCGGCGCCGTCGGGGGCGTGGACGACGAGGGACTGGTCGAGGCGGTTGTGCAGCAGCCAGGCGCAGACGGGGTTGGTCCCGGGGGTGAGGTCGCTTTCTTCATCGGTGGTGGCAGAGAGGAAGTCGAAGCGCAGCCGGGCCGGCTGGAGCAGGCGCGGGCTGAGCTCGACCAGACGGTCGGTGTCGTAGTCGCTGACGGGGTGGGCCGGGCGCATGGTGTCGGGCATTTCGGGCGTGAAGTGGGATGCGTTGGTGATGAGGTTGACGGAACGTCCGAAGCGGTCGACGACGGCGAGGTCGAGGAAGGCGAGCTGGCCGGCGCGCAGGTCCTGGAAGGTGGAGAGGGGGTCGGGGTCCCAGTCGCTGGCCTTGAGGGGGCCGGGGTGGGGCGGGGGGTAGTCGCCGTTGCCGATGAGGTCGGCGAGGTTGCCGGTGGGCTGGAGGCCGGCCAGGGGCTGGCGTTGGGCGATGGCGGCGCCGAAGCCGTCGAGACTCTGGGAGAGGTAGTTCGCCTGCCGGGCCTGGGAGCGCACGTGCTGCAGGGCGTCGGCGGGCAGCTGGTCGCGTACGCGGGCGTAGGTCTGCAGGGTGCCGTCGATGATGTGGCCGGCGGAGGGGGCGAGCATCTGGCGACCGGAGGCGACCAACGGGGTGCCGGGCTGGCCGGTGCCCTTCCACTGGTAGCGGGAGCCGTCGACGAAGTCCCAGTGCGCCGTGTCGCCCTCGCGCACGGGAAGCGGGAAGTACTCGGCCTTCCACAGCAGGTACAGCGGCTGCCAGGGCATCGCCCAGGGTGTGGCGCCGTATTCGGGCAGGGTGCCGGTGACGTCCCGGATCTGGCCGGTTTTCAGGGCGCGATCCAGGATGAGGAACTCGGCGAGCAGCGCGGGCAGGCAGGGCGGCTGCTGTCCGGTGAGGTCGGTCTGGGCTGCGACGCCTGCGACGTCGGTAGTGGTGATGCCGCTGGCTTGGGTGACCAGGCGTTCGGGGGTGCGGCAGGGCAGAGCGCACTTGCGGGTGAGGGGGGCGTGGAGGTTGGCGCCCTCCAGGGTGAGGACCGGGTCAGCGCTGTACTCGAAGTCCTGGGCCGGAACGCGGATCAGGCGGCGGCCGGCCCGCGCCCCGTAGGCCGGGTACAGGGCGTCGATACTGGCGGCGAGGTCCGCCTCGCTCTTGCCCCAGGGCAGGGCGGCGCGCTGCCCGGCCAGCTCACGGGCGCAGGCCATGACACGTCCGGCCGCGCCGTCCGGGTTGCCTGGGTTGAGTTCGTCGTCGATGCGGGCGGTGAAGTCGTCGGGCTTCTTCTTCAGCCGGTTGAGCCACCACAGGTGGTAGAGGCGTTCGCGGGCGGCGTCGAGTTCGGCTTCGGTGGCGTCGTGGGCGGCCTGGCGGCGGTTGAGGTCGGCGATGGTGCCGGCCTCGGCGGCGCGGGCCGCTTGGGAGGTGGTGCGGCCGCTTTCCTCGCCGCGTTCGCCGATGAACCAGCGGTATCCGCCGGCGACGGGGCCGAAGGCGCTGTCGTGGGCGCGGCGGTCGGTGAGGATGTCGGCCTCGGGCCGGTCGCGTTCCTCCAGCGCGTCGATGCCGCCGAGGAGGAACGCCCGGAACAGATCGGCCTCGTCGGCGGACAGGGCGCCCTGGCCGTCGGCCTGGGCTCCGAGTTCCGCGACGGCCTCGGCGATGCTGTTGGACACGATCGGGGTGACATCGGCCGGCGCCGGGCAGGGCGAGTCGGGGACGGGGCCGTTCAGGTCCCAGTCCAGGCCCAGGACGGTGCCGGAGTAGACGGAGGTGCGGATGCCGCTGCCGGAGCCGACGGGCGGCCTCCACTGCAGGCGCTCCAGCAGCGCGGCGAGGTCCTCGGTGCCCGCGAGGATGTCGCTGTCGGGCTGCGCGTACCAGCCGGCGACGAAGTAGCTGAGCCGCTCACTGTCGGGCAGCTCGCCCCCGGGGGCGTCCAGGAGGGTGTCGTGCATCGAGAAGACGTTGCTGTTGTACGGCTGGAAGACCGAGAAAGTCAGCAGTCCGGGGCCGATCGCGGTAAGGAACGGCGCGCGGCGGTCGGTGGGCTCGCGCCAGGGACCGGTGAGTTCATGGCACTTGCCGATCAGGGTCGCGGCGGGTTCCTCGCTGTCGGGGTCCTGGAAGGAGACGCTGCCGTCCATCGGGTCGAGGTAGTCGCTCTCGACGATCCATGCCTTGAGCATGCGGGTGCTGTCGGTGTGGCGTACGACGAGCCACCGGTTGGGCACCAGGGGGAAGTCTCCGACGCCTTCCTCCTCGTCGTGGCGCCCGCGGGTGAGGGCGGCGGGCAGTTCCCACTGGAGGTAGACGCCGAGGCGGTCCTCGCGGCCGGTCCATTCCTCGGGGCTGGAGAACGGGTCGGGCTCCGGGGGGACGCCTTCGCCGATGTTCTTGAAGTTGGTGATCCACCGGTGGAACACGTGCGGGGTTCCGGTGTCGCGGGTGGCCCGGTTGACGGCGAGGGCCGCCACCTCGACCGGCACGATGAGGGTGGTGTCCACGGACATGGCCCGGGGTCCTTTCGGTCAGCGCCTGGCAGTACGGCGCGGGGACGTGGGTTCAGGGCCGGGAGAAGGTCTGTGCCTGCGGCGCGTTGATCATCTGCAGGGCGAACTGCGCGGAGGAGATCCGCTGCCCGCCGGTGAGCCCGTGCGCGCTGGACAGGGCGGGCAGCAGAGCGTCGCCGGCGCCGGCGACGTTGAGGACGTCCTGTCCGCCCGGGCGCAGGAAGCGGGCGAAGCCGGCCGGCTGGGGGAACTCGCCCATGGGATGGCCGATCCGGTCCCCGGTGATCTCGCGGAGTTCGATGGTGCCGACGTCGCCGATGCCGAAGCACAGGCCGCGCGGGGGCTCGGCGAGCTCGAAGCGGTCGATGACCTCCGGGTAGAGCAGCAGGCGAATCTCCAGGCCGAACAGCGCGTCGCGTACGGGTTCGACAACGGTTGTGCCCTTGTAGGCGGCGACGATGGTCTTGGGCCAGTTCGGGACCAGGCTGGAGTTGATCAGCACCGCGCACTTCGGGACCGGGCCGCCGCCGGTGGCGAGGGCGTTGAGGTCGGCGTCCAGGGCGTGGCCGACGCCGACGCTCAGCGCACCGTCCACGGCTGCCCGCACCCACGCGGGGTCGAGGTAGGCGAAGCGGATGCTTTCGGCCGGCAGCGCGCGCGGGTCGGGGACCAGGTGGGACAGGCTCAGCAGCTCCAGGCGGCGCAGCGCGTCCAGCCAGGCGGTGACCTTCGCGAAGTCCTCGGGGGCGGCCTGGGTGAGCAGGCCGGCGACACCGGGGTGCGCGAGGACGGCGCGCACGTCGCCGATTGTGCGGCGGGCACGGATGCCGGTGCGGCGCCGGCCCGCCCGTAGCTGCGGGCCGGCCTGGGTGAGGGCCTGGGTGAGGCGGGCTCCGCCGGGGCGGGAATCACCCGAGCGGGAGTCGCCGTCGGCCAGGAGGCGGTCGAAGGCTTCGAAGGCGAGTGGTGCGGTGAGGTCACGGCCGGTCAGTGTGTTCGCGGCACTGGAGGCGAGCTCGGGGTGGGAGGCCAGGCGGCGGGCCGCGGATCGTGCGGCGGAGCGGAATTCCAGCAGGGCGCTGCGGAATTCAGCGTCCGCGAGGGCGAGGGTGCGGCCGGTGGTGAATGCGGCGGCGTAGGCGGTGTCGAAGACGCCGTACTGCTGCAGGTAGATCAGCGCCTCGCCCGGGGAGTCCAGGCGGGTGGCGGCCGGCTTGGGAAGCTCCTGGGCGGGTTGGGCGGTGAGCGGGCCGCGGTAGAAGGCGAGGGTGCGCTCTCCGCTCTCCAGGCGCTGCGGCAGGGCCACGGCCCCTGCCGCCATCCGGTCCAGGGCTTCCTTCTGCGGGCCGGCGGGGGCCGTCGGCCCGGAAGCCGGTACGCGCAGGCGCAGGTCGTCCGCGCCGCGAGGGGTGTTGCCGTCGGTGGTCGCCAGGTGTTGGGCGAGGTCGCCGAAGCCGATGCCGGAGTCGGGTTCGGTGGTGAAGGACCAGGAGGCGAGGGAGACCAGGCGCAGACCCTCGGCGGGGGCAGGAGCGGTCAGGTGCTGGTCGTGGCTCTCGAGAGAGACCAGGTGGACGACGTGGCGCCCGCCTGCGGCGGCGGGGAAGCGGTTGGCGACCAGCACGGCGTTGAGTTCGCCCTCATCCGGCTCGGGGTCCGCGCCGGAGAGGGTGGCGTCGGGCCGCCCGCCCTCACGCAGGTGCGCGAGGTAGCCCATCTCGGCGGGCAGCGGCTTGACCGCGTCGAACAGCGCGGCGGGGACCAGGATGGTGGCGCACTGCTCGCCGTACTCGTCGGGGCGCAGGCTCTCCGGAGGCAGAGCGGGGGGCGCGCCGTCGCCGAGGCCGCCGTCCAGGAGCTCGCGCACGGTGCCGGCCATCACGAGGCCGACCGCGTCCGGGTCTTCGGGCAGTTCGTCCTCGCGGAACAGCAGCAGGGCCATCCACGGGACGGCGGGCGGCTGGTTCGGGCCGAGGAGGCGGTTCCAGGGCAGGCCGGGGGCGTCGAGGTTGATGTGGGCGAGGGTCTGGCTGTAGGTGCCGACGGCGTCCGGTACGGGGAACTGCGCGTTGATGCCGGTCGGGTCGAAGCTGAAGCGCGGCTGGACGACGTCGAAGGGCTGCGGGGTGGCGTCGACACTCCGGTTGGTGCCCTCGACGTCCTTGAGGATCTGCCGGTTGCCGATGATGTAGCGGCCGGCGTGCAGGGAGGGGATGCGGTGGTCGAAGAACCGGGTGCGGTGCTGGGCAGTCGGCGCGGTGGTGCGCGGCCGGGCGGGGTCGGACGTGGTGGTCACAGGCGTGCCTTTCGACGGGACGCGGCAAAGGGCGAGGGCGGGGCGCCGTGTGCAGGCGCGTGGCGGCGCGAGCCGCCCCCGCCCTGGGGACGGCCCGGCTCTGTGCGTCGGGTCAGCCGGCGACGAGCATCGGCTCGGCGGTGAACGAGGTCCCCGCCGCGTGCGCGTAGGCGCTCAGGTCGGTGTCGAGAACGCCGAGGGGGGCGCCGAGAGTGGTCAGGGCCTGGGCCAGGGCGGTGCGGTTGTTCCGGGTGGCGATGGTGTCGATGCCGTCCTGGATCGCGGCGATCACGGCGCCGGGCCGCGTCGGCACCGGGCCCGTGGCCGGCTCCCCTGACAGTGGCTGGTTGCCGTCGGGGTTGATCGGGTCGAAGGAGATGGCCTGCTCATCGAGGAACCCGGTGGAGGTGCCGTGGTCGACCGGTGGTGAGGTCAGGCGGATCCCGAGGATCCGGTCGGGGATGATTCCGTCGCCGGATGCGTCCGGCTGCCGGCCCCACAGGCCGTTGGGCACGTTGCCGCGCAGGACGGCACGGCCCCACGGCGTCAGGGTCGCGTCCCGGCCGTCGTGGGTAAGCCAGACGTGCAGTTCGCTGCCCTTGCCCTGCACGTGCATCGGCAGGATGTCCACGGTGGTGTCGGAGGCGACCTCGACGGTGTCGCCGCCTGGTTGAGGTAGATCTTGCTGAGGGGCGCCTGGGAGTCGGCGGTGAAGGTGAAGCCGCCATTGCTCACCAGCCACGGCTTGACCGCGCTGCGGGTGGCCGGGGCGCCCTCGCCGGTGTATCCGGCGATCGCCGTGGTGCGGACCATGTTCTCCGGCGGCGGCAGCATGCCCTGGAAGCCGCCCCAGTCAAGCGCCGGGGTCTGGTTGCGCCGGTCGGCGCCGAAGCCGATGGTGAAGGAGATGAACCACAGGTGGACGGTGGCCTCACCGCCCACCGCGGGGCCCCAGACCCGGACGCTGACACCGACCTCGATCGAGATCTTGATCTTGACGAACCAGATCTTGATGGTCGCGGAGACCCCGACCCGGATACCCATCCCGACATCGAAGTAGAAGGGATTCCACTCCAGCAGGGCGTCCACCCGCGCGGTGAGCCAAGCGCGCAGCATGCCGGACTGGAAGACGACCTCCAGCGAGCCGCCGGCCATCAGGGACTTGGGCGTGAACGCGGCGTAGGCGTTGCCGGTGATGTTGACAGTGGACCCGACGCCCCAGGTCAGACCGGCGGGCTGCTGGCGCGGGTAGCGGGCGGGCAGCTCCCGGCCCGCGGGGATCGCGCCGAGCATGAACGCGAAATCGCCGGCCTGCGGGTGGTCGCCAAACCAGAACTTCATGCCGACGCCGCCGCGCAGCTTGCAGTTCGGATCGATGAGGAACGTCTTCTCGGTGAACGCCGCGCCGATGCTCAGCTCCCCGGCCGTCGGGCGCAAGGTCGCCTCGATGCCGATCTCCACCCGGGCGATCTTCTTCTCGCTCTTGGTCGGCAGCTGCATGCCCGCCGCACCGAGCAGACTGATCGTCAGGTCGGAGCCGGTCTGCACCAGCGCCATGGCGCGGCCGCTGAAGGTCTCAAAACAGTCGAAGGCCAGGCCCGCGGCAAACCACAGATCGCCCTCCTGCGGCCTCACCCACGGATTCGACCCGCCGATCAGCTCACCCAGGACCCTGAGCGGGTCGACCTCCTCGCCGTCCGCGCCGATCGCGCCCGGGTTGTCCAAGGCCATCAGAAAGGGGAAGCTGCCCAGCGCGTCGGCCGCCGGGACGCGCACGCGGCTGTTCCAGCCGAACCCGGCCGAGATCCCACGCACCTGGAACAACGGCGGCCCGAAACCGGTCTGACTGCCCCGGGAACCGTAGGCGAACAGCGACGGCTCCGCACCATTCCCGTGGGGCACGACGTAGGCGCCCATCGCGGAGCCGTTGAACGCGCCGGTGTCCACCAACAGCACCCCGCCGACCACCGTCTTGTACGTCGGGCAAGCCGGCAACGCGGTCAGCGCACCGGCGATCCGCAGCGGCGGGTTGTAGTAGTCGACGCTCAGACCGTTGTCACCACCCGGGGTGCCGATCGGCGACCAGCCGCGCACCGACGGCGCCTCCAAGACCCGCATGCCCTTGCGGCGGCGCGGTCCGGGGCGGGGGGTGAGGATGCCGTGGTCGGTGACCAGCGCCCGGGGTGTCCGGTCCCGGGCATCTGCGTCGCGGCCGGCTCCGTCGCGGGGCTTCACGGCGGGCAGGGCGCGGCCCAGGCCGTCCAGACGCTGGGGGTCGGTCGGCGGCGCGGGCATGCGCCGGGTCAGCCGCAGCGCCCGGCCGTCCGCCAGCGCCCAAGCCCCGGCAGGCAGATCCGTACCGTCCGGGGCGCCATCGACCAGGACCAGACTGCAGCCCTGGCCCAGGGCGACCGTGGCCACCGCTCCGGTCACCCATTCGCCGTCGACGGTGAACGCGAGGTCCACCGGCGCCGTGGACGCGGTGATCTTCGCCTGCCCGCCGACCGACAGGGTCCGCGATCCGCCCACCGCGCCGTCGATCCGCACCGTACCGCCCGGAAAGACGAGCCCCGCGGCGTCGGGGTCGGCGAACACTGACACCGGGATCTCGACCGCACCGCCCGCCGCCTGGTCGAGAAGCTTCCGAACGTCTTCCACGCGTGCTGTCACAGTGATCCAGCCTTACTCGCGGCAAAAGGGGAACGCGGAAGCACACCTGGGCGACGGGGCTGGCGTGTCCGCTGCGAGGAGCCTAACCGAGTGGACACTGAGAGATTATATATAGCTACTCTGGGTAATGAACTTGGCTGAAAGGCGGTGCGTGAACTGCTTGCGCGAGCGGATGCTGCACGGGCGCGCCGCAATACATGCAGGAGCGTTTCCACCGGCGGCGCAAGAACCCCTGAAGCAACGAGGCGCGGCTGCCAGTGGGCGTCGACGGGAACGACGCACAAGACCGGGAACAAGCCAGTACAGCGAGTCGAGTGGTTCGCCGGCGGATGCCGGCAAAACGAGGTCCGGGGGCGGGCGACGTATCGCTGGCAAACCAACTGCTGTCTACAGTGTCTCGTCCGCCACGAAGAGCTGGTCGAGCGTGCCGGCCTGGCAGCTCTGCCGGGAGCGCCGTACCGGCTCATGCCGCTGGGGCCGATGGCCGCTCCGGCCTCGTTCACGGATATCAGCTATGCCTTCCTCACCCAAGTCATCGAGCACGGCCTCGGCCTTCCCGTCGCCAGGATCCCGAGCAAGTAGCCGACCGCCGACCGAGTCCTGGCGACACATGCTGGTGCAGGCGGCGGTCCGGTCACCCCGCGCCGGGCCGCGCCTCGTACGGCGGCTGCCGCTGTTGGGTCTCGGGGGGTTCGCAGCGTCACTTACCGGTGGGTGTCACGCCGCATGGGGACGGGCCGGCCCGGTAGCCGCCGTCGTCGGTTGCCCATGTAACGGCCGATTGGGCGGCTAAAGTTCGGCCGCCCTCTGCTTCGCGCTCTGGTGCAGAAGTTCCGATCAGGTGCTGGAGGAACCCTGAGCCGACTGTGGTGTCACCGGTCAACCGCCATGCGCACCGCACCCAGTGGGTGCGTCGTCACGGGATGGGCCGATGCCCGGTTTGGCGTTCGAAGTCGGGGAGGCTGTAGTAGTCGACGCAGGTGGTGATCAGGCCTTCGGGTGTCATTGCGAACACGGATGCGGCGGAGATGGTGAAGCGGCCGCCGGTGCCGGGTAGGCCGTACAGGTCTCCGGTGCGGGTGCCGGTCCAGGTCGCGCACAGGCACGCCTTGCCGTCGACGGTGGTGAAGCAGTCCTCGATCTCAGCAGCGAAATCGGGGATGGCGGTCCGCACGTTTCGGTGCCAGGCCGTGATCTCGGATCTTCCTCGAAGGCTGGTTGCGTATCCGAGGTCGGTGTAGGCGGCCGTCTCGGCGAACAGCGATCCGAATGCGTCGGAGTCTGCCGTCGACCAGGCACGGGCCAGACGAGCGGGCATGGAAGAGAAGTCAGTCATTGGCAGGCCCCCACAGTGGATCCGTCAGGTCGCTTGCGTGGAATGCCGCAGACGTGCGGCCCCCGCCATGGTGAGAGGGTGGCTCGCAGGCCGCGGGGGCTGTGGGCAGGAAGAGCGCATGCTCGGCGGTGGCGGTGCCGTTCGCGCTCTGTCGCCCAGGGCCGTGGCCGACGTCGATCTGGGCCGGCGCGGTGAACCGCCGGTACGGTGCCAGCCTGCTGCCCGTGGACGGGCTGAGGTCCTGCGCTTCTCCCAGGGTGAGGGTGGCACGGTCCGCCCAGCGGATGTCGGCGGTCGGGTGTGCCGGGGTGTGAGGGGTGAAGGAGATGCCGGTCCCTGTGGCGGCGAGCCGGCTGTTTCCCTGAGTGAGGATGAACAATCCCGCTCTGCTGCCGCGGTGGTCGGGCAGCGCGCGCAGTTCGGCGCAGGTGACAGAGAACTCGCCTGCGTGTGCGCGGGCCCAGTGCCATTCCTTCAGCACGCTGCCGTAGTCCATGGTTCCCCAGTTCTTGTCGTGGTACCCCACTCCGCGTATCTCCCAGGTCTGTCCGTGCACGGTCAGGCGCCCGGCTACGGTGCCGCGGGGGACCGCTACCAGCCAGCCCAGATACTGCGTCGGATCGTCTTTGAGTTCGACGGTCCCGGTGCCGACACGAGACGGCGGTGCGATCGCGGTGAGGGTGAGGTCCGCGGTGGCCGACGGAGTGCGCACGTAGATGCTGTACTGGGTGAGGTCCCCCCGTACACGGTGGGGCCCGAGTGTCACGTCGCAGTGATCACGCGAGGCCAAAAACGCTGCCGGATCGTAATGCGTTCGGCTTGCGTGGACGCGTCCGCCGGGTGTGCGGATCGTCAGGGAAAGCCGTGGTGCCAAAGACCCGGCCGATGCTGCAAGCGCCTTGGTCTCGAACACGATGACGACGCTGGTTCCGTCGTCGCAGTCGGCGTCGAAGTACCACCACTCGAAGCTGCCCGGCCTCGGGGTCTCGCGCAGACCGTCCTCCCAGGGCTCCGGTTCACGGGCCAGTCCCATCCGGTGCAAGTCCTCGGCGCGTTCCCACAGCACCAGGGCGTCGTGCCGGCCGGCCGTGTTCTCGTGTGCCGCCATGTCAGGCCCTCCGGGCTCCGGGGAGGAACGGTCACTCAGAGGCGGGGACCAGCAGATCCTCGGGGTAGCCCGGCTCGTCCGGAGGAACGACGGTCTGCGGGAAGTGGCGGTGCGTATCGATGCCCCAGGCCATGTAGCCCGAGATGAGGTACTCCAGCGCGCCAGCGTAACGTTCGACGTCGGCACACTGCCGGGCGTCCAGACCAAGAGCGGGACCAAGACCGGCAATAGTCCCCTTCAGCTCGTTGAAGCGTCGCAGCCGCTCGTTGACAAGCTTGTAGGCGATGTCGACCGCGTCCTCGCGCGAGCAGCCCTGTTCCTTCTCCAGAACCAGGATGAGGTTGACAACGTCACCGCGCGGCTCCTCCCGGTCCAGCGTGTAGACGTCGTTGGCCAGGCACGGAAGTTCTTCGGCGAGCTGGCGCATCTCGATCAGGGGCAAGCTGTGGAACGCAACGGCGGGAACCTCATATCCTGCGACTCTTTCACTCAGGTCGCAGACCGTGCTCATGGCGCTGACCCCGATGCGCAACCGCAGGAACGTCTCGAAGTCGGGGATGACTCCCTGCAGGCGGGCTGCCGCTTCCTGGGCGTAGGAGGCGAAGTAGTACTCCCAGTGGTAGGCGGCGCGCGCCTTCCAGGCCGGCGACATGCCCTTGGTGCTGCGCTCCCAGATGTCGGCGAAGGCGCCGGCGACGACTGTCGGGCGTGGGCGCAGGCCGGCGCGTCCGTGGTGGACGATGGTGATCAGTTCCTCGCAGGCCCGCGCCGTGGCGGCCGGGTCGAACCCGAGGGGCCTGTCGAACTGGTCGTCGAAGGGGTACCAAAACCCCATGTGATCGACTACGAGCTGCAGATCCAGACCGGTCGCGTACGGGTACATGCAGGCGGAGACCCTGGCCAAGTCCCAGGAATCGTAAAGCGCCATGGCCTGGGCACCGGCTGCGATCCCGTACTCACCTGCCCACTGCCGGTTCTTCTCCCGCGCCTCCTCCAGGTCCGGACTCACACCGAAGCGGAAGCCGACGGGAAACAGGATCCTTGTGTCGCCGGGCATGAGACCTCCCGTGCTGCCGTACGGCACCGGTACCGGACCGAGCCGTGTCCAAGACGCGCCAGCCGTCCCTACCCATAGGGCACCAAGCCAGAAACTTTCGGCTCTCCCCGAGCCGCCCCCCATCCCGGCTGACCGCCCATTGACGCAGCTCCGGCCCGGAGGGCAAGCCTGTTTCGCAAAACGACATCTCTTCTCTCGCGACTAGCCGAGAGGCGAGGGCTGCTTCGCGCCGGGGACCGACGGCGCCGTGATAGGTACGGGTACGTGCACCGGTATGGCCTGTGAAGCACCCTGGAGCGGCACGGGTACTACCCGGTGGCGCCCTCGGGAACCGCCGGGAGCCATGACGTTCCTCGGGCTTGGGGGGGTCGGGCCGCGGTGATGAACCGGCGCCGCCGGCACGCCGGCTTCACCGGCCTGGTCGGCAGCACGGAGGTGCATCCGCAGTTCGACCGGCGGGCGGTGGTCGCTTGGCTGCTCGCCCACGACAAGATCGAGGTGCCCATCGGCATGCCGTCGGCCTCGCTGGTCGTGGTCGGCACTGGGCGCCGTACGTCTCGGTTCCGGCTCGATGACCCGCACCTGGTCCTGGCCGAGGATGCCGAGGGGGAGGACCAGTGTGGCGGGCGCGGAAGAGGGCGGGAGCCCGCACTCTCGTGGGTGCGGGCTCCTCGACTTACGGGCGGGGCGCTGCTCGCGCCCGCCTACTCGTCCAACGCCGTGGTGGAGTCGAACTCTTGGCCGACTGTGAAGGTGATCTCAAAATCGCGGAAGGTGTTGGTGTTGCTCTCCGAGGGGACGGGGATGCGCTTGGCGCTGGCTACGGCGGGAACGTCGGTGGCGTGCGCTGACGCGGTGGCGGCCAGCAGGGCGCCGCTCATGACGGCCACACTGAGAATGCGCGAAATCATCTTCATGCCGGTGTAACGACCGGATTGATCGTTTGTCACCTGCGGCATCCACACACCGAAGTCGATGCTCCAGCCCCTGGCGGCGCCCGCCGCGTGCAGCCACACCCCGTCAGCAGATTCACCCAGGGGGCGGTGACGGACGCCGCCGGGCGGCGGTCAAGGGGTCAGGTGGTGGGGCCCTGTGCGGTGCACAGCGGCCGGACGAATTCGCTGGCGTGGAGGGTGCGGTCGATGTCCTGGTCGGTGAGGTCGCAGTGCAGGGAGAGCCGCAGCGCGGTGCGGTTGTGGGGGGTGGCCGGGGGACAGAGCACGGATCCGAACACGTCGTGTTCTTCCATGATGTCGCGTACCTGGATGATGGCTTCGTCCGGGCCGGCGGGCAACGACACGATATGAGCACCGGAACCCCGGAGGTCGTACCCGAGGCCGGCAAGGCCCTCCCGCACGGTTGCCGCTACCTCGTGCAGGCGGGTGCGGCGCCATTCGTCGTTGCGGATGACGTCGAGGGTGGCGGCGATCTGTACCAGGTCTGACGGCGCCAAAGACCAAAGTGCCAACCAGCGCACGACGACCAGCCGGATGGTGCTGTGGCTGCCACTTCGGGCATCGCGACAGGCCTGCTGGGCCAGGTCCCGGCGGCTTCCCCGCTCAACCACTGCGGTGGGGCGGATCTGCCGTGTGTGCCATTGTCGGTGCCAGGGCGTTTTCCACCACCCGCTCCGCTTCGAGCGGCTGCGCATGGACGTGAGCGTGAAGGACGTGCCGCGGTTCGGGGAGCGCAAGGGCGCGGCTGCTGACTACTGAGGTTTTCAGGGTGGGGTCGGTGGTGCGAGGGTCAGGTCGGTGGCGGTGAGGCAACCGTCGATGAGGTGGGGCCGGAGCTGGATTCTGCGTAACTCTCTGCGGAGTTTGCGGTCGAGGTCGTCGGGTGTGCCGAAGGCGGTGTTGGCCATCGCTCTGCGGACGAGTGACCAGACGGCCTCGACGGGGTTGAGCTCGGGTGCATAGGGCGGCAGGCGGATAGTGGTAAGCCAGTCGTGCTCGGCCTCATACCGCTTCAGTCCGGCGGCCAGATGGGTGTTGAGGTTGTCCCAGACCACCACGATCGGGCCGCCGAGTTGGATATGGGCTCTCACCAGCAGGTCGCGGTAGTCCTTCCAGGAGAAGCTCTTGCGGGCGCCCTTGAGTAAAAGGTGGGTGCGGGGCCGGTGGATGAGACGGCTTGGCTCGCCAGGTTTGTAGCAGCACAGGGCCGCGACCGAGGTCCGGCGGCGAGACCTGCCTCTCACCCGGATGACGGGGGTGTGTCCGCGCCGGCCCCAGGTCCGGGCACGGGGCGGCGTCATGGAGAATCCGGCCTCGTCCTCGAAGACGATCCAGCCCCCACACGCCGCCGCGAGGCTTTTACCTTCGGCCACACCTCCTTCTTCCACAGCTCCACCGCGTGCTCGTCGCGCTCGAGTGCTCTGCGGGCGGGTGCCTGCCAGGACCAGCCCTGCCGTTTCAGCAGCCGCCAGACCGTCGCTACCGACAGCGTCAGACACAGACGGCGGCGGATCACGGTCTGGACCCGGGCCAGAGTCCACCGCTCATCCTCGAAGCCGTGTGCTGACGGGCCCTTGCCGAGTTCCGCCTCGAGTACGGCGAACTGGGCATCAGTGACAGTCGGGGAGTTGGCCGGGCCCGTCGAGCGCAGGGCCTCCATGCCGCCCTCGCGCCAGGCACGACGCCAGCGTTCCACCGACCTCACACTCACCCGCAGGTCCTTCGCGATCACCGCGGTCTTCTCACCCGCCGCGAACCGCTCGCCGGCCTGGAGCCGGATCCCCTCACGAAACGCCCGACGCTCAGCGGTCAGGCCCCCACCCTCCGGATAACGCATACAACCGGCATACCGCAGGGATCATGAACCGTCACTACCCGACGACAACCCGAAATCCTCAGTAAGCACCCGCAGGGGCCGCGTGGGAAGTACACGGGGAGCGCCTGGGGGGCCTTCCGGCGCGGTGACATTCCTTGGGCATGATCGTTTCCCAGCGTATGAAGCCTATGCCGCGTATCCTCACTGTCGCCTTGTTGGCCGCCGGCCCGTTTGCCGTCGCCGTTCC
Source organism: Streptomyces subrutilus (assembly GCF_001746425.1). GTDB lineage: Bacteria > Actinomycetota > Actinomycetes > Streptomycetales > Streptomycetaceae > Streptomyces > Streptomyces subrutilus_A. The sequence continues at coordinate 52,684 of NZ_MEHK01000001.1, read as the reverse complement.
TGCTCACGCCGCCGACCCTGCCCCGCAGGCGGCTGTCGACGTCGTGCCCGAAGCGGCCGTGGACGGGGCGGCTGGGCAGGCCAAGCCCAATGTCCCGTTCGGGGTCGGCGAATTCGCCCAGGATCGGGCAGGGGAGGTCTTCGCCAGGGTGCAGGGCAAGAAGGAAGCGGTAATGGACTCATAGGCGGCCGTGGGGCTGCGTGCGAGTCGTGTTGCAGGGACGACCATGGGCAGCCCTTGGGACAGGAGAGCCTGCGGTCCGCCGCTTGAGAGACCCCTCTGACGAAAACCCCGGCGCGGGCCGCCACCGGTGGTGGCAGCCCGCGCTGTCGTGTGTCCCATGCTCTGGCGCTTGCGGTCCACCTCCACCGCACCGACCGGTGACACTCACCCGAGCCGGGCGGCCCTGGTCGCCGGACACCGAGGCGGCAGGCGGCCCGGCCTCAGGGCATGTGCCGGTCGAGCAGGACAGGCAGGTCCCGGCGGCGGCCGAGCGCGGCGACCTGGTCCGGGTGGACGTCGGAGAACTCGACATATCCGCCGAGGCAGACCAGGGCCATCAGACCGTCCGCGAACGGGGCCCCCAGGCCCTGCTGCGCTCCCGCATGGACTTCCTTCTCCTGCTCCCTCACGGGCAGCGCATCGTGCTCGAAGTCGACGGGTCCCAGCACTACACCCGCGACCGAGGTCAGCGCCCCGACAGCGCCAAGTACGCGGAGACGATGGCCGCCGACCGCGACCTGAAACTCAGGGGCTACGAGGTCTTCCGGTTCGGCCACGACGAACTCAAGGACGCGACCGCGGCCCGGGTGCTGCTGGAGCAGTTCCTGCCAGCCCTGTTCCAAGCGCTTCAACGTCAGCGCCGGAACAGACTGACCCCCACGGCACCGCCGGTCAGGACACCTCTTCCGGCGCGTGCGCGACAAGGGCGTTCGTGATATCGATCCACAGCGACCGTACGCCTGCGGGAACCTTCGGCAGCGCCTTGTGCATGTCCTGGACGACAGCTTCGTACCGTCCCTGGAAGCGGAACGACCAGGAGGCGGCTTCCAGAAGCTGATGCAGTTCCCCGAGTACACCAGCCGCGTCACTGTGGTGCTGCAAGAGCTCGGCTGCGCAGTCCGCGCTCACCATGGGGAACGCGTCGACCTGATTGTCTCCGTTGATGAAGAGCCCCTCTGTGACGCCCGTCCGGTAGGCGTCAGGCCACCGTTCTGGGTTCGTCGAGCAGGCCCGGACGCCATCAATCCGAACGGTCCACGTCGCTTTGGCCGTGCGCCGGCCAACGGCGATACCGAGGCGCCGCTGCTCGGGTTCCTTCAGGCTAGGGAGGTTGGCAGCGTCGAGACGTTCCGCGAGTTCCCCGCTGGAGAAGTTCTCCGTTTCGAGATCGCTGACCAGCTGCGTCACGTTGCCCAACAGCACCGTCGTGTGCCGGGCGAGCACCCAGCGGACCCAGATCAGAGAGGCGTGTACGCACGCCTCAGCGACCTCTTCTGTGACCTCGTGGACGTCGGCGCGGCCATGGCCGGTGCCGTACACGTTCCGGATCTCTGCGAGCTGCGTGGCCATCCTCCGCGCGCCGTCAGGTATCGCCCGCAGCACATCATTCGGCGCCAGGTCCTGCTTGATTGCGTGAGCGACGATGCCGTGCGCCGTGGTCAGGAGCGTCTTGTACGAGGTGTTATCTGCCAGCACCTCGCCGTTGGCTTCGGTGGTGACTCGGGCGACGGACTCGGTCAGCTCCTTGGCCGAGCCAACGACGTGCGCAAAATCCTCGGCTTCGACCGCCCGCCCCAGACGCTGGTACGCGTCGTCGATGGCAGCCCAGTGTCCTGACGTGATGCGTTTCGGCCGGGGAAGGGGTTCCTGCACCAAGATCTTGAACACCGTAGGACTCCTCCTCGCACGACACTTCCAGCAGGCACTAGCGGCCCTGGGGAGCCACGCCTATGGCTGTCTTCCAGCGGTCATTTTGGCAGGCCTGAGATGCAGGGCTGCGGGTTGTGTGGCGAGAGGACTGCCGCCCTCTCGCGCTCTCCCGCAACCTCCCGCCGCGGTCGTGACGGGCGCCCTGCGCCGCCGTAACACTGCGGTACGAAACAAGGTTGTGGCGGAGGTTCAGACAGGGGTGGTCGTCGCTTCTTTGTGGTTGGGGGTGTGGGTGGTGGGGTGGTGTCTCTGTGGGGTGTGGGTGTGGCGGCGGTGCGCGGGGGCGTGGTGGCGGTGCGGCGCGGTGGCGCGGCGTGTGGCGGCGTGTGGTGGCGGTGCGGGGTCGCTGGCGGGGGTGGTGTCCGGTGTCGGCGCGCCTGCTCTCCCGGCTTCCGGGCGCACGGCCCTGCAACCTTTTTCACGCATCAAAAATTGGCAGCCAGTTAGTACGTACTGGAACAGTACGGGCTGACTGGACCCGAAGGTCCCGGCGTATTCGGCGGGCCCCTTCGGGCGTTATCCGGGAGCAGTTGTCCGTGGGTATTGAGGGGTCTTCTGGCGGGGGCCGGCGACGCGAGCGGCTGACGTCCGCGCCACGCGGACGACGGGTGAATCTGTCGTTCAACGACGCGGAGCTGGAGGTCGTCCGGCTGGCCGCGGGGCGGGAGGGGATGTCACCCGCGTCGTGGGCGGGACGGCAGGTGATGGCGGTCGCGCAGCACGTGCTGGTGCCGGTCTCCCGGGACGCCGGAGACGTCCTTCGGGAGCTGATCCAGGCCCGGGTCCACCTGCGGGAGACCGTGACCGCGCTCCGCGCCCTGACCGCCACCGGCCCGCCCGGAAGCGGTGTTGCGGAGTCGGCCGCCACCGTGGTGGAGGAGGCCCTGAAGGCGGTGGCACGGGTGGATGAGGCGACGGCCCAGGTGATGCGGGAGAGGCGCCCCAGGTCGTGATGCCGAAGAAGGCCGAGTCGGGCTCGACGACGATCGACCTCCTTAACTACCTCTTCGGTCCGGGCGACCGTGACGAGCACGTCGACCCCCACCTGGTCGCCGCCTGGGATCCGGATCTGCCGTGCCCGGCCCGCACCCCGGACCGCATGACGCTGGCGGATCTGGCGCTGCTCCTGGACGCCCCCGTGGAAGCGCTGCGCGGCCCGAAGCCGGAGGAGCACGTGTGGCACGTCTCGGTCCGCAACGCGCCCGGCGACCGCCGCTTGTCGGACGCCGAGTGGGCGGAGGTCGCGGCCGCGATGGTGCACGCCGCGGGCATCGCGGAGCACGGCGATGAGCAGGCCTGCCGGTGGATCGCGGTCCGCCACGCGGACGACCACATCCACATCGCGGCGACTCTGGCCCGTCAGGACGGCCGGCACCCCCGCCTGCGCGGTGACATCCTCAACATGCATACCGCCGCCCGCGCCTTCGAAGCCCGCTGGGGCCTCGCCGCCGAGGGCCTGCACCCACTGGCCTGGTCCCCGGGGCAAGGGGACCGGACCGCAGGTCGGTTGACCCAACCGGAAGTCAACGGACCGGCTGCGGCAGGGAAGGGCAATGCCGGCCCGGTGGTGGGGGCGGGTGGTGATACTGGCTGCTATGACCAGCACGCCCAAGGGACAGGTAGCGCCGTTCTCACGCATCAAAATCCGGGTCGGGGCCGTGATCTTCTGCGGCGGCGAGGTTGCGCTTATCCGCCGCGACCGCGCCGACTCCACCCACTACACCCCGCCGGGCGGCAACGTCGAGGACGGTGAAGACCTTCGCGAAGCCCTCCGCCGTGAGCTGGCGGAAGAACTCGGCCTGGACATCGACCAGGCCGACGGGGGCGAACTCCTCTGGGTCGTCGACCAGCGCGTCACCCGCCCCGGCCCCCCCCCGCCACCGCGCAAGCTCCACTTGATCTACCGTCTCCACATCACCCCCGAGCTCCGCGGCACCCTCGCCGTGCAGGAACTCGACGAGCAGCCCGACGGCAGCCACGAAGTCGGGATCATCGAGTGGATCGATTACCGCAAGACGGCCGAGCTGCCGATTTTCCCGCCCATCGGGCCGGCCCTCGCCACCCTGAACGACCCCCGAGCAACAGTCACCGACGCCGCGCTCGACGCTGTCACCGACGACACCTACACCTGGGTCTGACCATGTGACCGGTACCGACCGCGGCACTTCGTTCCCTGCTCGTCTGGGCGACATCTCCTCTGACGGCGGAAGCCAGCCCTGACGGCATTCGCGGTCTGTCCCGGTCACCGGCGCAGGTGAGTGATACACCCTTACAGGCGGCCCGGCCCCGCTCCCACCACAAGGCATCGTCGCGTTTCATGCCCGCGTCGAAGCAGTCCAGGCAGGCGGCGCGCCGCGAACTCCCCGACCTCTAGCGGATTACCGCAACCCGGGACCCCCGGGGGCAGGGGTGCCCGTGCCGTTTCGACCGTGCTGGCGTTGATCTACCCGTGGACAGTCCGGCCTTGCGTTCGCGGTTTCGCCGGCCGCAGCCAGCCTGATGCTCCGGGGGCCGTATCTCGCGCCCACGCTCGTCGGGTCGCTGTTGTAGTCGCTGTGCGGGGGTGTTGGCTCTTTGTCAGTTCGTTCTCGTTTGGAGACGCGTGTATCCACCTTTTGAAGTGACTGCGCCGCAGCCGGTCCCGGGCCGCCGGTGGCATCCCTTGTTGGCGGTTCCGGCCGTGGTTGTGGCGACGCTGGTCGTGCCCCCGTTCGGGGCGGCGCTGGCGTTCATGGCGCGTTGGGACAAGGCAGGCAGAGCGGTAACCGTCGTCCTGGCCTCGGTCTGGTTTGTCGTCCTCCTCGCCGCGGTGTCTTCGGGACCCAAGCCAGTCAAGGACGACACCAAGCCTGCCTCACCCCCCGTGGTCACGGTCACGGTCACCGCACCGCCCCCGCCGGCGCCCTCAGCTTCCACCCCGTCGCCGTCGCCGTCTGCACCGACGTCGGCTGCCGTGCCGAGCCCGCCGCCGTCGGCAGGGGCCGGTGCTGCGCCGACACCTGCTGAGCGGCCGGCGGTGCGCAAGCCGCCTGTGGCAGATGACGGCAAGGCGCAGAGCCCGACTGATGTTTCCGCGGGCTCCGGTTCGGCATCGGTCAGCGGGACGTCCGGGAGCTCGGGCTCGGGGGGTGGTGGTGGCAGTGTCTACTACCGGAACTGCACGGCTGTCCGGGATGCCGGGGCCGCGCCGATCCGGCGTGGCGATGCCGGGTACGGCTCGCACCTCGACCGGGACGGCGACGGCGTGGCCTGCGAGTGATATCGCGCTGCGCGCGCTATGGATGGAGCGCGGGCAGGCCACCGATGTGGCGGCTGTGTCGCAGCTGTGGTGGCATCGGTGGGATGAAGGATCCCGTCGGTTGTGGCGAGTGAGTGCTCCTAGCTCGGGCGGGCTCCGTGGACCGGGCTGCTGCTGGCCACATCCGTGCCTCCCGGGCCGACGGTCCCGCGGACTCATTGTTCCGCTGGGCGTGCTTGGTCTGCGGCCCGAGGACGATCCCGCCGCAAGAGTGCCGCTGCTGCCCGACACATCGCCCGCTGACGACGCTGGTGTGTCGGGCAGAAGGCAGGGCACGGCGCTCGTTCCAAGCGTGGCAGTGACTGGCCCCAAAGCCCCGCCCCATCTCTCGGATCAGGCCCGGACCCATACCAAGCGGTCCTGCTGTGGTACCGATTCAGTCGATTGGTCACGGGCTGTGCTTCGGGTGCGAGATCGTCTTACCAGGGGCGGGATCCCGCCTGGAGATGCGGTGTGGGAGGTGCTGGTGGAGAAGGACGAGATTTGGACGTCCGACGAGTACGGCAAGTCGCACGAGGGCCGGGTCGGAACACTCCTGGAAGACGGAAGCAGTCCCAAGCCGGTGTACTTCGACTCGAACTCCGGGGGTTTTGGTTGGGAGGTCTGCCACTGGTCCGTCTACGACGGTGGCACCTACCCGCAGCGTCCCCAGGCGCACGCTCTGCAGGCGGAGTGCTCGTGCGGCTGGCGGGGCGAGCGACGCATCGTGAACTGGACGGCGGTCGGTGACCTGCCGCTTCGGGAGCACGGCTGGGAGACGGCCGGGGAGTGTCAGGACGACTGGGACCGGCACATCACAGCCATCGATGCCACCACTATCCCCCTGCCCGCCGAACTGGAGACCCTCCTCGAGGCCGTCGCCGAGGCGATCGAGCGTCTCGGCCAGGACGCACCGGCTGCCGCCCTGAAAGCAGCCCGCTCCCTGGAACTCATCGCCGGGCGCACGGCGCACGGACCGGCCCGCGACGCCCGTGGGCAGGACCCGGAGAAGGTGGCTGCTGCCTTGGGGCTGAACGTGGATGACTCCCGCGCTCTCCTGGCCCGCTACGGCGGTTGGAGCCAGTACGGCTGACCAGCCCCGCCCGCGGGTGGTCAGCCGCAAGGCGGGCGCGGCACGCCCGTGGCTGGCTGTTCGGCTGTGCCGAGCAGCCGAGCCAGGGCGTACCGCTCTTGGCTGAGGAGGTGTTAGGGCGCGGGTTCGTAGACGACTGTGGTGGTGGGGCAGTCCTCGGCGAGGCCGAGGAGGGCCTGGCGCTCGTTGTCATCGACGGCCAGATCCCAGCGGAGCTTGGTGCCGACCCAGGTGGCTGCGTAGGTGCAGTGGTAGGAGCCGTCCGAGGGCAGCCACTCGGCCGGGTCCTTGTCGGCCTTGGAACGGTTGGAGGCGGCGGAGACCGCGATCAAGGTGTCGGGGCTGTTCTGGTCGTTTGCGTACGCCTCCCGCCGCGTCGCCGACCACGGTGCCTGCTCCGAGTCGTAGACCTCGGCCAATGGCACGAAGTGGTCGACATCGAGCCTGCCTGCGTCGGTGACGACCAGGTTGTCGTACGCGCTGCGCCAAGACCCGCCGGTCAACTTGCATCCGGCCGCGACCTGCGGCGCCACCGCGGCTTCGGCCAGGATGACTTCCTTGCGGGTGTCGCAGCCGTCCCCGCCGTTGAGGCCCTTGTTCCAGTGCTTATACAAATCCCGCTTGTACCCCGCACGGTGCTCGACGGCGTTGGGGAGTCGGTCGATCGCCTCGAACAGCGGCAACGGAGCACGCATCCTGACCGGACCCACCGCCGCAGTGCCGGCCCGTCCTGCCGTCTCGGCGGGTGCGGAGTACGCGGCCGGTGTCGCGAGGAGGGGGAGGGCGCAGAGGGCGAGCGCGGGCAGACCGCGCAGCATCAGGTTGTTGATCACACGGGCCGGTGTAACCGTTCCGGCACCCGCCCCAACAGGCCCTCGACCGACAACTCACCCGTGTGGGCTGCCGGATTCACCGCAGAAACGCGCCTGCGCCCCCCGCCTCATCGGGGTCGAGGCAGCCATCCTCATCTGCATGCCGGTTGATGACCACTCGGCGGGGGCCGGAACATGTAGGGGCCTGTGACCGAGACGGTGGTGCTGCCGTGGGCGAGGAGACGTCCGTCGGCGTGCAGGACGGCGAGGGTGAGCAGCCACAGCCAGGAGGCGGCGGGCCGGGCTGCGGGTGGAAGGGCGCTGGTCCCCGTCAGTCTTGAACAAGTTTGCGAGGCGGGCAGGTCTTGCCAGCGCGGGCGCAAGGGGCCGGGAAGATGCACCTGAGTGGTCATGGTGGTCCGCTTCAGCGGGTCGGCCGCTGCGGGCCCGGGCGGTTGTTGTCCGGCCGGAGGTCGTAACGTTCGAGCAGTTGATATATAGCTCTGTGTCCTCCTGCTCATCCGTTTGAGTGGCTTGCCCTCAGGGCCGTGTCGGTGGACTGCGCGGCGGCCTTGAGCACGGCATGCAGAAGACCAACCTTGTCGTCGCACTTGTGGCCTCAGCCCTGACTTTGGGAGCTGTCGGTACTCCGGCTGCTTCTTCGCCGAAGTACCGGTGCTCCAGTAGCAGTCAGGACATCGACGACGCCGGTTACAGCGGGCCATGGCCGGATAATTGGAAGATTGCGATCGAAGTATGTGCAGCTCGGTCCGGATCGACCGTCTACACGTATGCCACGGCCAAGTGGGACGGCCCGAACTACTACTCCGTCGACGACCCCACCATCCTGGATGGTGCCAAGCTCCGGCTGCAGATCAAGCATGCCCACACTGGTCGCCGACTCCTTGAGCGGGATTTCGCTGAAATCGAGTCCCGTTTGGAAGACAGCGATTCCAGTTCCAACCACCATGGCCGGTATCGGACGCCGACCATCAGCACGAGGGCGGGCAGCGACAAGGCGGTGGGTGACGCGGTGCTCCTGCTGGACTGGCACGCTGACGGCCGCGGTTACCGGCGCTACGACTACGCGGGATCCTCAGCGGTCTAACCTGCGTGCGTCTTCCTCGCCATGTTCCTGCCCTTTGGGCCCAGGGCGGAGGAAGTCGGTCAGGACGTCGACCCCTGCCGCCTCGAGTGAGACACAGCCTGGGCCATCTCTTGCTTCCCGCGCAGTCGGGGATGGCCCCCTGGCCGGCGATGAGGATTCTGACTCGCTCCGCGCACAGCTGCCCCTCGCGCAAGCAGGGTGGCTGCCAGCTTCTTCAAGCAACACGACGCTGCCTCTGTGTGCTTGCTGTGGGGCGAGGAGTGAATGGTGGTGGGGGCGGGTGGTCATGGGTGTGGCTGGGTGTAGGCGGCGAGCTGGGGGTGTTTGCGTTGGAGTTGTTCGCGTGGTTGGCGTACGTCGTGAGCGTCTGTGGCGGCCTGTGGTCGGCTTCGTCGCTGTCCGGTGTGGTGCGGGTGCGGTTGGTGTGTTCGGTGTGAGTGTCGTCGAGCGTGCGTTGCCGTCTGATCGTTTGGCGTAGGCGTTGTGCTTGCTGCGCGGTTTCGGCTTCGGTCAGCAGGTGTGCTGTGGCGTGTTGGATCTGCGCCAGTTCTGCTTGGTCCTGGCACCTCCAACACAGTCCTGTGTCGGGGCGTGGGCCTTTGCCGGCTGCCGTGCAGTGCTTGCCCTCGCATTCCCACCACTGGGGCCGCGGAAATGTGTCTCCTGGTGTGGGTGCGTGGCCGTACCGGCGGTCTGCTCGGCGCTGGATGCAGTTGGTGCATGGCTGCTCGGTGTGGAGGGTGGTGCCGTCCTCGCACATCGGGTCCGGGCAGTCGGTGGATGGGCGGACCAAGCCTACGGCTACTCCGACGGGGGAGGAGATCTTGCCTTCGGCCAGGGCGCGGGCGTAGCCGTGGGTCCACCACCGGCGCTGGATCCGCTCGAGGAGTTGTTGGGGTGTCCGCCCGCCGTCCAGAGCTTTGCAGATCGCCTGCCATAGTACGGCCGGGCGGTGGGCTGGCAGCAGTCTCGCAAGGTCAGGCGGCCAGCCTTCTTCCACCACCTTGACCGCGTCCGCTTGTCCCTGCGGCATCGGTTGGCGGGGCATCTTGCCCGACTTGGTTGCTGAGGCGGGCGCGGCAGCGTCCGGGGGCGCGGCGTAGCCGCCGGCCTTGCGTGCGCTACTACCTGTAGGAGCCTTGCGGGCGTCATCGGCGCTGCGCGCCGCAGGCGCTGTCGGGGTTTCTTTGACGGGGAGGGTTAAAGGAGAGGGTTGGGGGACTGACAGTCCCCCCTGCCGGGACTCAGAGTCCCCCCTCCCCAGGGACTGACAGTCCCCCCTCCTATCGAAGTCGGGTCGGGGCAGGGGAGGGGACTGTGAGTCCCCTCCCCCCAGACGCGGCTTGCCTTTGTCGCTGCGTTCCGTCCGTGCCGGGGCCGGCGGCAGCGCCGGACGGGTCTCCTGTGTGAGCGGCGGCAGACCGCGCTGGGCCCGGTCTGCGTTCACCCTGGCGAGGCGCTCCGGCCCGTACCAACTGGCTGGGATCTGCAGGTCGTAGACCTTGGGGCGGGCGTGGGCGGGGATGTACCGGGCGGCTGCCTGGTCGCCGAGTGTGATCACACCCTGCTCGGTGAGACAGGCCAGACGTCGCTGGACCGTCTTGACGTCGCACAGCGCGATCCGGGCCAGTGTTCGCCGCGAGGGGAAGGCGTTGGTGCCGTCCGCATCGGCTTTCTCAGCCAGACCGGCGAGCAGCATCCTGTCTGTGGTGCTGTTGACGGGGCTGTCATGCAAGGCCCACAGAATCGGCTCAAGTGCCATGGCACACCACCACATTCACGGTGTGCCCGGTGGTGTGGGGGGAGGGGGCCTGTGGCGGCCTCGGGATGGTTCCGCATAAGCTCATGGCTCAGCGCACCTCTCAGTTCACGCAACTAGGTGCTCTTCCCCGCACAGGCGGTCTAGGCCTGTTTGGGGACCTGCGAGCCCCGCCACGTGTGGCGGGGCCCGTTTGGTTCGGGCGAGTGGTCATGCCCTACACAACGGCACCGGCATCACCGGATTGATCACCGGTTGACCCCAGGTGGCGTCACAACCTGGCCGACGGGTCAGCCGGTGAGCCACTGGTGAGGTGCTGCCGCTGCTACGCCACTCCGCCGGTCAGCGGCAACCCCCCGTAATGCAGCTCCACACGGTCGGCCACACCCACCACCCGCAGCAATTCGAGGACTTGGCCGCCCCGGCTGCGTACTACGCGCTCGATACACAAGACCGGTACCCGCTCCCCGACACCGAGCTCCAATGCCTCGGCCTTCGTCGGCGGCCGTGCCGCGACCGTCTCGTCGGCGCTCTGCGGATCCAGCCCGGCCGCCGTCATGGCGCTCAGCACACCACCCGTGATTTTGGCCGGCTGGTCGAGTCCCGCGGCCGCGGCCAGGTCGGCCGGATAGAAAGCCTCCTGGATCTGCACCACATCCCCGTCGGCCACGGCATGCCTGTGACGGCGCACAACAGGAGAGCCGGGTTCGACTTCGAGCAAGGACGCAATCGCGGCCGTAGCCGCGACACACTCCACGGACAGCGTAACGACACTGCCGTCCAGGCCCACTGAAGCCGTTGCCGTCTCCCATGGCCCCTTGTCCCCACCCGGGCGCAGCACGGAGCCGTAGCGGCTCAACGGGACACGGACGCGAGCACGATTGCGCACCACCGTTCCCACCCGAGGCTTGCGCACGACAAGACCCCGCTCCACCAGCTCCCGGTACGCCCGCTCAATAGACGGCTTCGACTCTCCCTCGGCCATCAACTCCGCCGTGGTCGGCATCCTCGAACCGGGCGCAAGCCCCTCCGACTCGATGCGCTGGGCCAATCGGTCGGCCAGCTCACGCCATCGCTGCAACGGCATGTGGACCCCTTCGTGACTCGGTGGGGTACCAGTACAGCACATCAACCATGGTTATATTCGGGCGTTTGGTGACCCGTTCCTCACGCGTGTAGCCATCGCGGATGGGCGCCCCTGCCGCTGCAACCCCCGGGAGATGAGGCGCATCCGCCAAGCCCTGACGCCGACGCACCATCACGGATGTCGTACTGCGGGCGCCGCAGGCTGACTTCCCCGAGTCGACTGCCTCAACAGGACGTGCTGACCGGTCGAGCCGCACCGGCTGCGTTCACCTTGTAGGAGATGCGGTCAGCTGGTGGGTGGTGAGTGGTGACTGGTGGATGGTTCGGCACCCAGGACCCCAGGGACTGGGCGGTGACCGGTCGGTGGATAGCCCATCACCCACTCCGATTTCCACCTGACCGCAGTCGTCTCCTCTCCTGCCGTCTGCGGAGTGGGCCGTGAGCTGCTGGAGCTGGGGGCAGGTTTGGGTGTTCTGGGATAACGGAGGGCAGGCTTCACCCCTACGCTGTCGGTGTCGAGCTTCAAGGAGAGGGGCAAGGCCGCTATGTCTACCGATGCTTCCCCGGACCCGTACCGCGACCCGCTGGTTTTCGGTCAGAGAATGCAGATCCTTCGCACCAGGCGTGGTCTGACCCGTGACCAGCTGGGCGGTCTCGTTGGACGTTCTGGCTCATGGGTCAAGGCGGTCGAGACGGGCCGTCTGAAGACACCGCAGTTGCCGGTTGTCCTACGGATCGCCGAGGTTTTGCGGGTCCGGGACTTGTCGGAACTCACGGGGGACCAGGCCATGCACACCGCGTTGTTTGCCGGCCCGGGCCATGCGCGGTTCGGCGCAGTTCGCGAGGCATTGAATGCCTTCCCGCTCGGTTCGAGTCGCGAAGCACCACCGGTCGCGCATCTGTCGGCCCGCCTGGCCCGAGCCTGGACGGCCCGACACTCGGCGCCGAACCACCGTGAGGTCGTCGGCGCGCTGCTGCCGGATCTGATCCAGGACGCGCAGGCATTGGTGCGACAGGCCCCGTCCATCGCTGACCGCAAGGCTGCGCAGGCGCGTCTGGCGGAGGTTTATTTCCTGGCCCAGTTCTTCTGTGCCTACCAACCGGACGCACCGCTTGTGTGGCGGGTCGCCGAGCGGGGCATGGTAGCCGCCCAGGAATCCGGGGACCCTCACGCCATCGGGCTGGCTGCGTGGCTGACCACGCAGGCCCACCGTGACAGCGCACACCTGGACGCAGCGGACGCCGTCACGCTGGAGACCCTGCGCTATCTCAAGCCGCTCCTGCCGGATGCCGACCAGGACGTGCGGGCTGTGGCGGGGGCGCTGACGGTCGAGGCCGGGCTGACGGCCGCGCGCCGCAGGGAGACGGGAACCGCATGGCGGTACTGGGATGAGGCCAGGAGCATGGCCGAGGCCTTGCCTGATACCTACTTCCATCCCGTCACCTCTTTCTCCCGTGCCGTTATCGGCGCGCATGCGGTCACGGTTGCAGTGGAGCTGCAGGCGGGCCGGGAGTCGGCGCGCCAGGCGGCCCGTGCGGAGGCCGATGCGATCCCGTCCCGGCCCCGGCGGGCCCGGCACCGCATCGAGCAGGCCCGCGGCTACCACCTTGACCGTCAGCCCGACGTGGCGCTCGCGACGCTGGAGCAGGCCCACGCGGCAGCGCCGGAGACCGTGCAATACAACGGTTACGCAAAGCGGATCATTTTGGAGGAGGCCGAGGCGAAGAGTCCGCAACGCCGCAGGCGAGCAGCCGAACTCGCACAAAAAGTAGGGCTGCTGACGGCCTGACGGCCTGACGGCCTGACGGCCTGACGGCCTGACGGCCTGACGGCCTGACGGCCTGACGGCCTGACGGCCTGACGGCCTGACGGCCTGACGGCCTGACGGCCTGACGGCCTGACGGCCTGACGGCCTGACGGCCTGACGGCCTGACGGCCTGACGGCCTAGGGGGCACAATCTGTACCCCTACTCTTGCGAGACCGCCTCTACCGTCGTGGTACCACCCGCTGACGATGGTAGGGAGCAACCGTGCACGAGCACAGCCGAGGGGCCCTAAGCGGAGGATTCACCGACCTTGGGGCCGTGCTTGCGGATATCGCGGATGTCATCGAGGCGGCCGTCGAGGCCGGTATCGAGCAGGACATCATCACAACCCTCACGACCGCACCTGAGATCACAGAACTCGCTGAGCTGACCCGCCGCATGATCACGCACTGCAAGTCCCTTGCGGTGGGTCTAGGGGAGATCCCGCTCGCGCAGCGGTCCACCCGCGCGGCCGGCGCGCTGCGAGACTGGACGGACGTGGCGTCCGCAGAGCCACAAGCTGACGTCAGTCACGACGAGACCGGCGATCTGTCGTACGTGCGGATGCTGGCGCTCATCGCGCGGAGCATGCTCAAGGCGCTGCGGGAGCAGCGAACTTCGCGGTCCTTCGTCGGCCGAATCGACCTGCCGCCTGCTTGCTGACGGGGTGCGGCGGCGGGCTGGGCTTCGGGCCAGGCAAACCAGCCGGCCGCTGAGGGTGGTCCTCTACGCACAGGCGCCTCAGCAGGAAGCCGACGCCCACTTCGAAGCTCTGGAACTGGTGGCCAAGGCACGGAACTGGAGCGTCCGCGGGCAGATGTGCCTGGACTCGACCGGTCCCGCGCTCCTGGAGTACCGACCCGGCCTAACAACTGCCCGTGGGCTGCTGCGTGCCGGCTACGCAGACGGGCTGCTGGTGCCGCGGTTCGAGCACATCAGCCCCCATCGCGGCGAGTACGAACGGTTCCTGCGCGAGGTGGATGAGCGGGACTGGTTCGTGGCCCTGGCCCTGCCGGAAAGCGGCCGGTGAGCGGCTCGGAAGCGTGTATGGACGCAAGGCACCGGGAGGAGGGGACGCGATGGGCTGGCGGCAGTGGGTGTTGCAGGCGCTGATCGTGCTGACGGTGCTCGGCCTGATGACCGCGTACTGGTACGCGACACAGACAAGGGGATAACGACCATGGTGCATCGCAAAGCGGAAGAGCCGAAGAAACTGCCGGCACGGACACGGCAGCATCACTCGGCACGGCGCCGGTCTGTGGACGACTGGCAACCACCCGCTGCAAACCTGGGCACTGCGGACGCCCACCGGCGCTGTGCCCCGCCGGGCGCGGGTGCAAGCCGGCCGACGTTGTCCGGTGGTGCGGCGTGAACGACCAAACCCGCACCGCCGAAACCTCGATGGCTCAGTACATGTGGACCAAGCGACTGTACTGGGATGCCTTCTACTCCACCGACGAGCCGAAAGAAAACCTGCCAGTAACGCACGCGGAGATGGATGGCTTCCGTCGCCATGTTCTCACTCCTGGGGCGAGGACTGCGATCGACGTGGGCAGCGGCTGGGGTCTGCTGGCGACGTTGATGGCCCGAGAAGGGTTGAGAACCGTCGGCTACGACTGGTCGCCGGTCGCGGTCGACCGTGCGCGGACCTTTTGGAGCAAGGAAGAACGGCTGTCCTTCCAAGTGCATGACTTCCTCAGGCAGACGCCCCCTCGCGAACTGGTACCAGGCAGCGTGGACGTAGTGGCCTGCCGACTGACCCTGCCATACCTGGACAGGCACATCGTGATGACGGACTTCCGTCGCTGGCTCAAGCCGCGCACCGGGGTGCTCTACCTGGTCGTGCAGGTCCGCGAACGACAGCAGCCCGGTCGGGACGCGGTCTCCCGAACATGGTCATCGAGGACTTGCGGCACGGCTGGGCAAAGACTGTCCGCTGGGACCTCGACCTGCCAGATCAGTTCACGAGCGTATTGGGCGAGTTCACCGCCCTCGCGCTCACGGGACCCGAGGGCTGATCACTCGCTCCCGCGGCACGACCGATTCTCACGTCACCGGTCACCGCACCTACCCGCAAGGGGGGCCACGACGGCCGGGGCGGGGGCTGGTGACCGGCACGGGCAGGTCGGTGACGGTCTCCCGCTTGCTGGCCGAGGCTGAGGAAGCCGGACAGAGGTTGTCCGGAGCGGAAGTGGCGCGCTGTCTGGGGGTGTCGTCGAAGACGGGACAACGCCGTCTGATCGCCGCCACCGACCACCTTGCGAAGCAACGCCGACAGCAAGACCGTCCGCGCCTCCGGGCAGTCCGGGGCTGGTCCTCCTGCATCGTCACCGGAACGGTGATGGGCGATCGTGATGGCGACCGGTTGGTGACCCGTGGCGTGGCCGATGTGGTGACTGGTGCGGGGCGGGCCGGTGAGTGTTGACCGATCGTCGTGACCGATCCGTGGGCTGGGTGACCGGTGACTGGTGACCGATCGACGGCTCGTCGGTCATCGGTGTCGTGACCGGTTCCCAGGTCACCGGTCACTGAGCCTCGATTGCCCCGTGCGTTGTGGCTCCGGTGACCGGTGTAGAGCGAGCCGGTGACTGGTGACCGATCTGGGCCCGGGCGCCTGGTGACCGATTCGCACCTGGTGACCGATTGATGGCTCGTCGGTCTCCGGTCATGACCGATGCGCACGGCACTGGTCACCGGTCACCGGGACCCGATCACCGCCCCGCGCTGCGGGCCGTGGGCCTGGTGACTGGTGCGCGGGGTGGGCGGGTGTGTGCTGACCGATCCTCGCGTGACCGAGCCCGGCCCCGGTGACTGGTGACCGATCGATAGTCGCTCAGGTCGCTCACAGGAGCTTTCAGGGTCGCAATCTCCCCTGCTAGGAAGAGCGTTGTGCTCCAGGAGGGCCTGCCGGTCCTGAGCCTGCACGGCGCGGTGGGCATCGCGTACGGCAAGGGCACGCTGCGACCACTCCTCGCGCTCAACCTGGGCACCAGCGGAGTCAGAGCGGTGGGCGTAGAGGCCGATCAACTCGTTGGCAGTCTTGGCGAAGACCTCGTAGACCATGGCGGTCGGCGTGTTCTGGTCGGGTCAGTCGTGTGGGCAATGTGCTCTTTCGTGCAAGTGCTCAGTGCCAGACGTACTGTCGTACCTGTCTACAGGGTTGTGAGGGTTGGAGGGGCAGCAGTGGGGGACACTTTGTGGCGGATTGCTGTTGCGGTGCTGAGCACGTGGGGTGTGCTTATAGTGGTTCTGCTTGCGCCGTCTCCCCTACCGGAGCAGTGGCGCTATTACATTTACTCGCCGGCAAGTGTCGGCTTGTGGATGTTCTCCATGCTTGTCGTTCCCGTCCTGGTCTGTGTGATCAAGTGGGAGTGGATCAAGAAGGGGAACGAGTGTTCCTGAGTATGGCTCGCACCGTCAGGTCCGCATGGCTCCCGGTGCGCTCCACCGGCGTCAGGGAGGCCAGCGCGTCGGCCTGAGCCGCTCGGAGGTGACCCGCCTGCCAGGCGCCCGCTACCTACCCATGACGGCATGAGTTGCCGTGCGGCCGCGGGACATATCCCGTGGCCGTAGGGGTGCGAGAAGGTGTCAGGCCCGCACCGAGTATGTGGTTGAAGGGGCGGGTTTGCCGGCAAGGGCCTGGGTGATGGTGTCCTCGGTGGTGGTCTCGAGGGTGAGGTCGTAGGTGCGTGCGATGTGTTGGATGCGGGCGACGGTCCGGCGGATCGCGGCGGTGTTGCCCGCGGCCCACTCGATGGTCAAGAGGTCGCGGTAAAGCACCTCGGAGGTTTCCTCGACGTCCAGGCCCTTATGGACGCTGCGGCGGGCGGCGTCCAGGTCGGGTAGGACTGCGTCGGCATGCCAGCGGGCGAGGGTGTGGGCGGTGTCGGTGATTTTGGAGAGCATGTCCTGGATGATCGGGTCTGCCCAGGGCAGGGTCCGCCCGTCGAAGGGTTTGCCCCGTACGAGTGCCATCGCCGCCTCCAGGTCTTCGATGCCGTTCAGCGGGCCTGCGGCAAGTCCCTGGCCGGCGAGGTCTTGGAAGAGCTGCCAGTCGGAGGTTACTGCCGGGTGGAAGCTATATCCGGCGCCGGTCTTGGGGCGGGGGAGTAGGGGTTGGCCGTCGGTGTGCAGGCCGATGGCGTTGCGTAGTTCGGACAGGCGTGAGTGCAGGGTTCGGGTGGACCACGGGTTGATGTAGTCCATGGCCTTGCACAGGGTGTCGGCGCTGCGGCCGGGCCGCAGGTGGATGTATGCGGCGAGGCATGTGGTGCGCGGGCTGTGTGCGCTCGTGTCGCTTCCGCTGATCCGAAGCGGCCCCAGAACGTCGATGCGCACGCCGGTGTCCTTGGGGTCGGGGTGTTGGGGGACCTGCGTGGATGTGGGTGAGGTGTGCGGTGCGGGGATGGCTGCCGGAGCGATGCCGGAGGCCTGCTCCGCTGCGGCTTCGGCTTCGGACTTCGTGCTGCCGTCCGCGGCTGGTGTGCCCGCGCCGCTGGTAGGCGCGGTTCCCGACGTTGTGGCGTCGGTGGTGGCGGCCGCGGGACGTGTGGGGGCGGGGATATGTCCGGCCAGGAGGGCGGGGAAGGGGTTACCGGGGTCGAGGGATCCTTCGCCGGTGGCGTGGACGGTGAGCGGGGCGCCCCCGGCGGCCGCCCGAGCGTGGTCCTCGGTGCTCTCCCACGGCCCGGTTGCCGCGTTCGGTTCCTGGGTGGCGACGGTGAGGGCATGGACGTACTGCCGGTACTGCTCGTCGCTGATCCGTTGCAAGTCCACCGACGTTTCCAGCAGGCCGACCGGGGCGTCCTGGCCGTTGGCGACGGTGAGGACTTCGGCGTGGGGGAAGCTGTGGCGGGTGGCTGCGGTGGCGGGCAGGATGATCGCGGTGTCTAGCGTGCGGCCCGCGGCGAGGGCGTCGGCGAGCTGCACCACATGCTCGTCATCCAGCTCGCCTGCGCCGACCGCGAGCCACGGCAGTACTTGTTCGCCGCTCTGGTGTGCCTCGAGCATGAGTTCGCCGAGGTCGGCTGCGACGGCCGGCAGGTGCGGCATCGTGCGGATGCGGCCCTGGGGCAGCAGGCCGGCGAGGCGGGCGCCGAGCCCGGTGGTGAGGATCTCGCTGTAGTCGGTCCAGCCACAGGTGCCCAATTCCAGGGCGAGGGCGCGTGCCACGGCCAGGACTTCCTCGTCGCTACCGTCCAGGAGCAGGATGCGGCAGGTCATGAGGTCGATGAGAACCAGGCCGTCGTCGTCGGTGCCGAGGGTGACCAACCCGGGGTAGGGGGCCTGAACACTGGTGAGGTCTTCGGCAGTGAGGAGATCGGCCTGCGGATCAAGGATCCACGTACGCGGGGCGGGTCCCTCGGCGAACGGGGGGATGGGGTCGGCGGGTTCGTCCAGCAGGAGCGTCACCCCGACTGTATTGAGGCGGGCACCGCGCAGGGCGGGGACGGGGATGTCGCGGTCAGCGGCGTGGTGGGCGAGGGTGCGCAACACCTGGTCCAGCAGCTCGACGCCGGCCGGATGCGACGTCGCGCCCAGGAGCTGCTCCAGATCGGTCGGCTCCTGGTCTTGTGCGATGGTCTGGCCGGCATGGCGCTGGCGCTGCTGCAGGATCCTGCGCACACCCAAGGCACCGGTGAGGGATGCGGCGAGTAGCGTTCCGATACCGCCGATCAGCGCCCAGTGGATGCTGCTGTCCCCGGCGTGCACGGATGCCGGGGCCTCGGAAACGCCCTCGGGCCTTGGCGCGGCCGAGGCGGAGGACTGTGTCGGCGCCGTGCTTGAGGAGCCGGCGGTCGACGTCTCTGGTGTCACGGCCCCGGTTGTGGCGGGAGCGGGCTGCTTGGACGGTGCAGGGGACTCCGTGGTCGTGGGGCCAGATCCAGGGACGGCTTCCTGGGGCTCCCGCGGAGCCGGAGCCGGGGCCGTCGGCAGCGCTGGCGTTCCCGGCGTTTCCGGTGTTTCCGGCGTTGCCGGTGTTGCTGGGGTCGGTGTGGCGGTGTCGGGGTGGGGGAGGGTGAGGTGCTGGCCGGGGTGGATGAGGTCGGGGTCGGTGAAGGTGCCGCCGTCGGGGAGCGGGCCGCCGCAGTTTAGTTCGAAGATTTGCACGTACTGGTTGGCGTCGCCGAGCTGTACGTCGGCGATGCCGGTGAGGCTGTCGCCGTCGCGGACCGTGTAAATGGTGGGGGCCGGGCTGCCGGTCTGCCGCGCGGCCTGCCCGTCGGCCTGCGCGGCTGAGGTGTTGTGTTGCGGGGGCTGGGCGTCGGCGGGGAGGTGGAGGGCCCAGCCGGGCCGGATGGGCTTCTCGGCGTAGAAGACCAGCCCGCCGGGCATGGTGCGGCCCTGGTTGAGGGCGGCAATTTCTTCCCAGCGCTGCCCATCTCCCAGCATCGTCTCGGCGATCGACCACAGGCTCTCGGCCGGGCGTACGTCCCGCACTGTGTAGGTGACCTGTGTGCTGCCGGTGTCGGAAGACGCTGTCGCGCCGACGGAAGCCGTCGCAGCCGCAGTGCTGGGGACGGCGGCCGCGCTGACGCCCGTGGCGGCGGCTGCGGGCGCGGCAGTGGCAGGCACGGCCAGGGCCGTGCCGGTGGGCAGGGCCAGCAGGATGGCGCCGACGAGGGCGGCGGCCGTCCGCTGCCCGACCAGGCCGCGGATCTGCGGTACGGCCCGGCCGCGTAGCTGCGCGGGGATCTCCAGCACGACCGCGACGGCGAACAGGAGCCAGCCGATCCACCCGGCGACGGCGAGAGCGAGGAGGAAGACCTGCCCGGAGTCGTCGGTGGACAGCAGGGAGCCGAGCGCGGCCACGCCGGCAGGCCCGACCGTGGACGTTGCCCACCACAGCACCACCGGCAGGGCGCCGAGCAGAGCGAGGAGGACGGCCAGGCTCAGCAGGCCGCGCAGCACGGCGGCCACGCTCTGCCCGCCACTGCGGCCGCCGGAGCGTGAGGTGCGGGGCCTTGGGGTGTTCGGCATGTGCTGGTCCTTCTTGCTACCGGGGCTGGTTGCTCATTGGGGTGCGGTGACGCCGTGGAGGAGGCGGGCCGATCCGTGGCCGCTGACGCTCATCGAGCCGATCCCCACCACCGACAGGAACGTGGTGGGGTAGGTGCCGTTGACGGTGACGGTCAGCTGGGTGCGGTCCGCGGACAGGGTGACGCTGCCCTGGTGCCCGGCCCGCACAAGGTAGGCGTAGGCGGCGGCTTGAGCTGCGTCGGGATCCGCGCGCACTCCATCGCCGGTGACCGCGGCTGCCGGGTCGATGGCCTGCCCGGCCGCGCGGGCGGCCTCCATGGCGACGGCGTCAGCACGCTCGGTGGCGCGGAGCTTGCCACCGCCGTCGATGGCCAGGCCGATGATGCCGAGCAGGGCGATGGTGCAGATCGCGGTGTAGACGGCGATCCCGCCGTCATCCCGGCGAAACCGCTCCCGCCGCCGCGCTGACGGCTGGCGAAGCTGTTCCTCTGGTCGCTCGCCGCGCTGCTCATTGGCTTGGGGGTGGGGTGGCTGGGGCATGGTCAGCCCTCCCGGGATCGGTAGGCGTCCACCACCGAGGTGAAGGAGCTGGTCATGGTCTTGTTTCCCGGTACGCCAGCCAGCAGCAGGTCGGCGAGCGGCACGGTGCAGGAGACGGTGACGGTGACGGTGCCAACCTGGCCGAGCGGGACGGCGAGCCCCGAGGAGTCGATGCTCGTGGAGGTCGACGCGCACTGGATGCCCTGGTCGTTCAGGGAGCGGGCGGCCGCGGCCGCAGCCTCGGTTTGGGCGCTGGCGTAGGTGCGTGAGATGGATGCGGCGCGGGCCGCGTCCTCGGCGGCGGCGTCGACTTTCGCGCCGGAGGTGACGATCCGCCCGCCGGCGATGGCCAGGCACAGCAGCATCAGAAGCAGCGGGGTGACGATGGCGGCCGCGATGGCCTCGCTGCCCCGGTCCTCGTGGGCAGCGGCGAGCCTCCGGGCCGCCCGCGACGGCAGGCATGTGCGGGTCATGGCGTGGTCCACCGTTCACGGGGCGCCCCAGCGGACTGGGATACGGAGAGACCCCAAACCCCGGGGATGAGGGAGGGGGCGTGGCCGGTGACGGTGACCCGTACGTCGGTGGCGGTGCTGCCTGACGTGCTGACCGTGCTACCGGTGAGGCTGTCGCCCGCGATCCGGCCGAGGGTTTCGCGGGCCCGGGCGGCTCCCGCGCCTTCTGGTGACTGGTACGTGCGTGCGGCGGCGACACCCTCGCGCGCGGCGGTCAGGGCGATACTGCGGGCGTAGACCCACATGGCGGCCTGCACCACGGCGACGGTGACCAGGATGACGAAGGGAAAGACGATCGCCATCTGGATGGATGACTCCCCCCGGTCGCCCAGCCGGCCCAGGTCCGACCACCAGTTGGGACGGCTTCGCGCCCTACGTGCCACTACGCTGCGCCCCCTTCTTGTGTGTCCTGCGCTGTAGGGGGCTCAGATCCCGGACAGCTTGCCGTTGTACTTGGTGATGACGACGCCGAGTGTCCCGGCGATGGCGAGGGCCCCGGCGACGACGGCGACCCAGATGATGACCGTGGTGATGGAGATGTCCCCCCGGTCCTTGCCGCTGTGCTTCTTGATGTCCTCCCAGCGCGACTTCAGGGCGATCGACAGCCGGATGGCGTGTTTGGTCATGTTCGAAAACTCCCTTGGATGTACGGGTCAGGTGTTGAGCATGCGGATGACGGCAGGGAACGCGATCAGGAGCATCACCAGGACTGCGAGGAGAGCGCCGGGGGCGGTCATCTTCTCGCTGTCGGCGTTCGCTTCCGCCGCCTGCGCGGCGAGAAGCTCGCTACGCAGGTTCTTGGCACGTGAGCGCAAGGTGGCGTAGACGGAGGCGCCGTCGTCGGCGGACTGCCGCATGATCGCGGCGAGGTCGTCCAAGACAGGCAGGTCGAGTTCGGCGGTCAGGCGAGCCAGTGACTCCCAGTGCGGGACCTTGTCGACCCGCGAGCGCGCCAGTGCCTGCTGGATCCGCACGAACGCCCAACCGTGACCGGTCTGCGCTGCCTGCTCCATGGCCTGCTCCGCGGAGACGTTCCCTGCCCGGCGCAACGCGACGAGATCGAGGTAGGCGGCCATGGCGTGCGCGAACTCCGCCCGTGCCCGTTTGGCCTTGTCACGCAGCGCGAGATCGGGAGTGAACCAGAGCAGGACCGCGGCCAGCAGTCCGACGACCACTGGCAGGTAGAGCGGCACGCCCAGCAGCAGGAGCGGGATCGTCGATAGTGGCGGGAGAAGGAGCCCGCCGCCGGCCAATGCGACCTTCGTCAGCAGGAACTTCGCCGGGGTGGTGCCGGTGAGGGCGAGGTCCTTGTGTGGGATCCGCACGCCCGGAACGTCGGCGAGGTGCTCGACCAGCCACCGGCCCCACTGCTCATCCCGGTTGACGGCTTCTTCTTCCGTGCGCAGCGGGGCGGGTTCGTTCAGGCGGCGCAGGGCCGGGCCGAGGGCGGGCGCGGGGCGCAGGACCTCAACGATGAGCAGCGCGGCGCCGGCGCCGATAGACGCACCGGACAGGACGGCGGCGAGGGGAATCATGCGGGCATCTCCACGCTCTCGGCGTCGGTGGGCCCCGCGGGGGTGACGGCGCTGCGGGGGTCGGGGACCAGGAAGCGGGGGACGGGTTTGGTGTCGGCGATCTGCCGCATCAGGGCGAGGACGCCGATGAACCCGGCGGCCAGGACGGCCAGGACCAGCTGCCCGATCAACGTGCCGTAGGGGGCGGTGTAGGAGGGGATGAGGAAGCCGGCGCCGACGACTGCGAGGGTGATGATGGTCATCCACCGCATCGTGGTGCGAGGCTTGGCCCGGTCCGCTTCGATCGACCGCCTGCGGGAGACCTCTTCATGTACCGACTCGGCGAGGTCCCCCAGTGCCTGGGCGAGGCCGGGGCCGCGGTCGGCGGCGGACAAGATGAGGGCGGCGACCACTTTGTCCGCGGTGACGTCGTCCAGCGCGTCACCGAACAGGCGCAATGCGTCGGTCGGCCGCCAGCCGACGTGGAGACGGTCGGCGAGGTCGCCGACTTCGGCGGCGATCTCGTGGGGGCAGCCCTTGCGGGAGACTTGCAGGGCTTCGTCCAGGCCTCGGCCCAGGCGCAGGATGTTGGCCAGGCGCTGGGTCCAGTCGCCGAGCGCCTCCAGCTTCCCGATCCGCGTGGTCGCCGATTTCGTCGGCGCGAGCAGCCACGGCACCCCCACCACCGCCATAAACACCAGCGCTCCGGCGACGAACACCCTGGTCACCAGCCACAGCAGCACCCCTGCCAGGGCGCCTGCGGCCAGGCGGGTACGGCGGGCCATCCGCTGATCCCGCCCGGCCAGCTGACGTCCCGCGCGCAGCCGGGCCGCGAGCGTCGGCCCCTTCGGCGCCGTCGTCCCCACCACCCCGACCCAGAGCCCCACCAGACCGCCCGCAAGCGCGAGGCCTGCGAGCACCCACATCAGCAGCGTCGTCACAGCCCCGCTCCCTCATCGATCAGCAGCGGCAGGGGGGCGCTCCACGCACCTGCCGGGTCGTTGAGGAGAACGGCATCGAAGCCAGCGCGGCGCAGGTCGTTGATGCAGCGAGGGTGCATGAGCGGCACCGCCCGGTGCTCACCCCACTCCTGCCGGGGCCCGAAGATCGTATTCGTCTCGGGGCGGCCGCCCTCCCCGATGCCGGTGACCTCCAGGACATGGGAGACGAACCGGTGCCGGTGCCCACCGATCTTCGTCTCGTCGATCGAGGAGACGAACACGATGAAGTGCAGCCCGTTCGCCGCCTGCCGGTAAGCCAGGGCCTCGGACATGTTGGCCTGGGCCAGCAGGTACAGCTCGGCGATCCGGTCAAACACCACCGACGGGTGAATGGCGTGCAGGGTGCACAAGTTGCCGCCCGCGCCGTTCGTCATCGCCTGGAGCATCGCCGCAATCTCCGGCCCGCGGACCTCACCCACCACGATCCGCGTCAGCGTCATCCGCAGCGCCCGATACATCAGATCCATCAGCGTGATCTCACCTGCGGCCTGCCCTGCGACCATCTCGCCGTTGGACTCGCGTGCCTCCATCGGCACGACTTGGCGGTGGTGCCCGTTCTCGTGGGCGAACAGCTCGTACTCAGTCTCGAGCGTGGCGAACCGCTCGTCGGGGTCGATCTCTTTCAGCAGTGCGCGCAGCAGGGTCGTCTTACCGGCGGCCTGAGCGCCGACCACCATCACGTTCTTCTCCGCCCGCACGCACGCGCGCAGGAACTGCTCCAGCGTGGTGTCGAGCATCCCCCGCTCGACCAGGTCGGGCAGGTCCGCGTGACGCATGCTGTGCCGGCGGATCGTCACATAGGTGCCCGGCGTGACGTCGATGACCGCCTGCAGACGGGACCCGTCCGACAGACGCAGCGCCAGGAACGGATCGGCGGTCGAAAGGCTCCGCTCCGCCTGGCCCGTGGTGCGCCGCGCGAGATCCCTAAGGAGCTCACGCAGCTCTTCATCGGAGTTGGCGACCGGCGCTACCCGGAGGCGGCGGCCGTCGGTGAAGTCCAGCCACACATCCTGGAAGCCGTTGATGAAGATGTTCTCCACCAGCGCGTTGTCCAGGTACTGCTGCAGACGCCCGGCTCGGAACTGCAGATCGAAAACGGCCTGCGCGATCGCCGCGTCCTCCGCCGGACTCGTCGCAACCCCACGCTTGACCGCCTCGGCATCCGACCACACCGCCACCTGCTCATTGATCAAATGCCGGCCCTGCTGCTCCTGCGCAGCCGCGTTCATCCCCGGCCGCGCCCGCAACAGATCGCTTAACCGCTCCCCGACCTCCTTCTTGATCAGCCGCACCGACGCGTAGTCCACCTGCACCCCACCCGATACGACCGGCGTCATCGCGGCCCCGACCGCGGACGGCGTGCCGAGATCCGCCGGCCCTGTACCGCCGGGGGAGCGTGCGAGACCGGGGCGGGGCAGGCGGGCCTGAAGCGGCGCGCCCACGGCTACGTGAGGATTGTGGTGCAGGGGGTTAGCGCGCATCGGCCACCATCCGCGTAGTGGGAGAGGGGAGGGCAAGGCGTGAGCGGCGGACCGCTACCAGCTCCTGCACCCGCACCGCCGCCGAACGCGCGGAGCGCATCAGCTCGCTGGACTCGAATTTGCGGGGTTGCTCCGCCCCGTCGGACAGCACCTTGGCCTCCTTGGGCCGCCACGGCAGCACTGCCGTGACCGGGACTTCCAGCGTCCGGCGGACTTCCTCCTTGGAGAACGGTCCCTCGTCCACGAGGAGCAGGCCCAGCTCGGCGCCCCCGCCGAGGAATTCGCGCAGCGCATTCAGGCGCACCTGCGCACTCTGCAGGCTGCGCAGGGTTGTACGGGCCAGCATCAGGACGACGTCCGCCCGCTGGGCGAGGACCGCGGACGCTCCGAACGCGCCGCGCCGCCCCAGGTCCACCAGGACGTCGTGCTGGTGCGCCTCGATCCCGGCGAACATGTTCGCGAGCGGCTTCCACACCGGTTCCATCGTGGAGGCGTGCCCCGGATCGTAGAGACCAGGCAGCACCAGACGGTCGCGGGTCCCCTCGTCGGTGACATCGACCAGCTGACGCCAGAACGCCTCACCGAGTTGACCCTGGCGTCCCGCCACCGCGAGATTCCGCATCCCGCGGGAACTGTCCAACGTCCCCTGCAGAGCCCCCGGCAGGATCGCACCGCCGTCCGGATCGGCCTCGGCCAGCACCACCCGCTGCCCCTCCGCCAGCGGCCACGTCATCAGCAGAGCCATCGCCGCCGTGGTCACTCCCGGCGCGCCCAGGCCCCCGGCCAGCGCGATGACGGCCATCAGCTGCCCTCCTGCGGCGCCAGGATCAGGGCGACCGCACCCGTCGCCACCCGCGCGGCCAGCGTGGGACCGTCAGCGGCTGGCACAGCCACATCCACCACCACAACACCCGTCGCTGGAGCCGGCTGACCAACGGCAACCACCGTCGCGGCCAGCGTCTTCGGTGCCCCGGCCACGTCACCCGGCTTCCCGCCCCCAGTCGCCTGGGCCGGATCCGGCGTCGACACGATTAGCACCTTCTGCCCGGGCGCGAGACGACTCGCAGGAAGCTGCGACGGCTTGAGCGCCACGCCCACTAGCTGCTCACTCGCCTTGACCAGCGACTCGGAAGTGACCTGTCCGGGAGAGAGCAGCGAACCCGTCTCCAGCGCCACCGCGGCCCGCTGCCCGACCATGCCCGCCTTCTTCGTCACCGGCACGGCCTTGACGGCCGGGTCCAGGGCGAGCGACGCCGGGGCCAGATCTGCGTCCGTGATAGCCGCTCCAACCGGCACGTCACGGGCCACGACCAGCACGGCGGTCCGCTGCCCGGACGCGGTGAAGAGCAGTGCCCCGGACAGGCCGCCGGCGGCGATCAGCGCAACGGACAGAGCGATTAGCCCGGGGCGCCGACGCCGCTGACGCACAACCCGGGGGGCTGCTGCCGGCTGGCCTCCGGGTCCGCCGGGCCCGGGTACGGCGGCACGGCCCGATGTCGCGGGCGTGGTGGTGCTACTCACGTGCTTTGCCTCCAGACAGAAGGGGGAAGGGTGCGTGGGCGGCCCGGGCCGCTACTGCCCGACCACTTGGACCTCGCCCACCGAGACGGTGAACGCCGACTGGCGGACCTCGGTGAGCTGACCAGTCCGGCCGCCACCGGTAACCATCCAATCCACGGTCCACGTGGACGTCGCGGTGCCCTTGTATGCGCTGCCGGTCTGGCCAGCGGACGTTGCGCGGTAGAGGTGACCGCAGTCGGGGGAGGGCGTCATCCCGCGGCCGGGGGTGTACGGAGTGCCGGGGCCCGAGCACGTTATGCGGGCACCGTCCCCCATGTCCCACATGACGGACGACACCTTGGCCGTCGCCGTTACCGTGATCCCGCCGGCTGACGCTGACGCGGTGTTCGGTCCCCACGTGGTCGGGCTCTGGCTTACCCACAGCCACATCGGCACACCGACTGTGTACTGGCCCTCTGGCCTCGGACTGGCGACCACCGGGCCTTCAAGGAGCATGCTGTCCACCGCGCGCCGCGCGAGCACGGCCGGGTCCACGGCAGGTGCGGGAGCGCTTTTCGACCAGAATGCGCCCCCGATGGTGTCAATGTTGGCCGTTCCGAGGCCCCCCGCGCAGGTGTTGACGTAGACCGCCCCGTCACCGGGCTCGTGTCCCTCCCACAGAGCGCTCCCCGCAGGGGGCTGGGGTTTCAGACGCCGAATTTCGCACGACGTCCCATCGATCAACGGATCGCTCTTGCTACTGCCGTTGCCGTTGCCGTTGCCGGAGGGGCCGGGCCCCGTACTGCCGCCCGGCTTCTCTGGGATGTCCACCTCGACACAGACGCGCATGCTCGCGCAGCCGCTCGCCCCTGTTTCGCCATCAGCGCTGGCCGACGGAGCGATGGCTACGATTAAAGCGAGACCGCCCAGTGTGGCGGCGCCGCTTCTCAGCATGCCTGGTCCTGAATCTTCTCCTCGATGACCACCCAACCGTTCGGCCACTTTTCGGCGGTCAGCGTGGTGATGTACCGAAGGAGTCGCTCCGGGGGCAGGGCGACCTCGTTGCCTGTCTTCTGTTCGACGGACTTCCACTGGGTGATGTCCACGCAGTCTGTGATCACGGCAGTTTTCAACTTTTGGCCGTCCTTGAAGTCCACGGCCGTGTTCGAATGCTGAACCTTGCCCGTGATGACTTGGCCGACCCGGCGCAGGCTCGCCAGATCCTTTTCGTTCTGTGCGTACGCGGACCCGGAAGCCACGTCCTTCAGGGCTGTACCTGTTGAGTCCGACTTCGCGTAGGCGTCGGTGAGAACGCCCCAGTACCGGTCATAGGCCGCCCGGACCTCCGCCCTGTCGGCCTCCAACGGGTCGGCCGACGGGGTGGGCGCCACCACTGAGGGGGAGGGGGAAGCGCTGGCAGGCAGCGTGTTCTTCTCATCCTTGACGTCCGTGGTGCAGCCAAGGATCAGGGCGGCGATGGCCGCAGTGATGGTGGCGGCCGCGAGCAGCCGGTGGTGAGTGGTTCGGGTGTGGTGCTGTCGTGGCGTTGTCACGGAGGTCTCCCCGGTAGTCACTCGTCGGTGGGTGCGCCGTGCCGTATTTCCCAGGCCGCGAGGCAGCAGGAAAATAGCTGATGCAACGTTCTTGGGTGCTGTCCCCCTCGCCTGATACAGGGCACCCTACGATGTCAACGACGCAGGTTCTATTGGGTTCTTGGGGCGCAGTCGATCGAACGTCACGCTTGTACCGGAATGTGGGCTGGTCATATGTCCGTACGCGTCTGAGGTGCGGCTTTCATCCCGCATGGCCGGGACGGGGCGGTCATCGGCAGGCTCTGGCGGGTCATGGCTGGAACTATCCTTTCTGGCTAATTCTTTGCTACCGGTAATGCTTCCTTGTGGTGGTCACCGGTTTTCTCACCAGTAGCGTCCGGGCGGGTCACGATCGGGAGCCGGTTCACTCACCAGCCACCGATGGCACCGGGTAGGTGGCTGTCCCGGACGGGGATGGGTTCAGGACGGAGGCTCTGAACCGTCGTCCGTCGGGAGGCCCGGCCGCGTGGTCGCGTGTAGCCGTGCAGCTGCACTTGGGGCGGGAGGCTGTGCCGAAAGCTGAGACGGGATTGGGTCCTCTTCATCCCAGGTGAACTGGTAGGCGTCATAGTCGTCGATGAGGCCGGTTTCCATCTGGGCTTCGCGGTCGGCGAGCTGGGCCATGAGGCCGCTGTGGTCGCTCTGGCACTCCTGCCAGTCGGCGGCCTCCTCGGCGGACAGACCCCTCTGCCGCACGGGGTGGCCGCTCACAACTGCATCCAGCCGCGGCGTTCGGCGTCACCGGCAAGCGGCGTCCACACCGGGGCGCTCGGTCCGTGTTCTTCGAGGTCCTCGAGGACGGCGGCGCCGAGGGGGACGCGGGCGGCGAGGCGGGTGACGAGTTCGTGGTCGGTGGTCATGCGACGCAGGTCAAGGATGCGGTTGGCGAGGGTGGTGGGGGAGGCGCCGGTGAGGATGAACAGGACGCGGGGGAAGCGCGGGTAGAAGCGCTGCCAGGCGAAGGTGGCTGCCTGGTCGGCGACGGTCTGGCGGCGTCCGGCCTGTTGGGGTGTGTAGTCGTAGAGGCGTGCGTAGGTGATGAGCTTGCGGGCCAGGCGTTCGCTGCTCATGGTCGTGCGGTCGATTTCCACGAAGGCCCGGTAGTGGACCCGGCGGGGGCGATGGGCGGTGTAGTGGAAGACGGCGTCCGCGACGAGGCGGTCCTCACCGCCGGTGTCGGGGAGGCGGTGGGTGACCTCTGGCGCCCAGTCCAGTGGTTGGTACTCGTCCTGGCGGGTTCGGGCGTCGGTGAGGAAGGCGAGGTGGGCGCGGACGCCGGTGAGGGTATGCGCGGAACGCAGGGCGGCCGCGGTGGGTGAGGTGATGGGGTCGGCGTTGCGGCCGCGGAGTTCGGGCCAGTCGCTGACAGCCTGGATGCCGGCCGGAGTGAGGAAGTGGGCCTGCAGGCCGCTGCGGCCGCCGAGGACGGTGTGAGCGATCAGGCCTTCGGCGCGCAGGGGCATGAGGACCTTGTGTACTTTTCGGGGCGGGGTGTGGGGCATGAGCATCTGGTGGATCTGGGTGGTGGCCAGCAGGCGGTGCTGGGCGATCAGAGCGAGGGCCTGGTGGGCGTAGGTGTCGCTGGTGTCGGGCTGGATCACGGTGGGGCTGGTCATGCGAACTGCTCCTCGGTGTCGTCGGTGGTCGGGGGAGTGAGGCCGGTGAGGAAGCTGCTGACCGTCTTTTCCTGTGCGAGGGCGAGGGCGGTGAGCTCGGACAGCGGCCGGGCGCCGGCGTTTCGTAGTGCGGCCTGCTGCAGGGCATCGGTCCGGGCTGGGCGGGCAAGGGTGGCGAACACTTCTTTCAGTTCGGGGCCGCGGACGCGCAGGGGCCCGACTTGGGTGCCGGCGACGGTGAAGGAGGCGTAGTGCTGCCACCGGTCCAGTGCGGCGACGTCCTCGGCGGTGACCTGGGTGCCGGGCCACTGGCTGGTGATCTGGGTGATCGCCTCGGCCGAGCCGGCGGTGGTCGACAGACAGGAGGCGTTCTGCAGCAGCGCGGCGCGGGTGGCGGGGTTCAGGCGGTGCAGGAGCTGGGTCATGCCGTGCAGGCGGCAGCCGAACTTGCGCAGCTGCTCGGTGATCTCGGCAATGAGGGTGGACGCTGCGGTGTCGAGGGAGATCAGCTCGTCCAGGTAGAAGCGGAACGGGGCGCGCTTGCTCTCGGGGAGGTCACGTCGGGACAGGCCGGCCCGCAGGAAGTCCCGCACGATCAGGGTGATCAGCATGCGGTCGGTGGGGCCGGTGCCGGGCGGGCAGATCCACACGACGTGCGACTCGTCCATGGCCTGGCGGATGTCGTACCCGCTGACCGGGCAGCCCAGGAAGGCCCTCGTCACCGGGTTCGCTCCGAGACGCTCCAGCGGGTTGAGGACGGTCAGCAGGCCGTCCTTGGGCAGGTCGGGGAAGCTCACTGTCCACCAGCGGCGGGCCTCCTCGTCCAACGCCTTGAGCACGAGGTGGCGGAAGGACGGGACGGTCAGCAGTGGCCGGACCTGAAAGATGGTGGCTTGACTCTCCGGTTTCCCGGCGGCGACGGCTGCGGTGTTGACGGCCACCAAAGCCTCGACGGCTTTGGTCAGGATGGTCAGCGCCCGCGGAGCTGCGACGTCGTCCCAGCCCAGGGCGGTGGCGAACGCGTCGAGGACTGCGGCCGCCACCTCGTACGGGTGCTGCCTGCCGGCCATGTCCAGCAAGTTCCAGCAGGCCAGCAGCTCGTCCTCGCCCGATACGGTCAGGTCGAATAGCGCGATCCGGCGCATGACGTCGTCGTGGGCGAGGTAGCGGGCGACCTCGGTGAACGAGTCGCCGTGCGGGTCCACGAACGCGAGCCCGCGCCCGTTGTGGGCGCTGGCAACGGCGTGGACCTGGGCGCGCATCGTCTTGCCCCATCCGGCTTTCCCGGACTGGACCTCGAAAAGGGTGTCATCCTCACGGGTGGCCAGCAGCCGCTCTCGGCCATCACCTCCCTGGTACCAGCCCTGCGGCAGCAAATCCTCGCCCGGCCCGTACGTCGGCATCTGCGCCTCCGACACCGGGATCCGCGCGGCCACGGTGGGCGGCTTCAGCAGACCTGCCAGCTCCTCGATCCGAGCCCAACCGCTGCGCGCGGGCCGCATCAGCCCGCGTGCCCACTGCTCGTCGAAGCGGCCACGCCACGGCCACGCGTCCGGCCCGATCCGTACCGGCCCCACCGTCCAGCCCTGGGCGGAGAGGCGGGATGCGCCCGCGTAGACATCCATAGAAGCGTTGACCAGTGCCAGGAGCTGCTCGGCACGGCCCTCGGTGTCGGACGCGCATCGCACCAGGACCTGCACCCGCATCAGGCCTGCCCCCTCAGCGAGGTTGCCCACCGCGCGCTCGGGGTCGACGTGCTGCGGGCGTGGCGGCATGAGGACCGGGCCCCGGCCCCGGCCAGTCCACTGAGCCGGGTCGAGCAGCCCGGCCAGGCTGCCCGCGGACTCGGAGTCCAGCGCCCGCGCTTCGCGTGCGGCCTCGCGCCGGGCCCTGGCGCGGGCCTGCCGCAGGAGCTGCTGACGGCGCAGCGCCAGGTGCCAGCGCGGCGCGGGGGAAAGGTCGACGCACACCTCGGCGAGGTCGCCGAGTTCGGCCCGCAGCCCGGCGACCGCGTCGACCAGCGGCTGCAAGGGGTCCGGCTCCAGCGGCACCTCACGCAGCCCGGATCCCGGCTTACCGCGCAGCGTCAGGACCGCCCGCACGACATGGGCGCGACCCTTGTCCGCGACGGGCACGGCCGGGGTGATGGTGACCCGCGGACCGAACGGGGACCGGGACAGCAGAGCGCGGGCGCCGGCCGGCGCCTCGATCCGGTAGGTGAGGGGACGGCTCCCGTCGGCCCGCAGGCGCAACCGAAGCGTCCGGGCGCGGCGCGGCGTCCACCAGGGTCCTGACCCGGCCGCGCGGATCAGCTGCATGCCCTGGCGCCAGATATCCTCTTCCCCGGGCGAGAACTGCGCGGTCGGCACCAACTCCACATGCGTGCGCTCGGCCAGAGCCTTGGCGGCAAGGCGCTGCTGGAGCGCCTCCCATCCCACCAGCACCACACAGAAGGTCAGCACCAGCCACCACACGTTTGCGGCCACCCACGTCACGGCCGCCCCCAAGGCGGTCATGATGCTGCTGGCGGTGTCGACGGCATCGGCCGCGGACGTCATGAGGTTCGGGCCCATGTTCCGTCTCCGTTCTGGGCGAAATGGATGGTGGCCGGGCGGCCGTCCACGAAGGTGCCGGCGGGGTCCGCTCCGGCCCACACCAGCTGCACCACAGCCCCGGCGCCGGGATCGCGGCGGGCGGTCGCGGCCTGGATCCGCACCTGCGTGTACCGGGCCGTCTCGGCCAGCCACGCGCTGCGCCCCTGGCCCAGTAGCAGCGCCTCGTCGGTCGCGGGGAGGTCGCGTGGGGTGGCTGCGTCTATGACCTGCTGGATGATCGGGTCCGCGGCCACGCCTGAGCCGGGCGGCGGCAACTCCACGGGCCCGGACGGCATCGGCGACGTCGCCGATGCCGCGGCCGGTGCTGTGGCTGCGCTGGAAGTGGGACTGGCAGCGCTGGCCCCATCGACTCCAGTTGGCCCGCCCGTTCGGACCGCCAGCCTCGGAGTGGGCCGGATAGCCCCAACTCCCTTCGCCACGTGCGCCGTCACGGATGCGAGCGAGGTCGCCGTCCGTACGGCTGTGGGGTCCTGCCCGAGCGGTGGGGTGCTGTCGGCGTGGGGGCGCAGGCCCGCATACAGCAGGAGGGCTCCGGCACTGGCCAGCAGGGCGGAGGCGGCGATCAGCCGGTGCCCATTCCGTGTGGTGTTCATAGGAGGCGTGCCCCTCCGGCGTAGTCGGGCAGCGCGGTGACGGGGTCGATGCGCACCGGCTTGCCCGGCCGGGGAGCGTTGATCATTTTTCCGTCGCCGAGGTAGATCCCGACGTGGTGAATGCTGGCATCGGACGTAGGGCTGTAGCCGAAGAACACCAAGTCGCCGGGGGCAAGCGCGCCGAATCCTGCGGACGCGGGGATCCGCCGGCCCACCCCCGCCTGGGCGGCGGCGGTGCGGGGCAGACGGATACCGACCTTGGCGTAGGCATAGAGGGTCAGGCCCGAGCAATCGAAGCCGGTGACGGTGCGGCCGTCCTGACCGTCGGGCGAGCAGCAGATTCCGATGGAGGGCCCCTCAGCGTTGCCGCCGCCCCAGGAGTAGGGAACGCCCTGGTGGGCGAGGGCGGCCTGGATGACGGTGCCCGCATTCCCCGACGGGACGGCCGCAGCGGTGCCGAGGGAGTCGTAGCGGTCGATGCCCGACAAGACATCGTCCACGTACGCCCACGACCGGTTGTAGGTGTGGATCGCGGCGCGCAGCTGCTCGCGGACGGTGAGATCGCGGCCGTTCCCGCACAGGTAGACGGCGGCCGATGCGGCGGCGTCGTCGGCGTTGTGCGGGGACATCTCCCCGTCGCCGTTGCCGTCCTTCCCGTAGGCGCGGAAGGTCTCGGGGAGGAACTGGAAGGGGCCGACGGCACGCTCGAAGGCGGCATCCCCGTCCCAGCGGCCGCCGTCGGTATCCCGGATCGCAGTCGTGTTGCCGCCGGCACCGGAGCCGTCGAGTCGGGGGCCTGTGATCGGCGGCGTGATGTCGCCGCCTGAGGAGACCTGGCGGCCCGCGGCGTGGTCGGACTCGACCCGGGCGATCCCGGCGAGGATCTGCCAACGCATCCCCTTACAGCCGGGGACGTGCGCGCCGATCTGGGAGGCGCCAGTGAGGTAGGCGGTGAACATTCTGGGGGGGGATCCCGGCTGCCGCGGCATCGACGCCGCTCGCAGGGGTGCCGGCCCTGCTCCGGGCAGCCGCCGACAACAGAACGGGCCCGGTGCAGCAGGCCGCCGCCAGCATGAGGAGGACTCCGAGGCAGCCCAGCTTCTTCCACCGCTTCATGACTCAGCGCCCCCCTCGTGCCGTCGGCGCTCGGCCTCGGCCACGCGCCGTTCGAACATGCGCCGCAGCCGTTCCCGGTTCGCTTCCTCTGCTGCCCGCGCCTCGTCCTCACTTCGGGCTCCACTCGGTGCAGGACACTGTGACTGCGGGCGAGGCATCGGCTTCGGCCAGGGCTGCGGCCGTCGGCGCGAGGCCGGCGCAGCCCTGCCGCTGCCCGCCGTCCTACCGCCGCCCGCAGTGGTCCCCCCGGGTGCCGCGGCCCGGCCCGCCGCTGTGTTTCCGTCCCGCGATGCCTTCGCGCGGCGGTCGGCGGTTCCCCCCGCACGCGTGGCCGGCGTAGCGGGCGTGCTGCCGGAGAGGGGGCGGCTGACCGAGGTCCGCGCTACGGGTCGGGGTGCGTCGGCGAGCGGTGCGGTTGCGATCGTGGCGGCGATGGCGGTGTCACGGACGTGGCCTGCCGGGTCGTGAACCTGCCATGTGGTGGCCAGGGCCTGCCCGGTGTGGTCGATGCGGTCACGGACCGCGCGCCCGCCCTGCGCCCACGCGTGGCCGTCTTCGCGGAGGTGGTTGGCGGTGACGCTGAGCTGCTGCCGGGCGTCCTGCGTGTACTCCGTCGCTTTGGAGCGGGCTTTGTGCAAGGTACGGGGCAGGCCCAGGGTCGCCCCGTAGGCGATATGTGCGGTGCGGGAGGTGATGCGGTAGCCGCGCAGCCGGGACGCGCGGGTGTGGATACGGCTGCCGAGCAGCGGCCGGTCGGTCGCCGGGTCATGCAGCACCTGCCCGGAATCCTTGTCCACCACCAGCTCGCCACCGCCCGCACCGGTGCCCGCGTGGGCGTGCAGCTGCGCCGCGGCGGGGTGCTGTCCGGCCTTCGGGCCGATGAGCGCGGCGTGGGCCCCACGCAGAGCCACGGCGAGCGGAGCGATACCCCGCCTTCCTTCAGCCAGAGCGTCGCCGATCAGCCGGCCGGGCGAGAACGGCATACCAGCGCCGTCGCTGAGAGCGGCGACACTGCCCAAAGAGCGCAAGCGCGCCCCGAACGCCCCGTGCACGACGGAGGATCCGCCAGCGAGTCCGCCCAGTGCGCCGATGCCGGCCCGGGCGGCGGGGCCGTGCATGGCGAGCGAGGCTCCGAACTCGGAGTTGTCGCCGCGCAGGTGGCTGCCGCCGATCTTCGCGAACCGCATGCGGGTCGCCATGCGCTGCCCGAACCCGGAGGCCGAGGACAAGATCCGCCGGTGCAGGACCAGGAACGCGACGGCCAGGGCATCCACCAGAAGGAGACGTTCCATCATCTCTTCGGGGCCGGTGTCTGCGAGGAGCGCGTCCACGGCGATCCCGAACATGGGCAGCATCATCGCCGCGACGAACGCCACCAGCGCGGAGACGACGAACACGCCCAGCCACCGCCACAGCAGCATCCGGCTCGTGCCCGGCAGCATCGCCCATACCCAGGCGATCGGCCCGCCCGCCGCGGTAGCCGCATCCGCGCCCTGGGCGCCGAGCATGACCACCGACATCGAAACGATCATCAGCGCGACGACGATCACGGCGACCAGCAGGGCCATCACCGCCCACACCCGGTCCCACGACGGCTTCTGCGCATACAGCGCAGCCGTCTTTCCCACTGCCCCGGCGTCGTTCAGGTCCTTGACCAGGCCCGGGAATCCCCGTTCGTTCGTGCCGTGTTCGCGGCACCGCTTCTCGGAGGCCGGGTCCAACCACTCGCAGATCTCATCGCCGTCGGCCGTGGACGGTTGCGCGTTGCCCTTGACCCACTTCAGGTGTGCTTTGTAGGCGGCGGCTTCGTCGGGGTTCTTGGGGTCCAGGACCCGCCCGTACTGCACGAGCATGTACGGCTTGACGACCAGGGCGTCGGTCAGCGCGTTCTGGATCGGGGTGGTGACCGTCTTGCCGTCGGCCTGTTCGCTGGCGCACGCATCGTGGGCGGGGCCCACCGCGCTGTCGCAGGGCCGCCCGCCTTTGGCCGATGTACCGAAGTAGGAGTTGGTGGTGATGGAGGCGACTTCGACGGCGGACCGATGGGTCTGGGCGAGCGGTCCGTCCTGGCCGAGCAGGTAGTCCGGGCGCACGAACGCGGAGGCGGCCAACCCGGCGATGAGGAGGGTCAGGGCGATCTCGCCAAGGCCCTGCCCGACTTTGCCGCGAACGAAGGCAATCAGTCCGAACACGAACGCCCAGGCCAGCATGAGCGCGGGCAGCCCGAGGGTGTCGACGACGTTGCGCTGGTAGGCGTCTGCGAGGTTCTGCGCGGGATCGGTGAGGAGCGTCAGCAGCGGGAAGCGGAAGATGAAGCCGATCAGCCAGCAGCACAGCCCGACCAGCAGCCGCACCAGGTTGAACAGGCCGCTGAGGATGAGCCGCTGGGTCTCCCCGGCGACATCGAAGGGACTGGTCCCGGTGACCACACTCCCCACGACGTCGTTGGTAGAAGGGGCTTTCACGTGGCTTTCCAGCTGGTAGCTGGAGAGCGGCACACCTTCACGGGTGGGGATGTCCAGGGGTGCCAGCAGGCCTACACCGGGCGCGGATCCGTCGGCGGCCGCTGCCACGGCGGTGTTCGTCACCAGGAACACGATCGTGAGCAACGTGATGAATCCTGCAGAGCGCAGGGTGCCGCGGTCCACCTGGATCCGCCTCATCGCATCCGCCGCTCGACCGTCAGGACAAGTCCTACGGCCCCGCCGATTGCGGCGGTGGCGAACAGCGTCAGGGCGACGCGCCCGTCCATGCCAGCGGGCACGCGAATCACGGCGGCCGCCGCGGAATGGTCGGCCACCGTGGCGGGCATGCTGGGACCGGCTGGCGAGGGCGCGCGGGTGCAGTAGTCATGCGCCGGGCCGACGACCATGTCACAGGGACCGCCCTTCGCCGCCGCAGGCAGAGACGTGACCCGCGGTGGCTGGCTCTGGGGGAGGGCCCATGCGGCGACGGTGCAGGTGAACAGAAGCAGAGCGAGGACGCCAGTGAGCAGCAGCCGCAGGTGAGTGTTCATCGCGAGGTCTCCCCGTTGGCCGCTGCGGAACTCGAGCGGCCGGGTGTCGTAAAGATCGATTTCGTGAGGCGGGAGACGGGCGGGACCACGACCTTGATCCGGCCGACCTGCATGCGCGGATCACGCAGCAGCATCTCGCCCTCGCGGCCTGCCTGGCCGACAGGGGAAAGACCGGTGGTCACCAGCCGCAACAGGTCCTCGTCCTTGCCGTCCAGACCGAGGAAGGCCAGGCCGCGGGCTGCGCGGGCGTGGTCGCTGGTGCGGGCCAGGAACCGGTAGGCGATCAGCCCGGCGTCCTTGCCCAGTTCCGTCTCGTCGTGAGCGCCGAGGAACACCCCTGCGCCGTGCTTGCGGCCGTCGTGCAGGATCTCGTGGACGAGCGCGGCCCCCTCCGTTGAGGAGGTGAGCCAGTAGCACTCGTCCATGGCGACCAGACAGAATCGCTCCGGCTCGGTGAACGCGGCCTGCCGGGCGATCGCCGCGACCAGATACAGCACGGCCCGCCCGATCAGGGCCTCCAGCGGCTGCTGGCGCAGCACCTCGACGTCGGCGAACGCCTCACGCGGCGGGAGCGTCAGGCCGGCGGTCGTGATGACGACCATGTCGGCGCCCAGGTCCCCGCCCAGGGTGACCGGAGGCAGGTCTGGGTCGAACACCATCGCGGCAAGAGGGTTCGTGCGGACGATCCGCAGCAGGTCTGCCATGGTCGCTGCGGCGTCGGCGCGGCTGGTGCCCGCGGTTGCGGCGAGGGCCGTGAGGACGTCCAGGACCTTGCCCATGGAGGGCTGCGGACCCCCGGACACCTCTTCCACAGCGTGGTGGAGGACGGCGCCGGCGGCGCTCATCGCCCCCACCCCCAGCTGCAGGGTCAGGTAGGAGAGCGCGTAGTGGGCGCCGACGGGTCCGCCGAAAACCCTCAGCGGGTCGATGGAGATCCGAGCCTGGGCGGCGTCGATGACCTGGCACCGCTCACCGGCCGCGGACCGGGCGAACGCCGCCCATTCCCGGATCGGGGTCCGGTCGATGACAATGGCCCTCCCGCCCCGGTCCACGACCGCAGAGGTGACCAGCTTCTCCAGGACGCTCTTGCCGCCGCCCAGGTCACCGATGACCGCGCTTGAGGCGGAGGCGTTGACCTGCGGAGCGTCCGCCGGATTGAGCAGGACCGGGCGGATGGTGCCGCTGTCCAGGTCGTGGCCGATCATCATCCCGGCCGGATCCCCCACCGTCGACACGGTCAGCGCGCCACTGGCTGCCCAGTCCTCAGACAACTGGTGCTGGGTGAACTGGGTGACCTTCGGGGACCGTACCGATCCGGGAAGCGACAGAGCGAAGAGCTCCTCCTGCATCCCGACCGGCCGCACCGCCCGGTAGTCCGCCCCGGACAGAGCCGCAGACAGTTCTCGGGCCCGGGCGTCACACGTGGCGGCATCCGGCGCCCACACGGTCAGCACGGTCACCGACTGGACCTCGACCTCCACCGACGTCCGCGCCATCCGCGCGTCCTGCTCGGCGAGATCCCCGGCAGCGTCCGGTAGTGAGTGCGGCATCCCGGTCGGCTGCGCCCCGTACTGGCCGGCCTGGTCCAGCAGCTCACGCTTCTTGCGCTGGACCTGCGCCCGTGCCTTCTTCGCGGGCACTACCCGCAGGTCCACGGCGACATCGACGGGGAACGGCATGCCCTCCAGCTGAGCCAGGACATCCGCGCTCGCCACTGACACCGCCGGCGGGAGCTCGGCAAGGACGAGGTGGGCCTGGTATCCGGTACCGGCATCCGTCTCGACCTGGAGCCACTTGCGGCCAACCGGCGAAGCCGTCGCAGCCGACCGCCACCACCCGCCCGGCCCCGCCCGGCGCGCCTTCGCGCTCTGCGTGCCCTCCTTGGGCTGGCCGCCCTCGGACAGACGGACCTGGCCCAGGTCGCAGTAAGAGGGCGAGTGGAGCTGTCCGTCGTGGACGCGGCTGCCGTACAGGGGGCTCGCTCCGGCGTCGGACAGGAGAGGCTCCTCCAGCCCACGGTGCAGGGCGTGCTGG
Organism: Streptomyces subrutilus; assembly: GCF_001746425.1. Lineage (GTDB taxonomy): Bacteria > Actinomycetota > Actinomycetes > Streptomycetales > Streptomycetaceae > Streptomyces > Streptomyces subrutilus_A. The sequence goes on along the minus strand of NZ_MEHK01000001.1, from coordinate 13,700 downwards.
GCGATCCACACGATCTCGGCCGGGGACGCAGGCCGCAGCCCCAGGCCCCCGCCGAGCGAGGCCTGCAGACGCTCGGCGTCCCTCTGCGCCGCGAGGACATCAGCCTCGGGCACCGCCACCGGCGGCACGCCCAGGACGGCAGACAGTTCCGCGTACAGGGCCCCGAAGGATCCAGCAGCCGCACCGCCCTTGCGCGGCAGAGGCACAGCCAGCCACAGGGTCCGCTCGTGCATCTCCTCACCGGCCAGCAGGTCCACCGCGGCCGCACACGTCTCCGCCCACGCAGGCATCTGCTGCCAGGGCAGGCCTTCGACCATCCGCTCGGCGACCTCTCCCGGATCGGTCCGCGCAGCCAGCGCGAAAATCCTCGGCTCCATCGCCGGCATCGACCGGACAAAGGAACTGATGCGGCCGAGGAGTTCATCGCGGACGCGGGCGGGCTGGTAGCCCCCCGTGAGCGGAGCCACCCGCCACACCGCCCACACCATGCCGGACGTCGACCACAGCACATGACCGGCGATGTGCCGGAACGGAAGCCTTATCACGCAACCTCCTCGGCCGCGGACGCCTGCCCCAGCAGACGCGACAGCCCCGACCCCGCCACAGCACCACGCCCGCCAGCGGGCGTGAGCACGGGCCTACCTGCCTGGGCCTCCACGACGGCAGCGCACACGGGGCCTTGCTGGATGACGAACTGGCCGACGAGGTGGGACGGGCGCCGGTCCCGGGCGACACGGCCGCCGATCCGCCCGGCCGGATGCCGCAGCAGCAGCACGAACATTCCGGCGGCCGCGGTGAACGGGTTCTGCCCGGCGATCTGCGCACCGCGCACCGCCCACACCGCACCGACCCACAAAGCGATGGGCACCGGGCCGGCCCACGACCACCAGTCATAGGTCTTGATCAGCGTGAACGCCCCACCGCCCAGCACCACCAGCTGCGCCGGGGTGTACGGGCCGAACCAGATCACCCAGTCAGCGAGCTTGCCCAGCACCCACGGATGGCGGCGCGCATTCGTGTAGACCCGCACAACGCGCGGCTGGGCAGTGGTGCTCACAGCGAGTTCCCTGCCACCGGACCGGGCCCGGCCTTCCAGCCGGGCCGGGGACTGATGACGACGGTGGGCGCACCGGCCCCCGTGGTGGGGTTGTTGATCTTGTCGGTGACCTTGCCCGACAGGGAGTCCCGGGCGCTGTAAATGCTGAGCGCGATGATCATTGCGAGCAGTGCACCGATCGCGGCTTTGAAGGAGAACGTGCGGGCGATCCCGGCGAGTACGAGGACGGCGAGGGCGACCCTGAGGCCCCTGTCGGCCCACTTCGCCGCGGTGTCGAACAGGGAATCGCCCAGAACATCCAGCTCACTCGCCAGGAGCACAGAAGGGATAGTGCTCATCGGGCATCCCCCGACAGTGCCGTGCCCGTCGGGGAGGGCGAGGCCGTGCCCAGGGTCGGGCCGGTCACCCCGGCCTCCAGCGCACTGATCTCCCACCGTCCGGCCCGGGCCGTGACCTCCGCCCGGTAGAGCAGCGGCCAGTGCACGCCCTGCGTGTCCTCGCCCCTCACGCGGATCCGAACCCGCGCTTTCGCTCCGTCCGCGGGTACCGCCTGACCGGCGGCGACCTCAGTGTTCGCGGCCACGTCCTCGACCTCGACCCGCGCATACGGAGCTGCCTTCGGCGCCGTCACCTTCAGCCCCGGTGACAGGTACCGATCCAGACCCGCGCCCTGTCCTCCGCCGAGGTATGTACGGACGAACTCGCCCAGCGACACCCCCAGTGCCGAGGCAGCCGGGACGGGGCGGCTGAACTCCGAGTTGGGTACCTGGGACGCGTCCGGGGCGGCGACCTCCGCCGGCGCTCCGACGACCGAGACCGGACCGCCGCCAGTGCCGCGAGTGCCGGACACGGCGAAGTACCGCACCTGCGGCACCACGGAGCCCGGCCCGCTTGCCGCTGGTGCCGGTTCGCCCTGGTCCCGGATTGCCGCAACCACCACCGTCCATGTGTTGCCCGGCCCGTCGGCCTCACGGACTGCCACTACCCGCGCCGGCGCAGGAGCCGTGCCGGTGGCGCGAGGCCGCTTCGGCAGCTCAACCCCAGGAGCCAGAGAACGCAGAGCCACGGCGGAGGCGCTCTCCGGGGTGGCGGCGTCGGCGCGCAGCCACAGATCCACGAACAACTCCGCGGTGCCGCTTGGGTCGGCCTGTGGCCGGACCGCTGCGGCAGGGCGGGGGGCGGGTGCGGCCTGGGCCACCGTGGTCCTCGGGATGCTGACGGTGACGGCCAGGGCGAGGGGACCGGCCGCGAGCGCGGCCCAGACACCCAGCCGCGCCCAGCGCGGACCGCGGGAGACGGGCCGCTTGGCCGGGACGGTCTCCGGACGCTTCGCACGCAGCGGCTGAGCAGTCGGCGACACGGAGGTCTTGGCGTCGGGGCGTCGGGGTGGGGGAGGAGCGGGAGTCATGGCGATGCCTTCCGTGGAGGAGGTGATTGCTCTGCCCCCACGAAACGGCAACGTCCTCACTGGTTGGATCACCACGGCCACCCCGCTGGCATCACGGGTGGACAACGCCTGCGGCTGGTGACTCACCGGTGACTCACCACCACCTCCCCACCGCAGGTCACCGCCCTACTCACCAGCTGCCGGTGAAGTCACCGCTGAGTGTGGGCGGCCAGCGGCTCGCGCTGCACCGAGGGCGGGGGCGCCGCTCGCTCGTCGGGGTGGACTTCCACCCAGAGCCGTATCTAGTGCTGCCCGCTGCCCTGTTGGGAATGCCATGCGGAAGATCGTTCACTTCAATGCGGCAGGCGTCCTCGCACCGGCCTTCGTCCTCTCGGCGGCCGGGTCGGCCGCCGCTGACTCCAGCGCCTGCACTCACCACTTCTCCGGGCCGCAAGTCTGCATCAGGCTGGAAGGCAACAACTTCTGGAACACGCCCACCGCGATCTGGACCAACCCGCCAAAGAACGTGAAGACGCGGCAGGTGACGTTGTCCGTGAACGGCACGCCCTACACCGTCGGCAATCCGTCGACGACAAGGCGTACGGGCAAGACTCTCAGCCACACCTGGAGCCGCGGCCAGTTCGAGGCGGACGCGAAGCTCTGTGTCAAGTTCAAGGGCATCGACCGGACCGCCTGCGAGTACGTGCGGGACATCGGCGACCGGGCCCCGTTCTAGACGCCTCGAGTCAGTCCTCTGATCGCTGCTGGGCGGCAGTCCGGGACCAGGGCGGAAGGGGCGGACCGATGGGCGACGGTCCCGCGCTGCCCTGATGCCAGCTATCAGGCGCAGGCCGTGGCGGGCTGACCTTTCGGCCCGATCGTGATTGCGGGCGCAACAATGCTGTCGGCCAGCCGGAGGGCAACTTTCGGGAACGGTATTCTGGGGTCGCCGTGGCGTACATCCGGGCCTCCGGGAAGGACGTGGATGTCGCGTTCGAGCCCTGGCGGGACCTGATCACAGACATCCGGGCTTTGCGGCTGAACGTATATGACATCGCGGACCGGCTGCGCTCGACGCATCCGGCTTCCTGATCGCCCTGCTCCCCTTCTTCTGGCTCGTACGGAGATAGATGACGACTGCTGCACTTGACCGAGGAGGCTCCCTGGCCCGCTACAGGTAGGTGACCGAGGTGCTATGGGAGCCCTCGGCGTTCACTCCGCTGGCCTAGCGGGACTCCGACACAGGAGAGGTCACTCTTGGGAGCGACGAGAGCCTTCCTGACTGGCTCACCACCGCCCTGTCTTCTCCCGAAGAGGCCATCGAGGCCGCCCCTGATTTGCTCGTCCGCGCTCGCTGAGGACGAATGCCGGGCGCTGTGGGTGACCACGGCCTCGAACTAGGCGAACGGCCCGACCACGGACCCGATTCAGGACAGGCACGCGATCACGGCCCTCGCCCTCGCCGCACGGGTGACCTTGACCGGCATCTGCGTGAATCCGCCGGCGCCGGTCAAGCTGGAGGAGAGGGCCCTTGAGGTTCCGGCGCCCACACTCGGGGATGTCGCGCGGCGACGCGGAGACCCGGTCGCGCCCCGCGACGTACAGTCGGGCTTCGCGATCGCCGATCTTCACGGGGAAGTCCGGCCCTTCAGACGCCTACGATGAGTCGGGTGACAGAGACATTGCCTTCGGGCGTTGAACTGTTCGACGTTCACCACCTTCGTCTGGCAGAGGGTGAGGCGCCTGCGCTTCCCCCGGAGCACGTAGCGGCGCGGGATCGTGTGTGGGACGCGGCAGTCCGGGCAAACCCGACCTTGTTTGACGGGCCGGTGGTGGCGTGCGCGAAATTTCGGTGGGAAGACCCGCACACGCTGTTTCTGCGCTGGGCTCCCGTGACGTACCGCCACTATGCTCTGCGCCGGGTTCCTGGCGCGGTGGCGTTGCCGTCGTTGTTCGTGAACGCCGTCCAGCCGACGGACGACGGCCGGGTCCTTGTGGTGAGGATGTCGCCCTCCACTGCGGCCCCGGGGCGGTGGCAGCTGGCCGGCGGGTCTGTGGAACCCCCTGGAGGCGGCGAAGTTCTGGATGAGGCCGCTCTGCGCGGCCAGGCCGCGCGCGAACTGGTCGAGGAAACCGGGGTCGACGTCAAGCCGCACGAGCTGCGGCTGTGGACGGTGACCCGTGGCGAGAACGGCAGCGTCGGGCTGACCTACCTCGCTCCCGCCCGGCCGGAGGTGGAGCTGCGCGAACGTTTCGCTTCCGTGGTGGCGGCGGAGCTTGCGGAGGGCCGCGAGCCCGAACTCGACGAACTCGCGCTCGTCCGCTCCCTGGATCAGCTGGCCGACCTGGCAGGACCCCACGTGGACTATCTGGAGCCGATCATCCGCCGGTACGCCCAGGCCCCGCTCCAGCCCGGCGCCTGAACTCAGGCGCTCGCGAGGAAGTCGCGGCCCCGTTCATCAAGCTCGGTCGCGCAGCGTAAGCCGCGGGCCCGGAAGCGTGCCAGGTCGCTGCGCATGCGGCTGACGGCCTTGCGGGTGCGGACGGAGCGGACTCCGTCCATGTGGTCGATCGCCCGGTGCCACGTGGCGCACGCCTGCTCGATGCTGCCGCGCTTGAGGTGCATCTCGGCGCCGGCGACGAGGTCCAGCGCGACGATCCGCGCATAGGTTGCGGCGGGGCGGGCGGTGGCGGCGAGAGCGTACTGCTCGGCGGCGGCCCGGTGGTCGCCCAAAGTCTCGTGGACCTTAGCGGTGCGGGAGTAGACCGACGCGGCCGGCGGGCCCCATGCCAGCGCCCAGAACGGCACGTCGTCACCGGGGGCACCGCTGAGCAGAAAGCGGGCTTGTTCAGCCTCGGCCAGGGCCGCGCGGCGTCTACCGCTCTTGGCCAGGGTGTGGGCATGGACGACCCGGAAGAGGGCTTCGGTCTGGGCGTCGACCCGTCCCTTGGCCCGGTGCAGTCCTGTCTCGGCCAGTCCCAAGCAGTGCTCGGGGCGGTGGAGCTTGAGCCCCTGCATGGCCATGGTGCGCATCACGAAGCCGTCGTGCCCACGCAGCCCGGACTCGGTGGCCAGGGCATAGGACTGGAGATAGTAGCGCTGGGCCAAGCCCTGCTGGCCGGCGTCGTAGCTCTTCCAGCCCAGAAGGTGCACGCCGCGGCTGGCGGCGGAGAGCATCTGCTGGCGGACCTCGTCGGTGCGGAAGCGGGCCCGGCACAGCGGGGCGACGTCGTCACGGAGATAGGTGACGAGTGCGCTGCGTCCGTGCTGTCCGCCGTGGCGTTCGTCCATCTCGGAGAAGGCGCTGATCATGTCGCGTACGGCGGCGACTTCGGCCATCGAGACCGTGTGGCCGGTGCGGGCGGCCGCGGTGCGGGCGGCGATTTCCTGCACGTAGGTGAGCGGCAGGGCGGCGGCGGCCACGGAGTAGGCGGAGCCCGTTAGGAAGCGGCGGCGGTCCAACTCGTACCTCCACATCGACAGTAAGGCGTCCATCGGGTCGGCCCCGAGAGACAGCCCGATGGTGTCATTGCCCGACTCGCCTGTGGAGGGCAGGCCGAGGTCGGCGAGGGTCAGGAGCCGGCCCAGGCGCCGGGAGAGCGCTACGGCGAGGTAGCGGGGCGTATCGCCCTGGGGCACGGAGCCTGAGATCCAGTGCTCCACGGCGCTCTTGTTCGTACGTAAGTGGGCGCCGCATTCGCCGGCTACTGCACAGACGGCCTTGGCCACAGCCTCGTAGGTGAGACCGGATTCCGCGACGAGTTCGCGGAGCTGGTGGTTCGGCGTGCGCGGGGTCATGAGCACCTGCCCGGATATACGCGATATACCGCTTGCCCTGCTCTCCACCGTACCGCCGTAGCCGAGTTACCGGTTGACTCTTCATCAGGCCAGGGGGCTCGGGCGCTCAACGAGCCGAGCCAGGGGCAGATCCGCCGGCGCCCGGCCCGGATCTGGCCCAGTGCCGAAAATCTCCGAACTGATGGATGCCCTTTGGAGGGATCTTCATGGATGAGCGGCGACTTCACTGGATCACGGATACGGCGACTGCGTTGCTTGAGGCGGAACGCGAGCGGATCCCGGTGGCTGCGCTGACCGTGCACAGGCCCGACCTGACTCTGGACGATGCATACCGGGTGCAGGCCGCAGCGGTGGCGCGGCGGATCGCGGACGGCGCCCGCGTCGTCGGCCACAAGGCCGGGGTGACCTCCAAGGCCATGCAGCAGCAGATGGGCGTCGACGAGCCGGATTCGGGCGTCCTTCTGGACGACATGCTGCTGCGCAGCGGCAGCAGCCTGACCCGGTCCGCACTGATGCAGCCGCGCGTGGAGGCGGAGATCGCTTTCCTGCTCGGCTCCGACCTTGGGGGCCCGGACCTCGGCGTGGAAGCCGCCAGGTCCGCGGTGGAGAAGGTGTTCCTCGCCCTGGAGGTGATCGACACCCGGTTCACCGGCTGGCGAATCTCGGTCGCGGACAGCATCGCGGACAACGCGTCCTGCGCCCGGGTCGTCACCGGACCCATGGTGCCGCTCGATGCGGACGTGGACCTGGCCGCCGAGCCGCTGGTGGTCAGCGTCGACGGCACCGCCGTAGCCACCGGGGAAGGCCGGGCGGTCCTCGGCGACCCGTTCCAGCCGCTGGTGTGGCTCGCGCAGAGACTGAGCCGCTTCCGCACCGGGCTGCGGGCCGGGGAACTGGTCCTGGCCGGGGCCGTTCACGCCAGCCTCCCGCTGGAAGCCGGAACCACGGTGCACGCCCGCGCGCCGCATCTGCCTCCTGTCGAACTCCACGTCCTGTAGCCCTCCCGACGCACGAGACAGCCCGCAGCCCCTGCGCGCTGCACCCCAGATGAACATTCCTTGAAGAAGGAGCGGCCCATGGCTGCAGATGAACGACGCCCCCGTGTCGCGGTACTTGGCGCCGGCCTCATCGGGATCGACCTCGCAGAGAAGATCCAGCGGTCGAAAAAGCTGGACCTTCGCCTGGTCGCGGGCCGTGACCGGGAGAGCCTGGGCCTGCGGAGGGCTACAGAGATGGGGTACGCCACGGCCACCGGCGGGATCGCCTCCCTGCTGAAGGCCGGGCCGCTCGACCTGGTCTTCGACGCCACGAACGCCGACAGCCACGCCGAACACTGGGCCGCCCTGCAGAGCACCGACACCACGTTGATCGACCTGACTCCCACCGGGCTCGGGACGGTGATTGTGCCGAGCATCAATGGCGCCCAGGCGGCCGGGCACCGGCACATCAACCTGGTCAGCTGCGGCGGGCAGGCGGCCATCCCCCTCCTTCACGCGATCTCCCAGCGGTGCACCCCCACCTACATCGAAGTGGTATCCACCGGGGCCAGCGCGAGCGCCGGCCGGGCCACCCGGCTCAACCTCGACCAGTACATCGCCACCACCGCCGCCGCGATCCGCTCCTTCACCGGCACCAAGGGCGTCAAGGTGCTGGTCAACCTCAGCCCGGCACAGCCGGCCCCGCCATTCCGGGTGGCCATGACCGTGCTTGCGGAGGGCATCCGCCCGGCACCCGTCCGTACGAGCATCGCAGCCGCCGCCGAAGACGTGCGCGCGTTCACGCCCGGGTTCAAGGTCACTGCCGTCGCCGTGGACAAAGACCGGATCTCGGTCGCGGTGGAAGTAGCAGCCACCGGCGGCCGCATCCCCGCATACGCCGGAAACCTCGACATCATCAACGCCGCCGCCGTGCTGCTCGCTGAGCAGTACGCCGCCCGGTGAAGGGAAAACTCCCCATGGACGACTCCACGCACCAGCAGCGGCGCCACGTGCTCATTCACGACCCGACGCTGCGCGACGGCCACCACGCCGTCGGCCACCAGCTCGACGCCGACCAGCTCCACGCCTACGCCACCGCCGCCAACGCCGCAGGGGTGGCGGTGGTCGAGGTCGGCCACGGCAATGGCCTGGGTGCCTCCAGCCTCCAGATCGGCCGGGCCAAGCTCCCCGACCCGGTCATGCTCACCACCGTCCGAGATGCGCTCACCCGCTCCAAGATGGGCGTCTTCATGGCCCCCGGCTGGGGCACTGCCGACGACCTGCACGCCGCTGTCCACCACGGCGCCGACGTGGTCCGCATCGCCGCACACTGCACCGAGGCCGACATCACCGAACGCCACCTCGGTATCGCCCGCGACCTCGGCGCAGAAGCCCAGGGCGTACTACTCATGAGCCACATGGCCAGCCCCGACCAGCTCGCCGCACAGTGCTCTCTGCTGGTGCAGTTCGGCGCGCAGGCCGTCGGCATCATGGACTCAGCCGGCCACTACCTCCCGGCCGATGTCATCGGACGCATCCACGCCATCACCGAAGCAGTTGACGTGCCGGTCATCTTCCACGGCCACAACAACCTCTCCCTGGCCGTGGCGAACTCGCTCGCCGCCGTAGAGGCCGGGGCCGGCATCATCGACGCCACCGCCCGCGGGTTCGGCGCCGGGGCAGGCAACACGCAGCTCGAAGTGCTCGTGGCCGTGCTCGAACGCCGCGGCTTCGACACTGGGATCGACCTGCGCCAGGTGCTGGCCGCGGCGGACGTCGCCGAGGAACGGCTGATGAAGGCCCCACCAGTCATCGACTCGATCGCCCTCGTCAGCGGCGTGGCCGGAGTGTTCTCCGGCTTCAAGCAACCGGTGCTGGAAACCGCCCGCCGCGAGGGCGTCGACCCCGTCGACCTGTTCCTCGCGCTCGGCGAGCGCCAGGTCGTCGCAGGTCAAGAGGACATGATCGGCGAGGTCGCCCAGCAGCTGAAGGCAGCCGACCGATGACCGCCGCCACCGCACCCGGGCCGCAAGCGCGGGCTGCGGTCGTCTGCGGCGTCGGCGCTGCCCTGCCCTCGGCCGTCGTCTCGAACGCCGACCTCACCGCCCGCCTGGACACCACAGACGAATGGATCCGCTCCCGCACCGGCATCGCTCAGCGCCACATCGCGGGAGTGGATCTCTCCACCGAAGACCTCGCTGTCCAGGCCGCCACCCAGGCTCTGGCCGGTTCAACGCCGGTGGCGGTCGAGGCGCTGGTGGTCGCCACCACCACTCCTGACCGCTGCTGTCCGGCCACCGCCCCCGCTGTTGCCTCCCGGCTCGGCCTGACCGGTATCCCGGCGTACGACCTGGCGGCCGGCTGCACTGGCTTCCTCTACGCGCTGGCGACGGCGAGCGGACTCATCACGGCGGGCACGGCGCAGGCGGTCCTCGTCATCGGCGCGGACCGGCTCGCCTGTCTACCCGACCCCGAAGACCGTACGACCGTCCCGCTGTTCGGCGACGGCGCCGGGGCGATGGTCCTACGGGGCGGCAGCGTGGGCGAGGACGGGGCGCTCGGGCCGGTGGTACTGGGCAGCGACGGTACCCTCGCCGACCTGATCCGGGCCTCCCACCCCGGCACCCTGCACATGGAGGGAGCGGAGGTCTTCCGGAACGCGGTCGAGCGCATGTCCGCAGCCTCCCTCAAGGCCGCCCGTGCGGTTGGCTGGGACGTCGAGGACCTCGACCGCCTGGTGCCACATCAGGCCAACGCCCGCATCACCGGCTTCGTCGCCCGCCAACTCGGCGTCCCCTACGACCGCCAGCTGACCAACGTCGAGCACGTCGGGAACACCGGCGCCGCCTCCATCCCCCTCCTCCTGGCTCAGGCCACCGCCGACGGCCGCCTGAAAGCCCGGCACCGCGTCCTGCTCACCGCATTCGGCGCCGGACTGACCTGGGGCGCTACCACCCTCACCTGGCCCGACCTCCCCTGAACCGGACAAAACGGAAGGACAACCCCTCATGACCGGTGACCTCACCAGCATCCTGATCGACGACCTCAAGCTGCCCGCTGACCACCTCACCGACGACGCCAGCCTCGACGGGGCAGGGTTCGACTCCCTCACCATCGTCGAGCTGTCCGTCCTCCTGACCGACCGCTACGCCATCGACATCAGCGACAGCGAGATCAAGGGCGCCGCCACCATCGGCCGACTCGAACTCCTCATCCAGCGCAAGCGCGACGAAAGGTGAACACGAACATGGACGTCAGCTGCCGACGGCCCGGACGGGCCTGGATCATCACACCTGGACTGCGCCCGGAGCGGTTCGCCACCGCACAGAACTCCGGCGCTGCAGTCGCCGTCGTCGACATCGAGGACTCCGTCGCCCTCCACGACAAGCAGGCCGCCCGCACCGCCGCCCAGGCGTTCTTCGCCGTCCCCACCGCGCCGTGCACCCTCGGCATCCGGATGAACTCCCCCCTGACCATCGAGGGGACCAAGGACCTCATCGCCATGGCCTCCTACACGGCCAGGCCCGACCTCATCGTGGTCCCCAAGGTCGAGTCCGCCCGCGACATCGACCTTGTGGCCGGCGTGCTGGACAGTGACGGCTACACCCCCGACATCTGGGCACTGATCGAGAGCCCCCGCGCCTTCGAGACCCTCCCGGCGATCACGAGCGCGCCCCGGCTCGGCGGCGTCATCTTCGGATCCGCCGACTACGCCGCCTCCGTCCGCTGCGGCCTGGCCTGGGACGCCCTCCACTACGCCCGCTGCGCCCTGATCAACGCCGCCACCGCCGCGAACATCCCCGCCATCGACGCCCCGACCTGGGAACTCGACGACCCCGACGCATTGCGCCGCGAAGCCGAGCAGGCAAGGGAACTCGGCTTCTACGGCAAGGGGTGCGTGCACCCCCGCCACGCGGCAGTGATTAACGAGGTCTTCACCCCCTCCGAAGACGAGATCGCACACGCCCGAGCCATCGTGGCCGCCGCCGACGCCAGCGGCAACGGCGTGACCACCGTGGACGGCCAGATGCGGGGAACCCCCTTCTTCAACCGCGCCCGCGCGCTCCTCTCCGAGGTGGACGGCTCCCCGTGAACGACGGTCTTCCGAACGGCTACCGCCGCGTCGGGGAGGAGCGAATCCGCGAGAACGTCGGGCTCGCCTACGACGACCTCACCCCGGGCCTGGTCATCGAGCACCGACCTGGCCGGACGGTCACTGAGACCGACAACCTTCTGGGTACCGCCCTGACCGGCAACGTGGCGCCCATCCACACCGACGCCCACTACAGCCGCCAGACCCGGTGGGGTCGGATCCTGGTCTGCGGCGGCGTCACACTGAACCTCGTGGCTGGTATGAGCGTCCGCAGCATCAGCGGTCTCACCAGTGCCAACCTCGCGCTCGACCGTGTCCGCTTCCAAGCGCCCGTACACGTCGGCGACACCCTGTACGCCCAGACGCGAATCCTCAGCCGCAGGCACTCTGACAGCTGGCCCGGCAACGGCCTCATCACCTGCCACACGACCGGCCACAACCAGGAAGACACGTGCGTGCTGACCTTCACCAGGACCTTCCTCATCCCCCTGGACGCCGACGCCGTCCGCAACGCCACCCACTACTAGCCAGAAGGCGACCATGAGCGGACAGCTGAGCTTCACACCAGCCAATGACGGCCTGTGGGAGCAGTACGACGAACTTGCTACCCGCGCCTACGGCCACCGCATAGGCGACATCACCCACCTGCGCGACCACGCAGACCTTCAGGTAGCCGTCCGCGGTGGGAGAGTCGTCGCCGGCGGTCTTGGTCTCCTCGTCGACCAGTTCTTCGGAGGCTCCCCCGTTCCCAGCGCCTGTCTCGGCGACGGCTGTGTGGCCCCAGAAGAACGCGGCGACCACCTCGCAACCCGCATGACCGACCAGCGCCTGCGCCCCCTCATCGAGAGGGGGGCGGTGATCTCCGCGATCTCTACATCATCCACCGGCTACGCTCGCCGCCTCGGCTGGGAAGCCCCCGTATCCGTACTCGCCTGGTTTGTGGCCACCGACGACCTCAAGCAGTCCTTCACCATGGAGGACTTCGAGGTCAAGCACGGTCTCACCGACGAGGTCCAGTCCCTCCAGCGCGACCTCGCCCGGCAGTGGAACGGTCCTGTACTACGGCCTACCTGGTGGACCACGTGGAAGGAGGACAAGGGAGGCCTCACGACGTACCGATTCAACCGGCCCAATCACCCCACTGCTGGGATGCTGTCCCTGGCCACGAAGCGACACGTGCGCCACGGCGCGACCGTGGTCGTCCACGACTTCTGGGCAGCCAGCCAGCCCACAGCCGCGGCCATGCTCGCTTTCCTCGGCCGCCACAACACCCGCGCCCAAACCATCGAATTCCGGCGCGGATCCCTCCCGCACTATCCCACCCTTCTGCACGGCCTTCGCCACCACCGGCCCACCGCCGAGTCCTGGCACCCCTGGATGCTGCGCATTCTCGACATTCCCGAGGCCGTACGGCTCCGCGGCTGGCCCGCCGACCTCAAAACAAACTTGCCGATCGAGATCGAGAACGAGACCGGCAACGACTGGGACCGATGGCTGCTGCACTTCAAGGACGGCGCCGCCGAGATCGCCCCGACCCACACCCAAGGACAGGTCACCCTGACGCGGCGGCAACTCGCCGTCTGGTACGCCGGGGGCTACCGCAGCACCACCACCGCCCGTATGGCAGGAGTCCATTCCCGATCCGAATCCGCCCTCGGAACACTGGTCCGCAGCACGGGCGAACATGAACCCTGGCTGCCCGACCACTTCTAGCGGACTGTCGGTCTCTTGACCGCCCTGTTCCGGCAAATCTCGGGCGTTCTCCCGCAACCGGGCGCAGACTCACCCTCGCGGCCTTCGCCGTGGTCACGTGCACCTTAGTCGGATCACATGATCAGACGAAGGCCGCCCCCGCGTCCGACGAATCTCCACAAGAGCAACTCAGTCCAAGACGCCGTTCGAGGCCGGAAGATAGAGAACAAGCGGAAGCGCCGGACATGGTCGGGTTACTGGCCCGGCTCCGGCGTTCACGATCCACAAATAGCCGGTGCCGGTGAATGGTCTTCGCAGTGGGCGCACCGCCAGCGCGCGGCGGGTGGGCGAGGAGGCTTCGTAGTCGTCCTGCTCGGGAAGGTGCCGTCACGACCCCGCGCCATCCGGGCGGGGGTCCATCCGGTGTCGGGTCCAGTCCCGCGTCGTTTCTGCCTGGAGGGTGCCCGGGCCCAGGGCTCGTCCCCGGCGGAAGCCGCTGGAACTATGGGGGTACGCATGGGGGGAAGCCCTGGGGGGATGCAAGGGGGGAACCCCAGGGAGGATGCATAGGGGGAAGGTGTATCGCCTGAGCCTGTGCATTTCCGCAGGTGGATGAACCCTTGTGTGCCGGTGACTGCTCGGACATTAGGTCTGGGCGGGGGTGAAGGATTCGGGGAGGAGGGTTGGGGCTGTGG